>NZ_JASKMS010000006.1 GCF_030124145.1 Streptomyces sp. 378
TCACCAGGATCTGTGCCCGCCTTGTCGCCAGGGACTTCCCACGCCGCCTATCTGCGCCGCCTCTTAGGTAGTCGGAATCCGTGGTTCAACGGATCCGGTGGGAGTGCGGGGCCGGGGGCGGTGAACCTGTCGTGCCGCTGTCGGTGCCGTATCGATTCGGCCCATTCCCGCGGCCGCTCTACGAGGCGCCGCGTCTCCCGCATTACGATCAGCCGACCCGACCGTCACTTTTCCCACGAAGGACACCTCATGGGCTCCGCCAACAAGACCCGCACGGACCGCAAGGCGCGCATAGAGGAGATGCGGCGCGCCGAGCAGTCCCGCGAGCGCCGCAACCGGATCCTCACCATCGCGGCCTGCGTCGTGGTCGTCACCGGTCTCGTCGTCGGCGGCGTCGTGCTCGTGCGGTCCCAGGACGACGGCAAGGGCAGCGGCGCCGTGGCGAGCGACTCCTCGGGCAAGGGCAGGTTCGTGACGGGCAAGGACGGCGTGAGGACCTGGGAGGGGAAGCTGGCCCGCAACCACGTCACCAAGGCCGTGAAGTACGCCTCCGAGCCGCCGGTCGGCGGTGACCACGACCCGGTCTGGATGAACTGCAACGGCGACGTCTACACCGAGCCGCTGAACAACACCAACGCCGTGCACTCACTGGAGCACGGCGCGGTGTGGGTGACGTACAACGCCGACGCGAAGAAGGCCGACATCGACGCGCTCGCGGCGAAGGTGAAGAAGACGCCGTACACGCTGATGAGCCCGTTGGACGACCAGAAGGACCCGATCATGCTCTCGGCGTGGGGCCACCAGCGCACGGTGACGGGTGCGAGCGACCCGAACGTGGACGCGTTCTTCGAGAAGTTCGTCCAGGGCGAGCAGACTCCCGAGCCGGGGGCCGCCTGCACGAACGGGCTGTCCAAGTGAGGCACGTCGGTCTGATCGCCGGGGCCGCGGCGGCGGCGCTCGTCGCGGCCGGCGCGATCACCTACGCGGTCGCCGGGGACGACGGCGGCGGCGTGCCCCCCTCCGCCGCGTCCGCGGACGCCGGGTTCGCCCGGGACATGGCGGTGCACCACCAGCAGGCCGTGGAGATGTCGTACATCGTGCGCGACCGCACCGAGGACGAGGAGGTCCGGCGCCTCGCGTACGACATCGCGCAGACGCAGGCCAACCAGCGCGGCATGATGCTGGGCTGGCTCGATCTGTGGGGTCTGCCCAAGGTGTCCTCCCAACCGCCCATGACCTGGATGGACATGGGCGGCATGGCCTCCGGCGAGGACGGGGCGCTGATGCCGGGCATGGCGACCAACTCGGAGATGAAGAAGCTCGGCGAGCTCAGCGGGAAGCGGGCGGAGGTCTTCTACCTCCAGTTGATGACGGACCATCACCAGGGCGGCGTCCACATGGCCGAGGGGTGCGTGGACCGGTGCGCGGTGGGGGTGGAGAAGCGGCTCGCCCGGGGCATGGTGGAGGCGCAGGAGTCGGAGATCTCCCTGATGGCGGACATGCTCAAGGAGCGGGGCGCGGCCCCGCGTTCCTAGCGGCGGCCTGCGCGTAGGCCTCGAATCGCCCTTGACCGCGGCCTCTTGGGCTTTTCTTGGCCTCCGTGGAGCGCTTCTTGGGCTGGACCATTCCCTGGCATGAACGGTTCATCGCGAGAGTGGCGTCCGTCGAGTGATCCACTCCCGACGAACCGCACAGGGGGTTCCATGAGATCCAACCGCGCCATGGTGCGCGCCGGGGTGAGCATGGCAGCGACACTGCCGATGCTCGCCGGTGCGCTGGCGCTCGGCATACCCGCGGCACAGGCCGCCGACCATCCGGTCCGCGCCCTGCTGGCCGGGACCCGGCCCGCATGGGCCACGGCCAAGGCGGACAAGGGCGCCACCTCCGACGGCGGCCGGGTCTCGGCCCGGGTCTACCTCGCCGGCAAGGACGCCGCCGGCCTCGCCGCCTACGCGAAGGCGGTCTCCGACCCGGGCTCGGCCTCGTACGGCGAGTACCTGTCGGCCGGGAAGGCGCAGGCCCGCTTCGGCGCCACCGCGGCCCAGGTGACGGCCGTGAAGTCCTGGCTGACGGTGGCCGGTCTGAAGGTCACCGGCGTCACGCGGCACTACGTGTCCGTCACCGGTGACGTGGCCGCCGCCGAGAAGGCGTTCGGCACCCGGCTGCACAACTTCGCCAAGGGCTCGAAGATCTACCGCGCCCCGGCGAGCGCCGCCTCCGTGCCGCAGCGCCTGGCCGGCGCCGTCCTGACCGTGACCGGGCTGGACAACGCGCCGCACATGGTCACGCACGACGATCGACTGCCGCCGCCCGACACCGTGTTCCGCAACGCCGGGCCGTTCTCCTCGTACTACGGCTCGAACACCGCGAGCACGCTCCCGGACGCGTACGGCAAGAAGATCCCGTACGCCGTGAAGGGGTACACGGGCAAGCAGTTGCGGGCCGCGTACGGCGCGGGCAGGCGCACCGGCAAGGGCGTCCGGGTCGCGATCACGGACGCGTACGCCTCCCCGACGATCGCCTACGACGCCGGCACCTACGCCAAGCGCCACGGCGACGCGGCGTGGAAGACGGGCCGGCTGACGATCGCCGAGCCCTTCTACCAGAAGGGTGTCGTGCCGGACGCGCCGGCGAAGGCCGACAGCGCGGACGGCAACCGGGTCGTCCCGGACATCGCGGCGATCGCCGACCCCAACACCGGCTTCCTCGTGGGGCAGACGCAGACCCTCCCCGACGGCGGGAAGCAGGCCTACAGCGAGTACCGCATCGGCGGGACCTCGCTCGCCGCGCCGACCATCGCGGCCGTCCAGGCCCTGGCCCAGGAGGCCCGCGGCGGCAAGGCGATCGGCTTCGCCAACCCGGCGATCTACGCACGGTCCGGCTCGAAGGTCTACCACGACGTCACCGACGACCCGACGGGCTCCGGCCTCGCCGTGGCCCGGGTCGACTACGTGAACGGCCACGACGCCACCGGCGGTCTGGCCACGTCCGTGCGCAGTCTCGGCAAGGACAGCTCCCTCACGGCCGTGAAGGGCTACGACGACGTCACCGGCGTGGGCTCGCCCGCGGGCGGCTACGTCGAGTCGTACCGGCGGCACTGACCTCCGCACGGGGACCGGGGTGGTGTGGGGTGACCCACACCACCCCATTGTGTCGCTCTGACGATTACACTGGGCGGCGTGCCTCAACTACGTCTCGCCCTGAACCAGATCGACGCCCGCGTGGGCGACCTCGCCGGCAACTCCGAGTCGATCGTCCGCTGGACCCGGCACTCCGCAGAGCAGGGAGCGCATCTCGTGGCGTTCCCGGAGATGGTGCTGACCGGGTATCCCGTCGAGGACCTGGCGCTCAGGTCGTCCTTCGTGGAGGCCTCACGCGCGGCGCTGCGCACGCTCGCCGCGCGCCTGGCCGAGGAGGGCTTCGGAGAGCTGCCGGTGATCGTCGGCTACCTCGACCGCAGTGCGACCGCCCAGCCCAAGTACGGCCAGCCGGCCGGCGCGCCGCAGAACGCGGCCGCGGTGCTGTACGGCGGTGAGGTGGTCCTGAACTACGCCAAGCACCACCTGCCCAACTACGGCGTCTTCGACGAGTTCCGCTACTTCGTGCCCGGCGACAGCATGCCGATCGTGCGGGTGCACGGCGTGGATGTCGCCCTGGCCATCTGCGAGGACCTCTGGCAGGACGGCGGCCGTGTCCCCGCCGCCCGTTCGGCGCGGGCGGGCCTGCTGGTCTCGATCAACGCCTCCCCCTACGAGCGCGACAAGGACGACACGCGCCTGGAGCTGGTCCGCAAGCGGGCCCAGGAGGCCGGCTGCACCACGGCGTACTTGGCCATGATCGGCGGCCAGGACGAGCTGGTGTTCGACGGCGACTCGATCGTGGTCGACAAGGACGGCGCGGTCGTGGCCCGGGCGCCGCAGTTCGCCGAGGGCTGCGTGGTCCTGGACCTGGATCTGCCTGCGGCGTCGGCCGACGCCCCGACGGGCGTGGTCGACGACGGCCTGCGCATCGACCGCGTGGTGCTCTCCGAGGAACCGCTGCCCCCCTACGAGCCCGAACTCACGGGCGGCTACGCGGAGCGCCTGGACGACGACGAGGAGGTCTACTCGGCGCTCGTCGTGGGCCTGCGGGCGTACGTCGCGAAGAACGGCTTCACGTCGGTCCTGATCGGCCTGTCGGGCGGTATCGACTCGTCGCTGGTGGCGGCGATCGCGTGCGACGCGGTGGGCCCGCAGAACGTGTACGGCGTGTCGATGCCGTCGAAGTACTCCTCGGACCACTCCAAGGACGACGCGGCCGAACTGGCCCGCCGCACGGGCCTGAACTACCGCACGGTCGCGATCGAGCCGATGTTCGACGCGTACATGGGGTCGCTGGGCCTGACGGGCCTGGCGGAGGAGAACCTCCAGTCGCGTCTGCGCGGCACGCTGCTCATGGCGCTGTCCAACCAGGAGGGCCACATCGTTCTCGCCCCGGGCAACAAGTCGGAGCTGGCGGTCGGCTACTCGACGCTCTACGGCGACTCGGTCGGGGCGTACGGCCCCATCAAGGACGTCTACAAGACGTCGGTCTTCCGTCTCTCGGAGTGGCGCAACCGGGCCGCCCGGGAACGCGGCCAGACGCCGCCGATCCCGGAGAACTCCCTCACCAAGCCGCCGAGCGCGGAGCTGCGCCCGGGCCAGGTGGACACGGACTCGCTGCCCGACTACCCGGTGCTGGACGCCATCCTCGAGCTGTACGTCGACCGGGACCGGGGCGCGGACGAGATCGTGGCGGCCGGGTACGACCCGGCGCTGGTCGCGAAGACGCTGCGGATGGTCGACACGGCGGAGTACAAGCGGCGGCAGTACCCGCCGGGCACGAAGATCTCGGCGAAGGGGTTCGGGAAGGACCGGCGGCTGCCGATCACGAACGGGTGGCGGGAGTCGCTCTGACGGGCCGGGCTGACGGGTCGGGCCGGCAGCGAGAACTTGATAGGCAAGTGAACACTTGCCTATGGTGAGGTCGTGGCCGACGACCTCTTCAAAGCCCTGGCCGACCCCACGCGTCGCACCATCCTCGACGAGCTCGCGGAGCGGTCCGGGCAGACACTGTTCGAGATCTGCTCGCGGCTGAGCATGCGGCACAGGCTCGGCATCTCGCGCCAGGCGGTCTCCCAGCACCTCGCCGTGCTGGAGGCCGCCGGGCTCGTCGAGACCAGGCGGGAGGGCCGCTACAAGTTCCACGCCCTGAACACGGCCCCGCTGCGCCACATCACCGAGCGATGGCTCGGCCGCGAGGCACCCGGACCCGAGGAGAACACCCCATGAGAATCCGACTCACCAGCATCTTCGTGGACGACCAGGCCAAGGCCCTCCGCTTCTACACCGAGGTCCTCGGCTTCGTGAAGAAGCACGACGTCCCGGTGGGCGAGAAGGACCGATGGCTGACCGTCGTCTCTCCCGAGGAACCCGGCGGCACGGAGCTGCTCCTGGAGCCCGCCGGCCACCCGGCCGTCAAGACCTACCGCGACGCACTCGTCGGCGACGGCATCCCGCTCGCCCAGTTCGCCGTGGCCGACGTGCGGGCCGAGCACGAGCGCCTGAGCGGCCTCGGTGTCCGCTTCCTCCAGGAGCCCTTGGAGATGGGCCCCGTCACCACGGCCGTCTTCGACGACACCTGCGGCAACCTGATCCAGATCGCGTCGCAGCCGCAGTAGCGGCCGGCCGCACGGGCCGCCTCCCGCGTGCGTCACCGCTTCGGCCGGGTGGCGGCGCCTGGTGCCGTCGGCGTCACCCGCGACCGACCGGTCCGTGCCCTGACAGGCGGTCAGGTAGCGTCGGACCCACCACGAAGGGGGGCCGACCATGGCAGTGCGTGCTGTTCCGTCCCGTGTCGAAGCCGCCGAACGTCTCGCCGTCGAGGCGGGGTTCGAGAAGAGCTGCATCCGTGAGGTGGGCAGGCTGCTGAGGACGGCCGCCGCTTCGAAGCCCGGCGGGGTCGTCGCCGAGAGCGGCACCGGGTCGGGTGTGGGGACGGCCTGGTTGCACAGCGGCCTCGGGGAGGGGGCGCGGCTCGTCACCGTGGAGCGGGAGGAGGAGCTGGCCCGTCGTGCGGCCGGTGTCTTCGCGGACGACAGCCGCGTCAGCGTCCTCACCGGCGACTGGCGGCTGCTCGAACCGCACGCCCCGTTCGACGTCTTCTTCTGCGACGGCGGAGGCAAGCGGGACGATCCCCGCAGGGTCGTCGATCTGCTGGCCCCCGGCGGGATCCTCGTCCTGGACGACTTCACTCCGTCGGCCCAGTGGCCGCCCCGGTTCGAGGGTGAGGTGGACGAGCTGCGCCTGTTCTACCTGACCCATCCGGACCTGGACGCGGCCGAAGTCCTCACCACGCCCACCAGTTCGGCGATCGTCGCGGCGCGGCGCCGGGCGACCCGGTAGACGCGACGGCGGCCCGCGGGACCTCGTCCCACGGGCCGCCGCGCACCGAAAACCGTCAGTGGTGTGCCGCTTGCGCCTCCTGCGGGACATGGCTCGCCACGATCCGCTCGCGTCCGGCGACCGGCGCCCGGCGGCGGTCCACCGCGTAGGCCAGCGACGCCACGGCCAGACCGAGGACGGCCAGGGCGACGCCGGCCGTGGCCGGGGAGGTGACGCCGAAGCCCGCGGCCAGGGCGAGGCCGCCGATCCAGGCGCCGCCCGCGTTGGCCAGGTTGAAGGCGGCCTGGTTGGCCGAGGAGGCCAGGGACGGGGCCGAGGAGGCCTTCTCCATGACCATGAGCTGCAGCGGGGAGCCGGTGGCGAAGGCCGCCATGCCGAGCAGGGTCACGGCCACGGCGGCCGTGAGCTCCGTGCGCATCAGCAGCGGGAACAGCGCCAGGACCGCCACCAATGAGGTGAGGCCGCCGAACAGGGTGCCCCGCAGGGAGTGGTCGGCCAGGCGGCCGCCCAGCAGGTTGCCGGCGGTCGCGCCGACGCCGAACAGCGCCAGCAGCAGGGTGACGCTGGCGCCGGCGTAACCGGCGGCGTCCGTGAGCATCGGCGTGATGTAGCTGTAGGCCGCGAAGAGGGCACCGAAGCCCGCCACGGTGGTGCCGAGCGACAGCCAGACCGGCAGGGAGCGCAGGGCGGCGAGTTCGCCGCGCAGGCCCTGGGCGGTGGTGTGCTCGTGGTCGTGCGGGATGAGGAATGCGAGCGCGGCGATCGCCGCCACGCCGATGGCGCTGACGCCGAGGAAGGTCGCCCGCCAGCCGAGGTGCTGGCCCATGAGGGTCGCGACCGGCACGCCCGCGACGTTCGCGACCGTCAGGCCGAGGAACATCAGCGAGACCGAGCGCGCTTTGCGCTCGGGGGCGACCATGTTCGTCGCGACGACGGCGCCCACGCCGAAGAAGGCACCGTGCGGCAGGCCGCTCAGGAAGCGGGCGGCCAGCAGCCAGCCGTTGTCGGGCGCGAGGGCCGACAGGGCGTTGCCCACCACGAACAGTCCCATCAGGCCGATCAGGACCGTGCGGCGGGACATCTTCGCGGTGACGGCGGCCAGCAGCGGGGCGCCGATGACGACGCCCAGCGCGTACGCCGACACCAGGTGGCCGGCGCCGGGTATCGAGATGTTCAGGTCGTCCGCGACATCGGGCAGCAGCCCCATCATCACGAACTCGGTCGTACCGATGCCGAAGGCGCCCACGGCGAGGGCGAGCAGGGCCAGGGGCATGAAGGAGCCTTTCGAGACTTGCTGGGAGATCCGTACGCGTATGTTCAAGTACGGAACAAAGTCTCGCAGGCGCACTGTTCCACGGCGTCACGCCCTAGCTGCGGATATCGACTGGAAGAGCCCTGACCAGCGGTTTTCAGGAGCCGCTTGTGGCGACCCTCACACGGGCGGCGACCGGCAGATGGTCGCTGCCCGTCTGCGGGAGGGACCACGAGCTCTCCGGCGTCAGGCCCCGGACCATGATCTGGTCGATGCGCGCCATCGGGAACGACGCGGGCCAGCTGAAACCGAACCCGTTGCCGGCCGCGCCCTGCGTGGAGCGCATCTGGGAGGTGACGGCGTTGAGCGCCCGGTCGTTCATGGTGCCGTTCAGGTCGCCGAGCAGGACCACGTTCTTCAGCGGCTCGTCGGCGATGGCCTCGCCGAGGTAGTCGGCGCTGCGGTCCCGCTGCCGGGCCGTGAAGCCGGCCTCCATCTTCACGCGCACCGACGGCAGATGGGCGACGTAGACCGCGACCTGCCCGGCCGGGGCGGTCACGGTGGCGCGCATCGCGCGGGTCCAGCCCATGTCGAGGTCGACGTCCCGGACGCCGCTCAGCGGGTACTTGCTCCACACCCCGACCGTGCCCTGCACCGAGTGGTAGCGGTACGTCGACGCCAGCGCCTTCTCGTACGTGGGGACAGCGGCCGGCGTCAGTTCCTCCAGGGCCAGCACGTCGGCGCCGGAGGCGGCCACGTCACGGGCGGTGCCCAAGGGGTCGGGGTTGTCCGCGTTGACGTTGTGGGTGACCACGGTGAGGTCACCGCCGGTCGCGGTCTTGTCGCTGAGCTGGCCGCCGAAGAGGTTCAGCCAGACCGCGGACGGCAGCACCACCGCGATCAGCGCGGTCGCGGACCGGCGGACCAGGGCGAGGACGAACAGCAGGGCGACGAGGATCCCCAGCCAGGGCAGAAACGTCTCGATGAGGCTGCCCAGGTTGCCGATCCTGTTCGGGATGCGGGAGTGCAGCCCCATGACCAGGGTCAGCAGCACCGCGCACCCGGCCAGGATCAGCCCTCGGCGCCAGATCCGCGGATCGCCCCGCCAGGGACCCGCCAGCCGGTCGAACAGGCGCCGAAGCCGGGTTCCCCGGTGCTCGGGCCCCGAGCCGCCGTTGTCCGTCTCCGTCATGTACGCCTGCTGCGCCATACCGTCGCCTCACTGCCTGCCGTGCACACCATCGCCCCCGTGTCCTTACGACCCTAGGGGATGATCCGTTCCGTTCCCGTCGTCCTCGACGGCCGTACAGGGGCGATGACGTCCGAGTCCCCGCGGCGAGTTCCGCTCACGCCCGCCGAAAGCGCCCTCTGTGACGAAACGCGCACACTAGGACTCGTGGGAGGTCGAACTGACGGGCGGTGAGCTGTCGGGGCGCAGTCCTGCGAGCAGGGTGTCGACTATCTGCTCGGCGAGGTCGTCGGGGAGTTCGGCGTCCGGACTCAGTACGGCGCGCACCAGCATCGGGCCGACGAACAGGTCGTTCAGCAGTTCCAGATCGAGGTCCGCGCGCAGTTCGCCGTTCTCCTGACCGCGGCTCAGGACCTCCAGGCCGAGCCGGCGGCGCGGGGCGACGACGGTGGCGTGGTACGCCGCCCAGAGCTTCGGACTGCTCTTCATCTGGGCTTGGACGCTGTGCAGGATCGCCGAGGAGCGGTTGGCCAGGCCGCGCCGGCGCACCTGCTCCAGCAGGACCACGAGGTCGTCGCGCAGGGAGGTGCCGGGGAGCGGCGGGTCCGGCGGCTCGGCGGTGCGCACGACATCGACGAAGAGTTCCTCCTTGCCGCGCCAGCGGCGGTAGATGGTGGCCTTGCCGACCCCGGCGGTGCGGGCGATGCGCTCGATGGACAGCTCCGCCAGGGGCACGCCCTCCTCCAGGAGCTTCATCACGCCCTCGATGATGGCGCCCTCGACGGCCTCGCTTCTGGGACGGCCCCTCCCGGGGCCGTCGTGCGGGGGATGCCGTTCGGCGAGGCTCACGTCGCTGCGTCCTTTCCTGACCGGGTGGAGACCGTTTCCCGCTGCGCGGGAGTGTGCTGCGCGGGAGTGAATTCTCCCGCAGGCCTACGACCTGGTGTGCGACAACTCCTGCTCTCCCTCCGTCTTCCGGGGCGCCGGCGGCCTGCCCGGCAGGAACAGCGCCACGACGACCGCTCCGGCCAGGGCGACGCCCGCACCCCACAGGGCGGTGACGTGCATCGCGTGCAGGAACGCGGCGTAGGCCGGGGCGACCAGGGACTCGCCCCGCGGACCCAGCCCGGCCGCGACACCGAGGGTGGCCTCGATGGACTCCCCCGCGGTGTGGCGCAGGGCCGGGGGCAGCGCGCCGAGCTTGTCCTCGATGCCCGTGCGGTACGCCGTGGACAGCACCGACCCGAGGACGGCGACGCCGAGGGCGCCGCCGACCTGCCGGAAGGTGTTGCTGAGCGCGGAGGCGGAGCCGGCCTTCTCGCGGGGCAGGGCCTGCATGATGACGACGCTGACCGGCGTCATGATGTGCGCCATGCCGGCACCCATCAGGAAGAAGATCACTTCCAGGATCCAGATGGGGGTGTCCGCGTCCAGGGTGGCGAAGGCGGCCAGCATGGCGGCGATGACGAGCAGACCGGCCGTGGTCGTGACCTTGTTGCCGAAGCGGTCGACGACCAGCCGGGCGCGCGGCGCGAAGATCAGCTGGGCGGCGGCCAGCGGCAGCATCAGCAGGCCCGTCTGCAGGGGCGAGTAGCCGCGCACGCTCTGCGTGTAGAAGACGGAGAAGAAGGTCACGCCCATCAGCGCGAAGAAGACCAGCGCGATGGCGGCGATGGCGGCCGAGAAGGCCTTGCTCCGGAAGTAGGTGACGTCGATCGACGGGTGGTCGCTGCGCTTTTCGAACACGACGAACGCGACGAGCACGGCGAGACCGGCTCCGATGGTGGACAGCACGGTGACGTCGGTGAAGTCGGCGTGCTGGCCGCCCTCGATGATGCCGTAGACGAGCAGGACCAGGCCGACGACGGACAGCACCACGCCGACGGGGTCGACCCGGCCGGGGTGCGGGTCGCGCGAGTCGGGCACCAGCCAGAGCATCAGCGCGAGCGCGAGCAGCACGATCGGCACGTTGACGAGGAAGACCGAGCCCCACCAGAAGTGCTCCAGCAGCACTCCGCCGGTGATCGGGCCGATGGCGACGGCGAGGCCGACGCCGCCCGCCCAGACGCCGATGGCCTTCGGCTGCTCCTCGCGCTCGAAGACGTTCATGAGGACGGCGAGGGTGGCGGGCATGACGAACGCGGCGCCCAGTCCCATCACGGCCCGGAAGGTGATCAGCTCGCCCGGCGAGCCGGAGAACGCGGCGAACGCGGAGCCGATGCCGAACACGGCGAGGCCGCCGAGCAGCGTCTTCTTGCGTCCCAGCCGGTCGCCGAGCAGCCCCGCGGTGAACAGCAGGCCCGCGAAGACGAGGGTGTAGGCGTTGATCGCCCACTCCAGTTCGCTCTGCGTGGCGCCCAGGCCGGTGGGGGCCGGGGTGGAGATCGTCTTGATGGCGACGTTCAGGATCGAGTTGTCGAGCACGACGATCAGCAGGCTCAGCATCAGCACGCCGAGGATCGCCCAGCGGCGCCGGTGCACCGCTTCCGGTACGCGGGGGCCGGTGGGGGCGGCCGGGTCGGCAGAGGTAGTCATACGGTCGAGCCTAAGGCTTTTTCGATACGAGACCGTCTCGTATCGCAAACATCTTACCCGCCTCTTACGCAGCACCGCTTGCGGAGCCGGGGGCGGAACTCACGGGGGGCTCCCCTAGCCCTCGGTGGCACGAGGTGCCACCATGGACGTGGTCCGGGGACGCCGTCAGGGCGCCTCGAGATGACGTGTGAGGAGCCGTGTAATGACGCAGCTTCCGGCTGCCCAGAGTGCTCGGGCGAAGTCCTCCGACAGCGGCAGGTCGCTGTACGGGGGCAAGGGCACCCGCCGTATCACCGTGCGCGACATCACCGCCGCCAAGGAGCGCGGCGAGAAGTGGCCGATGCTCACCGCGTACGACGCGATGACGGCGTCCGTCTTCGACGAGGCCGGCATCCCGGTGATGCTCGTCGGCGACTCGGCGGGCAACTGCCACCTCGGGTACGAGACGACCGTGCCCGTCACCCTCGACGAGATGACGATGCTGTCGGCGGCGGTCGTACGGGGCACCTCGCGCGCCCTGATCGTCGGCGACCTGCCCTTCGGCTCCTACCAGGAGGGTCCGGTGCAGGCGCTGCGCTCGGCGACCCGGCTGGTGAAGGAGGCGGGCGTGCAGGCCGTGAAGCTGGAGGGGGGCGAGCGGTCGCACGAACAGATCCGGCTGCTCGTCGAGTCCGGCATCCCGGTCATGGCACACATCGGGCTGACCCCCCAGTCGGTCAACGCGATGGGCTACCGCGTGCAGGGGCGCGGCGAGGAGGCGGCCCAGCAGCTGCTGCGGGACGCGAAGGCCGTGCAGGACGCGGGCGCGTTCGCGGTGGTGCTGGAGCTGGTCCCCGCGGAGCTGGCCGCCGAGGTGACGCGGGTGCTGCACATCCCGACCGTCGGCATCGGGGCGGGCGCCGAGACCGACGCGCAGGTGCTGGTCTGGACGGACATGCTGGGTCTGACCGGCGGGCGGATGCCGAAGTTCGTGAAGCAGTACGCCAACCTGCGTGAGGTCATGGGTGACGCGGTGAAGGCGTTCGCGGACGAGGTCGTCGGCGAAACGTTCCCGCAGGAGGAGCACTCCGTCCACTAGAGCCACAGCGGTACCACGGACAGCCCGTCGATCGTCCCCCGTCGACGGGCTGTCCCCCTTTTGCGCCTAAACCGGCGCCGCTCTCGCGGAGGTGGTTGCTCGCCGTCGTGGTTCCTCAATTGATGGTTGCGGTGGTGGTCGTTCGATGGTTGCGGTGGTCGTCGTTTGACGGTCGCGGTGGTCGTTGTTGAGGTGTCGGTAGCTTGTCGGTGATTTGTCGGTGGGCCTTGAGAACGTCGGTCCCATGACGCGAATCGACAAGCAGACCAGCGGCGCCGCTGTGACCGTGCGGGGGCTGGTGAAGCACTACGGGGAGACCAAGGCTCTGGACGGGGTCGACCTGGAGGTGCGGGAGGGCACCGTGATGGGGGTGCTCGGGCCGAACGGGGCCGGGAAGACGACCCTCGTCCGGATCCTGTCCACACTGCTCGCGCCCGACTCGGGGCAGGCCACGGTGGCCGGGTACGACGTCGTGCGGCAGCCGCGGCAGCTGCGCCGGGTGATCGGGCTCACCGGGCAGTACGCCTCCGTCGACGAGAAGCTCCCCGGCTGGGAGAACCTGTACATGATCGGGCGGCTGCTCGACCTGCCCCGCAAGGAGGCACGCGCGCGTGCCGACGCACTGCTGGAGCGGTTCTCGCTGACCGAGGCCGCCAAGCGGCCCGCGAGCACCTACTCCGGCGGCATGCGGCGGCGGCTCGACCTGGCCGCCTCGATGATCGGGCGGCCCGCCGTCCTCTTCCTCGACGAACCGACCACCGGGCTCGACCCGCGCACCCGCAACGAGGTGTGGCAGGAGGTGAGGGCCATGGTCGGCGACGGCGTGACGGTGCTGCTGACCACGCAGTACATGGAGGAAGCCGAGCAGCTCGCCTCCGAGCTGATGGTCGTGGACAAGGGCAGGGTCGTCGCGGGCGGGGGCATCGAGGAACTCAAGGCCAAGGTCGGCGGGCGCACCCTGCGGATCCGGCCGGCCGACGCCCTGCACCTGCGGCCGCTCGCCGCGCACCTGGACGACCTCGGCATCACCGGGCTCGCGACCACCACCGTGGACAGCGACTCCGGGACCCTCCTCGTACCGATCCTCAGCGACGAGCAGCTGACCGCCGTCGTCGGTGCCGTCACGGCCCGCGGCGTCACGCTCGCCGCCGTCACCACCGAACTGCCCAGCCTGGACGAGGTGTTCCTGTCCCTCACCGGCCACCGCGCCAGTGCGCCGCAGGACACCGTTCCCACCGAGGACCGCGAAGAGGTCGCCGTATGAGTGCCGCCACCGTTTCCGCCCCCGCGCCGGCCGACGACGCCCGGATCACCCTGCGCGGGCACCTGCGGCACACCAGTGCCCTGGTCCGCCGCAACCTGCTGTGGATCCGCCAGGACCCGGAGTCGATGGCCGACGCGCTGCTGATGCCGGTCATCTTCACCCTGCTGTTCGTGTTCGTGTTCGGCGGCTCGATCGGGCAGGCGCTCGGCGGGGGGCAGGATCAGTACGTGCAGTACGTCATTCCCGGCATGATCGCGATGATGAGCATGACGCTCTCCCAGGGCGTCGGCACCGGCTTCAGCCAGGACTTCAACTCCGGTGTCATGGACCGCTTCCGGTCCCTGCCCATCGGCCGCGGCTCGGTGCTGTTCGCGAAGATCTCGGTGGAGCTGCTGCGGATGCTGTTCGCGACCGCCGTGCTGATGATCGTCGCCGTCGCGGTCGGGTTCGAGATCACCAACTGGCCCGGGCTGTTCGCGACCGTGGCCCTGTCCACGGCCTTCGCCTCGTCGATCATGTGGGTGTTCCTCACCCTCGGCGTGATCATGAAGAGCGCGCAGTCCGTGCAGGCGATGGGGTTCCTGGTGCTGTTCCCGCTGCAGTTCGGTTCGTCGATCTTCGCGCCGACGACGTCGATGCCCGACTGGCTCCAGGCCTTCACCGACTACAACCCGCTGTCCACGCTCGCCGACGCCTCGCGCGGTCTGATGGTGGGCGGGCCGGTCGCCCAAGACCTGTGGTTGACGCTCGGCTGGTCCGTGGCGATCACGGCTGTGATGGCGCCCGTCGCCATCCACAAGTTCCGGACCAAGAGCTGACCGAACGCGCCCGGTCGCGTCAGACGAGGGCTGCGGCCTCCTCCAGGGAGAGGCCGCCGCCCTCGGCGTACGCGGCCTCGTACGCCGGGTCGCCGAGGACCGCACGCGCGCGTCGTTCCGCCCGCTCGCGGGCCTCGCGCTCCTGCCGCGGGGCCACATGGTCCGGCGGCAGCAAGGCGTCGGCGGCGCCGAGGCAGCGGGCCGCGTCCGCTGCGCGGTGCCCCCCGTCGAGGCCCGCCAGGGCTCCGGCCCCGATGGTCAGGTACACCGCGCGCAGCTGCGGTGCGATGGCGGCCGACAGCGGGTCGGCGGCACGCTCCAGCGCCCTGCGGGTCCGGTCCAGACAGTCGTCGTAGCGTTCTTCCTCGGCGTCCAGCCAAGCCTCCACGCCGAGGATGAACGCGTCGAAGATGACGAAGTGGGCGATACGGAAATCCCGCCGCAGTCGGTGCAGTTGCTCGCGGGCCTCGGCGACGCGGCCCGTCAGGCCGAGCCGGCCGGCCAGGAACAGACGGGCGGCGGGCATGGCCTCGCTGTGCGAGTCCTCACGCTGGGCGATCACCTCCCGCAGCAGCCGCTCACCGCGCTCGCCGTCGCCGGCCTCCAGCAGGGCGCTGCCGAGGCGGGCGGCGAGGACGGCTGCCTGGGCGCGGGCGCCGAGGTGCTCGGCGTGGCCGATGGCCGCCTCGTAGTCGGCGGCGGCCAGGGCCCAGTCGCCTCTGCGTTCGTGGGCCTCGGCGCGGGCGGAGAGGGCCTCGGCGGTGCCCCAGGCGTCGCCGAGGCGCCGGTAGATCTCCAGCGACTCGTCGGCGTCCCGCGCGGCGTCGCCCGCCCAGTCGGTGCGGTTGGCGGTGAAGTTGGCCCGGATCTGGAGGCCGGAGGCCAGCTCCCAGTCGAAGCCGGGTGTCCGGCGACAGGTCTCTACGGAGGCGTCCATGATGACGCGCAATCGGTCCATGTCGCCGGTGAGCATCACGGCGAAGGACCAGAGCAGGCCGGGAAGGCGGCAGTTCTGCGGCAGGCCGGGCTCATAGGTACGGGCGATGGCGCGCAGCTTCTCCTGGGACCGCGGGGTCTGCCAGGCGTCCAGTTCGGTGTCCATGCAGGCCAGATGGGCCAGGTGGACCCCGCGCCGGGCCTCCCACAGGACTTCGCCGGTCATCGGGGGCTGGGCGTCGGTGCAGCGCTTCCACACCGCGGTGGCCGGACGGACCGGCTCGGTGAAGGGGTCGGGACCGAGCGCCATGACCTCGTTGCACCAGTTGCGGGCCTCGATGCGCAGGTCGCGCATCTGCCAGTACCAGACGAGGGACAGCGCCAGGCAGAGCGCCTCCTGCTCGTCCCGCAGGGCGACGGCGTGGCGCAGGGCTGTGCGCAGGTTCTCGTACTCCCGCTCCAGCCGGTGGATGGCGGCGAGCTGGCCGGGACCGCGCAGCAGCGGGTCGGTGGTGCGGGCGAGTTCACGGAAGTACGTCAGGTGGGCGCGCTCGGCGTCGGCGCGCTGCCCGGCCTCGTCCAGCCGTTCGGCGGCGTATTCGGCGACGGTCTCCAGCAGCCGGTAGCGCATCTCCCCGTCGGCGGGCCCGCCGGGCGGGGCGGCGACGACCAGGGAGCGGTCGACGAGGGAGCCGAGCGCCTCCAGGGCGGCCGGTCCGCACACGGCCTCGGCGGAGGGCAGGTCACAGCCGCCGGCGAACACCGACAGCCGCCGCAGCACGTCCCGTTCGTCCTCGTCGAGCAGATCCCAGGACCAGTCGACGACGGCTCTGAGGGTCTGCTGGCGGGGCAGGACGGTGCGGCTGCCGGAGGTGAGGAGGCGGAAGCGGTCGTCGAGCCGGTCGGCGATCTGGCGTGGGGTGAGCATCCTCAGCCGGGCGGCGGCGAGTTCGATGGCCAGCGGCAGGCCGTCGAGGCGCCGGCAGATCTCGGCGCACGCCTCGGGATCGTCCCCGATCCGGAAGCCGGGCCGGGCCGCCGCGCCCCGGTCGGCAAGCAGCCGCAGCGCGACCGGCTCGGGCAGCGGCTCCACGGGGCGCAGCAACTCCCCGCGCACGCCGAGGGGTTCGCGGCTGGTGGCCAGGACGGTGAGGTCCGGGCAGCGCGCCAGCAGTTCCTCGGTGAGCCGGGCGGCGGCGTCGGCGACGTGCTCGCAGTTGTCGAGGATGAGCAGCATGCGGGGCCGGGAGCAGTGCTCGGCAAGCCGCTCGACGGGGTCGTCGAGCCGGTCGGCGACGGCGGCCCTGATGCCCTCGGAGCCGGCGCCGTACAGCACGGTCTCGCGGGCGCCGACGGCGGTGAGTACGGCCTCAGGTACGGCGTCCGGGTCGTCGACGGGGGCGAGTTCGGCCAGCCACACGCCGCCGGGCATGGCCTCGCGCACGGTCTCCGCGGCCTCCTGCGACAGCCGGGTCTTCCCGGCGCCGCCGGGCCCGAGCAGGGTCACCAGCCGGGCCGCGGCGAGGTCCCCGCGGATGGTCTCGATGTCGGTCTCCCGGCCGATGAAGGAGGTGAGGCGTGCCCGGAGGTTCCCGGCGGACCGGCCCGGCCCCTCGGCGGCGGGTGCGGGTAAGAGCGGGTCTCCCAGGCGGAGCAACTCCACGTGGAGGGCTCGCAGTTCCGCTCCCGGGTCGGCTCCGAGACGGTCGGCGAGCAGACGCCGTACGTCCTCGTAGGCGTCCAGTGCCTCCGCCGTGCGGCCGACCTCCCGCAGGGCACGCAGGCGCAGGGCCTGGAGGGGCTCGTCCAGGGGGTGGCCGTCGCACAGCGCGGTCAGTTCCGGCAGGGACTGCTCGGCCCGGCCGAGGGCGAGGGCGGCGGTGTGGCGGGCGCGCAGCACGTCCAGGCGGCGGATGTCCCAGCGGGCCGCCTCGGCGGTGCGGTCGGGCAGGTCGGCGAGGGCCGGGCCGTGCCACAGGGCGAGGGCGTCGTCGAGGACCACGGCGGCCTTGGCGGGATCGCCGTCGGCCAGCGCCCGCAGCCCCTCGCCGGCCAGCCGGTCGAACCGGTGCAGGTCGACGTCGTCGGGCGCGGCCGTGAGCCGGTACCCGCCCGCCGCGGAGGCCACGGCGTCCGCCCCGAGCGTCCGCCGCAACCGCGCGACCAGTGCCTGCAGCGCGCCCGGCGCGTCGGCGGGCGGGTCCGCGCCCCACACCTCGTCGACGAGCGACCCCGTGGGCACGGTGCGTCCCGCCCGCAACGCGAGCACGGTCAGCAGCGCACGCAACCGCGCCCCACCGACCGAAACGATCGTCCCGTCGGTGCGGAGCGCCTGCGTGGTGCCGAGGATGCGGAAGTGCACGGGCTCATTGTCTCCGGGAGGCGGGGGCGGGTCACGGCGGTTGACGGCGCGGCGGGCGTTCAGGGGGTGCCGGGAGCAGGCGCGGCATCAGGATCCTCGGCAGCGCCGGGCGCGGCCGGCCGGAGGTGAGAGAGGGGAGTCCGTGCCCGGCACGTCCAGGGTCACCACCACCCTCGATGCGCGCGAGCGCCGTCCCCGCCCGTCTGCCGACGGCTCCGCCTCGATCTCCCCGAACCACTTCGGGCACCGGTCCACCGTCCGCAGCCGGTGCTCCCCCGGCACCGGCTCGTAGGAGCGCGAGCCCGGCGCCGTCTCGGCCCACATCCGGGTCAGCACCTGTACGGCCCGCACGTGTCCGCGGGCCTCGGGCCACTTCGCGCCGTGCCGCTCCACGCACAGCAGCCCGACCGACCGGGTCCGGCCCCCCGGTTCCGGGCGCCGGGCCTCATCGGCGAGGTCCGCCCCGAGGGCCACCGGGAGGCCTGTCTCCGCCCGCACCATCCGCACACCGCCCACGTGCTCGACGAATCCCGTGATCTCCGTGAGCCGGTCGTGCCGGCCGCCGCCCGGCGCGGTGCCGGAGTCCCGGAGCAGCAGGGGCCAGCTCACCTCGTCCCCCACCGAGAACGGCGTACCGCAGCACTCCATCTGCCAGTCCTCGTAGTACACGTGCCAGAGCCCCATGCACCCACCCTCTCCGGAACCGACCACCCGCGCGAGACGTTTTTCACCTGCGCCCAGTACTGTCGGGCCGTCCCACCGCGTGTCCGAGAGTCCAGGGAGCCCCATGACCACCGTCACCACCCGCCACAGCGAGCGGCGGATCAGTCCCGTGTTCGTCGGGATCCTCGCCGTGACGGCGGTCACTGGATGGGCGACCTGGACCGGGTTCGCCGAGCAACCCGGCGTGGCCGTGTTCCTGTTCGTGACGGCGGCGTGGATCGTCTCGCTGTGCCTCCACGAGTACGCGCACGCTCGTACCGCGTTGCACTCAGGCGACATCACGGTGGGAGCCAAGGGCTACTTGAGCCTCAATCCTCTCGCCTACACGCACGCCCTGCTCAGCATCGTCCTCCCCGTGCTCTTCGTGATCATGGGCGGGATCGGGCTGCCCGGCGGCGCGGTGTTCATCGAGCGGGGGCGGATCCGGGGGCGCTGGAAGCACAGCCTGATCTCGGCGGCGGGCCCGCTGACGAACGTGCTGTTCGCCGTCGTGTGCACCGCCCCGTTCTGGCTGGACGCGCTGGACGGTGTGCCGAACGACTTCCGCTTCGCGCTGGCCTTCCTCGCTCTGCTCCAGGTGACGGCCGCGCTGCTGAACTTCCTGCCGGTGCCGGGCCTGGACGGCTACGGCGTGATCGAGCCCTGGCTGTCGTACGGCATCCGGCGCCAGGTGGAGCCGTTCGCGCCGTTCGGCCTGCTCTTCGTGTTCGCGCTGCTGTGGCTGCCGGCGGTGAACGGCGTCTTCTTCGACGTGGTCGACACGATCCTGAAGGCTCTCGGGATCAGCGACGTCGAGACGTACTGCGGTCAGGAGTTGTATCGCTTCTGGCAGGGCTCGAACGAGTTCTGCTCGGCGGCCCCCTGACGGGCCCGCGTCAGCCGGTGACGGACTTCCGCTGCTTGGCGCGCTTGGCGTAGTACCAGCACATGTTGGACGACAGGCCCGCCAGCAGCACCCACACGATCCCCAGGAAGCTGCCCCGTGTGAAGGAGACGACGGCGGCGGCCACGGAGAGGACGCAGACGATCAGGGCGTAGAGGGCGAGGCGGGGCATGGGGTGGACTCCTGTCGGGGGACACGGCGGCACTGCTGCTGCCGTCCAGTGTCCCCCATGCGCCTCACCGGCTCACACGTCGGTGACGCGCAGCCCCGCGTGCGCCTTGTACCGGCGGTTGACGGAGATCAGGTTCGCCACCAGCGACTCCACCTGGTGGGCGTTGCGCAGCCGCCCGGCGAAGATGCCGCGCATCCCGGGGATCCGCCCGGCCAGGGCCTGGACGATCTCGACGTCCGCCCGCGCCTCGCCGAGCACCATCACGTCGGTGTCGATCTCGTCGACCTCCGGGTCCTGGAGCAGGACGGCGGACAGGTGGTGGAAGGCGGCCGTGACCCGGGAGTCCGGGAGCAGGGCGGCGGCCTGCTCGGCGGCGCTGCCCTCCTCGGGCTTGAGCGCGTAGGCGCCCTTCTTGTCGAAGCCGAGCGGGTTGACGCAGTCGACGACGAGCTTGCCGGCCAGTTCCTCGCGCAGGGACGCGAGGGTCCGGCCGTGGCCGTCCCACGGCACGGCGACGATCACGATGTCGCTGCGGCGCGCGGTCTCGGCGTTGTCGGCGCCCTCGACTCCGTGGCCGAGCTCCCGTGCGGCGTCCCGGGCGCGCTCGGCCGCCCGTGAGCCGATGATCACCTTCTGTCCGGCCTTGGCGAGCCGGTAGGCCAGGCCCTTGCCCTGCGGCCCGGTTCCGCCGAGCACCCCGACCACGAGTCCGGAGACGTCGGGCAGGTCCCAGGGGTCCTTGGCGGGCGCCTTCTGGGCGGTGTCGGTGGCAGCACTGTCGGTAGAGGTCATGGCCCCGACTCTACGACCGCGCCGCCGCCCCCCTCGGCTCAGGTCAGCTCCGTCACGGGCACCCGCCGGAAGGTGATCGTCTCGTAGGCGCCGAAGTCGCCGGTCTCGTACAGCAGGCCCACGGTGTCCGCGTCGATCCGTACGAGATCCGAGTAGGCGGCGGGCAGGCCGTCCACCGTGTACGCCGGGCGCCAGGTGGTGCCGCCGTCGGTGGAGGCGCGGATCGTCATCAGGGCGCGGAACCCGGGGTCGGCGGGGCCGGAGTAGAGGAGCAGGTCGGGCTCGCCGAGCTGGAGGACGGCGGCCTGGCAGACGGGGGCGACGAGTCCGGCCTGCGGGCGGAAGGGCTTCACCAGGGTCTGTCCGCCGTCGGCCGAGTGGGCGTCGGCCCGCGTGCCGGGCGAAGGCGAGTCGTTGCGGGTGTTGAAGTAGACGCGGCCGTCGGGCAGTTCGGCGGCGGTGGTCTCGTTGGCGTTGACGTAGCCGTCGGTGTTGTCGTCGACGTAGCCGATGCGCCAGGTCGCTCCCCGGTCGTCGCTGAGCAGGCAGTGGCCGCCGTTGTACCGGCCCTCGGTGCCGTTGTCCGTGCCGGTGGGCGGCAGGGAGTGGTTGGCGGGGACGACGACCCTGCCGGTGCTCAGCTGGATCGCGTGGCCGGGGGTGGTGGCGTACCAGCGCCACTCGGGCCGCTTGGTCTCCCGGGTGATCTCCCTGGGCGCCGACCAGGTGCGGCCTTCGTCGTCGCTGTGCCGCACCCAGACCCGGCGCCCGTCCGCCGCGCTCACCGTGCCGCGCCGGATGGCGTCCTCGGTGGCCGGGGCCGCGTTGCGCACGTGCACGAGAAGGACGCGGCCGGTGTCGAGGACGACCGGGGCCGGGTTGCCGGCGAGGGCGTCGCCGTGGTGTGCGGCGACCTGGAGCGGGCCCCAGGTGCGGCCGCCGTCCGAGGAGCGTTTGAGTACGACGTCGATGTTCCCGAAGTCGTCCCGGGAGCCGACCCGGCCCTCGCAGAAGGCGAGCAGGTCTCCGGTGCCGGTGGCGACGACGGCGGGGATACGGAAACTGGCGTACCCCTCCTGTCCGGCGCGGAAGGGGACGCTGGTCTCGGTCATCGGCGGGTTCCTCCGGGCGTTCGACAGCGGTACGCGTGACCGGTCGGTCTACCCAGGCCGGGCGAATGCGTGGTGAACTCCACGTCACGAGTGCCCGGTGGGGGCAGGATGCGGCCCCATGGATGCGGTACGGGTCGCGCTGCTGCGGGAAGTGCTCGCCGGGACGGAGTGGCTGGGGGCCACCCGGCGGTTCGCGGGGGCGCTGCGCGGCTCGGTGGTGTCGCACGGGGGCGGGCTGCTGCTCGTCGGCACCCCGGAGTACGAGCCCTGGCATCTCGCCGCTCATCTGGTGGACGAGGCCGCCTGGTCGGGCACGCCGGAGCTGGCCCCGACGCTGGTGCGGCACGCCGCCCGCCCCTCGGATCCGGCGCACCTGGCGGTCGGTCTGGGCCGGTTGGAGGCGGCGCGGCGGGGCGAGACGTTGCTGGTGGTCGCCCCCGGGAATTCCGCCGCGCCACTCCTCGAACGGGTGTCCGGCGCACGCCGTGCCGGTGCGACGGTCCTGACGCTCGGCCCGGGGCGGGGGGAGCTCGCGTCCGTGGCGCACGAGACGCTGCCCGTCCCCGACGGCTCGGAGCTGGACCTCGACACGGTGCAGCACCTGGTGAGCGCGGCGGCCGGGGAGAACGCCCTGCCGACCCCGCGGGGGCGGCACCGTTTCCGGGACCGGATGGCGCGGCTGGCGGAGCAGCTGACGGCACCGCCACCGGCCCGCTGGTGATCCGGGAGCGGCACCCGGACGTCACGGACGCCCGGGACCGCGGCTGCCGCGGCCCCGGGCACGGGTGGGATCAGTTCTCGTCGTCCCGGCCGCCCGCCGGGGCGTCGTGCCACTTGGGGTCGTTCTCCCACTGGAGGTTGCGCTCACGGGCGGTCGCCATCGCGTGTTCGGCCTCCGGGCGGGAGGCGTAGGGCCCGAACCGGTCCTTGTTGGGGCACTCCGGCCCCTCCTCGACCTTCTTGTGCTCCAGGCAGTAGTACCACTCACCCGGCTTGCCGACCGTCCGCTTCTTGAACAGGGCCATGACCAGCTCCTCTCGCCTTCGACATGTTCCCCCGTGGCCGCTGGTTAGACTCGCTGGCATGTCTGGCCAGTCGCTGCTCGTCCCAGGGGAGCTGTCCCCCACCCGTTCCGTGCCCGGAAACATCCGCCGTCCCGAGTATGTCGGCAAACCCGCGCCGACGCCCTACACCGGACCGGAGGTGCAGACGCCCGAGACGATCGAGGCGATGCGCGTGGCCGGCCGGATCGCCGCCCGGGCGATGGCGGAGGCCGCGAAGCTGATCGCCCCCGGGGTGACCACGGACGAGTTGGACAAGGTGGCGCACGAATACATGTGCGACCACGGCGCCTACCCCTCCACTCTGGGCTACCGCGGCTTCCCGAAGTCGCTGTGCGCGAGCGTCAACGAGGTCATCTGCCACGGCATCCCGGACTCGACCGTGCTGCGCGACGGCGACATCGTCAACCTCGACGTGACGGCGTACATCGGCGGTGTGCACGGCGACAACAACGCCACGTACCTGGTGGGTGACGTCGACGAGCAGTCGCGGCTGCTGGTGGAGCGGACCCGGGAGTCCCTGGAGCGGGCCATCAAGGCGGTCAGGCCGGGCCGGCAGATCAACATCATCGGCCGGGTCATCGAGTCGTACGCCAAACGATTCGGCTATGGCGTGGTCCGGGACTTCACCGGGCACGGCATCAACTCGTCGTTCCACTCGGGCCTGATCATCCCGCACTACGACAGCCCGCACGCGACGACCGTCATCCAGCCCGGCATGACGTTCACGATCGAGCCGATGCTGACGCTGGGGACGCACGAGTACGACATGTGGGACGACGGCTGGACGGTCGTCACGAAGGACCGCAAGCGGACGGCCCAGTTCGAGCACACGCTCGTGGTGACGGACACGGGCGCGGAGATCCTCACGCTGCCGTAGCCGGCCTCCCCCGCACACACCACCGCACGGCCCGCTCTCCTCCCCGGGGGGCGGGTCGTTCCTCTCGGCGTCAGGTTTTTACCGACAGCCCGTCGGGAAAAGTACGCCCATGGAATCCTTCTCGACGCTCCTTCGGACCGCCTCCCGCGAGCAGCACGAGGAGGTCCGGGGCTCGACCTTCATCGGCGACCTGCTGGGGCACAAACTGGGGGTCGACGCGTACGCGCGCTACACGGAGCAGCTGTGGTTCGTGTACGGCGCGCTGGAGGCCGGCGCCCGGAAGCTGGCCGGTGACCCGGTGGCCGGCCCCTTCGTCCGCCCGGAGCTGTTCCGCGTGACGGAGCTGGAGCGGGACCTGGAGTACCTGCGTGGCCCCGGCTGGCGCACGACGGCCGACGCGCTGCCGGCCACGCTGGAGTACGCGGAGCGGATCACCGCATGCGCCCGCACCTGGCCGGCCGGCTACATCGCCCACCACTACACCCGCTACCTCGGCGACCTCTCCGGCGGGCAGATCATCCGCGACACGGCCGAGAAGACGTGGGGCTTTTCGAAGAAGGGCGACGGGGTCCGCTTCTACGTCTTCGAGGAGATCCCCAACCCGGCCGCCTTCAAGCGGACCTACTGCGCGCTGCTGGACGCGGTGCCCGGTGACGAACTGGAGCGGCAGCGGATCGTGGCCGAGTGCAAGCGGGCGTACGGGCTGAACAACAAGATGTTCGAGGCGCTGGGCGAGGAATTCCCCCTGACGGCGTGAACGGGCGGGGCCCCCTCGCGCACGGCGAGGGGGCCCCGGGTGCCGGCTCGGGAGTCAGCCGGTCCTGTGCCGCTCAGATGTCGAACGGGCCGTTGTGGCAGACGGCCCCGCCCCACTCGATCTCGGCGGTCTCGGCCTCCAGCTCGCCGAAGTACGGGCTGCACGCCACGTGGTGGTCGTCGCGGTACTCCTGACCGTCGTCGTCGGCGGAGGCCGTCGCCGCACCGGTGGCGGACAGGGCGGCGGTGAGGGCGACGACGGCCAGAGCGGATCGAATGCGCATGAGATTCCACTCGCGGTGGCGCTTGGTCACGCCCAGAGGTCCCCGCTCGCCGCCTCGCACACACGCGGTTCCACCCGTACGGACGCGCTCCGCCCGGGTCAGCGTTCCAGGTGCACCCGGCCGCCGACCTCGGTCCACCCGTACGGCTGGGGCGCGGTCAGGATCTGCGAGCCCGCGCCCTGGGTGATGTTGAGGGCCCGGCCGAGCCGGTCGGTGAGCAGCAGAGCCGCGGCCCCCGTCGCCTCGTCCTCGTCGATGCCGTCGCCCCGGCCGGGGAAGGCCCGGGCCCGGATCCGCCCGGCGGGCTCGTCCTCCCACGCCCAGGCGTACACCCACTCCCCCGGCGGCGGCACGGCCAGGTCGTCGACCTCGGCGGCCGTGCCGTACTGCCGCAGCGTCCGCGCCGGCACCCACTCCGCGCGGGCCTCGATCCAGCAGAACTCCCCGTCCTGCCGGGCACCGACCACTCCGGCGGGCGTGACCAGCTCGGGCACGTCCAGCAGCCATGCCGCCCCCACGCAGGGATGCCCGGCGAAGGGCAGCCGCAGTGTCGGCGTGTAGATGTCGATCACTCCGCGCTCGGGGTCGTCGACGAACACGGTCTCGCTGAACCCGACCTTCGCGGCGAACGCCTGCCGCTCGTCCCGCTCGGGCAGCACGGACCCTTCGCGCACGACCCCGAGCTCATTGCCGTACCCACCGTTCGGTCCGCAGAAGACGCGCAGCATGTCGTAGTCAGTCACGAGGGGAATTCTCACATCGCCGGGGCGCACGCCGAGGACGGCCAGGACCCGGCCACCGACTGGACGGCCTCTCGGACGCGGTCAACGCCCTGGCGGAGCCGCTGTCGAAGCTCGCCGCAGCCGTGGTGAAGCAGTCGGGGCCATGGCCAGTACGGCACCTGGTCCTCAAGGGCGTCTTCGACTTCCAGCCGGACCCCACCACGCTCAAGTAGCCGTCCGGCTCCTCTACTTGGTCCCGACCCACCCCGACACCAGTGCGCGACAAGGTGTGACGACACCCCACCGAGGCGGGGCGGGGCCCCGCAGCGGTGCGGCCGCGGCGCCGTCCGGAACGCTCCCGCAGCCGCAGGACCGCGCGAGGGGCCGTGTCGGGGGGTGTCCGCCCGCGGCGGTTGGCGCGTCAACGCCAGTCGGTCGGCGTGAGACCCCATCGCGCCGTTCCGAGGACGGACACCCCCCGGCGCGGCCCCGACCCACACCCGGCGCCAGGCGAAGACGCGCACCCCCACCCGAGCGGACGCGCACCCCCACCCGTCACGAGACGAAACGGACGGGCACCCCCACCCGCCGCAAAGCAAAGCGGACGCGCACCCCCACCCGCCGCGAAGCGAAACGGACACGCACCCCCACCCGGCACGAGGCGAAGCACCACACACACCCACCCCACCACCCCCGCCCAACCGCCGGAGGCACCCGGTAGGGTTCGCCTCCGGAAAGGGGAAGGTGAAGGTACCCGATGAGCAGGGATCGCGACCCTCGTACGCTCCGCAGGCCCGCCCGGAGCGCCCTCATAGCAACCTCGGTGGCCGCTTTGTCACTGACGGCCAGTGGATGTGTCGTCGTGCACGGCGAGCGGGAGATCCTCCCGGCCACGACCCGCGCCGAAGCCGCAAAGGCCCTCCAGGAGTTCACGACCGCGTACAACGAGGCCGACAAGGCCTACGACGGCGCCCTGGACGCCGACCACACCACCGGCGCCCTCGCCGACATCGACTCGGCCCGCCTGAAGGCCGGGAAGGCCAACAACCCGGCCGGCAACCCGAACCACACCCCGCTGAAGCTGACCGACGCGAAGTTCACCATCCCCAAGAAGGCCGGCTGGCCCCGCTGGTTCGTCGTCGACGCGGCCGGCAACAAGGGCGGCAGCGCCCGTTGGCTGCTGGTGTTCACCCGCAGCAGCCTCGACGACCCGTTCCAGGTGGCCTACCTGACGCTCGTCGCCCCGGGCAAGGTCCCGCGGTTCAAGACGGACGCCGACGGCTGGGCCGAGCCCGTCCCCGCCGAGTCGACCGACCTGGCCACCGGCCCCGGCGACCTGAGCCGGGCGTACGCGACGTACCTGAAGAGCGGCGGGGAGACCTTCACGGACGGCGCCCACACCAGCCAGTGGCGTGCCCTGCGCCAGAAGAACTCCAAGAAGCCGGGCATGGTCACCCAGTACATCGACGAGCCGCTGACGAACGGCGACTACGCACCGCTGGCGCTGCGCACGACGGACGGCGGTGCGCTGGTGTTCTTCACCACGCGCCACTACGAGAAGCAGACCGCCCACGCGGGCACGTCCGTGCCCGCCCCGGGCAAGGACGTCCTCGCCCTGACGAAGGGCGAGATCAAGCAGTCCCTCACGATGGAGTTCGTCTCCAACGAGGTGGCGCTGGACCCCAAGGGCCGGGGCAAGGTGACGATCCTGGGCCGCATCCAGGGCCTGACCGCGGCGGAGGGCTCGTAGCCCGGGCCCTCACGCCACGGGCGCCGACCGGCTTCAGTGCCGCCGCGTGGGCCAGGCGGCCCCGGTGGCGTGGTCGGAGTCCTCAGCGGCGTACCGTCCGCCGACCTCCGTGAGCACCTCCAGCAGGCTCAGCGGATCCGGCAGCGCGTGCTCGGGCCCGCGCACCCACCGCACCGCCCGGTCCTCACCGGGCAGCCGCGCGGGCGGCACGAGGACGTAGGAGCCCCGGCAGTGCCAGCGCAGCCCGGGGTGCTCGTCCACCGTCTCGGGATGGCAGTCCAGTTCGCACGGCCACCACTCGTCCTCGTCCTCCGGCGTGCCCCGCGTGAGGGTGAAGAAGAGGAGACGGCCGTCGTCGCTCTCGGCGACCGGCCCGACCTCGACACCGGCGGCGAGCAGCTGCTCCAACGCGTCGCGACCGGCATCGAGGGGCACGTCGAGGACGTCGTGCACCATGCCGGTCGCGGTGATGAAGTTGGCCTGCGGCTGATGGCGGGCCCAGCGCTCGATCTGGGCGGGGTCGGTGGTGGACTGCGTCTGCCAGGCGAAGGACACCGGGTGCCGGGCGGGGGTGGGACAGCCGACCCGGTCGCAGGAGCAGCGGTACCCGGAGGGATGGGCGGCGGGCGCGAGGGGCAGTCCCGCGTCGGCGGCGGCGAGCAGCAGGGCCTCACGGCCGCCGTCCCCGGCGGCCTCCTTCGGCCGGCGCCCGGCGCGCAGCCACTGGGTGAATTTGCCCTGCCGGCCGGTCCGGCCGCCGAACTCCGCGCTCATCTATCCCCTCGCCTCGCCGTCGTGCCGAACAGCATGCCTCATGGTCCCATCCTCCCGCGCACCGGGGGCCAGTGCCCACATCCGGGACAGGAGGGAACGCAACGTACACCCGGCACCCGATGGGAGGAGAACCGGCGAGCCCCACCCTCCCCACGATCGGGTGTCATTGCCTGCTTTGCCATGACATGGCGTCCTACCGTGGTCGCCATGGTCACAAGGATCGCGCTGACGGGTCTGGCCTCCGTGGCTTCCGTGGTCTCGCTGACCCTCGCCGGACCCGGCGGCCGCGCCCCGGCCCCGCTGGAGTGGGGCGCGGGACCGCTGACCGTGGCGGCCCTGCCCCGGATCACGTACGTCGCGCACCGCGGCGGCGCCCGTGAGGTCCCGGAGAACAGCATGACGGGACTGGCCGCCGCCTACGAGCGCGGGACGGCGCAGGTGCTCGACTTCGACACCCGGGTGCTGCGCGACGGCACGCCGGTGGTGTTCCACGACGAGACCCTGAACCGCACCACCTACCTGGGCGGTGAGGTGCGCGCCCTGAACGCCCGGGAGTGGCAGGGCGTACGGCTGCGCCCGAAGGACAGGCTGCCCGGGAGCTGGCGATCGGAGCGGCCGCCGACGGTCGCCGAGGTGCTGGATCGTTTCGGCGGGCGGATCGTGCTGATGCTGGAGGCGAAGGACCCGCGCGGTCTGAACCGGCTGGCCGAGCTGATCCGGGCCCGCGGCCTGACCCGCTCGGTGTTCGTGAACTCCAACGACCCCGAGGTGGCCCGGCGCGTCCACCGCCTCGGGCTGCTCTCACAGTTGTGGCGCTCGGCGCAGCAACTGCGCACGGACCGCCCGGAGCGCTGGCGGTCGTACGTGGACCTGCTGGACGTGGACCACCGGTCGCGCGACGCGGACCTGGTGCGCGCGGTGAACTCGGGGATCGCCCGGGTGTGGGCGCACACCGTGGTGACGGACGCCCAGCGGGACCGGGTGCTGGCGCTGGGCTGCGACGGTGTGATCACGGACACGCCGGGGCGCCTGGCCCGGGCCGCTCAGCGCGGGGCCAGGCCGTGAAGGGCGTAGTCGACGAGGGTGTCGGTGTACTCGTGGGAGATCGGGCCCGTGTGCTGGAGCCAGCGCTGGGCGAGCGGGGAGACGAAGAGCTCCAGGGCGATGCGCGGGTCGATCTCGGGCCGCACCTGGCCGGCGTCCTGCGCGGCGCGCAACCGGCCGATGTAGAGGTCGAGTGAGGGCTGCGTCAGCTTGGCCACGAACTCGCGCCCGAGCTGCTCGTTGACCACGCCCTCGGCGGCCAGCGCGCGGCAGGGCGCCTCGAACGTCGGGTCGCGCAGTTCGTCGACGGTGGCCCGCAGGACGGTCTTGAGGTCGGCGGCGAGGTCGCCGGTGTCCGGGAAGGTGTACGGCGCGGGTCCGGCCTCCGGGACGGACCGCTCGGCCAGGTCGAGGAACGCCTCCATCAGCACGTCCGCCTTGGACGACCACCATCGGTAGATCGTCTGCTTGCCGACACCGGCACGGGCGGCGATGCCCTCGATGGTGGTCTTGGGGTAGCCGACCTCGACGACCAGCGCGAGGGCGGCGTCGTAGATGGCGCGGCGGGACTTCTCGCTGCGCCGGGCGGAGTCGGGGGCGGGCTTGCCGGGAGCGGGCTGGGTGGACTTCTGGACGGCCATGGCCCGAATTTATCAGATTGACAAGACGGAGCGTCTCGCGGACAGTCGGGGAACATGTGCGAGACGAACCGTCTCGTCGCGGATGATGACCACGGAAGGAGTCCGAGATGACCCGAGGCGGAGCCGGAAACATGCTGGGTGTCGGCGGATCGCGCAGGAACCTCGGCCGCAACGCGCTGCGCGGCGGCGGCCAGGGCGACCGGATCGGCGGCGGTGTCGACCCGCAGGCCCAGAAGCGCGAACTGCTGCGCAGGCTGCAGGAGAAACGACAGCGCAAAGCGCAGCAGGAGGGCACGGCCGACACGGCGTCGTGAGCCTCCCCCGCGCGAGGGCGGGCCCAGTGCGAGGGCGGGCCCCGGTGTGAGGGGGGACACCCCCGCACGAGGGGGACCCCCGCACGAGGGCGGACCCCCGCACGAGGGCGGACCCCCGCACGAGGGCGGACCCCCGCACGAGGGCGGACCCCCGCACGAGGGCGGACCCCCGCACGAGGGCGGACCCCCGCACGAGGGCGGACCCCCGCACGAGGGGGACCCCCGCACGAGGGGGACCCCCGCACGAGGGGGGTCCGCCCGGGCTGTCCGGCGGATGTACTGAGGCGGTCGCGACCCCGGGACCGGCGGACACCCGCCCACCAGGTGGTCCTCACCCCCGGCGAACAGAACCGGCGGTCCTGCTCGGCGCCGACCAACTCCGGGTCGGGCACCGCTACTGCGTACCCGACAGAAGCTCAGGAGGCGCCGGAGTTCAGGAGGAGGGCCAGGCGTCTCCCCAGTCGGCGTCGCGTGCGGCCTTGTACAGGTCGCCGTGGCGCTTGGTGACGGTGGCGCGGCGCAGGGACGGTTCGCTCTCGCACAGGTCGAGGAGGACTTGGCCCTTGCGGATCTGGGGGCGCCGGACGACCCGGTTGGCAACCGGTTCGACGGGGAAGCGGGCGGCGGCGACGTAGGCGAACTTCTCGTCCTCGTAGGCGAGGGAGCCGCCCTTGATCTGACGGTGCAGGGAGGAACGGCTGACCCGGGCGGAGAAGTGGCACCAGTCCGTGCCGGGGGCGATGGGGCAGGCGGCGCTGTGCGGGCAGGGGGCGGCGATGCGGAAACCGGCCCTGATCAGCCGGTCGCGGGCCTCGATGAGGCGGGCGTAGCCGTCGGGGGTGCCGGGCTCGACGATCACGACGGCCTGTGCGGCGGCCGCGGCGGCGTCGACGAGGGCGGTGCGGTCGGCGGCGGTCAGCTCGTTGAGGACGTAGGAGACGGTGACGAGGTCCGTGCTGTCGAGGCTGAGCGCCGCTCCGATCCGGGAGCGCCGCCAGCGTACGTTCCGCAGCTCCGGGTTGGCCGCGGCGATCTCCCGCCCCAGGGCGAGCGCGGGCTCGGCCCAGTCGAGCACGGTGACGGGCCGCTCCCCGCCCCAGACCGCGTTCACGGCCCAGGCGGCGGCGCCCGTGCCCCCACCGAGGTCGGTGTGCCCGCCCGGCACCCACGCGGGCACGGTGTCCGCGAACGCCTCCAGCGCGGCGCGGACCGCCTCGAAGGTCGCGGGCATCCGGTAGGCGGCGTAGGCGACGACGTCGGCCCGGTCCCGGAGGATGGGGGCGTCGGTCGGGGTGGCGCCCCGGTAGCTGGCGATCAGCCGCTCGACCGCCTGCGAGGCCTGCCGGGGCGGCAGCCCGTCGAGCAGACCGGCGAGGGCGGCCCGGAGATTTTCGGCCGGGGGTGCGGGGGCGTTCACCCGGCGATTCTACGAGGCGGCCCGGGCGGGCGCGGCGCTCACCCAGGGCGGTCCGCGCCCGGGCTTCAGGCCACCGTCGGACGTAGCCGCCGCCGTCCGCCTCCACCCCGGCTCCGGGCCCGGCCTGCGCCGGCTCGGCCCGGCCCGGCTCGGCTCGGCTCGGCTCGGCTCGGCTCGGCTCGGCTCGGCGGCCAGGTCATGTCCACCGCCACCGCCGCGACCGCACGCGACCTCCACGACCGTCCGGACCACGGCGCACGACCGTCCGGACCACGGCGCACGACGGTCCGGGAAGCGGCCGGGCTCCCCCGGGCCGCCCGTGCCGGTCACCGCGGGACGACGCGACGGCCCCCACGGAGACCGCGTCCGCCGCCCAAGCCGTGAGGCGACGACACCACTCCCCGACCGGGCGCCCCGGCCCCACCCCTCACCGGAGGGTCACCGCACCGCCCGCGCCACCCGGGACGCCGCCGCGGCCCTCGGGGCGCTGTCCGGGCGGCGGCGGCGCGGGTGGACCGCGTTGGTGAGGAGGACCAGGAACGTGTCCGTGGCGGGGTCGAGGACGAGGGACGTGCCCGTGAAGCCCGTGTGCCCCGCCGCGCCGCGGCCCGCGAGGTCGCCCATGAACCACGGCTGGTCGAGGGCGAACCCGAGACCCGGCGGGGTGAAGAGCAGCTCGACGAAGTCCGGCCCGAGGATGCGGGCGGGGCCGTAGGAGCCGCCGGCGAGGAGGGTGCGGCAGAACACCGCGAGGTCCCGGCCGGTGGAGAACAGCCCCGCGTGGCCGGCCACGCCCCCCAGCGCCCAGGCGTTCTCGTCGTGGACCTCGCCGCGCAGCATCCCCCGGTCCGCCTTGGCCCACGGCCGCCGCTGGTCCTCCGTCGCCGCGGCCTCCGGGCACGGCCCGAAGTCCGTCGATGTCATGCCCAGCGGCCGGGTGATGCCGTCGTGGACAAGGACGTCGAAAGTGCGGCCGGTGAGGCGCTCCAGGACGTGCTGGAGGAGGAGCATGTTGAGGTCGGAGTAGCCGTACGTGCCCGGCGCCCCGACCGGCGACTCCGCCTGGAGCGCGGCGAGCCGTTGCGCGTCGTCGGCGTAGTCGTAGAGGGGCAGTTCTGGCCGTAGCCCCGACGTGTGGGTGAGCAGCTGCCGCACGGTGATGCCGTGCCGGGCGGCCCCCGTGAAGTCGGGCAGGTACGCGCCGACCTTCGCGTCGATGCCGAGCGTGCCGCGCTCGATCTGCTGCACGGCGGCCACGGACGTGAACAGCTTGGTGAGTGACGCGAGGTCGAAGGGCGTGCCGACGGTCATGGGGACCCGGTCCTCGGGGGGCAGTTCCACCCCGGCGTCGGTGTCGGGGTCGTAGGACGCGTAGCGCACGGCCCAGCCCGCCGCCTCCTCGACCGCGATCACCGGGCCGCGCCCGACGACCAGGACGGCGCCGGGGGCCCAGGGGCGCTGCCCGGTGGTGAGGACGTGGACCTCCCGGACGAGGTGGCGCAGTTCCGCGGGATCGAGGCCGGCCCGCTCGGGCGTGCCGTCGCGCAGTCTGGGTGCGCTCAGCTGACTGCTCCCTCCGCGCTCGGGCGGCCGCTCTCCTTCTTCCAGGGTCGGCACATTCCCATGAAGCAGACCAGTGCCACCAGTGCGGCGGCCAGTTGGACGACGGCCATCGGGACGGCGGTGTCCTCCCCGGCGACACCGACGAGCGGGGAGGCGATCGCGCCGATGAGGAAGGAGGACGTGCCGAGCAGGGCCGAGGCGGAGCCGGCGGCGTGCTTGGTGCGCATCAGGGCGAGGGCCTGGGTGTTGGGCAGGGTGATGCCCATCGCGGACATCAGCACGAACAGCGCGACGGCGACGGGCGCCAGTCCGACCTCGCCGAAGACGCCCAGGGACATCAGCAGCAGCGCGGTCGCGGCGGTGATGACGACCGCGAGGCCGATGCCCAGGACCCGGTCGAGACTGACCCGGCCGACGAGGATCTTGCCGTTGATCTGGCCCACGACGACCAGCCCGACGGAGTTCACGCCGAACAGCAGACTGAACGTCTGCGGGGAGGCGCCGTAGATCTCCTGGATGACGAACGGGGACGCCGCGATGTAGGCGAAGAGGGCGGCGAAGGCGAAGCCGCCGGTGAGCATGTAGCCGGTGAAGGGGCGGTCGGCGAGCAGGGTGCGCATCGCGCGCAGGGCCTCGCCGACGCCGCCGCTGTGCCGCTCGGCGGGCGCCAGCGTCTCGGGCAGCCGCGCCCACACCAGGACCCCGATGAGCACGCCGATGACCGTGAGGACGACGAACACGCCCCGCCAGTCCGTGACCCGCAGGACCTGCCCGCCGATCAGCGGTGCCACGACCGGGGCGACCCCGGAGATCAGCATGAGGGTGGAGAAGAAGCGGGCCATGGCCATGCCGTCGTAGAGGTCGCGCACGACGGCCCGGGCGATGACGATGGCGGCGGCGCCCGCGAGGCCCTGGGCCAGCCGGAAGGCCACCAGCAGCTCGACGGTGGGGGCGAGGGCGCACAGCACGGTGGCGACGACGAAGACGGCGAGACCGGCGAGCAGCGGGCGGCGGCGCCCCCACCGGTCGCTCATGGGCCCGACCACGAGCTGCCCGAGCGCCATGCCGGCCAGGCACGTGGTGAGCGTGAGCTGGACGGTCGCGGCCGGCGCGTGCAGGGAACGGGTGACCTCCGGCAGGGACGGGAGGTACATGTCCATCGCCAGCGGAGGTACCGCGGTCAGGCTTCCCAGGAGGAAGGTGACCAGGAGCCCGGTGCGGCGGTGCGCGGTGCGGTCGGGCCGTTCCCTCCCGGCTGCGGCCTCCTGCGCGGTGTTCGATATGGACGCCCCACCCTCGGGCATGAGTCCCTCCCTCTGCGAGTCGATCGCCACCTATGCTCTCAGCTCGTACGGACTGCTCGGGGTCACGAGGTGGAGGCGGGGCGCGATGACGTTGGACACGGTGCGGTGGGGAATCCTGGCGACCGGAGGGATCGCGGGCGCGTTCACCGCGGATCTGATCGACCTGCCGGACGCGGAGGTCGTGGCGGTCGCGTCGCGGTCCGAGGCGTCGGCGAAGACGTTCGCGGAACGGTTCGGGATACCCCGGGCCTACGGCGACTGGAACGCGCTCGCGCGGGACGAGGACATCGATGTCGTCTACGTCGCCACCCCGCACACCGCGCACCGGGCCGCCGCCGGACTGTGTCTCGCGGCGGGGCGGCACGTGCTGTGCGAGAAGCCCTTCACGCTGAACCTGCGCGAGGCGGAGGAACTCGTCGCGCTGGCACGCGAGCACGGGCGCTTCCTGATGGAAGCCATGTGGATGTACTGCAATCCGCTGGTGCGGCGGCTGAAGGCGCTGGTCGACGACGGCGCGATCGGCGAGGTGCGCAGCGTGCAGGCCGACTTCGGGCTGGCCGGCCCGTTCCCGCCCTCGCACCGGTTGCGGAACCCGGAGCTGGGCGGCGGCGCGCTGCTCGACCTGGGTGTGTACCCGGTGTCGTTCGCGCAACTGCTGCTCGGGGAGCCGTCGGACGTCGCGGCGCGGGCGGTGCTCTCCGAGGAGGGCGTCGACCTCCAGGCGGCGGCGGTGCTCTCCTTCGACAGCGGCGCGCTCGGTTCGGTGCACTGCTCGATCGTGGGCGGTACGGCGACCTCCGCCTCGGTCACCGGCTCGAAGGGCCGGATCGACATCCCGCACGGCTTCTTCTTCCCGGAGGGTTTCGTCCTGCACCGGGACGGCCGCGACGCCGAGGAGTTCACCGCCGACCCGGCGGACGGCCCCCGCAACAGCATGCGCCACGAGGCGCTGGAGGTGATGCGGGCCGTGCGCGCCGGTGAGACGGAGTCTCCGCTGGTGCCGCTCGACGGCACGCTCGCCGTGATGCGGACGCTCGACACGATCCGGGACCGCGTCGGCGTCCGCTACCCGGGCGAGACCCCGGACGAGGACCTCACGACGGAGCTCACGCCGGTTTGAGCCCTGGGCCCGCAGCGTACGGGAGTGGCTCCCGTACGCTGCGGGCGCATGAATGCCAAGGACAATGCAATCGCGGTGGTGACCGGGGCGGGTTCCGGCATCGGCCGGGCGGTCGCACGGGAACTGCTGCGCGCGGGCTGGTCGGTGGCGCTGGCGGGCCGGCGCGTCGAGACACTGGAGGAGACGGCGGCCCTGGCGCCCGGGGCCGCGTCTCTCACGGTCCGGACGGACGTCTCACGCCCCGAGGACGTGAACGCCCTGTTCGCGGCGACCGTCGAGCGCTTCGGCCGGGTTGACCTGCTGTTCAACAACGCCGGCACGTTCGGCCCCGGCGGTGTCCCGGTCGAGGAACTGCCCTACGAGGCGTGGCGGCACGTGGTGGACACCAACCTCAACGGGGCGTTCCTGTGCGCGCAGGCGGCGTACCGGCAGATGAAGGAGCAGGACCCGCAGGGCGGCCGGATCATCAACAACGGCTCGATCTCCGCGCACACGCCCCGCCCGCTGTCGGTGGCCTACACGGCGACCAAGCACGCGCTGACGGGCCTGACGAAGTCCCTCTCACTGGACGGGCGGCCGTACCGGATCGCCGTCGGGCAGATCGACATCGGCAACGCGGCCACCGACATGACGTCCCGTATGCAGACGGGAGCCCTCCAGGCAAACGGGGAAGTCGCCCCGGAACCGGTCATGGACGTCGCGGACGTGGCCCGCACGGTGCGGCACATGGCGGAGCTGCCGCTGGAGGCGAACGTGCAGTTCGCGACCGTACTGGCGACGGCGATGCCGTACGTCGGACGCGGCTGAGCACGCGACGGAGTTCGTCAAGTCGTCAACCTGCACAATCGGAATAGAAACGTCCGCCCCATTGCGGCCGATAGGGAGCCTATGCTCAACTCTCCTACACGAAAGCTTCACAGTTGGAGCAGAGGGCTTCCGCAGGCCACATCCAGGGGGGAGGCGGCGGTCGTTCCACCGCACCGGGTGGGGGTGGACTTCGCGAGGGACCGCGAAGTACGCACCGGTGCGCGTGGAACGGCTGCCGCACACGTCGGGGACCGGGCTCACCTCGATGCCGCCGCGTCCCAGCGGCCGTGTGGTCTCCATGCCGGGAGAGGCTAAGAGTTGGAGCGCATACGAACACAAGCCCCTGCGTAGGGCGGGGTTCAGGCCTGCCCGGTCTCGAAGCGCGTGATCCGGCCGTCGTCGTCCACGGTGAAGCTCCACCGGGTGCGCATCTCGCCCCAGGTGTCGTTGCTGTAGCGGGCGATGAGGGAACGGCCGCCGTTGGACTCGTTGTCGACCTCCAGGTGGCCGTGGGAGGAGAAGATCTCCCGGTCCACCCAGTCGGCGAGGTCCCGGTCCGAGCCGTCGTCCGCCATGGTCGCGCCCGGCGCGAGGAGTTCCATGAAGCTCTCGCGGTCGTGGTTGTTCACGGCGGCCACGAAGGCACGGACGGCCGGATCGCTGAGGCGCGTGGTCTGAATCGTCATACGAGCCAGCTTCGTACCGGCCACCGCCCCACGCCACCGGTGCCACCCGAACGGCGTCCCGGGCGGCTCCGCCGGATGTCACCCGGGGTCGTGGGTGCGAAGGTGGGACCCGGCGGGAGACGCCCTTCTGTTCCTACTGCTCTGTTCCTGCTGTCCGCTCCGGGAGACGACGTGACGCGTAACGACCGACGTGATCTGGGTCTGCTGCTGCTCCGGCTGGGGGCGGGGGGTGTGCTGGCCGCCCACGGCACGCAGAAGCTGTTCGGCTGGTTCGGCGGACACGGCATCGAGGGGACCGGCCGGTTCATGGAGTCCGTCGGCTACTCCCCCGGCAAGGCGAGCGCGACCGCGGCCGGGCTCGCCGAGACCGGCGGCGGCACGCTGCTGGCCCTGGGCCTGGCCACCCCGGCCGCGGGTGCGGCGGCGGCCGGCGCGATGGCGGGCGCGGCGGCGGTGCACGCCCCGAACGGCTTCTTCAACCAGGGCGGCGGCTACGAGTACGCGGCGACGCTGGGCCTGACCGCGGCGGGCCTGGCCGTCACCGGCCCGGGCCGCCTGTCCCTGGACCACCTGCTCGGCCACGCGGTCAACCGCGGCTGGATGATCCCGGCGGCCTTCGCGGCGACGGCGGCGGGCACGGCGGTGGTGGTGGGGGCGCGGGCGAGGCGGCTGCGGAAGGCGAGGGAGGGGGAGCAGGAGGCGTTGTTCGAGGAGGAGCAGATGGAGTAGCAGCGGTGACCGGGTCGTTGTCAGACCCTCGTGCCAGGCTGCGTTCATGAGCGACCGGACACCACCCGCACCCGTCCCCGGGCCCGACCTGTGGGCCACCGTCGACGTATTGACGCAGTGGCTTGACACCAGCCGCCCCGTCGAGGGCCGCGAGGGCGTCCTCCTGCGCATCCTGAAACTCTCGGAGGAGGTCGGGGAGGTCTCGGAGGCGGTGATCGGGGCGACGGGGCAGAACCCGCGCAAGGGAGTCACGCATACGTGGGACGACGTGCAGGCGGAGTTGTGCGATGTCGTCATCACGGCGCTGGTGGCGTTGCGGACGCTTACGCCTGAGGCGCGGGAGGTCCTCGCCCGGCATCTGGAGCGAGTGACACGCCGGTCCACGGCACGGCCGGCACCAGCGGACGTCCCGCGGCCGTCGCTCTGATCATCGAATAACGCACAAGCGCCCGTTCACCTTTCCCCCTCGGGTTAGGCTGCGGTGAAAGGCGCCGAGCGGCCGACCCTGGCCCAGCCAGGTTGAGGAGTCCGGTGACGGGGGTGGAGTGGCGGTTTCGTGCCGTGGTGGTCGCGCATGCCGTGTCGGCGTACGGGACGTATCTGAATCTCATCGCGCTGAGCCTGTTCTCGTACGAGGTCACGGGCACCGCCCTGGGCGTGGGCGTCGTGATGGCCGTACGGCTGCTGTCCGGTGTCACGGCGGGCCTCGCCGCCGGGGCGCTGACCGCCAGGTTCACGCGCCGGACCGTCATGGTGGTCACGGACCTCGCCCAGACCCTCGCCATGGTCGTGCTCGCGCTCCAGGTGTCGGACACGCCGCTGTGGGTGCTGCTCGGGGCGGTGGTCGTGCTGGGCGCGGGCAACACGTTCTTCAATGTCGCCCTGCGCAGCGCGGTGCCGGTCATGGTCGGGCAGGACAGCCGCGCCCGGGCGAACGGCGTGCTGGTCACGGCCCGTTCCGTCGCCACGGTGCTGGGTTTCGCGTCGGCCGCGCCGGTCATCGCCCTCGGCGGTTTCGGTGTCGCCTTCGCCGTCAACGCCGCGAGCTTCGCGGTGTCGGCCGCGGCCGTGGTGGTGCTCCGGCCGCGCACGGACGACGAACCGTGTGACGTGTCCGGGGAGGAGCGGGCCGCCGACGGGTCCTCGCCGGCGCGTGGCAAGCGATTGCGGCTGCGTGTCGCGGGCCTCGCCGGAGCGTTGCTCGGCATGATCGCGCTGCGGGGTCTCGACGCGTTGGCGTCCGCGTCGCACAACGTCGCGCTGCCGCTGGCGGCGCACGCGGCCGAGCCGTCCGGACCGGCGGTGTTCATGACCCGGTTCTGGTCGGCGTGGGCCGTGGGCACCCTGCTCGCCCACCAGGTCCTCAAGCGCCGGTCGAAGGGGGCGTCCTGGGGCGAGCGCGCGTTCGCGGTGGGCACCTGCGCGATGTCGTTCTGTTTCGTGGCGGCGTTCACCGGGCTACCCGCCCCGGCCCTGATGGCGGCGGCCGTGGCTGCGGGGTTCGCGGACGGCTGGACCGAGATCGTCTACACCTCGCGCCTCCAGGCGGTTCCCGACCGGCAGCGCGGCCGCCTGTTCGGCCTGTCCGCCACCGCCGAGCAGTCCGGATTCGCCCTGGGCACGATGGCCGCGGCGGCCGCCCTGGAGGCACTGCCCGCACTGGCCGTCGTGGGCGCCTTCCATGGGGCGGCGGTGTGCGGGGCCCTGGCGCTGCTTCTGTTCACGGCCGGCCGGCGCGGGACGGGCCGGCCGGGCCCTGCGGACGGTGCCGCCCACGCGCGCGCCGACGGCCGCCCGCCCATCGGCGAGAACCACACGTCCGCCGGGGAGGACCACCCATCCGCCGGCGACAGCCGCCCACCCACCGGCGACAACCATCCACCCACGGGCCACAGCCGCCCACCCACCGGCGAGGACCACTCACATCACCCGCCGGCCGGCGAAGAAAAGGGAGAGCACGCGCATGGAACGTCCACCGGGGCAAGCCAGTTGCCGGGGTCCTGAGCCCCAACGCACTGAGGGTGATCCGGTCGACGCCGTGCGGGCGCTGCTGGGCGCCGCCCGGTCCGCTCCGGGCGGCGCCGTCGTCACCGTCGCCGCCGACGGCACGACGAGCTCCCGGTCGTACCCCGAACTGCTGGACGCGGCCCGCCGTATGCTCACCGGCCTGCGCGCGCACGGACTGCGGCGCGGCGACACGGTGGTGCTGTGCGGGCTGCCGCTGGCGGAGTTCTTCCCCGCCTTCTGGGCGTGTGTCCTCGGCGGTGCCTTACCCGTGGCCATCGCCGAGCACCCCGCGCCGGGCTCCCCGGCCTTCGAACGCTGGCGGCAGGCCTGCGCGTTGCTCGACCGGCCGCTGGTCCTGACCGACGCACCCGGCGCGGCGGCCCTCGCCCACGTCACGCCCGCACCGCGGGTCGCTCTGGCCGCGGTCTGCCTGGACGCACCCCCCGCGGACGGCCACGACGACCTAGTCGAGCCGGACCCGTCCGACACCGCCTTGCTGATGCTGTCCTCCGGCAGCACCGGCGTCCCCAAGGCCGCGCGCCTGACGCACGCCGGGCTCGCGGACTTCGCGGCGAGCAGCCGGCGGATCCTCGACGTCCGCCCGGACGACACGATGGTGAACTGGCTGCCCGTCGACCACAGCGGCGCCTTCCTGCTCTACCACCTGCTCGCGGTCTTCACCGGCTGCACCAACGTCCACGCGCCCACCGAGCGGGTGCTCGCCGAGCCGTTGCGCTGGCTCGACCTCCTCCACGAACACCGGGCGCAGCACGGCTGGGCACCGACCTTCGCCTACCGGCTGGTCGCGGACGCGCTCGCCGAGCGGGCCGACCGCCCCTGGGACCTGAGCGGCCTCAAGTCGCTGGTGTGCGGGGGCGAGCGGGTCGTGCTGCCGGTGCTGCGGCGCTTCCTCGACGCGACGGCCCCGTACGGCGTGCGCGAGGAGCACATCGCCCCGGCGTGGGGCATGGCCGAGACGGTCACGGCCGTCACCTACGGCCGACTGGACCGGCCGGGCACCGTGCACCGCCTGCTCAGGAGCAGCCTGGGCGGCGACCTGGTGCGGGCCGGTGAGGACACCCCGGACGCCGAGTGCGTCACCTTCGTCGCCAGCGGCTCGCCCGCACACGGCGTCACCCTGCGCGTCGTCGACGACCGCGGTGATCTCACCCCGCCGGGCCGCATCGGCAGGCTCCAGGTCCACTCGGCCGCACGGCTCACCCCCGGCTACGTGAACAACCCCGAGGCGGACGCCGCCGCCTACCCCGCCGGACGTGACTGGCTCGACACCGGCGACCTGGCGTTCCTCGACGGCGGCCAGGTCGTCATCACGGGCCGCCGCAAGGACGTGATCATCCTCAACGGCCACAACGTCTCCTGCCACGAGGTGGAGGAAACCGCCACCGACGTCGACGGCGTCCGGCAGGGCGAGGTCGCCGCCTGCGGCATCCCGCACCCGGAGCGGGGCACGGAGGACCTCGCGGTGTTCTTCGTCAGCCGCGGCGCTGCCGAGGACCCGCGGATCGCCGCCCGGGTGAAGGCGGCCCTGTTCACCCGCCTCAGGCTCACCGCCGCGTACGTCCTGCCCGTCCCGGCGGGCGAGTTCCCGCGGACGCCGGCGGGCAAGGTGCGCCGCGCGGAACTCCGGAGCCGCCTGGTCGCCGATGGCTTCGACGCCGCCGCGCCCGCGGCACCGGCCGCCCGGGCGGACGCGGACGCCGTGCCCCGGGTCCTCCGGGCGGACGAGGACGCCGTGGCGCGGGCCGTCCGGGAGGAACTGAGCGCCGTACTGGGCCGACCGGCCGCCGCGGACGTGCCGTTCTACGAACTCGGCCTGACGTCCGTGCTGCTGGTGCGCCTGCGGAACCGGCTGGCGGAACGTCTCGGGACGCCGGTCGACCAGACCGCGTTCTTCGAACACCCGACGGCCACGGCACTCGCAGCACACCTCACGAGCGAGCCGGCGGCCGGGATCGGGGCCGGTGCCGCGGCCGGGGCCGGGCCCGCGACGGTGACCGGCGAGGGCACCGCCCTCACGGACTCCCCCGAGCGCCGCGTCGCCGTCATCGGACTGTCGCTGCGCTTCCCCGGCGCGAACTCGGCCGAGGAGTTCTGGGCCAATCTGCGGGAAGGTGCCGACAGTGTCCGGGTCTTCGGCGAGCAGGAGCTCGCGGCGGCGGGCCTGTCGCCGGAGCAGCGCCGCGCGCCCGGCCTCGTACCGGCCGCCGGGATCCTCGACGGCGTGGAGGAGTTCGACGCGGACTTCTTCGGGATGAGCCCCAAGGAGGCCGGACTGACGCATCCCGCGCACCGGCTGTTCCTGGAGTGCTGCCACCAGGCCCTGGAGGACGGCGGCCACGCGGCGACCGCGCCCGGCGTCCGGGTGGGGGTGTTCGCCGGGTCGGGCATGAACCTCTACGACCACCAGCAGCAGCCCGCGACCGGCTCACCGTACGACCCGTCGGACCCGGCCAGCGGCATGCAGTCGGCCATCGGCCAGGAGCCGGACTTCCTCGCCACCCGCGTCGCCTACCGGCTCGGCCTCACAGGCCCGGCGATCGGTGTGCAGACGGCCTGTTCCACTTCCCTGGTCGCGGTGCACCTCGCGGTCCAGGCGCTGCTCACCGGGGAGACGGACCTGGCGCTGGCGGGCGCCGCGGCCGTGCACCTGCCCCAGGAGACCGGCTATCACAGCCACCCCGGGTCGATCCTGTCCCCCACCGGACGCTGCCGCGCCTTCGACGCGGAGGCCGACGGCACCGTCGGCGGCAACGGCGTGGCGGCCGTCCTGCTCAAGCGTCTCGACCGGGCGCTGGCCGACGGCGACACCGTGCACGCGGTGATCCTGGGCTCCGCGGTCAACAACGACGGCGCCGCCAAGGTCGGATTCAGCGCGCCCGGTGTCGAGGGGCAGGCCGAGGTCGTACGTCAGGCGCTGCGCAGGGCGGAGGTGCCCGCGGCGACGATCTCGTACGTGGAGGCGCACGGCACGGGAACGCGGCTCGGGGATCCGGTGGAGCTGACGGCGTTGCGGCGGGCGCTGGGCGAGGACACGGCGGGACCCGCTCGCTCCGCCCCCTGCGTGGTCGGCTCCGTGAAGCCGAACATCGGGCATCTCGACAGCTGCGCCGGAATGGCCGGGCTCATCAAGACGGTCCTCATGCTGCGCGACCGCACCCTGGTGCCGACACCGCACCTGACCCGCCCGAACCCCGAACTCCCCTTGGCCGACGGCACATTGGCACTCGCCACGGAACTGCGGCCATGGCAGGTGCCGGACGGGGTGCCCCGCCGGGCCGGGGTCAGCGCGCTCGGCGTCGGCGGCACCAACGCCCATGTGGTGCTGGAGGAGGCCCCGCCCGCACGCCCTCGCCCCGACCCCGAACTGCCCGTCCTCGTCCCCGTGTCGGCCCGCGACCCCGAGGCCCTGGCCGACCTCACGGCCGCGCTGTGCGACCGGCTGCCGGCCCGGCCCGGCCTCCCGGCCGCCGACGTGGCCGCCACCCTGGCCCTCGGCAGGCCGCACCGCGCGGCACGCACCGCCGTGGCCGGCCGTACGGCAGGCGAACTCGCCCGCGCGCTGGGGGACCAGCGCCACGTCACGCCCTCCCCCCTCGGCCCGGTCGCCTTCGCGTTCGCGGGCCAGGGCAGTGCCCGTCGCGGCATGGCGAACGGCCTGTACGCCACGCATCCGGCCGCGCGGGCCACGCTCGACCGGTGCGAGGAGATCTACACCGGGGAGTTCGGCGGCAGCCTGCTCGCGCGGCTGCTGACCGCCCACGCCCCCACACCCGCCGACCACCCCGCGGACGACGAGATCTGGCCCACCGAGACCGCGCAAGCCGCTCTCTTCGCCCATCAGTCTGCACTGGCGGTCGCCTGGCGGGCGGCCGGGATACGCCCCGCGCTCCTGCTCGGGCACAGCGTCGGCGAGTACGCCGCCCTGTACGCGGCCGGTGCCCTGACGTTGGAGGACGGGCTACGGCTCACCGCTTGGCGCGGGCGGCTGATGCAGGCCCGCTGCCCCGCCGGGGGCATGCTCGCCGTCCGGGCCGACCAGGCCACCGCGCGGCGCATCGCGCAGGCCGCCGGTGCGGAGCTCGCCGCGGTCAACGGCCGGCACGCCCAGGTGCTCTCGGGCCCGCCGCAGGCCCTGAAGGAGGCGGCAGTGCTGCTCGACCAGGAGGGCCTGGAGTGGCGTGAGCTGCCGATCGACCGGGCGTTCCACTCAGCCGGGATCGACAGCGCCCTGGACGAGTTCCGGACCCGTGCGCGCGGCGTCAGGTACCGCCCGTCGCACACCCCGCTGGTGACGACGGCCGACGGTGAGCTGCGCCGGGCGGGCTGGACCGTCGACGTGGAGTACCTGTGCCGTCAGGCCCGGCAGCCGGTCCGCTTCGACCTCGCCATGGACACGGCCGTCGAGCAGGGCTGCCGGGACTTCGTGGAGATCGGAGCGGGGCGGACCCTCACCGGCCTGGGCCGGCACTGCGTACCCGACAGCCGCTGGCTGAGCGGGCAGGGTGAAGGGGACGGGGCAGCCGAGCAGGCGCACGGGTTCCTGACGGCGCTCGGCTCGCTGTACGGCAGGGGCGCCGACCTGGACTGGCGGGCGCTGACCGGTGACGGGGGCCGCGTACCCCTCCCGGGGCACCCGCTGCGGCGGCGTGCGGTGCCGTTCAAGGCCGGGACGCCGGCCGCGGCTTCGGACCTGCCGGTACCGGACGGTGGAGTCATCGACGCCGTCCGGCAGTTGACGGCGGACAAGCTCGGCCGCCCGATCTCCGACGTGACACCGGACAGCTCGTTCTTCGAACTGGGCGCGGACTCGCTGTCCCTGATGAGCATGACGACGGAGCTGGAGCAGCGGTACGGCGTCCGGGTCCCGGTCCGGGAGGTGTTCGACTCGGCCGACACACCGCGGAGGCTGGCGGAGCGGGTCGGGCAGGTGCGCGGAGACGTGCCGGTGGTCCGGGAACCGGTGGCCGAGCAGCCGGTGGCGCCTGCTGCTCCGCCGGAAACACCGGAAACAACGGGAACACCGGAAGGGATGCACGCCCTGTTCGGCCAGCAGCTCCGTCTGGCGGAGCAACTCGTCGGCCAGGTGGGCGAGATGATTTCCCGCCAACTGGACGTGCTCGCGGCGACCGGCACCACGACGGCGCCGCCCGCTCCGGCACGGACGCCGGCACCTCCCGCCCCCCGGCCCGCGTCCACACCCTCCACCTCGCCCCCTGCTGCCTTCGACTTCAGCCTCTACTTCTTCGGCGACTACCCTCAGGACGACGACCAGGACAAATACGGCCTGATCCTGGCCGCCGCGGACTTCGCCGACCAGCACGGCTTCCACGCCCTGTGGTTCCCCGAGCGGCACTTCAACTCGTTCGGCGCGCTCTTCCCCAACCCCTCCGTACTGGCCGCGGCCCTCGCCGCCCGGACCAGTCGGGTCCGGCTGCACGCCGGTTCCGTGGTGCTGCCGCTGCACCATCCCGCCCGGGTGGCGGAGGAGTGGTCGGTGGTCGACAACATCTCCGGCGGCCGGACGGGCCTGTGCTTCGCGAGCGGCTGGCACGCCACCGACTTCGCGCTCGCGCCACAGCACTTCGGCCGGCACCGGGAGGTGATGTACGAGCACCTGGCGACCGTACGGGACCTCTGGTCGGGGCAGCCGGTGAAGACGACGGCGGGCGACGGCACCCAGGTGGAGATCCGCCTGCACCCCCGCCCCGTACAGGAACGGCCGCCGATGTACGTGGCCGTGGTCGGGAACCCGGACAGCTACCGCCGGGCGGCCGCCGAGGACCTCGGCGTGGTCACCAACCTGATGACGCAGACGGTGGAGCAACTGGCCGAGAACATCGCGCTGTACCGCCGCTGCCGTGCCGAGCACGGTCTCGACCCGGCGGCCGGGCGGGTGGTGGTGCTCGTGCACACCTACCTGGAGGAGGAGGCGGAGCGGGCGCGGGCCGAGGCCTACCGGCCCTTCTTGTCGTATCTGCGCTCCTCCCTCTCCCTCTTCGACCAGGTCACCAACAGTCTCGGTTTCCAGGTGGACCTGGAGAACACCTCCGAGGAGGACGTGGAGTTCCTCCTCGGCCGCGCCTACGAACGCTACTGCGACTCCCGCGCGCTGATCGGCGACGAGCACACGGCCGCGGAGACCGTACGGCGTCTGCGGGAGGCCGGAGCGGACGAGATCGCCTGCTTCGTGGACTTCGGCGTGCCGAAGGACAAGGTGCTGGCGGCGCTGCCGGTACTGGACCGGCTCCGGAGGGCGACCCCCGCGACCTCCGGCACTGTGCCCCGGTCGCGGCCCGAGTCCCGCCGGCGGGCACCGCTCACCCCGGCCCAGCGCCGCATCTGGTTCCTGGAGCAACTGCACCCGGGCACCGCCATGTACCACGAGCCCAAGGCGATCCGCCTGGACGGCCCCCTGGACGTCCCCGCGCTGCGGTGGGCGCTGCACCGCGTGACGGACCGGCACCCGGCGCTGCGCACGGTCTTCGGTGACACGGCCGGTGTCCCCTACCAGGAGATCCGTGACCGCATGCCGCTCGACTGCCCGGTGGAGGACCACACGGGCTCGACGGAGGAGGAGGCGCTGCGGGCGACGCTGTCCGCCGCCGACCGCCACGGCCTCGACCTGTCCACCGGCCCGCTGGTCTCGGCCCGGCTCCTCCGGCTGGCGGAGGACCGGCACCTGCTTTTCCTCCTGGCCCACCACATCGTCTTCGACTCCTCCTCCACGGCCGTGCTGGCGCGGGACCTCGCCGCGTACTACCGTGCCCGGCGGCGTGGCGACGCCGGCGCCGAACCGCCGCCCCTGCCCGAACCGTCGGCCCCCGCCCCGCCGGACACCGCCCGTTCCCTGGACTTCTGGCGGCGGCGCCTCGGCGACGCGCCGGAGCTGACCCTGCCCACCGACCGCCCCCGCCCGCCGGTCAGGACGGGGGCGGGCGCGAGTCTCACGCACGCCCTCGACGCGGAACTGACGGACGGGCTGCGGACGTTCGCCGCCGGGCACCGTGCCACCCTCTTCATGACGCTGACCAGTGCGATCGGCGCGGTCCTGGGCCGTCTCAGCGGGCAACGGGACGTGGTGGTCGGCACCGCGGTAGCCGCCCGCCCGGCGGGCGCGGAAGGCCACGTGGGCCTGTTCCTCGACACCGTGCCGCTGCGCCTGGACCTGACCGGCGACCCGGACTTCCCGACGCTGCTGCACCGGGTCCGGGAGAGCAGCACGTCGGCGTACGAACACCGCGGCGTCCCCTTCGACGAACTGGTCCGCGCGCTCAACCCGCGTCGCGACCCGGGCCGCAATCCGCTGTTCCAGGTGATGGTGGAGTACGAGAACGAGGGCGAGGCCCTCTTCGACCCGCCCCGCCTGACGGCCACCCTGCTCGACGTCCCGAGCGCCCGCGCCCCGTTCGACCTCAGCGTCTACCTCACCCACCACGCGGGCGGCGTCCGCTTCATGGTCGAATACGACACGGCCCTCTTCGACGAGGCCACGGTGCGCCGCTTCGCGGACTACGTCGAACAGGTCCTGCGCCGCGCCCTGGACACACCGGGCGCGCCACTGGCGGACCTCACCGCGCTCACGGACGCGGACCGCGCGGCCCTCTCCCCCGTGGAGCGCCCCGGCGAAGGTGCCCTCGCCGAAGGGGCCCGGGCCACCCTGCACGGCCTGTTCGAGCAGCAAGCCCACCGCACCCCGGACGGCATAGCCCTGATCAGTGGGGAACAACACCTTTCCTACGGGGAGTTGGACGCGGCGGCCAACCGCCTCGCCCGGCAGCTCCGCATCAGGGGCGCGGCACGCGGAGAACGGGTCGCCGTACTCCTGCCACGAGGCCCGCACCTGATCACGGCCCTGCTGGCGGTGCTCAAGAGCGGGGCGGCCTACCTCCCGCTCGACCCGTCCCTCCCCACCCCGCGTCTGTCACTGCTGCTCGCCGACGGCACACCCGTACTCCTGCTCACCTCCGGTACCGCGCTCGCCGGGCACCTGGACCTCGCGCCGGAACCACCCGTCCTGTGCGTGGAGCAGGCTGACGACACACTGCCGTCCACCCCGCTCCCGGACGGAGCGGGCCCGCAGGACCCGGCGTACTGCATCCACACCTCGGGCTCGACCGGCCGCCCGAAGGGCGTCGTCGTGCCCCATCGCGGCCCGGCGAACCTGGTCCACGGCCAGCTGCGCCGCCACCCCGCGCTTCGCACCCTCCAATGGACGTCACCGGCGTTCGACGTCAGCGTGCAGGAGATCTTCACGACACTGGCCTCGGGAGCCGCGCTCGTCCTCGTCGACGACGCCGTACGGCACGACCCGGCGACATTGGCGCAGGCGGTACGCCACCACCGGGTGCAGCGCCTGTTCATGCCCTGCACCCCGTTGAAGTACCTGATGGAGACCGCCCCCCACCTCCCCTCCCTGCGCGAACTGTTCTCCGCGGGCGAGGCACTCCAGCTCACCCCCGCCTTCCGCCGCTTCCTGTCGAAGCACCCGGACTGCGCGCTCCACAACCAGTACGGCCCCACGGAGACGTCGGTCATCGTCACGTCGCACCGCGTCGACCCGGCCGGCGAGGAGTGGCCCCCGATCGGCACCCCGGTGCCGGGAGCGCGCGTCCTGCTGCTGGACGACTCGGGCCGGCAGGTCCCCGTCGGCGCCGTCGGTGAGCTCCACGTGAGCGGCACGCCGGTCGCATACGGCTACCACAACCGCCCCGCCGAGACGGCCGCCGCGTTCCTCGACGACGGCGAGGGCGGGGTGCTGTACCGCACGGGCGACCTGGCCCGCATGCGCGAGGACGGCACGCTGGAGTACCGGGGCCGGGCGGACGACCAGGTCAAGATTCGCGGCTACCGCGTCGAACCGGGCGAGGTCCAGTCGGCGTTGACGGCACTGCCCGGCGTCCGGGACGCGGCGGTCCTCCCACGCCGGGACCGCCACGGTGACATGGAGCTGGCCGCGTACGTGGTGCCCACCGAGCCGGCCGCCTCCTGGCATTCCTTGCGCACCGCACTGGCCACCGAACTCCCCGACCACCTGGTGCCCCGCCGCTGGGTGACGCTCGACCGCCTCCCGGTGAACGCCTCCGGCAAGCTGGACCGCTCGGCCCTGCCGGATCCCGGCGACGACCCTGACGAGACCCCGCAGTCGTCTCCGGCCACAGCTCTGGAGAAGACCCTGCACGACCTGTGGTGCGAGGAACTGGACGCCGGCCCGGTCCCGGTCACGACCTCGTTCTTCGAACTCGGCGGCCACTCCCTGAGCGCGATCCGGCTGCTGAATCGCATGCGGGAGGAGGCGGACGTCGATCTCACGATGGCCGACTTCTTCCTGGATCCGACGATCCGGGGCATCGCGGCCCGCAACCGTGTCGTGGAGACCGCGCCGATGCCCTCGACCCTGCGCCGTCTGTGGCGCCGCCACCACGCACTCCCCGACCCGAGCGTCTACAACGTCGCCCACCGCATGGACCTGCGCGGCGACCTGGACCCCGAGGTCCTGCGCCTGGCTCTCAGGGACCTGGTGGCACGCCACCACGCGCTGCGCAGTCGCCCCGTGAGCCGGCAGGACGGGGAGTACGCGGTGGAAGTCCTGGCCGACGTCCCCGTGGACCTGCCGATCAGCGACCTCCGTGCCGGGAACGCCGCGGAGGCCGTGGACCGCTGGTGCCGCGAGCAGGTCTCCACCCCGTTCACACTGGACCAGGCGCCTCTCTTCCGCTTCCGCCTGGCCCGTCTCGCCGAGGACCATTGGGTCATGGTGACGGTCTTCCACCACGCGGTGTGCGACGGCTGGTCCCTGAGCCTCATCAGGCGCGACCTTCAGGAGCTGTACAACGCACGACGATCGGATACGGCGCCGCGACTGCCGGTCACCGTCGCCCAGTTCACGGACTTCGCACGATCGGAACACGCCCTGCCGGACCACCGCAGGACAGCCCTGGAACACTTCTGGCGCACGGAACTCGACACCATCCCGCTCCGCCCGCCCCTCCCCTACGACCACCCGCACCCGGGCAAGCTCTCCGGCCGTGGCGCCCTGCACACCTGGGTCATCGACGACGACACACCGGCCCGCCTGGCCGACACGGCGACCCGCCTGGGCGGCACGGCCTACACGGTCCTCGCGGCCACGTTCGCCACGTGGCTGGGCGACCTGTGCGGCGAGGAGAACGACATTGTCCTGGCGGCCTCCAGCGCCAACCGCGTCCAGCGCGACCGCTCCGAGATCGTCGGCATTCTGGGCGACGCCGTACTCCTACGGGCCCGGCTGGGCGAAGCCGCTGGTTTCGCCGACCTGGTGTCCCGACTGAGCACCACCCTCTTCACGGCCCTCGACCACCAGGAACTCCCCCTGACGGACGTGGTGTCCCTCGTCTCGCCCGAGCTGAAGGACGCCCTGTTCCCCACGGTCCTGTTCACCGTGATCACCACAGAGCCCCCGGCCCTGAACCTCCAGGAGGTCTCCACCACGATCCACACGCTCCCCGTCCAGGGCGTGGCCCGCAACGAGCTCTACGTCGTGATCGCACCGGAGGCCGACACGATCACGGTCACGTTCGAGTACTCGACGGACCTGTTCACCCACGAGACGGTCGAGGCGTGGGCCGGGTCCTTCACCGAGGCGCTGAGGTCCGCGGTGGACTCCGGGGGCTGAGGGAAACCGCCGCTACAGCGCGTCCACCGCGCTCACCCTCCACCCGTCGCCCGTGCGGTCCATCGTCATCCGCACCCGGTTCTGGTCCACGCGAGCCCCCGAGACCTGGGTGCTCTCGGTGACCTGGTTGACGAAGAGCAGGACCACGACCTTGTCGGGGGAGGCCGAGACGACGGAGACGGCCGGGTCGCCGCCGGAGCCGGGGGCGGCGACCGTCGCCTTCACCACGCCGTGGTACTTCCTGGCCGTCGGGGCGACCACGGTCTTCGTGGTCTTGCCGTACTCGTCGCGGAAATCGCCGGTCAGATGGGCGCGAGCCGTCGAGAAGTCCTTGTCCAGGCGGCGGTAGTCGTACGACAGGACGATCGGCGCCGCTTTCCGCGCGGCCGCCAGCGCCTCGGTCCGGGCGGTCTCCGTCAGGCGGCCGTCGCGGTACTGCCACCCCAGGGCGGCGAGCGCGACCAGTCCGGTGACGAGCAGGACGGCCAGGACCAGGGTGAGCAGCCGCCGACGGCCGGCGGGGCCGGGCTCGCTCCGCTCCTGCGGCCCGTCCTCCTCGAACGACTCCGGCGACGGCTCCGGCGGGTCGTCCCAGCCGTCCTTCGGGGCCTCGACGAGGACGGTGCGTCCGGCGAGGGGCCGCTCGGTCCGGCGCGGGGACTCCTCGCCGGTGTCCGTCGCCGCGCCCGCTTCGCGGTGGCCGCGCTCGGCGCGCTTCGCCGCCGCGCGGGCGGCCGCCGTCATGGTGCGGCGGGTGCCGGGACCGGGGGCGCGGCCGGTGGTCGTCTTCGGCATGGTGGTACTCCTCGTCGGTGCGTGGCGGTCGGCGGATCGGCCCGTGGATCAGCCGACGAACTCGACGTCGGACGTCAGCCAGCGGCCGTCCTTGTGTACGAGGTCGAGCTGGAGCCGGTACGTGCGTGCCTCTCCCCCGGGCACGGCGGTGTTGGTCACCTTGCTGTCGGCGACCACCAGCACGCGGGCCGAGTTCTCGTCGGAGCGGACGATGCCCGCCTCCAGGACCTGGCCTTCCGACACGGACTTGTTCTGGGCCACCAGCTTCGTCAACTGGTCCGTCTGCGCGGTGAACTGTTTCTTGAACTCGCCGGTCGCGCCCGCCAGTACGTTCGCGCTGTCGCGGTCGTAGTGCCGGTAGTCGAGCGAGGTGAAGTTCAGCGCCGACTGGCGGGCCGCGGCCAGGATGCCCTGGCGCCGCTGGTCCGCCTCGCGCTGCTGGTAGAGGCCGAGGGACAGCCAGAGTGCCAGTGCGGTGGTGACGACGGTCGCCGCGACGAGTCCCGCCGACAGCGCTCCGGGTCGCACCGGCCTCAGGCCATGGGGCCGACGAGCAGCCATTGCCACGACTCCTTTCCGAACACGGCCTGCTGGCCGCCCGTCGAGCCGATCTCGACGTTCCTTCCGTCCGGGCCGGTGGTGGAACCGGTCTCCGGGTCGTACGGGGCGACGTACGCCGCCTGGTTCGCGCCGCCGCCGGCGGTCGACGCGCCCGGGGCGTTCTGCGCGCCCCGTACCGACGACTCGCTGCCGCGCGGGAGCGTGCAGCGGGCGGCGGTGTTCGCCTCGCGGGTGCTGGTGTCCGCGGGGTCGCGGCGTGCCGTGCCGTACCCCTGGGTGCAGGCCGGCGGGTCGTCGGCGTTCAGCACCAGGCCGAAGTGGGTGGTGCCGTCGCCCGGGACGACCGTGTAGCTGCCCGCGACCATCAGCGGGAAGGTGACCAGGGCCTGCTCCACGCCGGGGAGGCGGGCCAGCGTGACCTGGCCGCCGCTGATCAGGTTGGCCAGCAGGACCGACAGCTCGGGCCCGGCCGACTTCAGCAGCGAGTTCAGCTCCTGCGCCGCCGGCCGCGCGTTGCCGATCAGCCTGCGCAGGTCCCCGTCGCTGGCTTTCAACTGGGCCGAGAGGGCCGCCAGGTCGCGCGCGAACGACTTGATCGACGAGCCCTGGTCGGCCTGTGTCTTCAGGACCTTGCGTGAGTCCTCGATCAGGGCGATCGTCTCCGGCAGCGCCTCGGACGCCGACTCGACCAGGGAGTTGCCCGAGTCCACCAGGCGGCTCAGGTGGGGGCCGGTGCCGGCGAAGGCCTTGCCCAACTCGTCGACCGTGACCCGCAGGTCGTCCTTGCCGACCGAGTTCACCAGGCGGTCCAGGCTGAGGACCATGTCCGTCGTCGGCAGCGGCACCCGCGTGCTCTCGCGCGGGATCGTGCTGCCGTTCAGCAGATACGGGCCGTCGGAGGTGCGCGGCTGGAGGTCGACGTACTGCTCGCCCACCGCCGAACGGTTCGCCACCACGGCCAGCGTGTCGGCCGGGATGCGCGGCGCCCCGTCCTCGATGTCGAGCGCGACCTGGACCCCGTCCGGGCCGGTCAGGCGCAGCGCGCCGACCTTGCCCACCGGCACCCCGCGATACGTGACCTCGGCACCGGGGAAGACGCCCCCGGAGCCGGCGAAGTCGGCACGCACGGTGTAGCCGCGGTCCAGGATCTCGTCCACCAGACCCGTGTACTCGGCGCCGACGTACGACACGCCTACGGCGGTCATGGTGGCGAAGGCGATCAGTTGCGCCTTGACCGTACGGGTGATCACGGCTGGACCCCCTTCAGCAGCAGCTCGGCGAGTTCGAGGTTGATCCCCTCGGGCCACTCGCCCCCGGTGCGGTGGCCACCGGGGCCGTAGCCGGCGGTGCACACCGGCGGGCACAGCGGGTCGTCGCCACCCGAGGGAGCCGGCGGGGACGACGGCAAGCTCGGAACGCTCGGAGCGTTCGGCAGCGCGGTGGGCGTCGGAACGTCCGGCACGTCCGGGAGATCCGGTGCCTCCGGGAGATCCGGCAGGTCCGGGGCCTCGGGAAGCTCGGGTCGCGGAGTGTCCCCGTCGCCCGGCTCGTCCGTCAGGTTGCCGTAGATCCCGGCCAGATCGAGGTCCGCCGTGATGTGCAGGTTGACGTAGTCACCCTTGATGGCGTCCACCACGTTGCGCGGGAACGGGTACGTCGTCAGCAGCTCCAGGGAGTTGGGCAGGTCGCTGCCCGCCTTGTTGAGCTGTCGCAGGATCGGCCGCAGCTGCTTGAGGTTGGCGACCGTGTCGTCGTGCGAGGCGTTGACCACCTTGGTGCCGGTCCTGCCCAGCTTCGACAGGGCGGTGAGCATCCTCGTCAGGTCGCGGCGCTGGTCGGCCAGGACCTTCAGGGCGGGCGGCATCGTGTCGACGGCCTCGGCGATGGTCGTCTTCTCCTTGCCCAGCCGTTTGGCCAGCCGGTCCACGGCCTTCAGCGCGCGGACGATGTCCCGGCGCTGGTCGTCCAGACCGCCGATGAAGGTGTCGAGCTCCTTGAGCAGGGACTTGACCCGGTTCTCCCGGCCCTCCAGGGCCTTGTTCAGCTCCGTGGTGATCGTCTTGAGCTGGGCCACGCCGCCGCCGTTGAGCAGCGCGGACAGCGCGGACAGCACCTCCTCGACCTCCGGGTTGCGGCCGCTGCGGGACAGGGGGATCACATCCCCGTCGCGGAGCCGGCCGGCCGGCGTGCTCTCCGGCGGCCTGGACAGCGCCACGTACTTCTCGCCGAGCATGCTGGTCTGCCGCAGCTCGGCGACGGCGTTGGCGGGCAGCTTCACCGAGTCGGCGACCCGGAGGCGGGCCCTCGCGTGCCAGCCCTCCAGCTCCACCTTCTCCACCGCGCCCACGGTGACGTTGTTGACCTTGACGGCCGACTGCGGAACCAGGTCGAGGACGTCGCGGAACTCGACGGTGACGTGGTAGGCGTGGCCGTCGGCGGCGGCTCCGCCGGGGAGCGGGACGTCGTACCAGCCGTTGAACTCGCAGCCGGACAGGAGGAACGTCCCGACGGTCGCCCAGGCGACGATCCGGCCCTTGCGCGGTGTCCTCATGCGCTCGCCCCCAGGATTCCGCCGAGGGTGCGGTCGACCGTGCCGGTGGCCGGGGTGCCCGGGGGCACTTCGGGCAGGGAGTCGAAGAGGTCCCTCAGGTCCCCGCAGTCGGTCTTCTCCCCGGTCGTCTTCAGGATCGAGCACAGCAGGGAGGCCGGGTCCTGCGGGTGGTCGGGGTTGTTGCGGGTGTCGAGGGTGCCCGCGGAGGGGTTGTAGGCGTTGTGCAGGTTCGACATACCCGTCGGCGCGACCTCCAGCAGCTCCTCCAGGGCCGCCCGCTGGGTGACGAGCACCTTGGTCACCTTGCTCAGGCCCTCCACGTTGGACGTCAGCGACTTCTTGTTCTTCTTCACGAAGGCGGACACGTCACCGAGCGCCGTGCCGAGGTTCTTCAGCGCGGCCGCGAGGTCCTTGCGTTCGCCCGCGAGCTGCTCGGCGACCTTGGCGAGGCTCTTGTTGAACGACCGCACACTTTTGTCGTCGGCCGCCAGCGCCGCCGTGAACACCTGGAGGTTGCGGACCGTGCCGAACAGGTCCGTGCGGCCGTCGGAGAGCGTCGTGACCGCCTCCGAGAGGTCCTCGACCGTCCGGTGGAGGTTCTTCCCCTGGCCGTCGAGGTTGTCGGCGCTGACGCCGAGCAGCCGTGACAGGGCGCCGTCCTTGTTGGCGCCCTCGGGGCCGAGCGCCTCGGCCGTGGTGTGCAGGCTGTCGAAGACGCGGTCCAGTTCGACCGGTACGGCCGTACGCGACTCGGGGATCTCGTCGCCGTCCCGCAGTACGGGGCCGCTCCGGTACACCGGCAGCAGCTGCACGTAACGGTCGCTGACCACCGAGGAGTTGATGATCGCGGCCTGCGCGTCCGCCGGGATTCTGCGGTTCCCGTCGTACTCCAGCTCCACCCGCACCCGGCCGCCCTCCGGCGTGATCTTCCTGACCTCGCCGATCCGCACGCCCAGCACGCGGACGTCCGAGCCGGGGTAGATGCCGACGGTGCGGGGGAAGTACGCCGTGACGCGGACCGGCTCGGTGCGCGGCCACAGGACGTAGGTGAGCGCGGCGACCAGGGCGAGGGCGGTCAGCAGGGCCAGGGGCTTCTTCCAGCGGTTGCTCACTGTGCGCCTCCCGTCCGCGTCCGCGGCACCACCGGGGCGGCGACCATGTTCTGGACGTAGGAGTCGAACCAGCGGCCGTTGCCGAGGGTGTTGGTGAAGACCCGCACGTAGGGGGCCAGGAGCTTGATGCTCCGGTCCAGGCTGGATTGGTTCCGTTCGAGCATCTTCACCACGGTGTTCAGGCCCTTGAGCGCGGGCCCGATCTCCTTCTCGTTGTCCTGGACCAGGCCGGAGAGCTGGATGCCGAGGGCGGCGGAGGTCTTCAGCAGCTTGTGGATCGCCGCACGCCGCTTGCTGATCTCCTTGAACAGCTTGTCGCCGTCCTCGACCAGGGCGGTGAAGTCGCCCGACCGGTCGGCGAGTACGCCCGTCACGCCGTTCGCGTGGTCGAGGAGCTCCTTGAGGGCCTTGTCGCGTGAGGCCACCGTCCGGGAGATCTTCGACAGGCCCTTGATGGACGCCCGTACTTCGGAGGGTGAGTCCTCGAAGGTCGTCGAGATGGTGTCCAGAGCCTTGGCCAGCCGGTCGGTGTCGATCTTCTCCGTCGTGGTGGTGAGATCGCTGAACGCCTGCACGACGTCGTACGCGGGCACGGTCCGCCGCAGCGGGATCTCGCTGCCGGGCTCCAGCCGGCCCCTCCCCTTGGGGTGCAGGGCGAGGTACTTCGCGCCGAGGATCGTCTTGACCCGGATCGACGCGCCGGTGTCGGTGCCGAACGCCGGCTCGTCCTTGATCTTGAAGGTGACCTTGACATGGTCCCCGTCCAGGTCGACCTCCTCCACCTTGCCGACCTTGACCCCGGCGATCCGCACCTCGTCGCCCGGCTTGAGACCGCCCGCCTCCGCGAAGGCGGCGCTGTACGTCTCGCCGTCGCCGATCACCGGCAGACGGTCGGCGTTGAACGCGGCCACGGTCAGCAGCGCGAGGACGGTGAGCCCGACGGCACCGATGACGACGGGATTGCGCTCGCGGAAGGGACCGAGACGCGGGCGGTGGAGCCGTATCCTCGGCAGCTTCGGCGGGTCGACACGGACCTTGAACATCGGCTGCGGACGCGGCTTGCGGCGCGGCAGGAGCCGTACCCTCGGCAGTCGCACGCGAGGCAGTCTGGGCGGGTCGACACGGACCTTGAACATCGGCTCCGGGCGGCGCTTGCGGCTCATGCTTCGCACCTCGCCCTCGCCACGTGCATCTCGGGTGTGAGCACCTGCTTGGTCTTCGGCAGCACGATCCGGCCGTCGAAGTCGCACAGGTAGAAGTTGAACCACGAGCCGTAGGACGCCGTCCCCGTCAGCTCGTTCAGCTTGTTCGGCAGCCGCTTCAGCACGCCCTCCACGGTCTTCTCGTTGTCGTTCAGCGTCCCGGTGAGGTCGGTCAGTTCCGCGATGTCGTCCTTGAGCGGCGGACGCGCGTCCTTCAGCAGGCCCGAGGTGGCCTCCGTCAGATCGCCGATGCTCACCAGCGACTCCCCGATGGGCTTGCGGTCGGCGGACAGGCCCGAGATGACCCGGCGCAGTTGCTTGAGGAGTCCGGAGAAGCGGGCGCCGCGCTTGTCGAGCGTCTTCAGCACGGTGTTGAGGTTGTCGATCACCGAGCCGATCAGCTTGTCGCGGCCGGCCAGCGTCGTGGTGAGCGACGCCGTGTGCGTCAGCAGGCTGTTGACGGTGCCGCCCTCGCCCTGGAGGGTCTTGATGATCTCGGTGGCGAGCTGGTTGACGTCCTTCGGGCTGAGCGCGGCGAACAGCGGCTTGAAGCCGTTCAGCAGCGCGTTCAGGTCGAGGGCGGGCTGGGTGCGCGCCAGCGGGATCGTGTCGCCGGGGCGCAGCCGGGTGCCGTCGCCGGCGCCCTCGGTCAGCGCGACGTACCGCTGCCCGACCAGGTTGCGGTAGCGGACGACGGCGCCCGTGCTGGTGAGCAGCGGCCGGTCCCGGCTGACCGTGAAGGTGACCTCGGCCAGCGTCCGGTCCTTGATCCGGATGCCCGCGACCTCGCCGACCCGCACGCCGGCCACCCGGATGTCGTCGCCCTCCTCCAGGCCCGTGACGTCGCTGAAGACCGCGCGGTACTCGTGCTCGGGGGTGAAGGAGATGTTCACGATGGTGGCCGCGAGCAGGGCCGTCGCCACCACCGTCACCAGTGCGAAGAGACTGAACTTGATGAGGGGGGCGGCGGTCTGTCGGGCTCCTGTGGTGCTCATGCGACGCTCACCGCCGTCCCGCGCGCCATCGGCCCGAACAGCAGCGTCGCGACCGGCGGCACCTCGTCCGCGGGCACGCCCAGCACCGGCGCCACGAGCGAGCCGACGGCCCGCTGCTCGGCCCGGGTGGCGGAGACGCCGAGCGGGCCGCCCGAGGCCGGACTCGCCTTCTTGGAACCGTCGTCCAGTGGGGCGCCGGGCGCCGGCACCGGGGGACGCGGCAGATCACGGCAGTCGGGGCCGGACCGCTCGCCGTAGCGCGGTTCCTCACCCGGCTCGTAGGCTCCCTGCGCCCGTACGACCTCCAGCGTGATGTGCATCTTGCCGCCCCGGAACGCCTCCTCTGACGCCTTGTCCTGCCGGACCAGTCCGGCCAGCAGGCAGGGGTACTGCGGGGAGTAGCGGGCGAACAGCTCCAGCGTGGGGCGGGAGACCTGCCCGAGAGTGATCAGCCGGTCGCCGTTGGCGTCGAGGAAGTCCTCGGCGGTGCCCGCGACGGTCGCCGTGGACTTCAGCGCCGCCGCCAGCCGGTCCTTCTCCTCGACGATCGTGCGGCTGGTGGTGACGGTGTTGCGCAGGATCTCCATCAGGTCGGGCGCCGCGTCGCCGTAGACCTCGGCGACGTCGGCGAAGCGTGCGATGTCCTCTTTCAGGGACGGCAGGTGCGGATTGAGACGGCGCAGGTAGGCCTCCACTCGGGTGAGGTTGTCGCCGATCCGGTCGCCGCGTCCGTCGAGGGCGGTGGCGAACGCGGAGAGCGTGGCGTTGAGCTTGCCGGGCTGGACCGTCCGCAGCAGCGGCAGCAGGTCGTTCATCAGTTGCTGCAGCTCGATGCCGACGCGGGTGCGGTCCTGGCTGATCACGTCCCCGGCGCGGATGGGCCGGGCAGAGGAGCGCGCGGGTGCGACCAGGTCGACGTACTTCTCGCCGAACAGCGTCTTGGGCAGCAGGCGCGCGTGCACGTCGGACGGGATGTGGGCGACGTGCTCCGGCTTGAGCGCGATGTCGAGCGTCGCCTTCGTCCCGTCGGCCCGCACCTCGCGCACCTCGCCGACCAGCAGCCCGCGCAGCTTGACGTCGGCGCGCGGGTCGAGCTGGTTGCCGAGGCTGTCGGCCTCCAGCGTGATCCGCACGACCGGCGTGAACACCTGCCGGTAGACGGCGACGGACAGGGACAGCAGCAGCGCGAGCACGGCGATGAAGACGACGCCGTACAACCGCAGTCTCAGTACCCTCATACGGCGGCTCACCCCGCGATCCGTACGGTCGTGCTGGCGCCCCAGATCGCCAGCGACAGGAAGAAGTCCAGGACGTTGATCGCCACGATCGAGGTCCGCACCGCGCGGCCCACCGCGACGCCTACGCCTGCCGGGCCGCCGCTCGCGTAGTAGCCGTAGAAGCAGTGCACCAGGATGATCAGAACGGCGAAGACCAGCACCTTCCCGAAGGACCACAGGACGTCCACCGGGGGCAGGTACTGCTGGAAGTAGTGGTCGTAGGTGCCCGTGGACTGCCCGTAGTAGCCGGTGGTGATGGTGCGGGCGGCCAGGTACGAGGACAGCAGGCCGACCACGTACAGCGGGACGACGGCCACGAACCCGGCGATCATCCGCGTCGTCACCAGGAACGGCAGCGACGGCACGCCCATCACCTCCAGCGCGTCGGTCTCCTCGCTGATCCGCATCGCGCCGAGCTGGGCGGTGAACCCGGCGCCGACGGTCGCGGACAGCGCGAGCCCGGCCACCAGCGGGGCGATCTCACGGGTGTTGAAGTACGCCGAGAGGAACGCCACGAAGTTGGAGGTGCCGAGCTGGTTGAGCGCGGCGTACCCCTGCAAGCCCACTTCCGTGCCGGTGAAGAACGACAGGAAGGCGATCACGCCGACCGTGCCGCCCACGACGGCGAGCGCGCCCCGGCCGAAGCTCACCTCGGCGAGCAGCCGCAGGATCTCCTTCTTGTAGCGACGCAGGGTGCGCCCCGTCCACGCCAGTGAGCGGCCGTAGAAGGAGAGTTGGGTGCCCAGCGCCTCTAGGGACTTCAGTGGGCGGTCGATGAGTCTCATCGGCTAACCCCTCTGGGGGACGACCTGGAAGTACACCGCGGTCATCACGAAGTTGGTCACGAACAGCAACATGAAGGTGATCACCACCGACTGGTTCACCGCGTCGCCCACACCCTTGGGTCCGCCCTTCGCGGTCAGCCCCTTGTAGGAGGCGACGATCCCGGCGATCGCGCCGAACACCAGCGCCTTGACCTCGGCCGCCCACAGGTCGGAGAGCTGGGCGAGCGTGGTGAAGGAGGCCAGGTAGGCGCCCGGGGTGCCGTTCTGGAGAACGACGTTGAAGAAGTAGCCGCCCGCCACGCCGACCACCGACACCAGGCCGTTGAGCAGCACCGCCACCAGCATCGACGCCAGTACGCGGGGGACGACCAGCCGGTGGATGGGGTCGATGCCCAGCACCTGCATCGCGTCGATCTCGTCGCGGATCTTCCGCGCCCCGAGGTCGGCGCAGATCGCCGTGCCGCCGGCGCCCGCGATCAGGAGTGCGGTGACGATGGGCGAGGCCTCGCGCAGCACGGCGAGCACGGAGGCGGCCCCGGCGAAGGACTGGGCGCCCAGCTGCCGGGTGAGGCTGCCGATCTGGAGCGCGATGACCGCCCCGAACGGGATGGAGACCAGGGCTGTCGGCAGGATGGTGACGCTCGCGACGAACCACGTCTGCTGGATGAACTCCCGTGCTTGGAAAGGCCGTCGGGGGATCGTCCGGACGACGTCCAGCGCCATCGCGAAGAGGCTGCCCGAGTGCCGCAGCGCTCCGATGGGTGACAGGCTCACGCGCCGGCCACCTCCTTCTGGTGCAGCGCGGCCTCGCGCCGGGCGATGGCCTCCCAGCGGGGTGGCCGGGCGATGCCCGGCCCCGGCAGCAGGCGGGGAGCCGGCTCCTGGACGACAGCGCTGTCGTCGATCTGCGCGAGCTCCTGCTCGACCTGGGCGGCGTCCTTCTCCTCCGCCATGCCGATCGGACCCTGCATCCGGCCGTTCAGGAACTGCCGTACGACGGGCTCTTCGCTGGCCAGCAGCTGTTCGCGCGGTCCGAACATCACCAGCTCGCGGCGGAACAGCAGCCCGATGTTGTCCGGCACCTGGCGGGCCGAGGCGATGTCGTGCGTGACGATCAGGAAGGTCGCGTCGATCTGGGCGTTGAGGTCGACGATGAGCTGGTTGAGGTAGGCCACGCGGACCGGGTCGAGGCCCGAGTCGGGTTCGTCGAAGAGGATGATCTCCGGGTCGAGGACGAGGGCCCGGGCCAGCCCGGCGCGCTTGCGCATCCCGCCGGAGATCTCACCGGGCAGCTTCCCCTCCGCGCCGATCAGCCCGACCATGTCCATCTTCTCCAGCACGACGCGCCGGATGTCGCTCTCGGACTTACGGGTGTGCTCGCGCAACGGGAAGGCGATGTTGTCGTAGAGGTTCATCGAGCCGAACAGCGCGCCGTCCTGGAACAGCACGCCGAAGAGCTTGCGCACCTCGTACAGGTCGTGCTCGCGCAGCTTCGTGATGTCCCGGCCCTGGATGGTGATGGAGCCGCGCTCCGGCTTGAGCAGGCCGACGAGCGTCTTGAGGAACACCGACTTGCCCGTGCCCGAGGGGCCGAGCATGACCGAGACCTCCCCGGCGGGCAGCGTCAGCGAGACGTCCTGCCAGATGACCTGGTGACCGAAGGACTTGGTCAGCCCTTCCACACAGATCTCGACACCCATCCGGTCCACCCTTCAGCCCGTGGAGCAGCTCCAGCAGCTCTGACATCTGCTCTACGGGGAGGGGCGGGGCGTCCGTCGCTCGAGTGGCGGATTTTTTTCGGGCGGGTTTCCGGGCGGGTTTGCCGACGCTACGGAAGCGGACTCGGTGTCGGCCCGGGGAGCGAGGCGGACGGTACGGCCGAAGCCTCCGGAACATCCGGGACCGCCGTGTCCGTCGGCACCGCGGAGGACTCCAACGGCAGGTCGGGGACGTCCACCGGCTGCGGGACGTCGGGCACCTGCGGGACCTCCGGCGCGGACAGCACGGGCAGCGGCGACACCGGGACGTCCGGAACATCCGGGACCTCCGGCAGCGACGGCACGGACAGCGGGAGGAACGATTCGGCGGCAGGGGACTCGGCCGCTCCGCGCTCGGCTGCCGCAGCCGTGGGCTCATTGCCCCGAGGCGTACGGCTCCCGCCACCGCTGTCCGGCCGCAATGTCTCCGCGTCCGGTGAGGCGGCCACAGGCCGAGGCGTCGTACCGCCCCCGCCTCCCCCGCTCCCACTGCCGTCGAGGGCGTACGGCAGCACGAACCCCGCCACCGCCAGGGACGCCGCCGTGGAGGCGACCGCCACGGCCTGTGCCCTGCCGACTCCGCGCGGCCGTCCCCACCCGATGAGGAACAGCGCGAACCCGAGCGTGGCGGCCAGCGACTGCCGCAGCGTCCGCCGGGCCCGGGCCAGCAGCGACTCGACGGTCCGGTAGCTCAGCCCCATCCGGACGGCGACCTGGCCGACGTCCAGGTCCTCCGACTTCAGCCGCAGCGCCTCGGCCTGCCGCGCGGGCAGCTCGCCACTGCGCACCGCCAGCCACTTGGCCTCGGCCCGGTCGCACACCGCCTCCTCGACGGGCACCGGGCCGGGGGCGACGAGCGTCGGGCTGGTGCGCACCTCGGCTTCGCGGTTCACCTGCCGGTAGCGGTCGACGCACAGTCGCATCGTCACCGTCGTCAACCAGGCCGCGAGCCGCTCCTCATCCAGGTCGGGCCGCTCGGCGGCACGCAGCATCGCCTCGTGCACCGCGTCCTCGGCGTCCTCCGGGCTCATCGACCTGCGCCGGGCCACCTTGAGCAGGTGCTCGCGGTGGCTCCACATGCGCCGCCACCGCTCGTCGGCCGCGTGCGTCTCCGCAGGTGTCTCTGCCTCTGCGGGCATGTCCGCAGGCATGTCCGTCGCCATGAGGGCCCCTTCGCGCTCACCCACCGGTCTCGTGCTGTCCGGCGGGTGGCGACATTACCGCCGAGTATCGGCGGTTGTGGAGGGGGAGGCGGTCATCGAGTCCGCGCTGTTACTGGTGAGTGGGGCGCCGCTGGGCAGCAGGTCGGGGGTGGTGAGCACCAAGTCCGGGTCGGATGCGGGGAGTCGTGGCTCGTCCGGCTTCTCGGGGTCGGTGGCGGGGCGGGGTCTGGCCGGGGCCGGGGAAACAGGGGCCGACGGGGTGCGAGACGGCTGGGCACTCCGCCGGGCGGAGGGTGTCGGTGTCGGCGAGGCCTCCTTCGGCTTCGAGGGGGACCGCGACGGCTCGGGTCGAGCGGAGGAGGACTCGGCGGAGGGCCCTGCGAAGGACCCGGCGGAGCCGTCCGGCACCACCCGGTGCCCTTCCAGGAAGTACGCGTACCAGGCCCGGACCGTGCGCAGATAGGCCGTCGAGTGGTTGTAGCCGAGGATCGCCCGATCCAGCTCGGCGGGGACGGACAGGTCCCGGCCACCGGCACACAGATACCGTCCGGCGGCGAGTGCCGCGTCGAAGACGTTGTTCGGATCCGTACGCCCGTCGCCGTTGCCGTCCGCGCCCCAGCGGGCCCAGGTCGACGGGATGAACTGCATCGGACCCACCGCACGGTCGTACGCCGTGTCTCCGTCGTGGGCGCCGCCGTCGGTGTCCCGGATCAGTGCGAAGGCCACGCCGTCCAGGCGCGGCCCGAGGATCGGCGCCAAGGTCGTACCGTCCGACGCCACCCTGCCACCGCGCGCCTGCCCCGACTCCACCTGCCCGATCGCCGCCAGCAACTGCCAGCGCAGCCGGCAGCCGGGCGCCTCGCGCGCGAGGCGGCCCTCGGCCCGCCGATAGGCGGCGAACACGCTGGCAGGCAGCGCGCCGCCCACCTCCTCCTCCGCTGCCTGGCCGCCCGGGCGCTTCCCGGTCCGCAGCGGCGGAAGCTCGGTCCGGTACGGCGCGTCGCCGGACACGCTCGGTCCCTCCTCGGCCGGTGCCTGACCGGGCGCCGGTGCGGAAGCCCGCGCCGTGACCGCCCCCGGCGCCTGCGACGCGGTGAGCGCCGTCATCGCCGCCACCGCGACCGCCGCACCTCTGACACGCCTGCCCCTGTGCCCTGCCACGTCCCGCTCCCCTCCCTGTGAGCTTTCTGTCGTCTGCTCTACGGGGGAGGGGGGTGGGTCCGTCGCGGGGGTTTGCGCGCGTTGCCCGCTACGGCGGCGTCCGCGCTCCACTCAGCGCCTTCTCCGCTCGCTGGTCGACAGGGTGGGCGACCAGGTACGGGGAAGGCCGCCTTGACGAGCAGCAGCCCGGCGAGCTCGGACAGCACGCCCAACCACGTCGGGCCGGACGGCTCCCTCGTCTCAGGACAGGCCCGGGGTCCGGGCAGATCCCCGTCGGCATCAGACGGAGCCGCGGAACAAGGAGCGGCAGACGAGTCGAGCTTTACGCCGGGAAATTCACCACGGTGCTATGACGCTATGACCTGGGCAACCATGCAAGGAGGGCTCTTGTGTGGCTACCTTGATGGCTACATGAGACGGCATCCCGCCCTGGAGCGGTCCGGACGGGGGCTTCGTCACTATTGGAGTCAGGCGGTCTGCTCGATGCGCTCGAAGACGTCCGAGTCTGTCTCCGTGCCGCTGCCTCTTGCAGGCGAACCCGACGGTGGTCGCCTAGACCGCGAGCCCATCGACGGCTGGACGGTGCGGTACCTGCGCAATGTCGCAAGGCGGGACGCGATCAGATTCCGACTCGCCGCGCGCAGCCTCATGGCCATCACGGTGGACACCCCCAACCGCCTCCAAGGCCGCGAGTTCGACGTAACCCTCACTTGACACTCCTTCTCGGGCCACCAAGACGCCTCGGCCTTGCAGTGGTGATGGAGAAGTCGGGGCGAGCGTAGCCCCACCCGTCCGATTGAAGCGGCCTTGGCGGCTTTCCGATTCAGCCGTCGTACTGAAAGCGCGCCGACTCGCCGAGTACTGAGCGGGCGCTCTCGAAGTCGGCCAAGCGAGCCGCCACTGTGGCCACGGCGAGGCGTTCCGGGAGGGCGGCGGAGAATTTCAGGCCGCGTACGGCCCGGCGGTCCACGTCAGGCAGGACAAGGTTCTCGCCGACGTTGTCACGGGCCGCACGCCAGTCGGCCGGGGTGAGGTTCTCGCGCAGGCGCAGCCAGCTGTCGGTGGGCCGTTGCAGGGGGTCGGTGACCGACTGGAGGGTGGCCGCCAGGGTGGCGTTGGCGCGGTAGCCGGCCCAGGTCCACCACCGGACATCGGAACCGACGCGCGTGATCAACGTACCGCCCGGGTGAACGGTGCCAGGTGCGTCGGTTTCGCGCTGTTCGGCCAGGCACGACTCCGCACGCCGAGTGAGAGAGACGGGCGGGTTCGCACCTAGCAGTACCTCGCGCATGGCACGCGTCAGGGCGTACGACAGTCCGGCGACGCCGCCATGCATCCACTTGGCGATTCCGCCGCCGTCGGCCGGCTCGACGAAGACGCGTTTGCGCAGCCAGTCGATGTACGTGACCTGCCAACTGCGTCCACCGAGGAGCAATCGCCGGGGGCCGGGGCGTTCCTCGGTGAGCACGCTCGGGTCGGTGCGGCCGATCTCCGTGCGTCCGGACAGGACGGTGAACTGCGGAGGTGCGGTGAATGAGGCGGTGAGTTCGATGAAGTGCCGTTTGCCGAAGCGGCGTTCCGCCTCGGGGCCGACGAACAGCATCCCACCGTCGCTGTCGAGGTAGCCCTCCTCGGTGAGGAAGCGCAGGATGGGGGCAGCCGACTTGTCGAAGGGGGCGAGACCGTTCCACTGCCGGTCCCACAACCGGTCGCCGAGCTTGTGTTGTTGCAGGGTGACGGCCAGCAGTTGCTGGGCCACCAGGTGACGCGGCCCCGGCGGCGGGACGACCGGTTCCACCCAGCCCCGCGACCACAGCAACAAGAGGCCCGCCGCCTGCAGCAGTGTGTCCTTGCGGGTGGCGAGGAACAGACAGTTCCGCGCAGTGCCGGAACGCCGGCCGGTGCGGCCGATGCGCTGCAGGAATGAGGCGACGGAGGCCGGTGAGTCGATCTGGATGACGCGGTCCAGGTCACCGACGTCAATGCCGAGCTCGAGGGTCGATGTCGAGACGATGACGCAGTCTCGGGCCTCGGCGAACGCCTGCTCGGAACGGGTGCGTTCATCGACGGAGAGCGAGGCGTGGGACAGGAAGACAGTCACCTCGCGCGCGCGGAGCGCCGCGCCCAACTCCTCGACCTGGCGGCGCGAGTCGCAGAAAACGAGCCGCTTCTCTCCTCTGTGCAGTGCCGCGATGAGTTTGGCCGCATTGTCGAGGGAGCCGACGTAGTCGAGTTCGACTTCGCCCGCAGGCCTGCTGGACGGCTCGGGACTCGCTTTGTCGCCGTGTCCGCTGCCGTCGGTGGCCGGCAACTGCACTCCAGGGGCGACCACCTGACCGCTGCGGCTGCCGACGCCCGCGCCCTGCAGCCAGTGCAGCAACTCGGCCGGGTTACCGACGGTCGCGGAGAGCCCGACGCGTTGGATGGGCCGTCCGGTGACCCGCTCCAACCGTTCGAGCACGGCGAGCAGGTGCCATCCCCGGTCGTCCCCTGCGAACGCGTGCACTTCGTCGATGACGACGGCCCGGACGCTTCCCAACAGGCGGGCGTGGTCGGTCTTGACGCCGATCAGCATCGCTTCGAGCGACTCGGGCGTGGTCAGCAGGATGTCCGGCGCCTCAGCCCGAATGCGCTGCCGTTGCGATTCCTTGGTGTCACCGTGCCAGAGCGCAGCGCGTCGCCCCAGCCACTGGGCGTAGGAGTCGACGCGGCCGACCAGGTTGTTGAGCAGTGCCTTGAGCGGACACAAATACAGCACGGATGTGCCTGTCCACTTCTGCTCCGTCATCGCCGACAGCAGGGGGAAGCAGGCCGCCTCGGTCTTGCCCCCCGCCGTCGGAGCCAGCAGGACGGCGTCCTGCCCCTGCATGAGCGGTGTGATCGCCGCCCGCTGCAGGGGACGCAGATCGGGCCAGCCGAGAGTGTTGACGATGTGATGCAGGACGACGGGGTCGAGCCGGTCCAGTACGTCGGCGTCCTCGTCACCCGAGTCTTTCCCGGCCTGGCCTGCCGCGTCCGCCATCACAGCTCCAGGTCGATGTCATCGGCCGACGCGGAGTTTCCGGAGACCGTGGCGGCCAGGTTGCGCTCGACATCGGTGAGTTCGCTGCCGGCGACGGTGAGCCGGTAGTGCTGCCGGGGGTCGAAGTCATCGAACTGGTCCACGCGGTCGAGCACGTCCCCGACGAGCTTCTTCAGGAACAGCCGGGGCGCCACCCCGACCTTCCCGCCCAACGCCCCGCCGACGGCCACCGCAAGGTCGGCGACATACGCGTCGTCGACGACCTTCCGCACACGATCGGGCATCTCCGCGGCATCGGCGTACAGGTCACGGATGGTGAGGCCGAGTCCGACCAAGGACTCCTGGTTGAAGCCGGGAAGCCTGATCTGCACGGCGCGAGGGTTGTCAAAGCGCGGGTCGGTGGTGAAGTCGGTGGCCAGCCGCTGAGCGAGCGGGGCCAGACGCTGCACGCCCTGCTGGCCTTCGTAGAAGGCCGGGGTGCCCGTGATGACGAGATAGAGGCCGGGGAAGCGGCCTGAGTGCACCTCGTCGATGAGCTGCCGCAGCGCGTTGAGTGCCTTGTCGCGGGCGTCCGACCGGACCCGCTGCAGCGTCTCCACCTCGTCGAGGACGACGAACAGCCCGGTGTGCCCGGAGTCGCGCAGCACGGTGAGCAGCCCCTGCAGAAACCCGAGCGCACCGAAGTGGTCGAGGTCGCCGCGTACCCCGGCGGTCCGGCGGGCGGAGGCCGCGACGTGCGGCTGGCCGCCGAGCCACGCCAGGACGGCCGCGGCGGTCGCCTCGTCGCCGCCCGCGAGGGCGGCCCGGTAGCCACGCAGAGCGGTGGCGAAAGACGGGGCGTGCCGGGAGACCTCGGCGAGCCGTGCGACGAGCAGCTTCTCCACCTCGCCCGGAAGCTCCTCCTCGGTCGCGCCGGCCGCGAGGGCGTCCTCCTCCAGGGCGTAGAACCAGGCGTCGACCACGGGCCGCAGCGCGCTGGGCGGGAAACTGGAGGTGGTGAGCCGTTCGGTGAGCCGCCGGTAGACCGTCTCCAGCCGGTGCAGCGGGGTCTCGTTCTCCGAGACCTGGATCTCGGCCACGGCGAAGTTGCGGCGCTTGGCCCGCTCTCCCAGCCAGCGGGTGAAGAACGTCTTGCCGGACCCGTACTCACCCCGTACGGCCTTGAACACGGACCCGCCCGACGCCACGGCGTCCAGCTCCGCGTCCAGGGCCGCCTCGAACCGGCCTAGGCCGGTGGCCAACAGATCGAGTCCGCTCTCGGGCACGGCACCGCGCCGCAGCGCGTCGATGACGGTACGGCGGCGGGCGGCGCTCACCTGGGCGGGGCGCTGGGATCCAGTGGTGCTCACGGCTACCAGTGTTCCATTTCCCGGACCACCGCAGTACGGGACCGGGGGCACCTCATCATCGCCAGCGCTCTCGGGCCGGGCCTTCCCGGTCGTACCCGCGTGAGACCATGCGGCGCATGGTCGACCAAGCGCTGACGCGGGAGATCCTCAAGGACCGCGGGTTCTCAGGGTTCGTCCCTTTCTCGAAACTGAACGAGGTGGGCGTGCCCCTGGGTGCCGGCGTCTACGTCGTCATGCGCCCCGATCCGTCCGACCCGGTTTTCCTTCCGCGGAGTCCGGCTGGGCATTTCAAGGGCCGTGATCCCTCCGTGCCTCATGACTCGTTGGCTGATGCCTGGGTCGGTGAGGCCATGGTGCTGTACGTCGGCAAGGCGACCACGGGCAAGAGCGGTCGGCGTGGACTCCGGAAACGGCTCGACGAGTACCGACGTCACGGCGTCGGCGAAGCGGTTGGTCACTGGGGTGGGCGCTACGTCTGGCAGTTGGCGGACTCGGACTCGTTGCTGGTCGGATGGCTGCCGACGCCGGAGCGAGACCCTGGCGAAGTTGAAGCTCTGCTGATCGCCGAGTTCATCGGGGTCCACGGGAAGCGACCCTTCGCGAACCGAAACAGGGGCCGCCTCATCAAGTAGCTTCGGGAGTCGGTGAGGCATGGCCGCCCCACGGCGTGCTCGTCCACGACCGGGAAGCAAGCCCTGGAGCAACCCTTTCTCGGCCTCACCCGGCAGGCATGCGCACCACTTCCGACGTCGTGTCAGCCCGTCCCGAGCGCGAACTGCTCGCGCAGCAGCGCCTCGTGGAGCCGTAGGGTGCGGCCATCCAGCAAAGTCTCCAGCACCTGTACGCCGTCGTAGTTGAGCAGTTGCCGCAGAACCGCCGCGAAGCCGTCGCCCCGGGTGGTGGGCATGCCCGCGCGCTGGGCGAGCGCAGTCACGGGCAGGGTGCCGCCCGCGTCGAGCAGGGCGGCGAGGGCCTTGTGGACCTGCTCCTGCTGCGGCTTACGGGCCAGGCCGTCGAGCTGCCCCTGGTAGGCCTCCGAGCCGAGCAGTGCCGTCACGAGAGTCTCGGTTCGGGAGATCAGGGTCGGCGTGAGCAGGGCGTCGTCGCCCTCGGAGGTCAGCTCCACGTCGAAAAGCGCGTCGTGCGTTCTCGCGAGTTCCGCCTGCTTCCTCTGGGACTTCCCTGTCGGCTTCTTCGACTCGGCGGATGCAGCGCCGACCACCAGCTGAGTGGTTCGCTCACTCGACAGCGCCGTCCTCCCGGCCTCCTCCGGAGCCCACCAGGGTGGCCGCTGGTCTCCCAACTCCCTCCATCCCTTGGGTGGTTCCGCCCCGAACGGCAGGAAGGCGAGCACCGGGATGGTGAACTCGGCGAGGGAGGCGCCGCCGTGGTAGCCGGCCTTGAGGGCGGTGTAGCGGGAGTCTGCGTCCCACAGCGCCACGATGGACGCGCCGGACTCGGGCCACACCACGCGCGGTCCGGAGAGGGCGATCTCCCGGTCGGCGAGCGGGCCGTTGCCAGGCAGACGGTGCCGAGCGGACGCGGGATCGGCGGCGGTGTCGACCTTCCTGCCGTGCCGGTCGACGACGTGGCCGTGGTCGCTGGTGACGATGACCGCCATGCCCTGGGCCGCCGCCACCCGGAGCAGGTCGCGCAGGCCCGGCACGTCGTCGACCCGCCAGGCTCCGTCGCCGAGTTTCTGTTCCTTGGCGAGGCGGTCGTCGATGGCGTTGAGGACGACGGCGACATGGGTCCTGCCGTCGGTGAGCGCTTCCGTGAGGGCCGGGCCGAAGGTGTCACCCGCGGTCTCGGTGCGCAGGTCGTCCTTGTGGAAGACGGCGGCCGGGGCCCCGCTCCACAGCTTCAACGTAGGAAAGATCCGCTTCTCGTCGGCCTGGGTGCCCTTCATCAGGCTGCCCGCGAAGAGCGACGTCCGGGACACGGCCGTCACGGTGGGCAGGGCGGCGGCCATCGCCCGCCGACGCGGGGTGTCCTCGGCCAGCGGGTCGAACTCCGCCCAGGAGCGGCGCAGTTCCTCGCCGAGTTCGTTCGCTATGGCGGCGCTCATGCCGTCGAGGACGAGCAGCAGCACCCGCCGCTCCTCCCCGCGCCGGACGACGGGTCCGACCACCCGGTCGAGGAAGGTCTCGACGGTGAGCATGCCGCCGGGTCGGGTGCCGTCCTGCGTCCAGCCGGCCAGCGAGCGCGCGAAGGACGCGTCGATCTGCCGCCGCCGGTCTCTGACGCGCGTGCCGAGCGTGTCGTAGGCGGCCTTGAGGACGAGGTCCGGATCGCCTCCGGCCTCGATGTGCTCCAGGGCGAGGTCGACCCAGCCGGTCTCGGTGATGTGCCGCTGTATGGCGTCGGCGACGGTGGGTGCGTCGGCGGACGGGTCGGTGGCCAGCCAGAGGGCGAGGCGCTGGCCCATGCGGGCGCGTTCGGTGCGGGCGGACTCCTCCGGATCGGCGGCAAGCCTGTGGTCAGCGAGCCGTCGCACGGCCTCCGCGACCGCGGCCGTGTCGCCCGCCGCGAGGGCCTGGCCGACGGCGGTGAACCGGGCTTCCAGTCCGCCGCGCAGCACGGGGCTCGCCGCGACGGCCGCGTCCGCGCCGAACTGGCGGGCCAGCACGGCGGCCCGGTCGAGCACGATGCCGCTGGTGCGGCGCGCCTCCCGGGCCTGGTCGGCGTCGGCGCCGCCGCCCCGGTGTCCGGCCGTCAGCAGCGTGCTCACATACTCCTCGGCGGACCGCCCGAAGACGCCCACCAGGGAGTCGAGTTGTTCGCCGACGGCCGGGGGCTGATCGCCGAAGTAACGTTCGGCACGGCCCCGGGCCCGATACGTCTCGGGTGCGGGCTCGGCGTGCTGCCAGAGGGCCTCACACACGAGGCCGAAAGCGGCGGCGTCCGCGCCGCGCTCGGCGTCGACGAGAGCGAGCAGAGCCCGTCCGGCGAGACCGGCCTGGTCCTCCTCACCGAGGAAGGCGGTCAGCCCGGCGCGCTCGGGCCCCCGCAGGCCCAGCAGCCGCTCGGGAGCTCCGGGCCGGGTCGACCACTGCAGCAGGGTCTGCGCGTCGAGCCGGTCCTCGCCGGGGCCTCGCGGGCCGCCCTCGGTGTCGTAACGGCCGAGGCGCAGGCGGCGCTGGGCGAGTGCGGTGAGGGCGTACTGCCGGGACAGCCAGCCGCCGGGCACGGGCGGCCAGCCGCCGGGCGGGGTGGCGTCGAGCAGGGCTTCGGCGGCCCAGTTGACGTCCTTGAGGCGCGGGTCGATCTGCCGGGCACCGAACGCCTCCCGCACGACGTCCCAGCTGTCGACCATGTCGATGCGCTGTTTGTGGACGCGGGCGGTGATCGCCGGGTCGAGTTCGTTCTGCTCGCGGTCGGTGAGGACGACCAGGACGGCGGGGCCGGGGCGCTGGCCCGCCAGGTGGTCGAGGACGAGCTCGTGGACGGCGAGCGGTGAGGGAGCGACCGCGACGCCTGCCGTCCGGCCCTCGCCCCAGGCGGGCTCGGCGGGCCCGTCCCACTGGGGCGCGGACCGCAGCAGCACGACCCGGCGCCGCCCCTGCTCCTCTCCGGTCAGGGAAACCGCGAGGTGCGTCTGCGAGGACAGGTACTGGGTGACGGTCGCGGTGTTCAGCCGGACGGCGCCTGGGACGGCGGCGACGGTGTCCGTCATTCGACGACCTTCCAGGTGATCTCGATGGTCGCGTCGGGGTGGCGTGCGGCCAGTTCGGACAGTTCCGCCTGGAGGTCGGCGGCGGCGCGCGCCACGGTCGTACGGCGGCCACCGGCCGTGCGCGAGGAGCCGCTGCCGGAGGGGGCCGGTGCGGGGGTCTCCTGCGGGGTGTAGGGGATGCGCGGGTCGCTGGTCGGTGTGTTCAGGGACAGGTCGTCGGCCGTGGGCCGGGGCGCGACGGGCGGCGGCGGGGTGGCGGCTTGGCTGCGCTTCACCAGGGCGACGACCTCGCGCTGGGTGCGGGCCAGGGCGTCGCGCAGGTCCGCGGTGCGCTGGTCGTCGCGGGCCACGTGGCGCAGCGAGTCGAGCAGTGCCGCGCCCTCGGGGCCGAGTCCGGCGGCGAGTTCGAGGGTGCTCCAGGGCGCGGAGGCGACGGCCTCCGCTACGCCGCGGGCCTGCTTGATGGACGTCCCGTACCGGTCGGCGCTGGTCTCCCCCAGGTCGAAGGAGGCGAGGGCCTCCACGGTCTTCTTCGCCCCGGCGGCGCCCTTGCCCGCCTCGGCCGTGAGCGCGTCCAGCAGTTGCAGGGAGCGGCGGGCGAGGGCGAGGCGTCCGGTGTCCGCGGTCTGGTCGAGGCCGAGGAAGGAGGCGTGGGCGTCCAACTGGTGCACCAGGTCCGCCGCGTGGTCCCGGTGGGCGCGGGCGGCCTCGATGATCTGGCGGGCGAACTGGTTGACCATCCGGCCGCGCCGCAGGGCGGGCGCCTTCTGCCCGAAGACCGTCTCGAAGCGCTGCCGTGCCGTGTCCCAGTCGGTCTCGGCGGGCAGCGGCTGGCTGCGCAGCGCGTCATGGTCCTTGATCGCGGACAGTTCGGGCGCGGGGTCGAGCACGGTGCCGCCGCGCACCCACACCCGGTCGTCCATCTCGGCGAAGGAGGCGACGACGAGCCGGGCGAGGAAGTCGGGCAGGCCGCGGGGGTCGGGCTGATCCGTCCAGTCGGTCAGGGTGATCAGGGACAGGTCCCCGGTGACGCCCTGAGCACTGGCGAGCCGGCGGAAATGGTCGGCCCAGTAGCGGGACAGCTCGAAGTACGCCTCCTTCTGCTGCCCGAGGCGCAGGGGTCCGGCGATCCGCTGCATGAGCCTGCGGTCGGCGGCCGGGACCTCCACCCGCCCGTCACGCGCCTCGGCGGCGGCCCGCACATGGGTGAACACCTTGCGGGTATCGGCGGACTTGACGGCGGTGCCGGTGTCGTCGGGGTCCAGGTCCGGGTGCGCCGGGTACTGGTGGGCGAGCAGCTTGCCCGCGACGTGCCGGATGCCGTCGTGCAGGCTTTGTCCGAAGGACAGGGTGAGACCGTCGACATCGGGCAGCGGGACGAGGTGGTCGTCGAAGTCCGGCACGACGTCGGCGGCCTGCTTCTGGGCGAGCCCGTACGCCTGCTTGAAGGCACCCCTGACCTGCTTGAGCAGCGCCTCGCGCTGGGTTTCGAGGAGGCCCTTGGCGCGGCTGCGGTTGTCGGCGTTGAGGTGGCCGGCGTACTGGGTGTCGAAGCGGTGTTCGTCGGCGAGGGCCTTGTCGATGACGACGAGACGCCGGAAGTCGGTGAAGCGCTGCGCGGACAAGCGGGCGGGCAACCAGGCGACCGTGCGGGACCACTCGCCCTGCTGCCGCTCGCGCAGCCGCCGGATGCGTTCGACGTCCTCGGCCCAGCCCCAATTGCCCTCGTCGAAGGGGAGGTCTATGGCGATCCGCCAGCGGCCGTCCTCCTGCGGCATCAGGTCGTGGTCGGGCAGTTCGTCCTCGTCGGCGACGTTGCCGAAGACGATCTCTGCGGTGCGGGAGGTGCCGCGCCAGGTGAAGCTCAGCTGGTCGCTCAACTGCCCGTGCTCGACGCCCAGTTCCTCGGACAGCAGCCGCCGGGCGAGGGCGACGCGGTTGCCGGGGTTGTCGTTGACCTGGGCGTTGGCGATGACGGAGTCGACGTCGACGCCGGACAGCTCAAGACGTACGCCGGGGTTGGCGTCGGTGCCGGTCTCCTTGATCTCGGGGAACCGGGCGGCCCACTCGGCGACCTTGTTCTTGATGATGCCGACCTCGGCGCCCGGGATGGGTGCGAGGACAGACCCGTGGTTGAGGGCGCCGAGCCGCCGGATGGTCAGTTCGGCCAGGGAGGGCACGCTGGGCGCGAGCGCCGACAGCAGCAGGGTGCACACGAGCCGGTTGTCGCCGGCGAACATGCGGCAGCGGTTGGCGCGCTGCGGGTCGGTGACGGCATCGGGGCGGTTGACGAACTGCTCGACGTCGTCCTCGGTGATGTCGTACGAGCTGAGGAGGTAGGGCCGCAGTTTGGTCTTGTAGAGCTTGTCGGCGGCCTCGAAGACGACCTTCAGGCTGTCGGTGAACGGCTTGTCGCCGCCGGCCGCGATCACCGGGTAGAGGTCGCCGACCGGGATGAGCTGCCCGAGCCGGATCTCGTTGCGGTGGTCGGCGAGCAGCTGCCCCATCAGCTTCAGACCGGTGCGGGAGCGCTGCAGCGCGGACGAGATGTGGACGAGGGTGTCCATGAATGCCGGCGAGAAGGGGTACGTCAGCCGGAACGACTCCGCGTCCGCGCCGGTCGTGCCCTTCTCCGAGCCGAGGAGGGTGTCCCAGACCTGGGTGCCGACCCGCTTGGTCTGCTCGAAGGCCGCGTCGACGAGCCGTTCCGCCTCGGCGTCCTTCGGCTTGAGGATGCGCGCGTGAGCGATCTGCGGGAGGTTGCGGTCCTCCAGGGTGATCTTGTCGAACCGGCCGGAGGCCAGGTTGAGGGTGTCCTGGATGGAGGCCTCGGCGGCGCCGGACACCTCTTCGCCGACGAGTTCCCGCAGGTCGCGCTGGCGGGCGATGAACGACACGACGGGGATGGCGCGGCGGGCGTCACCGCCCTCCACGAAGTTCGTGATCTTGCTGGCCTCGCGGGCCACGAACTTCTGCTCGTGGATGAGGGTCGCGAGCCAGAGGATCAGCTCGTCCAGGAACAGGATCAGTCCGTCGTAGCCGAGCGACCTGGCGTGCTCGGCGATGACGGACAGACCGGCGTCCAGGGAGATGAAGCCGTGCTCGTTCTCGGTGGCGTTCTTGGCGAAGCCGGGGAAGAGGTTCGTGCTGGCGTCGTTCACCAGCTTGGCGCGCAGCTCGGCCGGGGTGGAGGGGTTGCGGAGGTCGAGCGGGGTGCCTCCCTCGTGGTTCTCCTCGGCGGCGAGGGCGGTGTCGAGGAGCTGCGGGGTCCATGCGAAGCCCTCACCCCACTCGTCCGTCTCACCGTCGTCCGCGTCACCGCCGCCCAGGCCACGGATGACCGCCTCATCACCGTAGGTGGCACGGTTGGCCCGGATGTCGGCGAAGAGGGAGTCGGTCCGGTACACCTGCGGGGTCGGCGCGTCCGGATGCAGCTTCTTGACGTGCGTGACGTACCCGCCGAGCACACGCTGTTCGAGGGCCTTGGCGCCGAGCATGTGGTAAGGCACGAGCAGGAACCGCTTGCCGTCCGTGGTCAGCCACTCGTGCTTGGTGAGCACCGGATCGAATTCGGTACGGGCTCGGGCGGCCGGGTCGCCGCTGAGCAGCGCGTACAGCACGGCCATGAAGTGCGACTTGCCGGAACCGAACGAGCCGTGCAGGTAGGCCGCCTTGGATCGGTGCCCGTCGAGCGAGGACTTGATGAGGGCCAGCGCCTCGTCGAAGTTCTCCAGCAGCCGCTCGGTGACGACGTAGTCCTTGAGCGCGTTCTGGGCGCCTTCGGGTGTCGTGGCTTCGGCGAGGGACAGCACGAAGTCCGAGGTGGAGATGTTCTCTCTGATGTCGATGACATCGCGGAGGAGGGGCGGCTGGGCCATTTCGGGTCTCGCTCTCCCTGACGGTGGTCGGTGCTGCTGCTCGTACTCGGTGTCGTGCGGGCTCCGCCGCCGGGGCCCGTGGCCGGTCCGAGGGATGAGGCCGGGCTCAGGGGCACGGACGGCCGGTGCGGCGGGCCTGCTGTCTTGGCCGGTGGCGCGGACGGAACCGGGCATGCGGCGACCGGACGGGAACGACACTCACGGCGTCGGCCGGGTCAGGGTAGACGGGTTCGCGGCGTCTGCACTTTTTCGTCCCCCTCGTACTGAACGTCACCCGTACGGCCTGCGCATAGCACCCTACATCCGTACCCCCATCGACCCCGTGCCGTATACCCTCGCGTACCGTCCGTGCGGGCCGCTCCCGTCCCGCCGTGAGCACTACGGCCGCCATCGCCCCGACCGGTAGGCGTCCAGTAGTTGTCGGCTCGCGACCGTGAAGGGGTGTTCGGGGCCCAGGCCGCGTTCCCGCCGCTCGACGACGTCGCTCATCAGGGCGATCCCCTCCTCCACGTGTCCGAGCGCGGCCCGGGTCCGGGAGAGGAGTTGCCGGGCGGCGAGCACGATCGGGTACTCGGGTCCGAAGCGCCGCACATACGTCTCGGCGACCAGTCTGATCTCACGGTCGGCCTCGTCGCAGCGGCCCAGGAGGTACAGCGCCCATGCGTGGTTGTGCCGGGCGCCCAGGGTCACGGTGTGGTCGGGGCCGAGGGACCGCTCGCATTCCGACGGCAGCGTGAGCAGTGCCCCGCCTTCCTCGGTGAGCACTTCGGCGGCGGTCAGCGTCTCCAGCAGGCTGGCGCGGGCTCGCAGGGTCAGCGGATGCCTGGGACCCAGCGCAGAGCGCCGCCCGGTGACGGTGTCGCGGAGCAGTGCGACGGATTCCTCGCGTCTGCCGAGGTTCGCCAGCACGAGCTGGAGGCCGTAACCGCTGTCCGTGGTGTCGGGGTCGTCGCTACCGAACAGGCGCTCCTGTGCGTCCCGGACCGCGCGGAGCGCCGCTTCCGCTTCGGCGTACCTGCCCAGCCGGAACAGTGCCCGCCCCGCCCTGGAGCGGGCGGCGAGCACCGTACGGTGGTCCGCGCCGAGGAGGCGCTGTGCGAGGTCCGCCGCGCTGCGGGCGGTCTCCCAGGCGGAGAGGTAGTCACCGGTCCGGTGCAGGGCGACCGACAGCCGCGTCGCGACGGCCAGGGCGTCGGCGGCGGACGGCTCGCCGATGTGCCGCAGCAGGGCCAGCGCGTGCGGTACCAGCAGGCGCAGCCGCGGATCGTGCGGACCCGCGTCGGGTACGCCGGGCACGGCCGCGTCGAGCAGCCGGACGGCTGCCGTGTCGAGGACGGGCACCAGGTCCGCGGGGGTCGCCGCCGAGACGCTGTCGAGCAGGATGCCGTGACTCTGCAAGCAGCGCGCCCCGGCGGCGTCGACCAGTTCGGACAGCGACTGGTCGAGCAGGGCTCTGAGGGCTGTCTCGGTCCGGGCACGAGGCAGTACGGCGCCGATGCCGGTGTGGTTGAGCAGGGTCAGCGGCAGCGGCTCGGCGGCGAACCGGGCCAGCAGCCGGAGCAGGGCCGCCGCTTCGGGCAGCCCGCGCGCTTCGAACGCGTCGAGGGTCAGCTGCCAGGTCAGGCCGACCAGATGCCGGGGGTCCGCTTCGGACAGCGCGTCGGCTCCCCGGTCGATCAACTGGACTCGTTCGCCTCCGTCGAGTTGGTCCGCGTAGGCGTCCATCGTCCAGGGGTCGATGACCTGGTGGGAGAGGAAGCCGCCCGCCAGGCTCAGGGCGAGGGGCAGCCGCCCGAGCCGGTCCGCGACCCGCGCCGCCTGCTCCGTCGTACCGCTGTGCGGTGCGAGATCGCGCAGCACGAGCGCGGCGTCCTCCCGGGGCAGTACGCCGATGTACTGCAGCTCGGCGCCCGGCCACCATCGGGCCGCCGCTCGCCGTGTGGTCACCAGGACGATGCCGCGGGGGCTGGTGCGCAGCCAGTCGCCGTCCCGCAGGATCTCCGGCTCGTCGGTGTTGTCCAGGACCAGTAGCCAGGGTTCGGCGGAACGGTCGAGATACGCCCAGACGAGGTCGGCGGCAGGTCTGAGGCCGTTGCGTGCGGCGAGCAGTTCACCGTCGTCCGCCCCTCGGTCGGCGGCGACGGCGAGCATGCCGGCGCGCAGACTCGCCCGGTCGGAGGCGTTGACCCACAGGCCCACCCGGCCCTGTTCTCCGGTGACTTCCTGGAACAGGGCGCAGGCGACCGCCGTCTTGCCCGAGCCGCCCATGCCGTACAGCACGTAGACCTGCCCACCGCCCTCCGCGTCGACGCTCGCCCGCAGGCGTTCCATCACCTCGCTGCGGTCGCGGAGCGCGACGGGGGGCCGACCGACCGCCGGGCGTCGCACCGAGTCCGGTCCGCCGTGCTCCGGCCCGTCACCGCCGTAGTGGTGGTGCTCGCTGATGTGCTGGTCGCCCGATGACTGGTAGACACGTCCCTGGTCCTCGGCGTGGCCGTCCGTCCCGCCCGTCATCGCTCTGCGATGTGCTGGTCACGTCCCGCTTGGTAGACCCGGGCCTGACCGGACGCGGTGGCGTGCTGGGTGATCTGGCGGGCGGCCGAGCCACCGGGATCGAGTTGGTCCAGCAATGCGCGCAGTTCCTCGACGGCGGCTGGCCGGGCGACGAGCAGCCGCCGCACCAACCCCTGCCACTGGAGCCGCAGTTCGTCCAAGGTCTCCTGGTCGCCCGCCGCCGCGGCGGCCAATACGTCCTCGCGACCGGCTTCCAACTCTGCGGCGACGGTCTCGGCGCGCTCGGGTTGCGTCCGGCGCCAGAGCCGCGTGACCCCGTCACGTGCGTGGTGCCAGGCATCGGTCGCCATCAACGCGACCAGGGTGGTCCCCGCGCTCTGTGCGAGCAAGGCCACTTCTGCGTCCACAGCCGCCCCTCCGTTCACCCGATTTACCGACAGCAAGATGAAAAGTGCCACCTGTCAGGCGTTGCCATGATTTTCTTTCCGATCAATATCACTCCAGCCCTGCGCGACATGAGACAAGGAGGAATCAATCCTCGCCATTACCCAAGTGGGCAGGTTCCGACACATCGTCAGGCGGGCAAGATGCACGCTACAGTGAGACATCCTGACCGATCGAGGGGGCGACGGAAATGGCCAGGCCATGGGAAGCGGATCCGGAAACAGGTTTCAAACAGCGCCTGGGAAAAACGCCCCAGGAACTCGGCATCACAACCGGAACTCCCGACTGCCCCGACATCTGGGAACTCACCAACGGCGACATCGCCGTCATCGGCCGGGACCTCACCCAGTCACTCGGCAGGAACCTGCCCGACGGGGTCTCGATCGGGTCGGACGAACGCCTCGTCGTCATCCCCAGGAACATGCTCCTCGCGGTGAAGCCGGACATCCCCAGTGTTTGACTCCTTCCCCGACGGCGCCTCCCAACGACTGGACCGCCCGACGTACCACGCGGACCTGAGCCGGATCTACTCCAGCGGGATCGGCTTCCTCAACAAGCTCGAGCGCGGCCAGCACTTCCAAGAGCACGGCTTCCCGAGCTGGGAGGCCTTCGCCGACGGCGACTGGGAGAGAGCCCTGTCCCTGGCCGACGAGAGGCGCGACGACTACGCCCAGGAAATTCGCAAGGCGTCGCGACTGGGCGTCACGCACCGCCGCCTTCGCGTCGTGGAGTTCCCGATCACGCCGTATGTGCAATGGGAGTTGTTCGTCCTGCGCGTACGGGTGGACGTGGGCGACGACATCAAGGTTCTCGATGCTCGCGATATTTCGAACATCGAGCAGACTCGCCCGGTTCCGGAAGTGGTTATTCTCGGCGATGTGGCCATGTATGAGGTCGTGTACGACGAGGACGGAAATGCGGCCGGAGCAAACCGCTACCGCGACCGCTCGCTGATCCGGGAAACGAACGCCGGATTCGACGCCCTGTATGAGTGCGGCGAGGGGTTCCACGAGTTCTTCAACCGGGAGATCGCCACCCTGGCCCCGCCCCAGGTGGCCGGCACTCCGACGGGTTCTCGCGGTTCGCGGTGATGAGCAGGGTGGGATGACGTGCGAGCCCTCGGCTTCGGAGGGCTCGTGCGGAGTCAGGACCGAGATTACTCCGGCTTGATGACCATAGGGTCTGTGCCGCGCTGTTCAGCGTGTGCTGTGATGAAGGGCTCGCGGTCTACGTCCACGACCTCCCCCTCCACAACTCGGCCGGACGGCTTCGCCAACTCCAAGCTGGAGAGGTGCTTCTTGAGCCTCTTGGCCATCGGAAGGAAGGTCGCGAGAGTAAGCCCACCGGAGACCACGGCCCCGACGACGGGGATGGCCTTCGAGACGCTCTTCGCGAAGGAGTCCTTCGTCATCTTGACGCCGACGTACGCCGCGACCTTTTTCACAATCGGGTAGATGACTCCTTTGGTGAGCGCCTTCTGCGGCAGCTTCTTGGCCACCTGCTCCGACATCATCCCCGCGACCTTGCCCACAGCGGCGTTCGCTGACTGGGTGCCGAACATCACGCCGAAGAACAGCGTGAGCACCCCCATGGTCGCGTCGTCAACGTCATCGCCGTCGTCGGAGAACAGATCGGGCCAGCTGTAGAGGTACGCGAGTTTCTGCGCGATACGCACCATGTGGCCGAAGTACTGGGCCACGTCGGCGGGCACAGTGGCGGGGAGGGCGAGGACGCCCGGGATCCCGGCAGCGGCGGAGAGAGCGCTGACCTTGGCGGTTTCGAAGCGGATGGAGTCGTTGGCCACCTTGTCGAGAACCTCGGCCGGGATGCCCGCCGCAGCGGGAGACTCCTCTATCGCCTTCCGGAGGTCGTCCTCGGAGCAGTGCCGAGCCAGCGCGCTGCGGAGGTAAGCCTCCCTGTTAATACGCACGCCGGGAAGCTTTGCCGCCGCCAGCAGCACCGCGGAGAAGCGCGACTCTGGGTTCTCGATCCCTTTGCCCTGTTTCATAGCAGGAACTTACAGTAACTCCGCTCTGCAGGAGAGGGACTTGGGTCCCTCAATGTGCGACCGCGCGGACGAGGAGCGTCCCGATGTGCCCAGGGTGAGGCGCGTCGAGGACGTGCGCGTCCGCCGTGGCGAACCCGGCCCGGGTGAGCAGGCGCTCCCAGACTGCCCGGCGGTAGCTGTAGCGGTAGGTGAACATCGCCTTGCCCGCGAAGCCTCCCTTGTACATGCCCTGCGGCCCGTACGCGCCCGGGATGGCCGGCGGCTGCGAGAACACGAACACGCCTCCGGGCACGAGCCGTTCCCGGACCAGGGGGAAGAGGCGGCCGGGGTCGGTGAACCATGCGGCTCCGAAGATCGAGTACACCGCGTCGTACACCTCCTCGTGGTCGCTCAGGTACTCCAGCACCTCGGAGCACACGAACTCCGCGCCGGTCCCCGCCCACTTCGCGGTGATCTTCTTGACCATGACGGGAGACAGGTCGACACCCCGAGCGGCGATGCCACGCTCAGCGAGGTGGGCGAGGGCGCGGCCGGTGCCGCAGCCGATCTCCAGCACGCGACGCGGATCACCCAGCAGCTCCGGGCCGGGGCCGTGACCGGCGTACTGGGTCCAGCAGAAGCCGGGCTCCGCATCTTCCTTGAAGGCGGAAGCGGCGAAGGTGTCCCACAGCTCTGTCTCGGCGGGGATGTCGTGATGTGCGGGCAAGGTGGTTCCTTTACGCAAGAGCTGGCCCCTGTCCGGTGCACGGGGCCGAGGCCCACCACGCCATCAACTAGGGCCACCGAGGCTTGAATACGCGTTGATGACGTGGCGGGCGTGCGTCCGGGGCACAACACAGCCGGGGCATGCCGACCGGACGAATGATGAGAGCTCCGGCTCCCGCTGGGGTGCGCACAGGGCCCCTTGGCAGACGCCCGCCTGTTAGGGCCCTGCTCCTGTCAGAGTGCCGCGAACCCTACGAACGTGGTCCACGTCGCGGGTTCTACGGCTAGGGCGGCGCGGGTTATGTCCTTTGAGTCGCGGACGTGGACAGTACCTTTCCCAGCCGCGACCTCGACGCACTGGCCTCCGTCGCCAGCGCTGTAACTGCTCTTGAACCACGCCAGACCAGTGGTGCCCGACCCGTTCATTTCCCCGCTCATCTCTCTCCCAGCACTGCTTCGATCAACGCCAGCGATTCTGTCGGAGTGTGGGCCTGGGCGCGAAGAATCCCGTATGTACGCTCAAGCTGCCGCACCTTGTGACGCTCGGTGTGCACACGACTGTCGCCTTGTACCTCCGTGTACGCGATCCTGCGCCCATCCTTGACCTCCATCAAGGTGAACGGGCCAGCGAGTCCTGCATGTTCCTGGCGAGACAACGGCATCACCTGGATCACCACGTTGCGCTTCTCCGCAATCAGCATGAGGTGCTCCAGCTGGCCTCGCCAGACAGCCCCTCCGCCGAGCGGCCGAAGCAGGACAGCCTCCTCGATCACAAAGCTCAAGTGCGGCGCCGGACATCGGGAGAAGATCTCCTGCCGTGCCATTCGAGCGGCTACTCGCTGCTCCATGAGCGCTTCGTCCAACAGCGGCTGCCACATGGCGAACACCGCTCGCGCGTACTCCTCCGTCTGCAACAGGCCGTTGACCAGCTGAGTGTCATACACATGCAGCTCGATCGCCTCGGCCTCCAACTTGGCTGCGTCCCGGAAGAACGCCGGATATTGCGCCCGAGCCACCTCCCCCTTGCTCGCGCGCAACACCCCACCTGCGTCCAACACTTCATCCGACTGGTCGATGAACTTCGGCGGCGGAATGCGTCTCCCCTGCTCGAATGACGCGATCGTCGAGGCCGAGTATCCGGTCAGCGACCCGAGCCTCGCGCGGTCCATCCCCGCGCGCTCCCGGAACAGCTTCAACTGCCGCCCGAACACGCAGAGCATGCCCGTCCCGACCTCGTACTCCGGCTGCTGAACCTCGTCGTCCACGCCGCGGCTCCTCCCGTACGACCACCACGCCCACCGAACTGGACCCAACGTGCGGCCCCGGGAACCGGTCACGCCCGACACCACGTACAAGCTCACCGCCCACGTGTACAGCCAGCACCCGTCAGCGCATCGCTCCTGGTCAACGCTACGCAGAGTCCGCGACCGTTGACCCCATGAAGTCAGCAACTCCCCCGAACGGGCATATGCCGCAGCATCCCGCACTCGAACGCGAGTTCACCATGCGCTTCACATCGACCCCGCGCGGTGCCCGCCTCGCCCGCCGACTCGTCTCGCACCGCCTGAACGAGTGGGGCCACCCGTACACGACCCCAGTCAACGAGACGCTCACCCTCATCACGGCGGAACTCACGGCCAACGCCGTACGCCACGGCCACGTCCCAGGCCGGGACTTCCACGTCCAACTCACCCTGGTCGAAGACATCGTTCGCATCGAGGTGACCGACACCCGCGCCGAGAGGCAGCCTCCGGCCTATCCCGCGGCGACCGACGCACTATCCGAGTCAGGCCGGGGCCTGCTTCTCGTGGCCGCCCTCGCGGACGACTGGGGCGTCAGACCTCGCCCAGCAGCACCGGGCAAGACCGCATGGGCGGAGTTGCAGGCACAGCCCAAGGGCCACCCAGTCACGCACCGGGTGGCCCTCGAACCGACGGATCTCGATTTGCTCCTGGCTACTGCTTCGCTGCTGCGCGACGACCTCGGGTCGCGGCCGGGGGACGCCAGTTGCGGAGGTCGTCGTCCGTGAGTCCATGCTCACCCTGCTTCTGCTGACGGTAACCGGCGAAGAAGTCCGCCGGGGAGCCGCTGTAGAGCATGTCGGACTCGTTGTGCCACTGGGACAGCCACGGCTGGAGTTCCAGCAAGCCGGCGAGGAACGGCGTGATCTCCTCGGTGGACAGCGCGGTGTTGGTGAAGTACGTGGCGAGGGCCTGCGCCTGCTCCTGGTGGTCCCAGCCAGCCCACCCGTACAACTCGGGGGTGGCCGCATTGGTCTGCCCGTAGGAGATGAACCGCTCCTTGGGCACGTCGAGCTTGCCGCGTGCCCTCCAGTAGGAGGGGCGAAGGAAGTCGGCCGAGGTGTACTTCGGCGGCACGGGAATGGAGTCCCGGATCTTCCGCTTGGCGGGCTCGTCGGGCGCAGCGTCCTCCTTGCGCTGGAGGTCCCACACCTCTTCCCAGTCGGCCCGCTTCTTCAGGCCGGAGGGCTTGTAGCGCAGGGTGGAGAGGAACGGCACGTGCTCGTCGCTGATCAGCTCGGCAACGACCTTCGCGAGTTCCTTGCGGGGCGCGTAGAGCGTGGCGACAGAGACGAAGTCCTCGTCACGGGAGAGCCCGTCGGTGAGGCGGGAGAGGGTGAGGATGGTGGGCTGACCGTTCTCGTCGAACCAGTGGTCACGGTTTTCCATGCGGTCGAGTAGCCAGGAGCGGAGGGCCTTCTCCTGGAGCGCGTCCCACCCCTCAGTGGCCCAGCGACGCTTGTATTCGGGGCGCTCGACCATGCCGATGGCGCGGTTCGACTCAATGGCGTCGATACGCTTCTGGACGATCTCGCGGTAAGGGGCGGGCCAATGGGCCGGGATCTCCGCTGTAGGAGGGAACTTGTGATTGTGGTGTCGGAACCACGAGGTGTTGACCTCGCCGTGTTCCATCTTGCGGGCCAACACGATTGCGAAGGCTCGTTCGGAAGATGCGACCACAGGAATTTCCCCGGCGGGCGCAATCATTTCCTGGTCAAGGAGACCGTATAGAGAGTAGACCTCCCAGTCCAATTCTTCCTGGATAGCAATCATGCGGCCACGGATGGTCTCCCACTTCTCGCGAGCCTCACGCAAAGCAGCCGCAACAGGGACACTATTGGAGGCGATAGCGGAGGGGCTTGTGGCAGCCAACTCCTGAGCCAGACCGTCCAGAGCAGTTCCGAGCTTCGCCGGAAGTTCAGAAGGAAGCGGAAATTCTTCAAGCTTAGTCCCTGTGAACTCAAAACGGTGCTCCCAAGGCTCATCGGCTCCTGCTACATCCGCACCGGGGCGCCCCTTGTCATGGCTGACCTGCCGCAGCCAAAACCCAGCCGTAGAGCTGTTGAGCAACCCAAGCAACCGCACGTGTTCCTCTTCACTCGCCCCTTCCCGCAACTTGATCACCGGCGCGGTCCTGGTGAAAGCGCACCCACTACGGTCCAGCACCACATGATTATGTGTGGCGACGAACGCAAAATTCAAAGACCATGGATGCGCATCCGTGTCCTTGGGAAGCTGATGCCACTCCCACCATGACCGACCGTCTCTGAAGTAGGTCCCTCCCGAGAACGTCGACCGGTTACCCAACTCGGTCCTGCTTGGCCACAGCAAACGAGCAATGTTGGGCATCGAGGTGAGGGATGCAAGGGAACGCCGTGAGTCGTATGGATGAATCACGGAGTTGCCGCCAGCGAGCTCGTAGTCGCGGACTTCGTCCCCCACACCGATCCGCTTGACAAACTCCTGCTCGGCACGGCGATTCCGCAGCGTCCGAGCAGGCATCGTCAACGCATCGTCTGCGTGGGTATCCCCATAGAAGCCGATACGAGCAACGCTCGGCTTGAGTGTTGACACACGAGTCGTTGCCAGCGCCTCGACCAACTCCAGTCCGCCGTCAGTCAAGATCCAGGGCTTCTTGGCGAAGTATCGCGCTCGATCCAAATCGTCCACAGACACCCACTGGCTCACCGATCCCGGCTTATCGATCTGTTCGACGATCGCCTGCCAGACCAGACCCTCTTCTGCATTCTCGGGCGCGGAAGGCTCGCCCTGCACGCTTCGAACGGTCCGAATGACCGGAGATCGTCCTGCTCCACCTCGCTGCTTACCAACGAGAATGACCGTGGGCGTCCCATGCCCTGGAATGTAGGCGCCGGACGTGTCAACGACCTCGGTCAACTCCACTGCGTGCCCAAAGTAGCCCTCAATGAGCTTCGTCCCAAACTCGCGCTTCATGAAGGAGTTAGCGGTGATCTTCCCAACCATGCCGTATCCCCGTCCTTCGGCATCCCCGCGTATGGCCAGTTCGAAAAACCGCTGGGCGAACGGAACCGAAAGCGCGTAAGTGCCCGCGCACGCCGGATACAGCTCGCGATAAAGCTCATTGAGCTTCTTATCCTTGACCGTGATGTACGGCGGGTTCCCCACCACCACGTGATACCACCCCGGCTTAAGGATCTCCGGGTACTGGTGCACATCCTCCGTGGTGTATTTGAACTCGGCCAGTTCGTCCGCGAGGTCCTCGTCCACCTCACCGAACAGATTGCCCTGCTGAGAGCGGCGGGCCTTGATCAGCGAGTCACCGACAGCCAGATGAACCGGCCACTCATACTTCGCAGTCTCCTCCAGCGTCCGCACCCCGCTAGCCGCCATAGCCGCGATCAACAACCGGAACCGAGCAATAGCCACCGCGAACGGATTAATGTCCACCCCGTGCACAGAGTCCAGCGCAGCCCGCACCCGCTCATGCACATCCCGCCCCGGCTGCCCCTCCCCCCACAACCGCACCAGCCGCCGAAACGCCCCCAACACAAAGTGCCCCGACCCACACGTAGGGTCGATCATCTTCAGTTCCTCATACCCGAACTCCCGCACCGCCGGATTCATCGTCCGGTCGAGGATGAACTCCTCCACGAACTCCGGTGTCTGGAGCAGCGCGTACGTCTTCCGGGCGGCCTCGCTCAAGTCCTGGTACAGGTCGCCCAGGAACCGCGTGTCCCACCCCTCCGTGCCGTCCTCGTTCAGCGGGTCGGTGAAGTCGTGGACGAGGACGCCCGCCTCGTCCCTCCCCCGCCAGAACTCGACCAGATCCCGCGCCCCGTCATGCGACAGCGGAACCTGATACAGCGGGTTGTGCCGCTTGTCGAAGAGAAGCCGTCCCGCCTGGCCCTGCCCCAGTTCCTCGAACGCCTTCTCCAGCCAGCCCCGATATGTCGGATCCTCGTCCGACTCCACGTACGCGTCGTACCGAGACTCCGCCAGCTCCCGCCGGTCCCCGTCCGGCCCCGTCAGGTACGGCTCCGGAATCAGCCGGTTGTCCTCGCAGAACCGTACGAAGACAGTCCCCAGCACCCACGCCACCGCGACCTGCGTGACCCGCTCATCGAGCCACGAGGTCCACGTCGCCGCCGTACGCCCGAGCTTGCGTGCCTGGTCGTACTCGGCCTTCAACCGCGCGCCGACATCCCCGAGCGCCTTCACCTGGCGCCCAAGGTCGGTCTCGACCGCCTTGACCTGCTGCTTCAGGTCGTTCAACAGAGCCTTGCGGTCGATCACTTGACGTCTCCCTCGACACCACTGGCACTTGCACTTGCACCCGCACTTGCCACACCGTCGCCGGACCCCCGATGGACGTTGCCCACCCACGTGTCCGGAAGCTGGATCCACTCCCCCAGGCCGGCCTGGTACGGCACGGCCACCTGCCCGAGCCGGGGCTCGCGCGAGGGGTCGCTCTGCGGGACCAGGAGCCACAGCCCCCGCCCGCCCCGCCGGGCCGCCGACGCCAGCCGGTCCAGGACGCCCATCGCGTCGTACCGCGCGAACACCCCGGCCTCCGTCAGCAGCACAGGACCGACAGGACCGGCCCCGCCGCCCCCGCCACCGTTGCCAAGCAGCTCCGCGATCCGGGGCTCCACCGCGCCCCACGCCGTCCGCACGTACTCCGCGAACCGCACCGCGCCCTTCGAGCCCGGCTCGGCGGCGTCCGCCTTGAGCAGGGTCTCCCAGGTGGGCTTGGTGCCCGGCGTGACCTGCGCGTGCAGGGCCTCCAGGAACAGCTCGGTCACCGACACCGCATCCGTGCCCAGCCGCTCAGCGCTCAGCTCCCGCACCGCGTCCCGCACCAACTGCTGCCGTACGGTCAGCACCCGGTACCCGTCCCGGCGGGCCGACGCGAGCAGCCGTTCCTCCGCGCGTACCGCGCCCGCGAGCTGCGGGTCGTCGGCGTACCGCGTCACCGCACCCGTACGCGTCGACTGCCGCCACGCGCCCGTCGTCAGGTAGCTCGACGCGTCGTCCGCCCGCGCCGACAGGTAGCGCAGCACGCCGTCGCGTTCGTGCATGCTCAGCGACAGTTCGAAGCCGGCGTCGCGCAGCGCCTTGGTGAGCGGGCCGCCCGTCGGCAGGTCATGGGTCGTGCCGCCACGACCGTCGGGGACGACCATCTCCGGGAAGCGAGCACGGACCCGCTCGTGCACGGCCTCGCCCGTCAGGCCGGGCTGCAGTCCTTCCGGCAGACCGTGGATCCAGCGGACGAGCCCGGCCTGCGTGAGGCGCAGCGCCCGGACCAGCGGCAGGTCACGCGGGTAGATCTCCAGGCGCGGAGTGGCCGCGGCGTTCACCGACGCCGCAGCCGCCAGCTCCACCATGCGCCGCTCGTCCCAGTCCACCGCGCCCGGCGGCACCGTCAGCGCCCCCAGCTCGGCCAGGACAGTCGCGGCCGTCGGCAGGGTGTCCAGCTTGGCGAGCCGGTCGGCCGTCTTGCCCAGGCGGGTCGCGTACTCCAGCAGGCCCGGCGCGGTCGGGGTGTCCGGGCCGTCGTTCTCCCGGACGTCGAGGGCGAGGAGGCCGGCGCCCAGGGACTCGTCCGTGGCCTTGCGGTTCGGCTGGTGCTGGAACTCGGCTTCCTGCGGCAGCAGTTGCTCGACCTCGACCACGGCCCGTACGGCCGCCAGTGCCATCGCGCGCCGCTGCTCGCGCCCCGCGAGATGCGTGCCGCGCCGGACCGCCAGGGCGTCCGCGATCTCCACTGCCGAGGCGACCCGGCCCATGCTCACCAGCAGGTCGATGATCTCCTCGCGCAGTGCCTGGACGGCGGGTTCGGTCTTCCAGCGCTTGCGCTCGTCCTTGAGCATCTGCGGGATGCGGCCCTGGCTCAGGCCAAGGGCCTCCGCGACGTCCTTCTGCTTCGGCCAGACGCCGATGTCCGGCAGCACGCCGTGCTCGTCGGGCAGACGTAGCAACAGCCGTACCATCTCCGCCTTGTTGCGGTTGGAGCCGTTGTTGTTGACGGCCGGTACGAAGACCGTGGCCAGGGTGTCGAGACTGACCGAGCGCAGGGTGCGCGGGGACAGCGCGCCCGCCGACTCACCCTTCGCCAGCTCCCCGACCAGGGCCGACTCGGCGGCGGTGAGCTGCTCCAGCTCCTCCTTCGCCTCGGCCCGCCCCTTTGCCGTCAGTGGCGAGACGGGGATCTCGCGCAGCCGCTCGCCCCACTCGCGCTGCCGCTGCTGGACCTCGTTGCGGGTCTTGGCGCCCAGGCCGGGGGCGTTGACGAGTTTGCGGCGGCTGTAGTCGAGGAGTTCGCCGACGGTCGTAATGCCCAGGCCGTACAGGAACGACTGAGCAGCGGGCGTCAGTCCGGATACCGTCAGCGGAGTATCGCGCGTGACCTCGGCGGCGAGGCGGTCGCGCTGCTGCTCCGCGGTCTCCGGCTCGGCGTCCGCGATCGCCGCCGCGGCGGCGCCCTCGGCGGGCACCCCCTCCCCCGTGGTCGGAGCGGCCGGGGCCGGGTGGCGGGAACGGTGGCTGGACGGGACCGTCTGGGAGGCGTCGAGGAAGACCTTGCGCCAGGCGTCCCGCATCGGCTTCAGCTCGGGGAAGCGCTTGGCGGCGTCGCGGTGCAGGGCCTTCTGGAAGAAGGCGACGAGACCGTCCCGTACGGCGGGGTCGAATGCCTCGGCCGCGATGGTCGGGTACGGCCACTCCTTCGCATCGGTCATGCGGGGCAGGAGACTGCCGTCGCCCCACTTGGGCAGCTCGCCGGAGGCCATCTGGTGCAGGGTGACGGCGACGGCGTACCGCTCGGCGTGCGAGTCGTACGAGCCGCGGGTGATGACGTCGACGAAGGGGTCGAGGTAACCGTCGGTGCCCGCGTTGGTGCTCTTCGCCGGATAGCCGGCGAGGGAGAAGTCGATGAGGACGAGTTCGCGGGTGCGGTTGGGGCGGATGCGGATGGCGATGTTGTCGGGCTTGATATCGCGGTGCCAGACGCCCTCGCCCTCCAGGAAGTCGACGGCTCCGAAGAGGTAGTCGCCGTACGCCTCCAGTTGGTCGACCTGGAGGCGGCCGTTCTCGCGGAGCTGGCGGGCGACGGTCTCCTCGCGGCGGCGCGGGCGTGCGCCGCCCTCGGTGCCCTGTCCGCTGTCGTCGCGCTCGTCGCCGACGTACTCCAGCGCCAGGACGGTTCGGCCGCCGATGTGCAGCGGCTCGGGTTCGACGAGGCGGATGATGCCGGAGTGGGGGCGCAGGCGTCCCATGGCCTCGGCCTCGCGGGCGAGGATCTCGCTGCGGCTGTCGGAGAGGGCGACCTTCAGCACGGCCAGCGGGCGGGTCCTGCGGGCTTCGGCCTGGAGGTCGCGGACGAGGAATGCGCGGCTGGTGGAGCCGGTGCCGAGGCGGCGGCGGATCTCCCACCGGCCGGCGAACACGTCACCGGCGACGGCCTCCAGTGGGTCCTTGTCAGCGGCGGTTCCGTCGTCCTCGTCGTCCGGCCCCTCCGTGGCGGTGGCCGCCTGGGACGGGGCGGTGAGGGAGTCCTCGACGATTTCCAGCAGCTCCAGGAACTCGTCCACGCTGGACAGTCGCTGGCCCGGCCGGTAGGCGGTGGCGGCCTGCACCAGGTCGTCCACGTCCTCCGACAGGCCGTCCACCAGGGAGCTGGGGCGCAGGCCCTCCCCCGCCTCCAGGCGGGCCAGCAGCTCGGCCTGGCCGGCGGCCGGGGCCTTGCCGGTGACCAGCAGGTAGGTGAGGACGCCGAGCCCGTACACGTCGAGGTGGACCGGGTCGGGTTTGAGGGCGGTGAGTTCGGGAGCGAGGTAGGGGTCGGCGTCGTCGGCCAGGTGCATGGCGGACAGGGCGGTCGGCGCGAAGCGGGTCATGCCCTGGCCCTGGCCCTGGCCCTGGGAGGAGTCGCCGCTGCGCTGGGTGGCGATCTGCCAGTCGGAGATCTGGAGGTGCGGCGTGAGCCAGGCGGCCTCCTCCCCGACGGCCCGGCCCTTCCTGCCGCGCGGCCGGGGGACGACGAGCACGGAACGGGCGGCGAGGGCGCGGTGGTGGATGCGGCTGGAGTGTGCGGAGCGCATGGTCTCGGCGAGCTGGCGGACCAGGGCCATCCTGCCGAGGATGTCCAGCTTCTCGCCGTACTGGACCAGGTACTCGTCCAGCTTCAGGGTGTCCGGGTGGTAATCGAAGATCAGCGCGGGGCCCGCGGCGTGCCCGGAGGGGAAGTACTGCTTGAGTTGGACCACGCCCGGGTGCTTGAAACGGCCCAGCACGGCGGCTTCGCGCCGGGCGGCGTTCTCGACGGACTGGCGCAGGGAGGCGTCGGAGCCGCGCTCGCTGAGATAGATGCGGACGCGGGCGGCCTCGGGGAGGTCACTGTGGCGGGCGAGGTAGTCCGCCCAGGTGGGCCCGGAGTCGAAGGACTTCCGCTCCAGCTCGTACGGGCCAACCTTGTACTGCGCGTCGCTCTTGCGGATGCCGATGGTCTTGAGGGCCGCCTCGATCTCGCGCGAGCCGGTCGCGGTGATGCGGCGCCGCTCGTCACGCGGTGGCTGCTTGAGCATCTCGACCAGTTGGTGGACCGTGTACACGCCGTTTTGGTCGTGGGCGGGCAGGCGTACGCGGAGGCTGTTGTCCGTGAAGCAAACAGCCTCGGCGACCCAGACCCGCTTGTTGCCGGGCAGCGCGAGCAGGCCGGCCAGTTCCTTGGCCTTGCGGTTGACCAGGTGCAGCGGGTTGCCGTGCGTACGGCGGCGGCCACCAGGGGTGGTCTGCACCCAGGTGCCGTTCTCGGAGGTGACCGAGCCGTGCCAGTCCTTGAGCTCGATCATGCAGACGCCGCCGGGGGCCACCACCAGCAGGTCGACCTCGCGGACGTGGCCGGTGTTGGCGGTGAAGGTGAAGTTCGACCAGGCACGCCAGGGGTCGGAGTCCGGCAGCTTCTCCCGGATCGCCTCCAGGCCGCGGCGTTCGTGATCGAACTCGGACTCGGTGACCGTGACCCACCGGCCTTCCCGCATGCCTGTTCCCCGCTCGTCGTGTCCCGCGAGGGCGACCGTTCCTCGTGGTCAGACCCTCGGCTGAAATCCTAGTGGGTGGCTGTGGCATGAAAAGAGACAGTGAAGGGCGGGAGTACGGGACATTCCCCCCTTATCACCCGAGTCCGGCGACTTGTGGTGTGCGGACCACGAACATCCTGAAGCCTCGCCCACCCTTTCAGGCGGGGAATGCGCAAACTCCACACAACGGATGTCATCGCGATTGCCGCCTTGCAGTCCGGCGCCCTCGCGCGCGGAGCCCAGACGGAGACACTGCGGCGTCCGAAATTGATCTACGTGAACTGGCGTGTGCACTAACGTGGTTACCCGCTGCGCACCTTCCCGGAGGGTACGTCGGCGGTGTTACAGGTGCCGGTCCTCGGCGATGAGCGACGAGTGGTCTCCACCGCGTGCCACATGCGGTGTGACTGCGGATGCCCGGTAGGGCGATCCCTGCCATTCCCAGCTCACGCTCAGGAGTGGAAACCGATGAACCCCGTTGAGTACAAGCCTGCACGTCGTGACCGGATTCGTCAGATTCTGGTCGACGTCACGGTGGGAGTCATCACCAATCTGGTGGTGACGGCCCTTGTCGTGGTAGCGCGCCTGGTCTTCTGACCGGCAGGTGGCGGGCCCGGGAGCCCGCCACTCCACCGGACGGTCTCCGTTTCAGAAGAGGAACATCTCTCCGGGCGGAGTGTTCTTCTTCTGGCGCTTCCTGCGGCGGCGCCGTCCCCGGCCGGGACGGGGCAGATGTGGCTGCCTGGCCTGCTCCGGCAGGTTCTCCCAGGTGGGTCGCAGGCCGTGGATCTCGACGTCGCCGACGAGGCCCTTCAGATAGTCCCGGGTCTCCTCGTCCGTGGAGTAGAGCACGGTCGCCCGGCTCGCCCGGGTCATCAGCACGTGGTAGGCATGCCGGACGAGGCGGGCGAACTCATCGTCGTCCACACTCTTCGGCTTCACCTTGGGGTCGAACGACCCGGGGACGGCGACCCGCTTGACGCCCGCCTCCTTGTCCGTCCGCTCCTTGCCCCGGCGGAACACCCAACGGTCGCCCCGGCGCACCATGTCCTCGCCCATGATCACGCCGCACCAGTCCCACTCCAGGCCTTGCGCGGTGTACACACAGCCGATCTGACCGAGGCCGTTCTCGTGCACGGACCAGATCTTGGAGGGCGGGACGGTCTTGTTCTCACAGAAGGAGTCGCTGTCCGCGTTCCACGGCCGGTGCCAGTCACCGATCCGGACGTCGGGTTCGAGTCGCTTCTCCTTGCCGAGGGGCTTCGTCCAGGGCCAGCAGTATCCGGCGACCATGCGCGCGGACGCTCCCGCTTCGGCCTCCGAACGGATGATCCGCTCGAGTTCCTCCGGGCTGTCCACGACCTCGACGTGCATCAGTCCGTCCGGGGTCCACAGCTCGGGCTCAGAGTCGGACACCCCCAGCGCGCCGCGTACCCAGCGGATGTAGGCGTCGCTGCCGCCGCACCGGAACTGTTCCCGCAGGCGGCAACGGACCAGCTGGGCGTCGTAGCGCCGTGCCGCGTCCTCCACGAGATCGACGGTGCCGACCTCCTGCGGGCGCACGGACTGGCCCTCGTCCAGGAAGAACACCGTCAGCCGGGAGGCGTCGAGGAGTTCGTCCACCTGCGGCTTCGTGCCCCAGTCCTCGGGCTTCCAGAAGCGGTTGGTGGAGCGGTCGCGCAGGCGGTGGGCCTCGTCGCAGATCAGCACATCCAGCGGTGGGTCGGGCGGGGTGACGAAGTTGCTGAAGTAGGTGAAGGTCTCCTTGAACTCCCGGTCCCCGTAACCGACGTGCTCCTGCAGTGCTCCGTTGAACGCCCGGCTGCCGCTCGCGTACTTGACCGTGCGGCCGTCGGCCTCCAGTTCGGCCTTGAGCTGGAGCCCGATGGCACTCTTCCCCGTACCCGCACCGCCCGTGACGAGGAACACCACCCTCCGTTCGTCGGGGATGAGCGCGGGCTGCCGAGGATCGGGAAGCACCTTGGCGGCAGTGTCGAGGATCTGGTCCGCGACCTTCTTCTGACGCCCGCGCAGCGTGAAGACGGTGTCCTCGCCGCTGGAACGGATCATGGCGTCGAGCAGCGGGGTGTTGCGCAGGCCCATGCTCCGTAACAGGATCTCGGCCGCCGAGTCGGCACCGTCGGCGGCGAAACTGCCCCGCAGGTCCGACAGCAGTTGCGCGCGACGGTCGGTCGTGTAGACACGGGCGTAGGAACCGGTCGGCGCGTCCAGGCCGACCAGCGGGGGCACTGCGGCATCGGTGGCGTTATGCAGATAGGCGAAGCCCCCGCATTCGTAGTCCAGTCCGTGCAGTGGTCCTCTGTCACTCGTGAAGGCCTCGTAGTATTCGCGCAGTTGCAGCGCAGGATGCTTCTTCTCCCCCATTCCAGGGACATGCACCAGATCCGCGGTGGCGCGCTCCACCCGGGTCACCGTCGACCAACGCTTCAGCTCGACGAGCTGGACGGACAGCCCGTTCTCCTCGGGATGATGGCCCACGAGGACGACGTCGATGAGCCGCGGGTCGCCGGCGCGGTCGGTCTCGTCGACCGTGGCGGCGCACTCGACGACCATCTCGACGTTCCCGCGATCGGCGGCGACCAGATCCTCGGCAAGATGCACCAGGCTCTCTGCCCAGGCAGAACGTTCCGTCAACGAAGCGTCGGTGTTGAGGAAGTGCTGCCACCTCGCAGCGAGGTGAGGCACCATACGGCGCCTTGAGTTCAGGTTCAGCAGATCCCGCGCCGCCAGTTTCAGCAGGAGCATGGACACGAGGTGGATCCCCCAGAGCACGAGTGACTCGTGCGGGTGGGGGCATGTCCACTCAGGGAAGCCCGTCGGGCCGCAATGACGTGTTGGATCTTAAAGAGGAGATCACCCGTCCCGACACATCGGACACGTCGGTCGGCCGGAAGCACGGACATCATGGCCGGATATCGCGCCCTCACCTCCGCAGAGAAGGCTCCTCGATCACGGCAGGGCGTGACTCCGGCCGGCCGGAAACCAGCTCCCGCAGCTTCTCCCGGGTCTCCGGATCGGTCGAGTACACGATCGTGCCGACCATGCCGCGCGTCAGCAGCACCTTGTACGTGTTGCGGATGAGACGGTCCACATCGGTGTCCGGTGTGGACCTCTTGAACACCGGGTCCTTGGATGCCGTGCGGTCGGTGATCCAGTGGTCACCCCGCCAGACCATGTCCGGGCCGATGATGACGCCGGACCAGTCGTACTCGAAGCCCTGGGCGGTGTAGACGCAGCCGATCTGCCCGAAGCCCGCGGGGTCGGTGGCCCACAGCGCGGACGGAGGCGCGCCCGAGACCGACCGGTCCCCGCGCAGGTTCCAAGGCCGGGCCCAGCCCCCGATGACGACGTCGGGAGGCAGTGGGTCGCCGGGCTTGGGCTCGGGGGACCACCGCCAGCAGTAGCCCGCGGACATCCGGGCACCGTACTTCTCGGCGCGGCGGGCGTCGAGGAACGCCTCCAGTTCTTCAGGGCTGTCGGCGACCCGCAACTGCATGCGGTCATCGGGCTCCCATACGACCGGCCCGCCGGGCTCGAGGCCGAGGAGCCGGACCACCCAGCGCAGATAGGCGTCACTGCCTCCGCAGCGGAACTGGCTCTCCAGGGGGACGACATGACAGTCGATGCCCCGCCTGGCCGCGGCCTCACGGATCTCCTCCACGGTGCCCATCTCGCCGGGACGCACGACCTGGTGCTCGTCGAGGAAGAAGACCGGTACGTGTGCGACGTCGATGAGTTCGTCGATCTGTGCCTTGCCGGTCCGCAGTGCCGCGCGGGTGTAGCGGTTGGCTGAGGTTTCCCGGATGCGGTGCGCCTCGTCACAGATCAGAGCACCCAGGCTGTTCTTCTCCGTGGTCATGAAGCTGTTGAAGTACTTGAAGAGATCCTGGACTTCCCGCTTCCGGGAGCCGGCCACCTTGCGCATCGTCTTCGTGAACGACTGCGAGCCGGTCGCGTGCACCGCGGCCACACCCCTGCGGTACAGCTCACCGAGCAGCTGAAGCGCGATCACGCTCTTCCCCGTGCCCGGGCCGCCGGTGACGATGACGACTTCCTTGTGGTCGGCGCGCTTCGCCCTCTCCACCGCGTTGAGCACCATGCGGTAGGCGACCTGCTGCTCGTCGAGGAGGACGAACTGCTGCCGCTCCCGCACTTCCTGGGCTGCCACGGACATCAGCTGCTTCGACGGCACAGTGGCGCCGGCGAGCAGTTCGTCGGCCGCGTGAGCACCGGGATGCTTGTCGCTCAACCTCGACCGGAGGTGATCCAGGAACGCGCCGCGACGCTCTGCTGTGAAGAGCCGTCCCCGGCCGTCGTACTCGATCTCCCGCAGCCCCGTCACCCCGAACTCCGTGGCGTTGTGCAGGAAGGCCACTCCGTGGATCCACTCGCCGTGCTCGGCCACCGCGCCGTTGAAGTTGACCAGGTAGTCGCAGTATCGACGCACCTGCTCGATCGGGTTGAGCACGGGGTGCGCATAGGCATCGACACGGCACAGGGTGGGGTCGTCCTCGTGCGGAGCCGCCTGGCTCCACTGCTTCAGCTCCACCACGACGTAGGACGGCTCGCCAGTGACCGGGTGCACTCCCGCGAGGACGGCGTCAGCGCGCTTGCTGTTCAGCGGCAGCGCGTACTCCAGCATGACCTCGACGTCGCCCAGGCCGGCGTCGTTGAGAGCGGCGGCCAGAAGCGGGATGCTGCGCTCCCAGGAACGCATCTCCGAGGCTCCGGGCCGATAGCCGTGCATATGGGCGAACTGCTCGGTGAGGTGCAGGAACAGCGAACCGTCGAGTGCCATGACGGCGACCGTTTTCGCGGACGCACGGAACAGCAAGGACTTCCCCCAGGCAGCACGAAGAGACTCGTGCGGGTGGGGGCATGTCCTTTGAGACTCCACCGGGGTGGAGCGGAAGCCCGTCGGGCCGCGTTGACGATGTGTCCGAGGGTACCTGGCGGCAGCGACATCGGTACCGGTGGTCGCGGAGAGGGCAGGGGACGCCTGGCCATCGCGTGATGCCGACCCCGTCCTGGCAGCTCAGCACGCTCTCCAGGCGTTACGCGGAGAGCCCACCGCAACAGGTCAGGCCCCCTCCGCAGGCATCAGGCCGACCTCCGACTCGGTCACGTCACCCGCGGCGATCAACGCGTCGATGTCGCCCGTCAGCGCGTCCCGGATGTCGGCACCGAGGCGAGCGCCCCCGAAAGACCAGAAAAGGCCTCTGTCGCAGATCAGAGGCCCTCCCTAGGCAAAGCCACAGATAGCGGCAGACGAGCGGGCTGTACGCCGGGTTCTGTACCCCGGGACCTCGCGGTCGTCGGGGCGACGGCCATCCATCTAGGGCCGGCGTTGCCACCGGCCTCGTGCGGTCTACCCGCGGACTCGGGCGGGCAGCCCTCGATCGTCCGCGCAGGAGCACCGAGGTGCTCCCTCTTGACCTTGCTCCGGGTGGGGTTTACCTAGCTGCCCAGGTCACCCTGGGCACTGGTGGTCTCTTACACCACCGTTTCACCCTTACCGAGGACCGAGGTCCCCGGCGGTCTGTTTTCTGTGGCACTGTCCCGCGGGTCACCCCGGGTGGCCGTTAGCCACCACCCTGCCCTGTGGAGCCCGGACGTTCCTCGGGAAGCTCCCCGTCAGGGGGACTCCACGCGGCCGTCCGCCCGGCTCGTCTGCCGTGTGGACCATGGTACCCGGGGGACGCCCCGCTTCGGTCCCGCGGCCGTGGCCAGCACCGAGCCGGCGAGGATCAGGGTGAAGGCCACGCCTATACCGAGGGTCAGTTCCTCGTCCAGGAAGAGGGCGCCCGCGGCGACGGCGACCGCCGGGTTGACGTAGGTGATCACACCGGCCCGGGTCGGGCCGATCTCCTTGATCAGCTCCAGGAAGGCAACGAACGCGATCGCGGTGCAGACGACGCCGAGGCCGGCCAAGGCGGCCAGGACGTCGACCGAGGGCATGGCGGCGGGCCGGGTCAGGTAGGCGGCCGGGGCGTAGACGACGGCGGCGAGCATGAGGCAGGGGGTGATCAGCTGGAGGGTCGGGACGTCCTTGAGGTACCGGGCCGCTATCAGCGGGGCCGTGGCATAGCCGACGACCGTCACGAGCACCTCGGCCATCGACAGGGCGTCGCCGCCGGTGAGGTGCGGCAGGGTGAGGACGGTGACGCCCGCGAGGCCGAGGGCGAGGCCCGTGATGCGGCGGGCGCCCACGCGTTCCTCGGCGCCGAAGAAGCGGGCCATGAGTACGGCGACGATCGGCACGCCCGCGATGAGGAGTCCGGCGGTGGAGCTGGACAGATGGCGTTCGGCGTCGGTCAGGGTCCACCAGGGGCCGACGATCTCGATGACGGCGAAGGCCAGCATCGGCTTCCAGTGGGTCCGGACGGTGCGGCCGAGGCCGCCCTGGCGCAGGGCGAAGGGGAGCAGGAGTGCGGCGCCGAGGGCGCAGCGCGCGAACACCACCATGGACGGGGACAGCTCGTCCACCGCCACCTTGATCATCAGATAGGGGACGCCCCAGACCACTCCCATCAGGGAGAACAGGAACCAGCCGCGTGCAGTCATGGGGCGATTCTCGGCCGTCTCACCTCGCCGGGTCTTGAACGCTGTTGCGGTACGCCGCCGGGGTCACCCCCAGCACCCGGCGGAACCAGCGGGTGAGGTGCGCCTGGTCGGCGAAGCCTACGAGTCCGGCGACCTCGGCGGGGCGCAGTCCGGCGTCCAGGAGGCCGCGGGCCCTGGCCACCCGGTGCTGGGCGAGCCAGGCGTACGGCGGTACGCCCATGGTCGTGCGGAAGGCGCGGAGAAGTTGGTAGCGGGACAGGCCCAGGTCGGTGGCGAGGGCCGCCAGGGACGGGGGTTCCAGCAGTTCGTCGGCGAGGCGGTCGCGTACGGTCCTCGCGATGCCGTCGGCACCCGGCACCGTGTCCTCGCCCGCCCGGGCCGTGGAGTGGCGGCGGGCCAGGGCCGTGAGCAGCCAGGGCAGCCGGGACTCGGCCTCCAGGGGGTCGGGGCAGGTGCTGATGTCGGTGTGGGCGGCGCGCAGGGCCGCCGCCAGCTCCGGGTCGTGCAGGACGGGGTCGCGGAAGTGCGGGAGGCCGCCGAGGGTGCCGTCGGTGAGGAGGGACGGCTCGGCGTAGAGGGCCTGGTAGGCGTAGCCGTCGCAGGCGGCCGGGCCGCCGGTGTGCATCTCGCCGGGCTCCAGGACGACGATCGAGCCGGGGTAGGAGTGGATGTGCCCACCCCGGTACGCGATGACCTCCGAGCCGCCGACGGTGACGCCGATGGTGAATTCGTCGTGGGCGTGGGGGGCGTAGACGTGCTGGTCGAAGTGGGCGGTGAGGAGGTCGAGCGGCGGGCCGGACCGGCCGAGTCGTGCCCTCGTCCAGCTCGCCTGTTCTCGTATCCCCATGTCGCCCACCCCCGGCCTCAGGGGATCAGAGGAGATCCGCGGTGTCCAGATCGAAGGCGAACGGTTCCGGAAGGGTGACGGACTTGCCGAAGGGGCGGGCGCAGTGCTCGCGGTAGTCGTCCTCCTTCGGCTCGCTGAACACCGTGACCTGAGCCGTGTCCCGGTCGACCAGCAGATAGAGCGGGATGCCCGCGCGGGCGTAACAGCGGCGTTTGGCCTCGCGGTCGGCCTGCGGCTTGGTGGAGGTCACCTCCATCACCATGGCGACGCCGTCGCAGGGCATCCAGGACTCGGCTCCCCGGTACAGGCGCAGTTCCATGGGAGCGAACGTGCCGTCCGGAACCACATGGTCCTTCGGGCATTCGCCTCCCCGTCGCAACTTCAGTCCCTTGTTCCCTGAGAACTGCATGTCGGTCCGGGAACGCCTGATCACCTGGTTCACGATCAGCCCGATGTAGTCCTCGTGATCCCCGTCCGGCGGCGGCGTCACAACGATCTCCCCCTCGAGCAGCTCGGCCCGGAAACCCTCCGGGGTGTCCAGGGCGAGAAAGCCCTCCAGCAGGACCTCTTCCTGCGAGAGCGGCTCGTGGGCCGTGGCAGTCATGTCGCGCCCCTCCTTCTGTCGCTCGCCAGACTGGGACATCGGCTGATCACCTGTCCGTGAGATGGGGATGCCTTCCCCCGATCGTGGCACACGATCAAGGTCACCGTCAGGCACCGAGCCGTCCGCTTGACCCTGCCGCGGCGTCAACGTCTTCACTGGTGGCATGCGGATCGGAGAACTCGCCGGGGTCGTCGGCGTCACCACGCGGGCCGTGCGGCACTACCACCATGTGGGGCTGCTGCCCGAGCCGGAGCGGCGGGCGAACGGGTATCGGGAGTACGAGCTGCGGCATGCCGTCGTGCTGGCGCGGATCCGGCGGCTGACGGAGCTGGGGCTGGGGCTCGCGGAGGTGCGGGACGTGCTCGCGGACGACGCCGGGAAGGACCTCGTCGAGGTGCTGACCGAGCTGGACGAGGATCTGGCGCGACAGGAGCAGGCGCTGCGGGAGCGGCGGGCGCGGTTGCGGACCCTGCTGGACGCGGAGGGCGGGGTGCCCGCCGAAGGGCCCGTGTCGCCCGAGCTGGCCGCGCTGTTCGCCGGGACCGCGCATCTGTCGGACTCGCCGATGGCCGCCAAGGACCGCGAGATCATCGCCTTCCTGGAGACCGCCATGCCGGCCGCCGACCGGGAGCGGCTGGTGTCGTCGGTGGGTGAGGCGCTGGGGAGTCCGGAGGCGGTGGCGCGGGCCGGTGAGGCCTACGCGCTGCTCGACGCGCTGTCCGGTGCCGAACCCGATGATCCGCGCGTCGCCGAGGCGGCCCGGGCGCTCGCGGACTGCATCCCGCCGGGGCTGTTCCCGCAGTCCGGGGAGCTCGACCAGGACGGCGGTTTCCTGCGCGCGTTCTACGACGATCTCGCCCCGGCCCAGGCGGAGGCGGTCCGTCGTGCCCTGCGGATCCTCAGCGAGGAGCGGTGATGAGGGTCGGGGGGCTGTTGGTCCGGCACGAGGTGCGGTTGTTCGCGAGTCTCGCCCTGTGGGTGGTGCGGCGTACGCACGGGACGGGCGGCGGGGTGGCCTTCGGGTACGCGCGTGGGCAGGGCGCGATGATGGCCGGGTTCGCGTTCGTGTGCCTGGTCGAGACGGTCGCGCTGTCGGTGCTGCTGCGGGACTGGCCGGCCGTGCACGCGGTGTTCCTCTTCCTCGACGTGTACACGATTGTGTTCGTCGTGGCGCTGCACGCCTCCTCGGTCGTGCGTCCGCATGTGCTGGATGTGGAGCGCGGCTCGCTGCGGATACGGCGGTACGTCCATGTCGATCTGCCGGTGCCGTTGGAGCGGATCGGCTCCGTGCGGCGTGAGCTGCGGATGACGCACGAACCGGCCGACGGCGAGCTGAACGTCGAGGTCGGCTCGCAGACCACCGTCACGCTCGAACTGACGGAACCGGTCACGCACGTCACCTTCCTCGGGCGGCGCCGCGCGGTGCGGGTGGTCCGCTTCCACGCCGACGACGCCGACGGTCTGGTCCGCGCCCTCGGCCGGGCACGCGTCTGAACTCCCCACCACGTCCCCGTACGCTGTCGGCGGAGTTCGATCGAAGGAGTACGCGTGCTTGTCCTGCTGCCGCCGTCCGAGGGCAAGGCCTCTTCCGGCCGTGGTGCCCCGCTGAAGCCGGAGTCGCTGTCGCTGCCGGGGCTCGCCGAGGCCCGGGAGGCCGTCCTCGGCGAGCTGGTCGAGCTGTGCTCCGGGGACGAGGACAAGGCGCGTGAGGTGCTGGGCCTGAGCGAGGGGCTGCGGAGCGAGGTCGCGAAGAACGCGGAACTGCGGACGGCGGGGGCACGGCCGGCCGGGGAGATCTACACCGGCGTGCTCTACGACTCCCTCGGCCTGGCGTCCCTCGACACGGCCGCCAAGCGGCGTGCCGGGCGGTCGCTGCTCGTGTTCTCCGGGCTGTGGGGTGCGGTGCGGGTGACGGACCGGATTCCGTCCTACCGGTGCTCGATGGGTGTGAGGCTGCCAGGGCTCGGGGCGCTGGGCGCGCACTGGCGTGCGCCGATGGCGTCGGTGCTGCCCGAGGTGGCCGGGAGCGGGCTGGTGCTGGATCTGCGGTCCGCCGCGTACGCCGCCGCCTGGAAGCCGAAGGGCGAGGTCGCCGGGCGGACGGCGTCGGTGCGGGTGCTGCACGCGCCGACGCGGAAGGTGGTCAGCCACTTCAACAAGGCGACGAAGGGGCGGATCGTGCGCAGCCTGCTGACCGCCGGGGCCGACCCGAAGGGGCCGGCCGAGCTGGTGGAGACGCTCCGCGATCTCGGGTACGTCGTGGAGGCGCAGGCACCGGCCAAGGCGGGGCAGGCATGGTCGCTTGATGTGCTGGTGGACGAGGTGCACTAGCAGGAATTGCAGAGCGTGCAACGACCTTTGCGTGCTCTGCACTCCGACGACAGGATGAGGCCATGGCCTCCCCTGCCCTGCCCGCCTCCGTGCTGGACCTCGCGCCCGTCGTCCCCGTCGTCGTCATCGACGATGCCCGGGACGCCGTACCGCTGGCGCGGGCGCTGGTGGCGGGCGGGCTGCCCGCGATCGAGGTGACGTTGCGGACGCCCGCGGCCCTGGAGGCGATCGGGGAGATCGCCCGGGAGGTGCCCGGGGCGGTCGTCGGGGCGGGGACGGTGATCCGTCCCGGCCAGGTGACGGAGGCGGTGGCCGCGGGCTCCCGCTTCCTGGTCGGTCCCGGCTGGACGGACGTGCTGCTGGAGGCGATGCGGGCGTCCGGGGTGCCGTTCCTGCCGGGGGTGTCGACGGCGTCGGAGGTCGTGGCGCTGCTGGAGCGCGGGGTGCGGGAGATGAAGTTCTTCCCGGCGCAGGCCGCGGGCGGTACGGCGTATCTGAGGTCGCTGTCGGGGCCGCTCCCCCAGGCCCGTTTCTGCCCGACGGGCGGGATCGGCCCGGCCTCCGCGCCGGACTACCTGGCCCTGCCCAACGTCGGTTGTGTGGGCGGGAGCTGGATGCTGCCGCGGGACGCCGTCGCGGCTCGCGACTGGGACCGTGTGGAGGCGCTGACCCGGGAGGCGGCGGCGCTCAGCGCAGGTGGGACGTGTCGTTGAGGAGACGGACGCTGGCGTTGCCGTCCGCGTAGTAGGCGACCACCGACAGGGACGCGGCCGACAGTTCCATGCGGAACAGGGACTCCGGCGGGGCCCCCAGGGCGAGCCGGACGAGCGTCTTGATCGGGGTCACGTGCGTGACGAGCAGGACCGTCCGGCCCGCGTGGGCCGCGACCAGCTTGTCGCGGGTGGCGGCGAGCCGGGCGGCCGTCGCCGCGAAGCTCTCGCCGCCGCCGGTGGGTTCGGCGTCCGGGGAGGCCAGCCAGGCGTTCAGGTCGTCGGGGTGGCGCTCGCGCACCTCGGCGAAGGTGAGTCCCTCCCAGGCACCGAAGTCGGTCTCGCGCAGCCCGTCGTCGATGGCGACGTCGAGCCCGAGCCGGGCGGCGACGATCCCGGCGGTCTCCCGCGTACGGGCGAGCGGCGACGACACGACGGCCTGTACGGTGCCCCGCCGGGCCAGCATCGCGGCGGCCCGTTCGGCCTGTTCCCGGCCGGTGTCGGAGAGGGAGGGGTCGGTTCCGCCGCTCCCGGAGAACCGCTTCTGGGGCGTCAGCGGGGTCTCGCCGTGGCGCAGCAGGACGAACGTGGCGGGGGCGCCCATGTCGGCGGGGGCCCAGCCGGGGGCGGCGACGACCGTGGCGGCACGCGCATCGCCACCGGCCTCGGCCGCCGCAGCACGCGTACCGGCATCGACCGGAGCGGCCCCCGCACCCCCGACAGCCCTCGCGGCACGCGCATCGGCGTCATCCGTCGCCTCGCCGGAAGCGGCCCCGCTTCCGGCGGCCTGCGCACCGGCCTCGGCCGTCGTGGCCTCGCCGCCCGGCGGGCTCGTCGCGACGCGGCCGGACGCAGGTGCCGCGCCCTGAACGACACGGGACGCAGGTGCCGCGCCCTGAACGACCCGGGAGGGTCGCGCCGCGGCCCCTGCGGCATCCGGGCCCGAACCGGCCGCCTCGGCCGACGCGCGGCCTTCCGCCAGAGCTCCGCGCACCCGCGCCGCGCCCGCCGCCGCGTCACCGGGCGGCCCGGAGGGGGCGACGGCCTCAGCGCGCCCGGCGCCCCCGGCAGCCCGCCCAGCGACCCCGGAGACCCCCGCGACCCCTGCGCCACCCCCAGCGACTCCGGAAACCCCCGCGACCCCTGCGCCACCCCCAACGACCCCGGCCGGCTCGGCCGTCGACTCCGCCTGGGACCACTGCTCGCCCTTCGCCCCCGCGTCCATCGCCTCGTTGGCCAGCCGGTCGGCGTGCTTGTTGCGCTCCCTCGGCATCCACTCGTACGTGACGCGCCCGGGCGGGAAGACGCGGGCCGCCTGTGCCGCCAGGGGCTTCATGTCAGGGTGCTTGATCTTCCAGCGGCCCGACATCTGCTCGACGACGAGCTTGGAGTCCATCCGGACGTGGACCGTCGCCGCCGGGTCCAGCGCGTGAGCGGCGCGCAGGCCCGCGAGGAGGCCGCGGTACTCGGCGACGTTGTTCGTGGCGACGCCGATGTACTCGGCGGTCTCCCGCAGGGTCTCCCCCGTCGCCGCGTCGCTGACCACGGCCCCGTAGCCCGCGGGCCCCGGGTTGCCCCGCGAACCGCCGTCGGCCTCGACGATGAACTCCCGCACCGGAACGGCTCCCTGAAGGCCTAGAGACCGGACTCGGACGTGCGCACCAGGATGCGGCGGCAGTTCTCGCAGCGGATCACCGTGTCGGGTGCCGCCTTGCGGATCTCGGCCAGCTCGGTGATGGCGAGCTCCTGCCGGCAGCCCTGGCAGCTGCGCGCGTACAGCTTGGCCGCGCCGACGCCGCCCTGCTGCCCGCGCAGCTTGTCGTAGAGCTTGAGCAGGTCGTCGGGGATCGAACCGGCGATGACCTCGCGCTCCTTGGTGACCGTGGCGACCTCGCCGTCGATCTGCTCGAGGGCGGCGTCGCGGCGCGCGGTGGCGTCGTCGATCTTCGACTGGACGGAGGTGACGCGCTCGGTCAGCTCGGCGACCCGCTCCTGCGCGGACTCCCGGCGCTCCATGACCTCCAGCACCACGTCCTCCAGATCGCCCTGCCGCTTGGCGAGGGAGGCGATCTCGCGCTGGAGGTTCTCCAGGTCCTTGGGGGAGGTGACGGCGCCGGAGTCCAGGCGCTGCTGGTCGCGGGTGGCGCGCTGGCGCACCTGGTCCACGTCCTGCTCGGCCTTGGTCTGCTCGCGGGCGGTGTCGCTCTCCTCGGTCTGCGCGGCCACGAGCAGGTCGCGCAGCTGGGTGTGGTCCTTGGTCAGCGATTCGATCTCGGCGTGCTCGGGCAGCGACCTGCGCTTGTGCGCGAGCTGCTGGAGGCGGACGTCGAGGTCCTGGAGGTCGAGGAGTCGGATCTGGTCGGCGGGCGCGGCGTTCAGTTCGGGGCTCCAAGGGGGTCAGAAGTGGTTGAGGCCGCGTGCGCGGTCCAGGGGTCGGTGACCGTCTTCGAGACGTGGACGCGCAGGTCCCATCCGTGCCGGTCGGAGATCTCGTCGAGCTGGCTCGCGGCCAGCTCGCACCAGGGCCACTCGGTGGCCCAGTGCGCCGCGTCGAGCAGCGCGAGGGGACTGTGGGCGCGGGCCTCCGACACCGGGTGGTGGCGCAGGTCGGCGGTGAGAAAGGCGTCGACTCCGGCCGCGCGGACGTGGTCGAAGAGGCTGTCGCCGGAGCCGCCGCTGACGGCGACGGTGTGCACGAGCGCCTCGGGGTCGCCGGCGACGCGGATGCCCTGCGCGGTGGCGGGCAGCCGCTCGGCGGCGCGGGCGGCGAGCTCGCGGACGGTCAGCGGGTGGTCCAGCGCGCAGAGCCGGCCGAGGCCGCGGCGGCCCTCGGGGTCGGTGGGGTCGGGCACGAGCGGCCCGGTGATCCGCAGGTCCAGGGCGCCCGCGAGGGCGTCGGAGACACCCGGGTCGGCGGTGTCGGCGTTGGTGTGGGCGACGTGCAGCGCGATGTCGTTCTTGATGAGGGTGTGCACGACACGGCCCTTGAAGTGCGTCGCCGCGACCGTGGTCGTGCCGCGCAGGTAGAGCGGGTGGTGGGTGACGAGCAGGTCGGTGCCCAGTTTCACCGCCTCGTCGACGATCTCCTGGACCGGGTCGACGGCGAACAGGACTCGCGTGACCTCCTGGTCCGGGTCGCCCACGACGGTGCCGACCGCGTCCCAGGACTCGGCCCGCTCGGCGGGCCACAGGGTCTCCAGCGCGGCGATGACTTCAGACAGACGGGGCACGGAAGCAAGGCTACCCGCCTGATCTGTGGCGTTGCACCGTCACCGCCCGCTCCGGGCGCCCGTCGTCCCGCTCAGCACAATCGTCCCCTTTTCCTCAGGCGAATCGTTCCTGGAACACCCTTATGTGTGAAGCCCGCGCCCGAGACATTCCCCGCCCGCGCGTGCGATAACTACCTTCGTCACTGGAGGTGACCGAACGATGACGGCCTGTGCGATCGAACCCTCGGCGGGATCCGAGGACGAGGACGGGACCGCGCCGGCAGGCTGCACACTCACCGCGGACGGTGCCTACGGCGCTCGTCTCGCGTCGGCCGGCGACTCCTGGTTCCCGGAGCGCTGGACCCTGGACGGCCCCGAGCCGTACGCGGTGCCCCTGCCCCGCAACCAGCCGGAGGAGCCCGGCACCGAGGTGCAGCCGATGGGCGACGGGCGGGTTCTCATCCACCGGGTGGTGGCCGCCCGGCACGCCTTCTCGCTGCTGTACCCGACCGGGCCCGGCACCGGCGAGCTGCCCCTGGGCGCGGTCGAGTGCGCGGACGCGACCGCCCGGCTGCGGCTGCTGCCGCCCGCCCCGGGCGGTGAACGGGCCTACGCCCTCGCCGTCGGGCCGCGGTCGACGTCGGTGTGGCTGGTGGCGGGCGGCGCCTTCGGGCCCGAGCGGCTGGCCGAGCTGCCCGGCCGCTGCACGGGCGGGGTCTGGCTGGACCGGGCGGGCCGGCTGCTGGCGCTGGACCGGGAGGCCGGGGGTCGTGTCAAGACCGTCGTGGTGGACCTGGACGGCGGTGGAGAGGTGTCGCCGCTGCTGCAGATCGCAGCCGAGAGCGACGACCGGCTGCTGCTCGCCGACCTCGACAGCGGACTGCTGATCGTCCGCTCGGACGCGCCCTCGCCGGGGCAGGGCCGGCTGGGCTGGGGCGTGCTGGGCAGCTCGCTGCCGGTGCGCTTCCCGGAGTGTCTGCGGCTGCGCGACTGCTCCGTCACGCCGTTCGCGATCCAGCCGGGGCAGGTGCTCACGCCGGAGAGCTGCGCGGTGGCGTTGCGGCTGGACGGGCCGGCGGGCAGTTGGGTCGGTGTCTGGCGGCCCGTCGAGCGGCGGGTGCACCATCTCCGGGCGCCCGAGGGGTGGCTGGCGGGCACGGGTGTGTGGACACCGGAGGGGGTGCTGCGGCTGCCGTACGCGACGCAGGCCGTGCCGTGCGGGGTGGCGCGGGTGAGTCCGCCCGGGGCCGTGCCGCCGGAGCCGGAGCCGGCAGCCCAGGTTCCGGAACCCCCCGGGGGACGCGGGGAGCACGAGTCCCCCGCCCCGTCAGCGCCGTCCGCTCCTCCTCCGGCACCCTCGGCGCCGCGCCCCGTGCCGCTTCGGGAAGCTCCGTTGGGACGCCTTGTAACGAACTAGTGCCGGTTGGCGTGGCCGCCTGGATTCGAGGTCAGGGGTGCCGGTTAGACTCACCCGGCTGTAAAAAAGATCATGTTGACGGGGTGAATTCCATCCGATGAGCGACGCCAGCACGAACCAGCCGCGTACTGCCGACGTCCAGCAGCCCTCCACGTCCTCCGGCCACGGCCGGCACCGTGGTGAGGTCTCCACGCAGGACGGCGAGACGGCTCCGCGCGGACGCCACCGCAAGCCGGTGGCGGAGACCGGGCAGGTCGTGACCGCTGCCTGACGGCACGTCGGTCACCAGACGGCGAACGGCCCTTCCCGCCACCAGCGGGGAGGGCCGTTCCGTGTCGTTCACACCAGCGTCCGTGCCCTGGTGCCCTTCAGCCGCGTTTCAGCCCCAGTACCTCCGCCGCCGCGAACGTCTCCCCCGCCGGGCGGCCCGCGTAGTACGGCCCGAGGACGGCCTCCAGCTCGTCGTAGGTGAAGGTGTCCTGCTTGCTGTCGAACTTGGCGGCGATCCGCGGCCGTTCGACGACGGCGACCGTCCCACCGTGCACCACGAGGAGCTGCCCGCTCACGTGGGCGGCGGCGGGTGAGGCCAGGTATCCGACGAGGGGGGCCACGTGCTCGGGGGCGAGCGGGTCGAGGCCCGGGCCGGCCGGCTGCTCGACGCCCGCGAAGACGTCCTCCGTCATGCGGGTGCGGGCGCGCGGGCAGATGGCGTTGGCGGTGACGCCGTACTTGCCGAGGGCGAGGGCGGTGGAGGTGGTGAGGCCGACGATCCCGCCCTTGGCGGCCGCGTAGTTGGGCTGCCCGGCGGATCCGGCGAGGAACGCCTCCGAGGAGGTGTTCACGATCCGTCCGAACACCGGCTCCCCGGCCCGCTTGGACCGCTCACGCCAGTGCGCGGCGGCGAACCGGGTGGTGTTGAAGTGGCCCTTGAGGTGCACGCGCAGGACGGAGTCCCACTCCTCCTCGGACATCGAGAACACCATGCGGTCGCGCAGGATGCCCGCGTTGTTGACGAGGATGTCGAGCCTGCCGAACGTGTCGGCCGCCGACTCGACGAGCGTGCGCGCCTGCTCGAAGTCGGAGACGTCGCCGGTGTGGGCGAGGGCGGTCCCACCCGCCGCGCGGATCTCGGCGGCGACCTCCTCGGCGGGCCCGGCCGAGGCCTCGCCGGTGCCGTCGCGGCCGGGCTGTCCGTAGTCGTTGACGACGACCGCGGCTCCGAGCCGGGCGAGTTCCAGCGCCTCGGCCCGGCCGAGCCCGCGGCCCGCGCCGGTGACGATCGCGGACCGTCCCTCCAGGGGCAGCGCCATGGCGTGGGTCCTCACATCTCGATGCAGGTGCGCAGGGCCGTCCCGGTCCGCATCTGGTCCAGGGCCTCGTTGATGTCGGCGAACGGGACCCGGTGGGTGATCAGACCGGCCAGGTCGACCCGGCCCGCGCGCCACAGGGCGATGGTGCGCTCGTAGGAGCGCAGCACGTCTCCGCCGCCGTACAGGGACGGCAGGATCCGCTTCTCGTCGAAGAACAGCTCGAACATGTTGAGCTGGAGGAAGTCGTCCATGGCTCCGGCGCCGACCACGACGAGGGTGCCGCCGCGCCGGGTGTTGTCGTACGCGGTGCGTGCCGTGGCGGACTTGCCGACGACCTCGAAGACGTGGTCGAAGCCCTCGCCGGCCGTGACCTGCTGCTTGGCGTCGGGCAGTTCGTCGGGGGAGATCGCCCGGGTGGCGCCGAACCCGAGCGCGGACTCGCGGCGCGCGGCGATCGGGTCGACGGCGACGATCTCGGCGGCGCCCTTGAGCCGCGCTCCCTGGATGACGGAGATGCCGACGCCCCCGCAGCCGATGACCGCCACCGACGAACCGGGCTCCAGATCGGCCGTGTTGAGGGCTGCGCCGAGGCCGGTCGTCACCCCGCAGCCGATCAGCGCGGCGATGTCGAAGGGCACGTCGTCGGGGATCGGCACCGCGCAGCCGGCGTCGACGACGACCTCCTCGGTGAAGGTGCCGGTGCCGGCGAAGCCGAAGACGTCCCCGCCCGGCCGTTTGAAGTTGGGGGTGCCCGCGTTCATGAACCCGGCCAGGCACAGCTCGGTCTGCCCGCGCCTGCAGGCGGGGCAGGAGCCGCAGGCGGGCAGCCAGCACACCACGACCCGGTCACCGGCCCTCAGGTGCGCGACGCCCTCGCCCACCTCGAGGATCTCGCCCGCGCCCTCGTGCCCGGGCACGAACGGCGCGGGCTGCGGCAGTACCCCGCTCATGGCGGACAGGTCCGAGTGGCACAGCCCCGTGGCACGCACCCGGATCCTGACCTTGCCGGGCCCGAACCCCACCGCCTCGACGTCGTCGAGGACCTCCAGCTTGTCCTGGCCGATCTCGTGCAGTACGGCTGCGCGCATGGTGCGGGCTCCCCTCGTACGGCGTGCTGGGTCAGGTGTGTTCGACGACGGTGTCGGCGAGGACGGGGGCGTCGTCACGCTCCACGGCACCGACGGCGACCCGGGTGGATCCGGGTGTGTGCCACATGCGGATCCGCAGGGTCTCGCCCGGGTACACGACTCCGGCGAACCGGGTGGCGTAGGTCCGCACCCGGGTCACGTCCCCGCCGAGCAGCGTGTCGACAACGGCCTTGAGCGTGATGCCGTAGGTGCACAGGCCGTGCAGGATGGGCCGTTCGAATCCGGCGACCTTGGCGAACTCGGGGTCGGCGTGCAGCGGGTTCCAGTCGCCGGAGAGCCGGTAGAGCAGGGCCTGGTCCTCGCGGGTCGGCCGCTCGACCGTCCGGCCGGGTTCACCGGTGGGGGGCTCGAGTCGGGCCGAGGGGCCGCGGTCGCCGCCCCAGCCGCCCTCGCCGCGGATGAAGATCTGCGCGTCGTTGGTCCACAACGGCCCCTGTGTGTCGGCGACTTCGGTACGCAGGACGAGGACGGCAGCCGTGCCCTTGTCGTACACGGCGGCGATCCGGTGGGTGGCGGTGGCGGTGCCCGTCGCCGGGAGGGGCCGGTGGATCACGAGGCTCTGGCCGCCGTGCAGGACGCGGGCCAGGTCGACCTCGATGCCGGGCATGGACAGTCCGCTGGTCACGCCGGGTTTTCCGCCGCCCGCGACGGTGGCGAAACTCGGCAGGACGTGCAGCCGGGATTCCAGGGTGTAGCGCAGCTCGTCGGGATCGGTGGCGGGGCTGCCGGCGCCGATGCCGAGGTGGTAGAGCTGCACGTCCCTGTGGTCCCAGGAGAGCTCGCCGGTCCGTGGTTCGGCCGCGAGCGCCGTGGCTGCGTCGATGGGCATGGGGCTCCTGATCGCCGGAAGGAGGGACCTCGGTACGGCCGTCCGCACCGTCGGCCGCACCGAGGCCGTCTGGGACCGAACGGGAACACGAACTGGAACGCGTTCCAGTCCCGCGCCCTCTGTATAGCCGAGGCCCCGGCACTTGTGAAGCCTCCTGACGCTGTGTCAGATCAGTCGGCGGGATGACATGTGTCCGGCCGGAGTCCGTACGAGCGCCCTGCCCCGGCCCCCGAGACGCGGTCGTCTTCCGGGGCGGCTTCCCGGGTCCTCCCCCGCTACCGGCCGGTCATCACGGACACGTACGACCTGGCCGTCGACTCCTGGGCGCCGGGACCCCGGCCGGTCATCACGGACGCGTACGACCTGGCCGTCAACTCCTGGGCGCCGGGACCCCGGCGGGTCTTCCACCTGGCGTACGACGCGACGGACTTCTAGCGCCGCGGCAGGCACTAGCTGACTGCCCGGCTCACGGCACCCGGGCCGCCCGCCGCGGGAGCCACACCCACATCAGCACGGCCCCGGCCGCCAGCACCCCGGTCCCCACCCGGAACGCGAGTGCGTAGCCCGCTGTCAGGGCCTGCGGGGTCGTGTGGCCCGCCGACTCGGCCGCCGCCAGGGTGGACAGGACGGCCAGGCCCAGGGAGCCGCCCATCGTGCGGGACGTGTTGACGAGCCCGGAGACCAGGCCCGCCTCCTCGGGGGCGGCGCCGGAGGTGGCCAGGGAGGCGAGGGGGGTCGCCGCCAGTCCCGCGCCGAGCATCATGAGGACGCCGGGGACGAGGATCGCCGTGGCGTAGGAGCCGTCGGGCGTCATCGTGGACTGCCAGGCGAAGCCGGCCACGGCGACCAGGGTGCCCAGTACGGCGACGTTGCGCGGGCCGATCGGGCGCATCAGGCGGGGTGCGAGCTTGGAGCCGAGGATGACGGCGAGGGAGCTCGGGACCAGGGCGAGGCCGGCTTCGAGCGGGGTGTAGCCGAGGACGTTCTGCGCGTAGAGGGTCATGAAGAACCACATGCAGAACATCGCGGAGCCGCACAGGAACATCGAGACGTTCGCGGAGGAAACCGAGCGGACGCGCAGGAGGCCGAGCGGCATCAGCGGACTGGCCGTGCGGGCCTCGACCGCGAGGAACGCCCCGAGCAGGGCCAGACCGGCGAGCAGGGGCAGCAGGGTGGCCGGTGCCGTCCAGCCCGCCGCCTCCGTCTGGGAGATGCCGTAGGCCAGCGTGCCGAGGCCGGCCGTGACGAGGAGCGCGCCGGGCAGGTCGAGGCGTCGGCCGTCCCCGGCCCGGCCCTCGGTGAGGAACCAGGCGGCGGCGCACAGCACCACGGCCCCGACGGGGACGTTGATCAGCAGCACCCAGCGCCAGGAGAGCGTCTCCACCAGGAGTCCGCCGACCAGGCCGCCGGCCGCGCCACCGCCGGCCCCGACCGCCGTCCACGTCCCGATGGCCCGGGTCCGGGCGGCGCCCTCGGGCACCGACGCCGTGAGGATCGTCAGCGTCGAGGGCGCCAGCACCGCCGCGCCCAGCCCCTGCACGGCCCGCGCCACGAGCAGTTGCCAGTCGGCCTGCGCCAGCCCGCCCGCCGCCGAGGCCAGCGTGAACAGGCCGAGCCCGACGAGGAACATCCGCTTGCGGCCGTAGAGGTCCCCGGCGCGCCCGCCGAGCAGCATGAACCCGGCGAAGGCGATCGCGTAGGCGTTGACGACCCACTGCAGGCCCTGCTCGCTGAGCCCGAGCCCGGTCCGCATCGAGGGCAGCGCCACGTTGACGACGGACACGTCGAGCACGACGAGGAACTGCCCGGCGCAGGTGAGCGCCACGACGAGCCACATCGGCGGGGCCCCGCGCGGACGCAGCCGGGACCGTCGGGATATGCGGGTGCGGGCGGCGTCGGCGTCGGCGGATTCGAGCATGGGTGTCATGCTCTCAACCGCCTCGCGCCCCTTGCATCGGGATTTCGCCGGGTCGTGACCTCCGTCCCGGGCCCTAGGACCTCGCTGAATCCCAAGAGAAGGTCAAGATTTCGTTAGGGTGCCAAAGCAACGGAATAGTTGCCTGGACGTACGAGGTTCAGAGTCCACGTACCCGTCGCACCCCGGCCCGGAGGCCCTCTTCCATGACGCAGACGACGACAGACCGCACCGCAGGCAGAGCGAGCGGGGCCGTGGTCCCGGTGCTCGCCTTCGCGGGCATCGTTGTCGCGGTGATGCAGACCCTGCTCGTGCCGGTGATCAAGGATCTGCCGCGCCTGCTGGACACCACCCCCGGCAACGCCACCTGGGTCCTCACCTCGACCCTCCTCTCGGGCGCGGTCGCCACCCCGATCATGGGCCGCCTCGGCGACCTCCACGGCAAGCGCCGCATGCTGATCCTGAGCCTGGCGGTGATGGTCGTCGGCGCCCTGGTCAGCGCGCTCACCAGCGATCTGCTGCTCATGATCATCGGCCGCACCCTCCAGGGCTTCGCGATGGGGGCGATCCCGCTCGGCATCGGCCTGATGCGCGACATGCTGCCCCGCGAGAAGCTCGGCTCGGCGATGGCCCTGATGAGCTCCTCCATAGGTGTCGGCGGCGGCCTCGCCCTGCCCGCCGCCGCCCTGGTCGCCCAGCACAGCGACTGGCACGCCCTGTACTACGGCGCCGCCGGCCTCGGCGTGCTGGCCATCGCCCTGACCCTCCTCGTCGTACCGGAGTCCCCGATGCGCGCCGGGGGCACCTTCGACCTGCCGGGCGCGCTCGGCCTGTCCGCCGGGCTCGTGCTGTTCCTGCTGCCGATCACCAAGGGCAGCGACTGGGGCTGGACCTCCGGCACCACGCTCGGCCTGTTCATCGCGTCGGCGGTGGTGCTCGTGCTGTGGGGCGTGATGGAGCTGCGCGTGAAGGCCCCGCTGGTGGACCTGCGCACCACGGCCCGCCCGGCCGTCCTCTTCACCAACCTCGCCTCGATCATGGTCGGCGTCTCCTTCTACGTCGTCTCCCTGGTTCTGCCCCAGCTGCTCCAGCTGCCGACGTCCACCGGCTACGGCCTCGGCCAGTCGATGGTCGTCGCGGGTCTGCTGGTCGCGCCGCTCGGCCTGACGATGATGTTCACGGCTCCCGTCTACGCCCGCCTGTCCGCGAAGTACGGCCCCAAGGTCACCCTGATCCTCGGCCTGCTGATCATCGCGATCGGTTACGGCGCCGGCCTCGGCCTGATGAGCGCCGCCTGGCAGAGCCTGGTCATCTCCGTCCTCCTGGGCGCGGGCATCGGCCTGGCCTACTCCTCGCTGCCCGCGCTGATCGTGGGCGCGGTCCCGGCGTCGGAGACGGGTGCGGCCAACGGCCTCAACACCCTGATGCGCTCCATCGGCACGTCGGTGTCGAGCGCCGTGATCGGCATGGTGCTGGCGAACACCGCGAACAACGTCGGCGGTGTCGAGATCCCGACCATGCACGGCTTCCGGGTCTCCTTCCTGATCGCGACGGGCGCGGTGGCCGTGGGCCTGCTGCTGGCGCTGTTCCTGCCGGGCCGACGGCCGCCGGGCAAGCCGCAGTCGCGCGCCGCCGGCGAGGAGGACGCCGCGCTGGAGCGCGCCGAGCGGGCCCTGCGCGGCTTCCGCGGCCGGGTCCTGGGCGCCGACGGCTCGCCGGTCGCCCGCGCCAAGGTCACGCTGATCGACCGCCGCGGCCGTCAGGCCGGGGCCACGCTCTCCGCCGAGGACGGCAGCTACACGCTCACCGTCCCCGCCCAGGGCTCCTACGTCGTGGCCGCCCGGGCCACGGGGCACGGCCCGCTCGCCTCCTCCGCGACCCACGCGGGCGACGAGCGCCCGGTCGACCTGGACCTGCCGCTCCCCGGCGAGACGGTCTCCGCCTGACTCGTGCCGCACCCCCGCTCCTCACCGGCCCCCCTGCCGCCCGGCGGCCGGGGGTGCGGCACGATGGGCGCCCTGAACCGTCGTACGACCGAGAGGAACCCCATGCCCGCGGCCCCGAAGCCCGAGATCCTGGCCGCGTTCGAGGCGGCGAAGGGGTTCATGCCCACCGGCGAGGGCCTGGCGCTGTACGCGGCGGCCGTGGAGGCCGGGCGGCTCGGGCTGCCGCTGCTGGAGGTCGGCACCTACTGCGGCCGGTCCACGATCCTGCTCGCCGACGCGGCCCGCGCGGCCGGGGTCAGTGCGCTCACCGTCGACCACCACCGGGGCAGCGAGGAGCAGCAGCCGGGCTGGGAGTACCACGACCCGGAGACGGTCGATCCCGAGGTCGGCCTGATGGACACGCTGCCCACGTTCCGCCGCACGCTCCACCGGGCGGGCCTGGAGGAGCACGTGGTGGCGCTGGTCGGGCGTTCCCCGCGGATCGCGTCGTTCTGGGGGACGCCGCTCGGGTTCGTCTTCATCGACGGCGGCCACACCGACGAGCACGCCACGGCCGACTACGAGGGCTGGGCGCCGCACGTGGCGCAGGGCGGTCTGCTCGTCATCCATGACGTCTTCCCCGAGCCGGAGGACGAGTTCACCGGCCAGGCCCCGTACCGCGTCTACCTGCGGGCGCTCGCGTCCGGCGCCTTCACGGAGGTCTCGGCGACGGACTCGCTGCGGGTCCTGCGCCGCACGGGCCCGGGCGTCTGAGGGGGCGGCTGGGCGGGTGAACCGCGCCCCGTCCGCCCCCTCCCGGTCGGCCCACGGGCGGCGTGGCGAGTCGGCGGGCGACGGCCACTGCCCAAGGATCCGGGCGCGTGGCACACACCTTCGCAGAGCTCGTGGAGAAGCAGCGCGCGGCGGACGAGGCGTACGCGCGCGTGCGTCACCTCCAGGACGCGTACGGGCCGCCCACCCAGACCCAGTGGAGCGACCAGCAGACCACCACGTGGGAGACGGCCTGGCGCGCCTGGCGCGACCTGGCCCGGGACGTCCAGGCGGCGGTGACCGGGTACGCGAGGCAGGAGGGCACACCGCGTCCCGAGGTCGAGTCCCGGGTGAAGGAGGCGGTACGGCACGGGGACGCCGACGGGAACGGGGCGTAGCCACCGCTGCGTCGGACCGTCCTCGGCCCCCGGCCCCGCTGACGGCCGCTAGGGTGACAGGCGTGTCGTACGTAGGCCCGGACTTCGAACCCCCCCAGCCCCGCCGCAACCGCCGCGGCCCCCTGACCGTGGCGCTCGCCGCGCTGGCGCCGGGGGCGCTGCTCGGCTGGCTGGTGTACGAGACGGTGGGAGGCTCGGGGGACGACGGCGGTTCGGGTCGGGCGGCCGTTCGGTCCTCGCCGCCCACCGCGTCGAGCGCGCCCTCCGACGACGCCAAGGAGCCGGGCCCCTCCCCCGAGCCCACGGCCCCGTCCTCGGCCGCCGCGCCCGCCGCCTCCGGCCCGCTCAAGGGCAAGGTCGTGGTCATCGACCCGGGGCACAACCCGGACAACTTCCAGCACGCGTCCGACATCAACCGCAAGGTGGACATCGGAACGAACTGGAAGGAGTGCGACACCACGGGCACGTCCACCAACGACGGTTACACCGAGGCCGCGTTCACGCTGGACGTGGCGCACCGGATGCGCACCCTGCTGGAGAAGCAGGGCGCCACGGTGAAACTGACCCAGGACGGCGACCGGCCGTACGGGCCGTGCGTGGACGAGCGGGCCCGGATCGGCAACCGGGCGAAGGCCGATGCCGTGGTCTCGATCCACGCGGACGGCTCGGGTGCGGGCAACCGCGGCTTCCACGTGATCCTGCCCGGCGCGGTCGAGGCGGGCGCCGCGGACACCGGGGCGATCGTCGGTCCCTCCCGCGATCTCGGCCAGGCTGTCGCGGGCCGCTTCGTGGCCGTCACCGGCAGCGCGCCCTCCAACTACCTCGGCGACGGCGGCGGTCTCGTCACGCGTAAGGACCTGGGCGGTCTCAATCTGTCAACGGTTCCCAAGGTGTTCATCGAGTGCGGCAACATGCGCGATAGCAAGGACGCGGCGTTGCTCACCAGCGGCGCGTGGCGACAGAAGGCGGCGCAAGGAATCTCCGAGGGAATCGTGAGTTTCCTGCGCGGGTAGTCCGAGGCCGGCAGATCCCGGCGGACACCCTGATCGGGCGGACGATAGGGTCCTCCTTACGATGAGGGGCCACCCCCGCGCTTCACACCGAGTCCGGACGGCGGCATGGTGTCAGCGACGCCTCTACCGACGATGAGACGACCTACGAAGGACCTGAAGTGAATATCCGCTCCCTCACTCGGGGCGACGGCGTGGTGATCGGAGCAGCGGTATTGCTGTTGATCGCGTCGTTCCTCGACCTCTACTCGTTCGACAATGTCCCGGACAGCGTCGACCTCCCCAGCCTGTGGGGCAGCGGCCCGGTCCTGTTCAGCGTCGTGCTGGCCGGGATCATCGGCGCGGCGCTCGTCGTCGTCTCCCGCGGCCTGCCGCAGGCCCCGAAGGTCGCGGGCATCGAACTCGGCCAGTTCGGCGCCGCCTTCACGGTGTTCGCCGCGTGGAGCGCGCTGGGCAACATCTTCGATGTGCCCGGTGGCTTCGACAACATCGGTGACAACGCGAGCGACGGCGCACCGAGCCCCGGCATCGGCATGATCCTCGCCCTCGTCGCCACGCTGCTGATGGCCGCCGCCGCCCTCGCCACCCCTCTCGTCCCCGCCCTCAAGGGGGCCCTGCTCCCGGCCCCGCGTCCGGCCTCCCCGCAGCCCTACGGCGCCCAGCCTCCCGGTGGTTACGGCTACCCGGGCGCGCAGCAGCCCGGCGGCTACGGCCACCCGCAGCCGGGGCAGCCACAGCCGGGGCAGGCGCAGCAGCCCGGGCAGCCGTTCGGCGGACAGCCCCAGCCGCAGCAGGCCCAGGCCCCGCAGCCGCCGGCCGGGGACTTCTCCCCGTTCTGGTTCGCGGTGCCGGTGCCGCGACCGCTGTTCCCGGAGGACGGTTCGCCGACGCCGATCGCCGAACTCGCCCCGGGTACCTGGTACCTGGCGGTCGAGCAGCGCGGAGCGGCCCTGATCGCCCAGACGCAGGACGGCCGCCGCGGTGTCCTCCAGGACACGTCGGGCATCCAGCGCGGCTGAGTCTCCCGGCCTCGCACGGCCCCTCGCCCTTCCGGGCGGGGGGCCGTTGTCGTACAGTCGGCGTCCGGTCAGCTGACATTCCGTCAGGAGGCAGGCATGCGGCTCGGTCTCGCGCTCGGCTACTGGGGCCGCGGCCCGTCCCCCGACCATGTGCGTCTGGCCCAGGAGGCGGAGCGGCTCGGCTACGGCTCCGTCTGGACGGCGGAGTCCTGGGGGTCGGACGCCTTCGCCCCGCTCACCTGGATCGCGGCCCACACCTCCCGGATCCGCCTGGGCACCGCGGTCGCGCAGATGGCGGCCCGGTCACCGGTGACGACGGCGATGCACGCCCTCACCCTGGACCACCTCTCCGGCGGCCGCGTGATGCTGGGCCTCGGGCTTTCGGGCCCACAGGTCGTCGAGGGCTGGTACGGCCGCCCGTTCCCCGCCTCCCCGCTCACCGCCACCCGTGAGTACGTCGACGTCGTGCGGCAGGTGCTGCGCCGCGAGGCCCCCGTCGAACTGGCCGGCCGCTTCCACTCCCACCCCTACCGGGGCCCGGACGCCACGGGCCTCGGCAAACCCCTCAAGTCGATCACCCACCCGCTGCGCGCCGGGCTGCCCGTCCTGCTCGGCGCGGAGGGGCCGAAGAACGTCGCCCAGACGACCCGGATCGCCGACGGCTGGCTGCCGCTGTACTGGTCCCCGACCCGCCCGGAGGTCTACGGCCCGGCCCTGACCGAGCTGCCCGAGGGCTTCGTGGTCGCGCCGATGGCCCGGGCCCGGGTCTGCGACGACGTCGCCGAAGGCCTGCTGCCCGTCAAGGCGATGCTCGGCTTCTACATCGGCGGGATGGGCCACGCGGCCCGCAACTTCCACGCCGACCTGATGGCCCGCATGGGCTACGAGGCCGAGGCCCGCCGCATCCAGGAACTGTTCCTCTCCGGCCGCCGGGAGGAGGCCGTGCTGGCGGTCCCCGACGCCTTCGCCGACGAGATCTCCCTGGTCGGTCCGCGCGAACGGATCGCTCGGCGTCTGGAGTTGTGGCGCGAGGGCCCGGTGACGGACCTGCTGCTGCTCAGCCCCGACCTTCCCACCCTGCGGGTCCTGGCGGAGTTGAACTCCTGAGCGAATCCACGGGTTTCATCCGGGGTTCGAGGGCAATCCGGAAAGTATGTCCCCTCGATATCGCAACGGTGCGAATCAGGCCGGCACGATCGTCGCGGTCGTGGCCGACATCATGGCCCTCATCCTGGGCCTGTGGATTCTGATGTACCTGCTGGAAGCCAACCCCGGCAACTCGTTCGTCCAGTTCATCCACGACGCGGCCCGCTGGCTCGCCGGCTGGTCGCACGACCTGTTCACGTTCGACGAGGCGTGGGCCCGAGTGGTCTGCGGCTACGGCCTGGCAGCGGTGGTGTACCTGTTCATCGGCCACGCCATCGCCAATCGAGTGCACCGGCACTGAGGCCCCCAGGGGCGCGGGTGACTGCGCGACGAGTCGCATCCGGCCCGCGCCCGCCACTGGGCACCGGCCACCCGGGCTCTCAGGCGCAGCAGTCCGTGTCCAGCCCGCTGGGCAACTCCTCGCCCCCGAAGACCTGGCAGGTGGCCTCGTGCCCGCCCAGCGCGGCCACGGCCAGCAACAGCGACCCCGCCGTCCATGTGGTCAGCTCCCGCGGCCAGACGGCGTCGTCGTCGAAGACGTATCCCGTCCAGTACAGCCCGCTCTCCGGATCGCGCAGGTGCCGGATCGACTGGAGGATCTCCAGCGCACGGTCCGATTCCCCCATCGCCCACAGCGCCAGGGCCAGTTCGGCGGACTCACCGCCCGTGACCCACGGGTTGGGGTCCACGCACCGCACCCCCAGCCCGGGGACGACGAACCGGTCCCAGTGCTCCTCGATGCGGGCCTTGGCCGCCGCACCGGTCAGCGCACCGCCGAGCACCGGGTAGTACCAGTCCATCGAGTAGCGGTTCTTGTCGAGGAACCGCTCGGGGTGGTGGCCTATGGCGTGCCGCAGCGCACCGGCCGCCAACTCCCAGTCGGGTTGCGGCTCTTCCCGCTGCTCGGCGATGGCCAGCGCGCAGCGCAGCGCGTGGTGGATGGAGGAGCTGCCCGTCAGCAGGGCGTCCGTGGTCTGCGTCCCGTCGTCGTCGCGCCGCCAGCCGATCTGCCCGCCCGGCTGCTGGAGACGCAGCACGAACTCCATCGCCGCGTACACCGTCGGCCACATCCGGTCCAGGAACGCGTCGTCGCCGGTGGACAGGTAGTGGTGCCAGACGCCCACGGCTATGTAGGCGACGAAGTTGGTCTCCCGGCCCCGGTCGGTGACCGCGTCGAACTCGCCGTCGGTGTAGGCCGCGTACCAGGAGCCGTCCTCGTTCTGGTGCCGGGCCAGCCACAGGTAGGCGCGCTCGGCGGCCTCGTGCTCGTCGGCCGTGTCGAGGGCCATGGCCGCCTCGACGTGGTCCCACGGGTCGAGGTGGTGCCCCCTGAACCAGGGGATCGCCCCGTCCTCGCGTTGCACGGCGAGGATGCCGGCGACGGTCGCGGCGGCCTGCCCTGCGGTGAGGACCCCGGGCAGGACCAGATGTTCCGTCCGGGGAGTGGTCACGTGGCGTCCGCCCCGGTGCCGGCCAGGCTCGGCAGGTGCGGCTTGGTCGCGTACGCCACGAAGCTCTTGCCGATCAGCGGGTTCAGCGCCTGCTCGGCGACCCGGGTGGCGAGCGGCTTCTTCATGATGTCCCAGACGAGCAGTTTGTGGTACGCGCGCACCGGCAGCGCCTTGTCGTTGTCGACGCCGAACGCGCACTTGAGCCACCAGTAGGGCGAGTGCAGGGCGTGCGCGTGGTGCGTGCCGTAGGGCTTGAGGCCGGCCTCGCGGATCTTCTCCAGCAGTTCGTCCGCCTTGTAGATGCGGATGTGGCCGCCCTCGACCTCGTGGTAGGCGTCGGAGAGGCTCCAGCAGACCTTCTCGGGGCCGTAGCGCGGGACGGTGACGGCGATGCGCCCGCCGGGCTTGAGCACCCGGACCATCTCCGCGAGGACGCCCTTGTCGTCCGGGATGTGCTCCATCACCTCGGAGATGATCACGACGTCGAAGGACTCGTCGGGGAAGGGCAGCGCGAGGGCGTCGCCCTCCATGGCCGTGGCGGTGGCGCCCTCGGGGGCCTCGCCGGCCTCCTTCATCGCCGCGAACCACCGGGCGACCTCGCGGATCTCCTCGGCGTTCTGGTCCAGCGCCACGACCTGTGCGCCCCGCCGGTAACACTCGAACGCGTGCCGCCCGGCCCCACAGCCGAGATCCAGGACACGGTCACCCGGGGCGAGCGGGAACCGGGAGAAGTCGACGGTCAGCACGTGGCCCTGCTTTCGGAGTTGACGCCTTCTACATCTGTGGGAGCCGCGGATCCGGCACCGGCCGCGGCCACCGGTGCGACACTCGCCGAGGCGACGGTTGCGGCCGGGGTGTCGGCCTCCGCCGGGCCGCCGACCGCCGCGGCGGTGGCGGAGCCGGTACCGCCCGGCTCGGCCCCGGTCGGGGCCGTGCGGCGATCGGACGCCCCGGACGCGGAACGGACCGCTCCCGGCGTGGAGCGGGCGTCTCCGGTCGCGGAACGGGTCTCTCCCGGCGCGGAACGGCCGGGGACCCGGTGCGCGGAGCGGGTGTCTCCCGACACGGAACGGGTGTCTCCCGACACGGAACGGCCGAGGACCCGGCGCGCGGAGCGGGTGTCTTCCGTCGCGGAACGGGCGTCTCCCGTCGCTGGGCGGCCGGAGGCCGCGGAGGTCGCGCGATCACCGTCGCTCCCGGCCCGGGCGATGGCCTCGCGGTAGCGGGCCACCGTGCCCTCGGCGGCCCTGGCCCAGGTGAAGTGCCGCAGCACCCGCTCGCGCCCGGCCGCGCCGAGCCGTGCGCGCAGGTCCGCGTCGCCCAGCAGCCGGCCGAGGCCCGCGGCCAGCGCGCCCGCGTCGCCGGGCGGCACCGCCAGGCACGTCTCCCCGTCGCGGCCGGCGACCTCGGGGAGGGCACCACCGGTCGTGGCGAGCAGCGGCGTCCCGGTGGCCATGGCCTCCGCGGCCGGCAGCGAGAAGCCCTCGTAGAGCGACGGCACGCACGCGACCTGCGCCGAGCGCACGAGGTCGACGAGTTCCGCGTCGGAGATGCCCTTGACGAACTCCACGGCCCCGGCGAGGCCGTAGCGCTCCATCGCCTGGGCGACCGGCCCTTCGGCGGGCCGCTTGCCGACGACGACGAGATGGGCGCCGGGGTGCTCGGTCCGTACCTTGGCCAGCGCCTCGACGAGATGCACCAGGCCCTTGAGCGGCACGTCCGCGCTGGACGTCGTCACGATCCGGCCCGGCACGACCGGCACCGACGGATCCGGCGAGAACAGGTCGGTGTCGGCGCCGATGTGGACCACGTGGACGCGGTCCCGCCGGACACCGAGGTGGTCGACGATCTCCTGCTGCGAGGTGCCGGAGACGGTGAGCACGGACGGCAGGCGGCGCGCGACGCGCTTCTGCATGCGGGTGAAGGCGTACCAGCGCCGCACCGAGGCGCGCCGCTTCCAGCCGTCCGCCGCGTCCAGCTCCAACTGCCGGTCGACGGTGATGGGGTGGTGGATGGTCGTCACCAGAGGTGCGCCGACATCGCCCAGCAGGCCGTAGCCGAGGGTCTGGTTGTCGTGCACGACGTCGAACTCGCCGCGGCGGGCGCGCAGATGGCGGCGGGCGCGCAGCGAGAACGTCAGGGGTTCGGGGAAGCCGCCCGTCCACATCGTCGCGACTTCGAGCGCGTCGATCCAGTCGCGGTACTCGCCGCGCCCCGGTGTGCGGAAAGGATCCGGCTGACGGTACAGGTCGAGGCTGGGCAGCTCGGTGAGGCTCAGCCCGTCGTAGCCCTCGTCGAGCACGGGGTACGGCTGGGCGCCGATGACCTCGACCCGGTGCCCGAGGCGGGCCAGTTCGCGCGAGAGGTGCCGGACGTAGACGCCCTGGCCGCCGCAGAACGGGTTCCCTTTATAGGTGAGGAGCGCGATGTCGAGCGGTCGCAAGCCGTCGGCAGCGGGGTCCTCCGGGGCCCCGGCCTCCCTGGCCTCAGCGGTCACTCCGAGCCCCCTTCTCCCTGCACTGTCCCGCGAGATTACGCCGGGACGCTAATCTAGAACAAGTTCCAGACTTGATCGTTCGGAGGCTCCGAATCTACCGGCAGGTAAGGGCGCTGTGACCAGTGGATCAGGTGATTCACGCCACGGCCGGTGCCGTGCCATGCTGTGTGATCACTCGTCCTCACGGACGGTCACGGAACGGGATTCGAACCATGCCCGCAGAAGCCAAGGTGAGCGCCAAGGTGAACAAGCCGGCCAAGGTGGAAGCCAGAGCGGCGGCGCCCGCCTCCGCCCCCCTCACGGAGCGGCAGGAGGCCCGTCGGCGCCGCATCCTGCACACGAGCGCGCAACTGGCCAGCAGGGGCGGCTTCGACGCCGTGCAGATGCGGGAGGTCGCCGAGTCCTCGCAGGTGGCCCTCGGCACGCTGTACCGCTATTTCCCGTCCAAGATCCACCTCCTGGTCGCCACGATGCAGGACCAGTTGGAGCACATGCACGGCACCCTGCGGAAGAAGCCCCCGCAGGGCGAGACGGCGGCCGAGCGGGTCGCGGAGACACTGATGCGGGCTTTCCGGGCGCTGCAGCGCGAGCCGCATCTGGCCGATGCCATGGTCCGGGCCCTGACCTTCGCGGACCGCAGTGTGAGCCCGGAGGTCGACCAGGTCTCCCGGCAGACGACGGCGATCATCCTGGACGCGATGGGCCAGGAGAACCCGACTCCGGAGCAGCTCTCGGCGGTCCGGGTCATCGAGCACACCTGGCACTCCGCGCTGATCACCTGGCTGTCGGGACGCGCCTCGATCGCCCAGGTGAAGATCGACATCGAGACGGTGTGCCGCCTGATCGACCTGACGGCACCGAGCGCCCCGTAAGCCCCGGTAAGCCCCGGTAAGCCCCCGGACACGACGAGGACCTACGAGACGGGTTCCCTTCGCCGGCATGGTCCGGATCAGGTGATGGGGGTCGCCTCGGGGCGCCGGCCTTTCGGCCCGGCTCCCTTCGGCCTCTCAGCCCTACCGTCGCAGTCGGCACCCGCGGAAGCCGAGGCTTCCTGCCGACGTCGGCCACTCCGGTCGGACTCCCTCACTCGCCTCGTAGGCCGATTTCCAGAATAGAAGACCGCATAAGGGAATGAAACCCCTCCCATCGTGATTTTTCGGGCGCTATTCCTCCGGCGGGAACACCGCCTCCCCGCCGTCCCGCAGTGTGATCGTGATCGCCTCCGTGGGACAGCTCTCCGCGGCTTCCAGCACCCGCTCGTTCGCGTCCGTGTCCGGGGCGAGGGGACGGGACTGGCGGGCGGCGTCCAGGCGGAAGCCGTCCGGTGCGTGGTGGAGGCACTGCGCGGAGCCGATGCACAGGGAGCGGTCGACCTCGATGTGCCAGCGGTCGCCCATCGCTATGCCTGCGCCGGGAGGTGGATCATCTTGTGCTCCAGATACTCGCCGTACCCCTCGGGCCCGAACTCCCGCCCCAGGCCCGAGTTCTTGTAGCCGCCGAACGGGCCGAGCATGTCCAGGCTGAAGGTGTTGACCGAGTACGTGCCCGTGCGCACCCGGCGGGCGATGTCGATGCCGTGCTCGACGTCGGCGGTCCAGACGCTGCCGCTCAGGCCGTAGTCCGAGTCGTTCGCGATCCTCACGGCGTCGGACTCGTCGTCGTAGGGCAGCAGGCAGATCACGGGGCCGAAGATCTCCTCGCGGGCGATGCGCATGGAGTTGTCGACGTCGCCGAAGAGGGTCGGCTCGACGTACCAGCCGCGGTCGAGGCCGGCCGGGCGTCCGCCGCCGGTGAGGATCTTGGCGCCCTCCTCCTGCCCGATGCGGATGTAGTCGAGGTTGCGCTGCTGCTGCCGCCGGGCCACCAGCGGGCCCACCTGGGTGGCCGGGTCCAGCGGGTCGCCGACCGTCAGGGCGCCCGCCGCGGCGGCGAGGGCGTCGGCGAACTCGTCGTAGCGGGAGCGCGGCAGCAGGACGCGGGTCTGGGCGACACAGGCCTGCCCGTTGTTCATCCAGGCCGCGGGGGCGATGCCCGCCACGGCCGTCTCGACGTCGGCGTCGGGCAGGACGACGGCCGCGGACTTGCCGCCCAGTTCGAGCGTCACCCGCGTGAGGTTGCGGGCGGCCACCTCCATCACGCGCTTGCCGGCCGCGACCGACCCGGTGAAGGACACCTTGTCGACGTTGGGGTGCCCGACCAGGTACTCGCTGACGTCCCGGTCGGCGGGCAGGATGGACAGCACGCCCTCCGGAAGCCCGGCCTCGCGGGCGATCTCGCCGAGCAGGTAGGCGTCGAGCGGGGACTCGGGGGAGGGCTTGAGCACGACCGTGCAGCCGGTGAGCAGCGCCGGGGCGAGCTTGGCGGCGGCGACGAACTGCGGGACGTTCCAGGGCACCACGGCGGCCACGACCCCGACCGGCTCGCGGCGCACGAGGATCCTGCCCAGCACGCCGTCGCGCCGCTCCTCATGGGTGAAGTTCCGGGCGACGGTGATCGCCGCGTCCCAGACCATCACCGCGCCGAGCGCCTGGGCGAGGACGCTCCAGGAGTACGGCGAGCCGTTCTGGGCGGAGATCAGGCGGGCGATCTCGTCGTGCCGGACGGCGATGGCGTCCTTGATCCGGCCCACGACCTCGATCCGCTCGTCGAGGCTCATGCGCGGCCAGGGCCCCTCGTCGAACGCCCGCCGCGCCGCCGCCACGGCCCGGTCCACATCCGCCGTCGAGGCGTGCGGGACGCGTCCGATGACCTCCTCGGTGTGCGGGGAGATCACCTCGATGACGTCCCGCCCCAGGGGGTCGGTCAACTCCCCACCGATGAACAGCTGTCCGTGTTCCACGAGCTCGGTCATGGCCGACTGCCTCCCCGGGAGCGTGCTCTGACGGTGCATCAGATATGCCCACTGATACCAGCCCCGCCCCGAGGAGTCCACGGACCGCACACCGCCGGGGCGCCTCCCATGGAAACTCGTTCTAGTTATAGTGACGGGGAGCCGGCGACGGGGGAGCCCATGACACAGGTGACCGACCACGGCGGAGGCGTCCGGTCCCTCCGGGTGCCGATCCCGGACAACCCGCTCGGCCACACGCTGGTGTACGTCGTCGACACCGACCGCGGCCCGGTGCTGATCGACACCGGCTGGGACGACCCGGAGTCCTGGGACACCCTCGCGGGGGGCCTCACGGAGTGCGGCACCTCGGTCGCCGAGATCCACGGCGTGGTCGTCACCCACCACCACCCCGACCACCACGGCCTGTCCGGCCGGGTCCGGGAGGCGTCGGGCGCGTGGATCGCGATGCACGCGGCGGACACCGCGGTCGTACGGCGGACCCGAGAGGCCCGTCCCGAGCACTGGTTCTCGTACATGGCGGCCAAGCTCGCCGCGGCCGGCGCCCCCGAGGAGCACATCGCCCCGCTGCGGGCGCCCCGTCCGCGCGCCCTGCCCGGCCTCTCCCCCGCCCTGCCCGACCGCGACATCGTCCCCGGCGAACTCCTGGAGCTGCCCGGCCGCCGCCTGCGCGCCATCTGGACCCCGGGGCACACACCGGGCCACGTCTGCCTCCATCTGGAGGAGAATCATCCGGCCCAGCTCCCGGGCCGGGGGCGGCTGTTCTCCGGCGACCACCTGCTCCCCGAGATCACCCCGCACATCGGCCTCTACGAGGACCCGGACGACACGACCGTGACCGACCCCCTCGGCGACTACCTCGACTCCCTGGAACGCGTCGGCCGGCTGGCCCCCGCCGAGGTCCTCCCGGCCCACCAGCACGCCTTCTCCGACGCCGCGGCCCGCGTCCACGAGTTGCTCACCCACCACGAGTCCCGCCTGACCGACCTGCTGACCCTCCTCGCCGAGCCCCTCACCCCCTGGCGGCTCGCCGAGCGCATGGAGTGGAACCGCCCCTGGGAGCGGATCCCCTACGGCTCCCGCACCATCGCCGTATCGGAGGCGGAGGCCCATCTGCGCCGGCTGGTGAAGCTGGGGCGGGCGGAGGCGGTGCCGGGGAGCGATCCGGTGACGTACGTGGCGGTGTGACGGCCACGCGGGGACAGCGCACCGCACGGCGCGAAACACGTCGCCGGACGGCTCGCCCGGATGCTACGAGACACCCATGGACCCCAGGGAACACCTCCTCCCCGAACACGCCCGCGAGCACCACCCCGGGCCCGAACATGCCTGAGGCACGCGGCACTTGACGTCCGGGGCGTCCCCCTAGGATGGTCGGACGCAACGCACCGCACCGGGAGAGATGCCCATGGGCACCGAAGAGGCCGCACGCACGTCGACCGGCGGCGGGACCCTGGAGGGCGGGTGCGCCGGGCCCATGGTGCCGCGTCTGGCGCTGGGCGCCCGGCTGCGGGGACTGCGCGAGGAGCGGGGCATCGGCCGGGTGGACGCGGGCCATGTCATCCGCGCCTCCGCCTCCAAGATCAGCCGGATGGAGGCCGGTCGCCACGGTTTCAAACTGCGTGACGTCGCCGATCTGCTCACCCTCTACGGCGTCACGGACGAAGCCGAGCGCGCCACCCTGCTGGCACTGGCCGAGCAGGCCAACGCCCCCGCCTGGTGGCGGCACTACAGCGATGTGGTGCCCGCCTCGATGCAGACCTACCTCGGGGCCGAGCAGGCGGCGAGTCTCATCCGCTGTTTCCAGGTCCAGCGCGTCCCCGGCCTGTTGCAGACCGCCGACTACGCCCGGGCGGCCGTCCGGCTCGTCCACCCGGACGCCGGTGCGGCGGAGATCGACCGCCGGGTCGCGTTGCGGATGGCCCGCCGGCGGATCCTGCACCGGCAGCCGCCGACCCAGCTGTGGGCCGTGATCGACGAGGCGGCGCTGCGCCGCCCGGTGGGCGGTATCCGTGTCATGCGGGACCAGCTCAGGCATCTCATCGAGATCTGCCGGCTCCCGCACGTGACGGTGCAGATCCTGCCGTTCGCCGTCGCCGCTCACGCCGCGGAGGGCGGCCCGATCACCATTCTGCGGCTGCCCGGCGGGCAGTTGCCCGACATGGTCTACCTCGAACAGCTCACCACCGCCCTCTACCCCGACCGGCCGGCCGACATCGAGTGCTACTGGGACGCCATGAACCGGCTGGTGGTCGAAGCCGAGTCGCCGGACGAGACTCCCACCCTCCTGCACCGCATCCTCCAGGAGACCTGAGGGTCAGCGCTTGAGGGCGACACCACCGTACTGGTGCACCTCCGCGGGCAGACCCAGGGCCGCGGCGTCGGGGCGCCAGCGCGAGCAGGACGCCACGCCCGGTTCGAGCAGTTCCAGACCGTCGAAGTAGCGCTCGATCTGCTCGGGGCTGCGCAGGATGTACGGGATCGAACCGCCGTCGTTGTACTGCTGGATGGCCCGGACGTACTCCTCGCTGGTGTCGGTGGAGTCGTACTGCACCAGGTAGCTGCCGGAGGGCAGGGCGTCCACCAGCCGGCGCACGATCGAGCGGGCCTCGGCGTGGTCCTCGATGTGGCCCAGGATGCCCATCAGCATGAGGGCGACGGGCCGGTCGAAGTCGAGGGTCTTCCCGGCTTCCCGGACGATGGTGTCCGGCTCGCGCAGGTCCGCGTCGACGTAGTTGGTGACGCCCTCCGTCGTACTGGTCAGCAGGGCCCGGGCGTGGGCCAGCACCAGCGGGTCGTTGTCGACGTAGACGATCCGGCTCTCCGGGGCCACCCGCTGGGCGATCTGATGGGTGTTGTCCACGTTGGGCAGCCCGGTGCCGATGTCCAGGAACTGGCGGATGCCCTCCTCGCCGGCCAGGTGGCGCACGGCCCGGGCGAGGAAGTAGCGGGCGGCGCGGGCCCCGGTCTCGATGCCGGGGAAGATCTCGCGGAACGCGTCACCGGCCACCCGGTCGACCTCGTAGTTGTCCCTGCCGCCCAGCCAGTAGTTCCAGATCCGGGCCGAGTGCGGTACCGAGGTGTCGATCTTGGGGAACGGCTCCTGCTCGGCGTTCTCCACCTGGTCGGTCATGGACGCTCCTGGCGTGTGAGGTCGGGACACCCCACGTTAACCGGTCTGCGCCGTGAAGAGGATCAACTCCTCTGCGGAGCCGAGGAGTTCGACCTCCACCCGGCTCATCACCGGACCGGCACCCCGCCTGCGCACGGCCCCACCCAGGACCGGTCGTGTGAGGGGCGCCGGGCGGGCGGTGAGCATGGCACCGCCGGGCGTGGAGAGGAAGCTGAAGCCGCCCCACCCCTCCGGTACGGGGAGATCACCTCGCCCACCCGGCGCCTCCGGCGCCGCGGGACGAAGTCACGCCCCACCGGCGCACCGGTCGGCACGGGACCCGTGCCGCCGCGCGGGCCGGTGTCCCCCGGGCGTCCCGAGGGGCAGCCCGCCGTGTGACCCGGGCTCCCTCCCGGCCCCCTCGGCCCGATTCCTACGTGCGGGTACAGTAAGCGGGTCGTCATCACGCCGTACGGGGGGAAGCCGGTGCAATTCCGGCGCTGACCCGCAACCGTAAGCCGCCGCCCAGGCGGTGAGCCGGATCGCCCCGTACGGTTCGTGACCGGCTCACGTGCCCGGCAGACCGCCGGTGCACGGCACCGTCGAGGTATACGGAGCCGAGCCGCCGGGGTGTCCCGTGCTGCCCGGCTCCCCCACAGGGAGAGGCACCCGCCGATCATGAACGTCCGCCGCAGCGCCGCGGTCCTGGCCGCCGTCGCCGTGATCGGCGCCGCAACCCCGGCCGCCGCCGCCCCGTCCCCGTCGCCGTCCCAGGCGTTCCCCTCCGCCCTGTACGGCGACTCGGACCCGAAGTTCGACGGCGTCTGGCGCCAGTCGCTCGCGCTGCTCGCGCAGGACACGGTGGGGGTGAAGCCGGCCGCGAAGTCCGTGCAGTGGCTGGTGCGCCAGCAGTGCGAGAACGGCTCCTTCGCCTCGTACCGCCCCGACCCCGCCACCGCGTGCGACGCCAAGACCATGCTCGACACCAACGCCACGTCCGCCGCCGTGCAGGCCCTCGCCGCCCTCGGCGGGCACGACGACGTCACCGGCAAGGCCGTCGGCTGGCTGAAGTCCGTGCAGAACGAGGACGGCGGCTGGGGCTACGCGCCCGGCGGGGCCAGCGACACCAACTCGACGTCGGTCGTCATAGGCGCGCTCGCCGCCGCGGGCGAGAAGCCGGACCGGGTGGAGAAGGACGGCGAGTCTCCCTACGACGCCCTGCTGAAGCTCGCGCTGCCCTGCGGCGGGGACGGCGACGGCGCGTTCGCGTTCCAGCCGGACAAGAAGGGCGAGCTCGCCGCCAACGCCGACGCCACGGCGGCCGGTGTGCTCGGGGCGCTGGGCCGGGGCATGGTCGTCAAGCCCGCCAAGAAGTCCGACGCGACCTGCGAGAAGGCCACCACGCCCGAGCAGGCGGCGGCGAACGGCGCGGGCTATCTCACCGCCGCCCTCGCCGAGGACGACCACCACCTCATGTCCGCCCTGGCGGGTGCCGAGCCCCAGCCCGACTTCGGCAACACCGCCGACGCGGTCGTCGCGCTCGCCGCCCGGGGGGACACCGGGCCGGCGGAGAAGTCCGTGCGGTGGCTGGAACAGAACTCCGCCTCCTGGGCCGCGCAGAGCGGTCCGGCCGCCTACGCCCAGCTGATCTTCGCCGCCCACGCGACGGGCACCAACCCCCGCGACTTCGGCGGCGCGGACCTCGTGAAGAAGCTCAACGCGACGGGCCCGGCCCCGCAGACGGACGGGAAGACCAAGGCCTCGGACGAAGAGAAGGACTCCGGCTCGGACGGCTTCTTCGGGGTCTGGTGGTACGTCGGCGTCTGCCTCGTCGCCGGGATCGGCATCGGCTTCCTGTTCACCGGCCGCAAGAAGCAGCGGCAGCTGTGATCCGCCGGGCCGTCCCGCTCCTGCTGGCCTCGCTCCTGCTGTGCGCGGGCGCGGGTCAGGCGCAGGCCGCCGGGTACCGGTACTGGTCGTTCTGGGAGCGCGACGCCGGCCGCTGGGTCTACGCCACCCAGGGCCCGTCCCTGGTCCGCCCCTCCGACGGCGACGTCCAGGGCTTCCGCTTCGCGGTGAGCGAGGACTCCGCGAGCGCGGTCCGGCCGCGCGGCACGGCCGACTTCGCGACGATCTGCGCGAAGACGCCCGCGCGGGACGGCAGGAAGCGAGTGGCCCTGGTCATCGACTTCGGCACACCGTCGGACGCCCCCGGGGGCGCGTCCCCGCCCCCCGCCCGCACGGCCTGCGCCCGGGTCTCCCCCGACGCGACGACGGCCGAGGCCCTGGCCGCGGTGGCCAAGCCGCTGCGCTACGACACCAACGCCCTGCTGTGCGCGATCTCGGGCTATCCGGAGAAGGGCTGCGGCGAACAGGTCTCCCCGAAGCAGCGGCAACAGAAGCCCGCGGCGGGGAAGGACTCCCCGCCGGACGGCGGGCCGTCCTTGGGCCTGGTCGCGGGCATCGCGCTGGTGGTGCTCCTGGGCGGGGCGGCGACCTGGCAGGTACGACGGCGTGGGTAGCAGCACCCGGCACCGGTACCGGGCTCAGCTGCACCCCGGTGCCTGGTGGCTCTGGTCCCTTTCCCTCGGCACCGCGGCCACCCGCACCACCAACCCCCTGCTCCTCGCCCTCCTCATCATGGTCTCCGCCTACGTCGTGGCGACCCGCCGCCCCGACACCCCCTGGTCCCGCTCCTACGGCGCCTTCGTCAAACTCGCCCTCGCCGTGATCCTCATCCGACTGCTCTTCGCGACCGTCCTCGGCTCGCCGATCCCCGGCACGCACACCCTCCTCACCCTCCCCGAACTCCCTCTCCCCGCCTGGGCCCAGGGCATCCGCCTCGGCGGCGAGGTGACCGCGGAGGCCCTCACCTTCGCCCTGTACGACGGTCTGAGGCTGGCCACCCTCCTCATCTGCGTCGGCGCCGCGAACGCCCTCGCCAACCCCTCCCGCCTCCTCAAGTCCCTCCCGGGCGCCCTGTACGAGGTGGGTGTCGCGGTCGTCGTCGCCCTCACCTTCGCCCCGAACCTCATCGCCGACGTCCGGCGCCTGCGGGCCGCCCGCCGGCTGCGCGGCCGCCCGGACCAGGGCATCCGGGGCCTGGTGCAGGTGGGCCTGCCGGTCCTGGAGGGCGCGCTGGAGCGTTCCGTCGCCCTCGCCGCCGCGATGGACGCCCGCGGCTACGGCCGTACCGCGCAGGTCCCGCCCGCCGTCCGCCGTACCACCGCCGCGCTCACCCTCGGCGGGCTGCTGGGCGTCTGCGCGGGCACGTACGGCCTCCTCACGGCCGACGGCGCCGGCTACGGCTTCCCCGTGCTCCTGGCGGGTGTCGCCGCCGCCCTCGCGGGGCTCAAGCTCGGCGGACGCCGCTCGCCGCGCACCCGTTACCGCCCGGACCGCTGGGACGTGCGTGCCGGGCTGGTCGTGGCCTCCGGCGTCGCGGTCGCGGCCCTGCTCGCCCTCGCCGCGTCGCGCGACCCCGCGGCGCTGCACCCCGGCGTGGTGCCCCTGGTCGCCCCCATCCTGCCCCTGTGGCCGGCCGCTGCCGTACTCCTCGGTCTGCTGCCCGCTGTCGTCGCCCCCGATCCGAAGGAGCCGTCGTGATCCGCTTCGAGGATGTCTCCGTGACGTACGACGGGGCCGCCGAACCCACCGTGCGGGGCATCGACTTCGAGGTCCCGGAGGGCGAACTGGTCCTGCTGGCCGGTCCGTCCGGCGTGGGCAAGTCCACCGTCCTGGGCGCGGTCAGCGGGCTCGTCCCGCACTTCACCGGTGGCACCCTGCGCGGCCGGGTCACGGTCGCCGGCCGCGACACCCGCACGCACAAGCCGCGCGAACTGGCCGACGTCGTGGGCACGGTCGGCCAGGACCCGCTCTCCCACTTCGTCACCGACACCGTCGAGGACGAACTCGCCTACGGCATGGAGTCGCTGGGCCTCGCCCCGGAGGTGATGCGCCGCCGCGTCGAGGAGACCCTCGACCTGCTGGGCCTCGCCGGTCTGCGCGACCGCCCGATCGCCACGCTCTCCGGCGGGCAGCAGCAGCGCGTCGCGATCGGCTCGGTCCTCACCCCGCACCCGGGCGTCCTCGTCCTGGACGAGCCGACCTCCGCGCTGGACCCGGCGGCCGCCGAGGAGGTGCTGGCCGTCCTCCAGCGGCTCGTGCACGACCTCGGCACGACGGTCCTCATGGCCGAGCACCGCCTGGAACGCGTCATCCAGTACGCCGACCAGGTCGTGCTGCTGCCGAGCCCGGGGGCCGCCCCCGTGGTGGGCCGCCCGGCCGAGGTGATGGCCGTGTCGCCGGTGTACCCGCCGGTGGTCGCCCTGGGCCGCCTGGCGGGCTGGTCCCCGTTGCCGCTGACGGTCCGCGACGCCCGCCGCAAGGCGGGAGATCTGAAGCGACAGCTGGAGAACGCCCCCGAGGAACGCGGGGAACCGCGCGACCAGCCACGGACACCCCGCACCCGCCGGCACTCCGCACCCCCCACCCCGCCCCCCACCCCCCTGGGCGAAGTCCAAGCCCTCTCGGTGACCCGCTCCCGCGTCCGGGCCCTGCGCCACATCGACCTCACCATCACCCCCGGTGAGACCATCGCCCTCATGGGCCGCAACGGCGCCGGCAAATCCACCCTCCTCAACTCCCTGGTCGGCCTCATCACCCCCACCTCCGGAACCGTCCGGCTCGGCGAAGCCACCCCTCACCGCACAGTCCCCAAGGACCTCGTGCGAAAGGTCGGCCTCGTCCCCCAGGAACCCCGCGACCTGCTCTACGCCGACACCGTCGCCGCCGAGTGCACGGCGGCCGACCAGGACGCGGGAGCGACACCCGGCACCTGCCGTGCCCTGGTCAGCGAGCTCCTGCCCGGCGTCACCGACGACACCCATCCCCGGGACCTCTCGGAAGGGCAGCGGCTCGCGCTCGCCCTGGCCGTCGTGCTGACCGCCCGGCCGCCGCTGCTCCTGCTGGACGAGCCGACCCGGGGCCTGGACTACGCGGCGAAGACCCGGCTGGTCGCGGTGCTGCGGTCCCTGGCCGCCGAGGGGCACGCCATCGTGCTGGCCACGCACGACGTGGAACTGGCGGCGGAGCTCGCCCACCGGGTGGTGCTGCTCGCGGACGGCGAGGTGATCGCGGACGGCCCGACGGCGGACATCGTGGTCTCCTCCCCGTCCTTCGCCCCGCAGGTCACCAAGATCCTGGCGCCCCAGCACTGGCTCACCGTCGCCCAGGTCCGCTCCGCCCTCCCTCCCGTGGCCACCTCATGAACACGCAACGGCAGGCCAGAGCCGTCCGCCTCGGCCCCCGTTCCCTCGCCGCGCTGGTCCTGGTCAGTGCCGTGGGGATCGCCGGTTTCGGCTGGCCCTTCCTCACCCCGCCCACCTCACGGCTCAGCGCGCACGCGCAGGACGCGCCCTGGCTCTTCGCGGGCCTGCTGGTGCTGCTCGTGGCGGTGGTGGCGGCGGCGATATCGGAGTCGGGCCTCGGCCCGAAGGCGGTCGCGATGCTCGGCGTGCTGGCCGCCGCCGGGGCGGCCCTGCGGCCGATCGGCGCCGGTACCGCCGGTATCGAGCCGATGTTCTTCCTGATGGTGCTGAGCGGCCGGGTGCTCGGCCCGGGCTTCGGATTCGTCCTCGGTTCGGTGACGATGTTCGCGTCCGCGCTGCTCACCGGCGGGGTCGGGCCGTGGCTGCCGTTCCAGATGCTGGCGATGGGCTGGTTCGCGATGGGCGCGGGTCTGCTACCCGGCCCGGACCGGCTGCGCGACCGGGGAGAGCTCGCGATGCTCGCCGGCTACGGCTTCCTCGCCGCGTTCGCCTACGGCACGGTGATGAACCTGGCGGGCTGGCCCTTCATGAGCGCCCTCGCCTCGAACGTGGCCTTCGACCCGCACGCGCCCGTCGCCGTGAACCTGGCCCGCTTCGTCGCGTACTGCGTCGCCACGTCGCTCGGCTGGGACCTGGGCCGGGCCGTCGTCACGGTCGTCCTGACACTCGTCCTCGGCCCCGCGGTGCTCAGGGCGCTGCGCCGGGCCACGCGCCGGGCCGCCTTCGAGACCCCGGTCTCGTTCGAGACCCCGGTCACGTCCGAGGCCCCGGTCACGTCCGAGGCCGCCGGGAAGTGAGGCTGCCCACGTGACCCGGGTCATGTACGAGGCGGGGCCGTAGCGACAAGCCCCGGTCACGGGGGCTGACCTGCGCCGCGGTGCTGCCCCACCTAGTAGGAGGGGCCTTTGCGCGCACCCGGCGGCGGCTGCTTCCGTGGACGACCGCTGCCCGCCGCCCCCGCACGGCCCGCGGAGCGGCTGGTGGTGAACCAGGCCCACCCCACCGACCGAAGGCGGCGGCCCCCTGATCCCCGGGGCCGTCGCCTTCGCCCTGCCCGGGTCCCCCGGGACCTCAGCCCGTGCTGACCGGCAGTTCCTTCACCCCGTTGATCCACGCCGACCGCAGCCGCCGCGGATCGCCGACCAGTTTCAGGCCGGGCATCGCGTCGGCGATCGCGTTGAAGATGAGGTTGATCTCCAGCACGGCGAGGGACTTGCCCAAGCAGTAGTGGGGGCCGCCGCCGCCGAAGCCGAGGTGCGGGTTGGGGTCGCGGGTGACGTCGAAGGTGTCCGGGTCGTCGAAGGCCTCCGGGTCGTGGTTGGCCGAGGCGTAGAACAGTCCGAGCCGGTCGCCCTCGCGGATGCGCTTGCCGCCGAGTTCGGTGTCCTGGGTGGCCGTGCGCTGGAAGGCGGCGACGGGGGTCGCCCAGCGCACGATCTCCTCCGCCGCCGTGTCCGGGCGGTCGCTCTTGTACAGCTCCCACTGCCCGGGGTGGGTGAGGAAGGCGTGCATGCCGTGGGTGATGGCGTTGCGGGTGGTCTCGTTGCCCGCGACGGCCAGCATGAGCACGAAGAAGCCGAACTCGTCGGAGCTGAGGTTGCCCTCGTCCTCGGCCGCGACGAGCTGCGTGACGATGTCGTGGGCCGGGCACCGCTTGCGGTCGACGGCCATGTTCATCGCGTAGGCGATGATCTCCGTGGCCGACTCGGCGCCGACCTCCTCGGTGATGGCGTACTCGGGATCGTCGTACGCGATCATCTTGTTGGACCAGTCGAAGATCTTGTCCCGGTCCTCCTGGGGGACGCCCATCAGCTCGGCGATCGCCTGGAGGGGCAGTTCGCAGGCGACCTGGGTGACGAAGTCGAACGGCCCGGTGTGTGCGCGCGCTGCCTCGACGATGGAGTGGGCCCGGTTGCGCAGCCGCTCCTCCAGCGCCCGGATGGCCCGGGGGGTGAACCCGCGCTGCACGATCTGCCGGACCCGGGTGTGCTCCGGCGGGTCCATGTTCAGCAGGATCAGCCGCTGGGCGTCGATCGAGTCGCGCTCGATGTGCTCGTTGAAGCGGATGATCGCCGTGTTGAGGGACGACGAGAACAACTCGGGGTGCGTGGAGACGTACTTGACGTCGGCGTGCCGGGTGACGGCCCAGTAGCCCTCGTCCTGGAAGCCGGCGAGACCGGCCGGCTGCGGCACCCAGCAGACCGGTTCGGCCCGGCGCAGCTCGGCGAACTCCGGCAGGGGCACACGGTGGTGCAGCAGATCGGGGTCGGTGAAGTCGAACCCGTCGGGCAGCGCGGGACAGGGCATGGGCGGCTCCCACCACTCGTACCGACTCTGAGGTCTGACGGCCCATCAGCTGTGCGGAGTTGCGGCGACGGTAGTAACGGGTTCTACAAGTAGCAAGGGGCAGGGCCACTCCAATTGCCCGCACGACCCTTGCGGTCGACGAGCGGGCATCAGCACACTACTTGCAGAACTAGAACGCGTACTAGTTCCGCTGAGCCTCCCGGAGAGGACCCGCACCCATGGCTGCCGAACCCGTGATCGTCGAAGCCGTACGCACCCCCATCGGCAAGCGCGGCGGCGCGCTCGCCCATCTGCACCCCGCCTACCTCCTGGGCGAGACCTACCGCGAACTCCTGGGCCGCACCGGCATCCCCGCCGACTGCGTCGAGCAGATCGTCGGCGGCACGGTCACCCACGCCGGCGAGCAGTCCATGAACCCCGCGCGCACGGCCTGGCTGACCATGGGGCTGCCGTACGAGACGGCCGCGACGACGGTCGACGCGCAGTGCGGGTCCAGCCAGCAGGCCTCGCACATGGTGGCCAACATGGTCGCGGCGGGCGTGATCGACGTCGGCATCTCGTGCGGGGTGGAGTCCATGTCGCGGGTGCCGCTGGGGTCGGGCTCGAAGCACGGGCCGGGCAAGCCGTTCCCCGACGAGTGGAACGTGGACCTGCCCAACCAGTTCGAGGCGGCCGAGCGCATCGCCCGCCACCGCGGTCTGACCCGCGAGGACGTCGACGCCCTGGGCCTCACCTCCCAGCAGCGGGCCGCGCACGCCTGGGCGGAGGAGCGCTTCAAACGGGAGACGTTCGCGGTCCAGGTCCCCACGACCGAGGAGGAGCAGCACGCCGGGCAGGGCATGTGGCGCCTGGTCGACAAGGACGAGGGGCTGCGCGACACGACGGCGGAGGCCCTGGCCTCCCTGAAGCCGATCATGCCCACGGCGGTGCACACGGCCGGCAACTCCTCGCAGATCTCCGACGGGGCGGCGGCGATCATGTGGGCGTCGAAGCGGACGACCCGGGCGTTGAAGCTGCGGCCCCGGGCCCGCATCGTGGCCCAGGCGCTGGTGGGTTCCGACCCCCACTTCCACCTCGACGGCCCGATCGACGCGACCAGGGCGGTGCTGGGCAAGGCGGGGATGTCCCTCAGGGACATCGACGTGGTGGAGATCAACGAGGCGTTCGCGTCCGTGGTGCTGAGCTGGGCACGGGTCTTCGACCAGGACCTGTCGAAGGTGAACGTCAACGGCGGCGCCATCGCGCTCGGGCACCCGGTGGGAGCGACCGGGGCCCGGCTCATCACGACGGCCCTGCACGAACTGGAGCGCGCGGACAAGGAGTTCGCGCTGATCACCATGTGCGCGGGAGGCGGTTTGGCCACCGGCACGATCATTCAGCGGTTGTAGCCGTCCAGTTGACGAAGGTGGTGAACGTGGCGGGATCGAGGGTGAGGATCGGTCCCGCCGGGGTCTTGCTGTCGCGTATGGCAATGGCAGCAGACGCTTCGGCGACCTCTACACAATCACCGCCCTGGTCACCGCTTGCTGGTCTGGCCGAGCCACAGGGTGTTGCGGAGGGGCAGGGACAGCATGAGCAGGCTGGTCGCGACGGGGGCGGCCAGCAGGGCGGTTCGGCGGCTGACCGGCTGGGGCAGTGCGCGGGCGGCGGTCAGACCGAGGGCGACGACGAGCAGCAGCGTGCCGAAGGTCCAGCCCCAGCCGAGGGCCTGTTCGGCCGAACGGGGGCGTGACAGCGACGGCCGGCCGCGGCCGTGATCGGCGGTTTCGCGGTGTGGCGCATGGCGGAGTCGGCGGGTCGCCCGCTGCCCGGCTCGGCCCCCTCGGTGGCGGGCCGACACGCCGGATGACATCCCGCTGACAGCGGCCCGCGCACCAACTATCTTCGTCAGCGCCAGTAGTTAGGGACGCTAACTATGCTGACGAAAGGTAGAGGCGCATGAGCGAGTCGCACGTCTGGGGCGAGGTCGACGCCTACTTCACCGCCCACCTCGCCCCGGACGACGAAGCCCTGGCGGCCGCCCTGCGGGACAGCGACGCCGCCGGGCTTCCGCACATCAACGTCTCCGGGAACCAGGGCAAGCTCCTCCAGCTCCTCGCCCAGGTCCAGGGCGCGCGCCACATCCTGGAGATCGGCACCCTCGGCGGCTACAGCACCATCTGGCTGGGCCGCGCCCTGCCCGCCGACGGGCGGCTGGTCTCCCTGGAGTACGACCCCCTGCACGCCGAGGTCGCCGTCCGCAACATCGCCCGCGCCGGCCTGGACAAGCTGGTCGAGGTGCGGGTGGGCCCGGCCCTGGAGTCGCTGCCCAAGCTGGCGGACGAGAATCCGCCCCCGTTCGATCTGGTCTTCATCGACGCCGACAAGGCCAGCAACCCGCACTACGTGGAGTGGGCGATCAAGCTCGCCCGCACGGGCAGCCTGATCGTCCTGGACAACGTCGTGCGCGGCGGCCGGGTCGTCGACGCGGACAGCACCGCCCCGGACGTGACGGGCACCCGCGCGGCCATCGAGCTGATCGCCGGCCACCCGCGGCTGAGCGGCACGGCGATCCAGACGGTGGGCATGAAGGGCTACGACGGGTTCGCGCTGGCGCGCGTGCTGGCGTGAGCCGCGCCCTCACGCCTCGTGGTAGAAGCCCACGTTGACGCTGCGCGGGGCGGTGCGGTCCTGGACGATGATCTCGCCGCTGCCGCCCCTGGGCAGCGGGACGGTGCCGCCGTAGGCGAGCGGCTGGACGTACTCCCGCATGACCAGCCGCACCTCGGCGGACGGGTCGGGCTGGGAGCCGCGCAGCCAGGTGACCTGCCAGGTCCCCTCCGGACCGCACAGGAACTCCAGGTGGACGCGGGAGACGAACAGCCAGTCGTCCGGCGTGCTCAGCCGGCACACGGACTTGTCGCGGCCCACCCGCAGCACCGCGCCCGCCTCGCTGGGCGCCTCGGCCATGACCATGCCGGCCGTGGCACCCGCCTCCGCCTCCGCGACGGTGGCCATGGTGAGTTCGAGCACGTGCGCTCCTCCTGAGAACATCCCGGGTGGGCCTACCGGGCCCATCGCCCGCCGCATGATAGAACGCCAGGCCGCGCGGTGTCCGGCACAATGGCCTCATGACCGAGCGAAAGCCACCTGGCGTCGACTTCGAGATGGGGGTCCCCCCGCTCGAACGTAGTTGAGAGTGGGGGAGGGTCGACAAGCAGATTCGTGACGCGGAGGCGCGCGGGGAGTTCGACCGGCTGCCCGGAGCGGGCGCACCCCTCCCACGTGACATCGAGACCACCTACGACGAACTGTGGTGGGTCAAGCGGAAGTTGGCCCGCGAGGGCTTCTCCGTGCTTCCCCCGGCGCTGGCGCTGCGCAAGGAGGCGGAGGACGCGCTGGAGGCGGCGCTCGCGGCCCCCTCGGAGCGGATCGTGCGGAAGATCATCGGCGAGATCAACGACAAGGTCCGCGCCATGATGTTCAAGCCGCCGCCCGGCCCCCCGCTGGGAAAGAAGCCGTACGACGTCGAGGACGTCGTACGGCGGTGGCGGGAGCGCCGGGCGGACCGGTGACCGGGGGTTCCCCCCGGCTCACACGTGCAGCAGCCGTTCGGCCAGCTCGCGATAGTCCTTCAGGGCCAGCCGGAGCTGTTCGGTGTCGGCGGACGACACGGACCTGCTCTCGCCGCCCTCGACGGACTGCCAGGAATGGCGCAGGGTGCGCCGGCGCTGCGTGACGGCCTCGGTGAACCGGGCCGCTATCTCCTCCAGCACGTGGTCGGCCTCCTCGACGGCGGCCCGGGGCCCGTCGACGAATCCGGCGACGGCGTGCTGCAACTGCGAGCCGAGCTTGTCGCACTCCTCGTGGGCCAGGAGGCGGGAGCGGCTCTTCGCGGCACCGGCCTTGTCCGTGCCGGTGCCCACACCGGTACCCATGCCGGTGCCCGTGTCGGTGCCCATGCCGTTGCCGTGGTCGCCGCGGCGGCCGTCGGTGCCGTCGTGCCGGTCGGCGCCCGGCACATCCCTGCCGTGCGCCGCGGCGCGGTCGGCGTCGGTGCCGTGCGTGACACCACGGTCCGCGTCCGGGTCACGGCCGGTGCCGCGGTCCGCGTCCAGGTCCCGGGCCGTGTCGTGGCCCGTGCCCGGTGCGGTCGGGTGGCGGTCGGTGCCCGGAGCGCTCTCGCCGCGGGCGTCCGGGGCGGGCGGCGTATGGTTGCCGGGCGGGCGGGTCATGTCGGACATTGCCTCAACTCTCCTTCGCCTGACGTCGGTTCATCGCCCACGGCAGATGGCCGCCGCGGGTCGGAGCCTTGCGGCCGCCGTTCGATCCGGCACGGTGGTGCCCGTCGTGCCGTCCCTCCTCGTGGCGTCCGCCGGACGGACCGCCGTCGTGGCGGGCCGGCTTCACCAGCTCCTCGAACAGGGCGCGGGCCGCCACCATGGCCTCACGCATGTCTTCCGTACCCTGGCCGCCGTCGCGGGCGTCCTCCGCGCGCAGATGCGCCGCGCGGTGCACGCGCCGGTAGCCGTCCACGTGGTGGGCGTGGTGCACCGACAGCGCGGCCAGCTGTTCCTCGTACTGCCCGCCGTCCGGGAAGCCCCGGGCACCGGCGACCTCGGCGAGCAGCCGGTCCGCCTCGGCGACGGCCTCGCGCGGCGAGTCGACGAACCGCTCCTGGGCGGCCGTCCAGCGCGCCTCGTACTGCTCGCGCTGTGCCGGTTCCAGCGACCGCTCGCGCAGGTCGCCGTGGCGCTGCACGCGCTCGGTCAGCTCGCGCTCGGCCGCTGTGGCGTCACCGTCGTGCCGGGCCACGGCCCGGTCGTACTCGGGTCCGAAGCGCCGCTTCAGGTTCGGGCCACGCCGAGGCCCGCGGGCGCGCAGGGTCATGACGGCCGCGATGATGACGACGACCGCCGCGATCACTATCAGAGCGATGATCAGGCCAGTGGACATGAGTGCCTTCCGGGTTCTCGGCCCAACCGGCTCTCCTCGCGAGCCGGTTCGCTCGTCGGGTTGCCCCAAACCCCGTATCCAAACGGCGCCCGTGCGCAACCGGGGCGCGAACACACGGCCGGAACTATTCGATTGCGTGTCCCGTGGGGCGCCTGTGAAGAATGCGGTTCATGACCTGGACCGTGACGCCGGAACCGTACGACTCCCCCGTCGCCGCCGCTCTCTGGCGGGCGTACTACACCGAGGTCAGCGACCGCTGGTACCTGCTGCACGAAGGACGCCGCACCGACCCGGCCGAGCTGGAACGGGAGATCGCCACCCGGCCCGGTGCCGATCTCGCGCCGCCGCGGGGAGTGTTGCTGATCGCCCGGTACGGCGGCGAGCCGGCGGGCAGCGCCGGCGTGCGGCTCCTGGACGGCACGACCGCCGAGCTCACCCGGGTGTTCCTGCACCCGTCGATGCGCGGCAGGGGCGGCGCCCCGCTCCTGGTCGGGGCCGCCGAGGACGCCGCACGCGCACTCGGCGCCGCCCGGATGATCCTCGACACCCGCGGCGATCTCGTCGAGGCCCGCGGTCTGTACGCCCGCCTCGGCTACCGGGAGACGGCACCGCACAATGACGACCCGTACGCCGAGCACTGGTTCCGCAAGGACCTGGCCTGATCTCAGGCCGTCTCCCGCCCGGGGCGCGCGCCGTTCGGCCGCTCGCGCCGCGATCCGCACAGTTCGCCGTTCATCTCCCGCACGAGGTCCACCAGATCGGTCGGCCGGTCCGGCCCCCACCAGTCGCCGAGCAGCTCGGCGAGGGACTCCTCGCGGGCCGCGGCCAGCCGGTCGGCGACCCCGCGGCCCGCGTGGGTCAGGACCATGTCGACGCCCCGGCGCACGGCGAGGCGGCGCTCCTCGGCCTGCCGGGCGGCCTCCATGACGACCGTCAGGGGCACGGGCATCGTGTCCGCGAGCACGCCCGGCTCCACCGAGCCGTAGCGCCGCATCCGCAGCAGCAGCCAGCTCGTCGCGGGCAGCAGGTCGTAGCCCGCCCGGGCGGTGATCTTCCGGTAGACCTCGCGCCGCCCCGCGCGGGTGCCGAGCACCGACAGCGCGCGGCACACCTCGTCGTACGAGGAGCGTTCGACCGGGTTGGTGGCCAGGGTCTCGGTGACGTCGGGGGCGGTGACCGAGCCGCGCAGCCGGTCCTCCTTCAGGAACCAGGCCAGCACGAAGCCGAGGAGCGCGACCGGGGCGGCGTACAGGAAGACGTCCGTGATGGAGACGGCGTAGGCGTGCAGGGCCGGCGGGCGCAGGCCGGGCGGCAGGGCGGCGATGCCACGCGGGTCGGCCTCCAGCGCGTCGACCGAGACGCCGGCCGGGAGCCGGGTGCCCTGGAAGGCGTCCGTGAGCCGTTCGCCGAGCCGGCCCGCGAAGACCGTACCGAAGACGGCGACACCGAACGAGGCGCCGATGGAGCGGAAGAAGGTCGCGCCGGAGGTCGCCACGCCCAGGTCCTCGTAGGGGACGGCGTTCTGCACGATGAGCACCAGGACCTGCATCACCAGGCCGAGACCGAGCCCGAAGACGAAGAAGAAGCCGCTCAACTCGGCGGTGGAGCTGTGCTCGTCGAGCTGGTGGAGCAGGAGCAGCCCGAGCGTGGTGATGCCGGTGCCGGCGATCGGGAACACCTTCCAGCGGCCGGTGCGGCTGACGATCTGCCCGGAGGCCGTCGAGGCCAGCAGCAGGCCCAGCACCATCGGCAGCATGTGCACACCGGACATGGTCGGGCTGACGCCCTGCACGACCTGGAGGAAGGTCGGCAGGTAGGTCATGGCGCCGAACATCGCGAACCCGACCACGAAGCTGATCACGGCGGAGAGGGTGAAGGTGCGCACGCGGAACAGCTTCAGCGGCAGCACGGGTTCGGCGGCCCGCCGCTCGACGGCCACGAAGGCGACGGCGAGGACGACGCCCAGGACCGCGAGGCCGACGATCCGCCACGACCCCCACGGCCAGGTCGTACCGCCGAGTGAGGCGACCAGCACCAGGCAGGTGGCGACGGCGGCGATGAGGAAGGTGCCGAGGTAGTCGATGACATGCCGGCGCGCCGTGCGCGGGATGTGCAGGACGGCCGCGATCACGGCTAGCGCGACGACGCCGACGGGCAGGTTGACGTAGAAGACCCAGCGCCAGCTCAGGTGCTGCGTGAACAGCCCGCCGAGCAGCGGTCCGAGCACACTGGTCGCGCCGAAGACGGCACCGAACAGCCCCTGGTAGCGGCCCCGTTCACGCGGCGGCACCAGATCGCCGACGATCGCCATCGACAGCACGATCAGCCCGCCCCCGCCGAGCCCTTGGAGGGCCCGGAACGCGATCAGCTGGCCCATGTCCTGGGCCGTGCCGCACAGCGCCGACCCGATCAGGAAGATCACGATCGCCGTCTGGAAGAGCCTCTTGCGCCCGTACTGGTCGCCGAGTTTGCCCCACAGGGGGGTGGCGGCCGTCGCGGCCAGCAGATACGCGGTGACCACCCAGGACAGGTGATCCAGACCGCCGAGATCGCTGACGATCGTGGGCAGCGCGGTCGACACGATGGTCTGGTCGAGGGCGGCGAGCAGCATGCCGAGGAGCAGCGCGCCGATGGAGACCAGGACGTTCCCGGCCACCTGCTCCTGAGCTGTGGCGTTCTGGGGCGACAGTGTGGCGGCGTTCCCGTCACCGGCCATGAGACCTCCTGGGACTCCTGTGACGTTCTCCATCGTGACCGCTGTGACCGGTTATGGCCCGCCGGGCCCCTGTGGAAGCTGTGATTCCGGGGGCACGTCGACCGCACCGTGGAGAAGATCTGGATAATCTCTGGAGTTCGCGAGGGGAGGGAGGAACGCGTGGAACCGCCGAACGGCCACCCGTGCCCGGAGTGCGGCGCACCCAGACAGCGGGACAACACCCCCGCCTGCGCCTGCACCCACCGCGCCGCACAGGCCCTCCGCGACGCCCGCACCGCCCAGGCGGCGGCAGCGGAGGATTTCGACCCCCTGAGGATCCGCCCGTACGTGGAGATCGACGGCGGGCGGCCCGCCGCACGGGACGAGGCCGCCTCCCGTACATCCGGTGAGGGACAGCCCCCCTCGGCCGCCGAGACACCGACGCCCGCACGCCCGGCGGGACCGAGGGCGACGTCCGAGGACACCCCGCCCACCGCGCCCCCGGCGGGCTCACCCGCGACGACCCCGCACGCCTCCCGTCCGGACGCCGCCGCTCCCCCGCAGGCCCGCGACGACGCGCTCCGGCGGCCGGACACCGGCGCCACACGGACACCGCACGCCGAGGCCCCCGGCCCCACAGCCGCGCGCACCCCGGCCCGGGCGGCGACGGAGACTGGTGCTCGGCCCCTGCACCCGGGCGCCCCACCCATACCCGAAGACACCCACCCCCAGCCGGAAACCGACACCCAGGCCCCCCGGTCCGCGACCGCCGACACCCCGGCCCGGGCGACGACGCACACCGGCACGCGACCCCCGCACCCGGACACCCCACGCACACCCGAAGACACCCACCCCCAGCCGGAAACCGGCCCCACGCGAGCCACCCACGCCCAGCCCCCCGGGCCCGCGGCCGCCGGCACACCGGGTCAGGCCGCGGCAGCGGACACCGCGACGAGGTTTCCGAGCACCGAGGCCTCGCCCGCCGGGAGCGCCGCTCAGGCGGCCTCACCCGCCGACGCCACCATGTCCCTGCGCCCGGTCGCCCCGGACACGACGGCCGTGCTGCCGGCCGCTCCCGCCGCCTCGACGCTTGCGACGCCCCTGACCCCTGCCGCGACCGAGCCGAGCGTCACCGACCTGGGCATGTTCGACGGCACGGTGGGGAGAGAGGGTGGCGCGCCGGAGGAGGGCCGGTCGGGCAGGCATCGGCCGCGTCGGCGCAGCACCCTCCTGATCGCCGCCGCCGGTGCCTGCGTCGCCGTCGTCACGGCGGCCGGGTACGCGACCGGGCTGTTCTCCTACGAGAGCCCGTCCCGGGACACCGCCCTGCCGGACGGCACCCGGGCGGGCGTGCCGGACGTCCCGTCGAGCAGCGCGGCCACCACGACCCCGAGGGGCAGCGCGTCGGCGGCTCCACCGGCAGCCGCCGCACCGGGCCCTTCGCCGTCCCGCAGCGGGAGCCCGTCCGCCTCCCCGTCGCCGTCCGCACCGAGCGCCTCGGCGAGCCCGTCGCAGTCGCCCTCCCCGTCGGGACCGCAGACGTCCGCCCCCGCGACCGGCCCCGAGCAGGCGCCCCCGGACAGCGGCCGCCAGAAGGCCGGCCCCACCGTCCTGCGCCTGGGCGACCGCGGCCCGGAGGTGACCGAACTCCAGCTGCGACTGCGCCAGTTGTACCTCTACGGCGACGACACCGACGGCACCTTCGACGACCGGCTCCAGGACGCGGTCCGCACCTACCAGTGGTCACGCGGCATCCAGGTGGACGACCTCGGCGTCTACGACCGGGAGACCAGGGCGAGGCTGGAGTCGGAAACCCGGGAGCCATGACCGGTCCGGCCGCCGTACGGTGACGCCATGACCACTCAGGTGATCGTTCTCAACGGCGGTTCGAGCTCGGGCAAGTCCGGGATCGTCCGGTGCCTGCAAGACGTCCTGCCCGGTCCGTGGCTGGCCTTCGGCGTCGACTCGTTCGTGGAGGCGCTGCCCGCGAAGCTGCGGGACTCCGACGGCGGGATCACCTTCACGGCGGACGGCGGTGTGAGCGTGGGCGCGGAGTTCCGGGCCCTGGACGCGGCCTGGACGGAGGGCATCGCCGCCATGGCCCGCGCCGGGGCCGGGATCATCGTCGACGACGTCTTCCTCGGCGGCCCGGCCTCCCGGCAGCGGTGGGAGAAGGCGCTGTCCGGACTCACCGTGCTGTGGGTCGGCGTCCGGTGCGACGGCGAGGTCGCCGCGGGCCGTGAGATCGCCCGAGGAGACCGGGTCCGCGGCATGGCAGCGTCCCAGGCCCGCGTCGTGCATGAGGGCCTGAGCTACGACGTGGAGGTCGACACGACGCACACCGAGTCCCTCCGGTGCGCGCACACCATCGCCGCCCGCGTCAGGGAGACGGTAGCCCCGCCCGGGTGACGCGCGTCCCCTCGCCACCGGGACGACCCGAACAGCCGAGGCGACCGAACAACCGAGGCGAGGCCCCGAACAGCCGAGACGGTGCCCGAACAGCCGAGGCGACCGATCAGCCGAGGCGAGGCACGACCAGCCGAGGCAACCGATCAGCCGAAGCGACTCGATCAGTCGGGGTTCAGCCGATGTGCAGGCGGATCGTTCCGTCCGCCGCGGCCTCCACGCGCACCTTCGTGAGGTCCTCGACCACCACGTCCGGCTCGTGGAACGCGGCCCGGGGCCCGATCCCGACGACCGTCATGCCGGCGGCGCGCCCCGCCGCTATCCCGGCCCCGGAGTCCTCGAAGACGACACAGTCCGCGGGGGCGATCCCCAGCTCGGCGGCGCCCTTCAGGAAACCCTCCGGGTCGGGCTTGCTCGCCCCGACGGACTCCGCGGTCACCCGCAGCTCGGGCAGGTCCAGCCCCGCCGCCGCCATCCGCGCGGTCGAGAGCGGCACATCGGCGGAGGTCACCAGCGCGTGCGGCAGCCCCCGCAGCGAGGCCAGGAACTCCGGCGCGCCGGGGATCGCGACGACACCGTCCGTGTCGGCCGTCTCCTCGGCGAGCATCCGGGCGTTGTCGGCGTGGTTGTGCTCCATCGGCCGGTCGGGCAGCAGCAGCGCCATGGAGGCGTAGCCCTGCCGGCCGTGGACGACCTTCATGACCTCGTCCCCGTCGAGCCCGTGACGCTCGGCCCAGCGCCGCCAGACACGTTCGACCGAGGCGTCGGAGTTGACGAGGGTGCCGTCCATGTCCAGCAGGAGGGCGCGGGCGGTGAGCACGGCGGTGGCCGTCATCGGCAGCTCCAAGGCTCGGGGCGCGTACCAGCGCGGGAGGGGGCGGACGACGGGTCGCGACCGCGGGTCCCCGGGAGGGACAAGGCGGCCCCGCCCGCCGGTCAGGGAAAACGGGCGGAGGCCACTTTGTTTCTCTACGGTACAAAACAAGTCCGCCTTCGCGCCAGGGGCCCCCGCGGACGTTCACCCGCCGTTCAGCTCGCCCGGCTCAGCCGGTCACGGCCTCCCACAGGCTCCAGACCCCGAGCGCCAGCATCACCAGCGCCGCGATCTGGGTGATCAGCCGCAGCGGCACCTTCTTCATCAGCGCCTTGCCGCCGACGATGCCGAGCCCGGCCACGGCCCACAGCGCGAGCACCGCTCCCAGGCCGACGGAGAGCGGGTCGTCGTAGCGGGCGGCCAGGTTCGCGGTCATGATCTGGGTGAGATCGCCGAACTCGGCGACCAGGATGAGCATGAAACCGGCACCGGAGACCTTCCAGAAGGACTGGTTCTCCGGCTTGCGGACCTCTTCCTCGTCCTCACCCTTCCTCAGCAGCAGCACCGCGGCCCCGCCCAGGAAGAGCACGCCCGTGAGGGCCTGCACGATCTGCTGCGGCAGCAGCGTCAGCACACTGCCGGCGGCGACGGCGAGCACGACGTGCAGCGCGAAGGCGGCGCCGACCCCGGCGAAGACGTAGGAGGCGCGGTAGCGGGTGCCGAGGACGAGGCCGGCGAGGGCGGTCTTGTCCGGCAGTTCCGCCAGGAAGACGACGCCGAAGACGACGGCCGTCACGGTCAGGCTGATCAAGGGTTCCTCAATCGGTCGGGGCTGCCCCGCCGAGAGTGCTGGACCTTCGCACACGACACCTCGGCACGGCAGCGCACTCGGCGCCCGCGCCGGGGGGCACGGGCGTGCACTGCTTTGCCGAAGGTCTCGCTGGCGGGTCCTGGCAAGGACCGGCCTCCGGGCGCCGGCTCAGGCGAGCTGAGCAGTATGTCGACGGTCCGGCGAAGAGCTACTCCCCTTCTGCGCCGTCCATGCTACGCGACGCCCCCGGCGTGAAAACTTTCGGCCGGAACCTTGTCATGTCATGGACGCGTCATTAACTTCTCACCGGGCGCACACCTGTGCGCAACACGGCACCGCGAGTATTCCCCTCGCTCGCACGCCAACACCCCCTTCTCCCCAGGGAGTCCGCATGCCCAGGTTCTACGCGCGTCGACGGCTGAGCGTGGCCGCGGCGGCCACCGCCCTCATATCCTCCGTGGCCCTCTTCAACGCCCCCACGGCCTCCGCCGCCCTCCCCACCCCCGTGAGCGGCGCCACCGCCCGCTCCTACCTCGCCACCCTCACCGTGACGGCCGAGGACCGCACCGGCTACGACCGCGACCTCTTCCCGCACTGGATCACCCAGTCCGGCGCCTGCAACACCCGCGAGGTCGTCCTCAAGCGCGACGGCTCGAACGTCCAGCAGAACTCCTCCTGCGCCGCCACCAGCGGCAGTTGGTACTCCCCCTACGACGGCGCCACCTGGACCGCCGCCTCCGACGTCGACATCGACCACCTGATCCCGCTGGCCGAGGCCTGGGACTCCGGCGCCGACTCCTGGACGACGTCCCGCCGCCAGTCGTTCGCCAACGACCTCACCCGCCCGCAGCTCATCGCGGTCACCGACAACGTCAACCAGTCCAAGGGCGACCAGGACCCGGCCACCTGGATGCCCTCCCGGACGGCGTACCGCTGCACCTACGTCCGGGCCTGGGTGCAGGTGAAGTACTACTACGACCTCTCGGTCGACTCGGCCGAGAAGTCCGCGCTGCAGAACCACCTGGCGAGCTGCTGACACGCTGATTCGCGCCGACCTTCCCGCTGACCTCCGTCGTTCCGTACCGTACGGGGCGACGGAAGGGGAACGACATGAGCGCACTGCGCCTCGGACCGCTGCTGAGGTACACCGACGGCTCGTCCGCGACCGTGTGGGTCGAGACGAGCCGTCCGTGCGCCGCCGAGGTGCGCTGCGCCGACGGCGCAGGCGGCACGGCCCGCAGCTTCCAGATCGCGGGCCACCACTACGCGCTGGTCCCGGTGACCGGCCTCACGGCCGGCACGACCACGACGTACGAGGTGTTCCTCGACGGCACACAGGTGTGGCCGCCGCCCGGCTCCCCCTTCCCGCCCTCGGCGATCCACACGCCGGGGCCGGAGGACGCCCTCGACGTGGCCTTCGGCTCCTGCCGCTGGGCCTCCCCGCCGGCGGGCGGCGACGACCCCGTCGGCCCGGACGCCCTGGACGCCCTCGCCACCCGCCTCACGGCCGACCCGGAGGGCGAGCGGCCGCACGTCCTGCTGCTGCTCGGCGACCAGGTCTACGCCGACGAGACCTCCGACTCCACGCAACGCTGGCTGGCGGGCCGCCGCGACCTGAAGGAGGGGCCGGGCAACGGAGTCGCGGACTACGAGGAATACACCCACCTCTACTACGAGTCATGGCTCGACCCGCGCATCCGCTGGCTGCTGTCCACCGTGCCCAGCTTCATGATCTTCGATGACCACGACGTCATCGACGACTGGAACACCTCCGCCGCCTGGCTCGCCGACATGCGCTCCACCGACTGGTGGCAGGAGCGGCTGCTGAGCGGCCTGATGTCGTACTGGGTCCACCAGCACCTCGGGAACCTCTCCCTCCAGGAGCTGGCGGCCGACCCGGTGTACGAGGCGGTGTGCGAGGCCTCCGACGGCACCGACGTGCTGCGCGCCTTCGCCGCCCGGGCCGACGCCGACGCCGCCTCGGTCCGCTGGAGCTACCGGCGCGACTTCGGGCGCGTACGCCTGGTGATGGTGGACAGCCGGGCCGCCCGGGTCCTGGTCGAGGACGAGCGCGCGATGCTCGACCCGGGCGAGGACGCCTGGCTGCGCGAGCAGGTCCGGGACACCCCCGAGGCGTACGACCACCTGCTGATCGGCACCTCGCTGCCCTGGCTGCTGCCGCATCTGGTGCACGACGCCGAGGGGTGGAACGCGGCGCTGTGCGGCGGAGAGCGGGGCGCCCGGTGGGCGCGGTTCGGTGAGAAGGTGCGGCGCGCCGCCGACCTGGAGCACTGGTCGGCGTTCCCCGAGTCCTTCGCGGGGCTGGCGGAGCTGATCGCCGAGGCGGGCTCGGGGCGGGACGCCCCGGCGACGGTGTGCGTGCTGTCCGGCGATGTGCACCACGCCTACATCGCCGAGCCCTCGTGGCCGGGCTCCGGTCCGGACGCCCGGGTGATGCAGCTGGTGTGCTCGCCCGTCCACAACTCGGTCCCGCTGTCGATGCGTCTGGCGTTCCGCATCGGCTGGAGCGCGATGGCCCGGGGCCTCGGCCGCGGTCTCGCCCGGCACGCCCGCCTCCCGGACCCGCCGGTCAGCTGGCGCAAGACGGGCGGCCCCTGGTTCGGCAACCAGCTCATGACGCTGACCCTGCGCGGCCGTTCGGCGCGGCTGCGGCTGGAGCACGCCAAGGCCCGGCAGGGGGCGGGGCCGAGCCTGACGACACTCCTGGACACCGAACTCGCACCCTGACACCCTGACGCACCTGTTCGACCTGATTGCCTCCGCTGTGTTCGGCGATGTCCGGTGATGGTCGGCGATGTCCGTGATGCTAGTGAGGCATACCACAGCGACCGTCAATCCTTCCCCACGAACCCTGGTCACCGCTCCCGGCGACGGCATGATGAGGCGGACCGTCCGCTTCCTGCCCGGCGGACCGCCGACACGCGCCCCACACGCCCGGGAGTACCACCCTTGCCTGCGTCGCCCGAGGAAACCGAGGAATCCGTACCGGCCGAGGGCTCCGCGGGGGCCGCGAGACCCGTGGATGTCTCCGTCGCCCTGGTGGGCGCCGGACCGCGCGGCACCAGCGTCCTGGAACGCCTGTGCGCCTCCGCCCCGGAACTCCTGGCGCCGGGGGCCCGGCTGACGGTCCATGTGGTCGACCCGGCTCCGCCCGGCCCCGGCCGCGTGTGGCGCACCGACCAGTCGCCCGAGCTGCTGATGAACACCGTGGCCTGCCAGGTGACCCTGTTCACCGACGACAGCGTGGACTGCTCGGGGCCGGTCCGCCCGGGGCCGAGCCTGTACGAGTGGGCGGGCGGCGGCCTGGGCCCGGACGAGTACCCGGCCAGGGCCGACTACGGCCGTTATCTGGAGTGGGTGTTCGCCGAGGTCGTGCGGCAAGCGCCGCCGGGTGTACGGGTCGAGACCCACCGGGCCCGTGCGGTACGGCTCGACGACACCCCCGGCGACCGCCAGAGCCTCACCCTCGACGACGGCCGCGCCCTGACCGGCCTGTCCGCGGTCGTCCTGACCCAGGGACACCTGCCGGCGGCCGCCGGCCCCGAGCTGCGGCGCCTGGCGGCCCACGCCGCACACCACGGTCTGCGCCACGTCCCACCCGCCAACCCGGCCGACGTCGACCTGTCCTCCATACCCCCGGGCGAGCCCGTCCTGCTGCGCGGCCTCGGTCTCAACTTCTTCGACCACACGGCTCTGCTGACGACCGGCCGGGGAGGCCGTTTCCTCCGGGACGCCGAAGGGCTGCGCTACCTCCCCTCCGGCCGTGAGCCGCGGCTCTTCGCCGGTTCGCGGCGCGGCGTCCCCTACCAGGCGCGCGGCGACAACGCGAAGGGGCCGTACGGCCGGCACGTCCCGCTGGCCCTCACCCCGGAGGTGATCGCGGGCTTCCGCAAGCGCGCCGACTCCGGGGAGGCACCCGATTTCCTCACGGAGATATGGCCGTTGGTGGCGAAGGAGGTGGAGGCGGTCTACTACGCCGCGCTGCTGAGGCGGGCCGGGGCACGCGCGGGGCGGGAGCGGGAGTTCACCGACCGCTTCCTCGCCCTCCCGCACGGCGATCCCCTGGAGGCGGCGTCCCTGCTGGACGCGTTCGGGGTGCCGGAGGCCGACCGCTGGTGCTGGGAGCGGATCTCGCGCCCGTACAGCGGCCGGGAGTTCGCCCATGCCGGTGAGTGGCGCGACTGGCTCCTGTCGTATCTGCGCGAGGACGCGGCACAGGCCGCCCTGGGCAATGTGCACGGCCCGTCGAAGGCGGCTCTCGACGTGCTGCGCGACCTGCGCAACGAGCTCCGGCTGATCGTCGACCACGGCGGTCTCGCCGGCGCCTCCCGCCGGGACCACCTGGACCGCTGGTACACACCGCTGAACGCGTTCCTGTCCATCGGCCCGCCGCGGCGCCGCATCGAGGAACTCGCGGCCCTGGTGGAGGCGGGGGTGGTGCGGGTGCTCGGGCCGCGGCTGCGGGTGTCGGACGAGGACGGGGCCTGGGCGGCGCACTCCCCCGACGTACCGGGCTCGGCCGCCCGTGTGTCGACGCTCATAGAGGCCCGACTGCCCGAACCCGACCTGCGGCGCACCGCCGACGACCTGCTGGCCGGCCTGCTGCGGAGCGGGCGGTGCCGCCCGCACACCGTGGACGGTTACGAGACGGGCGGGTTGGATGTCACCCCGCGCCCCTATCGGCTGATGGATCGTCAAGGAATTGCACACAAAAGGCTGTTCGCGTTCGGAGTGCCGACAGAAGGCGTGCACTGGGTCACTGCCGCGGGAGCCCGCCCAGGGGTGGATTCGGTCACTCTTTCGGACGCGGATGCGGTGGCCAGAGCCGTTCTACGTGCGGCTGGACCAGGAACGGGGCCCCAGCGGGAGGCGCAACGGTGGCCAAATGTTGAACTTGAAAGCATCAATTAGGCACACCTAACGTGGGTTACTCCGCGGTATCCGTCCCCGACCGGCCTCTCCATGGCCGGCCAACCGAAGGAGAAACCCCCCTCATGACCGCTCGCCTCAACGGCGCCCAGCCGTATGCGCTCGGCCTGTTCCGGATCGTCGTCGGTCTGCTGTTCGCCTGCCACGGCGCCGTCGCGCTCTTCGGCGTCCTCGGCGGCGTGGACGGCAAGGGCGGCACCGCCGCGACCGGCGCCTGGCCGAACTGGTACGCGGCCGTCATCGAACTCGTCGGGGGCGTCCTGGTCCTGCTGGGCCTCGGCACCCGCATAGCGGCGTTCATCTCCTCCGGCGCGATGGCCTACGCGTACTTCAAGGTCCACCAGCCCGAGGCCCTGTGGCCGATCCAGAACAGCGGCGAGGGCGCGGCCATGTACTGCTGGGCCATGTTCCTGCTGATCTTCACGGGGTCCGGCGCGTTCGGCCTGGACCGGCTGCTGACCAGGCGGACCGCGACGCAGGAACAGCGCTCCGCGGGGCAGACCCCGGTGGCCGCCTGAGCCACCCGGCCGTCCGGACACACCAGCGGCGCCTTCCCCCCGGGGGGAAGGCGCCGCTCCGTCCACACCGGCCGTCGATCCGGGCGACGGTGACGACCGGCGCGCATCCCGTGACAATCGGGGCGATCCGTGACGAGGTGAACAGTACGCACCGAACGTATGAGCCCCCCGTGAACCGCCCGTCACACCCCGGGCGTACGCTCTATGGCTGTCATGGCCACTCCTGCCGCTCCCCCCGCGCCACCGCGGCACGGTCTGGCCCACGGGGGAATCACGGGGAGTTGCGGTGCTGGAGCAAGTGGGGCTGCTGGTCGCCAGCCCATGGATCTACGCGGCGGTGGCCGTGTCCGTCCTGCTCGACGTGTTCCTGCCGGTGCTGCCCAGCGGCGTGCTGGTGATCATGGCGGCCACGGCCGCGGCGGCGGGCACCGCGACCGACGTGCCCGACGTCCTCGCCCTGACCCTCTGCGCGGCCACCGCCTCCGTCCTGGGTGACCTGGTGGCCTACCGGCTCGCCTGGCGCGGCGGCGCCCGGCTGGACCGGGCGATCTCCCGCTCCCGGCGTCTGACCACCGCGCAGGAGCGTCTCGGAGCGGCCCTCGCCCAAGGCGGTGGCGCCCTCGTCGTCCTCGCCCGCTTCGCTCCCGCCGGCCGCTCGGTGGTCTCCCTCGGCGCGGGCGCCGCCCACCGCCGCGCCCGCGACTTCCTGCCCTGGTCGGCCCTGGCCGGTCTCACCTGGGCCGCCTACAGCGTCGCCCTCGGCTACTTCGGCGCCCACTGGCTGGGCGCGAGCTGGGCGGCGACGGCGGTGTCGGTGGGGGCCCTGTTCGGCGCCGGAGCAGGGGCGGCGTATGTGATGCGGCGCGAGCCGCGGACCTCGTAGCCCTCGCTGCGACCGACCACCACGACCACTCAGAGACCTGGAAGCGGCTGAGACATTGACCACCACGGCGTCCCGGGAAACCTCTCGCACCAGACGGATCACGCTCGCCGCGCGACGGCACCCCCGGGCGATGCTGTGGATCACGGCCGGCGTGATCACTCTCGGTTTCCTGATCGCGCTCCAGGTCGTGGCGCACCACCTCGGCATACCGGGGCCGATCACCACGCAGGCCCGCGAGGTGATCCACGCGCCCAAGTCCGGGTTCCTCCTGTACGCCAGCATGGCGCTGATGATGGTGGTGCTCACCTGGCGGCAACGGCTCACGGCCCTCGGCACCGCGATCGGCATCGACCTCGTCTTCCTGCTGGTCCGCTGGGCGACCGGCACCCTTCCCGTCGAAGGCCACCCGTTCGGCAACGGCGCGCTGTGGGTGATCCTGGGCTGTGCGGTCATCGCTCTCACCCGCCGCACCGGCCCCGAACGCGTCCTGATGCTGAAGGGTGTGGGGCTCGGTCTGCTGCTGGTGACCGGCCGCAAGACCGGTGACACCTGGCTGCTGATCACCTCGGAGACCCGCCCGATCACACTCGACCCGTACATCGCCATGGCCGATCACGCGCTGGGCAACCCGTCGTGGCTTGCGGGCCGGCTCCTCGAGGCGAGCGGCCCGATCGGCGAGCACGCCCTCGACTACGTCTACGCCCAGCTCGCGGTGGCCGCGGTCTGTGTGGCGCTGTACCAATTGCGCGACGTGGCGGCCGAACAGCGCTTCCCGCGCCACCACCTGGTGCGCACCTTCCTGCTGATCGGCCTGCTCGGACCGGCCATCTACATGATCTACCCCGTGGTCGGTCCGATCTTCGCCTACGGCCCCGAGGGCGGGCACTGGGCGGCCGCCGACCTGTGGCCGAACACCCTGCCGCCGATCATCGCCCCGTACGAGCTGCCGTTCGACGAGATCACCCCGCGCAACTGCATGCCCAGCCTGCACACGGCATGGGCCACCACGATCTTCATCCACTCCCGCACGGGACCGCGCGCGCTGCGCCTCGCCGGCACGTTCTGGCTGATCGCCACCCTCGCCGCCACCCTGGGCTTCGGCTGGCACTACGGCGTGGACCTCGTCGCCGGCGTGGTGTTCGCGTACACGGTCGAGGCCGCGCTGCGCACGTACGACCTCGGCTGGGACCGCGCGGGTACGTGGCTGATCGCCTACGGGACGATCGTCTTCGCGGCGCTGCTGGCGTCCTACCGCTTCCTGCCGTTGGAGATGGCCGCGTACCCGTGGCTCGCCGGCCCCCTCCTGCTGCTGGCGATGGCCTCGGTGGTCTACGGCTACCGGCGGACCACCGCACTGTGGGAAGCGAAGGCCGCACCCGTGCCGCAAGCGGAACCGCGGCCCGAACTGGCGGTCTGAGACCCCCAGACCACGAGCCGGGTGCTAGCCCGCTTTCCTGGCCGCGGCCCCGCGGACCTCGAGACCGTCCAGCAACTCGGCCGTGGCCCGCGCGACGGCCTCCACGGCGCGGTCGAACACCTCCTGGTTGTGAGCGGCGGGGGCGCGGAAGCCCGAGACCTTCCGCACGTACTGCAGGGCGGCGGCGCGCACGTCCGCCTCGGTGGCCTCTTCGGGCATCGCGGGCGGACGCAGCGTCTTGATACTCCGGCACATGCCCCCAGTCTCACCCCTCCGGCCCTCCTACGACAGCGATACCTGCCAGGATCGCTCCCAGGCGGCCACCGTCCCGGGGCCGACCGACGAGAGGAACTCCTCGTGGCGAACCAACTCACCGTGGCCGTCCTGGGCCCGGGCGGCGTGGGCGGCCTGCTCGCCGCCCTGCTCTCCCGCACCGGACACCGCGTGATCTGCCTGTCCGGCGAGAAGACCGCCGAGGTCCTGCGCGCCGACGGCCTCCAGGTCCGCAGCGCCCGCTTCGGCGGCTTCACCGCCCGCGTCGAGGCCGACACCGAACTGCGGGAACCGGTCGACGCGTGCCTGGTCACCGTCAAGCACACCGCCCTCGACGCCGCACTGGCGCGGGTGCCCGCACCGGTGCTGTCCGACGGCCTTCTCGTGCCGTTCCTGAACGGTGTGGAACACCCGGCGGCCCTGCGCGCCCGCTACCGTCCCGACCGCGTCGCCCCCGCCGTCATCCGCGTCGAGTCGACCCGCGTGGCCCCGGGCGTCGTCGAACACGACAGCCCTTTCGCGGAGATCGACCTGACCGGCACGGACGTGCCCCGGGCCCGCCTCGACGCCCTCGCCGAGGCCCTCGCCGCAGCCGGTCCGGCCACCCGTGTGCTGGAGGACGAGACGGCGGCCCTGTGGGCGAAGATGTCGTTCCTGGCGCCGTTCGCCCTGCTGACCACCCGCTACGGCCTCCCTCTCGGCGAGGTCCGCACCCGCCACCGCGACGAGCTGACGGCCCTGGTGGAGGAGACCGCCGCGATCAGCCGCGCGTGCGGCGGCCCGGCGGACCCGGCCCAGGCCCTCACCCGCTACGACGCCTTCCCGCCGTCGACGAAGTCCTCGATGCAGCGCGACGCCGAGGCCGGCCGGCCCCTCGAACTGGACGCCATCGGCGGCGCGTTGCTCCGCGCGGCCGAGCGGCACGGGATCCCGGCTCCGGTGGTGGCCCGGGTGGTGGGCGAGGTACAACCGTCCTCCTGAACCACGGGAAGGAACTCGCCTGCCAAATTCGAACAGGCGTATCATTGGGTCGTGGCTACGACCTATGACTTTCCGAGTGACCTCCTGGCCGGTCAGGAGGAACTCCATCAGGTCCGGGCCGAGCTCTCGGCCCTGCTGAAGCGGCTTCCCTGGTCGGTGGAGCCGCTGGACGGTTTCAGCGACGACAACGGCTGGCGCAAGGTGGAACGCCCCGCCTCGCCCGGCTGGACCGCCGACGAACAGGCCGAAGTGGAGAAACTCCGGCGGCGGGAGCACGAACTCGCGGTGCTCGTGAGCACCCACCGCTACTGGTCCGAACTCACCGGCCCCGAGCGGGTGGCGGCCCGCTCGGGGCTGAAGCACGCGCACGAGGTCCCGCCGGAGGAGACCGGCGGAACATCCTGACGCCCGAGGGGATCAGCCCTTGCCGCCCAGCATGCCGTTCATCTCACGGATCTCGGCCTGCCGGGCGGTGACGATGTCGTCGGCCATGGCCTGGGCGGGGCCGTAGCGGCCCTTGTGCTGCTCGGTCCGGGCCATCTCCACGGCCCCTCGTGGTGCTCGACCATCAGGGTCAGGAACTGGACGTCGAAGGCCTTGCCCGTCAGCCGCTCCAGCGCGACCCTGTCCTGCTCGCCCATCATGCCGGGCCTACCGGAGTGGCCCGAGCCGGAGCGATCCACGCCGCCACCCGTGGACGCGGGAGCGTCCGCGCCCCAGGTCTTCAGCCAGCCGGTCATGGTCCGGATCTCCGGATCCCGCGCCTTCTCGATCCGCCCGGCGAGATCCTTGACCGCCCCGGAGGTGGCCCGGCCACGGCCCAGCCGCGCCATCTCCAGCGCCTGCCGGTGGTGCGGGATCATGCCCTGCGCGAAGGCGATGTCCTGGGGGTTGTGGGCGCCGGTGGAGGACCGGGTCCCGATGGGACCGCGGCTTCCGGCGTCGCCGTTGCCGACGGCCCGGTCGGCGCCGTCATCGCCACAGGCCGCGAGGACGACCGCCGCGGCCCCCGTCGCCGCCACCAGGGCGGTCCGGCGCGCCAGGGTACGAATGCTGCTGCTCATGCGTGAACTCCTGCCTGCCGAAGAACGGCCTCGCCCCCGGCTACGGCAAGGACGGCGAGCTCCTCGCCGACGCGAACTACCGACCGCCCCCGGCGCTTGGCGCCGGGCATGTCACAAGGAAGGCCCCCAGGAAGTCCTGGGGGCCTCTCGGCTGCTGCTCGGTACCGTGGGCGCGGACGGTTTCGAACCGCCGACATCCTGCTTGTAAGGCAGGCGCTCTACCCCTGAGCTACGCACCCGGCTCCCGGACCACGCGTCCAGGACGAGTCGACAGCCTACATTGCCCGGGGCACGGTCCCGCAAACCCGTATCGCGGGACCCCGAGGTCCCGCACCTGGGGTTAACCCCACCCCCGATCCGGGAGTGGCCCGGATCCCCCGGTGGGCCCCGGATCCATACGGTCGTAGAGCGCACCGCAGCGCCTGCCGTCCGTCCAGGGGGAGACCGTCATGACCGCACTCACCGCCACCGCCCGCGCCACCGCCCTCGCCGGTGCCGTCGTCGTGCTCGTCGCCGGTCTCAGCGCCTGCGGGGCGTCCGCCGGGGACGACACGGACCCCGACCACCGGTCCTTCGGCCTCCAGGGCCGCACCCTCACCGTCGACTCCGACGACTCGGCCCTGGAGATCGTCGCCGACGGCGACAACGCGGCGGGCAGGATCGAGGTCACCCGCTGGTTCAAGGGGTCGGTCGTCGTCGGCGAGGAGCCCGAGGTCACCTGGGACATGCGGGACGACCGCCTGGTGCTGCGGCTGAAGTGCTCCGGCGTCGTCGCCGACTGCTCGGCCAAGCACCGCATCGAGGTGCCCCGCGGCATCACCGTGAAGGTGCGGGACGGCGACGGCAGCGTCCGCGCCCGGGGATTCCGCGACCCCCTGGACATCCGCACCGGCGACGGCTCCGTCCGCGTCACCGACACCACCGGCCCCCTGGAGCTGCGCACCGGTGACGGGTCCATCCGGGCGAACGTCTCCTCCCGCGAGGTCCGCACCCACACCGGCGACGGCTCGGTCCGCCTCGAACTCGGTGTCGTACCGGACCGGGTGGAGTCCCGCAGCGGCGACGGCTCCGTGACCATCGCACTGCCCCGGGCCACGTACCGCGTGACCACCGAGACCGGCGACGGCGGCGTCGATGTGTCCGTGCCCCGCAGCGAGAGCAGCTCCCATGTGGTCTCCGCTCACACCGGTGACGGGAAAGTGACGGTGCGAACGGCGAACTGACCGGCCCGTGTGTTCGTCCTCTACGGGTGGGAGAATGACACCGGGCAGGGTGGACCACAGCACGGGAGAGGGATGTGACGGCGACACCAGCGCAGCCGTACTCGCCGTCGGTGTCGCGCGCGCATCGTCCGCGCCGCCGCGACCGCCGCACTCCCGGCCCGCTCCGCGACACGCTCGCTCTGACGATGCTGCCGCTGCTGGCCGCGCTGGCCCTGCCCGCCGCCTTCGCGGGCGGGGGCACCCGGCGCTGGTTCGGCGGCCGGGCCGAGAACCAGCGGGCCGAGGCCCAGGCCGCGAAGGACGCCGCCGCGGCGGCCTTCTACGAGCTGGACACCGCCCAGCGCGACCTGCGCATCTCGATCGAGACGATCACCGCCGTCGACGACTCCCCCGCCGCCCGACGCGTCGTCGCCGACTTCGACGCCCTCGGCCGGCGCATCGACGAGGCCAGCCACCGGTACATCAACGCCGTCGACGCCCACGATCTCGACCGCGACGACCTGGAGGCCTCCGCCGCCTCCCGCGCCCGCGGCGAGCTGACCGCCGCCAAGGAGGAACTCGGCCGGGTCAAGCAGGAGCTCGACCGCTTCACCGACGGCCTCGGCCCCCTCCTCGGCAAGGCCGAGACGCAATTGGCCCGTCTCGCCCCCGCGGTCGAACGCGCCCGGCAGGCCCTGCTCGCCGCCTCCAACGCCCTCGACGCCGTCCGGGCCTCGGGCCTGAAGGCGGACGACCTCGCCGCCCGGCTCGCCGCCCTCTCCCCGGAGCTCACCAAGCTGAACCAGGGCGCCGGGCAGCACGGTGTGCCGCAGACCCTGGAGCGGGCCGAGCGGGTCACCCGCGAGGCCGAGGCGGTCCGTGTGGAGGCCGAGCGGCTGCCGGACCGTGCCGCAGAGATCGACCGCCGGCTGGTCTCCCTGCGCACCCGCGCCCAGGCCCTCACCACCCGCTCCGAGCAGGTCGAACCGACTCTGAGCGAACTCCGCCGCCGCTTCACCGCGGCCTGCTGGCAGGACCTGCAGCACGTCCCCGACTCCGCCGCGGAGAACGTCCGCCGGGCCGAGACCAGACTGGCCGAGGCGCACACCGCCCGCGGCGAGCAGCGCTGGGCCGACGCCACCGCCCTGCTGTCGACCGTACGGGCCCTGCTGAACAGCACCGACGAGGCCGTCTCGGCCGCCGGCGACCGGCTGCACCGGCTGAACGCCGTGCAGAAGGACGCCCAGCAGGAGATCGAGCGCACCCGCTTCGCCATCCGCGACGCCCAGCGGCTCGCCATGGCCGGCCGCAACACCCCCGACCCGCGCCACGCCCGCCCCCTGGACGACGCCGTGTCCCGCCTGGACCGCGCCATCGCCCTCCTGGAGGAGCGTCACCCCGACTACTGGCACTTCCTCACGGAGACGGAGGCGGTCCGCCGGACGGTGGCCCGCGTGGTCTCCGGGATCCGCGAGGAACGAGGGGCCGGGCACTGAGCCCGGCCCCGGTCCGGTCTCAGGTGCGGTAGGCGTAGTAGTACGCGTTCGGGTACGACGCGACGAGGCTCGCCACCGACCTGCGGAAGGTGTTGTTGGAGTGGTAGGTCACGTACGGCACACCACCGCTCTTGTACGTGACGATCATCGTGTGGTCCTTGGACCCGTCCCGGTCGAAGTCCAGCTGGAGGACGTCACCGACCTCGAGCTGGAAGACGTTGGCGAGGGGCTTGGTCCGCTTGGAGTTCTGGGCGAACCAGGACCATTCGTTGACGCCGATGAACGAGTGCGACTGGATGTCGGCGTTGCCGAACCACCTGGTGTAGTCGTACACGTAGCCGGGGACGTGCTTCCAGCCGCCCGCCTTCAGGGACTGGCTGACGAAGTTGGTGCAGTCGCCGCCCGCGCCGCGGCCGCCGAAGTCCGGGTAGTCCTTGTTGTAGGCGTTCCAGTGCTTCTCGGCGTAGGCCGCCATGGCCTTGTAGTCGTACGTCGTGCCGGTCTTCGGAGCGGCGGCCGGGTTGCGGGTGGTCGCCGCGCGCGGGGCGTTCGGCATGGTGTCGGCGGCGGTGGTCGCCTTGACGGGGGCGGGCTGGGAGAGCGTGTTCACCGCGAGACCGCCCTGGTCGGCGTCGCGGATGCCCGTCAGCTGCCAGTCGCCGTGCCGGTCGGCCTTGAAGGTCAGCTCGTGCCGGGCCTGGAATCCGGTGGTCTTCGGCGCGTCGTCACGGGCCCGGGCGTAGGTCAGGGTCGTGGTCTCGGTGACCTCCGCCTTGGCCGTGCGGCCCGTCACCCGCGTGGCGTTCAGGGTGACGGTGGTGCTGGCGCCGCGGTACCTCTCGCCGGCCTTCGCCAGCTTCTGCTTGCGCTGCCCCAGCGCGGACCGGGTGGCGTCCTCGGTGCGGGCCGTGCCCGAGGACAGCTCGACGTCGTCGGAGAAGCCGTCGGTCAGCGGCTTGTCCGCGTCGGCCTGCCCGCCGTCGACCAGCGCGTTGGTGCGGTCGGTGAAGACCGCGTCCGCCAGCCGCTGGAAGGTGGCCCTGGTCCGCGCGTCCACCGTCGGGTCGTCGCTGACCGCCGCGCCCGCGCTCCAGTTGGGCAGCAGGGCGGCTCCGGCGACGACCGAGGTCGCCGCGGCCCCGAGTATCGTGACGCGACGGCGCGTTCCGCTCAATTTCCTTGATTTCACTCGTGTTTCCCCTCTTGCCCCGGCCGAAGGGTTACCGGGGTAGGAGATTTTTGCATGAAGTGTGCGGCCTCTGTGAAGGGCGTTGCGCCTGTTACTTTCGGACCTGATCACTTCACTACCGTCGACCAGTCGGGCGACTGTGCCGGGTCCAGGCCGCGCAGTCGTTGCAGGGTCCCGGGCTCCTGCACGTCGAGCCAGTCGGCCAGTTCCCTGAAGGACACGCATTTGACGTCCTTCTTGGTGCACATGTTCTTGATGACCCGGTCGACGGCCCGCATGTAGATGCCGCCGTTCCAGTCCTCGAAGTGGTTGCCGATGAACAGCGGGGCCCGGCTGCCGTAGTACACGCGGTTGAAGCCGGACATGTAGGAGGCGACGGTCTGCTCCTCCCACTCGGGGTACTTCGCCGGGTCGCCTTCGGTCTCACCCTCGGACTGGTTGTAGAGAAAGTTGAAGTCCATCGACAGGCCCTGGTACTTGCCACCCTCGTAAGGGAGCATCTGCAGCGGGAAGTCCCATATGCCGTTCTTCTTGCGGGGCCATATCTGGAAGTCGCCCGCGGAGCTGGCGTCGTAGCGCCACTTGTAGCTCTTGGCGGCCTTCAGCAGGTTCTCCTGGCCCTCCAGACAGGGCGCCCGGCCGCCGGTGACCTCCTTCCTGAGGTCGAACGGCAGCGGGTCGATGTCCGTGAAGCCGGTGTTGGTCTTCCACTTCTCGACGAAGTCGTAGAACTGGTCGATCTCGCTCTTCCACTCCGCGACACTCCAGTCGCCGCCGCCCTTCTTGCCGCAGAAGTGGCCGTTGAAGTGGGTGCCGATCTCGTTCCCGTCCTGCCACGCCTTGCCGAGCTGCTCCAGCGTGGTGCGGATGTGCTCGTCGGTGGCGAAGCTGATCGCCGCCGAGCCCTTGGAGTGCTGGGGCGGGGCGTAGAGGTCCTTCTTGCTCTTGGGCAGGAGGTAGATGCCCGTGAGGAAGAAGGTCATGTGGACGTCGTACTCCTTCGCCAGCTCCCGGTAGTGCGAGAAGAGTCCGTCGTCGCCCTGCAGCGCACCGTCCCAGGAGAAGACGACGAACTGGGGCGGCTTCTCACCCGGTTTGAGCGGCACCGGCTTCAACTGACCCTTCGGGGGGCCGGTGTAGGAGGTGGAGCCGTCCCCCAGGACCTTCGTCCGGCCGTCCCACTCGGGTTCCCGGTCCGCCTTCGCCGAGGGCTCCGCGCCGGCCCCGGAGGAGGCGGTCGGGGCGGTGGTGTCCGAGGGGGCCAGGGCCAGATAGGCCGCGACCAGCGACGCGACGACGAGGATGGCCGCCAGGGTCAGCACCCTCGGGGACGCGGTGCGGCGGGGTGCGCGGGGTCGGCGGCGGCGGCCGGACGGCGGATTCATGCGCGACTCATTCTCCGAGGGGGTGGGGGGTACGGGTCGGTGCCGGGGCGGGGGTCATCCGATGCCGCGGGCACCGGACCAGATGCGGTACGGGACGCTGTCGTCGAGGGAGCCCGCGATCCCCTTCAACGGCAGGGGTTCGAGGCTCTTGGCGAGGTCGATGCGGTAGGCCACCACGGCCGTCGACACGGAGTCGGCCGTGCCGACGTACCAGGCGGCCGTGTCGTTCTGCGTGGTGCCGGCCTTCCCGGCCACCGCGGTGGTCGTGGCCACCCCCGGACGGGCGGTGCGGAAGGCGTCCGTGAGGGCGGACTGGACCGCCGCGGCCACGTGCGCCTTCACCGCACGGCGGGAGGCGGGTTTCGTCAGCATGACCTCGGTGCCGTTGCGGGTGATCCGGGCCACCGAGTACGGCTCGACGTGCGTGCCGGCGGCGGCGAACGTGGCGTATCCGCTGGCCATGCGGATGGCGCTGGGCGTGGCACTGCCCAGCGACATCGCGGGCACCTGCGGTCCGAAGCTGGAGGAGAGCAGGCCTGCCCGCTGGGCGGTCTCCCGCACCTTGTCCAGGCCGGTGTCCATGCCGAGCTGCATGAACGGCGTGTTCACCGACAGGGCGAGCGCCCGGCTCAGGCTGATGTGGCCGTAGGACTTCTTGCCGTCGTTGTGGGAGGTGACCTGCTTGCCGCCACGGTCCCAGTAGGGGCCCTCGGGGGTCCTGACGGCGATGCCGTCGTCCCCGTCGTACAGCGTCTGCGGGGTGACCTCGGTCGCGGGGCCCTCCCGGGTCTTGTGCACGCCGTGCTCCAAGGCGGCGGCGTAGACGAACGGCAGGAAGGCCGAACCGGCGGGCACGGTGGTCGCGTTGGACTCGTTGTAGCCCTGGGTACGGTGGTCGGGGCCGCCGTGCATGGCGAGGATCCGGCCGTCGGTGGCCACCGAGGCGGCGCCGAAGTGCAGGGACTTCGCCTTGGCCGGGTCCTCTTTCCGCGCCTGCTTGCGGGCCTTGGACACGGCGTCGGTGAGCGCGCTCTCCTGCTTGCGGTCGAAGGTCGTGTAGATCTGGTAGCCGCCGAAGTCGAATTCCTTGTCCGAGATGTGCGCCGCCTTCTTGGCGTACTGGGCGGCCAGTTCCAGGAGATAGTCGCTCTGCTTGCCGGTGTCGAACCCGGGCGCCCGCTCCAGCGGCTCGGGGAACGCCTTGTACCGGGCCCGCTCGGCCTTCGACAGGGTGCCGATGTCGACCATGCGGTCGAGGATCCAGGTCCAGCGCTCCACCGCCCGGGCGCGGTTGGCCTGGCTCAGGGCCGGGTCATAGAGTCCCGCGCCCTTGAGGAGGGAGGAGAGGAAGGCGGCCTCGCTGACGTTGAGTTCGCCGACGTCCTTGCCGTAGTAGGCCTGGGCGGCGCGCTGGATGCCGTAGGTGCCGCGGCCGAACCAGCTCGTGTTGAGGTAGCCCTCGAGTATGTCGTCCTTGCTCATCCTGTTGTCGAGCTTGAGGGCGATCATGGCCTCGGTGAACTTGCGGCGTACGGACCGGTCCTGGCTGAGGTAGACGTTCTTGACGTACTGCTGGGTGATGGTGGAGCCGCCCTGGGTGTCTCCCCGGCCGACCGTGCGCCACAGGGCGCGGGTGAGGCCGGTGACGGATATGCCGGGGTCGCTGTAGAAGCTCGCGTTCTCCGCCGCCAGCACCGCGTCGCGGACGTCCTCGGGTATGTCCTTCAGCGGCATCGCCTGCCGCCGCACCCAGCCGGTGCGGGCCATGGGCGTCCCGTCGGACCAGAAGTAGACGTTGTCCTGCTGTGTGGCATACGAGTTGAGGTTCTCGGGGATGTCGGTGGCGGCGTAGGCGGAGCCCAGGAGGACGAACGTCAGGCCGGTGAGCGTCAGCGCGGCACCGAGCCACTGCCGCAGTGAGGGCGCCCAGCGGCGCCAGCCGGTGCGGTCGGCGTGCGGGTAACGGGGCCGCAGTCGGCGGGCGCCGGCGGCGAGGCGGGTGGCCGGCCGCGCCAACGCCGGGGGTGCGGGGGGAAGACGGGACAGGAGGGAGGGCCGGGGGGCTCTGCGCCGACGGCGCGACCGGCCGGGACCACTCCCGTCGGGAGTCGCACCGGACGATGTGTTCGCCTGGTCGGTCGCGGCCACCTCGACGACGCGCAACAGCATGGTCTCGTCCGCGTTCATGGAACCCGGGACCTTCAACTGCATGGTCTCGTCCGGTTCCTGCCCAGCCTTGGACACGACTGCGTCTCCCTCCCCCTCAGGTGGTGCTCCGCGCGGAAGGACTCGGCTGCCTGGGTCAACGACAGCGAGTCCTCACCATCCCCCGCTTGTACGGCTCCTCGCGGCATTCGAAAAGCTATCAGCGGCTTTTACAGTTCCTCCACACCGGTACGGCAGGAGTGATCTCAAAGAGCGTGACTTCCGTCGGTGCGGATTACTCTGTCCCCATGCCTCGCTACGAGTACCGCTGCCGGACCTGCGGCGACACCTTCGAACTCAGCCGTCCCATGGCGGAGTCCTCCGACCCCGCGGCCTGCCCCTCCGGTCACGACGACACGGTGAAGCTCCTCTCCACGGTCGCGGTCGGCGGCTCGGCCTCCGCCCCGGCACCCGGCTCGGGTGGCGGTGGCGGCTGCTGCGGTGGCGGCTGCTGCGGCTGACGCCCCTCCTCGGTTTCCTCAGGAGTTCTTCAGCTTCGGTTTCCTAGCGTGGTGGCATGACAGCCATCGCAGCGGACGCCGGACCGCAATGGGTCAACGACCTGATGGACGCGCTGGGCGCGCCGGGTGCCGGTCTCGCCATCGCCCTGGAGAACCTGTTCCCGCCGCTGCCCAGCGAGGTGATCCTGCCCCTCGCCGGGTTCGCCGCGAGCAGCGGCCGCATGAGCCTGCTCGCGGTCCTGCTGTGGACGACGGCGGGCTCGGTGATCGGCGCGCTCGCCCTGTACGGGGTCGGTGCGCTGCTCGGCCGTGACCGGACGGTGGCGATCGCGTCCCGGCTGCCGCTGGTGAAGGTCTCGGACATCGAGAAGACCGAAGCGTGGTTCCTGAAGCACGGCACCAAGGCCGTGTTCTTCGGCCGGATGATCCCGATCTTCCGCAGCCTGATCTCCGTGCCGGCGGGCGTGGAGCGCATGCGTCTGCCGGTGTTCCTGGGGCTGACCACCCTGGGCAGCGCGATCTGGAACACGGTGTTCGTGCTCGCGGGCTACTTCCTCGGCGCCAACTGGCACCAGGTGTCGGGCATCGTCTCGGCCTACTCCAAGGTGGTCCTGGCCGTGGCGGCGCTGGCGGTGGTGGTCTTCGCCGGAGCCCGGCTCCTGCAACGCCCCAAGACCAAGCGCCCCGAAGGGGCACGGGCAACCGCGCGATCGGCCACGACGAGGCCGCACCCGTACGACGACCAGGACACCCGGGTGCTCAGGCTCCCCGCACTGCCCCCAGAAGCTCCCGCAGGATCCGCTCCCCGGCCAGAACGCCCCGCTCGGGAAGCGCCCTGAGCGCGGGAGCCGTCCAGCCGGTGTCGGCCAGCTCACCGTGGCCGGGGCGCCAGCCCCGGTCGGCCGCGAGGAGCAGGTCGGCGTCGAGCAGGGAGTCGCCGGCGGCGAGGGTGAGCTCGGCGCCGGTCCGGCGAGCGACCTCGCGCATCGCCGCGCTCTTGGTGAGCGGCTTGGGGACGGCGTAGATCTTGCGGCCCTGGAGGGACACCGTCCAGCCGCGGTTCTCCGCCCACACCCCCAGTTCCTTCACCCAGTCCTCGTCGAGCAGCTCCCGCTCGACGACGAGGTAGGCGAACAGGTCGTCGGCGACGCGGTGCTTGCGCACCCACACCGGGTCGGCGGCGCGCAGCAGGTGTTCCTGCACCTCCGCCAGGGGCGCGCACTGGTCGGCCAGCCGGGCGGTGACCCGGGCGTGCCAGTCGGGGTCGGAGACGCCGTCCACCAGGAGGTGGCCGCCGTTGGCGCAGATGGCGTACGTGGGCTGGGGACCCGGCAGGTTGATGCGCTGGTACTGCTTGCGCGTCCGGGTCGTCGTCGGCACGAACACGGCCGCGTCGCCCAGGTCGGTGAGGAGCTGGGCCGCCGTCTCCGTCATGTACGACAACGGCTTGCTCTCGTGCACCTCCACACAGAGCAACCGGGGTGCCCGCGCGTCCGGCATGGTCAGCGCGAGAGCGGCGGACGAGTAGATCAGGGTGCGGTCGAGGTCGCTCGCGACGAGTGCGGGCATCAGAGGGTCACCGCCTTGCCGTCGGCGCCGGTCGCGCCCCGGGTGTACTTGGGGTGGATGAGGCCGACGCAGGTGTAGGGCAGTGCGTCGATCTCCTCGACGGGCACGCCGCGCTGCTCGGCCAGCAGGCGCACATGGTCGAGGTCGCTGCCCGCACCGGCACGCGCCAGGACCTTCCAGGGCACGCGGCGCAGCATGACCCGGGTGGTCTCGCCGACGCCGGGCTTGACGAGGTTCACGTCGTGGATGCCGTACTCCTCGCTGATGCGCTCCACCGCGGCCCAGCCCTCCCAGGTGGGCGAGCGGTCGGTCGCGAGCAGGTCCTTGGCCTGGGCGCAGGCCGCGTCCGTGACCTCGGGGAAGCGGGCGGACACGGCGTCCAGGAAGGTCACCGAGACGTCGGTGCCGGCGAGTTCGCGGTAGAACTTCGCGCCGTGGAAGTCGTGCGGGCCCACCAGGTCCGCGCGCAGCACGGTCCGCGAGATCAGGCCGGAGACGGTGGAGTTAAGGCAGGCCGAGGGGATGAGGAAGTCCTCTCGGGTGCCGTAGGTGCGTACGCAGGAGCCCGGGTCGGCCAGGACGGCGATCTCGGGGCTGAAGCCGCCGATGCCGTCGGTCTTCTCGAACTCCTCCAGTGCCTGGGCGAGTTCGCGGGTGATGGCGCCCTTTCCGGTCCAGCCGTCGACGAAGACGACGTCCCGCGGGTCGTGGTGCCCGGCGAGCCAGCGCAGCGCGTTGGCGTCGATGCCGCGGCCGCGGACGATCGACACGGCGTAGTGCGGCAGGTCGAGGCCGTGCCGGTGCTGCGCCCAGCGGCGCATGAGGACGCCGACGGGGGTGCCCGCGCGGGCCAGGGAGACCAGGACCGGACGCGGGGACCGCTCGGCGAGGACCGTCTCCGTGACCACGCCGACCGCCTGGGCGATACGGGCCGCCGAGGTGTCCAGGGCGGCGTGGAACAGCTCCTGGTACTGCTCGCTCGGCTGGTACTCCACGGGCAGTGACTCCGCGTAGTGGGCACCGCCGCTCTGGATCGCCTCCTCGCGCTCCTCGGTCGGCGCCTCCAGCGTCACGTCCGAGAGGTCCTGGAGCAGCCAGCCGACCTCCTCGGGGGCGTACGAGGAGAAGGCGGGGCCGCGGAGGGGCTCGGGCAGCATGGAGGGCCTTTCGGGGGCGTGCGGGGCCTCGGGGGCGTACGACGGTACGACGGCGAGGAGGACCTGCGGGGTGTGCGCGGCGAGCCGGGCCAGCAGGCCGTCCGGCGCGTGCAGCCGGGGGGTGTCGGCGGCCGAGTCGACGACGGCGACGACGGCGTCGAAGCCGGCGCCGGCGATGTTGTACGCGTATCGCTCGCCGGAGCCGTCGGCGGGGTTGTCGTGGGCGGGGAAGACCAGGCGGGTGCGTATCGCGTAGCCGGGGTCGTCGACCGCGAGGACGGGCGAGCGGGTGGTGGTGGAGTAGCGGACCTCGACGTCGGTGGTCCGCTCCAGCTCGCGGGCGAGCCGGAGGGGGGCGTACATCAGCTCTTCGAAGCCGAGGACGTGCACGCGGCGTGCGTCGGCGGGCAGCGCGTCCGCCAGGCGGCGGGCCATCGCGGGGAGGGCGTCCTCAAGGCGCTCGCGATGCGCGGGGGTGAACCCGTGCCGGCCGCCGTCCGGCAGGTCGGCGGGCCAGCGCAGGTCCACGCGGGTGACGTGGGGGTCGGTACCGTCGCCGTCCGGGTGCGGGCCGGTGAGGGCTGATCGCGCGGTTCCCCGCGCCCCTCGAGGGCGTTGCCCGGGGTGCGCCGGGGACTGCCCGACCGGCCACGACGGTGCCGCACCCGCCGACGAGTCCCGCGCCGCGCTCTCCGGCTCGTACCGGGCCACCAGCTCCTGCCCCTTCTCCAGCACCCCCTCGGGCAGCCGTACGGTCCCCGAAGCCGCCGTGACCAGGTCGACGCGGGCACCGATCTCGCGGGCGAACTCCTCCAGCCGGCCGGCATCGGCCGCGGACCGCATGTCCACCAGCGCCACCACGACGTACCGCCGCCGCGGATACCGCTCGTGCAGATCCCGGACGGTGTTCAGCACCGTGTTGCCGGTGGAGAACTCGTCGTCGACCAGGACCAGCGGCCCGTCGCCGGTGAGCAGCGTGGGGTCCTCGGGCAGCAGCAGGTGCGAGGTCGCGTGGGAGTGGGACTCCTCGAAGCCGCCGGCCGGGGTGAGACCGTCGACCGGGCGGCGGGTGGAGTGCAGGTAGGGGGCGGGGCCCAGCCCGTCGGCCACGGAGTGGCCGAGGCCGGTCGCGGTCTCCGCGTAGCCGAGGACGACGGCCCTGCGGGCCTCGTCGGCGCCCAGCAGGTCACGTACCCGGCGGCCGAGCTCGAACCCGTGGTCGTACACGACGGACGGCGACTGCGGCACGTGTTTGCCCAGCACGTTCGACACCAGCAGGTGGGCCCGCTTGGGGTTGCGGCGCAGCGCCAGCCCCAGCAGGCCGGTCAGCCGGTCGTCGCCGACGAGCTCGACGCCGAGCCTCTCGGCGACCCAGCTGCCGGACCAGACGCGGTCGGCCTCGTCGCGCACCTCATGGTGCTCCCCCTGGTTCACTGCCTTCTCCGCCTTCTCCGCCTTCTCGGTCTTCTCTGTCCACCCCGTGCATCCCTTGCGTCGTGACGTCAGCCCGGCAATCCCGCCGCCAGCAGTTCCACGAAGCCGATGTCCTGGTTCGCCACGCCGAAGACCTCGGCCCGCAGCAGGGTCCGCTCGGCCCAGGCCCGGTGCGGCTTCACCTCGTTCATCTTGTTCGTGTAGGCCGACCTCATCACACCCCCGCCGCCGCGCTCGGGGCGCAGGATGTCCTGGGCGTCGGAGAACTCCTCGTGGCTGACGACCGACAGGGCGTGCACCGGCAGGACATGCGAGGGGTGGATGCAGGTCTTGCCCAGCAGGCCGTTGGCCTGGTCCAGGGAGATCTCCCTCAGCAGGCCGTCCATGGCGTGCTCGATCAGCTTCTCGCGCAGTTCCGCGGCCTGCACCTCCAGGAAGGGGCTCTGGCGCAGCAACGGCTTGAACATGCGCTCCTGGACCCGGAAGTACTCCCACACCGGCCCGGTCACGGTGAAGCCGGTCCCGTCGGCGCGGCCCAGCATGTTCACCACGTCCTCGATGACGGAGGCGACGATCTGCACGTCGTAGGCTGTCATGTCGGGGCCTCTGCGCAGTCCGTAGGAAGAGCAGAAGTCCGTCACTCCCAGGCGCAGGGCCAGCACGCGCTCGCGGTACTTGTCGATCGCCCGGGAGATGCCTTCCAGGGTCTCCACGCGGGATTCGCGGTACAGCAGCTCCGGGGACTCCAGCACGGGCATGGCGAAAAGGCGACGGCCGCTTTCGGCCTCGGCGGCGACCAGGGCTTCGAGGAAGGGCATGCCGCGTTCCTCGGTGAACTTGGGCAGGACGAACCCGGACAGCAGCCGCGCGGCGGGCCCGAAGCGTCGTACGAGGTCGGGTATCTGCCCGGGGGCGCGGACCCGGATGAACAGCAGCGGCAGGTCGGCGTCCGGGAGGTCGTCGAGGGCCGCGAACTGGCGGACGAGGTTCTCCTCGCCGGGGCCGACGTCGGCGTCGTCGATCGAGTCCTCCAGGCACAGCACCATCGAGACCACGCCGCGACCGGCCTGCTTGAGGATGTCGTCGGCCAGACGCGGCCGGGTGGCCGGGCTGTAGAGCGTGGCGCCCAGGGCGGCCGAGAGCAGCCGGGCCGGGGAGTCCGCGGTGAACGGGCACGGCTCGCGGTAGAAGAGACGCTTCCGCACCTCAGGGGCGATGTGCCCGAAGTGACGCATGGAACTCCCCCGTGGTGGTTGTGCGACCTGCGAATCGACGACATCTGGCCGGTAATAGTACGTAGAAGTCCATGTCGGAGGTTCCCATCAGGCATGAATTTCAGGTAACGCGGGCCATCACAGCCAGTACCCGGCCATCACCACGGTAGTCCGCAACGGCGGTCGGCGCCGCTCGCGACCGTCGCCCGCGTTGTCGTGAGCAGGACCGAGAGGGCAGGATGACCGCATGACGCACGCGATGCTGAAGGGGTCGAACGTCCCGCTGGAAGCCACCACGGTGCGCGCCGTGCTGCGCTGGACACCCGGGCAGGGGGTTCCGGACGTCGACGCCTCCGCGCTGCTCCTCGGCCCCGACGGTCGTGTGCGCTCCGACGAGGACTTCGTCTTCTACAACCAGCCCCGGCACCCGGCCGGGAAGGTGTGGCGGCTCGGCAAGAAGCGGGACGCCGAGGGCCTGACCGACACGATCCAGACGGAACTCACCGGTGTCGAGCAGGAAGTCAGCCGGATTCTGCTGGTCGCATCGGCGGACGGCGTGACGTTCGACCGCGTACAGGCGCTGCGCATCCTGCTGTACGACGCGGCGGGCTCCGACGCCGAGGCGCTGGCGTATTTCGACGTCAAGCCGGAGACGGGCCAGGAGACCGCGCTGATCTGCGGGGAGCTGTACCGGCGCGGCGAGGGCTGGAAGTTCCGGGCGCTGGGCGAGGGCTATTCGAACGGGCTGAAGGGGCTCGCGACGGACTTCGGCATCTCGGTGGACGAGTCGGAGGCGGCCGAGGAGCCGACCACGACGGTCCCCGCGCCGCCCACCACGAACACGCCCGCGCAGCAGACGACCGCCGGTCCCGCGCAGCAGCCCCCCGAGGCCTCCCCGCCGCTGCCCCCGGAGCAGCCCGCCCCCGGAGTGCCCGCGCAGCCCGCCTACGGGTATCCCCAGCAGCCGCCGGCGACCCAGCCGGCGTACGGCTACCCGCAGTCCACCGGCCGCCCCACGTACGGCTACCCCCAGGCCCCTGCCGGGGCGGGTGCGGCGGGGGCGCAGAGCGGCTACGGCTACCCGCCGCCGGTCACGGCGTCCCCCGACCCTGACTTCACCCTGCCCCCGCAGGGCCCGCAGTTCGCCGGACGCTAGGGCGCCGTCCGCGACGTCGCGTCGTCCGCCCGGAAGGCGGGCCCTGCGGCGTCGGCCGGGGCCTCGGGGTCAGCGATCGACCTTGCTCTTGTAGCCCCGGCCCCACTGCAGCCCCCACCCGTACAGCCGGTCGAGTTCGGCCTGGAAGCCGTAGACGAACTTCGCCTCGCGGCGGACGACGATCTCGTCCTTCACCTTCTCGATCATGACGACGGCGCAGGAGCGTGCCTGGGGCTGACGTTCGTCGAGGTGGATCTCGATGCGGGGTCCGTTGCTCGGGTAGAGGGTGACGATGGCCTGTGCGCGGTCGAAGGCGGGTGTCTGGTCGTAGATGTAGACGAACACCAGCAGCCGCTTGATCTGGTCACGGTGGTCGAGGTTGATGTACATCGTCTCGCCGGACGCGGAGCCGAAGCGGTCGTCGCCGCTGAGCTTGACGTAGGGCGCGGCGTTGACGTCGCCGAAGTAGCCGCCGAGGGGCTGGACGACGCCCTTGCTGCCGTCCTGGAGTTCGTAGAGGCAGCCGAGGTCGAGGTCGACGTTGACCATGCTCTGGCTGTGGCCGACGACCTCGGGGGGTTTGAGCGCCCGGAAGGGATGGCGCAGCAGGCTCTCGCGCTGGTTGCCGCCGATGTCGGAGGTGCGCATCCGCCAGCTGAGGTTGACGCGCAGATGGCCGGTGGCCGCGCCCTGTTTGCTGAGTGATATCTGCGCGCGCCGCTTGGTCAGCTCGATCGCGTTGGTCGACGCGTCGCCCGAGTCGAACGGCGTGTCACCGCGCCGGAGTCCGTCGAACAGGCCCATTCCGCCCCCATGTTCACGTGGAGACCGCGGGTCGTCGCCGTACCCGCGGCCCTTGACGACCGACGGGACGGCCGCCGAGGACTCGCCTCGGTGGCCGCCCCGCACAGAGCGTTCCTCACCCGGAGGGGTGTCACACCCCGGACGAGACCTCAGTCTTCGAGTCGGAGCCGGAGTCTCCCTCGGCCGCGGCGATGGCGCGGTTGCGGCGGACGGAGGACCAGAAGGAGGCGCCGATCAGGACGACGCCGATGAGGCCGGTGACGATCTCGTTGATCTCGTAGCGGATGGTGATGAGCAGGATCGCGGCGAGCGCGCCGATGGCGTAGTGGGCGCCGTGCTCCAGGTAGACGTAGTCGTCGAGGGTGCCCTGGCGGACCAGGTAGACCGTGAGCGACCGGACGTACATGGCGCCGATGCCGAGGCCGAGGGCCATCAGGACGATGTCGTTGGTGATGGCGAAGGCGCCGATCACGCCGTCGAAGGAGAACGACGCGTCCAGGACCTCGAGGTAGAGGAACAGGAAGAACGCGGCCTTGCCCGCCACGACCATCGCGGACTTGGGCTTGCCCTCGCGCGCGGCCTGCTCCTCGGCCTCGTGCTCGCGCTCCTCCTCCTCTTCGAGCTTGTCCTCGAAGTAGCCGGACAGGCCACCGACGATCATGTACGTGATCAGACCGCCGATGCCGGAGAGCAGAACGGTCTCCGCCTTGTCGACGTGGGTACCGCCGTGCTGGTGGGCCTGGGTCGCGAAGGTCATGGCCGAGATCAGCAGGACGATCAGCGCGACGCAGACCGACAGCATGTCGACCTTGCCGAGCTTGGCCAGCGGGCGCTCCAGCCAGCCGAGCCACTTGATGTCCCGGTCCTCGAAGATGAAGTCGAGGAAGATCATCAACAGGAACATGCCACCGAACGCGGCGATCGCCGGGTGGGCGTCGGTGACGTACTGCTGGTACTGGTCCTTGTCGGTGAGCGCGAGATCGACGGCCTCGATCGGCCCGAGCTGGGCGCTGACCGCGACGATCACGACAGGGAAGACGAGCCGCATACCGAAGACGGCGATCAGGATGCCGATCGTGAGGAAGATCTTCTGCCAGAAGGCACTCATCTTCTTCAGGATTCCGGCGTTGACCACGGCGTTGTCGAAGGACAGCGAGATCTCGAGGATGGACAGGATCGCAACGACGCCGAACGCGGTCCACCCTCCGTAGAAGATCGCTGCGACCAGGCCGAGCGCGGTGACCGCGAACGACCACCCGAAGGTTTTCAGAACCACTGGCTACCCAATCGTGTGTGTACGGGGCTCCCCCGCGCCGTACCCGGCTTTACGAACTTTTGAAGCCGAAGTCTAGTCGGGACCCCTTCGCGCCCCACTGGCCCCTGGGTTTTGCTCATAACGCGTTATGAGACGTTGACCCCGAAGTCCAGCGCGATGCCCCGCAGGCCCGACGCGTACCCCTGCCCCACGGCCCTGAACTTCCACTCGCCCTGGTACCGGTAGAGCTCGCCGAAGATCATCGCGGTCTCCGTGGAGGCGTCCTCGCTGAGGTCGTAGCGGGCGAGTTCCTGGCCGTCGGCCTGGTTCACCACGCGGATGAAGGCGTTGCTGACCTGGCCGAAGGTCTGTCCGCGCTCGTCGGCCATGTGGATGGAGACGGGAAACACGATCTTGTCGCACTGCGGCGGGACCTTGGAGAGGTCGATCAGGAGCGACTCGTCGTCGCCGTCGCCCTCGCCGGTGAGGTTGTCACCGGTGTGCTCGACCGAGCCGTCCGGGCTCTTGAGCTGGTTGTAGAAGACGAACCACTCGTCCCCGAGCACCCGCCCGCTGTCGCACATCAGGGCACTTGCGTCGAGGTCGAAGGGCGCTCCGGTGGTGGAGCGCGCGTCCCAGCCGAGTCCGACCATCACCTGAGTGAGGTCGGGTGCGGCCTTGGACAGGGAGACGTTGCCCCCCTTGGCGAGCGTGACGCCCATGATGCTGTCCCTCCCCTTGGGCCACCGGCCCGGTGGTGTTACTGAGGTGGTCCTGCACGTCCGGCGCCGCACGTAAACCGTGCGGCGCCGGACAAGAAGACCTCGGGGCCCGGTCGTCAGGGCCCGTCAGGCGCTTCAGACGTTCACACCGAAGTCCTGCGCGATGCCGCGCAGGCCCGAGGCGTAGCCCTGGCCGATGGCGCGGAACTTCCACTCCGCGCCGTGCCGGTAGAGCTCGCCGAAGACCATGGCGGTCTCGGTGGAGGCGTCCTCGCTCAGGTCGTACCGGGCGATCTCGGCGCCGCCGGCCTGGTTCACGACGCGGATGAACGCGTTGCGCACCTGGCCGAAGGACTGCTGGCGGGTCTCGGCGTCGTAGATGGACACCGGGAAGACGATCTTCTCGATGTCGGCCGGGACGCCGGCGAGGTCGATCTTGATCTGCTCGTCGTCGCCCTCGCCCTCACCGGTGATGTTGTCGCCGGTGTGCTCGACGGAGCCGTCCGGGCTCTTGAGGTTGTTGAAGAAGATGAAGTGCTGGTCGTTGCCGACCTTGCCGGAGTTGTTCAGCAGCAGCGCGCTGGCGTCCAGGTCGAAGTCCGTGCCGGTCGTGGTGCGGACGTCCCACCCCAGACCGATGATGACCGCGGTCAGGCCCGGCGCCTCCTTGCTCAGCGATACGTTGCCGCCCTTGCTGAGGCTGACTCCCACGAGTCCTCCATTGGTGTCCAGGGGCGGGATGCCCCGTTGTGCTCGGATGTCGGATCAACGAGTCGATCCTAGTGACGGGTTCCCGCCGCACCCAGGCCCTAAGGCCGACAATTCGGCGGGTGTCGAGCGCTTGCCGCCCGACCGGCGTCACAGGGAGTCGAGCGCCTTCACGTAGTCGTTCAGGTCGCGCGCGTCCGGCAGGCCGTTGACGACGGTCCACCGCACGACGCCCTCCTTGTCGATGACGAAGGTGCCGCGCACGGCGCAGCCCTTGCCCTCGTCGAAGACGCCGTAGGCCCGCGAGACGTTGCCGTGCGGCCAGAAATCCGACAGCAGCGGGTACTCCAGGCTCTCCTGCTCGCCGAAGACGCGCAGGGTGTGGATGGAGTCGTTGGAGACGGCGAGCAGCTCGGTGTCCCGGTCGGAGAACTGCGGCAGGTTGTCACGCAGCTCGCACAGTTCGCCGGTGCACACACCGGTGAAGGCGAAGGGGTAGAAGAGCAGCACGACGTTCTTGCGGCCCCGGAAGTCGGACAGCCGCACGGACCGGCCGTGGTTGTCCTTGAGCTCGAAGTCGGGGGCCTTCTCGCCGACCTGGATCGCCATCGCTGTGGGTGTCCCTTCCTGGTCTCCTCGGGTGGGACCACCCTACGCAGGCACCGGCACAGGCCGGAGGGCGGGCCGACAGCGCCGGCCCGCCCCGCCGTACGACTAACGCTTGGACTTGGCGGCCTTGGGCGTGGCCAGCCGGCTGCCGCTCCAGTCCTTGCCGACGCTGACGCTCTTGGACGCCGTCAGACCCGCCGTGGTGGCGGCTTCCGAGATGTCACTCGGCTCCACGTACCCCGAACGGCCGGTCTTCGGCGTCAGGAGCAGGATCGCGCCGCCCTCTTCGATGTACGTGGTGGCATCCACCAGCGCATCCGTCAGGTCGCCGTCGTCGTCACGGAACCACAGCACAACGGCATCGGCCACGTCGTCGTAGTCCTCGTCCACCAGGTCGGCCTCGATGATGCCCTCGATGGCCTTGCGGAGCTCCTGGTCCACGTCGTCGTCGTAGCCGATCTCCTGGACCACCTGCCCGGGCTGGAACCCCAGCCTGGCGGCAGGGTTCGTCCGCTCCTCCGCGTGGTCCGCGGTCGCGCTCACGGGTTGCCTCCTGATCATGTTTTGGAAATATCTCAGCCACGCGCGTGCGCGAAGCATTGGCCGTAGTCCACACGGGCGGGACCGATCGCGCAAGTACCCGGCCGTTCAGACCGCCGAAACGGTGACGATCCTGGCCGTGTCGCCGCAACTTCAGGCACACCATCATGGCTCGAGGTGACGTACACCACACCTTTCTGCCCTGTTTGGGCGTTTGGGAATCGTCTGTGGGTACGAGACTCGAATGTATTCGCCCCATACGTCACGAAGCCGGGACGGAGTCGATCCCACCGTCGGGTTACCGTCCGGTAGAGATGACGATTCACGGCCCCTAGGGGGACGATGGGGAACGGCGCGGCCCCCAGCGACGACGCCCAGCGACGACAGCGAAACAGCGGCCCTCGCACGGCCCTCTGACAGGTAAGGAACAGCGTGGCTTCCGCATCCGATCGCAACCCGATCATCATTGGCGGCCTTCCGAGTCAGGTTCCTGACTTCGATCCCGAAGAGACGCAGGAGTGGCTCGACTCCCTCGACGCCGCCGTCGACGAGCGCGGCCGGGAGCGCGCCCGCTACCTGATGCTGCGGCTGATCGAGAGGGCCCGTGAGAAGCGCGTGGCCGTGCCGGAGATGCGCAGCACGGACTACGTCAACACCATCCCCACCAAGAGCGAGCCGTTCTTCCCGGGCAACGAGGAGATCGAGCGCAAGGTCCTCAACGCCACCCGCTGGAACGCCGCGGTGATGGTCTCCCGGGCCCAGCGTCCCGGCATCGGCGTCGGCGGCCACATCGCCACCTTCGCGTCCTCCGCCTCGCTCTACGACGTCGGCTTCAACCACTTCTTCCGCGGCAAGGACGAGGGCGACGGCGGCGACCAGGTCTTCTTCCAGGGCCACGCCTCCCCGGGCATCTACGCCCGCGCCTTCCTGCTGGACCGGCTCGGCGAGCAGCACCTGGACGGCTTCCGCCAGGAGAAGTCGAAGGCGCCGCACGCGCTGTCGTCGTACCCCCACCCGCGGTCGATGCCGGACTTCTGGGAATTCCCGACGGTCTCGATGGGCCTGGGCCCGATCGGCGCGATCTACCAGGCGCGCATGAACCGCTACATGGAGGCGCGCGGGATCGCCGACACCTCCAAGTCGCACGTCTGGGCGTTCCTCGGCGACGGCGAGATGGACGAGCCGGAGTCGCTGGGCCAGCTCTCCATCGCCGCCCGCGAGGGCCTGGACAACCTCACGTTCGTCGTCAACTGCAACCTCCAGCGCCTCGACGGCCCGGTGCGCGGCAACGGGAAGATCATCCAGGAGCTGGAGTCGATCTTCCGCGGTGCCGGCTGGAACGTGATCAAGCTGGTCTGGGACCGCACCTGGGACCCGCTGCTGGCCCAGGACCGCGACGGCGTGCTGGTCAACAGGATGAACACCACGCCGGACGGACAGTTCCAGACGTACGCCACGGAGACCGGCGCGTATATCCGCGACCACTTCTTCGGCGACGACCACCGGCTGCGGGCGATGGTCGAGGGCATGACCGACGACCAGATCCTGCACCTGGGGCGCGGCGGCCACGACCACCGCAAGATCTTCGCGGCGTACAAGGCGGCCGTGGAGCACAAGGGCCAGCCGACGGTGATCCTCGCCAAGACGATCAAGGGCTGGACGCTCGGCCCCAACTTCGAGGGCCGCAACGCCACGCACCAGATGAAGAAGCTGACGGTCGACGACCTCAAGCGCTTCCGCGACCGCCTGCACCTGCCGATCCCGGACAAGGAGCTGGAGTCCGGCGTGCCGCCGTACTACCACCCGGGCCGGGACTCGGAGGAGATCCAGTACATGCACGACCGCCGCAAGGGCCTCGGCGGTTACGTGCCCACGCGTGTGGTCCGCTCCAAGCCGCTGGCGCTACCCGAGGAGAAGACGTACGCGACCGTGAAGAAGGGCTCGGGTCAGCAGTCCATCGCGACGACGATGGCCTTCGTCCGGCTCCTGAAGGACCTCATGCGGGACAAGGAGATCGGCAAGCGGTTCGTGCTGATCGCGCCGGACGAGTACCGCACCTTCGGCATGGACTCGTTCTTCCCGAGTGCGAAGATCTACAACCCGCTCGGCCAGCAGTACGAGTCGGTGGACCGCGATCTGCTGCTCGCCTACAAGGAGGCGCCGAACGGCCAGATGCTGCACGACGGCATCTCGGAGGCCGGCTGCACGGCGTCGCTGATCGCGGCCGGGTCGGCGTACGCCACGCACGGCGAGCCGCTCATCCCGGTGTACGTCTTCTACTCGATGTTCGGTTTCCAGCGCACCGGCGACCAGTTCTGGCAGATGGCCGACCAGCTGGCGCGCGGTTTCGTCCTGGGCGCGACCGCCGGCCGTACGACCCTGACCGGTGAGGGGCTCCAGCACGCGGACGGCCACTCACAGCTGCTGGCCTCCACGAACCCGGGCTGCGTGGCCTACGACCCCGCGTTCGGGTTCGAGATCGCGCACATCGTGAAGGACGGTCTGCGCCGGATGTACGGCTCCTCCGAGGAGCACCCGCACGGCGAGGACGTCTTCTACTACCTGACCGTCTACAACGAGCCGATCCAGCACCCCGCCGAGCCGGACAACGTCGACGTCGACGGCATCCTCAAGGGCCTCTACCGGTTCAGCGAGGGCACGGCCGGCTCGATCCCGGCGCAGATCCTGGCGTCCGGTGTCGCGCTCCCCTGGGCCGTCGAGGCGCAGAAGCTGCTGGCCGAGGACTGGAACGTCAAGGCGGACGTCTGGTCGGCGACCTCCTGGAACGAGCTGCGGCGCGAGGCCGTGGACTGCGAGCAGCACAACCTGCTGCACCCCGAGGAGGAGCAGCGGGTGCCGTACGTCACGCGCAAGCTGGCGGACGCGCGGGGGCCGGTCGTGGCCGTCTCCGACTGGATGCGGTCGGTTCCGGACCAGATCGCGCGCTGGGTGCCCCAGACGTACCAGTCGCTCGGTGCGGACGGCTTCGGCTTCGCGGACACGCGGGGCGCGGCCCGGCGGTTCTTCCACATCGACGCGCAGTCGATCGTGGTGGCGGTGCTGACCGAGCTGGCCCGTGAGGGCAAGGTCGACCGCTCCGTGCTCAAGCAGGCCATCGACCGGTACCAGCTGCTCGACGTGTCGGCGGCGGACCCGGGGGCCGCGGGCGGCGACGCGTAGGACGTCGAGGTCGCGGGCGGTTCCCGTGGGGCGGCACCCTGAGCGGTGCCGCCCCACGCGTTTCCTACGATGCTTCCATGACGCTCCCGATGACCGCATCGACCGCTCTGGCCCGTTGGGAGCGGCGCACCCAGGGCCCACTGCTGGTAATGGCCGTGCTCTTCGCGATCGCCTACGCCTTCCCGATCGTGTCCCCGACGGCTTCGCAGGACGTGCTCACCGCGTGCCATGTCGCCAACTGGGTGGTGTGGGCCGCCTTCGCCGCGGACTATCTGGTCCGCCTGTGGCTGGCCGAGGACCGGCTGCGGTTCGTGCGCGGCAATCCGCTGGCGCTGCTGGCCGTGGTGCTTCCGCTGGCGCAGCCGCTGCGGCTGCTGAAGCTGGTGTCGATGCTGTTCCTCGCGGGGCAGCGGGCGCGGCTGGCGTCGCAGGTACGGGTCACCACGTACGTCGCGGGGTCGTGCCTGGGACTGCTCGTGTTCGGTGCGCTGGCCGTGCTGGAGGTGGAACGGGACGAGCCCGGTGCCTCCATCCAGACCCTGGGGGACGCGGTCTGGTGGGCGTTCACCACGATGACCACCGTGGGGTACGGGGACATGGCACCGACCACCGGGCTGGGGCGGATCCTGGCGGTCGGTCTGATGCTGTCCGGGATCGCGCTGCTCGGTGTGGTGACGGCGAACATCGCCGCCTGGTTCATCGCGCGGTTCGAGATGGACGACGCCGAGGAACGGCGGCAGACCGAGGCGATCCGGGAGCTGACCGAGGAGGTGCGGGCGCTGCGCGGGGAGGTGGCGGCGCTCAAGGGCACCCCGGTGGAATGACTGGAGGGCCCGCGTGTACCCCGTCGGCGGGCTTCGATACCGCTGCCTGCGCGCTGCCCCCCTCCAGCAGCGCGCCGCAGCGTCCGTCCTCCATGCCCTGCGGAGGACTTGACCCACTGTGACCTGCCGCGCCCGCCGAAGGGGAGGGTTCGGCGGTTCCGTTCACCCTGATAGGCGAACGGAACCGCCGGGGAGCGTCAGATGTGCGCCGCGCCCGCGCCGGCCTCCGCGTTCGCACCGCGCTTGGTGAGGAACGCGACCAGTACCGCCACCGCGGCGACCCCGGCCGCGACGAGCGAGGCCGCGCTCATGCCCGAGATGAACGTGTCGTGCGCGACGCCCGTGATCTTCGCGGCGATGGCGTCCGGTGTGCCCGGGGCCACCGGCGGAACGCCGACCTGGACCGCCTCCGAGGCCTGGTGCTCCTGCTCCGGGGTGAGCGGCGGGAGGCCCGCCTTCTCCCAGTTGCCGGCGAGGTCGCTGTTGACCTTGGAGGCCATGACGGCACCCAGCACGGCCGTGCCGAGGCTGCCGCCGATCTGCATGGCCGCCTGTTGCAGACCGCCCGCGACGCCCGAGAGTGCCAGCGGGGCGTTGCCGACGATGACCTCGGTCGCGCCGACCATGACCGGCGCGAGGCCGAGGCCCAGCAGGGCGAACCAGAGCGACATGACGCCGCTGCCGGTGTCCGTCTCCAGCGTCGACATCCCGTACATGGCGATCGCGGTGAACGCCATGCCGCCCGCGAGCGGGACCCGGGGGCCGAACTTGGTGATCATCACGCCCGCGAGCGGCGAGCCGACGATCATCATGCCGGTGAGCGGCAGCAGGTGCAGGCCCGCGTCGATCGGGCTCATGCCGTGCACGTTCTGGAGGTAGAACGTCACGAAGAACAGGCCGCCCATGAAGGCGATGGCCATCAGGACCATCAGCACGACACCCGCGGACAGCGGCACGGAGCGGAACAGCGCGAGCGGGATCAGCGGCTCCCTCACCTTCGTCTCCCAGAAGGCGAAGAGCGCGAAGCACAGCACGGAGGCGCCGAGGAAGCCGAGCGTCTTCGGGTCACCCCAGCCCCACTCGGACGGCGGTGCCTTGATGAGCGCCCACACCAGGCAGAACACGGCGGTCGACAGCAGGGCGATGCCCGGCAGGTCGAAGGAGCGCGGGGCGTTCTCGGCGCGGTGGTCGAGCAGGATGAGCACACCGAGGACGACGGCCAGGACACCGACCGGCACGTTGATGAAGAACACCGACTGCCAGTTGACGTGCTCGACGAGGACACCGCCGAGGATCGGGCCGCCCGCGGTGGACGCGCCGATGACCATGCCCCAGATGCCGATGGCCATGTTCAGCTTCTCAGCCGGGAAGGTGGCGCGCAGCAGGCCGAGCGCGGCCGGCATCAGCAGCGCGCCGAACAGGCCCTGGAGGACGCGGAAGACGACGACGAAGGCGATGCTGTCGGACAGGCCGATCGCGCCCGAGGCGGCGGCGAAGCCGACGACGCCGATGAGGAAGGTCTGCCGGTGCCCGAAGCGGTCGCCGAGCTTGCCCGCGGTGATCAGGGAGACCGCGAGGGCGAGGAAGTACCCGTTGGTGATCCACTGGACCTCGGCGAACGTGGCGCCGAGGTCCTTCTGTATGGCCGGGTTGGCTATGGCCACGATGGTGCCGTCGAGGGCCACCATCATGACCCCCACGGCGACGGTGATGAGGGTGAGCCAGGGGTGCCCGCGCAGCCCCTTGGCCGGCGCCGCGCCCGACGGCGACGCCGGTTCCCCGCCCCCCGGTCCCGTCGTGTCGATGGTGGTCTGACTAGTCATGCCGGGAGGCTAATGACAGTCACTGACAATTGACAAACCAATTCACTAGTCGGTTACTGACACGACATCCGCGTATAGCCTGAACTGGGCGAACACTTCAGATGAGAGGCATGTCTTGAACCTGCGCGAACGAAAGAAGCGGCGCACCCGGGACGCACTGCTGCGGGCCGCGCTGGAACTGTTCGCCACGCGCGGGTACGAGGAGACGACCGTCGACGACATCGCCGCCGCCGTGGACGTCTCGCAGCGCACCTTCTTCCGCTACTTCGCCGGCAAGGAGGAGACGGCGTTCTTCGTGCCGCGTCTCGCCGAGACGCTCGTCGTCGAGGCCCTGCGCACGCGCCCGCCGGACGAGGTGCCGCTGGAGGCGCTACGCCGGGCCGTGCTGGAGAGCTGGGACGCGATCAACGAGGCCGTCGAGGAACTCGTGCCGATCGAGCTCCACCTGCGCGTCTACCGGGTGATCGAGTCGACGCCCGCGCTGCTCGCCGCCCATCTGCGGCGGTCGGCGGAGCTGGAGGAGCAGCTCGCGTGCATCATCGCCGAGCGCGAGGGGCTCGACGTGGACGCGGACCCCCGGCCGAGGATCGTCGTGGCCCTCTTCGGCGGCGTGATTCGTGTCACCGAGCGGCTGTGGTCCGCGGGGGACGACCTCAGCCTCGACGGAATGCGCGGACTCACCACGACCTACCTGGATCAGGTGGGTCCCGCGCTGGCCGGGAACTGGCGTGCGGAGCGCTCCCCTTAACGCATCCACCGAAACGTGATCCCAGTCACTTGGCCAACGCGAGACCCTCTCGTTCTCCTAGTGTGTCCTTTCAGTGACTTCCTTCGACACCTCCCCGCAACTGAACGTCTGGCGCGCACTGCTCGCTCTGGCCGTCGTGTTCGTGATGCTGACGACCACCGGCTGGACGGCCCTGCGCAATCAGCGGGGCGCCACGCCGCTCCAAGCCTCGCTCTCCGCCTGGGAGCACGGCCGGATCGGCGGGCACCGGCTGCCGGACCCGCGGTCCGAGCCGGCGAAGCTGGCCCGCTTCTTCACCTCGCTCACCGAGCAGGACCGTTCGACGCTGATCCGCGAGTACTCGCTCGCGGTGGGCAATATGAACGGCGCGCCGGTCGAGATGCGCTACCGCGCCAACCACCTCGCGCTCGCCCAGGCACGCGAGGTCGAGCGGGAACGCATGCACGACAAGCGCCTCACCGCGGCCGGGCAGCACGAGGCGGGGCGCAGGATGCACCGCTTCGAGGACCTCATGGAGCCGGGCCGTCACATCCTGGCCTTCGACCCGGAGGGTTCGGGCCGGGTGGCGGAGGTCTTCGGCGACCTGCGCAGGGCGGAGCGGGTCTCGGTCGTCGTCCCCGGCGTCGACACCGACCTGCTCACCTTCCAGCGCACCAGCCGGCCGTACTCGGCGCCCGTCGGCATGGCCAAGTCCCTGTACGCGGCCGAACGCAAGGCCGGCCCCTCGACCCGTACGGCCGTCATCGCCTGGGCGGACTACACGGCGCCCAGCGGACTCGGCATCGACTCGGCCACGGCGATGCGCGCCCAGGAGGGTGCCGTGCGGCTGAACGCCCTCGTGCGGGCGCTGCCGGGCCGTTCGCCGGTCTCGCTGTTCTGCCACAGCTACGGCTCCGTGGTGTGCGGGGTCGCGGCCCCCGCGCTGCCCGGCCGGGTGTCCGACATCGCGGTGGCCGGCAGTCCCGGCATGCGCGTCGAGAGGGCCGCGCAGCTGGACACCACCGCCCGGGTGTGGGCGATGCGCGACTCCGACGACTGGATCCAGGACGTGCCCTATCTGGAGGTCGGCGGGCTGGGCCACGGCGCCGACCCGGTGTCCTCCGGGTTCGGGGCGCGGGTGCTGTCGGCGGCGGGCGCGAAGGGTCACGCGGGCTACTTCGAGCCCGGAACGGCAAGTCTGTTCAATTTCGCAGAGATCGGCGTCGGCGCATACCGCTCGGTGCACTGCGCGTACGAAGACGGCGTCTGCCGTACCGGTTTGTCCGGCACGGCGTCGGCCTGACGCGCGTAGAGGCGAAGGAATTGCGGTCTGCTCGGGAGGGGGACGGAGGAGCGCGTGCCGCATACGATGAGCCGCATGGGTGACGTACTGGCCGGATTTCATGCCGCCTGGGAGTTCGAGTCCGACTCCGTGCTCATCCGCTACGAACGGGGGATTCGAACACCCAAACTCTTCCAGGCCCTCGGGGAACGTCGTGTGCCCCTGGAGGCGATCGCCGGAGTGACGCTGACGCGCGGGAGACGGGGCACGGTCGTGCTGCGCGTCGAGCCGCGCCCCGGGGCGGACCCCTTGATGGAGGCGGCCGCGGGGCAGTTGAAGGAGAGCGTCGATCCCTACCGGCTGGTGCTGCCGGCCGACCGGGAGGTCCTCGCGGAGTACTACGCCGACGAGCTGCGGACGCTGCTCACGGAGTCCGGGCCGTCCGAGCGGTTCCTCGTGCCGCCGCCCGAGGGGCCGTTGTCGTTCAAGGCGTACGACGGCAAGGCGTCCTTCGACGGGCGGACCGTGAACTTCCGGTGGTTCTGGACGGGCGCGTCCTCGGCGAAGTGGAAGGCCGGCGACCAGAGCTTCTCCGTCGGAGAGCTGAACGGGGTGGAATGGCGCTCGCCGGAGGTGTTCGAGGGGCATCTGCGGCTGCTGCGGCGGGACGAGGCGGCGGCGTCCGCCGCACAGGCCGACCAGGACCCGGCCGCGGTGGTGTTCGGGCTGGGATACGGGCCCGTTCACGAGTCCCTGCCGTTCGCCGCGGCGGTGCTGGCGGCCGTGCGGACGTCCAGTCCGGTGGCGGCGGTGTCCGCCGCCGCGCCGCGGCGTGATCCCGCGGACATCGCCGAGCGGATTCGTCACCTGGGTGAGTTGCATCAGGCCGGTCTGGTGACGGATGAGGAGTTTTCGGTCAAAAAGGCCGAGTTGTTGGCGGAGCTCTAGCTGCCGGGAGTTCGCCGCGGGCGGGCGCGGGTGCGTGCGTGGTGGATCGCGCCCACGCGGCGGAGCCGCACATCGACACGGCCCCGCGCCCCCGGGGGGCTTTCCCCTACTCCCTGCCGGCCGAGGTGAACGCCATGTCCGCGTAGCGGTCGCCCGCCACCTGGGCGGCTATGCCGTCCAGCAGCTCCAGTTGCTCGTCGGTCAGGACGATCCCGGTCGCCGCCGTGTTCTCCTCCACCCTGCCGGGCTTGCGGGTGCCCGGGATCGGGATGACCGGGAGGTCGTGGATCGTCGCCTGCTGCTGGGCCCAGGCCAGGGCGATCTGACCGAGGGTCGCGTCGTGGGCCTTGGCCACCGAGCGGATCAGCTCCAGCAGGGTCGCGTTCGCCGTGGCGTTCTCCCCCGTGAAGCGGGGCTGCCGGCGGCGGAAGTCATCGGCGCTCAGGTCCTGGTCGGCGTCGGTGAAGGAGCCGGTGAGGAAGCCGCGGCCGAGGGGCGAGTACGCGACGAGGGCCACGCCCAGCTCGCGGGCGGCGGGGACGACGTGCGTCTCGATGTCGCGGCTGAACAGCGACCACTCCGACTGCACGGCGGCGATGGGGTGGACGGCGTGGGCGGCACGCAGTTCACCGGCCGTGACCTCGCTCAGGCCGAGGTGCTTGACCTTGCCCTCGCGGACCAGGTCGGCCATGGTGCCGACGCTCTCCTCGATCGGCACGTTCACATCGCGCCGGTGCATGTAGTAGAGGTCGATGGCCTCGACGTCCAGGCGCTTCAGGCTCGCCTCGACGGCCTGCCGGATGTAGGGCGGGTCGTTGCGGACGATGCGGCGCGTCGGGTCGTCCGGCGGTATGGACAGGGCGAACTTGGTCGCGATGACGACCTCGTCGCGGTGGGCCTTGAAGAACGGCGACAGGAACCGCTCGTTCTCACCGGCGCCGTACGCGTCGGCCGTGTCGTACAGGGTGACGCCGAGTTCGAGTGCCCGCTCCAGGGTGGCGCGGGACGCGTCCGCGTCCGCGGGGCCGTAGGCGAAGCTCATGCCCATGCAGCCGAGGCCCTGGACGCTCACCTCGGGACCGTGGTCGCCGAGCTTCGTCGTCGTGATCTTGCCGTCCGTCATCAGGACCTCTCCGACGCCAGGGCACGCCCGGCGTCCGCGTAGAAACTGATCTTCCGGTCGAGCACGGCGAGCGTGCCCCGGAGTTCGTCGATCCTGGCCAGAACGTCCTCGCGGGTCGTCTTCAGCAGCTCGAAGCGCTCGCCGTAGGTGTGGTCGCCCTCGCGCACCAGTTCCGCGTACCGGACCATGTCCGCCACCGGCATGCCCGTCAGTCGGAGCTTCCCGACGAGGTCGAGCCAGTCGAGGTCGCGGTTGGTGTAGCGGCGCTGGCCGGTGTGGGAGCGGTCGATGTGCGGCATCAGGCCGATGCGCTCGTACCAGCGCAGGGTGTGTGCCGTCAGTCCGGTCAGGGCGACGACCTCGCTGATCGTGTAGCGGTCCTCGCCGTCCGGGCGCCGGTTCTGCTGCGGCGGTCCGGCGCAGGTGTCGGTCCTGGTGCCCGTGGTCTCCATCACCGTCATGACCCCAACGCTAGAACCTTGGAGTGCACTCCAAGCAAGCGCCGACGGTAAGAAATCGGCAGGACGATTCCTGATCCGGCTGGTTGGCGTACGGAGCCATGAGTGTCGCGCGTCGCCCCCCGCCCGAGGATGCCGGGGAAGTTCTGCGGCTGCGCAGGCACGCCGACTTCGCGGCGTGGTCCCCGCCGGCGCGGTGCCCGGCGCGTGCGGCTCACCGCCCCGGCGGAGGCCGAGCCGCTGTGCGTCTCCTTCGGGTTCCGGCCCAAGGCCGACCCCTTGCGGGAACTCACGCTCTGAGCGCATAGGCTCGAAAGCATGTCGCTGAAGAGCCTCGCGCTGATCGAGAACTGGCCGGTTCCCACCGCTGCGGCGGGTGTCGTACGAGCGGACGGCACCGTCCTCGGCACGCACGGCCCGGCCGGGCGGCGGTTCCCGCTCGCGTCGGTGACCAAGCCGCTCGCCGCCTACGCGGTGCTCGTCGCGTACGAGGAGGGGGCCGTCGAGTTCGACGACCCGGCGGGCCCCGCCGGGTCGACGGTGAGGCACCTGCTCGCGCACACCTCGGGCCTCGCCTTCGACGAGCACAAGGTCACGGCCCCGCCCGGAGAACGCCGGCTGTACTCCAACGCCGGTTTCGAGCAGCTCGGCGACCATGTGACGAAGGCCACCGACATCCCGTTCGCCGAGTACCTGCGGCAGGCCGTGCTGGAGCCGCTGGGCATGACGTCGACGACCCTGGAGGGCTCCCCGGCCAAGGACGGGGTGTCGACGGTGGAGGACCTGCTGCGGTTCGCGGCCGAGGTGCAGGCACCGCGCCTGCTGCATCCGCGTACGGTCGCCGACGCGATGACCGTGCACTTCCCGGGCACGAAGGGTGTCCTGCCGGGGTACGGCCACCAGAACCCCAACGACTGGGGGCTCGGGTTCGAGATCCGCGACTCCAAGTCGCCGCACTGGACGGGGTCCTCGTCGTCACCGCGCACGTTCGGACATTTCGGGCAGTCGGGGACATTCCTGTGGGTCGACCCGGACGCGGGCGCCGCCTGTGTGGCGCTGACGGACCGGGCGTTCGGCCCGTGGGCGATCGAGGCGTGGCCCGCCTTCACGGACGCGGTGCTCGCGGAACTCTAGGAGAGGCGCGGGGCCTCCCCCCTCAGGCCATCTCCCAGATCAGCAGCTCCGCGGCGGTCACGCCCTCGGCCTCCAGGCCCTCGGCGTCCGTGATCCGGGCCGCGTCGCCCGCGTGCAGTTCCTCGCCGTCCAGGCGGACGTCACCGTGGACGACATGCACGTACGTGTACGGCCCGTCGGGCACCGCCGTCCGCTCCCCCGGCCCGAGGCGCCGCACGTGCAGCATCGCGCCGGCCTCCGGGAGCGCGTAGGGCGTGGAGTCCGCGATGCCGCGGACGACCTCGTAGGACGGGTCGCCACCGGGCCGGAGCGGGGCCAGCCACATCTGAATGAAGGTCAGCGGCTCCGGGCCGTCGTTGCGCTCCACATGACGCACCCCGCCCGCCGAGCTGAGCCGCTGCACATCGCCGTGCCGGACGACCGACTCGTGCCCGGCGGAGTCACGATGGGTCAGCTCGCCCTCCACCACCCACGTCACGATCTCGGTGTGGCTGTGGGGGTGTTCGTCGAACCCGGCGCCGGGCGCCAGCCGCTCCTCGTTGCACGCGAGCACCGCGCCGAAGCGGAGGTTGTCCGGGTCGTAGTGGGAGCCGAAGGAGAAGGCGTGCCACGACTCGATTCCGGCCGCCGCGTCGCCGCCCCGGTAGCGCTCGCCCGCGCGCCGCATGTCCATCACGAAGTCCACGGTAGACCCGGCAGCCCACCTTCCCGTCCGGATAAGGCAGTCTTGTCCCGTGCCCGAACCCGAAACCGGCAAGAACGAAGCCGCAGCCCACGACGTCCATCCGCATGCCCCGACGCTGAAGCGGCTGGAGAAGTCCTCCGGATCGCTCGCCGCGCAGGCCATCGCGCGGATGGACGAGACGCTGCCCTGGTACCGGGCCATGCCCCCGGAGAACCGTTCCTGGATCGGTCTGGTCGCACAGGCGGGCATCGCCGCGTTCACCGAGTGGTTCCGGCGTCCGGACGCCCCGCAGGCCATCTCCACCGACGTGTTCGGCACCGCGCCGCGCGAGCTGACCCGGGCGATCACACTGCGCCAGACCGTGGAGATGGTGCGCACCACCATCGAGGTCATGGAGAGCGCGATCGACGAGGTCGCGGCCCCCGGCGACGAGCGGGTGCTGCGCGAGGCGCTGCTCGTGTACGCCCGCGAGATCGCCTTCGCCACGGCCCAGGTGTACGCGCAGGCCGCCGAGGCACGGGGTGCGTGGGACGCCCGGCTGGAGTCCCTGGTCGTGAACGCCGTGCTCAGCGGCGAGGCCGACGAGGGGGCCGTGTCGCGGGCCGCCGCCCTCGGGTGGAACTCCCCCGAGCACGTGTGCGTGGTGCTCGGCACGGCGCCCGACGGGGACAGCGAGCTGACCGTCGAGGCCATACGGCGCGCGGCCCGCCACGCCAAGCTCCAGGTGCTCACCGGGGTGCTCGGCGACCGGCTGGTCGTCATCGCGGGCGGCAGCGACAACCCGCTGGCCGTCGCCAAGTCGCTCATCGGCCCCTTCGCGGCCGGGCCGGTCGTGGCGGGCCCGGTGGTGCCGGACCTGCTGGCCGCGACCCGGTCCGCGCAGGCCGCCGCGGCGGGCCTCAAGGCGTGTTCGGCCTGGCAGGACGCCCCGCGCCCGGTCCTGGCGGACGACCTGCTGCCCGAGCGGGCGATGGCCGGTGACCCCTCGGCCCGTGAGCAACTGGTGGAGGAGATCTACAGACCGCTGGAGGAGGCCGGTGCCGCGCTCCTGGAGACCCTCAGCGTCTATCTCGAACAGGCGAGCAGTCTGGAGGGCGCCGCCCGGATGCTGTTCGTCCATCCCAACACCGTCCGCTACCGGCTTCGACGTGTGACTGACGTCACCGGCTGGTCACCCTCCGATGTACGCTCTGCGTTCACACTGCGGATCGCGCTGATCCTGGGGCGTCTGGTCGATGGAGATCTCCAGCCCTAGGGTTTTGTCGAAGCTCGACAAAACCCCTTCGTGTTCTTCGTCCTTGTCCTCACGGGCGGCCGTGCCCGTACCCAAGAGAGAGTGTGAGAGTGCTCGTACTCGTCGCTCCCGGCCAGGGCGCTCAGACGCCCGGCTTCCTGACCGCATGGCTCGACCTCCCCGGTGTTCGCGGTGCCCTCGAGGCCTGGTCGGACGCCGCGGGACTCGACCTGATCCGTTACGGCACCGAGGCAGACGCGGACGAGATCCGCGACACCGCGGTGGCGCAGCCGCTGCTGGTCGCGGCCGGACTGGTGTCCGCGTCCCTGCTCTTCGAGGACCCGGCCGACCTCCCGCGCAAGGTCGGCGCCGTCGCCGGGCACAGCGTCGGCGAGTTCACCGCCGCCTCGCTCGCCGGGGTGCTGACCCACGAGGAGGCGCTCCGCCTGGTCCGCACCCGCGGGCTGGCCATGGCGGAGGCCGCCGCCGTGACCGAGACGGGCATGGCCGCTCTCCTCGGCGGCGACCCGGATGTGACGGTTCCGCATCTGACGAAGCTGGGTCTGACCCCGGCCAACATGAACGGCGCGGGCCAGATCGTCGCGGCCGGCACCAAGGAGCAGCTCGCCGCGCTGGAGGCGGACAAGCCCGAGGGCGTGCGCAAGGTCGTCGCGCTGAAGGTCGCCGGCGCGTTCCACACGCACCACATGGCCCCCGCGGTCCACACTCTGGCCAAGGCCGCCGAAGCCCTGACACCCGGTGACCCGAAGCTCACCTGCCTCTCCAACGCGGACGGGCAGGCCGTCCCCGGCGGCGCCGAGGTGCTGGAGCGTCTGGTCGGCCAGGTCGCCAACCCGGTCCGCTGGGATCAGTGCATGGAGACCTTCAAGGAGCTCGGCGTCACCGCCCTGATCGAGGTGTGCCCCGGCGGCACCCTCACCGGTCTCGCCAAGCGGGCCCTGCCCGGGGTGAAGACGCTGGCCCTGAAGTCCCCCGCCGACCTCGACGCCGCCCGCGCGCTCATCGCCGAGCAGAGTGCCTGAGAAGGAGCCCGAGAGCATGGCGAAGATCAAGCCCAGCAAGGGCGCCCCGTACGCGCGCATCCTCGGTGTCGGCGGCTACCGCCCGACCCGGGTCGTGCCGAACGAGGTGATCCTGGAGACGATCGAGTCGTCCGACGAGTGGATCCGCTCGCGCTCCGGCATCGAGACGCGGCACTGGGCCTCCGACGAGGAGACCGTCGCCGCGATGTCGCTGGAGGCGTCCGGCAAGGCCATCGCCGACGCGGGCATCTCCGCCGACCGGATCGGCGGCGTGATCGTCTCGACCGTCTCGCACTTCAAGCAGACCCCGGCGGTCGCCACCGAGATCGCCGACAAGCTGGGCACCGCCAAGGCCGCCGCGTTCGACATCTCGGCGGGCTGCGCGGGCTTCGGCTACGGCCTCACGCTCGCCAAGGGCATGGTCGTCGAGGGTTCGGCGGAGTACGTGCTGGTGATCGGCGTCGAGCGGCTGAGCGACCTGACGGACCTGGAGGACCGTGCGACGGCCTTCCTGTTCGGGGACGGCGCCGGCGCGGTCGTGGTCGGCCCGGCCCAGGAGCCCGCGATCGGCCCCACCGTGTGGGGCTCCGAGGGCGACAAGTCCGAGACCATCAAGCAGACCGTGCCGTGGACGGACTACCGCGACGGGACGGTCGAGAAGTTCCCCGCGATCACCCAGGAAGGCCAGGCGGTGTTCCGCTGGGCCGTGTTCGAGATGGCGAAGGTCGCCCAGCAGGCGCTGGACGCGGCCGGGCTCACCGTGGACGACCTGGACGTCTTCATCCCGCACCAGGCCAACGTGCGGATCATCGACTCGATGGTGAAGACGCTGAAACTGCCGGAGCACGTCACGGTCGCGCGTGACATCCGCACCACCGGCAACACCTCGGCCGCCTCGATCCCGCTCGCGATGGAGCGGCTCCTGGCGACCGGAGAGGCGAAGAGCGGCGACACCGCGCTCGTCATCGGCTTCGGGGCGGGTCTCGTGTACGCCGCGACTGTCGTTACCCTCCCCTAGGCACTCCGTGCCGGATCATGCGATCCGGCACGGGAGGAAACACCTGCCACACCCTCTGGAAATCTACGAAGGAGCGCCGACATGGCCGCCACTCAGGAAGAGATCGTCGCCGGTCTCGCCGAGATCGTGAACGAGATCGCCGGCATCCCGGTTGAGGACGTCCAGCTGGACAAGTCCTTCACCGACGACCTGGACGTCGACTCGCTGTCCATGGTCGAGGTCGTCGTCGCCGCCGAAGAGCGTTTCGACGTCAAGATCCCCGACGAGGACGTCAAGAACCTCAAGACCGTCGGTGACGCGACCGATTACATCCTCAAGCACCAGGCCTGATCAGCCGATCAGACCGCCTGGCTGACTGCCCCGCCACCCGGCGGTGGCGCCGCTTAATCCTCGGATCCGTTGGAGAAAGAATTCCCGTGAGCTCGACCAATCGCACCGTGGTCGTCACCGGTATCGGCGCAACCACACCGCTGGGTGGCGACGCAGCCTCTACCTGGGAAGGGCTGATCGCCGGCAAGTCCGGTGTCAAGCCCCTGGAGCAGGAGTGGGCCGCCGACCAGGCGGTCCGCATCGCGGCCCCGGTCGCCGTGGAGCCGACCGAGGTCATCCCGCGGCCGCAGGCCCGCCGACTGGACCGCTCGGCGCAGTTCGCGCTGGTGGCGGCCAAGGAGGCCTGGGCCGACGCCGGCTTCGAAGCCAAGGCCGGCGAGGACCCCGGCATCGACCCCGACCGGCTGGGCGCGGTCATCGCCTCCGGCATCGGCGGCGTGACGACCCTGCTCGACCAGTACGACGTGCTGAAGGAGAAGGGCGTCCGCCGCGTCTCCCCGCACACCGTGCCCATGCTGATGCCCAACAGCCCGTCGGCCAACGTGGGACTGGCCGTGGGCGCCCGGGCGGGCGTGCACACGCCGGTCTCCGCCTGCGCCTCGGGCGCCGAGGCCATCGGCTACGCCATCGAGATGATCCGCACCGGCCGCGCCGACGTCGTCGTCGCGGGTGGCACGGAGGCGGCGATCCACCCGCTGCCCATCGCCGCGTTCGGCAACATGATGGCGATGTCCAAGAACAACGACGACCCGCAGGGCGCGTCGCGTCCGTACGACACCGCCCGTGACGGCTTCGTCCTCGGTGAGGGCGCCGGTGTCGTCGTCCTGGAGTCCGCCGAGCACGCCGCCAAGCGCGGGGCCCGGGTGTACGCCGAGGCGGTCGGGCAGGGCATCTCCGCCGACGCGCACGACATCGTGCAGCCGGAGCCGGAGGGGCGGGGCATCTCGCACGCCCTGCAGAACCTGCTGGAGCGCAACGACCTGGACCCGGCGGAGATCGTGCACGTCAACGCGCACGCGACGTCCACGCCGGCCGGTGACATCGCCGAGCTCAAGGCGCTGCGGAAGGTGTTCGGCGACGACGCCGACCACTTCGCGGTGTCCGCGACGAAGTCGATGACCGGGCATCTGCTGGGCGGTGCCGGTGGTGTCGAGACGGTGGCGACCGTGCTCGCGCTGTACCACCGGGTGGCCCCGCCGACGATCAATGTGGAGAACCTGGACCCGGAGGCGGAGGCGAACGCCGACGTCGTCCGCGGTGAGGCTCGCAAGCTGCCGGTCGAGGGCCGCATCGCCGCGCTGAACGACTCGTTCGGGTTCGGTGGGCACAACGTGGTGCTGGCGTTCCGGACGGTTTGATCCTGAGCATGGAATGGCCCGAACTCCCTGAGGGGTTCGGGCCATCGCCGTTTCTGTGACGTCGTGTGCCGGGTGCGGGCAGGTGGGGGTTGTTCGCGCCCACGCGGCGGAGCCGCACGTCGAAAACAGCCCCGCGCCCCTGAGGGCGTTCACACCACCTGGTGCAACCAGCGGACCGGGGCGCCCTCGCCCGCGTACCGGAAGGGCTCCAGTTCGTCGTCCCAGGGCTTGCCGAGGAGTTTGCTCAGCTCGGCCTCCAGGTCACTCTCGCCGCGCTGGCTGCGCAGCAGCGCCGCGCGCAGCCGGTCCTCGGGGATGAGGATGTCGCCGTGGATGCCGGTGACGGCGTGATAGATGCCCAGGGCGGGGGTGCAGCTGTAGCGCTCGCCCTCGGCCGAGGGGCAGGGTTCCGCCGTGACCTCGAAGCGGAGCAGGTGCCAGCCGCGGAGCGCCGAGGCCAGCTTGGACGCCGTACCCGTCTGGCCCCGCCAGGAGAACTCCGAGCGCCAGGTGCCCGGTGCGGCCGGCTGGCGGATCCAGTCCAGGCTGACGCGGGTGCCGAGCACCCCGGCGACGGCCCACTCGACGTGCGGGCACAGCGCGCGCGGCGCGGAGTGCACGTACAGAACTCCACGTGTCGTCACCGGAACCTCCGGGCAGAGCGGGACATGGTGCAAACGGGCGGAACGGCTGTGACCGGGGGGTCACGTTGATGGCGAGGCTACCGTGCGGGGGCGCAAGGAGTGTGACGTACCGTCGGTCCAGGTGCCGGGAAACGCCCACCATTCACCCAGGGGGACGCTTGTACGGGTGTGAGCCGTTGCACCTGTTCGGCCGGGAACCCTCATGCGTTGTGATGGGTTGGAGGGACAGGCACGGCGTGGCGAGGGGATGGACCGGATATGCGGGAGCGAGGCCGTCGCACTCGGGGCGTTCTGGCCGTGGTCGCGGCGGCCGTGCTGGGTGCCGCCGGGTGTGATGCCGTGGGCGGTGACGCCGCGGCCCCGTCCGAGACGGCGAAGCCGTCGTCGAAGCCGACGCCCCTGTGGGACCGCAGTCCGGATTCCCTGGCCGCCGTCGGTGACTCCATCACGCGGGGGTTCGACGCCTGTGACGTGCTGTCGGACTGTCCGGAGGCGTCCTGGGCGACCGGGACGAGCCCCGAGGTCGACTCGCTCGCGGTGCGGCTGCTGGGGAGGACCGGGGCCGCCCGGCGGAGCTGGAACTACGCCGTGACCGGGGCGCGGATGGCCGATCTGCCCGGGCAGATGGCGCAGGCGGTGCGGCGGAAACCACAGTTGGTGACGGTGATGGTCGGGGCGAACGACGCCTGCCGGTCCACGCCCTCGGCGATGACTCCGGTCTCTGCCTTCCGCGCCGACTTCGAGGACTCCCTGCGCAGTCTGCGCGAGGCGCTGCCCAAGGCGCAGGTGTTCGTGGCGAGCGTGCCCGACCTGAAGCGGCTGTGGTCCGAGGGCCGCGACAGCCCGATGGGCAAGCAGGTGTGGAAGCTGGGCATCTGCCCGTCGATGCTGGGCGAGCCGGACGCCCTGGACTCGGCGGCGACCCTGCGGCGGAACACGGTGCACCAGCGGGTGGAGGACTACAACAAGGTCCTCAGGGAGGTCTGCGCCGAGGACGAGCGGTGCCGCTACGACGGGGGCGCGGTGCACGACTACCGCTTCGGCGTGGCCCAGTTGAGCCGCTGGGACTACTTCCATCCCAGTGTGAACGGACAGGCACGGCTGGCGGAGATCGCGTACCGCACGGTCACCGCGAAGACCCCCTGAGCCGGGCTCTGTCCTAGAGTTCCGCACATGAACGAACTCTTCGGAACACTTTCCGACGGGTCCCCGGTGCACCGCTGGACCCTGGAGCGGGCGGGTGTGCGGGTGCGGGTCCTGTCGTACGGCGGGATCGTGCAGTCCGTGGAGGTGCCGGACCGGGAGGGCCGGTCCGGGGACGTGGTGCTGGGGTTCCCGGAGCTCGACGGGTATCTCGCCCACCCGGAGCCGTACCTCGGCGCCCTCGTCGGGCGCTACGCCAACCGGATCGCCGGCGGCCGGTTCACCCTGGACGGGCGGACGTACGCACTGGAACCGAACAACGGGCCGAACTCGCTGCACGGTGGGGCGCGCGGCTTCGACAAGCGGGTGTGGCGGGCGGAGCCCGTCGCGCACGGCGTGCGGCTGACGCGGGTCAGCCCGCACGGCGAGGAGGGATTCCCGGGGCGGCTGGAGGTCTCGGCGACGTACACGCTCGACGAGGGCGGGGCGCTGCGGATCGCGTACGAGGCGGTGACGGACGCGCCGACCGTGGTGAACCTGACCAACCACAGCTACTTCGACCTGTCGGGTTCCGGTGACGCGGGCGGCCACGAGCTGCGGCTGGCCGCCTCCCGGTACACGCCCGTCGACGCGGACCTGATCCCGGCCGGTGAGCCGGACGACGTGACCGGCACGCGTTTCGACTTCCGCGAGGCCCGCAAGACCGGTTCCGGCTACGACCACAACTTCGTGCTCGACAAGGGCGTGACGGACACCGCGGTGGCGGTCGCCGAGCTGCACGACCCGGCGTCCGGGCGGGTGCTGACGGTGGCGACCACCGAGCCCGGCCTCCAGCTGTACACCGCCGACCACCTGGGCGCGCCCTTCGCGCCCGGCGACGGCATCGCGCTGGAGACCCAGCACTTCCCCGACTCGCCGAACCGGCCGGACTTCCCCACGACCGTGCTGCGGCCGGGCGCGGTGTACCGCTCGGAGACGGTGTACGGGTTCGGCACCCGCTGAGGTGCCGGGTGGCCGACCGCGAGCCCCGGTCCGGAGGTCAGGTCCCGGACCGGGGCTGCTCGGCGGGGAACTCGTCCCGGATCAGACGTTAATCGTCGCGGTGATCCTGCGGTCGGCGAACGAGCGTCCGACCTGGATCTCGTACGAACCCTTCACAAACGACCACGATCCGGTCGCCTCGTCCCAGATCTCGAAGGCGCGGCGCGGCAGTTCGACGACGGCCTCGGCGCTGTCGCCCGGTGCGGCCTCGACGGCCGCGAAACCGGCCAGCCAGCGGGCCGGGCGGGTGGCATCGGGGTCGCCCGGGGCGAGATAGAGCTGGACGACCTCGCGGCCGGGGCGGTCGCCGGTGTTGCGGAGGCGGACCGTGGCGGTGGTCGTCTCGGCGGTCTCCTCCACCTCGACGGAGTCGTAGGTCCAGTCGGTGTAGCCGAGGCCGTGGCCGAAGGGGTGGGCGGGGCTCCGGCCGTGCTTCTCCCAGGCGCGGTAGCCGATGAAGACGCCCTCGTCGTAGGGGAGTTCGCCGTCCTCGGGGACGACCCGGGTGACCGGGGCGTCAGCGAGGGAGCCCCAGGTGGTGGGCAGGCGCCCGCCGGGCTCGTGTGCTCCGGTGAGGACGTCCGCGAGGGCCGCGCCGCCCTCCTGGCCGGGGAACCAGGACAGGAGCACGGCGGCGACGTCCTCGCCCCAGGGCAGTTCCACCGGGGAACCGGAGTTGACCACCACGACCGTGCGGGGGTTGGCGGCGGCGACGGCGCGGACCAGGTCGTCCTGCCGGCCGGGCAGGCGCAGGTCGGTGCGGTCGAAGCCCTCCGACTCCACGCGTTCGGTGGTGGCGACCACCACGACGGCGGTGTCGGCGGCCCGGGCGGCCTCGGCGGCCTCGGCGATCAGCTCGTCGGCGTCGCGCTGCGGGTCCTGGTGGGCGAGGGTGAAGCCGATGACCCGCATGGGGTGGTCGTCCGGCGGCGGGACGGTGTAGGTGAGGGAGACGTCGACCGGTTCGCCCGCCGCGAGGTCGACCCGGGCGTGCGGCACGGGCGCGCCGAAGAACGCGGCGAAGGGATCGCCGTCCTCGCCGGGGCGCTGGACGCCGTCGAAGTACGTGGTGCCGGCGACGGTCAGCCTGAACGGGCCGAGGCCCTTGAAGCCGAAGGTGTGCGTGCCGGTCTCGCGCGGGGTGAAGGTGCCGGTCAGTTCGACGCTGTGCAGGGTGTCGGGGGTGACGCCGTCGGGGAGATCGGCGCCCATCCACTGGATGTGGCCGCTGGGGGCGGAACGGGTGCCGAGGACGGTGCCTTCGGTGTCGCGGCAGACGGCTCGCAGCACGAAGCCCCGGCCGGCGACGGGCAGTTCGGTGTTGGGGTCGGCGCCGACCCGATAGGTGAGGGTGCCGTCGGGGAGGGCGGCGGTGAGGCCGTCGAGCGGGGAGACGACCCGGGCGGGGAAGACGGTGGCGGAGCCGCCGCCGAGGACGCGGGCGTCACGGGCGGCGGCGCCGATCAGCGCGACCCCGCCGGGCCGCAACGGCAGCACGCCGTTCTCGTTGCGCACGAGGACGAAGGAGCGGCGGGCGATCTCGCGGGCGAGGGCCTCGCCGTCGACGGGGGCGGGCAGGTCGGTGACGGCCGGCTCGGCGCCGTCCAGGATGCCGACCCGGGCGGCGAGGCGCAGCACGCGGCGGACGGCGTCGTCGACCCGGGCCTCGTCGGCCTCGCCGTCGCGGACGGCCCGGGCGAGGGCCTCGCCGTAGACGGTGCCGGGGCCGGGCATGGCGATGTCGAGGCCGCCGGTGAGGGCGCCGGTGGTGGAGCGGGCGGCCGTCCAGTCGGAGACGTTGACCCCGTCGAAGCCCCATTCGCCGCGCAGGACCTCGTTGACGAGGTGGTGGTGCTCGGTCATGGTCGGGCCGTTGACGGAGTTGTAGGCGGTCATGATGCCCCAGGGGTGGGCGTTCTCGACGATCGCCTCGAAGGGGGCCAGGTACAGCTCACGCAGGGCGCGTTCGCCGACGAGGTTGTCGACGGTGAGGCGGTCGGTTTCGGCGTCGTTGGCGACGAAGTGCTTGACGGTGGTGCCGACGCCGCCGGACTGGACGCCGCGGACGTACGCGGCGCCGATCCGCCCGGTGAGGTACGGGTCCTCGCTGTAGGCCTCGAAGTGGCGGCCGCCGAGCGGGGAGCGGTGCAGGTTGACCGTGGGGGCGAGCAGGAGGTGGACGCCCTTGCGGCGGGCCTCCTGGGCGAGCAGGACGCCGGCCCGGTGGGCGAGGGCGGGGTCCCAGGTGGCGGCGAGAGCCGTCGGGGAGGGCAGCGCGATCGACGGGTCGTCGGCGCTCCAGTGCACGCCGCGGACCCCGATCGGGCCGTCGGACATGACCAGCGAGGCCAGTCCGGCCTCCGGCAGCGCGGGCAGGCTCCACATGTCCTGGCCGGCCAGCAGCCGCGTCTTGGCGTCCAGGTCGAGCTTGCCGAGGGCGGCCTCGACCGCCGCCTCGCGCCGTCCCTCTGCTGTCTCCGCCACGTCGGCACCTCCACGTCGAAAGCCGCTGGATGTCACCATCGTGCACCGGTCACCTGTGACGCGGTAGGTTTCGTTATCTGCTCGTGATGAAGAGCGGTTCGGCATGTCGTACGGTGACGCCATGACGGCCAGGACGAGAAGCGAGGAGCGGCGCGCGGAGATCGTGCGGGCCGCTCTGGAGGTGATCGCCGAACGCGGTTACCGGGGGGCGAGCCTGGCCGCGGTCGCCGAGCGGGTCGGGCTCACCCAGCAGGGGCTGCTGCACCATTTCCCGACGAAGGAGGCGCTGCTGGTGGCGGTGCTCCGGGAGCGGGACCGCTGGGACGCGATGCCGGCCGGGCATCTGCGGCTCGACCTGCTGGCGTCGCTGGTCGAGTACAACGCCATGCGGCCCGCCATCATCCAGACCTTCTCGGCGCTGCTCGGCGAGAGCGTCACGGAGGGGCATCCGGCCCGGGCGTACTTCACGGAGCGCTATGTCGGAGTGCGGGCCGGTCTGGCCGAGGTGCTGCGCGCCGAGTACGGCGACCGGCTGCCGAGCGGCCTCACCCCCGAGCGGGCGGCACCGCTCCTCGTGGCGATCCTGGACGGGCTGCAGTACCAGTGGCTGCTGGACCCGGAGTCGGTCGACATGGCGTCGGCGTTCCGGGACTTCCTGACCCTGCTCGGCGAGGGCGGCGACTGAGCTACCGGGCGGTGTACGCGGCGACCGTGCGCGGCCGGTCCCCGGCCCCCGCCGCCTCGGCCTTCCTGGACGCGGTGCGGGAGGCGACGGCGAGGATCCACGCCTGAGACCCACACGAGCCCCGCACGACCCAGCCCATGGCATGGACCGCGCCCGTCACGCGATACTGCGGCCGTCCGACACCGACCCCCCACCGCGACGGAAGGCCCGAACACCCTTGAATTCCATACGCGTTCGCCTCGGCGTCCTCGGCCTCGCCCTGCTGGCCGGTTTCACCACCCCGACGGCCGCGAGCGCCGCCCGGGCGGCACCCGCTCCCACCGTCGAGGAGCAGCGGCTCGACCGAGCGGTGCCCCAGGAGATCCTGCGCCGCTCCGGATTCGACACCGTGGCACCGCGACTGGCCCGGGCCCTCGACGCGGCCCGCTCCTACGGGGAGGCCCGCCGGGCGGTCACGCGCGAGGGCACGCGGCTGTGGCAGCGTGCGGTCGACCGGGCCCAGGGGCGGGGCCCCCTCGCCGGGGACCTCAGCCGCGACGACGACCGGCCCCTGTACTGGGCGCGGCTCGGCATGACGCGTGACGTGCGCACCTGGGAGCCCGAGTTCGGTCTGACGGACCGGCAGCGGGCCGCGCTGCTGGACCGGCTGGAGCGCACCTCGCGCGGCCAGGAAACCATCGGGCATCCGCACGGCAAGGGCCTGAAGCGGATCCTGCTCACCGGCTTCGACCCGTTCACGCTGGACCGGGACATCCGTATCTCCAACCCGTCCGGCGCCACCGCGCTGGCCCTGGACGGCACGGTGATCGAGACGGCGGACGGCCCGGCCCGGATCGAGACGGCCGTCTTCCCGGTGCGCTGGCAGGACTTCACCGACGGCACCGTGGAGCGGACCCTGCGGCCGCACCTGCCCGGGACCGACCTGTTCACGACCGTGAGCCAGGGCCGGGTCGGGAGGTTCGACATCGAGCGGACCAACGGGGCCTGGCGGGGCGGCTTCGGGGACAACGACGGCATCGGCCGCACCGAGACGGTTCCGGTGAGCGACCCGGCCTCGCAGCCGCAGTGGACGACGACCACCCTGCCGTACCGGGAGATCGTCGCCGCGCACACCGGCCGCTTCCCCGTGTACGACAACACCGGCGTCACCGAGATCCCGGCCAGCGGCACCGAGCCCGTCGTACGCCCCGACGGGCCGACGCCCGGCTCCACCGCTCGCGCGGGCGGTGGCGGGGACTACCTCTCCAACGAGATCGCCTACCGGGCGACGCTGCTGCGGGACCGGCTGGGGCTGCACGACACCCTGCCGGGCGGGCATGTGCACACACCGGTGCTGCAGTTCGGCGCCGGGAACACCACGCAGATCACCGACCCGGAGTTCGTGCGCAACCGCCTGGACATCATCGCCCAGGTGAAGGCGATCCTGAGGGTGGCTGCGGAAAGGGCGTGACGGCCCCGTCGCCCTTCCGGCCGCCCCCGCCGCCCTCGTCGATCTCCTCGCCCAGCAGGTCACGCGCCATGAGGGTGGCGCCCGCGACCGCGCCCGGCATCAGGAACACCGCGACGAACGGCACCAGGAAGGACACCGCGAGCGGTGTGCCGAAGCCCCAGACCAGGGTCTTCCGGGAGCGCAGCAGGGCGAGGCGGGTGCGCAGTTCGACGCCGCGGCGCTGGAGGGCGACGGCGGTCAGTTCCTCGGTGAGGAAGAACCCGGTGACGAGGAGCCCGAGCACCGGGACGACCGTCTGCCCGACCACCGGGATGAAGCCGCAGGCGAACAGCAGCACACCCCACAGGGCGGCCCGCACCACGATCCGGAGGCTGTCGCGGGCGGAGATCCACAGTTCGCGCCAGAGCGGCAGGCCCGACTCGGGGGCGTGCCCGTCCGGCGACACGTCACGGTCGACCTTCTCGGAGAGGTTCTCGTAGAAGGGCTGCCCGATCAGCAGGGTCACCGCGGTGAACGTCACGACGGCGAGGAGCAGGGCGAGGGCGAACAGCACGGCGGTCAGGAAGCCGCGGAAGAGGCCGAGCCAGGGGCCGGACCAGCCGTCGGCGAAGGGCGTCGCCCAGGTGACGGCGTCCTCGCCCCACCGGGCCAGCGCGACCAGCGCCGCCGCGTACAGGACGAGGGTGATCAGACCCGGGAGCAGCCCGAAGCCGTACTGCTTGCCGTGCCGGGCCACCCATCGCTGGCCTTTGAGCAAGTACCGGAAACCCGTCCCCAGATCGCGCATGGGTCGACCCTATCCGGGCCCCTGTCGTGCTCTTGACGCGCTCCGGTCACACCACGGTCACAGGCCGCCGGGGCCGGGCGGGGCGCGCCGGGTGGAGCCGTCCGGGGCACCGGTGACACCAAGGCGCACTTGTTGCCGTTGAGTCGAACCGGTACACCTCGCCGTACCGATCTCAGGAAGCCCCCGGAGGAGGTACGCGTGCGCACCACGAGAACCGTTCCCGCGAGACCCGCGCCGAGGGTCACCCCCACCGAACCACTACAAGGGGGAGTTCCCGCAGGTGGCGAGGGCATTGTTCACAGTGGCACACAGCGGTTCAGTTGAGGAGAGCGGATGACGCAGGAGATCCACGGCACCGTGGCGGACGGCTTCGAGGCGGTGCGCGAGGAGTTCGCCGCGTTCGTCGCCGGGGAGCGAGCCGACTACGAGGGGCAGCTGTGCGCCTACGTCCACGGCCGGAAGGTCGTCGACCTGTGGGCGGGGACCGGCGCGGACGCCCTCTACGGTGTGTTCTCGTCCACCAAGGGCGCCGCCTGTCTGGTCGTGGCTCTGCTCGTCCAGGACGGCACGCTGGAACTGGACCGCAAGGTGACCTACTACTGGCCGGAGTTCGCGGCCGAGGGCAAGGGCGCCCTGACCCTGCGGGATCTCCTGGCGCACCGGGCGGGCGTGGTCGGCACGGACAGCGGCTTCACCCTCGCGGAGCTGGCCGACGACCGCCAGCTCGCCGAGCGTCTCGCCGACCAGCGGCCGTTCTGGCGCCCCGGCACGGCGTTCGGCTATCACGCGCTGGTCGCCGGGGCCCTGGCCGGTGAGGTCGTCCGCCGCGCGACCGGCCGCACGCTCCAGGAGGTCTACCAGGAGCGGATCAGGAGCCCGTACGGCCTGGACTTCCACCTGGGCCTGCCCGCGTCCGAGGAGCCCCGCTTCCGCGGCACCCAGCCGATGGACCCGACCCCGCGGCAGCAGGCCCTCCTCGATGCCACGCCGACGGGCCCGCACGCGCTCGCCTCGATCGCGTTCAACCGCAACGCGACCGAGCCGACGGACCTGGTCTCCCTTCCGAACGTGCCGCTGATCCGGGCGAAGGGTCCGGCGTCGGTGGGCGGAGTGGCCTCCGCGCGGGGTCTGGCGGGGATGTACGCGGCGGCGATCAGCGAGGTGGGCGAGCAGCCGGCGCTGCTGAAGCCGGACACCGTGGCGGAGTTCGGCCAGTTCCACTCGGCCGGTTACGACCTGGTGGCCCGGGCGCACAAGTCGTTCGGGCTGGGCTTCCAGATGACGGCTGACACGTGGTACCCGTTCCTCGGGGCCGGGACGATCGGGCACAGCGGCGCGGGCGGCTCCCAGGCGTTCGCGGACCCGTGGAGCGGCCTCGCCTACGGCTACACGCGCCGCCGGTTCGCCTTCCCCGGCGGGGCGGCCCCGGAGAACGACCGCCTGGTGCGGGCGGTCCACGCGGCGGCGCTCGCCCGCTGAGCCCGGGCAGGGCACGGGCACGGGCGGAGGCCACACCCCACGTCCAAGGGTGCGGCCTCCGTCTGTGCAACGACTGTCGTCAGACCAGCGTCACGGTGATGTCGCCGCGCGTCGCCTTCGAGTACGGGCACACCTCGTGGGCCTTCTCGATCAGCGACCGGGCGGTGTCCCGGTCGGCCCTGGGGATGTCGGCCGAGATCTCGACGATGATCCCGAAGCCGTCCCCGTTCCTGCCGAGGCCGACCTTCGCGGTCACCGTCGAACCGGTGAGGTCGGCGCCCTCCTGGCGGGCGACGACTCCGAGAGCGCCCTGGAAGCAGGCGCTGTACCCGGCGGCGAACAGCTGCTCCGGGTTGGTGCCGGCGCCGCTCCCGCCCATCTCCTTCGGCGGGTTGACGACGAGGTCGAGCGTGCCGTCGTCGGTGGCGACCCGGCCGTCGCGCCCGTTCTCTGCGGTGGCGACGGCGGTGTACAGGACGTCGGACTGCTGGATCGGCATGCGGTGGTGTTCCTTCGCTCGTCCGCCGCGGCTCGCGCCCGGGCCGGGACGGATTCGGAAACAAGTTACCGCATGCCGGAATCATGAGGGAAGGCGTCAGAGCTTGACGATCATCTTCCCGGTGTTGTCGCCGCGCAGAACACCCAGGAACGCCTCCAGGTTGTTCTCGATGCCCTCGACGACGGTCTCCCGGTACTTGAGCTCACCGGAGGCGACCCAGGGGGCGACCTCCTGCACGAACTGCGGCTGCAGGTCGTAGTGGTCCCCGACCAGGAAGCCCTCGATACGGCCGCGGGTGGCGATCAGGCGGGCGAGGTTCTTCGGTCCCGGGGCGGGCTCGGTGTCGTTGTAGACGGAGATCATGCCGCAGACGGCGATCCGGCCGCCCTCCTTGAGGGAGCCGATGGCCGCCTCCAGGTGGTCACCGCCGACGTTGTCGAAGTAGACGTCGATCCCGTCGGGGGCGGCGGCGCGCAGCTGCTTGCCGACGGGCCCGGCCTTGTAGTTGAAGGCGGCGTCGAATCCGTACTCCTCCACGAGGAGCTTGACCTTCTCGTCCGACCCGGCGGAGCCGATGACCCGCGAGGCGCCCTTCAGCTTGGCGATCTGCCCGACCTGGCCGCCCACGGCGCCGGCGGCACCGGACACGAAGACGGTGTCGCCCTCCTTGAAGGCGGCGGTGCGCAGCAGGCCCGCGTAGGCGGTCAGGCCGGTCATGCCCAGCACACCGAGGTACGTCGACAGCGGCGCGGCCTCGGGGTCCACCTTCACGGCGTTCTTCCCGTTGACGACCGCGTACTCACGCCACCCGAAGAAGTGCAGCACGTGATCCCCGACGGACAGCCCTTCGGCGTTCGAGGCCACGACCTCGCCGACCGCGCCGCCCTGCATGACCTTGCCGATCTCGAACGGGGCCACGTAGGACTTCGCGTCGCTCATCCGGCCGCGCATGTACGGGTCCACGGAGAGGTACTCGTTCCGGACGAGGACCTGCCCCTCGCCCGGCTGCGGGACCTCCACCTCGACGAAGGCGAAGTCCTCGGGCTTCGGCCAGCCGACGGGACGGCTCGCCAGGTGCCACTCGCGGCTGACGGCGGGGAGGGTGGGGGTGTCGGTCATGATGCGCCTTACCTCACTGGCTCGATGAATGTTTCAGTACCTGAAACAACCATGCTCCTGAAAATTTCAGGTTGTCAAATAACCGGGTACCCTCGATGCATGGCCTCCACCACACCGACGCCCCAGAACATGACCAACCGCCCGGATCCGCTGACCGTCGAGGTCGTCGAACTGATCGGGGAAGTCGTGGCGCGGTTCCACGAGGACTACGAGTCGGCGGCGGCCGAGCACGCCCTGACCGGCGCGCAGGCACGGCTGCTGAGCCTGCTGTGCCTCGAACCGCTGCCCATGCGGAGGCTGGCCCAGCAGCTGAAGTGCGAGCCGTCCAACGTGACGGGCATCGTCGACCGGCTGGAGGCCCGGGGGCTGGTCGAGCGGCAGCCGGCGCCCGCCGACCGCCGGGTGAAGGTGGCGGCGGCCACGCCGGAGGGACGGCGGGTGGCCCGGAGCCTGCGGGAGTCACTGCGGTTCGCCCGGGAGCCCCTGGCCGGGCTTTCCGAGGGTGAGCGGGTGGCACTGCGGGACGCGCTGCGGCGGATGCTGGGCTGAGCCGGGGCCGGTGCCGTCAGCCGACCTCGTGGCGGCATCTCGCCGTCGGACAAGAGCGGTTGCCGAGAGGCCCGGATCGCCTCGTCGCCCCTCCCTCGCGTCGGAACGCGACCACGGCCTGTCCGTTCCGGTTGAAGACCCGGTGGAAGTCCGGGCGTTCGACATCCTCGGGGTTTGACTCGCGCGGCGTCGGCCGAGACACCCGACCCGCCACGGCGGCGTGCGGACGCCGGGCGGCAGGCGCTAAGTGCACCACCACAGGAACCGGTCGCACGTCTGGGAGGGGGTCGGTTCCGGTTCGGGTGCCGGGGTGGTCGGGTCCGGGGTCGGGGTCGGGGCAGGGGCCGGCGGGGCGGCCGTGGGTGCGGCGCTCGGGCGGTCGGGGGAATCGCCCGCCGCGGCCGACTCGGCCTGCTTGCTCGGCTCGTCACCCTCCGGGGACTCCGACGCGCCGTCCGTCGGGGACGCCGACGCGGAGGGTGAACCGGACGCGTCCGGGGACGGGGAAACCGACGCTCCGTCAGCTCCCGCCTCGCCACCCGGGGTGCCGCCCGGCTCCCCCGCCTCGGCCGACGCGCCTCCGTCCGGGGACTCGCCTCCGACCACGGCCGGCCCGGGCGTGGAACTCGGGGCGTCCATGCCGAGCTCCGCGAGGCTCAGGCCCCCCGCGGCCAGCACGAACCCGGCCGCCACGAAGAGGGTCCTGCGCCGCCGCCGGCGGTGTGCCGCGGCCTTGCGGTCCCGCCGGCTCGCCACGCCCGGGCCGTCAGCGGCCGGCCCGCGGCCCCGCCCGCGACGACGCGCCGCACGCCCCAGGTGCTCGCCGTCGCCGTCGTCCTCGTCGGCCTCGTCCCCGTCGTCGCCGTGCGCGTCGTCCGGCGCGTACGGTTCCGGCGGCCCTTCGAGGGTGTCGCCCGGCGCGTACGGCTCCGCCGGCGCTCCGGGGGTGTCACCCGCGCTCCCGGACGCGGTGGCGCCGTGGCCGCCGTACTCCGGCCCGGACCGGCGCAGCGCTTCGGCCGAGGTGCCGCAGCCCGGGCAGGCAAGGGCGCCGTTGAGGTGCCGACGGCACGGGTCGCAGTAGTCCATGACGCGGGAAGATTAAGTTCCGCGCCGGTCCGGTTCCTAGATCCATCTGTGAAGGTTCTGTAGGGACACCGCTCCTCGGTGGTTTCGAAACTGTCGAAACCGTTATGTGCGCGACCCATTGACACCCCCGCCACCGGATCCTTACTGTCACGCCAGCATTTCGAACGTGTGCCGAAATCTCGAACAGAGCGAGTCGCCGGAACACGAACGGGACGCTGACGCAACACTCTGACGGAAATGAACCGACGAAGCTGCGAGGGACAACCGCCGTGCGCATCACCGGAATCAGCACACACGTGGTCGGGACGCCGTGGCGCAACCTGACGTACGTCCAGGTGCACACCGACGAAGGCATCACCGGAGTCGGCGAGACCCGGATGCTGGGACACACCGACGCCCTTCTCGGATACCTGAGGGAGGCCGAGGCCAATCACATCCTCGGTTCCGACCCCTTCGCCGTCGAGGACCTCGTCAAGCGCATGAAGTACGGCGACTACGGCCGTGCGGGCGAGATCGTGATGTCCGGTATCGCCGTGATCGAGATGGCCTGCTGGGACATCAAGGGCAAGGCCCTGGGCGTCCCCGTCTGGCAGCTGCTGGGCGGCAAGGTCACCGACAAGGTCAAGGCGTACGCCAACGGCTGGTACACCACCGAGCGGACCCCGGAGGCCTACCACAAGGCCGCCCAGGGCGTGATGGAGCGCGGCTACCGGGCGCTCAAGATCGACCCCTTCGGCACCGGCCACTTCGAGCTGGACCACCAGCAGACCCTGTACGCCGTCTCCCTGATCGAGGCGGTCCGCGACGCCATCGGCCCCGAGGCCGAGCTGATGCTGGAGATGCACGGCCGCTTCTCCCCCGCCACGGCCGTGCGCCTGGCCAAGGAGCTGGCGCCGTTCAAGCCGGCGTGGCTGGAGGAGCCGGTCCCGCCGGAGAACCTGAAGGCGCTGGAGAAGGTCGCCGCCAAGGTCGACATGCCGGTCGCCACCGGTGAGCGCATCCACGACCGGATCGAGTTCCGGGAGCTGTTCGAGAGCCAGGCCGTCGACATCATCCAGCCGGACGTCGGCCATATCGGTGGCATCTGGGAGACCAGGAAGCTCGCCGCGACCGCCGAGACCCACTACATGCTGGTGGCTCCCCACAACGTGGGCGGCTCGGTCCTGACCGCCGCGTCCCTCCAGGTCGGCTTCACCTCGCCGAACTTCAAGATCCTGGAGCACTTCAACGACTTCGCCGACGCGGAGATCAAGAAGGTGGTCAAGGGCGCGCCGCAGGTGAACCCGGAGGACGGCTGCTTCCACCTCTCCGACGCCCCGGGCCTGGGCGTGGAGCTGGACGTGGACGCCGCCGCCGAGTTCCCCCAGCAGCAGGCCCGTTTCGACCTCTGGGCGGAAGGCTGGGAACAGCGCAAGCCGAAGGGCTCGCAGTGAGCACGGCTGTCGTCGTCGACGCCCCGGGCGAGCACCGGCTCGTCCCGCACGAGCCTCGGCGGCCCGAGGCGGGCGAGGCCCTGGTGCGGGTGCACGCCTCCGGGATCTGCGGCAGCGACCGCGAGGTCTACCAGGGCAACCGCCCCGAGGGCTATGTGCGCTACCCGCTGACCCCGGGCCACGAGTGGTCCGGGACGGTGGAGGCCGTGGGCGCCGGTGTCCCGGCGTCCCTCGTCGGCCGCAAGGTCGTCGGTGAGGGCTTTCGAAACTGTCAGGTCTGCGATCGCTGCCACGCGGGCGACACGACCCTGTGCAGCGCGGGGTACGAGGAGACCGGGTTCACCCAGCCGGGCGCGATGGCGGCCACGCTGACCCTCCCGGCCCGCCTCCTGCACACCCTCCCGGACGACTGCGACCTCACGGCCGCCGCCCTCCTGGAACCCGCCGCCTGCATCGCGGCCGCCGCGCTGAAGGGCAACGCACAGCCCGGTGAGCGCGTCGCCGTGGTCGGCACCGGCACCCTCGGCATGTTCGCCGTGCAGTTCCTGAAGGCGAACTCGCCGGCCGAGCTGCTGGTGGTCGGCACCCGCCGGGACCGCGAGGCGCTGTCGCGACAGTACGGCGCGACGGACTTCCGGACGAAGGACCAGGAACTCCCCGACGACTTCGACGTGGTGATCGAGACGGCCGGGTCCGCGGACGCCGCCCGGATCTCGGCCGGTCTGCTCAGGCGCGGCGGCCGGCTGGTGCTGACCGGCATCCCGGCGCCGGACGCCGACGGACTCGACCCGACCGACCTCGTGGTACGGCAGTTGGAGGTGCACACCGTGTTCGGTGCGCCGCCGGACGCCTGGGCGCACACGGTGCGGGTGTTCGCCGCCGGTCTGCTCGACCCGCTGCCGCTGGTGACGCACGAGTTGCCGCTCGCCGAGTTCTCGCAGGCCATCGAGCTGGTCGGGGCCGGCGATCCGAAGGTGGGCAAGGTTCTGCTCCGCCCCTAGACGTACGCCGGTACGGGGGCGACCTGACGGCTCCCGTACCGGCGTACACCCAGTTTTGCCCTAACCCCTTGCCCCAGCGCCCCAGAGCCGCGAACATCGTCCGACATATCGAACCGAAGGACATTCCCGTGATCGACGCTTCCGCCCCGGCAGCGCGCAGGCCCGGTGAGCAGGCGCTCACCGCCCTGGGCCTGAACGCCCCCGCCCCCGACCCCGCCGACGCCTCGCCGCACTCCTTCCCGGGCGGTGGCCGCTGGCGCACCGAGATCCCCTCCTGCGAGGGTCCCGAGGCACTGGCGGTGGTCCTGAAGGAGGCCTCGCGGCTGGACGTGCCGATTCACCGGATCAGCCAGGGCAGCGGCGTGTGGATGCTGTCCGACGCCGAGATCACCGAGATGGTCGAGGCGACGGCCGAACGCGACATCGAGCTCTGCCTGTTCACCGGGCCGCGCGGCACCTGGGACATCGGCGGGTCCACGCGCACCGACTCGCGGGGCGCCGGACTGCGCGCCCGCGGCCACGACGCCGTGGCCGGCTGTGTCGAAGACGCCGTCAGGGCCACGGAGTTGGGCGTCGCGTGCCTGCTCGTCGCCGACGAGGGCGTGCTGTGGACGCTGCACCGGGCCCGGGCCGCCGGGATCATCCCGGCCGACACGACGCTGAAGGTCTCCGCGCTCATCGGCCCCGTCAACCCGGCCGCGTACGCGGTCTACGAGCGACTCGGCGCCGACTCGGTCAATGTGCCCAGTGACCTGACGCTCGATCACCTCACCGAGATACGACGGGTGTCGAGCGCTCCGATGGACATGTACATCGAGGCCCCCGACGACCTCGGCGGCTACGTCCGGATGTACGAGGTGGCCGAACTCATCAGACGTGGGGCCCCGTTGTACCTGAAGTTCGGCCTGTCCAAGGCCCCCGGGATCTACCCGTACGGGCACCACATGCGGGAGCTGACGCTGGCCACGGCCAAGGAGCGGGTGCGGCGCGGGCGGCTCGCCCTGGATCTTCTGGCCCGCCACGGAGCCGACGGCGACATGGCGCCGCTCGGTTCGCGGCTGCCGGGTGATCTGCAACGGTTCGAAATCTCGTCATAACGTTCCGGATACTCGCCTTCACAGAAGAAGACACAGCCGACCACAATCCGACACATCTCTTCTCGGTCTTTCCGGCCCGACCCCCCGGAGCGGCTTCGCGCCCCAGACCGAGCCCTGCACACACATCAAGGATGATGATCATGCGTAATCGCAGAGCCGCCCTCGCCGCCATAGCCGGAGCCGCGTCCCTCGCCCTGACCCTGTCCGCCTGCGGGCAGAGCAGCGAGGGTGGGAGCGAGGAGAGCGGGGACAGCGCCAAGGGCGGCACCATCGGCATCGCGATGCCGACCAAGTCCTCCGAGCGCTGGATCGCCGACGGCAACAACGTCAAGAAGGACCTGGAGTCCAAGGGCTACAAGACCCAGCTGGTCTACGGCGAGGACGACCCGGACCAGCAGGTCTCGCAGATCGAGAACCTGATCACCCAGGGCGTCAAGGCGCTGATCGTCGCGGCCATCGACAACAAGTCGATGAACAACGTGCTCCAGCAGGCCAAGGACGCGAACATCCCGGTCATCTCCTACGACCGCCTGATCCTCGGCACGGAGAACGTCGACTACTACGCCTCCTTCGACAACGAGAAGGTCGGCGAGCTCCAGGGCACCTACATCGTCGAGAAGCTCGGCCTGAAGGACGGCTCCAAGAAGGGCCCGTTCAACATCGAGCTGTTCGCGGGCTCGAACGACGACAACAACACCCGCTACTTCTTCCAGGGCGCGATGAACATCCTGCAGCCCTACATCGACAAGAAGCAGCTCGTCGTCCGCTCCGGCCAGACCAAGCTCAACCAGGTCACCACCCTGCGCTGGGACGGCGGCACCGCCCAGAAGCGCATGGACGACATCCTGACCTCCTCGTACAAGAGCGAGCGGGTCGACGCCGTCCTCTCGCCCTACGACGGCATCTCCATCGGCATCCTCTCGGCGCTGAAGTCGGACGACTACGGCTCCAAGAGCAAGCCGCTGCCGGTCGTCACCGGCCAGGACGCCGAGCTCGCCTCGGTGAAGTCGATCATCGCCGACCAGCAGTCGATGACGGTCTACAAGGACACCCGCGAGCTCGCCAAGGTCGCCTCGAACATGGTCGACGCGCTGCTGAACGACAAGAAGCCCGAGGTCAACGACACCAAGACGTACGACAACGGCTCGAAGGTCGTCCCGGCCTACCTGCTGGAGCCGGTCGCCGTCGACAAGTCCAACTACCAGAAGGAAGTCGTCGACTCCGGCTACATCAAGGCAAGCGACCTCTAAAACCGCCGGCACACTCTGATTGGAAGGCACGACCATGGCGGGACCCGTCCTGGAAATGCGCTCGATCGTCAAGACCTTTCCCGGCGTCAAAGCGCTGTCGGACGTCACGCTGACCGTCCGGCAGGGCGAGGTCCACGCCATCTGCGGGGAGAACGGCGCCGGCAAGTCGACCCTCATGAAGGTCCTCTCCGGCGTCCACCCGCACGGCACGTACGAGGGCGACATCCTCTTCGAGGGTGAGGTCTGCCAGTTCAAGGACATCCGGGCCAGCGAAGAGCGCGGCATCGTGATCATCCACCAGGAACTGGCGCTGGTGCCCTACCTCTCCCTCGCGGAGAACATCTTCCTCGGCAACGAGCACGCCACCCGGGGGATCATCAACTGGACCGAGACGCTGCGGCACGCCACCGAGCTGCTGCGCCGGGTGGGTCTCGCGGACCACCCCGACACCCGCGTCGCCGACATCGGCGTGGGCAAGCAGCAGCTCGTGGAGATCGCGAAGGCGCTGTCGAAGAAGGTGAAGCTGCTCATCCTGGATGAGCCGACCGCCGCCCTGAACGACGAGGACAGCGGCAAACTCCTGGACCTGATCCTGGAGCTGAAGAAGCAGGGCATCACCTCGATCATCATCTCCCACAAGCTCAACGAGATCCGCAGGGTCGCCGACTCGGTGACGATCCTCCGTGACGGCCAGACCATCGAGACCCTCGATGTGAAGGCCCCGGAGACCACCGAGGACCGGATCATCAGCGGCATGGTCGGTCGCGACCTGGAGAACCGCTTCCCCGAGCGGTCGCCGCACGAGCCCGAGGAGGGCGCGGCACCCGCCCTGGAGATCCGGGGCTGGACCGTGCACCACCCGATCGACCAGCAGCGCAAGGTGTGCGACGACGTGTCGATCCACGTGCGGCGCGGGGAGATCGTCGGGATCGCCGGTCTGATGGGCGCCGGCCGCACCGAACTGGCGATGAGCGTCTTCGGGCGGACCTACGGCCGGTACGCGGGGGGCACCGTCCTCAAGGACGGCAAGGAGATCCGTACGAAGTCCGTCCCCGAGGCGGTCAAGCACGGCATCGCGTACGTCACCGAGGACCGCAAGCACTACGGCCTCAACCTCATCGACACCATCAACCGGAACATCTCGCTGAGCGCCCTGGGCAAGGTCGCCAAGCGCGGTGTGGTCGACGAGCACGAGGAGCGGCAGGTCGCCGAGGGCTTCCGCAAGTCCATGAACATCAAGGCGCCGACCGTCTTCGAGCCGGTGGGCAAGCTGTCCGGCGGCAACCAGCAGAAGGTCGTCCTCAGCAAGTGGATCTTCTCGGGTCCGGAGGTGCTGATCCTGGACGAGCCGACGCGCGGCATCGACGTCGGTGCCAAGTACGAGATCTACACGGTCATCGACCAGCTGGCCGCCCAGGGCAAGGCGGTCGTCTTCATCTCCTCCGAGCTGCCCGAGCTGCTCGGCATGTGCGACCGCATCTACACGATGGCCGCGGGGCGGCTGACGGGTGAGTTCTCGCGGGCCGAGGCCTCCCAGGAATCGCTGATGCGTCAGATGACGAAGGACAAAGAGGTAACCCGATGAGCACGGACGTGACCGCCAAGAGCCCGGCCCCCGCGCCGCCGGGCAAGAGCGGAGGGGCCGAGGGCGGCGGCCTGCTGCAGCTGGTGATGGACGGCATGCGCCGCAACATGCGGCAGTACGGCATGCTGATCGCCCTGGGCCTGATCGTGGTCCTGTTCGCCGTCTGGACCGACGGCGACCTGCTGCTGCCACGCAACGTCTCCAACCTGGTGCTGCAGAACAGCTACATCCTCATCCTCGCGATGGGCATGATGCTGGTGATCATCGCCGGGCACATCGACCTGTCGGTCGGATCACTGACGGCGTTCATCGGATCGATGGCCGCCGTGTTCATGGTCAGGAACGATCTGCCCTGGCCGGTCGCGGTGATCCTGTGTCTGGCGGTGGGCGCGCTCGCGGGCGCCATCCAAGGATTCTTCATCGCCTACGGCGGCATACCATCGTTCATCGTGACCCTCGCGGGCATGCTGATCTGGCGCGGACTGACGGAGATCTTCCTGGAGGGCCAGACGCTCGGCCCGTTCCCGCGGGGCCTGCAGAAGATGGCCAACGGCTTCCTGCCCGAAGTGGGCCCGGAGACGAACTATCACAACCTCACCCTGCTTCTGGGCTTCGCGCTGATCGCCCTCGTGATCTTCCAGGAGGTCCGTGACCGCAAGCGGCAGCAGGAGTTCGACCTGGAGGTCCCGCCCGCCAAGCTGTTCCTGCTGAAGCTGGTCGCGATCGGCGCCGCCATCCTCACGCTGACGATGCTGCTGGCCAGCTACAAGGGCACCCCGATCGTGCTGCTCGTGCTGGGCGTGCTGCTCGTCGGCTTCGGCTACGTCATGCGCAACGCGATCATCGGCCGCCACATCTACGCCATCGGCGGCAACCTCCCGGCGGCCAAGCTGTCGGGCGTGAAGGACAAGAAGGTCACCTTCCTGGTCTTCCTGAACATGGGCATGCTCGCGGCCCTGGCGGGTCTGGTCTTCGCCGCCCGCTTCAACGCGGCCTCGCCCAAGGCCGGCCTCAACTTCGAGCTTGAGGCGATCGCGGCAGCGTTCATCGGCGGTGCGTCGATGAGCGGCGGTGTCGGCACCGTGCTCGGCGCGATCATCGGCGGCCTGGTCCTGGGCGTGCTGAACAACGGTATGAACCTCGTCGGCATCGGCACCGACTGGCAGCAGGTCATCAAGGGCCTGGTGCTGCTGGCGGCGGTCGGGTTCGACGTGTGGAACAAGCGCAAGGTCGGTTCGTAAGTCAGAGCGGGGCCCCGCCGCCAGGCGGGGCCCTCTCCTTATCGGGAGCCGCACATGGAACTGAACAGACGCACGGTCATCGCGGGAGCAGCGGCGGCGGGCATAGCCGCCACCACGCTCGGCGGCACGGCGCACGCCACGGGAGGCAGGAAGCCGGTGAAGAGGCTCTTCGGCAAGCTGGCCGACGGCACCAAGGTCCACAGCTGGTCGCTGGAGAACGGCGGCACCCGCCTGAAGGTCCTGTCCTGGGGCGGTGTCGTCCAGTCCCTGGAGATCCCCGACCGTCGCGGCCGGTACGCCAACGTCTCCGCGGGCTTCGACAACCTCGAGGACTACGTCGCGAAGACCCCGTACTTCGGCGCGCTCATCGGCCGGTACGGCAACCGCATCGGCCAGGGCAAGTTCACCCTCGACGGCAAGAACTACCAGCTGTCCGTGAACGACGGCGAGCAGAGCCTGCACGGCGGCGCCCAGGGCTTCGACAAGCGCGTGTGGGACGTCGAGCCGTTCACCAAGGGCTCCGACGTCGGTCTGCACCTGTACTACACGAGCGTCGACGGCGAGATGGGCTACCCGGGCACGCTCAAGACGAAGGTGACGTACACGCTGACCCGGCAGGGCGCCTGGCGCATCGACTACGAGGCGACCACGGACAAGGCCACCGTCGTCAACCTCACCAGCCACGTCTACTTCAACCTCGCCGGTGAGGGCAGCGGCACGATCGAGGACCACGAGCTCCAGATCGCCGCCTCCCGCTACACGCCCACCGACGCGGGCCTGATCCCCACGGGCGAGCTGGCCAAGGTCGCGGGCACGCCGTTCGACTTCACCCGGGCCAAGCCGATCGGCCGGGACATCCGCGTCTCGCACCCGCAGCTGGTGACCGCCAAGGGCTTCGACCACAACTGGGTCCTCGACAAGGGCATCACCGCCCGGCCCGAGCACGTCGCGACTCTGCGCGACCCGGCCTCCGGCCGCAGTATGAAGATCGCCACGAACGAGCCGGGCCTGCAGTTCTACTCCGGCAACTTCCTCGACGGCACGCTGACCGGCCCGTCCGGCCGCACCTACCGACAGGGCGACGCCCTGTGCCTGGAGACGCAGCACTTCCCGGACTCGCCGAACAAGCCGAAGTTCCCGTCGACGGTGCTGCGACCGGGGCAGACCTACCGGACGACCACGATCCACACGTTCGGCTGCTGAGGCCGCCGGCAGGCCTCACGAAACCGAGGCCACTGACGCCCCTTCACAGGAAGGGCACACGTTCCGACCGTTTTCCCGACGCTTGAACGGTGCCACCGTGGTCTCCGTATGAATGGGCGGCCCGCGCTCCCCCGCGCGGGCCGCCCTTGAACGTCGGGCCCGTCCGTCCCCAACGGGCCCGCCCCATACGGAGGTTCCATGGCCGACAACGTCACGTCGCTGTTCCGCAGTACCGCGGCACACAGCCCGTCGATGGCGGCTCTGACCCGTGAGGGCGGCGAGGGTGCCGGCCCCGTGGACTTCTGTATCCCCTGCAACCCGTACTTCCCGACCCCGGCCATGTTCGAGGACATGGCGGGCCGGCTGCGCGACATCATCACGTACTACCCGAGCAGCGCCGACACGATCACCGCCGAGCTGTGCAGCCTGCTCCAGCTGCCCCCGCAGTGCGTGGCCATGGGCAACGGCTCGACCGAGCTCATCACCTGGATCGACCACCTGCTGGTGCGCGAGTCCCTCGCCGTCCCCGTCCCCACCTTCGGCCGCTGGACCGACCAGCCCATGGAGACCGGCAAGCGGGTCGACATGTTCCCGCTCCAGGAGTCCAGCGGCTTCGCCCTCGACCTCGCGCAGTACGCCGAGTTCATCCGGGCCCGCGGCACCCGCGTCGCGGTGATCTGCAACCCGAACAACCCCGACGGGGGCTTCCTCCACAAGCATGCCGTCGTGCAGTTCATGGACGCCATGGCCGACCTCGACCTGATCGTCGTCGACGAGTCGTTCCTGGAGTTCGCGGACGCCGAGGCCGAGCCGTCCGTCGTCCAGGAGGCGATGCTGCGGCCCAACGTGGTCGTGCTGCGCAGCCTCGGCAAGAACTTCGGCCTGCACGGCATCCGCTTCGGCTACCTCGTCGCCAACCCGGCGCTGGCGGGCCGGGTCCGCTCGATGCTCCCGAAGTGGAACCTCAACTCCTTCGCCGAGCACGTGGTCTTCATGCTGAAGGAGCACGGCGCCGAGTACGCGCAGAGCCTGCAGCAGGTGCGCCGCGACCGGCTCGACATGTCCGGCCAGCTCTCCTCCCTGCCCGGGCTGACGGTCTACCCGTCGCAGGGCAACTTCCTCTTCGTGCGCCTCCCCGTGGGCGCCGAGGGCACCGTCGTCCGGGACCGCATGCTCACCGAGCACCGCATCCTGGTCCGCGAGTGCGGCAACAAGATCGGTTCGTCCAGTCGCTTCCTGCGTCTCGTGGTGCGCCCCCAGGTGGACGTGCGTCGCCTGGTGTCCGGCCTGGAACAGGTGCTCTACGGGACGTCCAGGAGGGGAGCCGCCGTACCCGAGCCGGGCAACGGGACCAGCTACAGCTCGGGTACGGCGGCCGTGGACCGTCTGGTGAGCGAGACGAACGGGTCGGGCATGCGGGGGCTCGCGGCGCAGGCGATGGGGATGGCCGCGGTTCCGGCCGCCGCCGGGGGGCCGGGACTCGCCGCGGCTCCGGCTGCCGCGAGCGCCGGGGCGGGCGGCCCGGGGTTCTCCCCCGCGCCAGTGCCCGCGCCCGCGGCCGCGAGTACCGGTGTGGGCGGGGGGCCGGGGCTCGCCCCGGCCACCGCCCCCGCTCCGACCACCGGCATCGGCATGCCGCTCCCCGCCGCCGCGTCCGCCGTACCGGCGGGCACGACCGGTGGGATGCCGATGCCGGCTGCGGCGCCGATGCCCCAGCCGCAGATACCGCAGCCCCAGCCCCAGATGCCGCAGCCGGCTCCCCAGCCGATGGCCGCCCCGGCACCGCTCCTGGCGCCCGCCGCCCAAGCCCCGGCGCCGGTCCCTGCTCCGGCGCCGGTCCCTGCCGCCGTGCCCGCGCCGACGCCGATGGCCGCCCCGTTCACCGGGCCCACGCCGCCCGGTGTCCCGGCCCGTGGCGGCCTGACGGCGGCGCAGGTGCGGGGGACGAACGGGCTGACGCCGGCGCCCGCCACGGGGTGGCCCGCCGCGCAGAGCTGGCCCAACGCGGCGGGGATGGGTCAGGCCGGGTAACGCCTCAGCGCCGTAGGTGGTTTCCGCGACCGGGCGAGTGCGGGTCCGTCGGGGTTGTTCGCGCAGTTCCCCGCGCCCCCCAGGGACTCACACCGCCGTCAGTTTCCACTGCTGGCAGGCGTTGTTCAGCCAGGACCACTGGCGTACATCGGCGCTGTCCGCCGTCGAGCAATCGGCGACGTCCGCCACCTTCCCCGTGGCCTTGTTGACGATGCGGACGAAGCCACCGTCCGTGGCCACGAACTGGTACCGCTGGCAGGTGTTGTTCAGCCAGGACCACTGGCGCAGGTCGGCGCCGTCGGCGGCCGAGCAGTCGGCGGTGTCCAGCACCTTGCCGGTGGCGACGTTCACCAGACGGTGGGTGTCGTCGCCGAGGTCCTCCAGGCGCCAGCGCTGGTTGGCGTTGCCGTTGCAGGAGTACTGCCGGACATCGGCCCCGTCCGCCCCCGAGCCGCCTGCCACATCCAGGCACTTGCCGCTGTTGCGGTTGGTGACGGTGTAGGTCGTCGACGCGGTCGCCGGCTCACCCGACGGGCCGGTCATGCTCGCCCCCAGCCGGACGGGCGTACCGAGGTTCGGCGTGCCGTCGGAGTTCCACGTGAACTTCTGCGCCCGGGTCGTACGGCCGTTGTCGCAGCCATCGGAGGCGGAGTCGTTGGCGTGGTAGACGATCCAGTTCTCACGGCCGTCGGGTGAGGTGAAGAAGCCGTTGTGGCCGGGTCCGTACACCCCGTTGGCGTCACTGCGCTGGAAGACGGGCGTGGATTTCTTGGTCCAGGAGGAGGCGGACAGCGGGTTGGAGCCGGTCAGCTCCAGTTGGCCGAGTTTGTAGTCGGGCGTCCAGCAGCCACTGGCCGAGTAGATGAGGAAGGTGCGGCCGTTTCGCTGCAATACCTCCGCTCCCTCGTTGACCGTCCCGCCCTGCCGTTCCCAGGCGTGCGTCGGTGTCGAGATCGTCGAGTAGGAGCCGCTGACGGTGTAGGGGTTGGACATCGGGGCGATGACAAGGTTCTGTGTGCCGCCGGTGATCGCGCTGCCCAGCATGTACAGCCGGCCGCCCACGTTCAGCACGCTCGGGTCGAGCATCCAGGCGTTGCTGAGCTGCCCCTTGTAGGTGTACGGCCCCATGGGGTCGGAGCCGGCGCTCTCCAGCACATGGCTGCGCTGCGTCGGGTTGTAGTCGGACACGTTCTGCCCGGCGACGTAGTACAGGTACCAGCGGCCGTTCAGGAAGTGCAGCTCCGGCGCCCAGATGTTGCAGCAGCGGGAGGCGGCGTCGCCCTTCCACACCTGGACGCTGGGCGCGGTCGAGAGCCCGGCGAGGGTGGTGGACTTGCGGATGGTGATGACGTCGGTCCAACTCGTCGTCACCAGGTAGTAGTTGCCGTCGTGGTACGAGATCCAGGGGTCGGCGCCCTTGACGGACTTGACCGGGTTGGCGAAGGAGGCGGCGCTCGCGGAGGGCTGGCCGAGGCTCAGCGCGAGCAGCAGGGCCGCCAGCAGGGTCAGTAGGCGACGGGCCATCCGCTACTCCAGTTCAAGAGGTTGATGCCGAGCTTGGGCGTGCCGTTGGCGTTGCCGTCGTAGTAGTGGTAGACGATCAGGTCGCCGTCGGCGTCCTTCAGGATCGACTGGCCGCCGGGGCCGATGACGCTGCCGTGCGACTCCAGGACGGGCGTGCCGCCGTTGTTCATCAGGTCGACGCCGTTCTTGTCGCGGTACGGCCCGGTGATGCTGGAAGCGCGGCCGACCTTGACCTTGTACGTCGAGCTGGTCCCGGCGCAGCAGGTGTCGTACGAGGCGAAGAGGTAGTAGTAGCCGCCCCGCTTCACGATGAAGGGCGCTTCCACAGCCTTGGTCCCGGTGGGGCGGGAGGCGAGCGAGTGGCGGGTGGTGTTGGAGGAGAGCTGCTTCCCTGTGGACGGGTTGATCTGGATCATCTTGATCCCGGTCCACCAACTGCCGAACGACAGCCACCACTTGCCGTCGTCGTTCACGAAGAGGTTCGGGTCGATGGCGTTGAAGTCGCTGGAGGAGTTCGACGTGTAGACGGTGCCCTGGTCGGTCCAGCTGCCCGGCTGACCGGTGCTGGAGGTGGCGAGGCCGATGGCGGAGGTGTTCGAACCGAACTTGGAGACGGAGTAGTACATCAGGTACCTGCCGCCGTGGTACGAGATGTCCGGAGCCCAGGCCTCCGGCACGGAGGAGTAGTTCCGCCACCAGCCCGGCCTGTTGCCGAAGGCGTCGGCACTGTTCCTGAACGCGGTGCGGTCGCTGGACGCCTTGCCGGAGATGCCTCCACCGGTGGCGTACAGCAGGTACTGCCCGGACGACGTGCGGATCATCGACGGGTCGTGGGTGACGACGTCGCCGGTGACCCGGCCGGGGTTGGGGTAGGCGGACGCCGTGCTCGGGAGGAGTGCCAGGAGGGCGGCGGCGGGGAGGGCGAACAGGGCGGTTCGCCTGCGGAGGGTGCGGGTGCGGGGACTGCGGCTCATGCGGGTCATCTCCTTGCGGTGGGGGTGAAGAGCCGTTCGGCTTTTCGAACAGCGATCGCAAGTTCGAACGGACCGTAGAATCGAACGTCTTACGCGTCAATGGTTCGCGCAGCAACAACTGCGCGGACCGTCGAAGTTCACCTCAGGATCCCGGCAGGAGTCCGACCTCGGCACGTACGGTCTTGCCGGGCGCCGGCTTCCGTTCCAGGACCTCCCACCGGTCGGCGAGCGCGGCGACGAGGACCAGTCCCCGGCCGTGTTCGTCGAGGGAGCCCGGCCGCGCCACGCCGCGCGGCCCCGGCGGACTCGGCGGCCCACTGTGCGTGTCGGTCACCTCGACACGGACGCTGCCGCCGACGACCGACAGCCGCAGCTCGAAGTCCCTGCCCGGCACGCGCCCGTGCGTCACGGCGTTGGCGGCCAGTTCGGCGACGATCAGGGCGACGGCGTCGGAGGCGTCCGAGCCGTGGGGGATGCCCCAGGTGTGCAGCCGGCCGACGGCCAGGTGCCGGGCGAGGCGAGCGCCGCGGGGAGTGGCACTCAGGCGCTGCGCGAACACACGTACGGTGACGGTGGGTTGGGGAGTGGCAGGTGCTGTCATGCGGCCAATGTCCCGCGCCGGGACCCTCTGCGCGAGGTCAAAGCCGCGTACGCCGGTGCGGCGTACGCGGTCACGGACTGGACAGTACCGGTGACGTGCCGTAACCATGACGCGCGGGAGGTGATCGACGGTGGTCGATGGCGTGGTGGGGGCGGGAACGGGCGGCGAGCCGGAGTCGTCGGACAGCCTGCGGACGTTCGGGGCGGTGGTCCAGGGCTTGCGCGAGCACGCGGGGCTGAGCCGGGAGGAGTTCGGCGAGCTGGTGAGGTTCTCCAAACACACGGTGGCTTCCGTGGAGTTGGGGAGGCGGATGCCGGATCCGGTGTTCGTGGAGCGGGCGGAGGAGGCCCTGGGAAACACGGGGGCGTTGCAGAGGGCAGCGCAATGCCTGGCCCGGCAGCCGGGACTCGCGGCGTGGTTCCGCCAATGGGCTCGGCTGGAGAAGACGGCGATCGCCCTCTACACGTACGAGTCCCGCATGGTGGCGGGTTTGTTGCAGACGGAGGCGTACGCGCGGGCGATGGCTCTCGACCATCTGCCGCCCTTGGGCGACGCGGAGATCGATGAACGATGGGCCGCCCGAGCCGAACGACAGAAGCTGCTGCGGGAACGCCTCGACACGGCGTTCGGGTTCATCCTGGAGGAACAGGTGTTCCTGCGGCGCACCGGCGGGGCGGATGTCACCCGAGGCCTCATCGACCAAGTGCTGGAAGTCGCGCAGTTGCGGAACGTCGAGATCCAGATCATGCCGCTCGTGCAGGAGTCGCACACCGGCATGCAAGGGCCCTTCCAACTGCTGGAGACGCCGGAGAACCAGTGGTTCGCCTACACCGAAGGACAGGAGAGTGGCCAGCTCATCGCCGACCGGAAAGTGGTCAGCGTGCTCCAGAGGCGGTATGCCAGGATGCGTTCACAGGCACTCACCATGCAGGACTCAGTGAGCCTGCTGGAGCGGATGCGAGGAGACCTATGAACACGTCCGACATGACCTGGCGCAAGTCCAGTCACAGCAGCAGTGCTTCCGGCGACTGCCTGGAAATTGCCACCCGCCCCCACACCGTCCACATCCGCGACTCGAAGAACAAGCAGGGCCCCCAGCTCACCCTCTCCCCCACCGCCTGGTCCGCCTTCCTCACACACGCCTGCAAGTAACGGTCGGGGCCGCCCGCTTCCTGGCCGGTATCGTGCTTCCACGGCACGCGGCCCCGGCCTCAACCGTCTCTCACTGCGCTGAGCCCCTCGTCACCGCCGCCCGCCGAACTCCCACGCGTGCACCTCGATGCCCGCGTACCGCCCCTGGTGGGCCAGCACGGCACGCGCCGCCTTCGCGTCCGGGGCCCGCACCAGCGCTGCCGTCCCCACCCACACGGCACCATCGTCGGACAGCAGCGGCCCGTAGGCGATCAGCTCGTCCGGGTCGTACGGCACATCGAGGTCGAGGGCCGCCCCCGAGCCGAAGCCGAGCACCAGGAACCGTTTCCCGCCGCTCGACCCACCGGGGAACTCCCACATGGTCCGCCCCAGCAGATTGCGCCACCGCCGCAGCAATACGTCCCGGTACACCCCTGCCTGGTGGTTGGGCTCGTCGAAGGCGAACGCCCGCGCGTCGACGGAGTCCGGCAGATCGACGATGTGCACACTGCCCGTGGGCGTCTCATCGTCATCGGCGAAAGTCGGCCCACGGGCGATCAACTCCGCCTCATACCGGTCCATGTAGGCCCAGTGCGCTTCCCCCAACTCCTCACGCAAGGGCAGGGAACCGGGGCGGTCGCGGTGGTAGCAGAAAAACTCCATGGCTCATCCAACCTCGGGACCATGCGCGAACTCCTGTTGGACGTGAGGGTTCCCCGCACCTTCCTGCCCCCCGAGTCCGACGGCCCGCTCCCGGGCGCCGACGCGCTCACCGAGGCGGGCGTGTCCGTCGTCGCGATCCCCGACTGCGGCCACAACATCATGCTGGATAACCGGAGGACTTCGCCGCCGCCATTGCCGTCGCGCTCACACCAAGGACCGAGTCCCAGTCAAGCGGAACCTGAGTCAGGCCGTTTCCGGACGTCCTCCAGCCGCTCCCGCCCCGCAGCCACATTTCGCGCCCTGCGACCTGAGAACGACGTTGAGGGCGACCTTCCCACCAACGGAATCGCAACGGCTCGCTACTGAAAGGCATCCTCTGCTATTGAAAACCCAGATGCCCCACCGGTTACGGGTGGGGCATCCGCTGTCATTCAGTCAGCGCTGGGAAGATCTCCTGCGAGCTATAAGAATCAAGACCAGCGCGACTCACCTTGAGGTGAGTTCAACCAGTCTTGCGCGCGCCTGCTCCCGCGCCCGCTCTCTCATGAACTGAAGGAGATCGTGATCACCCGGATCGTCAGACCCGCACACGGAGGCGATGTCGGCACGTTGATTTCCGAGTTCGATTTCATATCGGTCCACTCCGTCGGCCAGCTCTTCGGAAACGAATTCCGCAGAGTTGAGAGCATGGTTCGAGCAGCTGACCGCATCCACGATGCTTCCGGTTTCCCGGTACTTTGCGGCGTAATACAAAGTGGCCGCTGCATCATACGCGTACGCCAGCAATCCTGACGGCTCCTCCTCACCCACCAACTCCGGAAGAGCACCGAGCTTTTCGACCTTCTCGCCCCAAGAGGCCTGAGATTGAGGTTTCCAGAGCAGGTCCAGGCAGTCAATCGCAGATTCGACGTCCAGCGATCTCGTCGCGTCCATACCGACAACGCCGGTGAAGAGTTGAGCCATCCGCTCCGCGCACGATGCGACGAAGGTACGGATCTGACTTGGACTCGCATTCTGCATGAACTCTGTGATGACCGGCTCGGAGCTCACCATTTGAACGTCCTCACCTTTGTCCCCGATTCGTTCTGGTACACGCGGCCAGTGATTCTACCACCACTAGCTCGAATGAGCGGCGCACACGTATGGCTGCACACACTCCTTGAGGCACCTCCTGCGATAGGAGACCATCCCATTTGGTTGATGAACAGAAGCGCATTCTGTTCCGCATGTGCACCGGGAATGTTGCGAGCAGGCAACTCCACACCATTGAGCATTGCTTTCTGCGCCCTGTTCAGGCCACGACCGCTGCCAGCAACCACGTGAACCACGCCGCGAGGGGTCTGAGCACTGACGACGGCGACAGTGGACTTCTCCATAGCCATGTCGCTTCCGGCCTGAGCATGGATTTCGGACGCTCGGTCAGCCAGGGCCTGGGCATCACCACAGTTGTGGACGAGGACAAGAGTGGTCCTAGCGAGCACATAAAAGGTGCGCGCCTCGGTGACCGTGAGGTTGTGGACCGTGGCCTTGCCCGCAGTCCAAGCCTTCACCGCCCCGACCTGCACCCACGTCCCCGAGGACGTCTGCAGCCACTGCCCGGCCTTCAGTTCACCGGCGTCGATCCACTCCCGCAGGGACGGGACCCAGAAGGGGTGGCCCTCTGTGGCTGTGATCGTCGTGGTCTTCGTTCCCGACTTGGACGACGCGCCGTCGTGGATCGACAGCGTCACCTTCACCAACCGCTTGGTGCCGTTGCCGATGATCGTCGCCGTCGCCGTCTGGATCGACGTACGGCCCGTTTTCGGGTCGGTGGCGACGACCTTGTCGCCGACCTTGACCTTCTCGATCGGCTTGGTCGAGCCATCCGCCATCAGGACCCGGGTGCCGGGGACGAAGCTGTTCGCCGACTCGCAGCCGATGTTCTGAGCCTCGTCCTTGGCCGTTTCCTTGGCCTCGTCCCGTACTTCCCGTGCGACCTTCTTCACCGCCCGCTTCACCTGCGACGGCTTCGGACGCGCCTTCGGCTGTGAACGAGGTTTGGCGCGCGGTTTCGGGCGGGCCGCCGCCTTGCGGGCCGCCGCCCGGCGAGCTGCCGCCTTGCGAGCCGCCGCACGTGCCGCGCGGGCACGCGCCTGCGCCGCCGCGCGACGGGCAGCCGCGCGTTTGGCAGCAGCACGGGCCGCCGCCCGCTTCGCCGCCGCCCGCTTCGCCGCCGCCGCCTTCCTCGCCGCTTCCCGGCGGGCCTTCGCCGCCGCGCGCTTGGCGGCTTCGAGCGCCCGCTTGCGTGCGAGTGCCGCCGCGCGTCGGGCCGCAGCCTGGGCCGCCTTGCGTGCCGCGATGATCGCGGCCCGTCGAGCGGCCGCGCGGATCGCGGCCTGGATAGCGATGCGAGCCGCGATGCCGATCAGGATCGGGAAGAACTCGCCCGTGGGGTCGGAGAAGGTCGCCGGTGCGTTGTTGCTGTAGGCGTACGGGTTCATCGTGGCCGGCTGGCCGTAGTCGACCATCGGGTCGACCGAGATGAACCGGCCCGTCACCGGGTCGTAGTCACGGGCGCCCAGGCGGGTCAGCCCCGTGTCCGGGTCGACCGTGCCGCCGACGAAGCCCCGCTGTCCGGGCCAGTCGGTGGGCTGCTGCCCCCGTGCCTCACCGAACGGCATCGACTTGCGGCGCGTGACACCCATGGCCGGGTCCACCATGTCCACGACCGTGTGGGACGTGCCGTGGTGGTCGGAGATCATGAGCTCGCGTATGCCGCCGGTCGCCCGGACCGTGGTCATGCCGTCCGGGTGTGCGTAGAAGCGTTCCGCCTTCGCCGTCATGTTGTCGGCGCTGACCGTCAGCTCCGCCTCGCCGAGGTACAGGGTGCGGCTGCCGTCCGCGCCGGTGCGGATGAGGCGTTCACCGTCCGCGCCGTACAGGTACGACGTGGTCTTCGTGCCGCCGCCCTCGACGGGTTCGGTCACCTTGCGCAGCTGGCCCTCGACGTCCCATTCGAGGGACTGTTCGGTGCCGCCGTGCTGGCGTTTGGTGGTGTTGCCTGCCTTGTCGTAGGAGAACGTGTTCAGACGTTCGCCCTGCGGGCCGACCGATTTGATCTCCGCCAGCGCGTTGGGGCCGCCGACGCCCGGCTTGCCGTAGGTGTAGGTGCGCTTGACGTCCTTCGCCGTGTCCCCGGTCGGGTCGTGCTCGACGAGTTCCTTGCGGTTGCCCGCCTCGTCGTACGTGTACGACTGCCAGTACGCCTCCGGGCCGCCGACCGTGCTCTTCGACGGACCGGTCGTACAGTCGTCCGTCTTCGCCGACCAGACCGAGGTCATCTGCCGCAGCTGGTCGTAGACGAAGCACTGCGTGTCCGTGCCGCCCGCGTCGCCCACCGCGGCACCGGGCACGTCGGTGATCTTCTTGACGTTGCCGGCTTCGTCGTAGCCGTAACGGGTCTCGCTGATACGGGCGGGAGCGAGGGAGCGGTCGAAGGTCGCCGTCTGGAGGCGACGGGTGAACTCGTCGTAGGTGTAGGTACCGTGAACGCGTTTGGCGGCCGGGCCCGCGTCCGTGCGCAGGATCTCGCCGAAGGCGGAGTACTCGACGTCGGCGAGGTACGTGGACGCGCCGCCGATGGCGATGGGCAGGTCATCGGAGTTGTAGCGGAAGACGACCTTCTCGGTCACCAGGCCGCCCATCCCCGGGACTTCGGCCCAGAACAGGTTGCCGGTCGGCGTGTAGTCGTAGCGGTAGGTGTACGTGCCGGCCAGGCCGATCTCGGCTTCGGGGATCACCGTCTTCGACGACTTCACGCGGTAGGCGTTGTCATACTCGGTGACCTCCTCCCGGTACTCGCGTCCGCCGTCGTAGCGGATCGCCGCCGTGGGCAGGCCCTTCACGAGCGTGTCGTACGTCCACTCGACGCGCTTGGGACCGGTCTCGCTGTCCTCGCGCAGGGCGGTCGGCCGCCCGCCTTCGTCGTACGTGGTGACCAGCGTCCGCTCGAAGGGGTCGGTGGTCGCGACCACGTTGTCGGTGGCGTCGTACCGCATCTTGGTGCGACCACCGTCGGGGTCGATGACCACGGTCTGACGGCCGCGCTTGTCGTACTCGAAGGAAGTGGCGGCACCGCCGGGTGCAGTGACCTTCCTCAGGTTGTCGAGGTCGTCGTACTCGTAGACCGTGTCGCGCCACTTGGTGCGTTCGGTGTTCGTGTACTCGCGCAGCCGCTCGGTGCGGCCCTCCGCGTCCTCGAAGACGGTCGTGACCGTGTCGCCCTTGGGCGGGATGGTCGTGGTGGCGTCGCCGTCCCGTTCGGTCGTGGTGCGGACCTTCTCGGTGCCGTGGTTGTAGGTGATCTCGGCACTTGGCTGGCCCAGGCCGTCGAAGTGGGTGCGGTTCTGCGACGGTACGTCGTTGTCGGCGACCGGGAGCAGCTTGGCTTCGGGTTCGGCCTTGTTGTAGTAGCCGTCATTTTCCTTCCATTTGCGGCCCGCTGAGTCGTAGAAGGAGTCGTTGACGATCCGGCCCGCACCGACCGCCTCGTCCTGCGTCTGCCGCTCCCGCAGCAAGCCGTCGAGGATCTCGTAGGAAACGGCGTAGTCGCCGTTGTCCTTGAGCGTGCGGGTGGTGACGATCGTCGGGCCCGCGCTGCCGCGCAGGGTGTAGTCGTATGTGGCCGTGGGCGTCTGCTTGACGGGATCGCGGTCGATCTCCCACACCTTCAGGAGCCGGCCCAGCGGGTCGTACTCCATGGTGGCCCGCTTGCCGTTGGTGTCCTCCTCGGTGAGCGGCATACCGCGGACGTCGTCGAAGACGGTGGTCTCCGTGTGGCCCAGCGGGTCGGTGGAGACCTGCTTGAGCGGGCGCACCACGGTCTTGGGGGTGAACTCGACGGACGTCTTGCGGTTGTCCGCGTCCCACGTGGCGATCTCACGGCCGTGGATGTCGTACTCGGTCCGGTCGATGGTGAGGTAGCCGTCGCCGGAGCCGTTGAGCTCCTGCACCTCGGTCGGCAAGCCCTTGGTGGGGGCCGCTCCGAAGGCCCGGTTGTCGTACAGCGTGCGGGTGTCCTCGACGACCTCGCCGCCCGTGCTCCCGCAGGCGCCGAGCACAGTCCGCTCGCGGGACTCCGACTCCATCATGTGGGCTTCGGCGTTACGGGCGTAACTGACCGTGGAGCAGCGAAGTTTGCCGCCCGTGGTCTTCTCCTCCACCTGGTACGGCAGGCCGAAGCTGTCGTACTTGGTGGTCTCGGTGGAGGTGCGCCAGGTGTCGCCCTTGACCCGCTCGCGGCTCCGGACGGTCTCGGGACGGGTCATCCACGCCTCGAGCGCCGTGTTGCCGGGCCGGGCCCGGGTGGCCGTCTTCACAGCCCAGGGGGTGGTCACGGTCGCCGAGTCGACGGGGCCGCCATCGGACTCGTAGGTGATCTGTTCGAGCAACTGGCCCTGGTACTGGGGCAGGTCGTCGTACGTCTTGCCCTCGCTGTCGGTGACCTGCGTGGTGCGGGTACCGGAAGGCAGCTTGTCACCGTGCAAGCCACGGAAGTAACGGTGCTCGGTGAGCTGCTTGACGTCCTTGCCTGCGCCGAGACGGGTGCGGACCCGTTCGTAGCCGCGGTACTGCGACCAGGTGCGGTGCTTGTTCTCGGTGAACTCGCTGTCGTCGTGGGCCCAGCCGGGCTTGCCGACGAACTCGTAGCTCGTCACCTTGGCGGGGCTGTCGGTGACGAGGTCCTCTTCGCTTACCTCGGTGGCGACGTACTTGTGGAACCAGTCCTTGACCGGCTTGAGCGCACCCTTCGGCGTCCAGTACTGCGGGAAGCAGCGCATGGTGTTGGACTCGGGCGCCGCCGGCATCTTCCTCGGCTCCAGTGCCTGGCACTCGCGCGGCGAGTAGGTGACGCCGATGCGTCCGCCGCTCTCGGTGTCGATGGCGTGGATGCGCAGGCGGGAGAAGGGCGGCAGGCCCTCCACGCCGTCGACACGGTTGTCCATCTGAGTGCCGGCGAACGTGACCTTGGGCATGGCGGCGGTGCCGTCCGCCCCGTGTCCCGTACGGGTGATGGAGTTCAGCCAGAGGGCCGGTGAGGTGCCGTCACCGGTGGACGGGTAGGACTGTTCCAGCGTCCAGGAGTCGACGGTGTTCAGCGCGCCGCCGGAGAGCACCTGGGTGGTGATCTTCTCCAGGCGCTTGGTGGTCCAGAACGTCGGGGAGTACTTGTCGGTGCACTTGGCACCGGAGGCGCAGGCCTGGTCCAACGGGACGTCCGGCCAGTGCTTGGCGTTGGCGGTGGTGCGCTTGGACTCGGCGCAGTCGAAGGTGCTGGTGGGTACGCAACGCTCGGCCGTCTTGAAGGCGACGCGTCCCGCGGGCTGGACGCCGAAGAGCTTGTCGTGCCGCAGGCCGTAGTCGATGCGGTCGAGCTGGGCGGAACGGTCGTAGGAGATCTGCTGGTCGGCCTTCATGTTCTGGCCGTAGTAGTTCTTCCACTTGGCCCACCACAGGGTCATGGCGTCGCCGAGCGGGTCGACGACGTAGTCCAGGTTCCAGCGGTAGCCCTGGGCGCAGTCCGAATCCATGAAGGCGGTGGCGTGGCACGGCTCGGTCGGATGGTTGCCGAACACCGGGACCGTGAGGGCTGAGTTCGTGACCGCACCGTCGGTTGCGCCGGGCAGTTTGTTCAGACCGAAGTGGTACCGGGTGCCGTCGGTCGTGGTCAGGACCCAGTACTCGCCGTCCTTGGTGCCGTTCGCGGCGCCCTTCTTGTGTTCCAGGCGCGAGCCGTCGTCGTCGGCGGGGCGCCACTCGTCGGTGCCGTCCTTCTTGACGAGTTCGGTGGTGTTGCCGCCGAGGGACATCACGACGTGGTCGGATCCCCAGCAGAGGTCACCGCTGTCACCGGTGTTGTTGGGCTTGTGCTCCTTGCCGCTCTCGTCCTTGATCGGCGCCTTGTCGTCGGAGCAGGATCGGTAGCGGCGCTCGATGAAGCCGGGTTCGTAGTCCCAGCCCTCGGCGATCCAGGAGGACTGCCCGTTGGTGGAGGCGGTGCGGCCGTCGACGGCCTGCGAGGAGTAGGAGAGCTCGACCTCCGGCTGCGGGCCGCCGGGCACCTCGGGTGCCTCGATCGGGTACGTCCACGAGAAGCCGCCGGACGAGGAGCCAGCCATCCAGGATCCGGACGGGGACAGCGAGGTGGCCTCGTGGCTGCCGCCGGGCCCGGAGGCGGCGGCGGTCGCGGCGAGCACGGTAGGGGCGGCGCTCGCGGTGGCGAGGTCGACCGTGGCGGTCACCTTCTGCTCCGCCGGGTCGTTGGCCCCGGTCAGTTCGGTGCGGTCACGGCAGCCGTCCTTCTCCGGCGTGGTCAGCGCACAGGAAGGGAGCTGCACAAGACGGAGCCGGGAGCCCCAGTCACCGCCGTAGGTGTCCTTGAACGACGAGTAGTCCAGCTCGATCTCGACCGAGCCGGAGGCTGCGGGTGCCAGACCATCGCGCGCGGGGGCTGCGGTGAGGAGCAGGCCCTGAACACCGGCCTTGCGGGCAGCGGCCGCGTCCTTGACTTGCATCTGGACGGCGGTGCCGGCGTCGGCGGTCTCCCGCTCGGGGGCGCGGCCACTGATGCGGACACCGTGGCGCAGTTGGGTCTCGGGGACCTGACGGGCCTTCACCACGCCGGTCTGTACGGCGGTCGGCTTCCGCAGTCCGGAGTCGTCGGTCGCGAGCGGCGCCTGCTTCGGGAGGCGGTCTCTGGTGTCGGTGACGAGGGTGGTGAAGGTGCGGGCCGGAACCCTGCCGGCCTCGGGCCGCCAGTCGGCGGCGGCGGCGTCGTTGTGTGTCTTGGTGCGCTTCTTGCTGAACTCCCGCCCGGGTACGGACGGGTCGCGCTTCACCTCGGAGATCCGGGTACGGCCTGAGGCGGCGCTGGCGTCGTCGGGTATGAGCCCGACGAACATCACGAGCCCTACGAACACGGACACGGATCTGTGCCAGTATCCGAAGTAGCGTAACTGTCTTATCAATTCGTCCATTGAAGGACTTCCCCCCTTACTCTGCGTGATCGACTGATCAACGGTCAGACGGTAAGCGCTCTCGATCACGCTGACAAGTAAAGGGAACGCAATGCGACCATCCCCACTTCGCTCAGAAAACGGCAAAGACTTCACACTAGGCGCGGGTACTGTTCGGGCGACTCTTGCCCGCGTGAGCGGGCTCACAGCTGCCCTCGTGAAGGGGGTGGCACGGCGACGAATCGGGGGAATTCGGCCATGCCAGACAGATTACGAAGACGCCGTTCGACCGGGCGCTCCGCGCGGTGTGCTCTCACGGTGGTGCTCGTCGGAAGCGCACTCGGGCTGACACCGCTGACGACCGCCTCGGCCGAACCGGCTTCCGCCCCCGCGGCCGCGAACGCCGAGGGACAAGCGCTCCAGCGGGCCGCCCGCACCGGCGAGGCCGTGGAGGTGATATCGGCCCGCACCGAGACCAGCGAAACCCACGCACTGCCCAACGGCAATCTGCGGCACACCCAACACACGCTCCCCGTGCGCGTGAAGCGCGAGGACGCCTGGACACCGGTGAACACGACGCTCACTGAGGCGGGCGGCCGCATCTCACCCAAGGCGACACCGGGTCGGGTCACTTTCTCCGCCGGAGGCGACAACCGGCTCGTCACCCTGTCCGACCGGGGTGGCTCCCTCTCGCTGACCTGGCCCGGTGACCTGCCCGAGCCCACTGTCGAGGAGTCGACGGCCACCTATAGCGAGGTCTTCCCCGGAGTCGACCTGGCGGTACGGGCGAGTGTGGACGGTTTCAGCCAGGCACTGATCGTCAAAACGCCTGAGGCGGCCGACCGGCCGGAACTGAAGGAGATCGGCTTTGGGCTGCGCACCGAGGGCCTGGAGCTGCGCAAGGACGCCGATTCCCGCACGCTCAGCGCCGTCAACGCCGCCGGACAGACGGTGTTCGCCTCGTCGACGGCCCGCATGTGGGATTCCTCCGGCAGGGAGCCGGAGTCGGCTGCGGGCACGAGTACGGGTGCGGGTGCGGGCGCCGTGCGCACGGCGGGTGTGAACGCCGCTAGGAGCGAGCCGAGTTCCCCCTCACCGCTGACACCGGGCACGAAGAGCAGTGAGGTCGGCGTCGAGGTGACGGACACGCAGGTCGTCCTGCGACCGGACCAGCAACTGCTCGACGCTCCGGACACGACGTACCCCGTCTACATCGACCCGCGCATGACCGGTACCCGAGAGGCGTGGACGATCGCCTACAAGCCGCACCCCACCGACAGCTACTGGAACGGGACCGGCTGGAACGGGAAGACCACGGACGAGGCGCGCGTCGGCTACGAGCACTCCACCAACGGCACGGCACGCTCCTTCTTCCGGGTGGGTTCCAAGTTCCTGGCGGGTGTGAAGGTCGTCGACGCCCAGTTCCAGATCACCGAGACCCACTCGTGGTCCTGCACGCCCAAGCCGGTCGAGCTGTATCTGACCGGTCCCATCAGCTCGAAGACCACGTGGAAGGAGCAGCCTTCCTGGTCCACGCTGCAGGACCGCCGTAACTACGCGCATGGCAACGAGGACCACGGTTGTCCGAACAAGCCGGTCGACTTCACCGCCAAGGACGCGGCGGTCAAGGCGGCTGTCGGCAAGTGGGCGAACATCACGTTCGGGCTGCGTGCCCCGCGTGCCGCGGAGGAGGGTAAGGACGAGTACAGCTGGAAGAAGTTCAAGCCGGACGCCAAGCTGATCGTCGAATTCAACCGGCCGCCGAAGGCACCGTGGGCCCTCGATACGATCCCAAGCACCAAGGTCGGCACCACTCAGTGCGGCAACGGGTCGTCGTACGTGACCGTGGGCAACACGGACGTGAGACAGACCGCGCAGGTGTGGGATCCGGACGGCGGCGGCGTCAACGTCCAGTTCCACCTGTGGCCGACCGGCAAGCACGCCGCCTCGCCCGGCATCGTCTTCGACGAACGGGTGAAGGTCACGGTCAAGGCCGGTAACTCCAAGGGTGCTCAGGCGCGGGTCGTCGTTCCCAAGGCCCTGCTCGACAAGTACAAGGGCGCGAGCAACGGGCAGTTCTCCTGGAAGGCACAGGCCGAGGACACCACCGACGCTTCGCTGGCCTCGGACTGGACCCCGACGCAGGGCGCGGCCGGGTGTCGCTTCGGTTTCGACCCGCAGGCGCCGACGGTGATGCCGAAGGTGACCTCAGCGGACGGCCTGTACCCCGAGACCCCGCCCGGCGACGAGCCGGTGGAGGGCGCTCTGGCGCGCACGGAAGCCGTGTTCGAGTTCAGCGCCAACGGCGTGGCCGACACGGTGAGGTATACCTGGGGCCTGGACCGAACCCCGCCGAGCGAGCCGACGGACGAGAAGCCCGTCAAGGGGGGCTCCGTAGAGCAGAAGGTGACGCCACTCACCCCCGGGCCGCACACGCTTTACGTGCGGGCTTACGACGTGGGTGGCAACCCTGGACCGGTCTACCCCTACCGCTTCTACGTCAAGAGTCCCGGAGTCACCGACAAGCCGGGCGATGTGAACGGTGACGGTCGGCCCGACATGCTCGCCGTCGACGGTACGGACAATCTGCGCCTCTACGGCGGCACGGGCGGCGGTGCGGTGGCGACGATGGTGCCCCTCTCCTCCGGAGGTGGCTGGAGCGGCGCACAGCTGACCCATCGGGGCGACTGGGACGAGGACCTCTACGAGGATCTGGTGGCCCGCCGCGAAGGCAGACTGTGGTTCTACCCGAACAACGGTCAGGGCGAGTTCACCGACGACACCCGCCAGGAGGTCACGATCCTCGGCGCCTCCGAGGAGCCGGGTGGGCTCACCAGCACCGCGGACATCGACCAGATCGTCTCGGTCGGAAACATCACGAACGACTCCGAGGCGAGCTACCCCGACTTCGTCGCGGTCATCGGGGACCAGCTCTGGTTCCTGCCCGGGTACTTCGGCCAGACGCTCAGCTCGGGCTATCTGATCGGCGCGTCCGGCTGGAGCAAAATGCACCTCGCCTCCCCCGGTGATGTCGACGGTGACGGCTTCACCGACCTGATCGCCCGTAACCGCGGCACAGGAGAGGTTTGGCTCTATCACGGCCGCAGCACCGGGGACGCGGACGCCGACGGGGTTCCGGACGGCGGAACCGACCCGGCCTCGCTGGGCTCGGCCGCCAACCGGACGGCGTACGCCACCGGGTGGACCCCGACCTCCCGCCCGCTGCTCACCGCGTCGGGCGACTCCGACGGCGACGGTGTTCCGGACCTGTGGACCACGACGGCGAACACCACGGCAGGCCTGGAGTTCGTGCCAGGACGCAAGAGCGGCCTGCACGGACCGCCCGTCGTGGTCGGCGGAGGTGGCTGGCAGGGCATCAAGGCGATCTCCTGAACGACGCCGGGGACCGGCTCCCGCTCCGGCCCTCGGCGCACGCGCGTCAGAGAGTCCCGTCCGTACACACCGGTGGGCCCCGGCGGCCCAACCTGGGCCCACCGGCTCGCAAAGGGGGAGGGCCGCCGCCATGCGGTACGCACGATTCGTCAAGGGCGCCGTCACCGCCACCGCCGCCACCGCCGTCTGTCACACGCTGATGACCGCCGGCTACGCCTGGGCCCGCGGCAAAGCGGCGGCGGGCGAGGCGACGATCTTCGCCGGCGCCTTCGAGTGGTTGGTGACCACGGCCGGCACCTGGGCTCTCATGCCCCTCCTGCTGGGAGCCGGGATGCGCGCCATGCGGGAGCGCGGCAACACCACGCTGATGGTCAGCGGCGGACTGCTCTGGGCGTTGCTCTCGCTGTCCGTGGTCGACGAGATCGACGGCCCGGGCCGGTCCATGCCGCTGCCCTTCCTCGCCTTCTACGTACTGGCCGGGACGGGACTGGCCGGGGCCGGGGGCCGTACGGGACGCCGAGGCTAGGGGTGTCCGGAACACCTTGTTCCGGAACACCTTGTGAGGGGCGGCCCGCCGGTCGGCGGGCCGTCCCTCACCCCGTCACGACTTCTTCGGGCACTCCTTCCACGCCAGGTGGTACACCGTGCTGATGTCCCCGTCCGTGGAGTCCATCGTCATGAAGCTGACCTTGTCGGCCGACTGGGTGCCCGCGTTGACGCGGAGTTCGGTGTTGATGTTGAAGTTGCGCTGGACTCCGCAGGGCGCGTAGACCAGTTGGGCCCAGTCGGTCTCGTCGGTGGCCTGCCAGTTGTCGTTGAGGGGGCCGCTGAAGGGGTGGTTCTTGTACACCGTGCTGGGCGAGCCCTGGAAGTAGTACGAGGCCCGCTGGCTCGCGCTCGCCCCGGGCTGGAGGGCGGCGAAGCCCCGGTAGTCCGCGCTCGCGATGGCGTAGGTGAAGCCGCCGGGGACGTGGACGACCAGGCTGAGCTGGCAGTTCCGGCGGAACGCGGTCGGGTCGGAGTTCCCGCCCGCCTGGGCGAGGTAGTCGCTGTAGGTCACCGTGAACGCCGTGTTGTCCTCGGAGACGGCGACCGCCGCCGTGCCCTGCGGGCAGCCGGAGCCGTTCACCGTGGCGACCTTGATGACGATCTTGTCCGGGGGCGGGTCGTCGAACCCGGAGGACGGGGATTGCGCGGGAAGTGCGCTGGTGAGCAGCGCGGCGATCGCGCCGCTCAGGAGCAGGCCACCGGCCATGGTTCTCCCATTCCGTTCGTGGGGGGTGGATCACGAAGGTGATTGAACATGCACATGTCAAAACAACGGCATGCACACCCCCGACCTGTGGCCATTCCATGAAGGAGATGTGAAGAGCGGGGGCGGTCGCATCGTACGCAGGACGGCAGGGGTGGGCCAGGTCGCTGTCCGGCCATTCACACTGGCGGGAATTCACCCGGGCACCGGCAGGCGCATAGGGTGCGTTGCACCAGTGCGTCAGAGCGAGGACCGAGGACGGAATGAGGACCACGCACCGCGCGGCACCCGGCCGCCACCCCTCGGGGGTTCTCCCAGGCCGCCGCCCGCTCCACCGGCTCGGGCGGCGTCCCGGTCGCGAGGTCGGCGATCGTCCCGCCCTCGAGGGTCCCGCGCAGTGGCGACGGCCTCCGCCCTGACCGGTCCCTCCCCCTGCCGCACGGCCGGCTCCACGACCGCTCGTACCGTGGAGTCCGCACGTGCCGAGGTCCTCAGAGGACCGTTGTCCTCGTCACCCTGTAGACATTGAGCACACGTACCGCGTGACACATCCCGCACCCCGCACCACGCATCGCAGGCACAACAGGAGGCGCTCCCTTGGAGCTCAGCAGGCGTACCTTCCACGCTCTGGCCGGCACGGCGACGCTCGGCTTCGCGCTGACCGGCAGCGGGTCGCCGACCTCCGCCCACCCGGCACGCACCGCCCCCACCGGCCCGCCGCCACCGGTGCCGAGTGCGGACGGCAGGCGGCACGACGTGGGCTTCGACCACTACTCGCTGCTGGTCGACGGCCGCCGCCTGGTGCTCTGGTCCGGCGAGATGCACCCCTTCCGGCTGCCGAGCCCGTCGCTGTGGCGGGACATGCTGGAGAAGATGCGCGCGCACGGCTTCAACGCCGTCAGCGTGTACGTCGCCTGGAACTACCACTCCCCCGCGCCCGGCCGGTACGACTTCAGCGGCGTGCGCGACCTCGACCTGTTCCTGCGGACGGCCGCCGAGACGGGGATGTACGTCATCGTGCGGCCGGGGCCGTACATCAACGCGGAGGTCGACGCGGGCGGCTTCCCGGGCTGGCTGACCGCGACCGAGGGCCGGGCCCGGACCGCCGACCCGACGTATCTGCGCTACGTCGACGAGTGGCTGACCGCCGTCAACGCCGTCGTCGCCAAACGCCTGTTCACGCGGGGCACGGGCACCGTCCTGCTCTACCAGATCGAGAACGAGTACGACGCCCACGTCGACGAGCCGTCCGGACGCGCCTACATGTCGTACCTCTACGAGAAGGTCCGCGCCGACGGCATCGACGTGCCGCTGTTCCACAACGACAAGGGCCGCAACGGCCACTGGACCCCGGGGTCGTTCGGCACCGGCGGCGAGAAGGGGCGCTGGCTGTACGGGTTCGACGGGTATCCGGAGCCTGACCGGGTGCCGCCGGACTGGGGGCTCTTCGGGCCCGGCGGCGCGAAGGGCGGGGCGACGGCCAGTCCGAACACGCCCGGGTTCCTGCCCGAGTTCGGCGGGGGCTGGTTCGACCCGTGGGGCGGCTCGTGGTTCGACGGCAAGGGGTACGCCGAGGCGCGCCGCACCCGGGACGCGGCGTACGAGCGGCGCTTCCACCTCACCAACCTCGCCAACGGCATCACGCTGCACAACGTCTACATGACGTACGGCGGCACCTCCTGGGGCTGGCTGCCCGCGCCGGCCGTCTACACCTCGTACGACTACGGCGCCGCCTTCGACGAGGCCCGCAACGCCACCCCGAAGCTCGCCCCGATGCACCAGACCGGGCAGTTGCTGCGGTTCGTGCCCGACCTCGCCAAGCTGAAGCGGGCGAAGACGGTGCGGGCCACCGACAAGCGGCTCACGGTCTACCACCTGACCAACCCCGACACCGGCGCCCACTTCTACGTGCTGCGCAACGACACCGGCGAGGCGCTCTCCTCGACGCTGCCGGACGCCGGGATCGACGTGCCCGTCACCGTCCCGGCCCGGGACGCCAAGCTGGTCGCCGCCGGTCTGAGGCTCGGGAAGCGGACACTGGTGCACGCCACCGTGCAGCCCATGCTGAGCCTGACCGCCGGGCGGCAGGACATCGCCGTGTTCGCCGGCCGCCGGGGCGAGATGGCCCAGGTCGTCCTGGAGTGCGCGGACGAGCCGACACCCATGCGGCTGGACGCGGAGCCCGCCTGGGCGTACAACCTGGGCAAACTGAACATCACGGCTCCGCTGGGCGCCGGTGGGCTGAGCCGGGTGCGGGTCGAGGGCGACGGGGTGGACACGCCGATGCTCGTGCTGTTCGCCGACGACGCCACCGCCCTGCGGCTGTGGCCCTACGAGACACCGTCCGGCCCGCTCCTGGTCTACGGCCCCGCCCTGCTGCGCTCGGCCGAGCTGCGCGGCTCCACCGTCCACCTCACCGGCGACACCACCGGGCAGACCGGCCTGGAGGTGTGGGGACCGCGCGGGATCACCCACGTCACCTGGAACGGACGCCCGGTCCCCAGCCGGATCAGTGCCTCCGGCAGTCTGCTGGCGCTGCGGCCGCTGCCCGGCGTGTCCCGGCCGGCCCTGCCCGCCCTGGACGGCTGGCGGCGCCGGGCCGGGAACCCGGAGGCCGAGCCGGACTTCGACGACTCGGGGTGGACGACGGCCGACAGGACGACGACCTTCAGCACCACACCCGTGCCCGACGGGCAGCCCGTCCTGTTCGCCGACGACTACGGCTTCCACTACGGCGACGTCTGGTACCGGGGTGAGTGGACCGGCGACAGCGGCATCGAGTCCGTGTCCCTCGCCTACAGCACGGGCACCCAGGGGCTGCTGATGGCCTGGCTGGACGGCGAGCCGCTGGGCACGCACCGGATGCCGGTGCCGGACAAGGCCCGGGCGCGGCAGGGGACGTGGACCGCGAAGGCCGGCTTCGGCCTGCCGAACGACCTGCGCAAGAGGTTGCGTGCGGCGCAGAAGGGGCAGCGGCACGTGCTGTCCGTGCTCGTGCGGCGGATGCAGCACGACATGGACGGCAAGGCGCTCGACACGCACAAGGCCGCGCGCGGACTGACCGCCGTCACCTTCGAGGGCGCCGCCCCCGAGGTCACCTGGCGCATCCAGGGCACCGCCACGCCCGACCCCGTGCGCGGGCCGCTGAACACGGGCGGGCTGCACGGGGAGCGCGAGGGCTGGCACCTGCCGGAGTACGACGACAAGGACTGGGCAGACGCCGAACTGCCCCGGGCCGACCGGCGGCAGGGCGTCACCTGGTACCGGACGGACTTCCGGCTGGACGTCGACCCGGGCGTCGACGCCTCGGTCGGACTCGTCCTCGACGACGACCCGGGCCGGGCCTACCGCGTCCAGATCTTCCTCAACGGCTGGAACATGGGCCAGTACATCAACGACGTGGGCCCGCAGCACACCTTCGTGCTGCCGAACGGGATCCTGCGCACACGTGGTGCCAACACACTGGCGTTGGCGGTGCTGTCCGACGGGACCACACCGTCGGGGCCGGGGGATGTGCGGCTCACCGTGCTGGGCGCGGCGGCGGGAGGGGTGCCGGCCGAAACGGTGTGACCGGATCGAGCCGTCCGTGCGCATTGCCTTCTGGGGCAAGCTGGTTCACCGCGTTGGCCTTTCAGGGCTGCCGACAGGGAGGGGAACCTCGTGCGGAGACGGCGTTTCATCGGTGGGTTGGGCGGATTGGTCGGGGCCGGACTCGGCTCGACGCGGGGCGGAACGGCATGGGCGGCTCCCGGGACCCTGGGTGAGGCCCGCGAGTGGCAGGCCGTCGCCGCCCCGGAGGCAAGCCCGGCCGCCCACTTGCTCGACGTGGCGGCCGCCGGCCCCGGCCTCGCCTGGGCCGTGGGCGAGGAGGGCCGCGACGGCGGTGTCCGGGGGACGGCGCTGGCCCTCGTGTGGGACGGCACCACCTGGCAGCGCACCGGCCCCCGCTTCAGCGGCCATCTCCGCTCCGTGGCCGCCACGTCCGACGGCTCCGCCTGGGCCATCGGCTCCGACTCCTCCGGCACGGCCCGGCTCCTCGCCTGGGACGGAATGACCTGGCAGGAGGCCGACTACCCCGGGCGTGGGGCGGCCGGCACCTCCCTCGGCCGGGTCGTGACCGGTCCCCGGGGCCACGTCTGGGTCTCCGGCCGCGCCGGCGACGGCTCGGTGCTGCTGCACGGCCACCGGGGCAAGTGGACCTGGCTGCCTGCACCCCCCGCCACGATCACCATCGCGCCCACCGGCATCCACCGTGCGCTCTGCGGCGACATCTGGGTCTGCAGCAGTGAGCTGGTCGCGCGCTGGGACGGTCAGGCCTGGACCGTGCTGCCGGCGCCCGGCGGCATCCGCGCCGGGTTCACCGGGCTGCTCGCGGTCGCCCGCGACGACATCTGGCTGACGGGCTACGACTACGGCGTCGGCGGTCCGCCCGGAAAGCCGCCGGGCGTCCGGCTGCTGCACGGCGACGGCACCGCCTGGGAGTCCGTCACGGCACCCTTCGGCGTCGGCATGCTGTCCGGCATCGTGGGTGACGCGCGGGGGCGGCCCGACCGTATCGCCGGGTGGGACTTCTGGGACCAGACCCGGGCCCACTACCTGCGCTGGGACGGCACGGCCTGGGTGAGTGAGCGGGGGCCGGTGGCCACGACCCCTGTCGTCATGAACGCCCTCGCGAAGGTGCCCGGTTCGGACGGCTACTGGGCGGTGGGGACGACGTCGACCTCGGCGTCCTCCTCCGCCCAGCCGCGCATCGAACGCTGACCGGGCCGGTCACGCCAGCCGGATCACGTTCCAGGACAGCGGCTCCAGTACGGCGTTCAGGGTGCCGTCCTGGAGGGTTGTGCCGTCGACCTGGTGGGGGGCGACCCGCTCGGGGTCGTCGAGGGTGTTGCGGGCGTCGGGGTCGGCGTCCGCGAGGGCGCTGTGCTCGACGACCCGCGCCAGATCGAGGCCGTTCAGGGCGACCTCGAGCGGCAGGGCGTCGGTGCGGCTGCGGTTGACGGCGAAGACGGTGACCGTGCCGTCCTCGGCGCGCACGGCGGTGGCGTGCAGCAGGTCGGTCGCGCCGTACTTCTTCGTCTCGTGCTGCGGGGAGTCCACGCGGACGTCCAGGACCTGGCCGCGGCCGTACCGCGAGGCCTGCGCGAACGGGAAGAACGTCGTCTGCCGCCAGGCCGGGCCGCCGGGCTCGGTCATGATCGGCGCGATGACGTTGACGAGTTGGGCGAGGCAGGCGACCGTGACGCGGTCGGCGTGCCGGAGCAGGGCGATGAGCAGCGAGCCGAAGACGACCGCGTCCATCACGCTGTAGTTGTCCTCCAGCAGGCGCGGGGCCTCGGGCCAGTCGTCCTGCTCGAAGGTCTTGGCGCGGGCCTCCCACTCGGGCAGGTACCAGACGTTCCACTCGTCGAAGGAGAGGTTGATCCGCTTCTTCGACTTGAGCCGGGCGCCCACGTGGTCGGCGGTCGCGACGACGTTGTCGATGAAGGACTCCATGTCGACGGCGGAGGCGAGGAAGGAGTCGAGGTCGCCGTTCTCGGGCCAGTAGTAGGCGTGCAGCGAGATGTAGTCGACGAGGTCGTACGTCTCCTTCAGGACCGTCGCCTCCCACTCGGCGAAGGTCGGCATGGACTGGCTGGAGGAGCCGCAGGCGACGAGCTCGACGCCGGGGTCCAGCTGGCGCATGGCCCGGGCCGTCTCCGCGGCGAGGCGGCCGTACTCCTCGGCCGTCTTGTGGCCGGTCTGCCAGGGGCCGTCCATCTCGTTGCCGAGGCACCACAGCCGGATGCCGAAGGGGTCCTTGTCGCCGTGGGAGACGCGCAGGTCGGACAGGGCGGTGCCCGAGGTGTGGTTGGCGTACTCCTGGAGTTCGAGGGCCTCGGCGACCCCGCGCGTGCCGAGGTTGACGGCCATCATCGGCTCGGCCTGCGGGCCGATCTTGCGCAGGAAGTCGATGTACTCGGAGAGGCCGAAGCGGTTGGACTCCGTCGAGTGCCAGGCGAGGTCGAGGCGGCGGGGGCGGTCCTCGGCGGGGCCGACGGAGTCCTCCCACTTGTAGCCGGAGACGAAGTTGCCGCCGGGGTAGCGCACGGCGGTGACGCCGAGTTCCCGGACCAGGTCCAGGACGTCCTGGCGCAGTCCCTTGTCGTCGGCGGTGGGGTGGCCCGGTTCGAAGACGCCGGTGTAGACGCAGCGGCCGAGGTGTTCCACGAAGCTGCCGAAGACGCGGGGGTTCACTTCGCCGACGGTGAAGGCGGGGTCGAGGGTGAAGCGGGCCTTGTGCATGGTCGCCTTTCGGGATGGGTGGTTCTGCGGTGGCGGCTGCGGGTGGTTCGTGGCTTGTCGCGCGGTTCCCCGCGCCCCTGGGTGATGGGCGTTACTGCCCTGCCAAGCCTGTATGCGCCACGCCGGACACGATCTGGCGCTGGAAGAAGACGAACACGATGATCAGCGGCAGGCCCGCCATGAGCCCGCCGGCCATCAGCTGGGCCCATTGGATGCCGTAGGAGTTCATGACGGTCGCGATGCCGTTCGGCATGGTCATCAGGTCGGGGTTGTTGGTCACCATGTACGGCCAGAGGAAGTTGTTCCACGAGGCGATGAAGGTGAAGATGCCGACCGCGGCGAGGGAGGGGCGCGAGAGCGGCAGGATGATGGTGAAGAAGACCCGCCAGCGGCCGGCGCCGTCGATGAAGGCGGCCTCCTCCAGCTCCCGCGGGATGCCCTGGAAGAACTTGTAGAGGATGTAGACCATCGCGGCCGGCGCGCACTGCGGCAGGATCATGCCCCAGTAGGTGTCGACCATCCCCATCTGCTGGACGGTGGTGAAGAGGGGGACGCCGAGGACCGCCGGGGAGACCATCAGGCCCGCCATGACCACGCCCATCAGGACGTTCTTGCCGCGGAACTCGGTGCGGGCGAAGCCGTAGCCGGCGAGGGCGCTCACCAGCAGCACCACGGACGTCACACAGACGGAGACGACCAGGGAGTTCACGAACCAGTTGGTGATGTTGCCGGTCTCGAACAGGGCCTGCCACGCCTGACCGGTCCAGTCCTTCGGGAGCCAGTGCGGCGGGATCTCGGCCGCCTCGGCCTCGGACTTGAACGAGGTGAGCAGGGCCGCGGCGATCGGCGCCATGAAGACGGCGGAGACGGCGACGCCGAGCACGGTCAGGACGATCTGGCCGGGCGTCCAGGAACTGCGGGGCGTGAGCCGTATCGGGGTGCTGCTCATCGGGTGCCCTCCGCTCGGTCGCGCAGCAGCCACATCCGCGCCAGGGCGACGACTGCGATGATCACGAAGAAGATGACGGACATCGCGGAGGCGTAGCCCACGCGGTAGCTGGTGAAGCCCTGTTCGAGGGTGTACTGCACGAAGGAGCGCGTGCTGAGCTCCGGTCCGGGGCTGAAGTCCATCATCACGACGGCCTGGTCGAACAGTTGGAGCGAGGCGAGGATCTGGAGCGCGATCACCAGGCCGGTGATGTTGCGCAGCATCGGCAGGGTGATGTGGATCATGCGGTGCCAGGCGCCCGCGCCGTCCAGCTTCGCGGCCTCGTACAGGTGGGCGGGGATGCCCTGGAGGGCGGCGAGGTAGAGCAGGAAGCTGAAGCCGACCGTCCACCACAGGGTGGTGATGACGATGGCGAACATGGCGTACGACTTGTCGGTGAGCCAGGGCGTGTCGAGCCCGAAGGTCTCGTTGAACAGGCCGATGCCCTGGGTGAACAGCCACTGCCACATGTTGGCCGCGACCGTCGACGGGAGCAGGAACGGTGTGAAGAAGCACAGCCGCCACAGCCACTTCCCGCGCTCGATGCTGTGGGCGAGCATCGCGAGCAGGAAGGCGAGGAGGGTGATGCAGGGGACGACGAGGAGCGTGAAGTACGCGCTGTGGCCGAGCGCGTCCCACATCGCCGAGTCCTTCAGGGCCTCGCGGTAGTTGTCGAGGCCGACGAAGCTCGCTCCCTCGCCCGTGATGTTGGCGTCCGTGAGGCTGAGGTAGAGGCCACGCAGCAGCGGCCAGATCACGAACAGCGCGAAGAGCACCAGGAACGGGGCGACGAACCAGCCCCCGTGCTGGAAGCCCTGTTTGCGGCGGACGGTCGCGGCGGCGGTGGCGGTCCTCGCCCGGGCCGGTGCGACGACGGTCTGAGCGCTGGTCGTCATGCGACCGCACCTCCCTGCGCGGCGGTCCTGCCGTCCATCGGGTTCTTCGAGGCGAGGAGCCTGGTGAGCCGGCTCTTCATCCGCCGCGCGACCGCGGCCGGCTTGGCGGAGCCCATGGTCGAGGAGACGACGACCGGGCCGAGGTCCTGGGCGAGGACGCCGGTGGAGCCGGCGAACCACACCTTCGGCTCGGTGGCCTGGTGGTCCATGGCGCTGACGTACTCGTTCTGCGGGGTGAGCCTGTGGTAGGCGGGCGTGGAGAGCGTCGGCGTGTAGGCGGGGATGTGGCCGCCGGCCGCCCACTGGAGGGCGTGCTTGACGACGTAGGCGGCGAGTTCGTGGGCGCCCTCGTCGGTGGCGCCGCCGCGGCCGGACTGGTGGGGCAGGACGAAGGCGTGCGACTCGGCGTGGGTGGCCTGTGTGCCGAAGACCGGCGGCAGCGGGGTGGCGCCGTAGTCGAGCTTCGCGCCGGAGAAGACCGGCACGGACCAGTTGCCCTCCCAGGTGAAGGGGGCGCCGTTGACGAACTGCTCACCGGTGGGGGCGCCCGGGATGACATAGCCGTCGGTGACGTGCCGGCGCAGGAACTCCAGGACCCGGGTCGCCTTGTCGGTGTCGAAGAGGACGTCGGTGTTGTCGTCGTTGAACCACCGGCCGCCGAGCTGGGTGTAGAAGGCGACGAAGAACCACCACTGGAAGTTCTGGTCGTTGGTCCACAGGCCGATGGTCTGGAGGCCCTTCTTCTGGACCTGTCTGGCCTTCTTCAGGACGTCGAACCACTCGGTGGTGGAGGTGACCGGGATCATCCGGCCGTCGTCGCCGAGCAGCCCCGCCTTCTTCAGCACGTCCTTGCGGTAGAAGCAGAGCTGGACGTGGATGTCGAGCGGGAGAGCGTAGAGCTCGCCGTCGATGACGCCGCGCTTCCACAGGGTGGGGTGGTAGTCCTGCTCCCGCACGCCGTACTTGGCGAGCAGGTCGACGTCCCAGGGGTCCAGGAGGCGGCCGGGTGAGAAGCCGGGTACCCGGCCCAGGTGCATGACGGCGAGGTCGGGGGCGCGGTTGCCCGCGGCCGCCATGGCGAGTTTGGTGTAGAAGGGGTTGCCCCACTGGAGCGTGGAGTCCTTCACGTCGATGCGGGGGTTCGCCTCGCGGAAGGCGTCCAGCATCGTGATCATGTTGGCGCCGTCGCCGCCACTGAAGAGGTTCCAGTAGCGCACGCGTGTGTCGGCGCTGGAGGCGAGCGCGTCGGCTCCGGTGCCGAGCGCGGCGAAGCCGAAGCTGCCGGCGACGCAGAGTCCGCCGAGCCCGCCGAGAAGTTGTCTGCGGTTCAGGTCAGGTCGTCCCATGCCCTGCCCTTACGATCGATGACCAGTACCGTTCGGTATTTCGGATGGCGCTCGTTACTTCGAACGGGACCGTAGATTCGAAGCGCTTGCGCGTCAATGGTCCGGCCCTCTTTCGGTCCCGGACATTCCGGTCGGGAACGGTCGTTTCGTGTTGAACATCGGACACCGGATCGCATGACGCGCACACTTTCGGGCGCGTAGTCTCGGACGCGCCGACAGGCCGGCCGGCGGCGAGAAGGGGGAGCGATGGACATCGCGGGCGCGCGGATGAGAGCCGCCCGAGTCACCGCCGCGCTCAGGCGCACGCGCAGTGGCTCCGCGATGCGCGGCCTGGCCGCCGAGCTCGCCACCGCGGTGCGCAAGAGACCGCAGCAGCCCACCGACGTACGGTCGTTGTGCCGGGCGCTGTGCGAGGAGATGAGCACGCGGCGCGGCGGTCGGCCCATCCAGCTGCGGTTCGAGCGCTTCCCCGACGAGATCGAAGTGACCGGCCTGTGGGTGGAGTTCCAGGACTTCGACCTGGTCATCGTCGAGGAACGGGCGGAGGCCGTGCAGCAGTTGGTCATCCTGGGCCACGAACTGTGGCATCTGCACGCGGGGCACGGGCATCATCAGGGGGCGGGCGCGGCGGCGGCCCACGCGTTCGCCGACCGGCCGGGCTGGGAGGGCGGCGCGCTGGCGATGGCCGCCCGCAACGGCTCCCGGGAACGGGACGAGGCCGATGCCGACGCCTTCGGACTGCGGCTGGCGGCGGGGTGCCGTGCGCTGCTGCCGGGTGGGCGCGGTCCGGACGTCCCCCTCGAACCCGTGCAGCGGTCGCTGGGCTACCGGGGGCCGCGAGGAGGTGCGGCACCGTGAGGACGGTGGCGATGACCCCGGTCGAGCTCGTCAACCAGTTCTATCCGAACTTCTGGTGGATCCCCGCGGGGGTGCTGGCCGCCGCCCTGGCCATCAAGCTGCCGAGCATCATCCGGCTGTGGAAGGACCCGATGCTGCGCGCGGTCGGCGGGCTGCTGCTGCTCGCCTGCGCGGTGTTCGTCTTCGTGGCGCCCTCGACGATCGCCCGGGTCAACCGGCTCACCGGGGTGGCGAACTTCTCCGGCCCCTGGGTCTACTCGCTGCTCACCGCGTTCTGCGCCTTCTGCCTGCTGCTGATCATCTCCTGGCGCAACGGCCTGTCCGACCGCTCGGACCGCACCCGGCGCGCGATGCGCGGGGTCGTGGCGGTCTATTCGGGTGTGATCGTCGCGATGTGGGTGCTGTTCGCCCTCGCGGACGTGCCGGTGGAGCGACTGCGGGATCTCGACACGTACTACGCGAACACCCCGTACATGCGCGAAGTGATCGTGCTCTACCTGCTCGCGCACACCGTGGCCGCGCTGGTCACCAACGGGCTGATCTGGAACTGGGTGCGCACGGACGGACTCGACTCGCTGCTGCGCTGGGGGCTGAAGTTCCTCGGCGTGGGCTACGCGGCGCAGTTGTTCTTCGACGCCGCCAAGATCAGTGCCGTGGTGGCCCGTTGGTCCGGACGGAACGTGGACTGGCTGAGCACGGCCGTCGCCCCGCCGCTCGCCTGCCTGTCCGCCGTGCTCATCGCGGTCGGCTTCATCCTCCCGCACGCCGGGCAGTACCTGCACGGCCGCTGGCACGTCCGGCTCGCCCACCACGAACTGCGGCCGCTGTACCAGTTGATGAAGACGGTCAACGGCGAAGGGGTCCCGTTCCTGCTGCGGGCGACGCCGGAGCTGCGACTGGTGCGCCGGGAGACGTTCATCCGCGACGTGCTGCTGCCGCTCGCCCGGCACATCGACGAGGACCGGCGCGAACGGTTCCACGACGCCGCCCTCGCCCTCGGCCACCCGCCCGACCTGGCGAAGGCACTCGGCGCCACCGCGGCGATCCTCGACGCGGCCGACGCCGGGAACCGGACCCGGGAGGACGAGACCACCGGGGCCCGTGACACCACCGACCTGCTGCGCGAGATCGGCGCCGTGTCCCGGGCGCTGCGCCGCACGGAGGACCTCCGGGCGATCCGCGCCCTGGCGCATGACCACACGGACGGCAGGTCGCTCACCGGCTGACCACGCCCCGGGGAGCCGCCTCCGGCGGCCACGGGCGCCGGGTCCGGCCGCGGCCGGTGCCCGCCGTGCCCTCGCGCCCTCGCGCCCGTCGAGCGACCGGATTCGAGGACGAGACCCGCACAGGGGGCCGCACGCACGGTACGTGAAGGTACGGTGAGAGCTGTCCGGAACGGGGCCCGTATGGCTCGAAACCGGTGCCGGCGGCCGGAGTTGGCCGCCGCACGGCTGTGGCCGGACGTCGGGGAATGCCCTCAGGGCGGGGGGAGCCTTCATGGCTGAGTGCGAGGAGTCGCATGTCGCGTAGAGCTGTCGTCATCGGTGCGGGTCTGGCCGGCATGCTGGCCGCGGCGGCCCTGTCCGCCGTCGCGGACGAGGTGGTCGTGCTCGACCGGGACGAACTGCCCGAGGGGCCGGAGCACCGCAAGGGCCTGCCGCAGGGACGTCACGCGCATCTCCTCATGGCCGGCGGCCTGGCCGCCATGGAGGACCTGGTGCCGGGCGTGAGCATGCGCAAGCATCTGCTGGCCGCCGGTGCGCACGAGATCCCGCTCGGCTCGGGCATGGTCGCCCTCACGCCCGAGGGCTGGTTCCGGCGCTGGCGTCACCCCGGGCCGCGGATGCTGACCTGCACCCGGGCCCTGCTCGACTGGGCGGTACGGGGCGCCGTGCTGGACAACACCGGGGTGGTGATCCGCAAGGCGCGGGTGCTGGAGCTGACGGGGTCGCGGCAGCGGGTGACCGGGGTTCGTCTCTCGACCGCCGCCGGGGACGAGGAACTCGCCGCCGACTTCGTGGTGGACGCGAGCGGACGCGGCTCGCGGATCGTGACCTGGCTGGCGCGGCTGGGCGTCGACGACGTGCGCGAGAAGACGGTGGACGCCGGCCTGGTGAACGCCACCCGTCTCTACCGCACTCCCGAGGGGGCCGGGCGTTTCCCGCTGACCATGGTGCAGGCCGATCCGTATCAGGGACGGCCCGGGCGCAGCGGCATGGTGCTGCCGATCGAGGGCGACCGCTGGATGGTCAGCCTCGCCGGCACGCGGGGCGGCGGTGAACCGCCGTCCGATCCGGACGCGTTCCTCCGCTACACGCTGGACCTGCCCGACCCCATCGTGGGGCGGCTGATCTCCGGCGCGGAACCGCTCACCGAGGTCCATGTCAGCCGCAGCACCAGCAATCACCGCCGGTACCTGGAGAAGGTGCGCTCCTGGCCCGACCGCCTCGTCGTCCTCGGCGACGCGCTGGCCACCTTCAACCCCGCCTACGGACAAGGCATGTCGGTGGCCGCGCTGGGTGCCCGGGAGCTGGACCGGGAGCTGCGCGGGTCCGGCCTCGACGAGCCCGGACTCGCCCGGCGTGTGCAGCGGCGCGCGGCCAGGCCGGTGGAGGCCGCGTGGACGATGGCGGTGAGCCAGGACGTCTGGTACCCCGGGACGCGCGGGGGCTCGCCCGGGGTCGCCGACCGTCTGGTCACCGCCTACACCCGCCGCATGATCCGCACGGCGACCGGCTCGTACAGGGCGGCGTCGGCGGTCTGGGACGTCATGAGCATGACGACGAGGCCGACGCGACTGCTGCGGCCCTCGACGGTACTGGCGACGCTGAGCGGGCCGCCGTTGCCGGCGGCGGTGGGGGCGCCGCTGACGGAGGAGGAGCGGGCGGTCCTGCGGCGGCTGGACGTGACGGAACGCTGAGGCAGGGGCGGCCCGGCCCGGTCCGCGCCCGTCGGCAACCTCACGCACGGGCGTGCCGGGAGCGAGCCCGGCCGCCTCCGCCCCAGCCACCCGATCCGCGCCCCATCGGCAACCTCACGTGCCGACGTGCCGAGAGCCGCCCCGGCCGCCTCCGCCCCACCCCGTCCGGCCCGCACCCCGTCGGCAACCTCACGCACGGGCGTGCCGGGAGCCAGCCCGGCCGCCTCCGCCCCAGCCACCCGATCCGCGCCCCATCGGCAACCTCACGTGCCGACGTGCCGAGAGCCGCCCCGGCCGCCTCCGCCCCACCCCGTCCGGCCCGCACCCCGTCGGCAACCTCACGCACGGGCGTGCCGGGAGCCAGCCCGGCCGCCTCCGCCCCAGCCACCCGATCCGCGCCCCATCGGCAACCTCACGTGCCGACGTGCCGACAGCCGCCCCGGCCGCCTCCGCCCCACCCCGTCCGGCCCGCACCCCGTCGGCAACCTCACACGCGGGCGTGCCGAGAGCCGACCTGGCCGCCTCCGCCCCAGCCACCCGCTCCGCGCCCCATCGGCAACCTCACGTGCCGACGTGCCGACAGCCGCCCCGGCCGCCTCCGTCCCACCCCGTCCGGTCCGCGCCCCGTCGGCGTCCTCACACGCGGGCGTGCCGAGAGCCGACCTGGCCGCCTCCGCCCCAGCCGTCCGGCCGCCCGCCCTCGTCCCCCGTCAGCCGTCAGCCGTCAGCCGGCGAAGACGGGCTGGGCCAGTCCCTTGCCCGCCCCCGGCACCACGAACAACGACCCCGCCAGCGCGGGCGGATCGGTCAGACCCACACGAGCGGTCGTCACATACAGGTCGGTGAGCCCGGCCCCGCCGAACGCACAGGCCGTCACCAGCGGCACCGGCAGCTCGATCACCCGGTCCAGCTCACCGTCGGGTGTGTACCGCCGCACCGCCGAGCCCTGCCACAGCGCGACCCACACGCACCCCTCGGCATCCACGGTCAGCCCGTCCGGGAAGCCCGCGCTCTCCTCGATCTCGACGAGGGTCCGTCGTCCGGAGATCCGGCCGTCCGCGTGGTCGAAGACGTCGACCCGCCGGGTCGGGGAGTCGATGTAGTACATCAGCCGCCCGTCGGGGCTCCACCCGGTGCCGTTGCTGACGGCCACGTCGTCGAGCACGACCGCGACCGAGCCGTCGCCGGTGACGCGGGACAGCGTCCCGCCCCCCGGCGCCTCGTCGTAGCGCATCGTGCCCGCCCACAGCGCGCCGTCGGGAGCGACGGCGGCGTCGTTGGCACGGTGGCCGGGGACCGGCTCGTGGTGGAGCCAGCCGAAGCCGCCGTCCGGGTCGAGGAGGCCGACCCCGTCGCGCAGGTTCAGCACGAGCCCGCCACCGGCGCGCGGCTTGACGGCACCGATGTGCTGCTCCGTGCGGCGGACCGTGCGACGCCCGGTGTCCGGGTCGTAGGTGTGCAGGCGCGAGCCGAGGATGTCGATCCACAGCAGCCGTCCGGCCGCCGCGTCCCAGGTCGGGCCCTCGCCGAGCTCGGCCTCGGCCCGCACCGCGACCTCGTACGGCCTCGTCACGCCAGGCTCCGGTGACCGAGGTGCTCGGACAGCTCGGCGGCGCCCTTGGCGGCGAGCTGCTCCAGCTCGGCGCGGCGTTCCTCGCTCCAGCGGATCATGGGAACGGAGATCGACAGGGCGGCGACGACCTGCCCGGTGCGGTCGCGGACCGGTGCGGCCACGCAGGAGACGTCCGGGTTGGACTCGCGGTTCTCCACGGCGAGGCCGCGCTCACGGATCTCGGCCAGGGCCTCGCGCAGAGCGCCCGGGTCGGTGATGCTGTTGGGGGTCATCCCCACCAGCTCGGCGCGGTCGGGGATGCGCGCGGCGAGCTCCGGCTCGGGAAGGGAGGCCAGCAGCATCTTGCCGACGGAGGTGCAGTGGGCGGGCAGCCTGCGCCCGGCCGCCGACACCATCCGCACGGCGTGCGTGGAGTCGACCTTGGCGATGTAGATGACGTCCGTGTCCTCCAGGATCGCCACGTGCACGGTCTCGTCGCAGGTCTCGGCGACGGACCGGGCGACCAGCTGTCCCTCGGCCGCGAGGTCGAGATGCTCGGCGTAGCGGGCTCCGAGCTGGTACGGGCGCACACCGAGCCGGTAGCGTCCGGGCTGGCCCGGCATCGGGACGATGTACTTCCGGGCGGCGAGCGTGGTCACCAGTTCGTGCACGGTGGTGCGCGGCAGCTGGAGCTTGCGCACGATGTCGGGGGCGGAGAGCGTCCCGTCCCCGTCGAGAAAGAGCTCGAGAATGTCGAGAGCCCGGGTCACGGCTGGTACGAGGCGTCCCACGACGGCCCCCTCCCTCATATGTCTCAGGCGCCTGTGTTCGAGATTTCAACAGGCGATCGGCATGACGAACACAGGCTAGCCATATAGGTATGCCCGGGCAATGGGCAGGCCCCCTGCGAGCGGAAACCCCCGAGCACCCCACGAGCGCGTGGCGCGCACATTAAAGTGCGCGGTGTGCGACACGTCACACGTGTCGCAGAGGTGGGGGGATTTTCTGTGCGTGACATGACCATGGGCTCGAACGTGTCCCTGACGGACCTGAGCGAGAACGTCGACTCCGCGATCGTCAGCCTGGGCTGGTCCAGCCCGACCGGGGAGGGCGACGCCGATGTGTCCGTCCTGTTGCTGGGCGGACGGGGCAAGGTGCGCAGCGACGCGGACTTCTACTTCTACAACAACCCGGTGGCGGCCGACGGCAGCGTGCAGCTGCTCGGCAAGGAGCCGACCGGGGACGGCAGCGAGGACCGGATCAGCTTCGACCTGACCGCGGTCCCGTCAGAGGTGGAGCGGATCGTCGTGGCCGCGAGCCGTTACGAGGGGGCCCGCTTCGGCGAACTGGCCGATCTGCAGGTCACGCTGGCCGACGCGGGCGGCGAGAACCTCCTCCGCTTCGTCATCGAGGACGCCGGCCAGGTGAGCGCGATCATCTTCGGAGAGCTGTACCGGCGGGGCGAGGAGTGGAAGTTCCGGGCCGTCGGTCAGGGATACGAGAGCGGTCTGGCGGGGCTGGCGACGGACTTCGGCGTCGACATCGAGGACGACGAGGCGGAGTCGGGGACACAGGCGGCCGAGGATCCCGCCACCGGCCCCGCCGACGCTCCGCCGGAGCCGACGCTGGCGGCGGTACCGGCACCGCGCCCACCGGCCGAGGAGGACGCCGCGCCGAAGAAGCGGACGACCCGGCCCCGGACCGCGAAGAACAAGGTCACACCGCCCCGGGCACCCGCGAAGAGCCTCGCGGAGAACGAGTCCTGGAGGCAGGCCCGGCTCTTTCCGGTGTCAGCACTGAAGAACGACCGGGACCGGGAGACGCGGGCCACGTCGGTACTGCTGTCCGTGATGGCGCAGGTGCCCCGGTTCGGCAGACGCGTCACCGCCCCCTTCGGCGCGCCGTCCGGCCGCATGGAGACCTTCACCGAGGTCTCGCTGCCGCACGGGGACACGCCCCGGCGCCCGGACGGGGTGATCCGCGTCGAGCGCGCCGGCAAGCTGTGGACCGCTCTGGTCGAGACCAAGACCAACGGCAACCCCCTGAAGTCCGACCAGGTGCAGGCCTACATGGACATCGCGGCCCGGCGTGGCTACGAGGCCGTGATCACCCTGTCGAACGATGTGGCGCTGGAGGGCAGTCCACTGGTCGACGTCAAGATCGACCGGCGACGCAAGCACCAGGTGGCGCTCTGGCACCTGTCGTGGGCCGAGGTGGCCCATCAGGCCCAGATGCTGATCCGGCACGAGGGCGTCGGCAACGCGGCGCGCACCTGGCTGCTCCAGGATCTGCTGCACTACCTCCAGCACGACAACTCCGGCTGCCACGGCTTCCAGAACATGGGCGCGTCCTGGGTGCCCGTACGCAACGGCATCGACGACGAGACGCTCTGCCAGGGCGACCCGCGCGCCCTGGAGGTCGTGGAGAGCTGGGAGCGGCTCATCCGCCAGGTGTGCCTGCGGCTCGGGGGCGAACTCGGGCAGAAGGTGCTGCCCGCCCAGCGCACCCGGCGTGGCACCGATCCCGGGGCACGGCGCGCCCGCCTGGCCGACCAGCTGTGCCTGGAGGGCCGGCTGCAGGCGGAGTTGCGTGTCGAGGGGGCACCCGGCCTGCTCACCATCAGCGCCGATCTGCGGACCGCCAAGCTGCGCACGTCCGTGGAGATCCCGGCACCCGAGCAGGGTTATCCCCTGACCTGGGCCAAGCGCCTGGTCCGCCGCCTCGCCGAGGCGCCTGCCGACCTGCACGTGGAGACGCTGGTGGAGGGTGAGACGGGTGGCCCGCGGGGCACGCTGGAGCGGCTGCGCCCCGAACCGGCGGACCTGCTCCCCAAGGACAGCTCGACCCGCATCACCGGTTTCCGGCTGTCCCTCTTCAAGGGCATGGGGAGCGGCCGCGGCAGCGCCGAGTCCGGTTTCATCCGCAGCGTCGACGAGGCCGTGCACCGCTTCCACACCTCGGTGGTGGCACACCTGGACGCTCCCGCCTCCGGGCGCGCTGCGGCGAAGGAGCGGGTCGCGGTGTGACGCCGGGGCGGCGGTGGTCGTCGCCGGCGGTGCGGCCCGGCTCAGCGCCGCCCCCGTGCCACCCCCAACTGCCCCCGCAGCCGCTGCGCCCGCAGCACCAGTTCCAGTTCGAAGCGGCGGTCGGGGTCGTCGATCTCGTCGCCCCACAGTTCGCGGATCTGGCGCAGGCGGTAGCGGACCGTCTGGGGGTGGACGCCGAGGCGGGTGGCGACCTCCGGGGCGCCGCCGCGGGTCTCCAGCCAGGCCAGGAGGGTTTCGGCGAGGCGGCGGCCGTGGGTGGGGCCGCAGTGGGTCAGGGGGGCCAGGCATCTCAGGGCCAGGTCGTCGATGAGTTCCTCGGGCTGGAGGAGGACGAGGGCCTCGGTGTGTTCGGTGCAGTAGAGGACCTCGCCGGCGGGGAGGAGATCGCGTTCCATCAGGCGGACCGCCGCCTCCGCCCAGCGCAGGGACTTCGCCGCGTCGGTGAGCGGGACCGGTGGGCCGATCGCGCCGGACCAGCCGGCCAGGGCCCGGTGCATGAGCTCGGAGCGGCCCGCCGCGTCCGGTTCGGGCACCACCATGCGGGGCTGCTCGTACTCCATGTCGAGCAGGACGCCCTGGCCGACCGCGGGTGCCATCGCCTCGCGGGCCGGGCGCAGCAGGACGCCGACCGCGACCTTCGTCGGTAAGGGCCAGCCGATGCGGGCGGCCCGTTCGGTCAGGGCCTCGGCGGGGTCGCCGCGGTGGTGCTCGGCGAGGAGCAGTTCCATGAGGCGGCGTTGCAGGCGCAGGCGTTCGCCGGCCTGGCGGGCCGCGGCCTCGGCGTAGCCGCGTACGGACTGGTCGACCAGGCCGTCGAGGTACTCGTAGCCCGCGTCGACGAGTTCGTACATCGCCGGGGGTGGGATGTCCACGCGCTGGCCGATGTCGGCGAGGCGGCGCCAGGCCAGGCGCACGCCCATGCGGTAGATGGCCTGGAGGGAGTCGAGCGAGCGGCCGTTCAGGCCCTCGCCGCGCCCGAACTCCTGGAAGACGCCGGGCGGGACGGTCGGGCGTCCCTCCGAGTGCTCCAGGTGCTGCACGAAGACCTCGATGGCACGGCGGATGCCGACCAGGGCCATCGGCTCGCCGGAGTCGTCGAGGACGACGGGCAGGTGCGGGTACTCCCGCTGGATCGCGCAGAGGATCTCCTCGGCGAGGGCGGGCGCCTCGGCCATGGCGATGGCGGCGAACCGGCGCACCTGGAAGCGCGGTACGTCGTGCCAGGCCGAGCGGGTCGTGAGAGCTGCGGTGCGGGCGGCCGTCACGGTCAGCCCCCCTGACCGGCTCGCTCGTACGTGATCAGGGGGGTGTTCGGCTGGTCGGGTGTGGCTTCGAGCAGCGCGACCACGCCCAGCGCGGCGCCCACGGCGAGGGCGGCGGCGAGCGCGACGGTCAGCGCGGCAGCAAGCAGTCTGGACATCGCAGGGTCAGCCTCTCTGTCCGGATTCGTCCGGAGATCGTCCGGAGGTTTCCCCACCTCGGCGTCCCGTCCCTGCCTGTCGCGCCCAGTCTCGACAAGCATTGACACCCCGTCAAGAGCCGCCTACGGTTCCCGGCCCAAGGGGGTGCCGAACGGGCCGGCGCGGCGTCGCGACGCCTGGCGCGCACGCTCGCCGCGTTGCCGAACCACCCACGTGGCTCCGCCGCGCGGGCGCTCCGGCGCGTTGCGATCGCACGCACCAGACGCCGCTCCCCCTCCGCCCCGGCCCGTTCGACACCCCCTTCGCACGCGCTGATTCCTCCGCCGTGCCGACCCTCTCGTACGTCGAGCCGTCCCAAGCCACTGGAGTGCCCGGATGCGCCGTACAACCTCTCCCCTGTCCCTGGTCCTGCTGGGTCTCGGCACGTTCCTGCTGGTGCTGGCGCCCCTGCTCGCCTGGTACGTGGAGCCGCGTGCCGCGGTCAACCCGATCGACATCGACACCACCGCCGTCTACACCGGCCGGGGCAGCGTCTTCGACACCGACCGGATCGAGACGGTGCCCGACCGCAGGATCACCGTGACCCAGCGGGTGCGGGGCAACGTCGAGGACAGCGAACGCAGCGGCAACGCCGTCTGGGACGTGACGACCACGGTCGACACCGACACGTCGCTGCCGGCCGCCGACCCGCACGACGCGCTGGACTTCGTGCCGCACCGCTGGGTGATGGACCGGAAGACCACGCGGCCGGTGCACTGCTGCGGCGAGAAGCCGTACATCGAGGGCGAGGCGTATCTGAAGTTCCCCTTCGACGTGCAGAAACGCTCCTACCAGTGGTGGGACAACACGCTCGGCGACACGGTCGTGCTGCGCTACCGGGGCACCGCGAAGGTCCAGGGCTACACCGGCTACCGGTTCACCGGCTCGGTGCCGCCGACGAAGACCGGCACGCGCATGGTGCCCGGCACCCTCGTCGACCAGCCGGACCGGCCGCAGGTGCTGGCCGAGGAGTGGTACTCCAACCACGGCTTCGAGCTGGTCGTGGACCAGGCGACGGGCCGTGTGATCTACGCGCGGACCGGCCCGAAGCGGACCCTGCGGGCGCCGGGCGGGACGAAGGACGCGGCGGTGCTGCTGGACAGCCGGAAGCTCGCATTCACGACCGCGACCCAGAAGGAGGCGGTGCGCCAGGCGAAGCGGGACAGCGGGCAGCTGCGGATGGTGGGCACGACGCTGCCGATCGGGGCGGCGATCGGCGGCTTCGTGCTCGCGGTGGTGGGCGGCGTTCTCGTGGCACGTGGGCGGAAGGAGCCGGAGCACCCCACTCCGTCCGATACATCCGGTACACCCCAGCCCACCCTCACGATGTGATGTGACGTCAGCTCCAACAAAGCCGGAAATTGTCACCTCGGTGAGTAGCCGTGGCGATCGTCCGGGCGAAAACTGTCCAACCCCACCCGAGCACATCCCGTCCACACTCCCCTCCCAGGAAGAGCTCAGGCTCCCCACGGACCGACCCCGCCGAGACGACCCCACCCCCACGTTTTCCCCACGCTGAGTTCCGCACCCCGAGACGAGTTGGAGCACCCATGCCCCAGCACGTGCCGTCCACGCTGCGCACCGCGCCCCCCAGCGCGCCGCAGCACCCTCCGGCGCTCCCCCCACCTCCGCGCCGGATCGTCTTCCTCGCCCACCGTGATCTGGACAACCCCTCCGCCGGCGGTTCCGAACTGCTGGTCGACAAGCTCGCCGACGGCCTGACCCGCCTGGGCCACCAGGTGACCCTGCTGTGCGGAGGGCCCGCGTCCTTCCGCGACTACCGGGTCGTGTCGGCGGGCGGCCCCTACGGGCACTACCTGCGCGCACGATCGGCCTTCACCCGCCAGGTCGGCGACTGCGATCTGCTGGTCGAGGTGTGCAACGGCATGCCGTATCTGGCGCCGTTGTGGCACCGAGGGCCCACGCTGTGCCTGGTCAACCACGTCCACACGGATCTGTGGAAGATGCGCTTCGGCGGGCCGCTGGCGCCGGCCGCCCGCATCGGCCGGAGACTCGAACACTGGGCGCTGACCGGGGCGCAGCAGCGCAACCTGCTCGTCGCCGTGTCCTCCTCGACCGCGCACGCGCTGCGGGCGATCGGGGTCGAACGGGACCGGATCAGAGTCGTGCACAACGGGGTCGAGGAGCCGGGCCCGAGAGCCGAGCGCTCGGCCGAGCCGCTCTTCGTCGCCGTCGGGCGGCTGGTCGAGTACAAGCGGATCGATCTGCTGCTGCGGCTGTGGGAGCGGGTGCGGCCCGTGACCGGCGGGCGGCTGGTGATCGTCGGTGACGGGCCCGAGCGGGAACGTCTGGAGCGGCTCGCCGGTCCCGGTGTGGAGTTCACCGGATACGTGACGGAGGCAGAGAAACACCGACTGCTCTGCGCCGCCTGGCTCTTGCTGCATCCCTCCGCCGTGGAGGGGTGGGGTCTCGTCGTGACGGAGGCCGCGGCGCGCGAGACACCGAGTGTGGCCTTCGACGTGCCGGGGCTCAAGGACTCCGTGGTGGACGGTGAGACCGGGATCCTCGCGCGCGGTGAGTCCTCGTTCGCCGCGGCCTGGTGTGCGCTGACCCTGTCCGGCCGACAGCGGGAGCTGATGGGCAAGGCGGCCCGGGAGCGGGCGGCGCAGTTCCGGTGGGACCGTACGGTCCGGCAGTTCAGGGCGGTCGCCGCGGAGGCGGTGAAGGGCTGGGCCCCGTGACACCGCTCCCGCGCGGTGCGTCCCGCGCCCGGGAAGGCACCTTTCGGCGTCCCGGCTGGAGGGATCCGTCCCTTCGGCGCTCGGTCGCCCTGTTCCGCGCCTTCCTCCGCGAGCAGGACGATCCCGAGGCCTGCTACACGCTGCTGGCCCGCGACGCCGTCGACCAGGTCGAGGCCTGTGACGGGTCCGTCGCCGGGCGTACGGTCCTCGATGTCGGGGGCGGCAGCGGGTACTTCACGCGGGAGTTCCGGCGGCGCGGGGCGCACGCGTTCCTCTTCGAGCCCGACCTGGCCGAACTCGGCGGGAAGCCGCCCGAGTCGGCCGTGGTCGCCGACGGGTACCTGCTGCCGCTGCGGGACGGCGTCGCGGACGTCACCTTCTCGTCCAACGTGCTGGAGCACGTGGCGGATCCCGAGACGTTCCTCAGCGAACTGGCCCGGGTGACGCGGCCCGGCGGGCTGATCTACGTGTCGTTCACCAACTGGCTGTCGCCGTGGGGCGGGCACGAGTGGGCCCCGTGGCACTACTTCGGCGCCGAGCGGGCCCGGGCCCGCTACCTGCGGCGGACCGGCCGACCCGCCAAGCACACGCTCGGCGAGAACCTGTTCGCGGTGCACATCGGCTCCACCCTCAGGCAGGTGCGCGCCCGGGACGACGTCACGGTCGTCTCGGCGCGCTCCCGCTACTGGCCGTTCCTCGCGGAGACCGTCGTCAAGGCGCCCGGCATCCGCGAGTTCGCCACCTGGAACCTCCTCCTCATTCTGCGGCGGTGCCCTACATGACAACCACGGTCCAGGCTCCTCCCCCGGCAGCCGTTCCCACCACCGCGACCACCGCGGGACCGCCCGACGGCCCGCGGTCGCGGCGCTGGCTGCTGGGCTTCTGGGCCGTGGTGTTCGTGTTGTTCCTCGCGGTGCGGCCGGGGCGGCAGACCTTCGACACCAAACTCGGTGTCACGGTCGACCCGGGGCAGTTCCTCGCCGACCTGGGCCAGTTGTGGCACGACCGGGCCGGGTTCGGCGGGATCCAGGACCAGTACGTCGGTTATCTGTGGCCGATGCTGCCGTTCTACTGGCTGTGCGACCTCGTGCGCCTGCCGGTGTGGCTGGCGGAGCGGCTGTGGCTGTCGCTGATCGTGTCCGTCGCCTTCTGGGGCGCGTTGCGGCTGGCGGAGCGGCTGCGGGTGGGCAGCGGGGCGTCCCGGCTGCCAGCCGCGGTGGCGTACGCGCTGTGGCCGGTGTTCACGACCGTCATCGGGTCGACGTCGGCCGCGGCACTGCCCGGGGCGTTCCTGCCGTGGGTGCTGCTGCCGCTGACGAACGAGCGGTACACCGCCCGGGTCGCGGCCCTGCGCTCGGCGCTGCTCGTGCCGTTCATGGGCGGCGTCAACGCCTCGGCGACACTGGCGTCCCTGCTGCCGGTCGGGCTCTACCTGCTGTCCCGGCCCCCGGGACCGCGGCAGCGCAAGCTGATCGCCTGGTGGACACCGGCCGTGATCGTGGTGACGGCCTGGTGGTGGGTGCCGCTGCTGCTGCTCGGGGTCTACGGCGAGAACTTCCTCCCCTATATAGAGACGGCGCGTACCACCACGGACACCATGTCGGCGACCGAGGCGCTGCGCGGCGCCGGGAACTGGGTCGCCTATCTGCACCTCGGTGACGCCTGGCTGCCGGCCGGCTGGACCGTGGCCTCCTCCGTCGTCGTGATCCTCTGCTCGGCGCTCGCGGCCGGACTCGGCCTCGCCGGACTCGCCCGGCGGGACCTGCCCGAGCGGCGGTGGCTGGTGCTCACGGTGCTGGTGACGGCCCTGGTGCTGCTCGCCGGGTACGGCGGGGCGTTCGGGGCGCCGTTCCACGGGGTGGTGCAGGACTGGCTGGACGGGTGGCTGTCGCCGTTCCGGAACATCTACAAGTTCCAGACGGGCCTGGCACTGGCCCTGGTGCTGGGGCTGGCACATCTGGTGGGGGTGGCGGCCGAGCCGCGCGGGGCCCGGCGGGTGCGCGGCCGGCGTTTCGCCCCGCTGGTCGCGGCGGTGCTGATCCTGCCCGGCCTGCTGTGGCCGTACCTCAACGGCTCGATCCTGAACCCGGGTTCGTTCCAGCAGCTCCCGGCCTACTGGCAGGCCACGGCCGACTGGCTGGAGAAGTACTCGCCCGACTCGCGTGCCCTGGTCGTCCCGGCGACCGCGCACGGCGTCTACACCTGGGGCTCCCCCATCGACCAGCCGCTCGACGTGCTCGCCGAGTCGCGGTGGGCGCAGCGCGACTACGTGCCGTTCGGCACGCCCGGCAACCGGCGGGCGATGGACGCCGTCGAACAGGCGCTGATGTCCGGCGCCGAGGTGCCGGGCCTGGCCGACTACCTGAGCCGGGCCGGGCTGTACTACGTCGTCGTACGCAACGACCTCGACCCCGACCAGATCGGCCATGTGCCCACCACGACCGTCAAGCGCACCCTCGAACAGTCGGGGTACGAGCGGGTGACGGGGCTCGGGCCGGTGATGACCGGCGGCCGGATCGCGCAGGACGCCCCGCTCCAGGTGGAGGGGCTGTATCCGCGGCAGCGGGCGGTGGAGATCTACCGGCCGACGGGGGACGACGTGATCCGTCCCGGTCAGGCCGGACTCGCCGCGGTCGCCGACACGGCCGTGGTCTCCGGCGGGCCGGAGGCGCTGCTGCCGCTGGCGTCACGTCTGCGCGGGCGGGCGGCCGTCCTGACCGGCGACAACCATCCCGGGCTCGGCACCCCTGCCGTGCAGGTGGTGGGTGACGGGCTGCGGCGGGCGGACACCCGGTTCGGGCTGGTCAACTCCGGTACCTCGTACACGTACACGCGCGACGAGCGCAACGCGCCGGACGCGCTGCAGGACCCGGGCGAGAAGCCGCGCCAGATCCTGCCCTCCGAGGGCATCGCTCACCAGACGGTGGCCGAACTGCGCGGCGCCCGCTCGGTGTCGGCGTCCTCCTACGGCAACTGGCTCTTCCACCTCCCGCAGTACGACCCGGTGAACGCCTTCGACGGCAACCCGGACACCGCGTGGGCGGAGGGCGCGCCGGACACGCCGGACGGGCAGTGGCTGCGCATCGGCTTCACCGGCCCCTACGACATGCCCTCCTCCTTCAAGGTCACGCCGCTGCCGCAGGAGAGCGTGCGGGCGGCGGCGACGAGGGTGCGGGTGGAGACCGAGAAGGGCTCGAAGACGAGTTTCCTCCAGCCCGACGGCACGACCCAGCGGATCGAGGCGCCCGAGGGCGCGACGCGGTGGATGAAGCTCACGATCGTGGACTCGGTGGCGCGCAGGGCCGGTCTGACCGGGGCGGGCTTCTCCGAGATCGACCTGCCGGACGTGCGGGTGACGCGACTGCTGCGGCTCCCGACGGACGCCGATGACGCCACCTCGGCCGCGACCGTCGTCTCCCTGCACCGCGCCTCCGACCCGACCGGTCTGGCCGCGACCGGCACCGAGGCGGGCCTGCACCGCCGCTTCACGACTCCGGCCGCCGGTACGTACGAGGTGAAGGCGAGGGCGGTGCCCGTGCCGGGCGGGGCACTCGACGAGCTGCTCTACGAAGTCGCGCCCGAACAGCAGGCCCGGATCGTCGCCACCGCCGACTCCACGGCACGCCTCGGGGCGGGCCTCGCGGCGCGCAACCTCACCGACGGCGATCTGACCACGGCGTGGATCGCGGGCGACCGGCCGACGATCCACCTGCGCTGGCAGGGCAAGCAGCCGGTCGGCGAACTGGTCCTGGCTCCCGCGGGCGGCCTGTCCGCCCGGGCCTCCGAGGTGCACATCAGCTCCCCGGACGGCGCCGCCATCGCCGGTGTCGACAAGAACGGCTGGGTCCGCTTCCCGGCCATCACCACCGACCGCCTCGACATCACCATCACCGAGACGGCCCCGCTGACCCTGCACAACCCGGTCGCCGACGAGGACCTGCGCCTCCCGGTGGGCCTCACGGAGGCGTACCTCCCGTCCCTCGACCAGTACCGCACACCGCAGCCGGACGGCACCCGGACGTTCTCCCTGCCGTGCGGCAGGGGCCCGGACGTGGCGCTGGACGGTGAGCTGTACCAGTCGAGCGTGAAGGGCACCGTACGGGACCTGGTGGAGCGGCGCGGCGTTGAGGTGACGCTCTGCCAGGACGGCGGGGACGACACCGAGGTGCGGCTTCCCGCCGGGGAGCACCGGCTGGAGGGCGGGGACGCCGGCCCGCTCACGCTCACGGACGTGACCCTCACCCGCGGCGCGGTCCCCGAGGCCGCGACGGCCGGGCGTGACCTGCGAATTGGGGACTGGCTGGGCGACCGCCGCCGGGTGACGGTCGGCTCGGGCGCGGCCTCGTACCTCACGATGTACGAGAACTTCAACGACGGCTGGAAGGCCACCCTGGACGGCAAGGAGCTGACCCCGGTGCGGCTGGACGGCTGGCAGCAGGGCTGGCGGGTCCCGGCCGGGGCGGGCGGCGACGTCGAGCTGTCCTACGAGCCGGCCACGACGTACGACGCCGCCCTGATCGGCAGCGGCGTCGGCATCGCGGTGCTGCTGGGCCTGACGCTGTGGCGGCGCCGCGCCGCCAACCCCGACGCGCCCCAGCCGGTCCCGCCGCCGCCCGGGCCGTGGCTCGGCGCGGTGGCGCTGACGCTGGTCGGCGTGGTGATCGCGGGCTGGTTCGCGCTGCTGGTGCCGGCGCTGGCGCTGCTGGCCTGGCGACGGCCCGCCCTGCTGGTGCCGATCGCGTTCGCCGCCCTGGCCGGTGCGGGCGTCGCCGCCCTGTTCGGGGCCGGGGAACCGGTGGGCGCGGGCGAGGGAGCGTTCGGGCACCTGGCCCAACTGCTCGCCCTGATCGGGCTGTTCGCGGGACTGGTGAGCCTGCGCGAGGAGCCTCCCGCTCAGGCGCCGACCCAGCGGTTGCCGAGGACCGACCCGGGGGAGGGCAAGCCCGCATGACGGCACCGGCGCGCATTCCGTTCCCGGTGGTGGACGAGGTGTCCCGCCACTGCCTCCAGGAGGCGGAACCGGAAACGGTCCACATCGAGGTGCACCTCCCGGGCCCCCTCGACCGGGCGCGGCTGCGCAAGGCGTTCGTGGAGGCCCTGCACCGGCATCCGAGGATCCTGATGCGGGAGGCGCGGGGGCCCTGGTACCGGCGGCGCTACGAGTGGGAGCTGACGCCGGAGCCCGATGTGGAGGTGGTGACCTTCGCCCCGCCGGGCCCCCGGGCCCTGCGGGACGCCAGGGCCCGGGCCCTTTCCCACGCGCCGCCGTTGTCGTCGTCCCCGCCGATACGGCTCGAGGTGGTGGACTCGGTCCTCCTCCTCACCATCAACCACACCGCCCTCGACGGGCCGGCCTGCCTCCGCGTCCTGGCGACAGCCGCGGAACTGTACGGGGACAGGGACAACGCCCCCGCGGCGCCCCCGGTCCGCGCGCCCCAAGCCCGCCAGGAGGCGGCGGACACCCCGGCCGGCTGGTCGCCCCCGGCGCGGGTGGCGCGGGGCACGCCCGACCCCTCCCCGGGCAACGGCATGCTCGTCACCGAACTCCCCCTCCCGCACCGCCCCAAGGGCTCCCCCTACACCGTCAACGACCAGCTCATGGTCACCACCGCCCTGACCATCGCCCACTGGAACAGGGAGCACGGCGCCCGCCCCCGCCCCCTGCGCATCACCATGCCCGTGGACGACCGCCCCCGCGACACGACGATGCCCATCGGCAACGGCACACGTCTGGTGGAGGTCCCGTACGCGCCGCGGGAGCTGGACGTCACCGACATGCCGGCCCTCCTGCGCCGCACCGCGGAGCGGACCCGTGCCCTGAAGTCCCTGCCCCGCCCCCAACTCGGCCACGGCGCGGCCCTGCTGACCGCGCCCTGGGCACCCGTCACCGCCCGCGCCGCCCTCACCCGCGCCCTGCGCCGGGCCGCCGCGCCCTGGACGTCGACGACCCTGCTCAGCAACATCGGCCGTATCCCCTACCCGCTGGACTTCGGGGAGGAGGCGGGCCGCGCGCACGCCGTCTGGTTCTCCGCCCCGGCCCGGATGCCGCGGGGCCTGACCGTGACCACCGCCTCCACGGCCGGCCGTCTCCATCTGGCCCTGCGCTGGTCGAACGCCCTGCTCGGCCACGGCGACGGCGCCCACCTCCGCGACCTCTTCGAGCACTATCTGCACACCACGGAGGTGACCCCATGACCACCCCGGCCACCACCGGACGCCCACCCCGGGACCTGCGCGACTTCTACGAGAACCCGGCCGTGCCGGTCGCCTCCGGCACCCCGCGCAGCCTCCGCCAGGCCCGCATGCTGGCCCGCGCCCTCGGACCGGCGGCCCGGACCCCCCGCACGGTCCTCGACATCGGCTGCGGGGACGGCACCGCCGCCGCCACCGCCGCCCCGCTCCTGCCCGGCCACCGCGTCATCGGCGTCGACTGGTCCCAGGACGCCCTGCGCCGCGCCCGCACCCGCATCCCGTACGCCGTCCGCGGCGAACTCACCGGCGGGGGGCTGCCCTTCGCGTCCGCCTCGGCCGACGCCGTGCTGTTCAGCGAGGTGATCGAGCACCTCGTCGACCCGGACGCGGCCCTCGACGAAATCCGGCGGATCCTGCGCCCGGGCGGCCATCTGATGCTGTCCACCCCGAATCTGGCCGCCTGGTACAACCGAGGCCTGCTGCTGGCCGGGGTGCAACCGGTGTTCTCGGAGGTCAGCCTGCGCGGCATCCACGGCCGTCCGGGCAAGGAGGTCGTGGGGCATCTGCGGCTCTACACCGCCCGCGCGCTCAAGGAGTTCGTCGCCGCGTCCGGATTCACCGTCGTACGGCTCGAAGGGGCCCCCTTCCACGGTGTGCCGCGTCCGCTGCGGCCGCTGGACCGGCTGGCCTGCGCCCGGCCGCAGCTCGCGTCGATCCTGCTGCTGCACGCCCGGAGGACGTAACCCATGTGGTGGGGAGTGGCCGCGGCCCTGCTGGCGAACACCCTGTACAGCCTGGGCTTCGTGCTGGAGAAACGGGCGCTCACCTCCCTGCCCGAGGTGTCGATCCGGCAGCCGGCCCGGCTGCTGCGCCTCGTCCTCGGCAGTCCCCTGTGGATCGGCGGCTCCCTCGCCCTCGCCGCCGGTTTCGCCGCGCAGCTCGTCGTCTACCGCACCCTGCCGATCGCCGCCGCGCAGGGCATCTTCGTCTCCGGCCTGGTGCTGCTGGTGCTGCTGTCGGCGCGGCTGCTCGGGGAGGAGACCTCCGGCCGGGAGCGGTACGCGCTGGGCGCGATCCTGCTGGCGCTGCTGATGGTGGTGCTGTCGCTGCGGGAGGGCTCCGACACCGTCAGCCAGGACGCGCCCTACCAGCTGATCCTGCTGGTGTGCGTGCCCTCGCTGGCGGCCGGGGTGTGGCTGTACGCCTCCGCCGAGCGGCGCACCCGCAACCGGCACCGGCGCCCGACGACCGGCGTCGAGTACGGGGTGGCCGTGGGCCTGCTCTACGGGGTCAGCTCCCTTGCCATCAAGGGCGTCGCCGGCCACCTGACGACCAGCGGGATCGGCGGCGCGATCCTGGACCTGCTGAGCTCCCCGTATCCGTATCTGCTGCTGTTCACCGGTGTGGTCGGCCTGGTGATGTCGCAGGCGGCGCTCCAGCGCTGCCGGGCGTCGCTGATCGTGCCGGTGTGCACGACCGTCACCAGTCTGTTCACGGCGGTGCTCGGCACGGTCTCGTTCGGCGAGGCCCTGCCGGACGAGCCGCTGCGGCTCGCGCTGCGGGTGGCGGGCACGGCCCTCGCGGTGGCCGTGCTGCTGACCATGCCGAAGCACGACACCACTCCCCAACCCACCCCACCCGCCGAGGAGCTGGCATCCCCTTGAAGCCCGACGACCCGCTGCTCAGGATTCTCGCCTGCCCGATCGACAAGGGCCCGCTGCACCTGCTGGCCGAGGAGGCCGGGCAGGAGGAGGCGCTGTACAACCCCCGCCTGCACCGCCGTTACCCGATCACCGACGGCATTCCGCAGCTGCTGCCCTCCTCGGGCGAGCAGGTGCCGGACGACGTGCACGAGGAACTCCTCAAGAGGATGGCACCGTGACCAGCCTGGCAGCGCGCCTCGCCCCTCTCCTGCCCACCCGTCTGGTGGCCGCGGCGGCCCGGGCGCTCTATCCCCGGTTCGAACCGGAGCTGGCGCGGCTGGCCGAGCTGTGCCCGCCGGGCTGCGGTACGGCGGTGGACGTCGGCGGCTGGTACGGGCCCTGGACGCACCGCCTGGCCGGCCTGGCCGAACAGGTCGTGACGGTCGAGCCGGTGCCCCATCTGGCCCGGCTGCTGGCCGCCGCCGCGCCGCCGAACGTCCGCGTGATCCGGGCGGCGGCCTCGGACCGGCCGGGCATCGCCCGCCTGTGGCTGCCGCCGGACGACTCCGGCGACCGGGGCGTGTCCTCGCTGGTGCGGCGCGACATCCACGGCCGCGCGCTGGACGTCTCCTGTGTCACGCTGGACGAGCTGGGTCTGCGGAACGTCGGCTTCATCAAGATCGACGTGGACGGCAACGAACCGGCGGTGCTGCGGGGCGCGACGGGTCTGCTGGCCCGGGACCGCCCGGCCCTGTTCGTGGAACTGGAGTCCCGCATCCAGCCGATCGCGCCGGTGGTGACCTATCTGTCCCTGCTGGGCTACGAGGGCTGGGTGCTGCCCGGCGACCGGTGGGTGCCGCTGGCGAAGTTCCCCCTGGAGGCGCACCAGGCGGACGCCTCCTACGTGGTCTCGCACGGCCTGCTCCGCCGTGTCCTGCCGTACGACCCGCTGCGCGGCCCGCGCTACGTCAACTCGGTGCTCTTCCTCCCGGACGGCCGCCGCCCGGGCACCGCGCCGGTGGGCGACGATGGTTCCCATGCCCTCCGCGAAGCGCCCCGCTAGCCCCTTCACCCCGCTCGACTTCCAGCTGGTGCTGCTGCGCCGCATGGCCGACCACAACTCGGATCTCGTGGAGGACGCCCGTCACGAGCTGGGGGCCTCCCTCGCGGACCTGCGCGAGGCCAACAAGCGCTGGCAGGCCATGGTCCGCTCCCCGCGCTCGCGCACGCCCCTGTCCCGCTACCGCCAGGTGCTGGGCGACCCCGAGTCCCGCACGCCCCGCCGGATCGGCGACCTGGACTGCGAGGCCTGGCTGTGGCCGCTGCCCCTGTGGCCCACCCTGCGCTTCGAGGTGCTGACCGCCCCGAACCGCGCGGTGTGGAACGAGTGGCTGGTCCGCGCCCCCGGCGCCCCGGGCCCGGAGCTGCGCACGCTCGACGATCTCACCCCCTGGTCCTGCACGGTCGACGAGGCGGCCCGTGCCTTCGCCCCGGCCCGCCCCCTGGAGGGCTCGGCACCGACCCGGTGGGGGCTGGCCTTCAGCGCCCCGGACGCTCGGGGCGTGCGGCGGGAGGCCGCCGCGGAGTTCACCTGGGGGCTGGTGCAGCGGGTGTCCGTCACCGGCCGTCCGGGCTGAGGGGCCCGGGCAGTCCGTCCGCAGACATGAGTCCTACCGGGCCTGCGCAACATGCCGGGGCTTCGCCGGTACGCACCACCATGCGAGGACCGCCGCGGTCAGACACGCGAGCGCGCCGATGCCCACGCCGGTCCGGATCCCGGTGCCGTGGTTCGCGGCGGAGGCGAGCAGGCTGCCGCCGAGCGCGACGCCGGTGGCGCTGCCGACCTGGCGGGTGGTGTTGAACATCGCGGAGGCGGCCCCCCGAGTACGCCGGCGCACACCGCCGGCAGCGGTGCCCAGGTCCGTCGCGCGGGCTCCGGGGCCGGCTCGGGAGAGGGCATGGCCCTACCCGTACACCAAAAGCCCCACCGAGGGACGTATGCCCCACCGTGCCGATCAGCGGGCGGCTGCCAGCACCGCCCGCACGACGCGCGGCACGGAGTCCGGGTGCAGACCGAGGAACAGGTTCGGCTCGATCAGTTCCAGCTCCATCACCCACGGCTCCCCGTCCGGTCCGGTGACGAGGTCCACGCGCGCGTACAGCGGCTCCGCGTCCCCGGGCACGGCGGCCAGCGCCCGCTCGGCGACGGCCAGTTCGGCACCGGTCGGCTCCCAGGGGCGCAGGTCGGGATGGGCGACCTTGTCGGCGTCGTAGGGCGTGCCGGGCGCCAGGACGGCGCCCTTGACGCTCGCGTGCAGCAGGCGTCCGCCGAAGAACTGCAGAGCCCGCTCACCGTGCGTGTCGATGCCGGCCAGATAGGGCTGCACCATCACGGTCAGCCCCTCGGCGTGCATCCGCTCCACCTGGCGTGCGGCGGCGTCCCGCTCTCCGGCCGGGTAACGGGCGGCGTACCGGGCCCCGGCCCCGGAGGCGGGCTTGACGACGTACTCCCGCTCGGCGGGCAGGTCGACGGGGTCGCCGGGCGCGACATACCGGGTGGACACGGCGGGCACTCCGGCCTCGGCGAGCTGCCCGAGGTAGCGCTTGTCGGCGTTCCACCGCACGATGTCGGCCGGATTGGCGAGCCGCGTCGCCTTCCCGCACCGCTCGGCCCACGCCGTGAACTCCTCGGCGCGCCAGCTGTAGTCCCAGGTGGACCGGATGAGGACGAGATCGAACGCGGCCCAGTCCACCGAGGGATCGTCCCAGTGCACGGCGACGGCCCCGGCCCCCGCCTCCCGCAGCGCCTCCACCAGCACCGGCAGGTCCCGGTCCTTGTGCTCCTCGCCGCGAGGGTCATAGGTGACGACGGCGATGCGCGGGGTGCCGGCCACGGCGACTCCATCCTCGTAGAGGTGATCGACTCGGTGTCCGTCGCAGGCTAACAATGCCCTCCGGAGCCACGACAGCCCGTGTGACCTCAGCAGACCGGCGCGCACGCAGGACGGCCGCACCGGGCGCCGACCGCGAGCGTTTCTTCCGGCGGCCGATGGTGTACGGAGGGAGGGTGGCGGTCGTACCGGCGGCGGCCTGACGGGTCGCGGCGCTCCGCCCCCGGGCGGGGCGGACCGCCGGGGACCCGTGACAGGCGAACAGCTAAGGAGATGTGACGCGTGACCTCTCTCTTCCCGGCCCTGACCAGTGGCCCGGCCGACCGGCCCGCCCTGCGGTTCGGTGAGCGCTCCTTGACCTACGGCGAGCTCGCCGCCGCGGCCGGTGCGACGGCGGAACGCATCGGGCGGGCCCGCCGGGTCGCCGTCTGGGCGACGCCCACGATGGAGACGGCCGTCGCCGTCGTCGCCGCGCTGATGGCCTCGGTGCCGGCCGTGCCGCTCAACCCCAAGTCGGGCGAGAAGGAGCTCGGGCACATCCTGTCCGACAGCGCCCCCGGCCTCGTGCTCACCGCCCCGGACGACCAACTCCCCGCCCCCCTGCGGGACCTCACCCGGGTGGACGTCGACGTGCACGCCACCGGCGCCGCCCCCGAGGACCGTGCGGGAGCGGAGGACCCGGCCCTGATCGTCTACACCTCGGGCACCACCGGCCCGCCCAAGGGTGCCGTCATCCCGCGCCGGGCCGTCGCCGGCACCCTGGACGCGCTGGCCGACGCCTGGCGGTGGACCGGCGACGACGTCCTCGTTCACGGGCTGCCGCTGTTCCATGTGCACGGGCTGGTCCTGGGTACGCTCGGCCCGCTGCGGCGCGGCGGTTCGGTGCGGCACCTGGGCCGCTTCAGCACCCAGGGCGTCGCCCGGGAGCTGAACGGCGGGGCGACCATGCTGTTCGGGGTGCCGACGATGTACCACCGCATCGCGGAGGCCGTGACGAGCGACCCGGATCTGGTGAAGGCCCTGACCGGGGCGCGGCTGCTGGTCTCCGGTTCCGCCGCGCTGCCCGTGCACGACCACGGCCGGATCGCGGCCGCGACCGGGCGCAGGGTGATCGAGCGGTACGGCATGACGGAGACGCTGATGAACACCAGCGTCCGTGCCGACGGCGAGGCCCGCCCGGGCACGGTCGGCGTGCCGCTGCCGGGTGTGGAGCTGCGGCTGGTCGAGGAGGACGGCTCGGAGGTCGCGGCGTACGACGGGGAGACGGTCGGCGAGATCCAGGTGCGCGGGCCGAACCTGTTCACCGAGTACCTCAACCGCCCGGACGCCACCGCCGCCGCCTTCACCGCCGACGGCTGGTTCCGTACCGGCGACATGGCGGTGCGCGACCCCGACGGCTACGTCCGGATCGTGGGCCGCAAGGCCACCGACCTGATCAAGAGCGGCGGTTACAAGATCGGTGCCGGTGAGATCGAGAACGCGCTCCTGGAACACCCCGGGGTGCGGGAGGCGGCCGTCACGGGGGAGCCGGACGCCGACCTGGGCGAGCGGATCGTGGCGTGGATCGTGCCGGCCGACCCCGAGTCGCCGCCCGGGCTGGAGGAGTTGGCGGACCATGTGGCGCAGCGGCTCGCCCCGCACAAGCGGCCACGGGTCGTCCACCACCTGGACGCGCTGCCCCGCAACGACATGGGGAAGATCCTGAAGCGGGCGCTGGCCCATGACTGAGCGCCTCTCCGCCCGCGCCGTCGTCACCGCCCTCGCCGACGAGGCCACGTTCGCCGGACTTCCCGTCCCCGCGAGGCCGTCGAGGCCCGACGGCCCGCTCGCCTGGTCGGGTTACGACGACTCCCGCGCGCGGGCCGCCGAACGCACCGGCGAGCAGGAGTCCGTGGTGTGCGGCACCGCCCGCGTCGGCGGCACCCGGGCCGTGCTGCTCGCGTTCGAGTTCGGCTTCCTCGGCGGCTCCCTCGGCGAGCGCACCGGGGACCGGCTGGAGGCGGCGTACGCCTACGCCCGCGAGCGCCACCTCCCGGTGGTGCCGCTGGTGGCGACGGGCGGCAGCCGGATGCAGGAGGGCATGCTCGCGCTGACCCAACTCCAGCGGGTGGCCCGTCAGTCGGCGCTCACCCGGGAGGCCGGTCTCGCGCAGGTCGCGGTCCTGCGCGACCCGACCACCGGGGGCGGCTGGGCCACCCTGGGCGCGGGCGCCGACGTGGTGCTCGCACTGCCCGGTGCCCAGGTCGGCTTCGCCGGTTCCCGGGTGCGGCCGGCGGACGCGGACCCGGCGGCGTACACGGCCGAGGCGCAGGTCGCGGCGGGCGCGGCGGACGCGGTCGTACCGCCGGAGGAGCTGCGCGAGACGCTGGGGCGGTGGCTGCGGCTGCTGACGTGCCCGTCGGTCACGCCCGCCCCGCCGCCCGACCCGCTCGGCGAGTGCGGGGTCCTGCCCGCCACGGGCTGGGACGCCGTCCGGCGGGCCCGCTCCTCCCGGCGGCCGCGTGCCACGGCCTACTTGGACGCGTACTTCACCGAGCGGGTCGCGATCAGCGGCGACCGCTGCGGCGGCACCGACCCGGACGGCATGCTGTGCGGCTTCGGCACGCACGAGGGCCGTACGGTCGCGTACGCCGCGCAGACCGGGAGCGCGACCCGGCCGGCCGGGTACCGCACCGCCGCCCGGCTGATCCGTCTCGCGGACCGGCTCGGCATCCCGGTGCTGACCCTGGTGGACACCCCGGGCGCGGCCAACGACGCGGAGGCGGAGCGGCAGGGGGCGGGCGCGGCGATCGCCGACCTGTTCGGCGCGGTCGCGAGCGCCGGCACCCCGGTGACCACGCTGGTGATCGGTGAAGGCGGCTCCGGCGGTGCGCTGGCCCTGGCCGCTCCCGGCAACACCTGGGCCACACCCGACAGCTACTTCTCGGTGATCGCCCCGGAGCTCGCGGCGGCCATCCTGAAACGACCGCCGCGCGCGGTGGAGGCTACCGCGGACCAGCTCCGCATCCGTCCGCAGGACCTGGTGGAGCTGGGGGTGATCCGGGGGACCGTCGGCGGATGAGTACGGTGCATGCCGACCGCGTCATCAAGTACCTTCCGTCACAATGGTGCTGCCCAGCGCAATCGGACGACGGGGGTGTCGTGGACGGCTTGGTCGAGTTCAGAACCGGTGACGGCGCCGTGGTCGCGGTCGAGGCGGTGGAGGAGCGGTCCGGCTCCCGCCTGGTCTCCCGCGGCGACGGCGCGGCCCGGGCGGCCCACACCTTCGAGGGCGCCCTGGACGGAGTGCGTGCGGCGGCCGAGGCGGCGCTGCGCGTCTTCCGGGACGGCTCGCTGAGGCCCGACGGCGTGGAGATCGAGTTCGGCGTGAAACTGGCCGCCGAGACGGGCGCGTTCATCGCCAAGGGCACCGCCGAGGGCCACTTGGTGGTCAAGCTGACCTGGTCCCCGTCCACCCCCGAAGCGGCAGCCGCGGCGGGAGCCCCGGCGGCCCCGGAGGCCGGCACCACCTCATGAACGGCGCCATGGACAGCGCACCGGTGAGCGCTCTGAGCAGCGCCGAGTGGCACGCCCGCGTCGAGTTACGGGGCCGGGTGGCCGGGGCGGGTTTCCTGGTCACCCCGAACACGGTGCTGACGTGCGCCCATGTCGTGGCCGACGGCGAGGACCTGGCGGTGACCTTCACGGAGCGGCCCGGCACCCCGCCCGTCCCCGCCCGGGTCGTCGCGCACGGCGGCTGGAGCGGCGGCGTCACCGACCCCGGCGACCTGGCCGTGCTGCGACTCGACCGGGAGATGCCGATCGCCCCGGCCGCGCTGGCCCCGGTCGACGCGGCGCACGGCACGACGGCCCGCAAACTCGTCGTCTACGGCTACCCGGACGGCTTCGACGAGGGCACCCTCGCCGAATACCGCGTCACCGCACCGCAGTTGATCAGACGGGAGTGGCTCCAGCTGGAGGCCTGGCAGCCGGGCGGCCAGCCCCTGGCCCCCGGTTTCAGCGGAGCCGCCGTCACCCTGGCCGACACCGGCGAGGTCGTCGGCATGGTCACCGCGGACTCCGTCAGCCGGGACGTGCGCACCGGCCGGATGATGCCCACCCAGGTCATGGCCCGCTACTGGCCGGATCTGGAGAGCCTGGTCCCCACCTCCGACCACACCGGTGCCGACCGGGCCCGGCTGCGCGCCCTGGTCGAGAAGGCGGCCCGCGCCGGCGTCGACTGCGACCCGGTGCGGCTGTACACGGCGGCGGCCGACCCGTTCGATCCCCCGCCGCCCGAGGAGGGCTTCGACTCGCTGTGGTCGGCGGCCCTGTTCGTGCTGTGCGAACTCGACGGACCGGGCGCCGCACGGACCGTCACCCGGTTCGCCGACCGGCTCCAGGACCTGCTGCACACCCCGACCGCGGAGCCGTCGGTGCCCGACTGGTCGCCGATCCTCGTCGAGCTCGGGCACAGCGGAGCGGGCGACGGCCTGGTCCGGGTGGAGGTGTCCGCGTACAGCGGGGGGCGGCGGCACCCGGTGGCCTCCGGCACGGTCGAGCAGCACCGGCTGCACACGTTCGTACGGGACGGCATCGAGGCGGCCTTCCGATATCTGACGCCCGGTGCGGACGAGCTGGTCGCCTTCGCGCTGCCCCGGGACTGGCTGGACTGGCCGGTCGACCGCTGGGAGAGCGCCCCGGACGACGACACCCCGCTCGGCTGCGTCTACCCACTGGTCGTCACCGACCACACCCGCCGCAAGGCCAGCACCCGGCACGTGCTGACCCGGGCGTGGAAGCGCCTCGACTCCTGGCCGGGCGCGCGGATGCACCGGGTGGAGTGCGGCGGGCCGGAGGAGCCCGGGCGGCTGCGGTTGCGGCTGCGCCGGCGCGACGCCTGCCTCGCCGGGTTCGGCACCGCCCCGGCGGCCTCGCGGACCCGGCTCCACTTCGACGTCTCGCTCGCCGCGCCGGCCCCGGTGATCGTGTGGTCGCGCGGCGGCTGCGGCTCCGGGCAGGAGGAGTGCGTCGGGGCGGACGGCTGCACCGGCAAGGCGTTCCTGGACGCGCTCGACGCCCACGTAGCGGCCGTACCGCCCGCCGAACTGCCGCGCCACGTCCTCGCCCTGCGCGAGGAGGCGCTCGCAGAGGAGGGCCACTGGGCCCGCGGCATCCAGCTGCTCTGGGACGACCCGCGGCTCTTCGCCGACCCGCACGCCGTCGCCGCGACGCACGCGAGGTCGCCGGTGGCCTGACCCACCCGCCCGCGACGCGTACGAGAGACACCCGCACGAAAACGGAGAGCGAGACCACTCCCCATGCCGCACTGGTCCGTCTACACCGGCCGGAACGAGCCGCACGACGGCATCGACGACCTGCCCGCCCCGCCTCCCTGGCGGGCCTTCGACGGCGGGCCCGCCCTGCCGCCGCCGCACGACGGCGACGACGCGACGGCCGTCTCCCCCGACCGCGTGCACCGGGCGAAGACGTACGTCGCCACCGAGGAGAGCGTCCGGCTCGTCAACGCCGCGCTGTGCCTGCGCCGGCCGCTGCTCGTCACCGGCCCGCCCGGCACCGGCAAGTCCTCCCTCGCCTACGCGGTGGCACGCGAGCTGCGGCTCGGCCCGGTGCTGCGCTGGAACATCACCAGCCGCAGCTCGCTGGCCGACGGCCTCTACCAGTACGACCCGCTGTCCCGGCTGTACGCGGCCCGGGAGGCGCCGGACAGGTCCGGGGGCGTCGAGGACCACCTGCGACTGGGCCCGCTCGGCACGGCCCTGCTCCCCTACGACCGGCCCCGGGCGCTGCTCGTCGACGAGATCGACAAGAGCGACCTCGACCTGCCGAACGACCTGCTGAACGTCCTGGAGGAGGGCCAGTACGAGATCCCGGAACTGGTCCGCGCGGCCCGGCACTCCGGCGACGGCGGGGCCGAGGTCCTCGCCGACGGCACGGACACCCCGGTCACCGTCCGGCAGGGCCGGGTCCGCTGCCGGGCCTTTCCGTTCGTCGTGCTGACCAGCAACGGGGAGCGCGAGTTCCCGCCCGCCTTCCTGCGCCGCTGCGTCCGGCTCAAACTGCGCCGCCCCGACCGGGACCAGCTCACCCACATCGTCCGGGCCCACCTCGACACGCCGGACGGTGACGCGGACCGCCTGATCACCCGCTTCCTGGAGCGGGCCTCCGGCGGTGAACTGGCCACCGACCAGCTGCTGAACGCCCTCTACCTCACCGGAGTCGCGGGGCTGGACGCCGAGTCCCGCGACGACCTCGCCGAGCAGTTGATGCCGTACCTCAGCGCGACCGCCGACGGCGATGGCTTCTGAGGCCGGGCCCGGGTCGTCCCCGGTCGCCCGGCTCGCGGCGGCCCTGTCGGCGGCGGGTGCCACGCCGACCCCCCGGGAGATCGCCGAACTGCTCTGGCTGGCGGGCCGGTTGGGGCCGCCGACCGGGGCGGCCGAGACCGGCCCGGCCCCCGATCCCCGGCCTCCGGCTGTCGAGGAGGAGTCTCCCGCCCCGGGAGAGCGAGCCCCCGCCGCCCCCGTACCGCCGCAGCCCGCCGAGCCCCCCGCCCGGGTCACGGCCGCCCCCGACCGCGTCCCCCTGCGCCTCCCCGCCCCGCGCTCCCCGGCCCGCCCGCGGCACCACCCCGGCGGCGGATCGCCCCTCCTCGCGCCCGCGCCTTTGATGCTCCCCCGTCCCCTCGCACTCCAGCGCGCGCTGCGTCCGCTGCAGCGCAAGGTGCCCTCCCCGCATCTGCGCCGGCTGGACGAGCGGGCGACGGCCGACCGGATCGCACGGCTCGGCGCCCACCCGGACGTGTGGTTGCCCGTGCTGCGCCCGGCGCCCGACCGCTGGCTGCGCCTGAACCTCGTGCACGACACCGGCCCCACCATGCCGGTCTGGCGCCCCCTGGTGAGCGAACTGCACACCGCCCTGGCCCAGTCGGGCATTTTCCGCACGGTCACCCTGCACCCGGCCACGCCCGACGGGCGGGCCCGTCAGGTCCCCGTCCTCGACGACGGCCGTACGGTCACCCTCGTCGTCAGCGACTGCGTGGGCCCGCAGTGGCGCCCCGGCGAGGCGGGCGACCGCTGGTACCGCACGCTGCGGCACTGGGCCCACCGCATGCCGCTCGCCGTGGTCCAGCCGCTGCCCGAACACCTCTGGTCCACCACGGCGTTGCCCGCCGAGCCGGGCCTGCTGACGTCCCCGTCCACCGCGGCCCCCTCGGCGGCACTCGCCTTCACCCCGTACGACGCGTCACCGCCCCCGGACCGGGCCCTGCCGCTGCCGGTCCTGGAACCGGGCGCCCCATGGCTCGCCCACTGGGCGGCCCTGCTCTCCGACCCGGGCGGCGCCCGCACGCCGGGTGCGGCGGCCTGGCTGCCGCCCGCCCCCGCACCCCCTGCCGAGCCCTCCCCCGACCTCGCCACGTCCTCCCCCGAGGACCTGGTCCTGCGCTTTCGCGCGACCGCGTCCCCGGAGGCCTTCCGTCTCGCCGGACACCTCGCGCTGGCGGTCCCCTCGGTCCCGGTGATGCGTCTGGTCCAGCGCACCCTGGAGCGCGACCCGCGCCCCCAGCACCTGGCCGAGGTGATCCTCAGCGGCATGCTCACCGCCGCCCCCGGCCCACCCGGCTCCTATACGTTCCGGCCCGGCGTGAGGGAGTTGCTGCTGCGCTCCCTGCCCCGTACGGCGCGTGGCCGGACACGGGAGTTCCTCGCACAGGTCGGGGGCCTGATCGACGAGCGCGCGGGACTCGCGGCCGGGGAGTTCCGGGCCGAGACGGACAGCGGGCCGGGCGGGACGGGCCCGGCGTTCGCGACGGTCAGCCGGGAGACCGTGCGGCGGCTGGGCGGGGAGGAACTGTTCGCCGGGCGGTACCGGCTGGGCGCGCGGCGCGGGTGGAACGGGCGGGTGTCCAGGGCCCGGGACGTCCGCACGGACCGGCAGGTGATCGTGCGCCGCTACCGCGGCCGTCCCGCCCCGCACGACCGCTTCCTGGAGCAGGCGGGTGCGCTGGCCGGGGTGGACGACCCGCATGTCGTGCGGGTGCTCGACTTCGGCGTGGAGGACGACGCGCCGTACCTGGTCACGGAGTTCGTGGACGGTCTGACGGTGTCCGAGGTGCTGCCGGGCCTGTCCTTCCGGGTGTTCGCCACCCTCGTGAGCCAGGGCACGGCCGGGCTGCGGGCCCTGCACGCGCACGATCTGGTCCGGGGGGAGCGCGGGCCCTCCGGTCTGCTGCTGCGGCCCGACGGCACCCTGCTGCTGAGCCGGTTCGCCCTGGGCGAGGAGTCGTCGGGCAAGGACGCCGAGTCGGACCTCGCCGAGTTCCGGTGGCTGCTCAAGCAGTTGGCCCCGGGCGCGCGGATCCCGGACGAGCACCAGGAACTGCTCCGCCTGATCGACCGGCACCGGCTGCCCGAGGCCGCCGATTACGCGGCCCGCCTCGTCGCCGGAGCCCCGTGGCCGCCGGCGCGCTCCTTCAGCCTGCTCGGCCCGCTGCGCGTCACCGACGGCACCCGGGACATCGAGCAGCCCTCGCCGACGGCCCAGGCCCTGCTGTGCATGCTGCTCCTCCGCCACGGACGGCGCGTCACCCACGACGAGCTGGCCACGGGCCTGTGGGAGCAGCCCCCGCCACCGAACGAGGCCGTCGCCCGCCTCGCACGCCTGGCGGCGGAGGTCCGCGAGGTGCTGCCCCCCGACCGCCTCATCTCCTTCTCGCGCTCCTACGCCCTGCACGCGCCTGACCTGTACGTCGACGTGCTGCACTGCGAGCAACTCCTCGCCGACGGCACCGGCGGCAGCCGGCGCGCCCTCGACCTCTGGTACGGCGAGCCCCTCGACGGCGTCCCGGGCCCGGCCGCCGAAGCCGCCCGGGACCGGCTGCGCACCCTCAGGGCGGACCTGCTGTCCCGGCTCGGGGCCCGCGCCCCCACGATCCTCTTCGAGGCCGACGGGCTCACCGGCCACCCCGAGGCCCGTATCACCCTCGAGTACGCGGTGCACGAGATGCTCTCCCGCGGCGCGCTCGACCCCCACCGGTTCGACGTACGCGTCCGCGGCAACGGCTACGAGGTCCGCACCGAACCCGGCACCTACCTCCTGCCCGTCCTGGTCGCCGTCCTGCGCGGCCTGCCCGACGTCCTCACCGGGCTCGTGGACCCGCCGCCCCTGACCGTCACGTTCTGGGACCGGCCCACCCCGCCGCCCGGGCCGCCGCCCGTGCCCGCCGGCATCCAGGTCATCGTCTCCCCTGCCGTCTACGAGCAGTTCGCCGCCAGCTCGGCCGCCCAGGGCCCCCAGCGCTTCCAGCCGCTCTACCAGGACGGCGCCACCGACACCCCGCCGGTCGCCTGGTACTGCCCGCTGTCCCCCGAAACGGCGCCGGAGCCCGAGGCGCGCGACCTGGTGCAAGGTCCCTTCATCACCCACGACCTGCGCCGGCTGGGCGTACCGGCCCCGGGCCGCGCGGCCGTCGTCCACACCCGGCCCGACGGCCCGCTGACCCTCCTGGACCCTGCCCGGCCGCACGGCGACGGGCCGCCGCGGCTCGTGACCTACTACGAGGTGGACCTCACCCCGCACCAGGCCCACCACCGTGTCTCCCTGCCCAGCTCCGGCAAGGGCGCCTTCACCGCCGCGGTCGAACTGTCCTGGCACGTGGAGGACCCGGTCGCCTTCGTGCGGGCCGAGGTCGGCCGGGTGTCCGAGCCGCTGCTCGGCCATCTGCTGGAGGAGTCGGCCCGGATCACCCGCCGTCATCCGCTGCGCCGGGCCGGCGCCGCCCAGCGCGCGGTCAACGCCGGGCTGCGCCACTGGCCGGTGCCCGGGCTGTCGGTGACGGCGTCGGTGCGGCTCGGCCCGGAGGGCGCCGCCCTGCCCGGACCGCACGGGGCCGCGCCCGCGCAGCGCCCGCTGCCCCACCTCCTCGGCGAGACCCAGACGGTCCTGCTCGGCTTCGACGGCCCGATGGCCCGGCTGTTCTCCGCGACCACCGCACGCGAGGCCGTACGCGATCTGCTCGCCCTCGTCGACGAGCACCGTGAGCCGGGGCAGGCCCTGCCCGCCGCGGTGCGGGAGACGTTCACCCACCCTCTGGACCTCCTCCGGGCGTTCGCGCGGGACCCGCTCGGGCCGCTGCTGCGGGAGCGTCTCGACACGCTCGAACTCCAGGCGGTGCCACATGCGCCGGCGACCCACAACTGCGCGCCCCTGATCCGCGCCCTGCACGCCTCCGGCCGCCGCGTCTGTGTCATCACGGACGTCTGCGCCGAGGCCGTGCCCCGCTACCTGCGGCCCTACGGCACACTGCCCCTGGCCGGGGTCCACGGGCGGGCCGAGGACCTGGGGCTCCTCACCCCGCACCCGGACTGCATGCTGCGCGCCCTCGACTCCTGCGAGGGGTCCGCCGCCACCGGCCTGGTCATCGGTTCCACGCTCGCCGAACTCGCCGCCGCCCAGCGGGCCGGGCTGCGCTTCATCGGCCTGGCCCGGAACACCACCACCGACCGGCGGCTGCGCGAGGCCGGCTGCGCGACCACGGTGGCGTCCCTCGCGCCCCTGCTGGAGGCCGCGCACTCCCTGTGACCGGAGGTCGATACCCCCGTTCGGCGGCGCCCCGCCCGGCCCCCCAGGAAAGGCGGCCGAGCCCGCTCCCGCGCACCATGCGAAGGAGGCCCGCCACCCGGCGGACCCACGCCCGCGAGGCCCGCCACCTGGCGGCCCCCCACGGTCTGTGCTCTCGGGAGGACCTGCCATGACCGCCAGTCTGGAGCAGTTGCGCCGCTGCCACTTCGCCGTCGACCTCGGGGCGGCCCGCACCCGCGTCTACGTCAAGGGCGCGGGTCTCGTCGTCGACCAGCCGTCCGCCGCCGCCGTGAACACCCGGACCGGGGCGCTGATCGCGGTCGGCGAACTCGCGGAGAAGATGACGGGCCGCACCCCCGACTACATCCGGGTGGTCCGGCCGGTGTCCGGCGGCACCGTCGTCGACATCGAGATGGCGCAGCGCATGCTGCGGCACCTGCTGGGCGACAAGATGCGCCGCGCGCTGCGCCGCAAGCCCATCCTGCGGGCGGCGGCCTGCACCCCGCACGACGCCGACCCGCTGGCCCAGCGCGCGGCCATCGAGACACTCGTCGGCATGGGCGCCCGCCGGGTGGAACTGGTCGACACCCTCATCGCCGCGGCCGTCGGCTGCGGACTGCCCGTGGAGCATCCCGAGGCGACCATGATCATGGTGTGCGGGGCGGCGGCCACGCAGGTGGCGGTGCTGTCGCTCGGCGCGATCGTCACCGCCGAACGCATCCCGGTGGGCGGCGAGGCCGTCGACCAGGCGATCGTGCAGCACCTGCGGCACGAGCACGAGCTGATGCTGCCGAGCCAGTCGGTCCGGCCGCTGCAACTCGCCCTGTCCGGCAACGGCCTCACCCCGCAGGGCCCGGCCTCCACGGAGATCCACGGCAGGGACGTCGCCACGGGACTGGCCCGTTCCGTCCAGGTCGACACCGCGGCCGTCCGGGACGCCATCCAGACACCGCTCACCGCGATCCTCGACGGCATCGGCGAGGTGCTGCGGGCCTGCCCGCCCGACCTGGTCGCCGACCTCGCCGACCGAGGGATCATGATGGTCGGCGGCAGCGCCCTGCTGCCGGGCCTGGACCAGATGCTGCGGCAGGCGACCGGCATGCCGGTGCACATCGCCGAGCGCCCGGACGTGTGCGCCGTGCAGGGTCTCGGCGCGATGCTGGAGGGCAGGATCGCGCCGCTGGCCCTGGACCCGCTGGGCTCCTGAGCGTCAGCGGCCGGTCAGCGGGCGAACCAGCAGCGCACGGTCGTCCCGCTGTCGCTCCGGTGCACCCGCACCAGATCGGCGATCAGATTGACCAGCAGCATCCCGCGCCCGCCGCGCTGCTCGCGGGGCACGGGCCGGCGTCCGGCCAGGACGTCCGCGAGCCGCCCCTCGTCGCGGACCTCGCACACCACATACCCCTCCTCGGCCCACAGCCGCAGCACACCCGAACCGCCGCCGTGCACCACGCTGTTGGTGGTGAGCTCGGCCGCGGCGAGGGCCAGGTCCTCCCGCTTGACGCCGACGAGGCCGAGCCGCGCGCCCTCCCCGACGGCCATGTGCCGGGCCTGGGAGAGCGAGTCGGAGTCGAAGGCGAACGTCAGCGCCTCCCGCACGGGCTCCAGCGGCTCGTTGTAGCGGCTGACGACGTCCTCGGGGGCGTAGGCGTCGCTTTCCCGGGCGACGTCGGAGCCGGGGTGGATGACGGTGGGGTGGGTGGCGTAGGCGTCGGCGACGAAGTGCTCGGGCAGCCGGGCGATGTCGTACGGGCACAGGATGGTCGCCGTACGGCCCCGGAAGGCGGCGTTGATGAGCGCCTCGTGCTGGGCGCAGGCCGGGTACTCGGTGTCGGAGCGCCCCGCCCAGACGGGCTCGCCGATGATCCGCACCCGGCGGCCGTCGGGCTGGGCGTCGGCGAAGGCGCGCAGCACGCCGGGGATGATCCGCCCGGGGTTGCGTCCCGCCTCGCGCATGTCCAGGAGCCGCACGGACTCGGCGGCGTCCCCCAGCGCGTCCCTGATCAGGGTGAGGCTCTTGCCGGGCACGGCGACGGCGACCGGCTCGCCGGCCTCCAGGCCGGCGTGCACGAAGGGCAGGGTGCCGTCGAGATACTCCTGCTCGTCCCGGTAGAAGAGTGCCGGGTGAGCGAAGGGATCGAGGGGCCCGAAGGGCTCGGTCACCGCGGCGGTCGTCACGTCGACACCTCGATCCCCGTCTGGCCGGGCCACAGCAGGTCGAGCGTGCGTCGCAGCGCCGCCGGCGGCCGGCGCACCACGAACTTCCGGCCGTCCCGGAGCCGCCCGGCGGCCGTCGCGAGCGCGTCGGCACCCGCGACGTCGACGAACGTCACCTCGGACAGCTCCAAGTAGTACACGTCCTCATCCTCACGGACAGCCTGCTCCAGTACGCCTTCCCAGATCGCACGCGTCGTCAGGCCGACCTCACCGGCTGCCCTCACGCCCTGCTGCCCGGCCAGCGGAAACACCGCCAAGCCCGGCACAGGTCCGCGCGGGCCGGTCGCCGACACCTGCTGGCGAGTGTTCAAGCCCCTCTCCCCCCGCTTCTTGCGGACCACTGCGCTCGTACCCGTACGGGACAACCTCATTCCCCGGAAGCGTGTGTAGTACGCCGTACGGCGGGCAGGCGCACGTCACACCGACCTCCACGGGGGCGAGTGACGTCATTCAGGCCGGCGAGACGAACACGACCGACGAGGACCGACAAGGCGGTGACATGACCTCAGCGGCATCACTGCGACTCACAGGAGGGCTGGACACCCTGGTCATCTGTGGCCGCGTCGACGCGGACCGCGCCGAGCTCACCCCGCGGGGCGAGCTCGTCCACGGCTGTGCGGAGATCCTGGACAGAACCCTGGCCGACCTGCCGGCCACCGTCACCCGGGTCGAGCTGGACATGAGGGGCGTGCATTTCATGGACACGGCCGGCCTGCAGTTCCTGGACGTGCTGGCCGACCACGGCCGACAGTGGTCGCGGACGGTGACGGCGACGAACTGGAACGGCCAGCCGCGCCGGATCCTGGAGCTGGCGGGCCTGGACACGACCGACCCGCTGAGCGGCCCGGACGCCGTCGGCCGGATCTCCGCGTCGGCGCCGGCCGCTCCGGCCTCCTCGGCGGTCGCCCTGGAACGCGCGGAGTGTCTGCACGTGCTCCGGGAGGAGGTCGAGCAGCTCCGCCAGGCCATCGCCTCGCGCCCGGTCATCGACCAGGCCCGGGGCATTCTCATGGCCACCCACGGCTGTACGTCCGACGAGGCGTGGCACATCCTGCGGGAGGCGTCGCAGCTGTCGAACACGAAGCTGCGGGATGTCGCCGCGGCGGTGACGGCGAGTGCGGAAGCGGACGGTCCGCCGCCGTCGCCGGAGCTGCGCACGGCGTTGCAGAGGGCCGTCGCGAGGCGCCGCGCGGTCTGAGGGGCCGGAGGCCCCCGGTTTCGCACCGGAGGGCCCGGGTACCCGGCGGCCCGCTCCGGCCCGCCTCCGCCGAGGAGAACGCCATGGGCTTCGCGCCCCGCGACCGCGGCCAGGGACGGGCGAGATGCCACCGCCCCCCGGCCGCCGAGCCCCTGCCCCCTGCCACCCCGCCAGGGACCCGGGCCCGTTCCTCCACCCGGGCCCGCGCCACGAACACGGCCCGCCGCCCCCACACCGGATCCGCCACAGGGCGCGCCCCCGACCGCACACCGGGACACGGAACATGACCGCCGCCCTGCCCCCATCAGCCGACCACCCGCCAGGGGTACGGGCCCGTTCCTCCCCACCGCCCCGCACCGCGAACACGGTCCGCCGCACCCGCCCCAAAATCCGCGACGGCCCGTTCCTCCGCACCGCCCCGCGCCACGAACACGGCCCGCCACCCCCACACCGGATCCGCCACGGGGCCCGCCCTCGGTCGCACACCGGGACACGGAACATGACCGCCGCCCTGCCCCCGTCAGCCGGTCCGCTCCCCGGACGCCGCGGCCGGCGGAGGGGGGCGCGGTGACGACCCCGGCTCCCCTGCCGGTGCTCGTCCTGGTGGGCTGTCTGCTCTACACGGCCTGCGCCGCCCGGCTGCGGCGCCGCGGGGATCGCTGGCCGGTGCGCCGCGACGCCGGGTTCTGGCTGGGCGGGGTACTGCTCGTGGCCGCGTTCGCCGTGCCGTGGGGGGCGTGGCTGCCGCCGTTCACCGCGCACACGGCCGCCCATCTGACGGCCGGCATGGTGGCCCCGCTGCCGGTCGTCCTGTCCCGCCCGGTCACGCTGGCCCTGCGCACCCTCCCGCCGCCCGGCCGCCGCGCCCTGGTCTCGCTGACCCGTTCGCGCCTCGTCACGGCGCTCGTCTTCCCACCCGTCGCCGCGGTCCTGGACATCGGCGGCCTGTGGCTCCTCTACCGGGCCCCACTCCCGCCCGCCGTCCACCACGACCCGCTGGTGTACCTCCACCTCTTCGGCGCCGGCACCCTCTTCACCTTCGCGCTCCTCGCCGTGGACCCGATCCGTCACCGGCCCGGCTGGGCCGTGCGGGGCGGCACCTTGCTGGCCGCCTCCGCGGCCCACGCGATCCTCGCGAAGAGCCTGTGGGCCACGGGCCCGTCCGGCACCGCCCACACCCCCGCCGACCTGCACGCCGCCTCGCAGCTCATGTACTACGGCGGTGACGCGGCGGAACTCGTCCTGGCCGTGCTGCTGGCCGGCCAGTGGTACCGCGCGCGGGGCCGGTGCTCCCGGCCCCACCGGGGTACCCGGCAGCCGGCAACCGCACAAGGAGCAACACGATGAGCGACCACACACCGTCTCAGGCCGAGGGCGACCGCGACGACGAGCGGGACACGACCCCGCGTCCCACCCCGTCCCAGGCGGAGGGCGACCGCGACGAGGCCGGCGCCGAGGGCGAAGACGACGGAACGGACGGAACCGGCGCCTAGCAGGCCACATGGAGGTGACGCGACGGGGCACCCGTATCTCCCCACCACTCAAAGGAGTTGCCCGTGATCATCGCCGCCGTCATCGCCGGATGCGTGCTCCTGGCCGTCCTGGCCTTCCTCGTCCCCCGTCTCTCGCGCCACCCCGAACGCGGCACCCAGCGTTCTCTCGGCGCGGGCGCCCGCGCCGGCGGCAAGGCTCCGGGTGCGCTGGGCAGGCTCTTCAGCAAGCCCTTCCACTCGAGTTCCCGCGCCGTGAGCCGCAGCGGCTCGGCCGGGCGCCGCACGCGCGGTCGCATGCCCTTCTGACCCACCACGCGGCCGGATCGCCCGGCATGCTGGTCCCGGACACAGGGCAGGCAGAAGGAGACCTTCTCGATGGGTACCGCTGTGCATGTCCCGCAGACCCGGGACATGATCGGGGAGGAACTCTCCGGAGACGAGGCGTTCACCGCGCTGCGGCGCTACGGCGGCCGCCGGCTGCTCATCGACGCGTTCACCCGGTTCCGTTACGCGGACGGATTCAGCAACTCGCGCTCCCTCGCCTTCCAGGTGGTCCTCGGCATGGTGCCGTTCACCATCGCCCTGGTCGGCGTGGCCACCACCGTGCACACGGAGAGCGTGGGGCGGATCATCGAACTCACGCTCGGCCAGATCGTCCCGGGCGCCAGCGCGAAGCTGATCGAGGACGCTTTCGGGAGCACGCAGCGCAGCGCCGGTTCCGGTGTCTGGGGCGCGGTCGCCATGTGGCTGGGCCTGGGCTTCGCCGTCCTCAACCTGACCTCGGCGATGGCCCAGGTCGAGCGCGGCGCCAACCGCATCTACGGCATCGAGCGGGACCGTCCCTTCCTGTTCAAGTACGGCCGGTCCCTGCTGCTCGCCCTCGCCGCGGGGATGCCGATGGTCCTGGGCTTCCTGGTGCTGGTGGCCGGTGACGCCGTCGGCGGCGCGGTGGTGCAGGCCCTCGGCTGGTCCCGCACCTGGCTCGACTGGTGGCGCGCTCTCGACGTGCCGCTGGGCGTGGTGCTCGCCTGGGTCGCCTCGGCGGTGATCTTCCGTTGGTCGCCGCGCCGGGACCAACCGGGCTACACCTGGCTGGCGTTCGGCTCGGCGGTCCATCTGGTGCTGTGGATCACGGCCACCTGGCTGCTGGCCCTCTACGTCGCCCAGAGCGGGTCCTTCGGTGCCGTGTACGGGCCGCTGACGGCCTTCGTCGCCCTGCTGCTGTGGGCCAACCTGACGGGTGTGGCCCTGTTCCTCGGCATCGCGTTCGCCGCTCAGCTGGAGGCGGCCCGGGCCGGCATCACCGAGGCGGTGCGGCCGGACCCGGGGCCGGGGCCGTGACGCACCCGGCCCGGTGTCCGGGGTGGATCGCTGACGCGCGCCCGGCCCCTGTGATCACCGCGCGCAACCAGGACGTATCGTCCTCGGTGTGAGCGATGTGCCTCCCGCGACCACCACGCCGGCCGACCGACAGGTGACCCCGGAAACCGCCGGACGGCCGGTGACCGGCGCCGATCCGGCCCTGCGGGCGGCCTACCGACTGTGCCGGCGCCGGACGAAGGACCAGGACCCGGCGGAGTACGCGCTGATCCAGCTGGTGCCGCCGACCCTGCGCCCGGCGCTCCACGCCCTGTGGGCGGCCGCCAACGCGCTCGACGACCTCGGCGACGACCGCACCGCGCCCGCCGCCGAGCGGGCCGCCCGGGTCGAGGCCTGGATCACCGCCCTGCACCGCGAACTGCCCACCGGCTCCAGCCCCGACCCGATCCGCCACGCCCTGGTGGACACCGCCTGTCGCTGGCGTCTGGACCTGTCGGAGCTGCGGGACGCCATGGCCCAGGTCCGGGACGACACCCGCGGCAGGCACTTCGCCGACTGGGCGCAGTGGCGCGCCTGGGGCCGGGACAACCTCCTGCCGTGGTTCGGGCTGGTCCGCACCGTCTTCGACCGGGCCGGTGTCCCCGTGGCGCTGCGTCTGGACACCCGGGAGGCCTACGAGGAGTTCCTCGACGGCGTCCGGCTCACCGACATCCTCACCGACCTGTCCGCCGACCTCGCCCAGGGCGACCTGCTGCTGCCCGCCGAGGTCCTCGACCGGCACCCCGGGTCCGCGGCCGACCTGACGCGGCGCCGCTGGAGCCCCGCCGTCGCCGCCCTGGTCACGCAGCTGACCGGCCTGGCCCGCCAGTGGGTGACCCGCGAGGCCCTCACCCGCGGCATGCACCCCGGCCCCGCCACGGTCCTGGACACCATGGCCGCCCTGCTGCGCGCCCAGCTCGACGCCGTCGACGCCGCAGGCCCGGCCCTCCTGCGCTCCCCGCCCCGGCCCGCGCTGCGGGTCCGGGCCCGCATCCTCGCCCCCGCCCGGACCCGCGCGGCCCTGGCCTGGAGCCTGACCCCGCTGACGGTTCCGCCACGGCACCGCCCCGGCCCGCACCGGTCACCGGCACCCGCCCGGCCGGCGTCCACCGGCCGCTTCCGGCAGCCGCCGCCCCATCCCGGTGGTGAGCAGCCGCCCCGGATCCCGCCCGGCCTGCTGCCCGCCCATGTCGCCGTGATCATGGACGGCAACGGCCGCTGGGCCCAGCAGCGCGGCCTGCCCCGGCACGAGGGCCACCGCGCCGGTGCCGTCACCGTCCGCGAGGTGGTGCACGGGGCGCTGGAGATCGGCCTGCGCCATCTGACGCTCTATACGTTCTCCACCGAGAACTGGCGTCGCGACCCTGAGGAGGTCGACGCGATCCTCGACCTCCTGCGCGGCGAACTGACGGAGAACCCCTTCGGGGAACTCGACGTCCGGCTGCGCTGGCACGGCCGCGCCGGACGTCTGCCTCCGGATCTCGTCGATCTCCTGCATCTGCGGGAGCGCACCACCCGCGCCCGGACCGGCCTGACGCTGACGATGTGCATCGACTACGGCGGCCGGGACGAACTCACCCGCACGGCCGCCGCCCTGGCCCACCGGGCCCGCGCCGGCCATCTGGAGCCCGATCTGATCGCCGAGGACGACTTCGCACGCCATCTGCCCCTCGGGGACATGCCGGACGTGGACCTGCTCTGGCGCACCGGCGGCGAACAGCGCGTCTCGAACTTCCTGCCCTGGCACACGGCCTACGCCGAGCTCCACTTCACTCCGGGACTGTGGCCCGACGCCGACCGCCGCGACCTGTGGCAGGCGATCACCGCCTACACCCACCGCCAACGCCACCACGGCGCGACACCGGCCGCGACGGCGCCGGCCTCCGGCACTCCGGCCGCCTCTGCCGACGGACCGTCAACAGCCCGCCGTTCGGCGGCTCCTGCCGCGGGGCCGGGCGAGTGAACCGGGTGCGGGCCGCGGAGTTGCGGCGTCGTTCTCGCGCGCTCGCGAGTAGAAACGGTTCTGCGCGTGTAGCGCGCGGTGGGGCGGGTGGGACTCGAACCCACGGCCGACGGATTATGAGTCCGCTGCTCTAACCGGCTGAGCTACCGCCCCATAGCGGCGTGTCGCGTACATGTGTGCGCGCCGTCTGCCGCAGCATAGCCGCTCATACGATCTCCTGCTTCGGCTGGGCGGCTGCGCACGGCCTACGTGACCTTGAGGACTGCGCCGGGCGCCGCGCGGTTCCCGGGGCAGCGGATCGGACATGAAAAAGGACCCCTGAGAGGGGCCCTCGTTCAACCTGCTCCCCCGACTGGACTCGAACCAGTAACCTGCCGGTTAACAGCCGGCTGCTCTGCCAATTGAGCTACGGAGGAACGAGCTCCCCGGACTGGACTCGAACCAGTAACCTGCCGGTTAACAGCCGGCTGCTCTGCCAATTGAGCTACCGAGGAAGGTCTCGTTGTGCATCGAACGCACCTACCTGGGTATTCGCCAGGGGGCGCGCGTCCGCTGCGACACATACATTAGCGCAAGCAGGGGGGTGCTTCGCCAATCGGTACTCCCCGGCACCGACGCCGCACTGGAGACCTACGCAAGGAAAGGGTGGCCGCCATGCGTTACCGGCTCACGTTCGTCGCCGGAGTCGTCCTGGGTTACGTGCTGGGCACGAGGGCCGGGCGCGAGCGCTACGAGCAGCTGAAGAAGTCAGCCCGGCAGTTCGCGCAGAACCCCGCCGTGCGCAACACCGCGGAGACCGCGGCCCACCAGGGCCGGGAATTCGCGGGCAAGGCGTACCACGTGGTGAGCGACAAGGTGGGCGACCGCGTCCCCGAGTCGGTGGCGGACCGGGTCCGCCAGCTCCGCGACCGCGCCACCCACAACGGTGGCGAGGACGACTGGGGCACCAGCAATACCTGATCTTCTCGAGGCTGAGATCGGCGACGTCCTTCAAGGGGCGCGGGGAACTGCGCGACCAGCCACAACGAGCCCGCACCCGGAACCCGGCGACACCCCCCACGGCGCCCACGGCTCCAGCCGGCGCAGCGGTACGGCAGAATTTTGGCCATGGGGATAGTCGCCGGGTTGGACAGTTCACCCGATTTCACTCGTATCGTCGTCTGTGACACGGACTCCGGAGCCGTGCTCAGGCAGGGATATGCGCAGCATCCGGTGGAGGTTCCCGAGAGCGGCGGCCGGCCGTCGGACGTCGATCCGCAGGCCTGGCTGCTCTCCCTGGGCGAGGCCGCGGGCGGCGGGCTGCTGGAGGGCGTGCAGGCGATCGGCGTCTCGGCACAGCAGAACGCCGTCGTGCCGCTGGACGCGCAGGGCAACACCGTGCGGCCGGCGATGGTCGGGGGTGACAAGCGGACGCAGGTCGCCGCGGCCGACCTGGTCGACGCGCTCGGCGGGCGCGAGGCGTGGGCGCACGCGGTGGGCTGTGTGCCGCAGGCCGCGCAGCCGATCACGAAGCTGCGCTGGATGGCCCGGACCGAGCCGGAGAACGCGCGGCGCACGGCGGTCCTCCTCCAGGCGCACGACTGGCTGGTGTGGCAGCTGCTGGGCCGCCCGGTCCGCAGGACCACCGACCGCGGCGGGGCGTCCGGCACCGGCTACTGGTCCGCGGCGACCGGTGCCTACCGGCCCGATCTGGTCGAGCTGGCGCTCGGGCACCAGGTGATGCTGCCGGAGGTGATCGGCCCGGCGGACGCGGCCGGTACGACGCCGGAAGGGCTGATGATCTCCGTGGGGACCGGGGAGACCATGGCGGCGGCGTTCGGGCTGGGCATCGGCCTCGGGGACGCGGTGGTGTCGCTGGGCGCGTCCGGGTCCGTGATGGCCGTGCACCCCGAGGCGCTGGTCGACGGGTCCGGGATGATCACCGCGCTCGCGGACGCGACCGGCATGCACCTGCCCGTCGTCACCACGCTGAACGCCGTACGGGCGCTGCGCGGGGCCGCGGAGCTGCTGGGGCTGCCCGATCTGGAGAGCCTGTCCGACCTGGCGATGAAGTCGACGCCCGGGTCGCACGGACTGGTGCTGCTGCCCTATCTGGAGGGTGAGCGGACGCCGAATCTTCCGCACACCGCCGGGACCCTGGCCGGGCTCCGGCGCGAGTCGATGAAGGCGGAGCATCTGGCGCGGGCCGCGTTCGAGGGCATGCTGTGCGGGCTCGCGGACGCGCTGGACGTACTGCGCGGCCGTGGTGTGGAGGTGCGGCGGGTGTTCCTGCTCGGGCCGGCCGCCGAACTGCCCGCCGTGCAGGCGGCGGCGCCCATGCTGTTCGGGACGCAGGTCGTGGTGCCGCAGCCCGCGGACTACGCGGCGATCGGCGCCGCCCGCCAGGCGGCCTGGGCGCTCGGGGCGTCACAGGGCACGCTCGACGTGCGCAATCCGCCGGCCTGGCAGGGAGCGGTGGCGCAGGTGCTGGAGCCCGGGGACGAGCTGGCCGTGGGGCAGGCGGTGCGGCAGCAGTACGTGGCGGTGCGGGAGCAGACACACCCCGGAGCCCTCTGACCTTTGACCGCCTGTCGGGTTAATTCGGTTGAGGTAACGCGGGTGGAGTGTTCGACGATAGGGGCCAGGGGCAACCACTCGCCCCCGTCGCCCACTCCGAGAGAAGCAGCGTGCTCATACGACTTCTGCGCACCTACCTCAGGCCCTACAAGAGACCCATCGCCCTGCTGGTGCTGCTGCAGTTCCTTCAGACCTGCGCCACGCTCTACCTGCCCACGCTGAACGCGGACATCATCGACCAAGGCGTCGTGAACGGCGACACCGGCTACATCCTGGGCTACGGCGCCCTGATGATCGGCATCTCGCTGGTCCAGGTCGTGTGCAACATCGGCGCCGTGTACTACGGCGCCCGTACGGCCGCGGCACTCGGGCGGGACGTGCGCGCGGCCGTGTTCGACCGGGTGCAGTCCTTCTCCGCGCGTGAGGTCGGTCAGTTCGGGGCACCGTCGCTGATCACCCGGACGACCAACGATGTCCAGCAGGTGCAGATGCTGGCGCTGATGACGTTCACCCTGCTGGTGTCGGCGCCGATCATGTGCGTGGGCGGCATCGTGCTGGCGCTCGGTCTGGACGTGCCGCTGTCCGGGGTGCTGGTGGCGGTCGTGCCGGTGCTGGGCATCTGCGTGACGCTGATCGTGCGGCGGCTGCGGCCGCTGTTCCGGTTGATGCAGGAGCGGCTGGACTCGGTCAACCGGGTGCTGCGCGAGCAGATCACCGGCAACCGTGTGATCCGGGCCTTCGTCCGCGACGAGTACGAGCAGCAGCGCTTCCGCAAGGCCAACACCGACCTCACCGACGTCGCACTGGGCACCGGCAATCTGCTCGCGCTGATGTTCCCGATCGTCATGACGGTGGTGAACCTGTCGTCGATCGCCGTGGTCTGGTTCGGCGCGCACCGGATCGACAGCGGCGAGATGCAGATCGGTGACCTGACGGCGTTCCTGGCCTACCTGATGCAGATCGTCATGTCCGTGATGATGGCCACCTTCATGTTCATGATGGTGCCGCGCGCGGAGGTGTGCGCCGAGCGCGTCCAGGAGGTGCTGGACACCTCCTCCAGCGTCGTGCCGCCGACGTCGCCGGTGCGGGAGCTGCGCCGGCACGGGCATCTGGAGGTCCGCGGGGCGGGCTTCCGCTATCCGGGTGCCGAGGAGCCGGTGCTGCGCTCCGTGGACCTGGTGGCCCGGCCGGGCGAGACGACCGCCGTCATCGGCTCGACCGGCAGCGGCAAGTCCACCCTGCTCGGGCTGGTCCCGCGGTTGTTCGACGCGACCGACGGGCAGGTGCTCGTGGACGGCGTCGAGGTGGCGCGGATCGAACCGAAGCTGCTCGCCAAGACGGTCGGCATGGTGCCGCAGAAGCCGTATCTGTTCGCGGGGACCGTGGCGACCAACCTGCGCTACGGCAATCCGGACGCCACCGACGAGGAGCTGTGGCACGCGCTGGAGGTGGCGCAGGCCAAGGAGTTCGTGGAGCGGCTGGAGGGCGGGCTCGACGCCCCGATCGCGCAGGGCGGGACGAACGTCTCCGGTGGTCAGCGCCAGCGGCTCGCGATCGCCCGGACGCTGGTGCAGCGGCCCGAGATCTATCTCTTCGACGACTCCTTCTCCGCGCTCGACTACGCCACGGACGCCGCCCTGCGGGCCGCGCTCGCGCGGGAGACCGCCGAGGCGACCGTGGTGATCGTCGCCCAGCGGGTGTCGACCATCCGGGACGCCGACCGGATCGTGGTCCTCGACGAGGGCCGGGTCGTCGGCACCGGACGGCACCACGAGCTGATGGCGGACAACGAGACCTACCGGGAGATCGTGCTCTCCCAGCTCACGGAAGCGGAGGCTGCCTGATGGCGGGGCCCATGGGGCGGATGATGGCCGGGGGCGGCCCCGACCAGCGCTCGCTGGACTTCAAGGGATCGGGCAAACGGCTCCTCGCAGGCTTCCGGCCGGAGCGCGTGACCATCTGGGTGCTGCTGCTGTGCGTGGTGCTCAGCGTCGGCCTCAACGTCGTCGGGCCGAAGATCCTCGGCAAGGCCACCGACCTGGTCTTCGCGGGCATCGTCGGACGGGGCATGCCCGAGGGGGCGACCAAGGAGCAGGTCCTCGACTCCATGCGGCAGCGCGGGGACGGTGACGTCGCCGACATGCTGCGCGGCACCGACTTCACCCCGGGCGAGGGCATCGACTTCACGGCCGTCGGGCATGTGCTGCTGCTCGCGCTGGGCGTGTTCACGGTGGCCGGGCTGCTGATGGCGGTCGCCACGCGGATGGTGAACCGGGCCGTGAACCGGACCATGTTCCGGATGCGCGAGGACGTGCAGACGAAGCTGTCGCGGCTGCCGCTGTCGTACTTCGACCAGCGTCAACGCGGTGAGGTGCTGTCGCGGGCGACGAACGACATCGACAACATCGGGCAGACACTCCAGCAGTCGATGGGTCAGCTCATCAACTCGGTGCTGACCATCATCGGCGTGCTCGCGATGATGTTCTACGTCTCCTGGATCCTGGCCCTGGTCGCGCTGGTGACGGTGCCGCTGTCGTTCGTCGTGGCCACGCGCGTGGGCAAGCGGTCGCAGCCGCACTTCGTACAGCAGTGGCGTTCCACGGGCACGCTGAACGCGCACATCGAGGAGATGTACACCGGGCACGCCCTGGTGAAGGTGTTCGGGCGGCAGGAGGAGTCGGCGCGGCAGTTCGCCGAGCAGAACGACGCGCTGTACGAGGCGGGGTTCAAGGCGCAGTTCAACAGCGGGGTCATGCAGCCGCTGATGATGTTCGTGTCGAACCTCAACTACGTGCTGGTCGCGGTCGTCGGCGGGCTGCGGGTGGCCTCGGGCTCGCTGTCGATCGGTGATGTGCAGGCGTTCATCCAGTACTCGCGGCAGTTCTCCATGCCGCTGACGCAGGTGGCGTCCATGGCGAACCTGGTGCAGTCGGGTGTCGCCTCGGCGGAGCGGGTCTTCGAACTGCTCGACGCCGAGGAGCAGGACGCCGACCCGGTGCCGGGTGTGCGGCCCGAGGAGCTGCGCGGGCACGTGGCGCTGGAGCACGTGTCGTTCCGCTACGACCCGGACAAGCCGCTGATCGAGGACCTGTCGCTGAAGGTCGAGCCGGGGCAGACGGTCGCCATCGTCGGCCCGACGGGCGCCGGAAAGACGACGCTGGTGAACCTGCTGATGCGGTTCTACGACGTGACCGGCGGGCGCATCACCCTCGACGGTGTCGACGTCGCGCGGATGTCCCGGGACGAACTGCGGGCCGGGATCGGCATGGTGCTCCAGGACACCTGGCTGTTCGGCGGCACGATCGCGGAGAACATCGCGTACGGCGCGTCCCGGGAGGTGACCCGGGGCGAGGTCGAGGAGGCGGCCCGGGCGGCGCACGCGGACCGGTTCGTCCGGACCCTGCCGGACGGGTACGACACGGTGATCGACGACGAGGGGACGGGGGTCAGCGCGGGTGAGAAACAACTGATCACCATCGCCCGGGCGTTCCTGTCCGACCCGGTGATCCTGGTGCTGGACGAGGCGACCAGCTCGGTCGACACCCGCACCGAGGTGCTGATCCAGAAGGCGATGGCCAAACTGGCGCACGGGCGCACGTCGTTCGTCATCGCCCACCGGCTGTCGACGATCCGGGACGCGGACACGATCCTGGTCATGGAGAACGGGGCGATCGTGGAGCAGGGCGCGCACGGGGAGCTGCTCGCCGCGGACGGGGCCTACGCCCGGCTGTACCAGGCGCAGTTCGCGCAGGCGGTGGCTGAAGTGGACTGAGTCGCGTTCGAGGGGTGCCCCTGTGGTGCAGTGGGCGGCTGCGGGCCCGTTGCGGCTGGTCGCGCAGTTCCCCGCGCCCCTGGGCCCCTTCTGATGGATCTCCGTGGGAGTGCGTGCCGGGCGTCGCGACGCCGCGGAGATCCATCAGAAGGGGCCTGGGTACGTGCGGCTGACGCCCTTCACTCCAGATAGCCCCTCAGTTGGTCCGCGAAGGCGTGGTCCCGCAGCTTGTTGAGGGTCTTGGACTCGATCTGCCGTATCCGCTCCCGGGTCACGCCGAAGATGCGGCCGATCTCCTCCAGGGTGCGCGGGCGGCCGTCGGCGAGGCCGTAGCGGAGCTGGACGACCTTGCGCTCCCGCTCTCCCAGGGTCGACAGGACCGCTTCCAGGTGCTCCCTGAGCAGGAGGAACGCGGCCGACTCGACGGGGCTCGCGGCATCGCCGTCCTCGATGAGGTCGCCGAACGCGACGTCGTCCTCCTCGCCGACGGGCGCGTGCAGCGACACCGGTTCCTGGGCCAGGCGCAGGACTTCGCTGACCCGCTCCGGCGCCAGGTCCAGGTGGGCCGCGACCTCCTCGGGCGTCGGCTCGTAGCCCCGCTCCTGGAGCATGCGGCGCTGGACGCGGACGACCCGGTTGATGAGCTCCACGACGTGGACGGGGACCCGTATCGTGCGGGCCTGGTCGGCCAGGGCGCGGGACATGGCCTGCCGGATCCACCAGGTCGCGTACGTGGAGAACTTGTAGCCGCGGGCGTAGTCGAACTTCTCCACGGCCCGGATGAGGCCGAGGTTGCCCTCCTGGACGAGGTCGAGCATGGTCAGGCCGCGGCCGACGTAGCGCTTGGCGACGGAGACGACGAGCCGCAGGTTCGCCTCGATCAGACGGCGCTTGGCCATGCGGCCCATCACGACGAGCCGGTCCAGGTCGAGGGCGAGCTGACTGTCCAGGTCGGGGGTGAGCCGCAGCTTCTCCTCCGCGAACAGGCCGGCCTCGACGCGACGGGCGAGTTCGACCTCCTCGGCGGCGGTGAGCAGGGGGATACGGCCGATCTCCCGCAGGTACTGGCGGAACAGGTCCGAGGAGGGGCCGCCGGTCTCGGTGCGCACCGGCGGGGGTTCGACGGCTTCGGAGGGCTCCGCCGTCTCGACGGCCTCGGCGGGCGGCTCCTGCGGCTCGGGGTCCGACTCGGGGTGGTGCGCGGCGCGGCTCTGCGCCGGAACCGCGGACAGGGCGTCGGGATCCGTGTCCGGGGCGGTGCCGTCGGCGCCGGGGGCGGCACCGACGTCGGTCTGGGTGAGGGTCTGGGTCTGCACGGGGGCGACCTCCAGGATGATCGCTGCCAAGGAGGACGGCAGCGGTACTTCGGGGGCGGAGTCGACGGCCTCGCCGCTTTCCGTCCCGTACGCGATGAGCGGAACCGCGGGGGTCTTCGACCCGTCGGTGACGGGCAGGCCGCGCTCCGAGGACTCAGGCACCGGAACCCAGTGTGGGGTAAGACACATCACCGCCACGAGGGGCGTGCGATGACTTTTTGCTTCCGGTCCGTGACCGCGCGGTGACCTCAGAGCGCGGCGGCGCCGTGTTCCCGGAGGGTTTGGTCGTACTGCTGGAGGACCCACAGTTCGTTCTGTACGGCGGCGAGCTGGGCCGGGTCGCCGTGGGCGCCGAGGCGGGTGAGCCGGCCCGTGATGTCGCGGATGCGGCGCTCGACGGCCCGGCGGCGGACGGTCACCAACTGGGCGCCCGCGTACACCTCGTCGACTCCCTTCACGCCCTTGTGCAGCATGATCGCCTCGACGGCCAGCTCCGTCACCATCGCGCGGACCGTGTCGTCCGGGGCGGCCTCGCGGACCTTGACCAGGTAGTCCTGGGGGTCGGCGACGCCCAGTTCGGCGCCGCCCGCGTCCTGGATGGCCTGGCGGACGGCGGCGTAGGGCGGGGCGGTGAACTCGTCCACGCCGTACGCGTCGAAGGCCGGGGAGACCAACTCGGGGCGCTGGAGGGCGAGTTTGAGGAGTTCCCGCTCGGTGGCGAAGACCGGGTTGCGCAGGTTCAGGGCCGGGCCGCGCGAGAGGGCCGGCTGGGACGGGCCGGCGTACCGCTGCTCCTGGTGGGGCCGCTCGGGGGCCGGGCCCTTGCCGCCGCGGTCGCGGGCCCAGCGAGCCAGCTGGGCGACGCGCTTGACCACGAACTGGGTGTCGAGGATGCCGAGCATGCCGGCGAGCTGGACGGCGACCTCGTGCTGGGCGCCGCTGTTCTTGATGCGGGCGACGATCGGGGCGGCCTCGTCCAGCGCGGCCGCGCGGCCCGCGGGGGTGTCGAGATCGTAGCGGCCGACGATCTGGCGCAGGGCGAACTCGAAGAGCGGGGTGCGGGGTTCGACGAGGTCGGCGACGGCCTCGTCACCCTTGGCGAGGCGCAGGTCGCAGGGGTCCATGCCGTCCGGGGCGATGGCGATGTACGTCTCGGCGGCGAACTTCTGGTCGTCCTCGAAAGCGCGCAGGGCCGCCTTCTGGCCGGCGGCGTCGCCGTCGAAGGTGAAGATGACGCGGGCCGAGCCGTTGTCCATGAGGAGGCGGCGGAGGATCTTGATGTGGTCACCGCCGAAGGCCGTGCCACAGGTGGCGATGGCCGTCGTGACGCCGGCGAGGTGGCAGGCCATGACGTCCGTGTAGCCCTCGACGACGACCGCGCGGGACGCCTTGGCGATGTCCTTCTTCGCCAGGTCGATGCCGTAAAGGACCTGGGACTTCCGGTAGATCGCCGTGTCGGGCGTGTTGAGGTACTTGGGGCCGTTGTCCGCCTCGTAGAGCTTGCGGGCGCCGAATCCGACGACATCGCCGCCGATGTCGCGGATGGGCCACATCAGGCGGCCCCGGAAGCGGTCGATGGGACCGCGGCGGCCCTCCTGGGAGAGCCCGGAGAGGATCAGCTCCTTGTCGGTGAAGCCCTTGCCGCGCAGGTAGCGGGTGAGGTGGTCCCAGCCCTGGGGGCTGTAGCCGACGGAGAAGTGCTGGGCGGCGGCCTGGTCGAAGCCGCGCTCGGCGAGGAACTGGCGGCCGGTGTCGGCCTCCGGGCCGGTCGCGAGTTGTTCCATGTACCAGTCGGCGGCGATCTTGTGCGCCTCGACCAGGCGGATCCGCTCGCCGCGCTGGTGGGAGGGGTTGTAGCCGCCCTCCTCGTAGCGCAGGGTGATGCCCGCCTGGCCGGCCAGACGCTCGACCGCCTCCGAGAAGGTGAGGTGGTCGATCTTCATCACGAACGTGATGGTGTCGCCGCCCTCCTGGCAGCCGAAGCAGTGGAAGAACCCCTTGCTCGGGCTGACCTGGAAGGAGGGCGACTTCTCGTCGTGGAACGGGCACAGACCCTTCAGGTTGCCGCCGCCCGCGTTGCGCAGCTGGAGGTACTCGGACACCACGGCGTCGATCGGGACCGCGTCCCGTACCGCCTTCACGTCCTCGTCGTTGATCCGTCCTGCCACGCGGTGATTCTACGGGGCCGGACCGACACTCCTGGGGCGAGAGGGCTCTCCGGCCCCGGGGTCCCGGGGCTTGCCCCCGGCAATCGCGGCGCGGGGGCGCGTACCGGCACTCCCGACGGTTATGAGGAGGCGAGGCCGTCCAGCGGCACGTGCGGGTCGGCGAGCGCCTCGGTGTCGACCCGGGATGTCGAACGGATCAGGCGCTGGATCTTGTCTGTGACGTCCCACACGTTCACGTTCATCCCGGCCAGCACCCGGCCTTCCCTCACCCAGAACGCGATGAACCGACGCTTGCCGGCGTCCCCGCGGATCACCACCTGGTCGTAGCTGCCCGCGGGCGCCCAGCCTGAGTACTCCATGCCCAGGTCGTACTGGTCGGAGAAGAAGTAGGGCACCCGGTCGTACGTCACGTCCTGGTCCAGCATGGCGCGGGCGGCGGCCGGGCCGCCGTTGAGCGCGTTGGCCCAGTGCTCCACCCGCAGCCCGGCTCCGAAGAGGGCGTGGTGGAAGGAGGCCACGTCGCCGGCCGCGTAGATGTCGGGGTCGGAGGTGCGCAGCCGCTCGTCGACCACCACGCCACCGCCCCGCGCCCGGTCGGCGATCTCCAGCCCGGCCGCCTCCGCGAGAGCGACCCGCGGGGCGGCTCCGATCGCGGCCAGCACGTCGTGCGCCGGATGCTCCTCACCGTCGTCGGTGCGGGCCGCGAGGACCATGCCGTCCTGGCCGACGATCTCCGTCAGCCGCCTGCCGAAGTGGAACCGCACGCCGTGCTCACGGTGCAGCTCGGCGAAGAGCTGGCCGAGCTCCGGGCCCAGCACGCCGTGCAGCGGGGTCGGCCCGTGTTCGACGACCGTGACCTCCGCGCCGTACTCGCGGGCCGCCGCCGCGACCTCCAGGCCGATCCAGCCGGCGCCGGCGATGACGAGGTGGCCGTTGTCCCGGCCGAGGTTGGTCAGGACGTGCTTGAGGCGCTCGGCGTGGGCGAGGCGGCGCAGGTGGTGCACGCCCGCCAGGTCCGTGCCCGGGACGTCGAGGCGGCGGGGTTCGGCGCCGGTCGCCAGGAGCAGCTTGTCGTAGCGGACGACGGTGCCGTCCTCGCCGAAGCGGACCGTCTTCGCCGTCCGGTCGATCGCGTCGACGGTCTGGCCGAGGTGCAGCTCGATGTCGTGGGCCGCGTACCAGGCGGGCTCGTGCACGAAGACGCTGTCGCGTTCCTCCTTGCCGAGGAGGTAGCCCTTGGACAGGGGCGGGCGCTCGTAGGGGTGGTCGCGTTCGTCGCAGATCAGTATCACGCGGCCGGTGAAGCCCTCCGCGCGGAGCGTCTCGGCCGCCTTGGCGCCGGCCAGTCCGCCTCCGACGATGACGAATGTCTGATCCGCGTCGACCACTTGATGCCTCCTACGGGGATCCGGGGGGTGTCTCCCCGGAAAACACAGCGGGTGTCGCCACTTGCGAGCGTCCCGCACGGAGCGTGATGCGGGAAGAGGGAGTGACCCGATCAGGCCACGCAGGGTCACATTCGAGGGTGCGCGCGTCCCACCCGTCGCGTCAGTCCCGTCCCCACCCCGTCAGACGGGCGTGCAGCGAACGGGCGGAGGGGTCGGTGAGGGAGGCGATCTGGTCGACGATCACCCGCTTGCGCGCCCTGTCGTCGGCCGCCCGGCCGAACAGGGAGCGGAACTGCGGGTCCAGGCCGTCCGGGGCGCGGACGGTGAGCGCCTCGGCCAGTTCGGCGACGATGATCCGCTGGTCGGCGCGCAGCCGCTCCTGCTCGGCGCGCTGCATGACGTAGAGGTCGGCGACGGCCTTGAGGACGGCGCACTCCATGCGGGTCTCGCGCGGGACGACCAGCTCGGCGGCGTACCGGGTGAGCCGTCCGGCGCCGTACGCGGTGCGGGTCGCGGTCTCGGCGGCGAGACAGAAGCGGCCGATGAGCTGGCTGGTGGCGTCCTTGAGGCGGGCCTGGGCGACGGCGCTGCCGTCGTAGCCGTGCGGCCACCACTCCTGGGCGAGGAGCCGGTCCAGGGCCTCGGCGAGTTCGGCGGGGTCGGTGTCGGCGGGGACGTACCGGCCACGGGCGACCTGGAAGACGTCGCGGCGTTCGGGGTCGGCGTGCAGGCAGTTCGGGTCGATGTGGCCGGCGTGCAGGCCGTCCTCCACGTCGTGCACCGAGTAGGCCACGTCGTCGGACCAGTCCATGACCTGCGCCTCGAAGCACGTGCGGGTGCCGGGGGCGTCCTTGCGGAGCCAGTCGAAGACCGGGCGGTCGTCCTCGTAGACGCCGAACTTGTGGGAGGCCGGGTCGGTGGGGTGGGCGCCGCGGGGCCAGGGGTACTTGGTGGCGGCGTCGAGGGTGGCGCGGGTGAGGTTGAGGCCGACGGAGCCCTCCGGGGTGAACCGTTTGGGCTCGATGCGGGTGAGGAGTCTGAGCGACTGGGCGTTGCCCTCGAAGCCGCCGCAGTCGGCCGCGAACTCGTTGAGGGCCTGCTCGCCGTTGTGGCCGAAGGGCGGGTGGCCCAGGTCGTGCGAGAGGCAGGCGGCTTCCACGAGGTCCGGGTCGCAGCCGAGGGCCGCGCCCAGCTCACGGCCGACCTGGGCGCATTCGAGGGAGTGGGTGAGGCGGGTGCGGGGGCTGGCGTCCCAGGCGGGGCCCAGGGTGCCGGGCGTCACCACTTGGGTCTTGCCGGCCAGTCTTCTCAGGGCGGCGCTGTGCAGGACCCTGGCCCGGTCGCGCTGGAAGGCCGTGCGGCCGGGGCGTTTGTCGGGTTCCGGGGCCCAGCGGTCGACTGACGTCGGGTCGTAGGCGGGGGGATGTTGTGCGGTGCCGTCCATGGCTCGACAGTAAGCGCCTGTGCGTCTGCCGGGTTCTCTTTTCGGGCGGGTGCGGCTTGTCTCGGGCTGGTCGCGCAGTTCCCCGCGCCCCTGAGTACGTGCGCCGCCCCGCGTTCTACGCCGAAGCCAATGCGGGTACAGCGGTCGCGGCCGTCAGAGCCTCGTCGTAGCGGTGGAGGAGGAGTTCGGCCATCGCCGGGTGCGTGCCCAGGGGGGCCGCGGCGAGCCATGGGGCCTTCTGGGCGCACTCCGTGGCGAAGCGGCCGGGGGCCGTGAAGTAGGACGCCAGGGCGATGTGGCGGCGGCCGCGGGCGAGGAGGGTGCGGACGGCTGTTTCGACTGTCGGGGTGGCCGCCGAGGCGTAGGCCGGGATGACGGGGACGCCGAGGCGGGCGGCGAGGAGGTGGGCCGTGCGGGCGGTGTCCGTCTTCGCGTGCGGGTCGCGGGAGCCCGCCGCGGCGAGGACCACCGCGCTGGTGCGGCGGGGTGTCGTACCCCAGCCGGCCTCCGTCAGACGGGCCTGGAGCGCGTCGACCAGCAGGGGGTGGGGGCCCAGGGGCGCTGCCAGGTGGGTGCGGGCCGGGGAGGCCGCGGCCATCTCGGGGATGTCCTGCTTGACGTGGTAGCCGCGGCTGAGGAGGAGGGGGACGAGGACCGCCTCCCTGTCGCCGAGGGCGGTGAGCGTGTCGGGGAGCAGGGGTGCGTTGAGTTCGATGTGGCCCAGGTGCACCGGCACGTCGGGGCGCAGGGCCCGGACGCGGTCGAGGAGCGCGCTCACGGTGCTCAGCGCGCGGGGGTCGCGGCTGCCGTGGGCCACGACCACGAGGGCGGGCGGGGCCGGGTGGCGCGTGGCGGGCGGCGGGACGAGGCTGAGCTGACGGGGCATGCACCGATGGTCGCGGCGCCACGTTGCCTTCCCGTTGCGTGGGCGTCACGGGTGTTTTCCGGCGGTTCACGATGCGGGGCTGAGGGTGTGTGAGGTGGTTTCACCTGCGGTTTCCTTGTATCGAGTGAAGCTGGTCACGCGGGTGCGGATGAACCGGGCGGCCCGTGCGGGCGTCCCTGACTGTCGAGGGGCCGACCTGGGGAGGGACCGTCCGATGCGTCGTGTGACGTTCCACGGACCGCGGCTGCCGCGTTCCAGGCGGGGGCAGCGGAGGCTGGTGCAGGCCGTGATGGCCGGGTGCGTGCTCGCGCTGCTTCCGGCGACGTGGATGTACACCGCGGCGGGTGACCGGCTGCGTACGGCGGCGGATGTGCCGCGCACCGATGTGGCCGTCGTGTTCGGTGCCGGGCTGTGGGACGGGGAGCCCTCGCCGTATCTCGCGCACCGGCTGGACGCGGCGGCGAGGCTGTACCGGGAGGGGCGGGTCGAGGTGGTGCTCGTCACCGGGGACAACAGCCGTGCGGACTATGACGAGCCGGACGCGATGCGCGGGTATCTGACGCGGCACGGGGTGCCCGACGGGCGGATCGTCAGCGACTACGCGGGGTTCGACACCTGGGACTCCTGCGTGCGCGCGAAGAAGATCTTCGGAGTGGACGAGGCGGTGCTGATCAGCCAGGGCTTCCACATCCGGCGTGCGGTGGCCCTGTGCGAGGCGGCGGGGGTCACCTCGTACGGGGTCGGGGTGGACGCCGTGCACGACGCGACCTGGTACTACGGGGGCGCCCGGGAGGTCCTCGCCGCCGGGAAGGCCGCTCTGGACGCGGTGTTCCGGCCGGACCCCCGGTTCCTCGGTCCCCGGGAGCCGGGGGTGGAGAGGGCCTTGGCGACAGCCCAAGACCCTCTCGATTGACCGGGCCGGCGTCAGCGTCCGTGGAAGCGCGGGGGGCGTTTGTCCAGGAACGCCGTCATTCCCTCCTTCTGGTCTTCGGTGGCGAACAGGGCGTGGAAGACGCGGCGTTCGAAGCGGACACCGTCGCGCAGGCCGGTTTCGAGGGCCCGGTCGACACATTCTCGGGCCGCCCTGACCGCCGCGCCGCCGTAGGAGGCGATCGCCGCCGCCGCTTCGAGTGCCTCGGGCAGGACCCGGTCGTCCGGGACCACGCGGGAGACAAGACCGCAGCGTCCGGCCTCCCGCGCGTCCATGGTGCGGCCGGTGAGGACCAGGTCCATCGCCTTCGCCCGGCCGACGAGCCGGGTCAGCCGCTGGGTGCCGCCGATACCGGGGATCACGCCCAGTTTGATCTCGGGCTGCCCGAAGACGGCCGACTCCCCCGCGACGATCAGATCGCACATCATCGCCAGCTCGCAACCGCCGCCCAGCGCGTGACCGTTGACGGCGGCGATCTTCGGGGTGCGGAGGTCCGCGAACTCCTCCCAGGCGGCGAAGTAGTCCTCGGCCGCCATGTCGACGGCCGACTTTCCGGCCATCTCCTTGATGTCGGCGCCCGCCGCGAAGACGGTGTCCGAGCCGGTGACGACGAAACAGCCGACTTCGGGGTCCGCGTCCAACGGTCGGGCGAGGTCGAGGAGTTCGGACAGCAGCTCGGAGTTGAGCGCGTTGCGTACGTGCGGGCGGTGCAGACGTACGGTCACCACCCGGCCGTCGCGCTCCAGCTTCAGGTTGTTCATCGGCTTGCCCCTTCTACGAGTCCCAGATCGCTACGAGTCCCAGATCGCGCCGTACGCCGGGATGCCCCGCCGTTCCAGGCCGTGGACGACCTGCCAGGTCAGCTTCTTGTTGGAGATGCAGATGACCGCTTCGGCGCCGAAGTCCCGGTGGGCCTCGTGGGCGAGGCGCACCATGTCGGGTTTGCCGTGCCGGGAGGTGTCCCAGATCAGGGCGTCCGGCTGGACGGCGAGGATCTCGTCGACCAGGGCGTCGCCGTAGGTCGCGCGCGGGTCGCGGGTCGCCCAGACCAGCCGGGAGGGCACCTGGGCGGCGAGCAGATGGGGCAGGCAGGGGCCGATGCCGCTGCCGGTGGCGACGTAGACCACCTTCGTGAAGAGGACCTCGATGTTGGCGACGCCGGCCGTGGTGATGCCCTTGACCCACACCCGCTCGGGCAGGTCGTCGATGAAGGAGCCGGTCCAGTCGCCCGCCCGGGAGACCGTGAGCCGGAAGCCGGGCTCGCCGGGGGTGGGGACGTTGGCGAAGGAGTGCCATTCCCTCAGCGGGCTGCGGCTGATCGCGGTGGAGGAACCGGCGAAGGGGGTCTCGCCGTGGTCGAAGCGGGCCAGCACCACGTGGGAGGAGGGGCGTTCGAGGTGGACGTCCACCTTGCGCAGCCGCAGCCAGGGCAGGGCCACGCTGAAGGTGATCACGGCGAGCACGCCGACCTCCCAGGGACCCGGAGACGACATCAGTGTGTGCGCCCAGAACAGGCCCAGGGCCGTCCAGCCGCCGAAGCGGTGGATCTTCTCGAAGTGGTCGTGGTGGCGGGAGCGGAAGGGCGGCAGGGCGGTGGCGATGACGAGCGCGAGGAGGGCGATCAGCGTCCAGCCGACGGCCATGAGCGGGCCGTTCGGCGTCGTGATCGTCAGCGCCAGGAACCAGGCCGTGCCCGCCAGCGCCCCGCCGACGTGCAGTCCGCCGAAGTGGTACACCTTGCCCAGCGTCCAGCGGACCCGCAGTGGCCAGCTCGTCGGCGCCGACGTCGCCAGCCGGAACAGCAGGTTGATGACGTACTGCTGGCGTACGACGACGGCGAGGGCGAGGTTGGCGAGGGCCGCGTGTCCGAGGGTGGGCGCGTCGAGCGGCCGGGCGGTCGCCGCGAAGGCCCCGTTGACGAGCAGGACCAGGGCCGCCAGGCGGTGGTAGTGCATCAGGCGGGGGTGCTTGAGCAGGCGGCGGGGAGCGGGCAGGAGCGGCGGGAGTGCGTCGGTGGCCGGGTGGGGCCGGGGCGGGGACGTGGTCATCGTGCCACCGCCACGCGCTCCTCGATCAGGTGCAGCAGCGCCTGTTTGTCGATCTTGCCGCGGTCGGTCTCGGGGAGGAAGGCCAGCGGCAGGACCTGCTCGGGGACGCAGTAGTAGGGCAGGGCGTCCGCGACCGCGCGGCGGGCCGCGTCCGGGTCGACGTCCGCCGGGCAGACGAAGGAGACCAGGGTGCGGGCGTCGCGTTTCAGGGTGACGGCCCTGGTGCAGCCTGCGGCCGACTCCAGGACCGAGGAGACGGAGTCGAGCTCGACGCGGAAGCCGCGCACCTTGACCTGGTCGTCGGTGCGGCCGAGGTGCTCCAGCTCGCCGCCGGGGGTCCAGCGGCCGAGGTCGCGGGTGCGGAACATGCGGCGGCCGCCGCCGAGGAACGGGTCGGGGGCGTAGCGCTCGGCGTTGAGGGCGTCGTCGCCGAGGTAGCCGGCGGAGACGCAGTCGCCGCCGGCCCACATCTCGCCCACCTCGCCGATCGGCAGGGGACGGCGGTCGGCGTCGAGGACGTAGACCGTGTTGTTGGGGGTGGGTCGGCCGATGGTGAGCAGGGGGGCGGACGGGTCGTGGCGGCTCATCGTGTTGACGATCGTCGTCTCCGTCGGGCCGCAGCCGTTGAAGAAGGCGGCCTGCCGGGCCCACCGGTCGGCCAGCGGACGCGGGCAGGGCTCCCCCGCGACGGCTACCGTGCGCACCCGCGGGCAGGCGGCCGGGTCGAGGCCGGACAGCACGGTCGGGGTCGCGACGAGCACGTCCGCCGTGCGGGCCGCCGCGGCGAGGTCCCTGCCGCGGATGACGAGCGTGCCGCCCTGGGCGAGGCAGCCGAGGATCTCCCAGGCGGCCATGTCGAAGGCGATGTTGAGGAGCTGGGCGACGCGGTCACCGGGTCGGACGCCGAGACCGCCCGGGGCGGTGAGCAGGAGGTTGGCGACGTTGCGGTGGGTGACCTTCACCCCGTTGGGGCGGCCGGTGGTGCCGGAGGTGAACAGCACGTAGCAGCCGTCGTCGCCGGTGACGCGGACGCGCGGGGCCGGGGCGTGCGGCAGCGGCTCGTCGAGCGGGAGCAGCAGATGACCGTCGGGCAGCGGCACGCGGGGGGCGTGCTCGGCGAGCGTGAGGACGACCCGGGTGCGGGCGGTGCGGATGACGTGGGTGAGCTGGGCCGGGGGCGCGAGGCCGATGTCCTGCGGGACGTAGGCGGCGCCGGCCTTGAGGATGCCGAGCAGGCCGACCAGCATCGGGATCGAGCGGCGGACGAACAGGCCGACGTGGTCGCCGGGGCGGACGCCCTCGTGGACCAGCCGGGCGGCGAGGGCACCGGCGTACCGGTCGAGTTCGCCGTAGGTGATGCGGGCGCCCTGGTGCTCGGCGGCCACGGCGTGCGGGCGGGCCGCGGCGTGCCGGGCGACGGCGTGGTGCAGGAGCGGGTCGGGGACGGGGACGGTGGGGCCCCGGCCGTAGTGCCGGAAGAGCCGCTGGTCGTGGGGGGTCAAGTGGCGCAGAGGCATGGTCGGGTGGCCTCCTGGCTGTTTCGAGGTCGGATGGCCACCCGCGGCGGTGCCGCGGGTGGATGCAGCCGTGTGCGGCGGGCATGCCCGGGTGTCGAACGCGGTGCGGAGTCGTGCGAGCGCTGCGCGTAGCGAGAGCGTAGTGCGGCTGCTTCAACCCTCAACTAGGTCGGACCGGCCAAGAAAGGAACGCAATGAGCCACATGTGGCGTTTCCGGTCCCAGAGGCAACGTCTGCGCCGGTCGGCGACGACTTGAAGGAGGGCACGCCTGTCCTTCGCCGGGCAGCGGGCTCGCGCCTCACGCGGGCGGGGCGGTGGCGGGGAGGTTGCCGTCCCGGCCGCGTAACAGGGAACCGTCCCGGGCGTAACACGGCCGACGCACGCTGAACGGCATGCAGAGCACCGCGACGCCCACGCACTGCCCGTACTGCGCACTGCAGTGCGGGATGAACCTGACGCCCGCGCCGGACGGGACCGTCGAGGTGAGCGAGCGTGCGGATTTCCCGGTGAACCGGGGCGCGCTGTGCGGCAAGGGCCGTACGGCTCCGGCGGTGCTCGCCCGGAACGTCCGGCTGACCTCTCCGCTGGTCCGCGACGAGGGCGGCACGCTGGTGCCCGCCTCCTGGGACCGGGCGCTGCACCGGATCGCCGCGGAGCTGGGCCGCACGCGCGCGGAGCACGGGCCGGACGCGGTCGGGGTGTTCGGCGGGGGCGGGCTGACGAACGAGAAGGCGTACACGCTCGGCAAGTTCGCGCGGGTCGTGCTCGGCACGTCCCAGATCGACTACAACGGGCGTTTCTGCATGTCGTCGGCGGCGGCCGCCGGCATCAAGGCGTTCGGTCTCGACCGGGGGCTGCCCTTCCCGCTGGAGGACATCCCGAAGTCCGGCTGCGTGATCCTCGTCGGGTCGAACCTCGCGGAGACCATGCCGCCGTCGCTGCGGTTCTTCACCGAGCTGAAGGAGAACGGCGGGACGCTCATCGTGATCGACCCGCGCCGCACCAAGACCGCCGAGCAGGCGGACCTGCACCTGGCACCCCGGCCGGGCACGGACCTGGCCCTCGCCCTGGGTCTGCTGCACCTGGTGATCGCCGAGGGGCGGGTGGACGAGGAGTACGTGCGGGAGCGCACGGCCGGCTGGGAGGACGCGCGGGCGGCGGCGATGGCGCACTGGCCGGAGTACGTGGAGCGGATCACGGGGGTGTCCGTTCCCCAACTCCGCCAGGCCGTACGGCTGTTCTGCGATCCGGAGTCGGCGATGGTGCTCACCGCCCGGGGGCCCGAGCAGCAGTCCAAGGGCACGGACACGGTGGGCGCGTGGATCAACCTGTGCCTGGCGACCGGCCGGGCGGGCCGCCCGCTGTCCGGGTACGGCTGCCTGACCGGGCAGGGCAACGGGCAGGGCGGGCGCGAACACGGGCAGAAGGCCGACCAGTTGCCGGGCTACCGCAAGCTCGACGACCCGGCCGCGCGGGCGCATGTCGCCGAGGTGTGGGGGGTCGACCCGGACAGCCTCCCCGGGCCGGGGCGCAGCGCGTACGAACTGCTGGACGCGCTGGGCGGCGACATCCGGTCGCTGCTGCTGATGGCGTCCAACCCGGTGGTGTCGGCGCCGCGGGCCGCGCACATCGAGGAGCGCATCAGGTCGCTGGACTTCCTGGCGGTCTGCGACGTGGTGCTGTCGGAGACGGCGGCGCTCGCGGACGTGGTCCTGCCGGTCACCCAGTGGGCCGAGGAGACGGGCACGACGACCAACCTGGAGGGCAGGGTCCTGCTGCGGCGGCGGGCGATCACCCCGCCCGACGGGGTCCGCAGCGACCTGGAGGTGCTCCACGAACTGGCCGCCCGCCTGGGTGTGGAAAAGGGCTTCCCGACGGACCCCGAGGAGGTCTTCGAGGAACTGCGCCGGGCGTCGGCGGGTGGGGCGGCCGACTACTCGGGGATCACGTACCGCAGGCTGGTGGAGGAGGACGGGGTGTTCTGGCCGTGCCCGGCCGCCGCGGAGGTGGTCGACGCGGGCGACGACCCCGCCCGGGACACACCCACCGCGCACCCCGGCACGCCCCGCCTCTTCCTCGACCGCTTCGCCACGCCGGACGGCCGGGCGCGGTTCGTGCCCGTCTCGCACCGGCCGATCGCCGAGGAACCGGACGACGAGTACCCCGTGCTGCTCACCACCGGGCGGGTCGTGGCGCAGTACCAGTCCGGGGCGCAGACCCGGCGCGTGGCGGAGCTGAACGCCGCCGCGCCGGGGCCGTTCGTGGAGCTGCACCCGCGGCTGGCGGCGCGGCTGGGGGCGGCCGAGGGGGATCCCGTCGCCGTCGTGTCACGGCGGGGCCGGGCCGTGGCGCCCGCCAGGATCACGAACGCCATCCGGCCCGACACCGTCTTCATGCCCTTCCACTGGCCGGGTGAGGGCCGCGCCAACACCCTCACCAACCCCGCGCTCGACCCGACGTCCCGGATGCCGGAGTTCAAGGCGTGCGCGGTGCGGCTGGAGGCCGTCGAGAGGTAGGGGCGGGCAGGGGGCGGCAAGGGTCAGCAGGGGGCGGCTCACCGCGACCGCCTTCCAGGCCGCCGCCACCGGGTGCCGTCCTCGTCGACGGCGACGCCCCGGGCCTTCCGTCTCCTGGGCGGACGTGCGGCGCGGACGTGGGAGGTCCATGGCCCCGCCGTGCAGGGGCGCGAGGGCGCGAGGGCGCGAGGGCGCAGACTCGTTCCTGTGACCCTGCCCTTCTTCGTCTACGGCACCCTCCGCCCGGGGGAGGTCAATCACGACCTCCTGCTGCGCGGCCGCACCCGCTCCGAGGAACCGGCCCGGCTCCCGGACGCGGTGCTCTACCAGGGGCCGGGCTATCCGTACGCGGTCGAGGAACCGAGCGGCGGCCCGGTCGGCGGGGAGCTGGTCACCGCCCTGCCGGAGGCGTACGAGGGGCTGCTCGCCGAGCTGGATCGGCTGGAGGAGTACGCGCCGGGCGATCCGCGCAGTCTGTACGTGCGCGTCGAGCGGAAGGCCGTACGGGAGGCCGACGGAGTGGCCGTCCGGGCCTGGGTGTACGTGGCCGCGCCCGCCGTCGCCACGCGGCTGCGGGCGCGTGGGCGGACGATCGCGAGCGGGGACTGGCGGACGCGGGTGTGAGGGTGCGCGCCTTGGGGAGCGCGCGGGAGTGGAGGCGCGCGCGTTCGGGTGTGAGGGAGGCGCGAGCAGGCGGCCGGCATGCCTGAGGCGGGCTCAGCCGCCGTACGGCCGCCTGTGCCTGGCCTCTCGCAACGCCCTCCCCCACCACACCAGTTGGTCCAGCATGGCCTTCGCCGCCGCGTTCGGCCCGGACGGGTCGCGCAGAACGCCCCGGTCGTCGAAGGCGGCGCCTGCGTTGTGGAAGGAGACGGTGTCGCGGACGGTCACGGCGTGGAGCTCGGCGAAGACCTGCCGCAGGTGCTCGGCGGCACGCAGACCGCCGGACAGTCCGCCGTAGGAGACGAGGGCGACAGGCTTGGCCTGCCACTCGGTGAAGTGCCAGTCGACGAGGTTCTTCAAGCCTGCCGGGAAGGAGTGGTTGTACTCGGGGGTGAGGATCACGAAGGCGTCCGCGCGGGCCAGTTTCGGGGTGATGCCGGACAGCGCGGCGGTCGCCTCCGGGGTCGGTTCGAGGGACATCGGCAGCGCGGTCTCGGCGACGTCCACGACCTCGGCGACCAGGTCGTCCCGGTCCCGGACGCGGCCGAGGAGCCAGTCGGCGACGACCGGGCCGAAGCGGCCGTGCCGGTTGCTGCCCACGACGAGGGCCAGTCGGAGCGGATCGGTCGCGCTCTGTTGGGCGGCTGAGTCGGTCGTGGTCTGCAGGGTGGTTGAGTCGGTCACGGTCTGACGGGCGGTCGAGCCGGTCGCGGCCTCCAGGGCGGCTGAGTCGGTCGCGGTCTGCAGGGCGGCTGAGTCGGTCGCGGTCTGCAGGGCGGTCGAACCGGTCACGGCCTGACGGGCGGCCGAGCCGGTCACGGCCTCCAGGGCGGCTGAGTCGGTCGTGGTCTGCAGGGCGGTCGAGCCGGTCACGGTCTGACGGGCGGCTGAGCCGGTAGCGGTTGTGTTCATGCGGCACAGCCTCGTACCTCAACCATTCTTGAGGTCAAGCGCCGGTGCGCGCATCCGGGTCACCCGTTCACACGCGCTCCCCGCGCTTTTCCGCAACCCCACCCGCCGAACACCCGTGACCTGCCGAAACGAGAGCGAGCACGGCCCGGCGCCACAGCCCCTGACACCCATTCATCCCAATTCTGACGCCCCCTCAGCAAGCGCGTCCGTGCCGCTGCCCGTTACCTCGGAAGGGCAGGCGCACGACCGAACCGCCTCGAAGGGGAGCACCGATGCGACGTACCGCCCGGCCGTTGACCGCCACCGCGTTCGCCGTCGCCGCCGCGGCTCTCGCCGCGGCCCCCGCGCACGGCGCGTCCGCCGATGGCCTGGAGGTGTCCCCGGCCTCGGTCGTGCCGGGCGGTCAGGTCACGGTGCGCACGGCGGCCTGCGGCGACGGCGGCCCGGCGACGGGCGACGCCCGCGCGGTCGGGGCCGGTTCCCTCGTCCTGGCACCGGACGCGCACGGGCGGGACGCGACCGGGCGGTTCAGGGTGCCGCCGAGTGCGCAGCCGGGCACGTACGAGATCACCGCGACCTGTTCCCGCAGCGGTCGGCGGATCACCGGAGACCTGGTGGTCACGCTGACGTCGGTGCGCGGTCAGGTGCATCCCCGGGGGAGTGTGAAGACGGGGGTCGGCGGCGCCTTGGGCCCCGACCCCGTGCAGACCGCGGCCGGTGTGGCGGCTCTCGCCGTCGCCGCCGCGGGCGGTACCTGGCTCCTGCACCGCCGGGCGAGAGGCGACGGGATCTGACGGACACCCTCCGCTGTCCGTCGCCGGTACCGCATGTCCCCTCCCCCTCCGGGTCCGACGCCCCTCGCGGCCCGGAGGGGGGCACGGGGTGGGGCTCCCGGACCACCGAGGGAGATCAGGAAAGGGGTCGGGTATGCGCAGGTTCCCGCACGGCATCAGGTTCGGCGGCCCGGCCGACGCCGCCATGGCGGCCGTGACGGTGTTCGCCCTGTGCTCGGGGGCGTGGCTGCTGCGCGACGGAGCCGGGGCGCACGCCCCGCCGCAGCCGTCCGCCGCGCAGGCCCGGGCCGGGCTCGACGGCCGGGCCGGTGAGCGGCCCGCCGCGCCCGCGCTGCCGCCCTCGCCGCCCGACCGCATCCGCATCCCGGCGATCCGGGTGAACGCGCCGCTGACCGGGCTCGGCCTGACGAGGACCGGCAGTCTCGACGTACCGCCCGCCGCGGACGAGAACCTCGCCGGCTGGTACGAGGCCGGCACCACCCCCGGCGAGCGGGGCACCGCGATCGTCGCCGGCCACGTCGACACCGCCGACGGGCCCGCCGTCTTCTACCACCTCGGCGCCCTGACCAAGGGCAGCACGATCGAGGTGGACCGGCGGGACGGCGGCGTCGCGGTGTTCACCGTGGACGCCGTCGAGGTGTACGCCGCGAGGGACTTCCCCGACGAGAAGGTTTACGGCGCCGCCTCCCGGCCCGAGTTGCGGGTCATCACCTGCGGCGGCGGCTGGTCACGCGGCACCGGTTACCAGGGGAACGTCGTCGTCTTCGCTCACCTGACCGGCAGCCGGTGAGGCTCCCAGGACGTTGGCCCTCCCCCAGGCCCCCAGCGGCTCCAGCGCCTCGTTCAGGGACACGCCCCTCGGCGTCAGCGAGTACTCCACGCGGGGCGGAACCTCGTCGTACGCCTCGCGGTGCACCAGGCCGTCGGCCTCCATCTCCCGCAGGTGCGCGGCGAGCACCTTCTCGGTGACGCCCGGCAGCTCGCGGCGCAGCTCCCCGAAGCGGCACGGCCGCTCGTTCAGCGCCCAGAGGATCAGCACCTTCCACTTGCCGCCGATCACCTCCATCGCCGCGTCGATCCCGCACACGTACGCCCCCGGCCGCCGTCCTGTCGTCCCCATGCCCACCCTCGCCCTCCCGCTGCCTGGACCCTTCCCCCGGGGTAACCACCCACTTCGAAGTGCGTACTTGAGCAGGCGCTCCCCCTACGACGAGCCTAAACGCCATGACCGACACCGCAGTTGCCTTCTCCCGTACCCCTCTCACTCTGCTCGGCACCGGGGCCATGGGCACCGCCCTCGCCCGCGTCTGGCTGGCCGCCGGGCACGAGGTGACCGTCTGGAACCGCACCGCCGCCCGCGCCGAGCCCCTCGCCGCCGAGGGCGCCACGGTCGTCCGGACCGCCGCGGAGGCGGTGGCCGCGCACCGCCTCGTGATCGCCTGCCTGCTCGACGACGCCTCCGTGGGCGAGGCCCTCGACGGGGTCGATCTGGCCGGGCGGGACCTGGTGAACCTCACCACCGGCACCCCGGCCCAGGGCCGTGCGCGCGCCGCCTGGGCCGAGGCGCGCGGCGCGCGGTATCTGGACGCGGGGATCATGGCCGTTCCGCCGATGATCGGCGTGCCGGACTCCGGGGGCTACGTCTTCTACAGCGGTTCCCCCGAGCTGTTCGAGGAGCACCGCGACACCCTCGCCGTCCCGGCCGGCACCCGCTACGTCGGGGCCGATCCGGGCTTCGCCGCGCTGCACGACGTGGCGCTGCTGAGCGCGATGAGCGGCATGTTCGCGGGCATCACCCACGCGTTCGCGCTGATCCGCCCGGAGGACATCGCACCGAAGGACTTCGCACCGCTGCTGGTGGACTGGCTGACGGCGATGGCCCCGGCCGTGCACCAGAGCGCCGATCAGATCCAGAACGGCGACTACACCCGCAACGTCGTCTCCAACCTCGCGATGCAGGTCGCGGGCAACACCACCCTGCTGCGCACGGCCGAGGAGCAGCGGGTCAGCCCGGAGCTGCTGACGCCGTACACGGAGCTGATGGAGCGGCGGCTCGCGCAGGGGCACGGCGACGAGGACGGGACAGGCCTGGTCGAACTGCTGGACCTGCGAAGGGCCTAGGCCAGCCACTGCTCGTACGCCAGGTTCGCCACCAGGGCGAAGACGACCGTCAGCAGCACGATCCGGACGAAGCCGCTGCCCCGCTTCAGGGCGGTGTGGGCGCCGAGGGTGCCACCCGCGAGGTTGAAGAGGGCCATCAGGGCGGCCAGTTGCCACAGGACCGCGCCCTGCCAGGCGAAGGTGGCCAGCGCGCCGGCGTTGGTGCAGCAGTTGACGACCTTCGCGGTGGCGGAGGCGGTGACGAGGTCGAGGTGGAGGACGGCGGTGAGCGCGAGGACCAGGAAGGTGCCGGTGCCGGGGCCGATCAGACCGTCGTAGAAGCCGATGCCGAGGCCGGCGAGGCCGATCGCGGCGAGGATCCGGCGGCGGGTGGCCGGTCCGGTCGCGGGGGCCGTGCCGAAGGCGGGTCGCAGGATCACGAAGGCGGCGACCCCGAGCAGCACCACCATGATCACCGGCTTGAGGACGTCGGTGCTCATGCCGGCCGCGAAGAACGCCCCGGCGGAGGATCCGGCGAGGGCGGCCAGTCCGATGCGGACGGCGGTGCGGACGTCCACGGGCGCCTTTCGGGCGTATGTCACGGCCGCGCCCGTGGTGCCGACGATAGCGACGGCCTTGTTGGTGCCCAGCGCGTGCGCGGCGGGTGTGTTCGCCGGCAGTCCGAGCAGCAGCACCGGCAGCAGCAGGAGGCCGCCCCCGCCGACCACGGCGTCGATCCAGCCGGCGGCGAGGGCCGCGACGCAGAGCAGGACGATCATGGTCAGCGATATGTCGGGCATGATCACGACCCTATGCGGGCCGTCGCGACGCCGGTACGACGCACCTCACAGTCCGCCGTCACCGCACTTCAGGAACCCTCACACCCACCGCCCCGCCCCGCTGAGGGCAGCGTTCCCCGCGGGAAACAGAGATGAGGCTGCCGGGTAACACCGGCACCGCAAGGTCGAGGACATGACCTCGAATGAGCGTGTGGTGGTGATCGGCACCGGCCTCGCGGGCGTACGGCTCGCCCGGCGGCTCGGCGAGCTCGGCACGCCCGCGCTGCTGATCGGCGAGGAGGAGCACCTGCCCTACAACCGGGTGCTGCTCGCCGAGGTGCTGGCCGGACGGTACAGCCCCGAGGTGATCGCCCTCCCGGCACCGGCGCGGATCATGCGCGGCCGGGTCGTCGGTGTCGACCGCGGCCAGCGGACCGTCACCTGCGCCGACGGGACGGTGATCGGATACGACCGGCTCGTTCTCGCGACCGGCTCCAACCCCGTACTGCCGCCGCTGCGCGGGCTGTTCACCGAGCATCACGAACTGCCCGAGGGCGTCCACGCGTTCCGCACCATGGACGACTGCCTGGGCCTGTCGAAGGCGGTCCGGCCGGGGGCCAGGGCCGTCGTGGTCGGCGGCGGGCTCCTCGGGGTCTCCGCGGCCCGGGCGCTCGCCCTGCGCGGCGCCCAGGTGGTGCTCGCCCAGCAGTCCGAACGGCTGATGGAGCGCCAGCTCGACCCGTCGGCGTCGAAGCTCGTCACACGGCACCTGACCGACCTCGGCGTCGAGGTGCACACCGAGTGCCGCGTGCGGGACGTGCGCTGCGTCGGCGGCGCGGTCCGCTCCGTGGAGATGGCCGACGGCTACGCGCTCGACGCCGATCTGGTGGTCGTCGCCTGCGGTGTCCGCCCCCGGGCCGGTCTCGCGCAGGCCGCGGGGCTCGACGTCCGCAAGGGCGTGGTCGTCGACGACGAACTGCGCACCTCCGACCCGTACATCCACGCCGTCGGCGACTGTGCCCAGCACGCCGGTGTGCTCTACGGACTCGCCACTCCCGCGCTCGAACAGGCCGACGCGCTCGCCGCGCTGCTGGCCGGTGACACGACCGCCCGGTACACCGGCACCCGGTCACTGACGCGGCTCACGCTCACGGGGCACGACGGTCCCTTCGACCTCGCCGCGTTCGGCGAGACCGAGGCGCTCCCGGGCGACGACGTCGTCCAGCTCGCCGACGCCACCCGCGGCACCTACCGCAAGGTCGTCGTCCGCGACGACCGCCTGGTCGGCGGGGTCCTCGTCGGCGAACTCGGCACCGTCGGCGCGCTCGCCCGCGCCTGGGAGGGAGCAGAGCCGCTCCCCTCCGACGGCGGTCCGCTGCTCCACCTGCTCACCAACGATGGAGGCTCCTGATGACGGCCACCCTGGGGGCGAACCCCACGATCGTGCTCGTCGGCCACGGCATGGTCGGCCAGCGCTTCCTCGAAGCGCTGGCCGAGCGCGGCCTGACCGCCACGCACCGCGTGGTCGTGCTCTGCGAGGAGCCGCGCCCTGCCTACGACCGCGTCCAGCTGACGTCGTACTTCTCGGGCCGGACGCCCGAGGACCTGTCCATGACGGACATGGGGTTCATCAAGGACCACGGCATCGAACTGCACGTGGGCGACCCGGCGGAGAGCGTCGACCGGGAGGCCCGCCGGGTCACCGCCCGCTCCGGTCTCGTCGTCGACTACGACGTGCTGGTCCTGGCCACCGGCTCGTACCCCTTCGTGCCGCCGGTCCCGGGCAAGGACGCCGAGGGCTGTTTCGTCTACCGCACGATCGAGGACCTGCTCGCGATCGAGGAGTACGCGAAGAAGGCCCGGGTGGGTGCCGTGGTCGGTGGCGGTCTGCTCGGCCTGGAGGCGGCCGGCGCCCTCAAGGGTCTCGGACTCACTTCGCACATCGTGGAGTTCGCGCCCCGGCTGATGCCCGTCCAGGTGGACGACGGCGGCGGTGCCGCGCTGCTGCGCACCATCGAGGACATGGGCCTGAGCGTCCACACGGGTGTGGGCACACAGGAGGTGGTGGTCGGCGAGGACGGCTCGGTCACCGGCATGAAGCTGTCCGACGGTTCCGAACTCGCCACCGACCTGGTGGTGTTCTCCGCCGGTGTGCGCCCCCGCGACCAGCTGGCCCGCGACTGCGGTCTGACGGTCGGCGAGCGCGGCGGCATCACGGTCGACGAGCAGTGCCGTACGGTCTCCGACCCGCACGTCTTCGCGATCGGCGAGTGCGCGCTGGCGGCGGACGGCCGGGTGTACGGCCTGGTCGCCCCCGGCTACGAGCAGGCCGAGACGGCGGCGGCCACGATCGCCTCGGACGAGGCGTCCTTCACCGGCGCCGACCTCTCCACCAAGCTGAAGCTGCTCGGCGTGGACGTGGCGTCCTTCGGTGACGCGCACGGCACCGCCGAGGACTGCCTGGACGTCGTCTACTCCGACTCCCGTGCGGGCCTGTACAAGAAGCTGGTCATCGGCCGTGACGGCACGCTGCTGGGCGGCATCCTCGTCGGCGACGCGGAGGCGTACGGCACGCTGAAGGCGTTCACCGGCTCGGTCCCGCCCGTCGCCCCCGAGTCGCTCGTGCTGCCGGCCGGCGCCGGGGAGTCCGTCCGGCTCGGCCCCTCCGCCCTGCCGGACGACGCGATCATCTGCTCCTGCCACAACGTCTCCAAGGGCGCGATCCGCGGCGCGGTCACCGACCACCGGTGCACGACCGTGCCCGAGGTGAAGAAGTGCACCAAGGCCGGCACCGGCTGCGGCTCCTGCGTCAAGGTCCTCGGCCAGCTCGTCAACGCCGAGCTGGAGGCGAGCGGCGTCGAGGTCGACAAGGGCCTGTGCGGCTGCTTCTCGCAGACCCGTGAGGAGCTGTACGAGATCGTCCTCGCCCTGCGCATCAACTCCTACCAGGACCTGCTGGACCGCTACGGCCGCGAGCAGGCCCGGGGCGGTGACGGCTGCGAGGTCTGCAAGCCGACCGTCGGTTCGATCATCGCCTCCCTCGCCCCGGCGATCGGCGCGAGCGGCTACGTCCTGGACGGCGAGCAGGCGGCGCTGCAGGACACCAACGACCACTTCCTGGCCAACCTGCAGAAGAACGGCTCCTACTCGGTCGTGCCGCGGATCCCGGGCGGCGAGATCGCCCCGGAGAAGCTCATCGTGATCGGCGAGATCGCCCGCGACTTCGGCCTCTACACGAAGATCACCGGCGGCCAGCGGATCGATATGTTCGGCGCCCGCGTCGAGCAGCTGCCGCTGATCTGGGCCCGGCTGGTGGACGCCGGTTTCGAGTCCGGCCACGCCTACGGCAAGTCGCTGCGCACGGTGAAGTCCTGCGTCGGGCAGACCTGGTGCCGCTACGGTGTCCAGGACTCCGTCCGGATGGCGATCGACCTGGAGCTGCGCTACCGGGGCCTGCGTTCCCCGCACAAGCTGAAGTCGGCGGTCTCCGGCTGCCAGCGCGAGTGCGCCGAGGCCCAGTCGAAGGACTTCGGCGTGATCGCCACCGCGAGCGGCTGGAACCTCTACGTCGGCGGCAACGGCGGCGCGACCCCCCGTCACGCGGATCTGCTCGCGCAGGACCTGTCGGACGCCGAACTGGTGCGGCTGATCGACCGGTTCCTGATGTTCTACATCCGCACGGCCGACCGCCTGGAGCGCACGTCGACCTGGCTGGAGCGGATCCCCGGCGGCCTGGACCACGTCCGGGACGTCGTCGTGCACGACTCGCTCGGCATCTGCGACGAGCTGGAGCAACTCATGCGGGCGCATGTCGCGCACTACCGCGACGAGTGGGCCGAGACCGTCAACGACCCCGAGAAGCTCGCCCGGTTCGTGTCCTTCGTGAACGCCCCGGACACCCCGGACCCGGTCGTCGCCTTCGTGCCCGAGCGCGACCAGATGAAGCCCGACCTGCCGCTGCTGTCCATCGGCATGCGACCCGCCGCTGACGTACTGGAAGGAAGCGCCCAGCGATGACCCTGGCACCCGAGACCACTGATCTGAAGGTCGAACTGGCTCTGGACGGCGACTGGTTCGCGGTCTGCGACCTGAGCATGCTGCTCCCGGGCCGCGGGGTGGCGGCACTGCTTCCGGACGGCCGTCAGGCGGCGATCTTCCGGGACCGTTCCGGTGAGCTGTTCGCCGTCGACAACCGCGACCCGTTCACCGGCGCGGCGGTCCTCTCCCGCGGCCTGACCGGCACCCACCAGGGCCGCCCCTTCGTGGCCTCCCCCCTCCTGAAGCAGCGCTTCGACCTGATGTCCGGCCAGTGCCTGGACGACGAGACGGTACGGGTGACGGCCTACGAGGCGCGCGCGGCGTAGGGAGACCGGGCCTGAGAAACCGGCGTGCGAACACCCCTCTCCGGAGGGGTGTTCCGCCGTGCGCCGGGCGGAACTCGGGAGACGGCGTTCCACGCGGAGGCCGGTCGTCGCCTCAGCACGGTGACCGTGTAGTCGCCTTCCGCGGCGGCCGTGTCGTCGTCTTCAGCGCGGTGACCATGTCGTCGCGCACAGGGGAGTGTCCGTGTCGTCGCGTTCAGCGCGGCGGCCGAGTCGTCGCCTTCAGCGCGGCGGCCGAGTCGTCGCCTTCAGCGCGGCGGCCGTGTCGTCGCGGGTGAGTGCCGGGGCGTCGGGGAGCGGGGAGCGTCGGCGGCGCGTTCGCAGTGCGGCCAGTCACCGAAGTCGCGGTCACGGCTCCACAGCTTCCGGGCCGCCTGGATGTTCCACTCCGGCTCCAGCGCCTCGCGCGGTGTGCCGCCCAGCTCGCGCAGTCGGGCGTCGGAGATCTGGAACACGCCCCAGTTCCGGGTGCCGTTGGTGTTGGGGAGGATGTGCAGCGGATCGAGGAAGGACTGGCAGTCGGCGATGGCCACCGCCTTGTCCGGCACCTCGGGGAACACCTCCCGGACCCGCTGCCGCACCTTCCGCGGCGACCACACGTCCATCCGGACGCGCGAGGTGTACAGCGCCTTCTTCGTCGGCTCCCCGACGACTCCGTTGGGCTGTAGTCCGGCGAGCACCTGGAAGGCGGTGACGCGGCGCAGGGTCTGCGGCCCGAAGTTCCCGTCCACGCCGATGTCCGCGCCCTTGGCGTGCAGCAGGCGCTGCACCTCGCGCACGCACCCGTCGTGCTCACCCATCGCGATCACGGGCGGGCAGTTGACCGAGAACAACGGCCGGTCATCACCGGTGCCCCGTCCGCCGCCGACGGGTGCCCGGCCGTTCGACAGGGCCCAGGCGCAGACGCTGACGGCGGCGATGAGCGCGGCCGTGACGACGGAGGTACGCAGCCGGCGTCGGCGTGACCATCCGGCGGGGCGGGGGCCCGGCGCGGCGTCCGGCTCCCCGACCGGGTCCGCCCCCGGCTCCCCTACCCGGGTCGGGCCCGGCTCCCCTGCCCGGTCCGTACCCGGCTCCCCTACCCGGGTCGGGCCCGGCTCCCCTGCCCGGGTCGGGCCCGGCTCCCCTGCCCGGTCCGTACCCGGCTCCCCTCCCCGGGTCGGGCCCGGCTCCCCTGCCCGGGTCGGGCCCGGCTCCCCTGCCGGGTCGGCGTTCGAGCCCGTGCCCGTGCCGGTGCCCGTGGCCGGGCTCGCGGCCGGGCCCGTGTCTTCAGTCCGCTCCGCCGTTTCGTCGTCCGCTGTGTGTTCCTCGGCTTCCCCCGCACCGGCCGCTGCCGCCCGCGCCGCGTCCGCCAGCGCCCACAGGCGGTGCAGGGTGCGCAGTTCGTCCGGGGTCGCGCCGCAGACCGTGGCCAGCCGGTGCGCGCTCCCGTAGTCCTGCGGCACCGACGTGCCCCGGCAGTAGCGGTGCAACGTCGAACCGGCCAGCCCGGACTTCCTGGCGAGTGCCTCGTAGCTCAACCCGGACCGGCTCTTCAGCGAACGCAGGAGCGCGGCGAACCGCTCCGTTTCTGGGCACGCGGACAAAGCCTCTCCCCCCTCGGAATCCCCAACAGAACGCTGGTCGGGCGTCTTGTGCCGACACTGTGCCACCAAAGGCGTCCCATGGCCGTCCCAACGGTGTCGGAACGCGCCAGGCGGGCGCCGGGACGCCGTCCCGGCATCCCAGCAGGCCCTTTCGTCCTTGCCCGGCCCGGTCCTGCCTTGCCAGCGTCGGGCCGTCCGCTCCACCGTCCCACGACCTCCGAGGAGACCAGGCCCATGCGCCTTTCCGTACGCCGGAACTCTCGTACGAACTCGCTGCTCGCGGTTCTCACCGTCAGCGCCGCCGCCGTCACCGCCCTGGCCGTGCCGAGCTCCGCGTCGGCGGCCCCGGCCGCGCCCGCCGCGGTGGACTGCGCGTCCGGGCACGTCTGTTTCTGGACCGGCGCCAACTTCACCGGCAGCAAGTGCGCGTGGGATGTGGCCGACCCCGACTGGCGGAACGGTGCCATCAGGTGCTCCTGGGCCGCCACGACCAACGTGAAGTCGGTGTGGAACGCCGGCACCAGCAGCTCCAGCGGTGTCGCGTACTACCGGGGCGCCGACTACTCCGACCGCGTCGGCTGCACCCGCCAGCAGCACGGCGGCAACCTGGCCGGTACGTACAAGGTCCGCTCCCACCGGTGGATCTCGGGCAGCTGCGGATGATCCGGCCCCGCACGAACGCGGTGGCGTGCGCACCCGAGCGGGTGCGCACGCCACCGCGGCATGTCCGGCCGGGCGTCCACCTGCTCTCCAACGCCTCGCGCGTCCCCGTCGGACAGCACCGTCACGATCGAGCTGCGGCTGCGGACCCCGCCCCCGCGGGCGTTGCGCGACAGCCGCCCCCCGGCTGAGTCGATCCGCACGTCACCGACGAGGGCCCGGGCATGACGGAGGAGCAGCGGGCACGCGCGGGCCGGGCGGGGACCGTCCGAGGAAGCCACACGGTGACGGGCCGTGGGGCTCAGGCGGCACACAGCATGCCGCCCTCCGGCCACAGATTGTCCATGTCCCGTCAATCTAGTCCCCTTAGCGTCCTTTCCGCCTCCCCCCACGCACGACCCTGCCGTCGCCCGGCGGCGGGGCGGTACGGCACCTCTTGGAGTGAGAGTGGAACGTCGTAGCCTCCTGCGTGCGGCCGTCCTCGGCGGCACGTCGGCCGCTCTGGGCGGAACCCTGTGGCGCGGCGCCGCGTACGCGGCCCCGGCCCAGCCCGGCACCGGCCCCTACGGGCCGCTGGGTTCCCCGGACGCCAACGGCATCAGACTCCCCAGCGGCTTCACGAGCCGGGTCATCGCCCGGTCCGGCCGACGGGTCGGCAGCACGTCGTACACCTGGCACAACGCCCCGGACGGCGGCGCGTGTTACGCCGACGGCACGGGCTGGATCTACGTCTCCAACTCCGAGATCAACCCCTCGGGCGGCGCGAGCGCGGTGAGGTTCTCCTCGACCGGCACGATCACCGGCGCGTACCGCATCCTGTCCAACACGCGGCAGAACTGCGCCGGCGGCAAGACGCCGTGGAACACCTGGCTGTCCTGCGAGGAGGTGGACCGGGGCTACGTCTACGAGACGGACCCCTGGGGCGCGAAGGCGGCGGTGCGCCGCGACGCCATGGGCCGCTTCAAGCACGAGGCGGCGGCGGCCGACCCGGTCCGCCGGGTCGTCTACCTGACCGAGGACGTCACCGACGGCTGCTTCTACCGCTTCCGCCCGACGACCTGGGGCGACCTGTCCTCCGGCACACTGGAGGTCATGGTGGCGGGCACCGGCACCAGCGGCCCGGTGACCTGGTCCCGGGTCCCCGATCCCTCCGGCGCGACCGCCACCCGCCGGCAGGTCTCCGGCGCCAAGCGCTTCAACGGCGGCGAGGGCTGCTACTACGCGAACGACACCTGCTGGTTCACCACCAAGGGCGACAACCGCGTCTGGCAGTACGACGCCGCCACCCAGACCATCGAACTCGCCTACGACGACTCCCTGGTGACGAGCGGCACGGCTCCGCTCACGGGAGTCGACAACGTCACCGGCTCCGCCTCCGGCGACCTCTTCGTCGCCGAGGACGGCGGCACCATGGACATCTGCGTCATCACCCCCGCCGACGTGGTCGCCCCCTTCCTGCGCATCGATGGCCAGTCCGGCTCGGAGATCACGGGCCCGGCCTTCTCCCCGGACGGCACCCGCCTGTACTTCTCCAGCCAGCGCGGCACGAGCGGTTCGTCCTCGGGTGGCATCACGTACGAGGTGACGGGCCCGTTCCGCTCGTAGCCAACCGATCCGACTTCACACGAGCATCACGAGTTGGTCACCTTTCCCGCACGCGGGACCCCCCGGCTCTACGGTCATCCCCTCACGTATCAGCCTTGGGGGGATGACCATGAGCAATCCGTACACCGGCCCGCACAACACCCCGTACCCCGCACCGCCCCCGCGGCGGCCAGGCGGACCCGCGCCCCGCTGGGCCAGGAAGCGCTACGTGCTGCCCGCGCTCGGGCTGGCCCTGTTCATCGGCATCGGCATGGGCGCGAGCGGCGGGGAGACCGCGAAGGACGCGAAGCCCGCGTCCGCCGAGCCCCGGCCGACCGTCACCGTCACCGCGACGGCGACCACCACCGCGACGCCGCCCGCGAAGGAGCCTGAGCCCGCTCCCACCGTCACCGCCACGAAGACCGTCAAGGTCACCACCACAGTCACCGCACAACCGGCAGCGGGCGGCGGGGCCGACGACAGCGGCTCGGAGGGCGGCGGGGACGTGTACTACGCCAACTGCAGCGCCGTGCGCGCCGCGGGCGCGGCCCCCATCCACCGGGGTGAGCCCGGGTACGCCTCCCGTCTGGACCGGGACGGCGACGGGGTCGCGTGCGACACCTGAGCCCGATGCGCCGGTGACCATCGGCGGGTCCGGCCGTTCCACCGTTCGGGCAGCTCGATCCCGGCTGCCCAGCCGACGGAAGGAACACCACCGTGGACACGACCGTGCCCGCCCCGAACGCGCCGCGTGTGCTGCCCCGTGCCGAGTGGGTCAGGACACTGCCGCAGACCATCGTCGCGTCCTGCGTCCTGCTCCTCGACGCCGAGGACCGGATCCTGCTGCTGCGCTACGCCGGGGGCCAGCCCGCGGCGGGGCTCTGGGGACTGCCGGGCGGCATGCTCGACCCCGGCGAGGACCCCGTCGGTGCCGCGCGCCGGGAGCTGCACGAGGAGACCGGTATCGCCCTCCGGGGGGACCTGCGGTTCATCGGGTACGACCACCGGGCCGATGTGCTGGGCACCGGGCCGGTGATCGACTTCTACTTCCACGGCGGCCGGCTCCCGGCCGGGCAGCGCGTCCAGCGCAGCTCGGAGCACGACCAGCACGGCCTCTTCGCCCTCGCCGACCTGGAAGCCACCCCGCTGGCGACCCGGCTGCCCACCCTCGGCGCCCTGCTGACCGCGGCCCGCACCGGCACCGTCGTATGCCTGCGCGACGGCCTGCCGCGGTAAGCGTTCTCCAGGGGTCCTCAGGCATTCGTCAGGCGTTCCTCAGGCTCTGGACGGAAACGCGCGAGAGCGGGGCGGCACCTCCGCACAAGGTGCCGCCCCGCTCTCCTCCGTGCGCCGGAGCCGCCGCGATCGGTGAGGGTCGGGGACCGTCGACGGCTCCGGGTCCTGAGCGGCCCCGCACGGGCCGCGGTTGGCCTCGCGCGGGCCGCGGGGGTCTACCGGTGGTCGCTGCCCTGGGACTGGACCGCCGCCCGGCCCGCTTCCAGGCGGGCCACGGGGATGCGGAACGGGGAGCAGGAAACGTAGTCGAGTCCGACCTCGTGGAAGAAGTGGACCGACTCGGGGTCGCCGCCGTGCTCGCCGCAGACGCCGAGCTTGAGGTCGGGGCGGGTCTCGCGGCCGGCCTTGGCGGCCAGTTTCACGAGGGAGCCGACCCCGTCCTTGTCGATCGTCTCGAACGGGGAGACACCGAAGATGCCCTTCTCCAGGTAGGCGGTGAAGAAGCTCGCCTCCACGTCGTCCCGGGAGAAGCCCCACACCGTCTGGGTCAGGTCGTTCGTGCCGAAGGAGAAGAACTGCGCGGCCTCGGCGATCTGGCCGGCGGTCAGCGCGGCGCGCGGCAGCTCGATCATCGTGCCGATGGACAGCTTCAGCTGGGCGCCCGAGGCCGCCTCGACCTCCGCGATGACCTGGTCGGCCTCCTCGCGCACGATCTCCAGCTCCTGGACCGTGCCGACGAGGGGGATCATGATCTCGGCGCGCGGGTCGCCCTTGGCGGCCTTGCGCTCGGCCGCCGCCTCGGCGATCGCGCGGACCTGCATGGTGAACAGGCCGGGGATGACCAGACCGAGACGGACACCGCGCAGACCCAGCATCGGGTTCTGCTCGTGCAGCCGGTGCACGGCCTGGAGGAGGCGCAGCTCGTTCTCGTGCGGCTCCTGGCGGGACTCGGCGAGCGCGACGCGGACGGACAGCTCGGTGATGTCGGGCAGGAACTCGTGCAGTGGCGGGTCCAGGAGGCGGACGGTGACCGGGAGGCCGTCCATCGACTCGAAGAGCTGGACGAAGTCCTGCTTCTGGAGCGGGAGCAGCTGCTTGAGGGACTCCTCGCGCTCGGCGTCCGTGTCGGCCAGGATCAGCCGCTCCACCAGCTCGCGCCGGTCGCCGAGGAACATGTGCTCGGTGCGGCACAGGCCGATGCCCTGGGCGCCGAAGCGGCGGGCGCGCAGCGCGTCCTCGGCGTTGTCGGCGTTGGCGCGCACACGCAGGCGGCGCTTGCGGTCGGCGAAGGCCATCATCCGGTGGACGGCCTCGACCAGCTCGTCGGCGTCGTCGGCACCGGGGTGCATCCGGCCCTCGAAGTACTCCACGACCGGGGAGGGCACGACCGGGACCTCACCGAGGTAGACCTTGCCCGAGGAGCCGTCGATGGAGACGACGTCGCCCTCCTCGACGACGTGCCCGCCCGGCACGGTCATCCGGCGGCGCTTGGTGTCGACCTCCAGCTCCTCGGCGCCGCAGACACAGGTCTTGCCCATGCCGCGGGCCACGACGGCAGCGTGGGAGGTCTTGCCGCCGCGGGAGGTCAGGATGCCCTCGGCGGCGATCATGCCGTCCAGGTCGTCGGGGTTGGTCTCGCGGCGGATCAGGATGACCTTCTCGCCCGAGCGGGACCACTTCACGGCCGTGTAGGAGTCGAAGACGGCCTTGCCGACGGCCGCGCCCGGGGAGGCGGCGATGCCCCGGCCGACCTGCTGGACCTTCGCGTCCTCGTCGAAGCGCGGGAACATCAGCTGGGCGAGCTGGGCGCCGTTGACGCGGGTGAGCGCCTCGGCCTCGTCGATCAGGCCCTGGTCCACGAGCTGCGTCGCGATGCGGAAGGCCGCGCCCGCGGTGCGCTTGCCGACGCGGGTCTGGAGCATCCACAGCACGCCGCGCTCGATGGTGAACTCGATGTCGCAGAGGTCCTTGTAGTGGTTCTCCAGGGTCTGCATGATCTGCATGAGCTGGTCGTACGACTTCTTGTCGATGCGCTCCAGGTCGGCGAGCGGCACGGTGTTGCGGATGCCCGCGACGACGTCCTCGCCCTGCGCGTTCTGGAGGTAGTCGCCGTAGACGCCCTGGTGGCCGGAGGCGGGGTCGCGGGTGAAGGCGACGCCGGTGCCGGAGTCGGGGCCGAGGTTGCCGAAGACCATGGAGCAGACGTTGACGGCCGTGCCCAGGTCGTGCGGGATGCGCTCCTGGCGGCGGTAGAGCTTGGCCCGGTCGGTGTTCCAGGAGTCGAAGACCGCGTGGATGGCGAGGTCCATCTGCTCGCGCGGGTCCTGCGGGAAGTCCCGGCCGGCCTCGGTCTTGACGATCTTCTTGAACTTGGTGACGAGCTTCTTGAGGTCGGCGGCGTCCAGCTCGGTGTCGACCGTGACCTTCTTGGCCGCCTTGGCCGCCTCCAGCGCGTCCTCGAACAGCTCGCCGTCGACACCCAGGACGGTCTTGCCGAACATCTGGATGAGGCGGCGGTAGGAGTCCCACGCGAAGCGGTCGTCGCCGGCCTGCTTGGCCAGGCCCTGCACCGACTTGTCGGAGAGGCCGATGTTGAGGACGGTGTCCATCATGCCGGGCATGGAGAACTTGGCACCCGAGCGCACCGACACCAGCAGCGGGTCGTCGGCCTGGCCTAGCTTCTTGCCCATGCGGGCCTCGAGCGCGTCGAGGTGTGCACTCACCTCGTCACGCAGTGCCGCCGGCTCCTCGCCGCTGTCCAGGTAGACCTTGCAGGCCTCGGTGGTGATCGTGAAGCCGGGAGGGACCGGAAGGCCCAGGTTCGTCATCTCCGCGAGGTTCGCGCCCTTGCCGCCGAGGAGGTCCTTGAGGTCCTTGTTGCCCTCGGTGAAGTCGTAGACGAACTTCACGCCCTCAACGCTGGTGCCGTGCTCAGCTACGTGGGGATCTTTGTTTTCCGACACGGGTCTCGACTCCTCGAGGACGCGGTGGCTGCCCTGACGGCGAGGAACATACCCAGATCAAAGGCGTCTGGGTACGTCCATGCGCGCGTCATGTGCCTGTAACCACTCGTCCGCCAGCGGATCGAAAGTCAAAGCTCGGCAAGCGATCACGGGCATATGTTTTCACTTCTTGAACGCAAGCCCCTTCCCGATCCTCGCCGAACGCTCACATGAGCAGGGTTTCCGCCCATTTGATTTCGCTCGATGAACGATCAAACGGTGGCACTCAGTGCCACCCTTTGGAGAAGTGCAGTCGCCCATGATCCGCTCATCTGAGCGCAACCCTTATCAGGGGTGGCGAGAATCACGCTGCCACAGCCGACGGAATTTCACCATGCGGACGCGTCCCGGGACCGAAACACGGCCGTCACACCCCGAGCGCGCGCAGCCGCTCCTCGACCCGCTCGGGCGCGTAGAGGTGCTCCACGACCATGGCACCGGCCCCCACCAGCGCGGCCCGCTCGCCCAGCCGTGCGGTCACGACGTCCAGGTGCGCGGTGGAGCGGGGCAGGGCCCGCTGGTACAGCAGTTCGCGCACGCCCGTCAGGAAGGGAGTTCCGGCCAGATCCCCGGCGATCATCAGCACGCCGGGGTTGAGCAGCGTCACGACGGTGGCGAGGACGTCCCCCACCCGGCGCCCGGCTTCCCGGGCGAGTCCGATCGCGTCGGGGTGCCCGGACGCCAGCAGATCGCGCACGTCCGAGCCGGAGGCCGCCGGCACCCCGGCCTCCGCCAGCCGCCGCGCCACCGCGCCACCGCTGGCGACGGCGGCCAGACAGCCGTACGCACCGCACCGGCACAGCGCCTCGGCGCCCTCCGGCACCCGGATGTGCCCGATGTCGCCGGCGCCGCCGTCGATGCCCCGGAACACCGAGCCGTCCACCACGACCCCGGCGCCGATGCCGGTGGAGACCTTCACCAGCACGAAGGCCGAGCAGTCCGGGTAACCGGTGCGCTGTTCGCCGTACGCCATGAGGTTGGCGTCGTTGTCCACCAGCACGGGCACCCCGGCGGTGCCCGCCTGCTCGGTGAGCGCCCGGGCCAGCCGGCCCCTTATGTCGTAGCCGTCCCAGCCGGGCATGATCGGCGGCTGGACGACACGGCCGGTCTCGGTGTCGACCGGGCCGGGCACCGCCAGCCCGACCCCGCAGACCGCCTCGGCCCCGCGCCCGGTCTTCTCCACCAACTCGGCGCACCAGCGGCCGAGTTCACCGAGCACCGCGTCCGGTCCGTCCTCGACGGCCAGGGTGCCGGAGTGCTCGGCGAGGATCTCGCCGCTCAGGGACAGCACGGCCGCGCGCGCGTGCCGGGTGTCGAGGTCCGCGGCGAGGACCACCGCGTGCTCGTCGTCGAACTCCAGGGTGATGGAGGGCCGCCCGCCCAGCGGGGAGTCCACCGGCCCGCCGGCGCCCTCGCGCAACCAGCCCGCGCGGAAGAGCCGGTCCAGCCGCTGTCCGACGGTGGCCCGGGACAGTCCGGTCACCTGTTGCAGCGCACCCCGGGTCACAGCGCGGCGACTGCGCACCAGTTCGAGCAGATCGCCCGCGCTTGCCTGAACGCGTCCCGTCATGCGCACCCCCTTGTGTTTCCCAACCCTGCATTACATATTGGGTTTTGCGTGTTAAATAGACGTAACCCTACGGTAGCCCCTGCCGATCCCGGCCAGAGGTACGTCTTTGGGAGAGCCCCGAGTGGACCGCATCGCCCAGCTCAGCACGCGTCCCGCGGGGCGCGACATCGCATACGATCCGGCCGCCGCGCCGCCGTCCCTCCAGGTCAGGGCCACACAGGTCCTGGAGGGCAACTGGACGGGCACGTCCACCGTGCCTTCGCGCGGCCTGTATCCGCACCAGTGGTCGTGGGACTCGGCGTTCATCGCGATCGGCCTGCGGCACCTGTCGCCGTTACGGGCCCAGACGGAGCTGGAGACGCTGCTGGCGGCCCAGTGGGCGGACGGGCGCGTCCCGCACATCGTCTTCAACCCCTCCGTCCCCCACGACGCCTACTTCCCGAGCCCCGACTTCTGGCGCTCGTCGGCCGCCGGGCGCGCCGCGGGCGCCCCGCGCACCGTACAGACCTCCGGGATCGTGCAGCCACCGGTGCACGCGCTGGCCGCGTGGCTGGTGCACCTCGCCGACCCGGGCCTGTCCCGGGCGCGCGGCTTCCTCACCCGGGTGTACCCCCGGCTGGCCGCCTGGCACGGATACCTCCTGCACCGGCGCGACCTCGGCGGAGGCGGACTGGTGTCCGTCGTGCACCCCTGGGAACAGGGCATGGACAACAGCCCCTGCTGGGACCGTCCGCTGTCCCGGGTCACTCCCGCCCCGGCCCGCTCCTTCCGTCGTGCCGACCTCGGCCACGGCGCCCCCGAGGACCGACCGACGGATCTGGACTACGGGCGGTACGTGCGGCTGGCGGCCGACTACCGGGACCGCGGATACGCCGACGGTGGAATCAGCGGGGCGGCCCGCAGGGCAACGGGTGAGGGCGGTGGTGGGAGACGGGCGGGAGAGTTCGCCGTGGAGGACCCGGCGTTCAACGCCCTGCTCATCGCCTCCGAGTACGCCCTGGCCCACATCGCCCACGAGTTGGGGGTGGCCGGCTCGGCCCGGCAGGCCCGTGCGGAGCGCCTGACGGCGGCCCTGACGGAGCGGCTGTGGGAGCCGGCGGCGGGGATGTTCCTGTGCCGGGACGTGCGCGCCGGGGAGCTGATCCCCGAGCGGGGGGTCTCCGGGCTGGTCCCCCTGCTGCTGCCGACGCTGCCGCGCGACCTCGTGGCCACCCTGGTCCGCACGGTCTGCGGCCCGCACTTCGGCCTCGGCGGCACGACCCGCATGGTCCCGAGCTACGACCTGCTCGGCGAGGCCTTCGACCCGCACCGCTACTGGCGCGGCCCGGCCTGGTTCAACACCAACTGGCTGCTGGAGCGCGGGCTGCGGCTGCACGGCGAGCGGGGCCGGGCCGACGCCCTGCGCAGAGGCATGCTGCACACCGCCGGCGCCTCCGGTTTCGCGGAGTACGTCGACCCGTACACGGCACAGGCCTGCGGCGTCACCGGCTTCGGCTGGACCGCCGCGCTCACGCTCGACCTGCTGTACGACCGGCCCGCACGGGGCAGGAACGGCCTCGCGGCGACCAAGGGAGGGGACCGGGAATGACGGACCGGCATCATCTGCTCGTGCACGGCCGGACGTTCGCCGCCGTCGGCGACCGCGGCGACATCAGCGGCTACCGGGGCGGCAGTGCCCCGGACGGCATGTTCGTACGGGACGCCCGGCATCTGAGCCGGTGGCAGCTCACCGTCGACGGGGCGGTGCCCGACACACTGTCACCGGTGGCCGACGGGGACACCGCGCGCTGTGTGCTCGTCCCGCGCGGCGGCCGCGACGAACCGCCCGCGTACACGCTCTTTCGCGAACAGGCCGTCGGAGACTCCTCTTTCGTGGAGTCGCTGCGCGTCACCAGCAACCGCCCGGTGCCGACGACGGTCCACCTCGCGGTCACCGCCGACGCCGACTTCACCGACCAGTTCGAGCTGCGCTCCGACCACCGCACCTACACGAAGGCGGGCGCCGTCCGCTCCCGCCAGGTGCTCAGCCACGGCGTGGAGTTCACCTACCGGCGCGGTGAGTGGTGTTCCGTCACGACCGTGACGGCCGACCCCCGGCCGGACGCCGTGGAGGAGACCGGCACCGGCGCCCGGCGCCTGGCGTGGACCCTCGACCTGGAACCGCACGGCACCACCGAGCTGACCCTGCGGGTCATGGCCCGCCCGCACGGCGACCGGCGCGCCCTGCGCGTACCCCGCTCCCCCTCCGCCGCCCAGGAACAACTCCGTCTGAGGGAAGGTGAGTTCGTCCGGGACGTGGCGGTCCCGAGCGGATGGCCCGAGCTGGCCGCGGCCTGCACCCGGGGGCTCGCCGACCTCGCCGCCCTTCAGGTCCCGGCGAGCGGCCCGGACGGCGAGGACCTGCGCGTCCCGGCGGCCGGCGCCCCCTGGTTCCTGACCCTGCTGGGCCGGGACGCCCTGCTGACCTCGCTGTTCGCCCTGCCCTACCGGCCGGGCCTGGCCGCCGCCACCCTGCCCGCGCTCGCCGCGACCCAGGCCACCGGGACCGGTGCCGACGGCATCGCCCAACCCGGCAAGATCGTGCACGAGGTGCGGCACGGCGAACTGGCCCACTTCGGCCAGGTTCCCTACGGCCGCTACTACGGCTCGGTCGACGCCACCCCGCTCTTCCTCGTGCTGCTCGGCGCCTACACCGAGCACACCGGGGACACCGCCCTGGCCCGCCGCCTCGAATCCCACGCCCGGGCGGCCATCTCCTGGATGCTCGACCACGGCGGCCTCACCTCGCGCGGCTACCTCGTCTACCGGGCCGACCAGGGCGGCCTCGCCAACCAGAACTGGAAGGACTCCCCCGGTGCCATCTGCTCCGCCGAAGGCACCCGCCCGCACGGCCCGGTGACGGCTGCCGGCGCCCAGGGCTACGCCTACGACGCGCTGCGCCGCACGGCGGGGCTCGCCCGCACGGTGTGGCAGGACACGACCTACGCGCACCTGCTGGAACAGGCGGCCGGTGACCTGCGCGAGCGTTTCCAGCGGGACTTCTGGATGCCGGAGCACTCCTTCCCGGCCCTCGCGCTGGACGGCCGGGGTCGTCAGGTCGACGCGCTGGCCTCGGACGCCGGGCATCTGCTGTGGTCGGGGCTGCTGGACAAGGAGTACGGCGAACTCGTCGGCCGGAGGCTCCTCGAAGCGGACTTCTTCTCCGGCTGGGGCGTGCGCACTCTCGCGGCCGGGCAGCCGGCGTACCACCCGCTCTCCTACCACCGCGGCTCGGTCTGGCCGCACGACAACGCGCTGATCGCACTGGGCCTGGCCCGCTACGGACTGCACGACGAGGCACGCGCGATCGCCCGCGGCCTGGTCGACGCGGCGGGCGCGACCGGGCACCGGCTCCCGGAGGTCCTCGCGGGCTACGGCCGCGACACACACCCGGAGCCTGTGCCGTACCCGCACGCGTGCGTACGGGAATCGCGGTCGGCGTCGGCCCCGTTGGCGCTGCTCACGGCGGTCGGCGTGGTCTGAGGGCCGGTGGGTCCGGGGCCTGTCGTTCCGGGTCAGGTCGCGGGGAGACGGCGGCATCCTCACCATGCCGGTGAGCGGGGTCCACGTGCGTGCCGCCGCGAGGCGGAGGAGGGCGTCGACGCGGAGCGCCGGCAACCGGCGACAACGCCGCGGACGCGCGCACGTGGACCCCGCGTCCGCGACCTGACCCGGACGGCGAACCCCGGCGTTTGCCGGGTGTTTGCCGAGCGTCGGCCCGGCAGGCTGAACAGACCCGGTGGACACCCCGTACGGAACGGTGGCGGACCCGGCCCCCCATCCGGGTCCGCCCCCTCACCGGTCTTCGTACGGGAAGGACCTCCGGGTGCCTGTCTTCACGCGCTTCCACCAGTCGTCGCGGCCGGGCGACGACATGCCCGGGGACGGGGCCACCGGGCCCGAGGCGGAGCGTGACGCGGAGGCCGCGACGGCCGCGGCGGAAGCGGAGCGTTCCGGCGCCGGGAGCCGCCTCGCCCGTCTGCGGCACTGGCGCACCCGTCATCCCCGGGCGGCCCGCACACTCCGCCTGACCACCACCGCCCTCGCCGCCGCCCTGATCCTCGGGGCCCTGCTGCTGCCCAACACCCTCCCCGCGCTGAAAGCGGTCAGCTTCGCGCGCATCCCGGCGGAGGCGGTCCTCGGGGCCGTCGTGGTGCTCGCGCTGCCGCGTCGGCCGCGGCTGGCCGCGGCGGTGCTGTACGGGCTCGGCCTCACCGCGCTGACCACGGTGAACCTGCTCGACATGGGCTTCAACGAATACCTGGGCCGCGGCTTCAACGCCGCGCTCGACTGGGACCTGCTGCCCGACGCCCAGGCGTACGTCAGGGACACGCTGGGCGGGGGCGTCGCGACCGCGGCCGCCGTCGGCGCCGTGGTGCTCGTCCTGCTCGGGGCGGCCGTGATGGTCGCGGCGGCGGTCCGGCTCGCGAACGTGCTGGCCCGCCACCGGGTGCGGGCGACCAAGGGCGCCCTGATCGCGGGCACCGTCTGGGTCACCTGCTCCGCGCTGGGACTCACGCTGTCCGGCGGCCCGATCGCCTCCGAGCGCGGGGCCGGGGCGCTCAAGGTGCACGCGCAGCGGACGGTGGACTCGCTGCGGGACGAGGCCGCGTTCGTGAAGCAGTCGAAGGCGGACACCTTCGGCAACACCCCGCCCGCCGAACTCCTGCCGGACCTGCGGGGCAAGGACGTGATCTTCACGTTCATCGAGAGCTACGGCCGCAGCGCTATCGAGGACCCGGCCATGGCACCCGGCGTCGTCCGGACCCTCGACACGAGCACCAGAGTCCTGGAGAAGGCCGGCTTCGCGGCCCGCAGCGGCTGGCTGACCTCGGCGACGTACGGCGGCAGCAGCTGGCTCGGCCACTCCACGACCATGTCCGGCCTGTGGATCGACAACCAGCGGCGCTACCGCACGGTCACCGCCGGCGACCACCTCACCCTCACCAAGGCGTTCCAGAAGACCGGCGCCTGGGACACGGTCGGCGTCATGCCGGGCGTGCAGAAGGGCTGGCCGGAGGAGAAGTGGTACGGCCTCGACCAGCTCTACGACGCCTTCGACCTGGGCTACCAGGGGCCGAAGTTCAGCTGGTCGACCATGCCCGACCAGTACGCGCTGGAGGCGTTCCAGCGGCAGGTGCACGGCAGGAAGCGGGACAAGCCGCTGATGTCGTTCGTCATCCTGACCTCCAGCCACCAGCCCTGGGCACCCCTGCCGAAGATGGTCGACTGGGACGAGCTCGGCGACGGCTCGGTCTTCGACGCGATCGAGGAGGCCGGCAACCAGGCGTCGGACGTCATCACCGACACCACCAGGTCCCGCGAGGAGTACGGCAGGTCCATCCAGTACTCGCTCACCAGCCTCACCCAGTGGCTCCAGCGTTACGGCACCGACGACACCGTGCTGGTCTTCCTCGGCGACCACCAGCCCATCGCCCGGGTCAGCGGGAACGGCGCCGGCCGGGACGTGCCGGTGTCGATCGTCGCGAAGGACCCGAAGGTTCTGGACAAGGTCGCCGACTGGAACTGGACCCAGGGCCTCAAGCCGGACCGGGACGCGCCCGTGTGGCGGATGGACTCCTTCCGCGACCGCTTCCTGAAGGCGTTCGGCTCCACACCGCGCCCGTCCTGAGACGCCGTTTCGCCCTCACGGCCCAGGCCGGATTGCTTGATCCCGCCGAAGGGTGCGGCGACTTCGGAGACCAGACCGCGGTCGATGCCACCATGCGGCCCGCAGACGGGCGGCGACCCGGCGGGCGCGGTCGATGTGGGACGTCATCACGTACGACGCGAGGCCGGCTCGGTGTCGTCGGCCACCTCTTGGTCGGTCGGTCATGCGGCGATCAGCGGTCGCCCGGGGCAGAAGGCTGGACGGACGACAGGTCGTTCAGCCTCTTGCCTGTGGTGATGCTCAGCAGGGTGTTCAGAAAGCGGTGTACCCGCCGTCGACGGCCAGGACCGATCCGGTCACGTACGACGACTCCGACGATGCGAAGAAGAGGACCGCGTCGGCGACCTCTTCGGGGGTGGCGAGGCGTTGCAGCGGGATCTGGCTCTCGCGCTCGCGGCGGTAGGCCTCGGGGTCGGGGCGGCGCTGGAACGACGCCTCGATGATCGGGGTGGCAGTCAGCCCCGGAGCGACGACGTTGACGCGGATGTTGCGTGGGGCCCATTCGATCGCCGCACCCTTGGCCAGCATGATGAGACCCCCCTTGGCGGCGGAATACAGGACTTCCCCGGGCTTGCCGACCATGCCGAGCCGGGAACCGACGCAGACGAACGATCCCCCTGTCTCGGGCATCAGCGGCGCGAAGTGCTTCATCACCAGGAACGCGCTGAGCAGGTTGCTCTCGAGCACGTTCTTCGCGTCGTCGTAGGCCATCTCGGTGAGCGGACCGCTGGCTTGCAGACCATGGTTGAGGACGACGACGTCGACGGCGCCGAGGGACTCGGCGGCCTGCTTGGCCAGGTGCTCGACGAACGCCTCGTCATTGAGGTCTCCCGGAACGTACAGGTCCTCGGGCTCAGCACTGTCGAGCCGCTCCCGGCGGCCCGTGAGCAGCAGCCGGGCCCCCTCGCGGCGGAAGTGGGAACTCACCGCCTCCCCGATTCCACTGCTGGCGCCGGTCACCAGCGCCGTGATGTTGTCGAGTCTCATGTCATGCATTCCTTTCGGGCAGGTGGGGCCGGTCAGTTGAGGAATCCGCGGGCGTCGACCGGCCACCGCTGCAGCGACGTGCCCGTGCTGTCGGTGACGATCAGTTCCTCGAAACCGAGGACGACCGGGCATACGTGGTTCGGCACCACCGGTAGGACGGTGCCAACGCCGGGGCGGAACTCGCCGTCCGGCAGCGGGAGGAACCCGTGGTACTCGTTGAGCTTGGCCAGCACCGCCTTGGTGCCGGCGATGCGGCCGTAGCCGAGTTCAGGGCTGCCTTCACGGCTGAGGGCTTTGCTGCCCACATCGAGAATGACCTGGTTCGGGACCCAGTCGCTGACGACGGTGCCGGCGACGAACAGCGCGATCTGGTCGTCCGTGCAGGAGCCCAGCCGGGCGTTGTTCAGATCGCCGAAGACGTACTCGCCGGGGCGGATCTCGTTGATCACGCTGCTGGTGGAGTACTCGAGGGTGGGAGTGGAGCCGGCACTGACCACCTCAGCGGCGACCCCGACGTCGGCGAGGCCGCGTACCGCGGTGATGAGCGCGGCCTCCTGGTCCTGCGCGGCGCGCCGGCGAGCGTCCCGGCCGGCGCTGCCGTGACCTGGATAGGTGAAGACGCCCACCGGCACCAGACCGCGCTTGCGGGCGGCGAGCGCGAGGTCGCCCGCAGCCTCGGGCGGCGCCCCGGAACGACGGGCGCCACAGTCGACCTCGATGACGACCTGCAGCCGGTCCGGTTCATCTCCCATGGCGTCGGCGAGGGCCTCGATCGCCGGCAGGTTGTCGACGCCGACCCGCAGCCGGGCGGACTCGGCGAGTCGACGGATCCGGGCCTTCTTCGTTCCCGCGGGCCAGATCGGGTAGGCGAGGAAGATGTCGTCGAATCCGGCCGCGGCGAAGACTTCGGCCTCCCCGACATTGCCCGTGGTGATGCCGACCGCGCCGGCCTCGATCTGGCGTCGCCCGATCTCCACACACTTGTGCGTCTTGACGTGCGGCCTGACCTTCAGGTTGTGCTGGTCGGCGAAGCCCTGTACGCGGTCGATGTTGCCTTGCATGACGTCGACCAGCACGATCGGCGCAGGGGTGTCGATCCGCTCGACCAGAGCGTCGAGTGCTCGTTGCAGCCGGTTCACGCTGCCCTCCTCGTGGTTCCATCCGGGATGATCGAGGGCTGCGGCTGTCGGCCCCCCCTGCTACCGAACGCGCGCGACGCGCGCCGTCACGCGCGCTTGCCTACACCGCCGTCGGACCGCCCTGCACCGCGGTGCAGACCATCTGGATCTCGACCGGGCTGTTGACCGGTAGCCCGGCGACGCCGATCGCGGTGCGGGCATGCCGTCCGTTCTCGCCCAGCACCTCGATGAGCAGTTCACTGGCCGCGTTGGCGACCTTCGACTGCTCACCGAAGTCCGGCGTACTGGCCACGAAGACCAGCATCTGGACGATCCGGACCCGGTCCAGCTCGCCCACCGCCTGCACAGCGGCGGCGAGCGCGTTGAGCGCGGCATGGCGCGCGAGCTCCCGGGCCGTCTCCAGATCCACGTCCCGGCCGACGACGCCCCGGCCCAGCAGCAATCCGTCCTGGTAAGGCAGTTGGCCCGAAATGTGGATGCTGGAACCCACCGTCCGGTGGTGCACGTAGTACGGGTTGTCACGGAGCTCGGGAAGGGCCAGGCCCAAGGCCTGAAGCCGATCGGCAGCCGAGCCGGCGGGTGCTGCCGACGTCACCGGCCCGCTCACCGCGCCACCTCGGCGAACGGCACAGGGCACGCATGCGTCTTGATCATCTGCACTCGGGCCTCCTCTCGAGTAGCAGTGGCGGAAAACGCCGCAGGATGGCTTGAAACCACCATCAGATTGTCGTTTGTCGACCATATGAGTGCGTGTCGAGCACTGTCAATACAGACTTCACCAAGCCGCGAGGTTCACCTCATGCACGCGGAGCGTGCGCGTCCCCTTGATCCCTCGCCTGGGCTCCCAACCCCACGGGGAAATGGGCGGCCAGTTCCTGGAGGAACGCGTCGGTGTCGCCCTCCAGGGCGACCGCGGCCAGCCTCTCGTGCTCGCGGACCAGGAGATGCGGGTCCTCGCTGTACGTGCGGTGATCGACGTTGAGGTAGAGGCGCAGCTTCGTTTCCCAGCCATTCCAGAGGCTCTGCAGAACGCGGTGCCCCGAGAAGTCGTAGAAGAGCCGGTGGAAGCGAAGGTGCGCGTCGACACTGGCGGGGAGGTCGTTCTCCTCGATCGCCCGGCGGAGATCCTCGACGGTCTGCAGCAACCGTGGCCGCTCGGGACCACGCAGAGCCGCGGCCGAGAGCTCGGCGGCGTACGGCTCGACACGCAGCCGGACCGAGTCGATCTCGGCGATCTCATGAGCGCTCACCTCGACGACGAACGCCCCACGGTAGGGGATCCGTACGACGAGCCCTTCCTCCTCCAGCTTGGTCAGCGCCTCGCGCAGCGGGGACCGGCTGATCCCGAGATCCCCGGCGATGTGTGCCTCGCGCAGCTGCCCACCAGGAGGCACCGCCCCGTCGAGGATGGCGGCACGCAGGGTGCGGTACACGCCGTCCGGCGTCGTCGTCCGCTGCTGCTGCCACTCGAACTTGTGGTCCACCCCGACGCCCTTCCTGGCCCTTGCCGACCACTTGGTCGTTTGTCGACTGTACCTCCGCCGATTTTGGATCAGCACCTCACCTCGATGACCTGCGCCACAGGCCGACGTGATTGACAGCCGACGAGCGACCGGTCGACAATCGACCGGACAGATGGTCGACAATCGACCACGGTGCCGGATCGCCCCTGGAAGCACTGAGGAGAAGTCATGGGATTCGACGTCAAGCCCAAGTTCGTGACCTTCGACATGAACGGAACGCTGATCAGGTTCAGCATCAACGACGCGATGCGTGAGGTCCTGGGCGACCGGCTGCCCGCCGAGGTCGCCGACGAGTACCTGCGGATCTGCAAGGCGTACCGGATCGACGAGTGCACGGGCGCGTACCAGCCGTTCCACCAGATCGTCGCGCGTTCCATGGAGCGCGCCTCACTCCGGGTCGGTCTCGAGTACCGCGAAGACGACGCGCGGGCGGTCTACGAGATCATCCCCACGTGGGGCCCGTACCCGGGTGTCACCGAGGCACTGAACCGCCTGGCCGAGGAAGTCCCGCTCGTCATCATCACGAACAGCGACACCGCGCACGCCGTGCGCCTCGCGGAAAACCTCAAGGCCCCGTTCGAGCTCGTCATCAGCGCCGAGGAGATGGGTGTCTACAAGCCGCGCCTCGGCGCGTTCGAGTGCATGTTCGACAAGCTCGGCGTGACGCCCGACGAGCTCGTGCACGTCTCCGCGAGCCCGATGTATGACCTGCGCTCCGCGGCCCTCCTCGGGATCGAGAACAAGGTGTACGTCGACCGCGGCTTCGAGCACGACGAGCACTGGCTCGGCTACGAGCGCATCACCGACATCGCCGACCTCCCCGTCCTCTTCGGCCTGCCGCGTCCTGCTGCTGCCTGAGCGGAGACCGGTCCTCCCACATCACCGGCCGCCCACGTGGTCTCCAGAATCTGAAGAAGGACTCACCATGAACGCCCTTGCGGCATCCCCTCGCAACGGAGAGCTCGGCTTCTGGGTGGCCCAACTGGCCGATGCGAGGCCCTCGTTCCCCCGCTTCACCGGCCAGGACACCGTCGACGTGGCCATTGTCGGCGGCGGTTACACCGGCTTGTGGGCGGCGTACTTCGCCAAGAAGCTCGAACCGTCACTCTCGGTCGCGGTCTTCGAGGCCGAACAGGTGGGCTACGGCGCATCAGGACGCAACGGTGGCTGGCTCTCGGCGATGCCTCCGGGAAACCGTGCCACCTTCGCCCGCGCCGGAGGAGGGCCGGAGGCCGGCCGGGCGCTGCAGCAGGAGTTCGTCGCCGGTGTCGACGCGGTCCTGGGCATCCTCGCCGCCGAGGGCATCGATGCCGATCAGCACAAGGGTGGCGCGCTCGTGGCCGCCCACACTCGGGCGGGGCTGGGCCGGCTGATCGCCAGGCGTGACGCCGACCTGAAGTACGGGCTGAGCGACGACGAAGTCCACATGCTCGGCCGGGAGGAGTTCCGAAGCCGGATCAACATCTCCACCGTCCACGGCGGGCTCTTCTACCAGCACTGCGCGCGGTTCCACCCCGCCAGACTCGTCTACGGCCTCGCCCGCACCCTGACTTCCATGGGGGTCGGCATCTACGAGGGCAGCCGAGTGGACAGTGTCGCGGGCAAGACCCTCACCCTGGCCGACGGACGCGTCACCGCGGCCAGGACGTTCATCTGCACCGAGGGCTATTCGGGGCCGTTGCTCGGCCGCCGGAGCCTGATCCCGGTCAATTCCTCGTTGATCGTGACCAGGCCCCTGCCGGAGGAGGCATGGCAGCGGATCGGCTGGGACGGGCTGCAGTGCCTCAGCGACTCCGCGCACACCTTCATCTACGCCCAGCGGACCTCGGACGGCCGTATCGCCATGGGGGGCCGCGGTGTCCCCTATCGCTTCGGGTCCGGCACCGGAGGAGCCGGTGCGACCGCCCGGTCCACCATCGACCTGCTCTCGCACAAGCTCGGTTCCTTCTTCCCGGACATCCCCTTCGAGGTGGATCACGCCTGGTCGGGAGTCCTGGGCGTCACGCGTGACTGGAACGGCGGCGTGCGCTTCGACCCGGCATCGGGGATCGGATCGTCCACCGGCTACGCGGGACACGGTGTCACGTCGGCCTACGTCGGCGGCAGGACGCTCGTGGAGCTCGCCTTCGAGAGGGAAACCGAGCGGACCACCCTTCCCTGGGTCGGCTACCGGGCACGGAAGTGGGAACCGGAGCCCATCCGCTGGCTGGGCGTGCACGCCATGTACCGGCTCTTCGGTATCGCCGACCAGTGGGAAGAGCGCAGGGATTCCGGCAGGACCTCACTCCTGGCCAGACTCGGCAGCAGACTCGCCGGTCTTCACGAGTAAAGACAAGGAAACCGCTCTCATGGACGCACGACTGGCAGTCATCGGCCTGGGCAGCATCGGAAGCATGGCCCTGTGGCAGGCCTCCCGGCTGTCCGACTCGGTAGTGGGCTTCGAGGCCGCCACCCCCGCCCACGGTCGCAGTGCCGTGGGCGGAGACACCCGTCTGTTCCGCATGGTCTACCTCGGCAAGCCCGACTACTACCCTCTCATCCAACGCTCCCGCGGTCTGTGGGCCGAACTCGAAGCGGAAACCGAGCAGGACATCCTCACCCCTACCGGGGGCCTGTCCATCGGGACGGCGAACGGCACCTTCATCGCCGGCCTCCTCGACACCACGCGCATCACCGGAGCCGAGCACCGCGTGCTCAGCCGCGAGGACGTGGCGGAACGCTACCCCCAGCACAACCTCCGCCCCGACGACTGCGCCGTCTATGACCCCCACGCCGGCGTTCTGCGCACCGACCGCGCCGTCAGCGCCGCCGTCGCGGCGGCCCGGGCCAACGGCGCCACCGTCCTTCAGCAGACACCCGTGGACGGCATCACCGAAACCGAACACGGCGTGCTCGTCACCTCGGGCGACAGAACCTGGACGTTCGAGAAGGTCATCGTCGCCTCGGGCGGCTGGTCGCGAAGGCTCGTGCCCGACCACCTCAAGGCCGTCACGGAAACCCATCGGATCGTTCTGACCTGGTTCGTCGCCCAGGACAGCACACAGTTCTCGCCGGAGCGGTTCCCCGTCTTCAGCCGGCTGTACGGCGAGCGCTCCCTGTACGGCGCACCCGCCGTCGACGGCGTGACGGTCAAGGCATCGGTGGACGGACCACTGGACGGGCGCGGAAGGAAAACCCCCGACCCGGACCGCGTGCCCAGGGACATCACCCGGGCGGAGATCGAGAAGGTCACCGATATCGTCACCGAATTCCTCCCCGGCCTGACCCCCAGCGTCGTGCGCTCCGACGCCTTCCCCGACCTTTTCACCGAGGACAGGCATCCCCTCCTCGGCTGGCTGGACGAGAACAGCAGGGTGTACTGCGCCACCGGATTCTCCGGAAAGGGCTTCAAAATGGCTACCGGCTATGGCCACATAGCCGCACACGAGGCGCTCGGCAAGCAGACCGTCGATGGCCTGGACTTCGTGCGTCCGAACCGGTTCAGGACCAGCCCAAGGGCTGATCAGCCGCCCGAGGTGTCCAGCTCCGCGTCCTCGCCGACGCCCTCACAGTCGTAGGGGTCCTTCAGCCAGCCGTCCGGCAGCACCACCCGGTTGTTGCCGGACGTACGGCCCCGGGGCCCGTCGGCGCCGGCCGGCCAGGGCTGGTCGAGGTCCAGCTCGTCCAGGCCGGCGCGCAGTTCCTCCAGCGAGGAGGTGACGGCGAGGCGCTTGCGCATCTCGGAGCCGACGGCGAAACCCTTCAGATACCAGGCCACGTGTTTGCGGAAGTCGATCACACCCCGGGACTCGTCGCCGATCCACTCCCCGAGCAGGGTGGCGTGCCGGACCATGACGTCGGCGACCTCGCGCAGGGCGGGGCGGGCGATGTCCTGGGTGCGGCCCTCGAAGGCGGCGACCAGGTCGGCGAACAGCCAGGGCCGCCCCAGGCAGCCGCGGCCCACGACCACCCCGTCGCAGCCGGTCTCGCGCACCATCCGAAGGGCGTCCTCGGCCGACCAGATGTCACCGTTGCCGAGCACCGGGATCTCCGGCACGTGCTCCTTCAGCCGGGCGATGGCCTCCCAGTCGGCGGTGCCGCCGTAGTGCTGGGCGGCGGTGCGGCCGTGCAGGGCGATGGCCGTGACGCCCTCCTCGACGGCGATCCGGCCGGCGTCGAGGAAGGTGATGTGGTCGTCGTCGATGCCTTTGCGCATCTTCATCGTCACGGGCAGCTCGCCGGCGCCGCTGACGGCCTCGCGCAGGATCGCCCGCAGCAGGTTGCGCTTGTACGGCAGGGCGGAGCCGCCGCCCTTGCGCGTGACCTTGGGCACGGGGCAGCCGAAGTTCAGGTCGATGTGGTCGGCGAGGTCTTCCTCCGCGATCATGCGGACGGCCTTGCCGACGGTCGCGGGGTCCACGCCGTACAGCTGGATGGACCGGGGGCGCTCACTCGCGTCGAAGTGAACGAGCTGCATGGTCTTCTCATTGCGTTCGACCAGCGCCCTGGTGGTGATCATCTCGCTCACGAACAGGCCCTTGCCGCCACTGAACTCCCTGCACAAGGTGCGGAAGGGCGCGTTGGTGATACCGGCCATGGGGGCCAGGACGACGGGGGGCTGGACGGTGTGCGGACCGATCCGGAGGGGCGTGGACATGCCTCCATTGTGCCGTGCAATGAGACGGTAAAATTCATTAGTTAGCCACACTATCGAAGTCGGCGTACGATGGCGCGCATGCCCGAGCTCAGCCCCCGCCGCCGCCGCGGTCGCCTCGACGAGCCGGCAACTGGGCCAGACCCTGGGCGTGGCCGTGCTGGGCTCGGTGCTCGCCTCGGGTGTGGGCTCCTCCTCGTACCGCGAGACGTTCGTGTCCGCGGCCCGGCCCGGTTGGTGGATCCTCGCGGCATGCGGCTTCGCCGTGTTGGCCCTGGGTGCGGTGACGAACGGGCGGTGGGCGCGGGGGACCGCCGAGCGGGCCGCGGCGAGGCTGGAGACCGCGGAGGTACGACAGGCCGTCGGGACGGGCGGCTGAGCTGCGTCACAACGCGGCCGTCCTCGCACCGCCGGCGATGGTGTTCTTCGTGTTCTCGCTGCCGGCCCGCGCCCGGTCGCCCGGTACGGCACCCGCGCGGTGACGTCCGGTGCCGCGCTCCAGGGCGTGGACCTGGCCCTGATGGCGCCGGCCGCCTGGCGGTTCCGGCCGCACCCGGGCTTCGTCGAGCTGCTCCCGGGCGCGGCGGTCGCCGGTGCGGGCCGGGCACTGCGGCTCCCGGTCGTCCACCGGGTCGTCTTCGGTGAGGTGCCGCCCGCCCGTGCGGGTGCGGGCGGGCGGGCGGCGTGACGATCACCACCCAGCAGTCGGCGCCACCGCTCGGTGTGGCGACCCCGGGCACGCGGTTCCTGTCCTTGGTCCCGGCGACGGGCCTGCGGGAGGCCCTGGTCACGACCTCGCTGGTGCACCTCGGCGGCGTGGTACCGACGGGGCTGCTGAGCCTGCGGCCGCCCCGCACCGTCGTCCGAGGTCTCTCACGGCCTGATAACTCACATCCGGGGAAACCCCGTTGATGGCGGTCTTGCTGCACACTCCTTGCTGCGAGCAGACCGGAACGCCGGATGTCTCGACGTGGGAGGGGCCATGACGCAGATCGACACGAGCAAGGTCAGCCGGTGGGACCAGCACGGCCGGGAGCACGTGGTGCGGGTGCAGCGCACGGGTGTGCAGCGCGCGATCCGGTGCGACACCTGCGGCTGGCGCCGAGGTGCCCAGTTCCTGCCCTGGCTGAAGGCGGAGGAGCATCTGCTGGAGGCCCACCAGGCGACGGTGGACCCGACGGCGGCGTGAAGGAGAGCCGGCCGAAGCGGTACGCCGGGCGGGCTGGTCGTCGTGCGGCGGGTGGTGTCACGGAGTCGGGGTGGGGGCGAGGACGTCCGCGAGGAGCGCGCTCTCCGCGCCTGCGCAGTCGTAGCGCGTATGCGCGACGATGCTCTCGTCGGTCGCCGCCTCCTTGTTGCCGACCGCCCGCGCGATGTCGAGGAGCACGGTGGTGGCGGTCGACGAGAGGGACGTCGGCGGCTAGGCCCCTTCTGATGGATCTCCGTGGGAGAAGGAGCGGCGTTCGGTGCGTGCTCTGGGGGTCCCCCCTGCTCGAAGAGCTTGGGGGAGTGCCGCCTGGAAGCCCTCGTAGCGGAGCTACTTGGGCC
>NZ_JASKMS010000060.1 GCF_030124145.1 Streptomyces sp. 378
CCACCACTGCTATCCCCGACCAGCGGAAACGCACCGATCACGCCCGGAAAGACAACAGCTTCTCAGGGACGTGTAGTCAAGACCTGGTTGCCGCTCTTTGAGGTAGTCCACCAAGAGATCTCTGACTGGGCGGCAGCGGACGCCGAACCGGTCGACGAGCTGCTCCATCGACACCTGACCACTGGTGTTGGCCAGGTAGCGCAACGAGCTGGGTGCTTCTGCAGGCAGGGTGCCCAGCTCTCGCAGCCAGGCGTAGAAGAGGGTGTTGCCGCGAGTTTTGGCGTTCGCTGCTTTGAGTGCGGCGAGATACTCCACGGCGTCGCCGACGGTGATGTCCGCCAAGGTGCCGCCCCTGGCGGCCACGATCTTGACCAGGGAGTGCAGGGCATCACGCCCGACCTTGGAGGACCACGTGGCAGATTCGACCATCGCTTCAAGCTGGTCGAATCCTTCCGGGTCACGGGCAGGGATCAGCCCGATCCGCAGGCTCGTCATGTTGGCCGAGGTCCGTGACAGCAGCCAGGGGAGGGCGGGCCTGACAACGTCTGCGCAGATCAGACTCAGCAGCCCTCCCGACAATGCCTGCCGTTGTGAGGGGCCAGCAGCCGTTCCGATCCACTCGGGTGCCAATCGGGCCCAGTCGTTGCCAGGACGCGTGCTCGCGGGACTGGCGTTCCAGCGCTGCTGCCAGGTGGCCCCCGGGAAAGTCTCCAGCCACTGCAAGGTCTGGCGAGCTCCGCGGATCCGGGCTCGGTGCTGCCTCACGTCCGGCGGTCGCAGAGGAGGTTGCTTCAGACGAGCCAGGATGTCGGCTCGCTCGCATGCAGTGGTCGGCCAGTCGTCCTCCGCGGGTCTGGGCGGGAAGCGCAAGGCGACGGCTTTCAATGCCTCGCCGGCCAGGCGCAGGGACGCGGGAGGTGCGACATGCGTCGTGACGGACATGGTCTCCGTAGGTGTCACCAGGCAGTCCCGAAGAGGTTGTTGAGGGATTCAGGGTTGTAGCCGGCTGCCGGAGGCGCGGGAATCCGCTCAGCGGACTTGGCCCGTCGGGCATGGTGTGCCCGAACATGTTCGATCACCTCGTCCCGGTCGGCCGGAAGGTAGAGCTGTGTCGTCGACAGGTGTGCATGACCGAGCACCCACTGCACGTCGGTCAGCGGCATCTTCGGATCTCTCGCCAGCCGATAGGCGGCGGTGTGTCGAAGATCGTGGAGAGTCCAGTTCGTACCGAGCAAACCATTGGCTCGGTTGAACATCGCACGGGCCGCCGGATAGTTCAGGGGACGCCACGGGCGGCGCAACGTCCACCACAACCCCTCGTTCTGTCCGCGGGGCACCCCAGCCCGCCAGGCGCTCTCCTGATAGAGCCGTAGCCAGACGAAAGCGTCCGCTGAACAGGGGAGTTGTTGATAGGCCCGGCTCCCTTTGCGGACCACCCCCAGGATCTGTTGGCCGGGCAGCGCGTCGCGTTGCCGGCTGGTGAGCAGTTCCTCAGCGCGAGCACCGTTGGAAACCCAGAACGCCAGCAGAGCTCGGTCACGGTCGTGCTTCAGCGCGGCGAACAGCGCGTTGAACATCGCGTCGGGGATCCGCCGAGGGGCTCTCTTGGGGATGGCCGGCCGGTAGCGGCCCTGCCGTTCGTGGCGAAACCGCTCGTCAGGGTTGTGGTGAGCATGTGCCCGGCCATGGCGCCGGGAGCGATCCAGTGGAAACGGGTTCAGGATCGGCCCGGTTCCTTCGGAGAGGTGGAAGTCGTAGAAGGCCCGCAGGACGGTCTCGCAGTGCGCTCGCGTTGTCGGCGCGTATCTCAGCCCTGGTGACGACTTTCCCGTGATCGGATTGGGGGCTCCGGGAGGCAGCTGCTCCGGTACTGGCTTTGGTGCTGTCTCTGTCTTGATGTCCCGTCGGTGACGCCAGTGCAGCGGCGCGGGCTTGTTCGCGATCTTCATCCAGCGGGCGAAGTCCCGAGCGTCCGACCGGTCTGCGCCGTCCCAAGCGACACCCCAGCCCCACAGGAAGCGCCACCAACGCAGCAGATCCATTCCGTACGACCGGATCGTGGCTGCTGACTTGTCACAAGCCAGCAGCTCCGCGAAGAAGGCAGCCACGGGTTCGATCTCGACCCCGTCCGCGTCCAGGAGGACAAAGGGCCTCCACCGATCTCCCGTCTCCGCCAACTGTCCGGCCTCGGGCAGCACGAAGCTCGCTAACTCCCTCTCGGGATCACGTTCAAGCATCCAGGGAAGCTAGCAGAGAGGCCGCCTGACCTGCGAAAATGATCGAGTTAGTTCAGTCAACGGTTCGTCCAGGCGTTCACCACCGACCTTGCCACGGCGTACGAGCAGGGGCCGGATGCCTACCTCGCCCGGGCGGTCTCCGGGATCGACGAGCACGATCCCTTCCTCGCCATCGTGCCCCTGCTGAAGCAGGGCTGGGAGATCGACCGCCCGCGCTGGGGCGTCTTCGCCCTCCAGGCCCCGGACGGGCACGCCGGCATGGAGTTCACCACCGGCGACCTCGATCCCGAAGCCGAGCTGACGACGCGGGACGCCCGCTGGCAGCTGTGGGCGGGCAAGTCCATCGACCGGCCCGTCTGGTACGCCACGGCCAGCACCGACACCCCCGTCGCCCTGCTTACCGCCGTCACCCAGTGCGTCGCCGATCCGGCTCCACTGCCCCGGTGGCGCGAGGAGACCTGCAGCTACATCAAGGGCATGGCCCAGCTCACCCCGATCCTTCCGTCCAGACCGCCGGCCCCCACCCCGCTCGACGTGCAGCGGGCCGTCTCCTCCCGCCGCCCGGCCGCGCGCCCCGCGGCCAGCGTCCCGCGCTGGAGCACCACCAGCCGATCCGCCCTGCCCGGTCCACGCCGGTAGGACCAGCCCGACCCCCTACCGGAGATACCTCTTGTCCCTGCAGGCTCCCGAGTTCTTCGCCGAGCTGTGCCTCCCCTTCCACGACCACGCCGTCGTGGGCAACACCTACTACGCCTCCCCAACTCCGGGTGCGCCCCTGCGGCTGCGGATCGACTTCAGCCGCACCCTCCACTCGGACACCTACGGCGGCCTGCGCCTGGCGACCGTGCACCCAGACCGCGGCGAGATCGACGCAGTCGCCCTCAGCTTCCTCGACTACGGCACCTTCCACCGCCGCGACGAAGCGACCAACACCCGGGCGAACACCAAGCAGTACGGCACCTTCGACACATACCACCGTCCCGGCCGGCCACCGTGGGAGGGGGCCGTCACCACCGGGTTGCGCGACGCCATCGAGCAGTACACCGCAGTCTGGTTCCCCGGCGCCTGGACCCCGCCCGCGCCGCGCCACACCGCGGGCCGGACCACGCACACTGCTCCCGCCGAGCCCGTCGCCCGCAGCGGCGCCCGCGCCCGCTGAGCCGCGCCTCCCCGGCCCGGCGTTCCGCACTCTGCCAGCAGGAGCCCTGCCCGTGACGACCCACCCCTTTGAGAACCTCGACCCGACCCAGACCGTGCAAGTCCTTCCCCGCCACCTCGCCGGGCCCGGCGCCATCGACCCCCGCACCGCATGGGCCTTCCCCTTCGACGAGGGCTGGCCGTTCGCCCAGACCGACGCAGGCACGGCCGCCGCGTTCAGCCCATGCCTGCGACTGCAGACCACCTACGACCCCCAGCCCGACAAACCCGGCAAGGGCACGTGGACCATCAACGCGCACCAAGCCCCGTTCACCCCGCCGGCCTGGCGGATCACCCTCGACGCCACCACCCCCACAGAGCTGCTGCATGACGTCCACACCGAGCTGCTCGACCTCTACCTCGAAGACCGCCACAGTGACCAAGACCGACTGTTCCAGGACGAGACGGCGCCCCACGAGGCGTACGCGCCGCTCCTCGCCCGCGGCTGGAGCCACACCGTCAAGACCGACGGCACACAGACCTTCCTCACCCCGGAAGGACTCGGAGGCGTACGCCACCGATACGCCATCAGCGGCTCCACCGGACCGGCCTGGCGGTTCTGGGGCGGATATCCCAGCGAGCCGCACTGGACGGCACGCTTCTCCTTCGGCACGCCCGCCACGCTCGTCGCGGCCTTCACCGCCTCGCTGATCTCCACCGAGCCACTGCACCGCACCGTCCAGGACGTCCCCGTCCACACCCGCCGTGCCCTCTACGTCGCGACCACGACAGTCAAGCAGCTGCACGGCAACGCACCTGGTGCCCCGCAGCCTCCCGCCCCGGTCTCTGGCCGAACCCGATGACCTTTCCCGCCCCTGATCAAGGAGTCCTCCCCCTCGTGCACGCACGTTTCGTCCGATCCGCCGCCGCCCTCGCCGTCGCGGTGACCGGCACCCTCACCTGGGCGCCGGCCTCGAGCGCCCAGCCCTCCGAACCGATCCCCTCGGCCTCCGCCGCCCCCGCCGAGACACCGGCCCTGGACACGGGCAGCGTCGAGATCACCACCAAGGACACGGCCGGGGACGCGCTCCCTGGCGCCGTGTTCCTGCTGCTCGACTCCGCCGGCCAGGAAGCCGGACGCGGGAAGACCGACGCACAGGGGAAGCTGACCTTCCCCGACCTTGCTCCAGGCGTCTACCGGCTCAAAGAAACGGCTTCTGGCAGCCCGCTCCACGAGGTCGTCGCCGACCAGGACGTCATCGTTACCCCGGGCGCCACCGCCCGGCTGACGATCACCGATCCGTTCAAGGCCGCCAAGGTTCTCCTGCAGGCCAAGGACGACAAGACCGGCAAGCTCCTGCCCGGCGCGACCGTGAACATCGGCACCGGCACCTCGACACTTCTCACCCTGACCACTGGAGCCAAGGGCACGGCCTCCGGCGAACTGCCGGTCTCAAACCGGGAGTCTGAGTTCTGGGTCAAGGAGATCAAGGCCCCCGCCGGCTACGACCTCTACAAGCCGACCAATACGTTCACCGCTGGCCCCGGCGCCCCAGTGACCGTGACCGTCACCAATTCCAAAACGGCCACCGCCGCGAAGCCCGGCCCCTCGGACAAGCCGACGCACAAGCCCACCTACACCCCGTCAACCCCGTCTACTCCGTCTACCCCGGACAAGCCGAGCAGCGGGACCGGCGGGGCTAAGCCGTCCTCGCCGGGTACCGGCGCACCGGATGCCGGCTCCTCGTCCACCGCCGCCGCGGCCCTGGCTGGCGACTCCACGCCGAAGGCACTGGTGGGCTCCCTCGCCCACACCGGCGCCGACGCCACACCGTGGCTGATCGGCGGCGTCGGAGTGCTGATCGCCGCTGGCGGAGGCACCCTCGTCATGGCCCGCCGCCATCGCGCGGACGCGGCCACCGACGACGACTCCACCAGGAGCTGACAACACCTGCCCGCGAAACCCGCCCCCGGAATCCCCGAGATTCCGGGGGCTTTGCATGCCCAGCACCGGACGACAAGCAAGTGGTCCGCGTCCTGCAACGCGGCAGGGCGCCGTTACGCCTGCTCCCCTTCCATTGCCCGGAGCCGGGCGCCGGCATACGCAGTGGTAGCCAGGCCGCAACTGGATGTCGATACGGCTTGGCTACGCTGCGGAGGTGACCGAGTCCTCCCCGCTCCCCGGTGGTCCGTCCGACCTGCACCTGCGCATCTCCTATGCCGATGACCTGCGCGACACCCCCGACGCGGACACGCTGGAGCAGTGGGACGTGACGATCCTTCACCACAGCCGCCTGCACGAAGCACGCCGTTGCCTGGCCTCGCCCGGTGAACGCGCGACCGACGACTGCCCCGCGTACGTCGTGGGTGACGTCGCGGTCGGGTCGATGGTTTTCTTCCGCGTGCATCTCGACCGTGGGCGCAACGCGTATGGGGCGATGGCGGAGGAATCGGAGGATCTTGACGAGATCGCGCAGGTTCTTCTCGACCCGGCCACGGGCTACTACACAGAGGAGGCCGGTGAACTGCTGGAGTACAGCGGCTCCGCTTTGCTCGTCATGGACCGCGTCACCATCCAAGAGGCGTGGCGTGGGCAGGGTCTTGGAGTGATCCTTGCGGCGGAAGCCATCTACCGGCTGATGCCCGGATGCCGAGCCGTGGCCTGCTCACCCGAACTCTCCGACCTCAGCGCGAACCGCTTGCGCGACCAGTCCGAGTGGGAGCGCGTCACAGCCAAAATCGCCAAGGGCTGGGAGAGGATCGGCTTCCGTCTCTACCGGGACAACGTCTACCTCTTGTCACCGACCTCACTTGTCCTAGAGGAGGAGCAGGCAAAGCTACGCAGGGAGTTCGCTGCACTCGGGGCTGCGTGGGCAGTGCAGTCTCACAAGTAGGCGTCTGCTCCTCTGGTCGCTTGTCCTGTAGGTCCGCATTCGCTTTGCTCCCAAACTCAGCCCGCCCATCCGAGGTCGTACACCTCGATCCCGTCCGCGTACGCGATGAACGCGACCCACGACGCGGCCGAGAAGTGCACATCCCATCGGCCAGCCCTTGGCCAGGATTCCGGCCGGGCCAGGATCGCGGCGATCGTCTCCATGACCTCTCGCCAGCCATCCTCAGGAAGCTCGGCAAGAGCGTCTTCCACCCGGACCGCGAGATCCACCCTGTATGTCATCGACTGCCCCGTGGTCGTGATCAGTTGCGGGCGCCACGGTAGGCCCCACGCGACACAGCGGTCAGCCCTGTGGATAATCCCTGTGGATAAAATCCGACCGGGTTCGGGTCGCGCACTCAGCGGCGGGGCCGTAGACGTTCTGTATCAGGCTCCCCCGGCGGGACTGGATCAGCACCGGCCCGGGCGACGGGCACGGGGTGAACACCAGTGCCCGGTAGCCGTCGAATTTCGACTGAAAGACCAGCCGACCGGGCAGGGCTCCGGGCGCGGGCATCTGGTCACGGGCCTGCGCCAGCACGGGTTCCACCGGCGGTCGCAGCACTATACGTACGGAGGGCTCAGCGCTGTCCAGTTACCGGCCACCGAGGCGGCCGACCTGCCAGTGCCCCCGGCCCGTGACGTCCACGAACATCGCGTGGGCGGTCAGCACGTCCAGGACAGCTACCATCCGTCCTGTGTGCCCGGCACCGGGGACGGCCTCGCCCAGGCGCTCCACGATGGCCGTGCGGGTCAGGGGCTCCCGGGACCTGACCAGTGTCCGGGCGACCCGGTGCAGCAGCGTGTCGCCGGGGGTCCCCAACTCCGCCTGCCGCCACCGATCCTCACCGCGGGCGTGCCGCGAGGTGAGTGCAGCAATCCGCGTCGAAACGTGCTCCAGCACCACGGGCAGCACCGGCTCGCGCTGCGAGGGGACTCGCGGGCGCTTCCGCTGCAGCCAGTACAGTGCCCCGGCCGCCGTGCCCAGCACTGCCACGGCCGCCAACTTCTTCGGTTCGCTGAGCTGCTCTACTGCCGCTCTAGCCAGGTGGCCGGTCAGGTTCGCCAAGACACTGGCCTGTCGCTCCAGGTCAGCCATCCGGCCTTCCGTCACCCCCACGTCCCCCAGGGCTGCGCGCAAGGCGATCCAGTCGCTGACCGCGAGCCCACTGTCGACCAGGTCCGCGTCGGTCCCGATGATGACCACCGGGGCGATCACCCCGGCCAGCAGCAGCATCGGCACATCAGAAGCGTCCCGCCCGGCGAGAACCTCAGCCTGCGGGGTCATCGGCAGTCCGGCGGTGTCCACGACGTACAGGACGGGCGCGTACCGGGACTGCCACAGCTCCAGTGCCCGCGCAAGATCGAACCGGCCGCCCTCGTGGTGCCGGTCGGCCAGCACTCGCGGCACCTCTTCCCACACGTGAACCGGGATCAGGCACCGCACCGTCCCCGCCCGCGCCCCGGCGACGAACGACGACGGGGCCGGCCGCCGGGTGGCCGCGATGATGTCCGTGGTCAGCACGGAGGTGTCCAGTAGCGCGCGGCGCAGCGGCCCGCGCTGGTACAGGGTGCGCCGTCGGGCCGACGCTAGTGCTGTGACCGGGAGGGTTCGCCGGGTGGGTGGTGCGGTCTGACGGCTGGTCGTAGAAGATCTGCCGTATGAGCGACAGCGGATTTTCGTTGCGGACAGCCACAGGCGACGATGCGGAGTTCCTCGCGGACATGCTGGTAGCTGCTGTGAACTGGGACCCCGCTCGGCAGCAGGTCAGCCGTGAGCAGGTCCTGGGAGACCGCCAGACGGCCCACTATGTCGAGGGTTGGCCCCGGGCAGGTGATCTCGGGGTGGTCGCCGTCGACGCTGGCGGGCAGCCGATCGGCGCTGTGTGGCTCCGCCTGTTCAGTGCCGACGATCCCGGCTACGGTTTTGTGGCCGCGGACGTGCCAGAGCTCTCCCTGGGCGTCGTCCCCCAGTGGCGGGGAAGGGGCGTGGGACGCACGTTGTTGACCGAGATAGCCCGGCAAGCTGAGGAAAGCGGCTTCACCCGGATGTGCCTGAGCGTCGAGCGGGCAAATCGCGCACGCGGCCTGTACGCCGACGAAGGCTTCACGACCGTGGAATCGGGGCCGGATTCCGACACCATGATCAAAATCATTTCTCGGCAGTGATTACGTGGGGTCATGCCGCCTCAAGCAGAGGTCTGCCGCCCCAGCGGATGCCTTTCTCGCTGCGGATGCGGGCACGTTCGCGGCGTTCGGCGGCCAGGACGTCGCGGTGGCGGGTGTTGGCGTTGCGCCAGCGCAGGTAGGCGTGCAGGGCCCGGGTCTGCACGGTGTGGTTGGGGTGGTGGGAGTTGGCGATGGTGAACTGCCGTAGTGGTCCGAAGTGGGCTTCGACCGGGTTGGCCCAGGACGCGTAGGTCGGGGTGAAGCACAGTTCGACCTTGTGCTTCTTTGCCCAGCGGCGGATGTCGGCGCCTTTGTGGGCGGACAGGTTGTCCAGGATCACGTAGATCGGGGCGCCGTCAGGTCGGGCGGCGCGGATCGACTTCAGTGCGGTCAGCGTGTTTCTGGCGCCCTTCTTGCGGCAGTTGACGCCCCACAGGGTGTCGTCGCCGACCGAGTAGCAGCCGTGGAAGTACCGCACCCCGTGAGTGCGGTGGTAGGTGGCGGGCAGCCGGTCCGGCCTGGTCTGCTCGGCCCAGCAGCTGCCGCCGGTGGGCCGGATCCCGAGCGGGCCGAATTCGTCGAAGGCGAAGACCCTGTCCGGGAAGCGGTCCATGACTTCCTCGATCCGGTCCAGCTTTGCCTCACGGTCGGGATCGGGAGACTCCTTCCATGTCTTGGTGCGCTGGAAGGTGACCCCGCGGCGGGCGAGCAGGCAGCGTAATGCCTCGCGGCCGATGCGGATCGCCCGGCCATGGACTTTGCGCAGGTAGGCGGCGAGTTTGCGGATCGACCAGCGCGTGAAGGGCTGGCCGAGCTTGGTTGGGCGCGTGGTGGCCGTCTGGATTACGAAGTCCTCGTCGTCATCACTGACTAGGCGGGGACGGCCTCCCGCCCACTGAGGGTCCAGGCAGGCCAGACCGCTCTCGTTGAAGCGGTGGATCACATCGCGCACGGTGTCTTCATCGGCCTGGACCAGCTGGGCGATCACCGGGACCCGGTTCCCGCCGGCCGAGGCCAGCAGCATCATCGCGCGCCGGTAGCGCACCGAACTGGTACTGTCGCGGCGCACGATCTGCTGCAGCTTCTGCCCCTCCTGATCGGTCAACCTGCGCACACGGACAGGCTCGGCCACCGTGCCTCCATCGATCGGATCAGACGTCACCGCACATCCAACCGCCACGACCACCAACTCGGCGAACCTATCCGGTCACAGCACTAGATCACTCATCTGCGCATCGTAGTGCGGGCGTTGACGGACGGTGCGGAATTCTGGGCCGTGCGCGGGCTGTACCGGAGAGAGCTGAGCCCTAGGAAAAGCTAGGCGAGTGCGGGGGCCAGGTCGTAGCGGCTGACGGCAACGTAGGTTTCCGGCGTCGCCGCTTCGAGGAGACTCTTGTCGCCCTCCAAGTCGAGTTCCGGCTCCTGGGAACGCCGAAGAAGGTCGCTCCAGTCCCTCGTTGCACCTCGTTCGTAGGCGTTGCGGATCAGGGGGCGCAGCCGTGGGCGGACTTCCTCTTGCAGTTCGCGGAAGATGCGCCGCTGGGTGAGTAGCTGTGCTTCCTGGGCTTCGTCGTTGAGTTCCAGGTCGGCGGGCGGCTGGTCCTCGGCGCGTAGCCCTGGGGTGCGCCGGGTTATGGCGAGGTCCTCCTCGTGGAGGCGCTCGCAGCGGCGAACAGGTTCAGGGACATGCCGAGGTGGACCTCCGCGCCGGCGATGCGGCAGCTCGGGAAGCGGTGCTGAGGATTCCGTCCCTGGCCTGGGCAGAGGGCTGTCGAACCTGGCGGCGAGACCCGAGACGGCGGGCCTCACCACTGCCGAACCTCAGCCGAACAACCGAAACGGCCTGCCCAGAAACCGAGGGCCCGTCATGAAAGATCCACGCTTCCGCTCAAGCGAGCGAATCGAGTGTCGCGTCACGTGCAGGTCCCGGGTGTTCGTCTGTCATGGCCGAACATGGGGCGAATCCCGATCTTTGCCGAGTGAAGTCCACTTCATCCCTAGCGTGGGATGGATGTCGGTCGCTGCCTGGACTTTTATAGCTACTTACTTCACGTGCCCGCCCTCAGTTGAGCTGTCCTTCGCTTCTGGGTATTTGCTGTTTTCCCATCTGCACGAGAATTTGGGAGCGGACGCGAGCATTCCTTATGTGTATATCTGTGGAGGCTCTGCTGGTGACACCTTGCAGGTGCCCCCACCTGGGATTTTGTCAATCACGAGTCAGAAAACGCGGGAATGTGGCACCTGACATCGATCGCAAACGGCAGGAGAGTGATGTGAAACGGTCACAGAAGTGCAGCGGGTGACGTGGAGCTGTCACCATCCGGTCGCTTTGCAGGACGGGAAGTCCTTGCATAGAGGGAAGGTTGCCGGATCGCAGAGTGAATGGACTTGGTCCGAAGATATGGTGGCGTGACCGCATGCAGCCGATCGATGGCGGCTGTAACAGCGGTGGCCCCGGGATGCCGCCCGGGGCCACCTGTCAGGCCATCGACAATCAACGAAAAGGATTGATCGTGACCTTCGGAGAAAACCGGGAGCAGGCGTTTACTCCCCCGGAAGTCCCCCCCGGGATTATCCCTGCCTCCCGTGGTGGTGAAACCCGTACCGCCGCACTGGTCGATGTGCGGCTGTGCGCGAGCTTGCTGATCGTCGTCATCATCGTGGTGGCTGCCATCGTTCTGCTGGCTGGGGCACGGCCCGCTACGGAGGATGTTCTTGGCCTGTGGCCGCTCGTCCTGCCCGCCGTTTTGAGCCTGGTGGGCCTGTCCTGCCGCAGCTACTTCCGCATCGTCCGCTTCCGCCGGAGCTGAGCCCCGGCTCCTGGGTGGGCGCAGTCATGTGTAGCGCCCACCCGGGAGCCCGACTGTTGGAGCCCCCGGAGAGGTGAGCGACCACACCCGGGGCTGGCGAAGGGAACATCCGATGGCAGGGCCATCACCAGAAGTGCGATGCGCTTTCTGCGGAAGAGGTATCACGCAATCAAAAGGGGGCGGCCGACCGAAGGACTACTGCGACTCGACCTGCCGGCGCCGGGCACAGCGCCAGCGTGACCGTCAACGGCGCGTTTCCGTGGCGCCTCGATTCTCTTGGCAGGCCATCACTCACGACGTGTCCGTGCGCGCCTGGCAGTTGCATACTCCCGCTGCCGACCAGCTGCCGCTGGAGGCGGTGCTGGAGCTGACTGCAGGTCTTCGTGAGGATGCGGACTGCCTGGCTGCCGTTGCGGTCGACGCCGCGCGTCATCACGGGTGGGCTTGGGGGGAGGTCGCGTCCGCGGCCGGACTGAGCGAAGCGTCCGCCCGGGCCCGATGGGGCGGCGTGCGTGTCTCCCGCCTCGTCTCCGCCCGGGTGCCACTTTACTCGGCTCTGCCGGCACACCGGGAGCTGCCGCCGTCTGCCGTCTACCCCGAGACCGACGTGCAGGCCGAAGGGAAAGGGGCGCCCGTTGCTGCCAGGGAACTCTGCACCGCCCTGCGTACGCTGTACGAACGTTCGGGTGTCAGCCACCGCCGTGTCTCAGACTCCACCGGGCTGCCGGTGGCAGTAGTCACGTCCGTGCTTGATGGCCACATGGTTCCGTCCTGGCCTGAGACATACCTGCTGACCCACGCTGCGGGAGGCGATCCACAGGACATGCGCCCGTTGTGGCAGCACGCCTGGGGCATGCCGTCACCCAACGAGATGAGGAACAGCGGGGGTGACCTGGGTGCAGCACTGCTCGGCGCCCGGCTTGCGGCCGGATTCCCCGATCCCGCCACGGTCTGTCCGCCGAACCTCGACCCGGCCGAGGCCCGCATGACTCTCCAAGGGGAACTCGTGCTGGACTGGCCTGCGCTGAGTGACCTTCTGGTACGGCTGGGCGCTGATCCGTCGTGGTTCGAGCAGTTGTGGGTGGCTGCCCGGTCCGCACAGCGCACCATCCGGAAGGGAGAGCGGTGATCGTGATCAGTCACCCCCGCCGCCCGCTCCGCCGGCCTCTGTTCCGACTTGAGTTCGCGGCGTTCTGTGAAGCCAACCAGGAGGCATACCTTCGCTACGCCGAGGAGCGCATCGAGGATCCTGCGGAGGCGAAGCGCTGCGTCGATACTGTGCTGAGTGCCCTGGAAACGCGCTGGATCGCAGTGCTGGGCAGCGATTGCCCGGCTGCGCAGGTATGGAGAGACCTGCGCAGCGAGACCGGTTACCGTACGGGCGGGTCGGCTGGGCGGGCGGGGAAGTTCCACGCCGTCCTAGCCGATGATCAGGCCGACATCATGCTCCTGCATCATCGCCTCAGGCTGCCCGTCGATCGTGCCGCCCGTCTCATGGGTCTTGCGGACCACGATGCCCGAGCGCTGTTGCGCGGCGCCGAGCGAAACCTCGGCAGCCTGCGGGACCGCTGAAGCGGCCTGCACGACCTGGCGCACACCCGCATGCCGGGTGTGCGCCGGCGAGTAAACGCACTCCCTTCGAAAGGTAACAGTCTGCCGCCTACGCTCTTTTGAGCGACTAGCCGACTGCTGCGCGTACACCTACGATGAGCCCCCTACATCCAGGACATCCAGCCCGCGCCGGGGCTCACGGGAGCGCGCATGGCCTACGGGGAGAAACCCCAAACTCGCTTGATCGACACCAGTAAAGCCAGTGCCGCACGCATGTACGACTGGCTCTTAGGAGGAACGGAAAACTATGAGGTTGACCGTGATGCATGCCGTGAACTTCTGCACATCGCGCCGAGCACCCAGCAACTCGCCCGAACCAACAGAGACTTCCTCAGACGCGTAGTACGCATCCTGGCTGCTGAAAGAGGGATCGACCAGTTCCTCGACCACGGATCCGGGCTGCCCACGCAGGACAACGTGCATGAAGTCGCACAGAGGGTCCGGCCAGGAACCAGAGTGGTCTACGTCGACAACGACCCCATGGTCCTTGCCCATGCCCGCACGTCCCTTGATGACAACGAGAACACTATGGTTCTCGACTACGACATGCGCCGCACGAGCGACATCAGACGGGCCACCGAGAACTTCCTCAACTGGAACCGCCCCATCGCAGCTCTGTTCGTATCCGTGTTGCACTGCCTGCCCGACGCCGATGACGAAAACGACCCGGCGGCGGTGGTCAGAGCCCTCGCAGATCAACTCGCGCCAGGCAGCTACATGGTCATCTGCCAGCTCGTCAGCGACCATCCCGCTGTACGCCAGGGCGTCACCCAGCTCATGGCGGACGCCACAAACAACCACTGGGGGCGGGTCCGTGAAACTCACGAGGTGCGCCGGTACTTCGACTCGCTGGAGATCGAGGATCCGCCCGGTCTGGTAGATGTGATCGACTGGTGGCCGGACTCCCCGCCGCCTCCCGCTCATCTCCGGCCCACGGACTGGGTCGAATGGGGCGGGGTCGGCCGCATCACGGCTTAGTCGCTAGCTTCCACGGAGCAGCCGGGCAAGGATCTGAGGCTCTCACTCCGGCTGCTCCGTGGCGGCCAGTCGCTGCCAGTGACCGAGCGCCTTGTTCATCGAGGCAGTGCTTTCCTCGCGGCCAAAGGCGTTCGCGCGCACGTTGTCCAGCAGCCTGCGGTATTTGTCGAGCTGACGCTTTTGCGTAACGTAGTTCGCCCCGTCGAGGTGCTCCACGTAGGCCAGTTCCTGACAGTCGCCATCGGCGAAGGTCAGGTGGAAGAGCGGATACGGCGGCACCATGGCCTCCTGGCGGACGATGCGTACGTTGACTTTGTTCATCAAGGTGGCTTCCAGGAGAAACGCCACCTGTTCGGCCATCACGCTGGCAATGCCGTAGGGCCGGTAGAGGACGTCCTCACTGATGAGCGCGGCCAAAGTGGGGACGCCCTTGCTGAGCATGACCTGTCGCTCCATGCGGAGGGCGACGATGCGCTCGATGCCAGTGTCCGAGACTCCGACCTCCATCAGCTGGACAAGCGCCCGGGCGTACGCCTCGGTCTGCAAAAGCCCTGGCACTACACGCGGTTCGAAGACGCAGATCTTCTCAGCGGTCCCCTCCAGACGGATGAGGCGCTTGAGGAAGTTGGGGGTCACGTCGGCGAAGCGCGAGTAGAGGTCCGCATTCCCCGCCTGCGCCAGCAGCTGGTCCAGCTGGCTCTGCTGCTCACGGGACAAGCCGTAGAACATCGCAAGATCGTGGACATCCCGGGGTTTGGCCGGGCTCTCGCCCCGCTCCAGACGGCTCACCTTCGATGTGGATCCCCGGATCACGCGCGCAGCGTCGGCAAGGGTGTACCCAAGACGCTCGCGGTGGAACCGCAATTCATCACCCAGCAGCCGGCCGGCGGGGCGCTGCTCATCCGAAGTCTGTAAACGGACGACAGGCACATCGGACTGAGGCTGGGCCTTACGAGCGGCGGACATGCAAACTCCGAAGGAAGTTCGGGGGCAGAGCAAATTGTCCTTAGGGTGCCCGATGCATGCCCGCCGCACAAATTATGGCCAAAGCGTAGCTCTAGGTTAGGCGGCCATTAAGCGGCGAGGTCGTCGAACTCCGAGTCCTTCACGCCCGTCAGGAAGGCCCGCAGTTCCGCCTTGGTGAAGATCAGAGCCGGGCCGTCGGGGTGCCGTGAGTTCCGCATGGCGACACCCCCCTCCGGCAAGCTTGCCACTTCGACGCACTCCCCGGCCCCCACGCTCGCCCGCGCCTTCAGCCAGGTAACACCCGTGATCTCGCCCGCCGGGACACCGTTCTTGATCATCATTGCCCGCCTCACTCATCTCTGGTCGTGCCGCTAGAACTCCGGTGCACACAATTCCCATATGGGAACCAGTGCCGCCCGCCATGCAAGGATAGGCGGATGATCGCAGGCGAACATTCCCCCGAAAGAGTGCAGTTCGATTCCTTTTACTGACGAGACTTGCCATGTCGAGGCGACACCAGCCCGGGCGACTGCGACCGCTTCGGCGCGGACGTCGACGACCACGGCCAAGCCATCCGCGCGACGCACGAAGAAGTCCAGGTCATGCCGACGCTCACGCGAACCGTCGTGCCAGTGCAGCCAGAAAGGCTGGGAGGTCCTCTGCACCAACAGCGGGATCGAAGTTCGCCACCTCGGCGATCTGGCGGCCAGAGGGGCAACCGCCCGGCGGAGGGTCTGTTAAATGAACGGCTCTGTCCTGTAATCGGCTCTGTCCTGTAATCGGTGGTAACGAAGGGCGACGGTCAGTGCAGGAGGATGCGGTGGCGGAGCAGGTCGAAACCCGCGCGGCCGTGCATCTGCCTCATGATCCGTTTGGTGCGGGTGTTGACGCCTTCGGTCCGCCCGTTGTGGTGCGGGAGGGTGAGGCCGGCGTTGACGGCTGCACGGTCGAGTTCGAGACCGTTCGCAAAGGCGTGGAGGTAGGGCAACTGGGCCGTGCGGACGCCAACCATCCAAGCGGTGAGCTTCTTGTCGTTGCCTGCGGCCGGCGTGAGGAGCTGTGCGAACTCGCGAATGAGTGAGGCCAGTTGGGCAATCTCTGGGCAGGCTTTGGTGAGCTCGGCGAGGAGACTTGTGTCCTTGTGCCGGAGGTGGTCGGGATGGGTAAGCAGGAGGCGGGCCAGCCATCGCGGGGTGGTGACGGGCCGGTCGCCTTCGGCCCGGCCCTGGGTGATGTAGCGGTAGAGGAGGTTGAAGCTGCCGGTGTAGCCCTGCTCCTGGACCTCCCGGAACAGCTGTTTCACGGGGACAGCGGGGTCGGCCGCACGGCGTTCGCGCAGGTGGTCGCGGTAGGGGTCGACCAGGGTGGGCCGGTAACGGGGCGCCCGACGTAGGGCCTCGGGTTCGTGGGTGCGCGCGTAGCGCTTGACGGTGTTGAGGGACAGGTTCATGCGGCGGGCGCATTCGAGCAGGCCGACGCCCTTGCCGAGGAGGTCGTGAATCTGGTGCCAGCGTTCGCGGGTGGTCTGCTCGTGGACGCCGGCCGGGCGGGGTGTGTTCGAGGTGGCCCAGCAGGCGCTGTGGGAACGGACCTCGGCCAGCGTCTTCTCGCACAGGTTCTTCCACAGGTGCCAGCGGTCGCTGACCTGCACCGCAGCTGGCAGTGCTCGGCGCACGGCCTCCCCGTATGCGCCGGAGCCGTCGCGGCAGACGATCTCGACGCCGGGGTGCCCGCGTAGCCACCGTTCCAGGGCGTCGGCGCTGCGACTCGGGAGTACGTCAATGCGTTCGCCGGTTTCGGCATCGATCAGGACAGTCGCGTAGCGGTGACGGCGCTTGAGCGCGAAGTCATCGACACCGAGGACGCGTGGCACCCGCACCACAGGCAAAGGCAGGCGGGCCAGAAGCCGCAGAGCGGTCGAGCGGGATATCGCGAAAACCAGGACACGAGAGAGGCGAGCGCCCGCCCGGCCCGCTAACTCCTTCACCACAGAGCCGAGCTGGTCCGAAAGCCGGCGTGTGCGCCGCTGATAGCGTTCGATCAGACCAGGGACCTGTTCACGGAACGTCTGCCGGGGGCAGCCCAGGACTGGGCAGATCAGGCGCCGGACCTGCACCGACACCACGACCCGCCTGCCGTCCGTCGGCACGTCCGCGATCGTACGTCGGTGGATGCCGTGCACCCGCCCCGTCGGCTGCCCGCACACCGGGCACTGCACCGGATCGTCCCGCGTCCGGGCCTGCACCCGGATGAACTCGCCCTCGTCCGCCACATCCTCGACGACCAGCGACGCCAGTCCCGAGAACACCACACCCACAAGCTCATTGACGTCTCGCACGCAACGTCAACGATGATCGTCACCTTCGTTACCACCGATTACGGGACAGAGCCGAACGTCTTACAGTCCCTGTGCACACCCTTTAGGGCGGTGGTCGCTACCCAGGGTCATTGCATGATCGGGATTGGTCCGGTTCGCCGGTCTCGTGAGTGACGTGGCGTCATG
>NZ_JASKMS010000061.1 GCF_030124145.1 Streptomyces sp. 378
AGGCACCAGCCGCTCAACGATCCCCACGGGCGATAGCCTACCGAGTCAGCCAAATGAGATGACGTCTAACTGACCGAATGGCAACCTCCAGCATCACGCTTCGATCCCACGCCGGAAGATTGCCGTCATCTGGTCACTCGCGTGGGTTCGACGGCTCGGTGGCTCCGGATGGGCAGTTGCTTCCCACGGCTGTTCGAGAGCGACACGTAGGCCAGAGCCACCAACTGCACCTTCGTGTGATGGCACTCCCCCGTGTCCCGGCAGGCGCTAGAGTTCCATCTCGTTGTAAATGGGGGCGTTACACCGACGCGTTGCTGGCTGCCCACCGCACGCGCTCGTGCCGTACTGCAAGGGAGCACCGTGCGACTCGTCGAACTCAGCGTCAGCAACTTCCGTTCGTTGGGCCACGTCGAGAGTATTCCTATCCACAAGCAGACGATCTTGACCGGGCACAACGACTGCGGGAAGACAGCGACGCTGGATGCGATCGCGGTACTGCTCGGCGAACGCAGCGTTCTCGACAGCGACATCTCCGATTTCGCCGAGGCTGAGCCCGTGCGCGCAGCGCTGCCGTCGGACCAGGACGAGGAGCGGCGCACGGTCACGGTCGAGGGCAGGTTCGCTCTTTCCGCGGCGGAGGAGAAGACGCTCGGCGCTGGGCCGTTTCTCCGGGTGCGTCGACGTCATGTGGAGGGTGAGCGCGGCCGTCTGGAGTGGTTGACGAAGGTGCCTCGGAATCTGGCCCTACGGGACATCGCCGCCCTGAAGGCCGGCGATTTGAGGGACCTGGCCTCTGAGCTTGGGCTCAGGCTGCCCGAGGGCAAGCCGAACGTGAAGGACAGCTGGGCAGAGCTGCTCAACGAGCACGCCGCCGGCACCGACGACAAAGTCACCGACTGGGTCGTGGCGCCCGAGGGGATCGCTTCTGCACTTCCTCAGTTGCTGTATTTCAAGGGGGATGCGGCAGAGTCTCCCGAAGCTGTAGTACGCAGCATCCTGACGGCGAAGCTGCGTGAGTACACGTTGCGGGAGGAGACCCGGAAGAAGATCACGGATCTGGAGGAGGAGTTTGCCGCTCTCCTCAAAGACGACGTCGTCCGGTTGCAGAAGCTGGTAGAGGAGCGGTGCACGTTCGATGCATTCACCGTGGATCCGGGCGTCCAGTTCCGGCCGACCGTCAACAGCCTGTCCTTGACCGCTGCAGCTCCGGGCCAGCGGGCCGTGTCGTTGACAGCAGCAGGTTCTGGCCGGTCGCGTCGTGTTTCTCTGGCGCTGTGGGAAGCCAGTCAGGAACTGCCTGTCGGAGGATTCCGACGATGGCCCCGGCGTGATCATCGCCTATGACGAGCCCGACACCCATCTGGACTACGACCACCAACGCCGCATCATGCAGATGATCAAGGTGTCGGCATCGGCTGCGCAGTCCACCGTGATCGTCGCCACCCATTCACTGAACCTGATCGACGGCGTCGACATCCAGGACATTGTGCACCTCAACAGCCGGGACGGACGTGCCTACGTACAGTCCCTCGGTGCGGAAGACGACGACGAAGACACCCGCAGGTTCATGTCGAACATGGCCCTCTCCCTGGGCTTTCGAAACAGTGTCCTGTTGCACGAACGCTGCTTCGTCGGTGTGGAGGGCCCCACGGAGTACGCAGCCCTGCCCATCCTCTTCAAGCTGGCGTTCGGATACCCCATCCAGTCCGCAGGCATCGCCCTGTGGGACTGCAAGGGCAACGACGGGGCCCTGAGCTTCGCCAAGTTCCTCAAAAAGCACAAGCGCACCGTGGTGTTCCTGGTCGACGCCGACACGATGCGCGACAAGCAGAAGCAGTTCAACATCGACCGTCTGAAGAAACAGGGATTCACCGAGGCCGACTGTCTCTTCCTCGGAGATCCCAACGAGCTCGAGGACCTCTTCAGCGACGAACAGTGGGCCGACACCATGAACGCCGTCTGGCCCCGCAAGGACGAACGGCAGTGGGCCGCCCAGGATGTGGGTAATCTGCGCCAGACGGGGAAGTTCAGCAAGTCGTTGCACGGCCTGCTGCGCCAGCACTCCACCACCTCGCCCAACGGCAAGGAAGACATGGTCGTCGAGCTCACCCGTCGGCTACGCACAGCAGCCGACGTCCCGCGTCCCCTGGTGAAGTCCTTCGAGGATGCGATCAAGGTCGCCCGGGAGGCAGGTCTGGCCTACTGGCCCGAGGACTGACCACGCCGCAGTGAACGGCGTGCTTGCATCCGGCTCAGGCGCTGCTCACGCGTGGGCTCCTCCCACGCATGCACCCCGACGGACGACACCCAGCGCCGCCCGTGCCGGCTCTGCTCCTCACCACACCACCGGCACCCTGACGGCGCGGGAGGGCCTGCATGGCGAACGCGCACAGTCATGGCATGCACCTCAGTACTCTCCGCTCGTTGTGCCGGTGACGTACTCAAAGACTCCCACGCACCACTGACAATCGGCAGACCGGCGTCCCAGCACGGCAGCAGGCGCCAGATGCCTCACCGGCATCCGGCACGGGATCCCCTGTGTGTATCGGTGGGTTCGATTAGAACCTGAAGACGTGGTGTAAGCCGAAGAGGACATCGAGGTGAGGTGTTGGCAGTCGGGGTGTTGCGGACCGTGCCGCTGGACGGTGAGCTGACCTCATCGCTGATCAACCGGGTGGCGGCCCGCTGCCGCCTCCCAGCCAGCAGCGTGCTGCGGCTGTGGACGTGCCGCAACTCCGCCGCCCGCCACGACGGCGGTGGCATCCGGGCGGATGCAGAGATCGTCCTCAACGAGGCCGGGCGGGAGGCGCTCGCCGAGCTGTGCGGGGTAAAGCGGGAGGTGCTGACGCACGCTCTGCCGGCGTTCGCTGTGGACGACCCCAAGATCAGCGCCGGCCGGGAGGCCGGGGTGGTGCAGGCGCGGTGGAGGGTGGCGAGCACGGCGGCGGGTGTGGCTGCCTATGGCTGCCGGCTGTGCACCGCGCGGCGTACCGGGCAGGCGCTTCGGGCGGTGCGGTACGTGCCACGGTGGCAGCGTGTCTGTCTGCGGCACGGGCGCTGGCTGCTGGACGCGGATGCCGACCACCCGCTGGAGCACCTGGAGTTGCGGCGGCTGCCGGAGGTGGTGGGCGCGCAGCGGCGGTGGCCGGGCGTGGCACGGCGTGCGGTGCGCGCCGGGGTGGAGCCGGAGCAGGCGTTCACGCTGGCGCATGCGGTGGTGGCCCGCTGGTGGGAGCAGGCCCTGTCCTGGGAGCAGGAGGAGATCTGGCCGGACCGTCTGCACCATTTGGCGGGCGGCAACGCGGGATCACGGCTTGCGTGGTGGCGGATCGTGGGCCGGGACGCGGCGATCTTCCCGGAGGTGGTGGCCGTGGCGCAGGCGCTGCTGGAGCCGGCCATGGCCGAGGTGGCCTGGCAGGCAAGCGGCGGGATGCAGCCTCGGGCGCGGAGCGCCGACGACCCGTTCTGTCACCGGCTGGGCGAGCGGGTGGGCCGCACCTGGCTGGGCCCCGAACTTGCGGCCGACCACGGCAGCCCGCTGAACGATTGGAAGGGCGCGATCGTGCGCGCCCGCCGCCACGAGACGGGGCCTCCGGACTGGCCGGAGGATCCGTGGCGGCTGAAGCGGGAACAGCAGCCCGCCACGATGGCCGGCCAACTGCGCGTCCTGGCGGCAGAGCAGCAGGCGGGCGGCTCGGGTACCCGGTGGCGGGCCACCGTTCCTGTCGAACAACGGTTCCGCATCACGCAGTTGGTCGACGAGGCGCGCGAACAGCTGGTGGAGCTGCGCGGCGTACACAGCGGCACCACCGCCGAGGTGGCCCGCACGCTGCTGGAGCACCTCAGTCAGAGTGCCGAGCTGATCGACCGGGCCGTGCTGCATACCGCCGCCGCGGCCGTCGCCTCCGGGGTCGCGCTGGAGGAGGTGGCCCAGTGGTCCCGTCTGCCCGCCGAGGAGCTGGCCGCGGTGTTCGCCATGGGTGAGGGCGAGGACTGACACAACGGCCTGCCATGGGAACGTGAAAGTGCGGGACTTCGCACTGACACCGGTGCCCGGGCGCGGCACCCTGGGTGCGCGCAGCCCAACATCCGGCGGTTGCACCGATGTTGCGGTTACCGGCCGGTTCTCCTGCGCGGCAGGCCAGGTATGGCGTTGTGTGGAGTACGTGATCATCGACAGCAGCCAGGAGGCCGCATCGTCCGCGGTGTCTGCGGCAGGGTGCCGCATCCCCGAGCCGCACAGTACGGGTGGTGCTGTTCGACGCGAAGACGCTGCGTCTGTAGATGCCAGCCTGATCGATGTGCGCTTTCGAGACCCTCTGGGGTGCTCGCGTCAGGTCCCGTGGCTTGAGGCTGCGCAGGACGTCGTCTTCGAGGAGAGTCCTGCGGTACGGCCTTTCCCCGTCCGGCCCGGGCGGCGGGTTGCTCCTGGCTGGTGGTGGTCGTCGACGACCGGGCGGCTGGTGGCGTACGGGTCCGGTGTCATGCGGACCGAGCTGATGCTGCTGGACCGGGATCCGGCGGTGGCGGCGCTGGCCTGCCGGCCAGTGGAACTGGTGTGGCGTGAGGACGGCAAGGCTGTCGGTCATGCGCCGCAGCTGATGGCCAGGCTTCAGGACGGCAGTGGCCTGTTCCTCGACTGCGCCGGACGCAGCGGCCCCTCTGCCCGGCTGGCAAAGCGGGCACGGGTTGTGGCGGTGGCCGCCGAGGCAGCGGGCTGGTCCTACCGGCTCGCGGGGCCGCCGGATCCGGTGCTGGTGGCCAACGTGCGGTGGCTGGCGGGTTACCGGCATCCCCGGTACGCCGCAGGTCCGTGGATGCCGGCTCTGCTGGAGGCCTTCGGCAGTCCGCGGCCGGCGGTGGAGGCGGTGTGTGAACTGGGGGATCCGATCGCCGTGTGGCCTGCGGTCTTTCACGCGCTGTGGAGCGGTGTGCTGCGGGTGCGGCTGGACGAACCGCTGCACGAGCACGTTGTCGTCTCGGTCGCACGGCAGGAGGCCGAAGCAGCGTGACGCAGGCGGTTGTCGAAGTCGGGGCGCGCCTTCGCTACGACGGACGGGTATGGACGCTCGCCGTGCTGGAAGGCGCCCGGGCCACGCTGGTGAGTGACGAGGGCGCCTCTGCGGTGGTGCTGCTGCCCTACCTGTTCGCCGATCCGTCCTTCGAGGTGGAAGGCGGGCCGGCGCCGGGGAGGGTGCCGCCGTTCGGGCTGCTGGAGGCACTGCCGGTCGAGGTGCGGGATCGGGCTCTGGCGTGGCAGCGGCATGTGCGGGAGGTGGAGACCGGCTTTCCTGACGCGGTCGGGCAGGGCGCCCCGCGTGAGCAGTTCGATCCGGCGACACGGAGCCTGGCGCAGCGGGAGCGGGCGAAGGCCGAGGAGTTGACAGCGGCAGGCTGGGCGGCGAGTACGGCGACGGTGCGCCGGATGCGTGCGCGCTACCGCAGCGAGGGCTTGTGGGGGGCTGGTCGACGGCCGGGCGGTGCGGGAGCGGTCGGCCCTGGGGCGGGCCGATGAGCGGGTGGTCGCGGCAGTCAGGAAGGCGCTGGAGGAACAGCGGGAGCGGTCGACGGGCACGCTGGTGCGGCTGCGCCGCCAGGTGGGCTGGCTGCTGGAGGAGGAGTACGGCCCTGGGGCGGTGGCCCTGCCGCCGGCGTCGACGTTCAACCGGCTGGTGCACGCGGTGGCCGACGGACAGGGCCTTTTGGGGACAGCCACACAGCGGCGCTGGCATGCGTCGCGGCCAGCACCTCCGTTCACGCCGACGGTGGCACTGCGCCCGGGTGAGCTGGTGATGCTGGACAGCACGCCGCTGGATGTCCTGGCGGTGCTGGACGATGGTGTGACCGGCCGTCTTGAACTGTGTATCGCGCTGGACGTGGCGACGCGCAGCATCTGCGCCGCGGTGCTGCGGCCGGTGGGCACGACGTCGGCGGACGCGGCGATGCTGCTGGCGCAGATGGTGGTGCCGACGGCGATGCGGCCGGGCTGGGATGCGGCGCTGTCCATGCAGCGGTCGGTCATCCCCTACGAGCGGCTGATCGCGTTGGACGCGCGGCTGGAGCAGGCGGCCGCCCGGCCGGTGATCATGCCGGAGACGGTGGTCGTGGACCAGGGCCGGGTGTATGTGTCGGCTTCATTCATCTCCGCGTGCGAGAGCCTGGGGGTGTCGGTGCAGCCGGTGCCGCCGGCGAACGGCCCGGCGAAGGGGAACGTGGAGCGGGCCTTCCGCGCCATTGCCGACGGGTTCAGCCAGTACCTGCCGGGCCACACCGGCTCGGACGTCTCCCAGCGGGGCGCGGCCGCGGAGCAGGATGCCTGCTGGAGCCTGACGCAGCTTCAGGAACTGCTGGACGAGTGGGTCATCTGCGGGTGGCAGGAGCGCCGGCACGAGGCGCTGCGGCACCCGATGATGCCGCGCATCGCCGTCTCCCCGAACGAGATGTGGGCGGCTTTGGTGGCGGTGACCGGTCATGTACCGGTGCCCTTGTCCGCCGACGACTACGTCGAGCTGCTGCCTCTTCGGTGGCAGGCCGTCAACGACTACGGCATCCGCTTCGGCTACCGCACCTACGACCACCCCGGCCTGAACCCCTACCGGCGCCGCCGCTCACCGCGGGCGGACAAGAACGGCCGGTGGGAGGTCCACCACAACCCCTACGATCCGAACCGGGTGTGGGTGCGCCTGCCCGAGGGCTGGCTCGAGGTGCCGTGGGTCCACGCGGCGGCGGTCAGGCGCCCGTTCACCGCGTTCACCTTCGACCACGTCCGCCGCACCGTCCAGCGCCGGCATGGCCGTGAAGAGCACGAGGCGGCGATCGCCCAGGCACTGGATGAGCTGCTGCGCCGTGCCAGCCAGGGACTGGGCAGCAGGCGAGAGCGGACGGTAGCCGCCCGGGCCCAGGCGGCCGCGCAGATGACCGATTCCGCCCCCGCCACCGCCCCGCAGCAGTGGCCTGCGCCTCTGGCGCCGGGGGCCTCGTTCGGGCTGCCCGGTTCCTTCACCGTCCCGCTTGAAGACGGCGACGGCTGGGACACCGACGACAGCCTGGACGACCTCGAGGACGACCCGGACGGCGAGGACTACCTTCTCGCCGCCCTCGCCGACGGCCAGGACGCCGCAGCAGACCATGCGGATGAAGCCGAAGCATCCAGGCCGACGGGCGAAACGGACCGGGACCAGTCCGCTGAGCAGACGCTGGACACCACCGGGGCGGGCGGCATGCGCATCTACGACCCGTACCAGGAGGCCCAGGCATGGTGACAGCGGCCCAGCCCGCCACCACGAGCACGTTCAGTCCGCTGACCACGTGGGACGGGTGGCAGCAGTTCGTCGATACGCCCCACGCACCGGCAGGGGACGCCGGCGACCAGGAATGGACGCTGGAGCAGCGGGAGGACTACCACGCACGGTTCGTGGTGCTGAAGACCCCCGCCATGGACACCATCTCCACCGCGGTACGCCGCCTGCTGCTGCTTAACCGCGGCCAGCAGGGCGGAGCCCGGCGCGGCCTGATCATCTCCGGGCCGGCCACCACCGGGAAGACCACCGCGATGCAGCAGCTCGGGCGCACCGTCGAACTCGCCGACCGGCGCCGCCACCCCAACCAGGACGGGCGGCTGCCGGTGCTGTTCATCACCGTGCCGCCGTCCTCCACCCCGAAGATGCTCATCAGCGAGTTCGCCCGCTTCCTCGGCCTGCCCGCCCTGGAACGGATGAACCAGATCCAGATCACCAACGCCGTGTGCGAGCTGCTGTGCGAGATGAGCACCCAGCTCGTCCTGGTCGACGACGTGCACCTGATGGACACCCGCAGCCGGGCCGGCGCCGAGACCTCTGATCAGCTGAAGTACCTCGGCGAGCGGATCCCGGCGACCTTCGTCTACTCCGGCATCGACGTCGAGACCTCCCCCCTGCTGACCGGCGTGCGCGGCTCCCAGCTCGCCGGCCGCTTCAAAATCGTGCGCAACCAGCCGCTGCGCTACGGCAGCGGCGCGGACCAGCAGATCTGGCACGACCTGGTGCACAGCATGGACAGCGCCTTGCGGCTGCGCCGCCACCGGCCGGGCACGCTGGTCACGCACGCCGCCTACCTGCACGCCCGCACCGGCGGCCGCATGGGCAGCCTCTCCCACCTCATCCGGGAAGCCGCCCTGGTGTCCCTGCTGGACGGCACCGAGAAGATCACCAAGAAGCTCCTCGAACAGATCGAACTCGACACCGCCGCCGAACAACGCGCCCGGGCACCGCACCGCCGCCGGATGCCCTCGCAACGCCAGCCCTGACCGGCGGCGTCTGCCTCAACCGTCCGTCCAGCTCCCCCGTTTAGCCACAGCTCGGATGCCGGTACATCCAAGCCCGCCAGGAACGGCCTCTGTTCCCTGATGCACGACTTTCCTCCACCACAGCCGCAGCCGCCGCGTACGGCGACGGCACGTCTGGGGCCGGTGCGGCTCGCGCCACTGCGGGGCGAGACGAACCTGTCGTACCTGGACCGGCTGGCCGACCGCTACCGGCTCGGCGTCCGAGACCTCATCCCGGCACTGCTCCAGGTCGGCGGAGGCCTATTCAAGGGCTACCGAACGGACGGCGAGGTCTACCTCAACGCCGAAGCCCGCGCCCGCGTCTCCGCGTTCTGCCGCGTCCCCGAAGAGGTCCTTCAGCGGGCCCTGCCCGCCTGGACCGCCCAAGAACCCCTCTCGCCGGACGGGGCGGGGGCAGCCGGGCGGTTCCGCTTCGGGAGCGTAGTGCCCGCTGCGGGAGAAGGCTGCCGGTTGTGCACAGCCGCACGCACCGGACGGACCAAGCCCGCACGGGTGTATCTGCAGCCGCACACCCGGATCTGCCCGCGCCACCGGCGCTGGATGCTCGGAACCCACTGGATCGACGGCGCGCCGGCCGACACCGAGCAGGTGGACCTGGCGGGGCTGGCGGAGGTGGTCGCGGCGCACCGGCGGCATCTGGATCTGCTGCGCCATCGGCCTGAAGCCGTTCGTGCGTTCGAGGTCGCGCATGCCGTGGTCGTCTCCTGGTGGGCGCAGCAATGGTCCGAAGAAGAGCAGTGGCCGCGCCGAGTACGCCAACTCACGCCGCAGGGGGCCGATCCCGGCTGGTGGCGGCTGCTGGCCAGGGACGCGGTCACCTACCCCGAGATCGTCGCCCTCACCTCGGTCCTCACCGATGAACGCACCAGGCAGCGGCTGCTCGCCGACACCGGCGGACATCTGCCTCACACGCTCGCTCACGTGCCTGGTCTGGTCGGCGAACTGGCGCGGGTCACGGGGCGGCCGTGGCTTGTTGAGCGGATCGCCTCGACCTCGGCCGGTCCTTTGCTGCTCTGGGCGCAGCACTGCGTACGGGCCGCCGCGGACGCAGCCGTCGCCGACCGGCTGTGGACGCTGCACATGGCGCACCGGCCCCGCCCCATCGCCCGCGAACTCACCGCCTACCGCGACGCCGCACAGCAGCCGGAGAAGGCTGCGGGCGGTGGACAGCTGCACCTGGGGCTCCGGCACAGGTCGGATCAGGCGTTCACAACGGGGCTGGCACACGCCCGTGCCTACGCCGCGGTACACGGCCATCTCGCCGCCCCGATCCACAGCCGGTTCGACGGCTTTGCCCTGGGCCGATGGCTGTCGAATCATCGGAAGTTCCCGGCGATGCCGCCCGAACATGTCGCGGAACTCGAGGCGCTGGATCCGTGGTGGCGGCCGCCGTGGACGGTGATGTGGCAGCGCTTCTACTACCAGGCCCGTGACCACGTCCGCGCCCGCGGACCCTTGCGGCCCGACCGCGGCTTCCCCACTACCAGCTTCGGCCTGGGCGAATGGCTGTACAACCAGTGCACCGGCTACGACGAGCTGCACCCCGCACAGCAGCGCCTCCTGGCCGACATCGGCCTCACCCCCGAGAGCGCCCGGGCGGCCCGGCCCCGCCGCAAGCACATGGCCAGCCACTTCCAGCGCGCCCTCGCCTGCGCCCGCGCCTTCGCCGAGGCCCACGGCACGCTGGTGAACGCGACCACTGACACCGTCCAGGACGGACTGAAGCTGGGACAGTGGCTGTCCAACCAGCGCAGCAAGGACCGCGCCTACCAGCACCGTCACGGCGCCCCCTCGTCCCGGGCGCAGGCGCTGTCGGCGATCGATCCCTGGTGGAACCCGCCCTGGACACTGGAATGGCAGCGCTCCTGGCACCAGTCACACACCCATGTCCGAGGCGGCCACGTCCTGGAGCCCGCGGCGGGATTCCCCGGCATCAGCAGCGCGCTCGCCACATGGCTGACCACCCAGTGCGCCCAGTACGACACCCTCCAGCCCGACCAGCAGGACCTGCTCGCATGTATCGGACTGACAGGGGAGACTGCTCGCAGCGCCGCCGCCCGGCCCGCCGAGCGCGAGGTCGACTTCGCCGTCGGTCTCGGATACGCGCGCTCCTACCACGCGACGCACCGAACCCTCGCTGCCGCGATCGACACCGTCCACGACGGATTCCAGCTCGGGCGGTGGCTGCGCCGGCAGCGCCAGCACGCCCGTTCCGACGCCGACCGGGACACACCTCCTTCTTCCGCGGCGAAGGCGCTGGACAGGGTCGATCCCTGGTGGTGCCCGCCCTGGACCCTGGCGTGGCAGCGCACCTGGCAGCACATCCACGACCAGATCGAAGCCGGCCACCGGCTCGACGCCGACCACCACTTCCGCAGCTTCGCCCCCACCCAGCGGGCCTGGCTACGCCTGCAGCGCACCCACTACGACGACCTGCATCCCGACCAGCAGCGCCTCCTGGCCGACATCGGCCTCACCCGCGAAGCCGCCCACACCCGGCCCCTCACCCCGTACGCCGAGACCGCGCTCGCCCACGCCCGCGACTACGCCGGCACCCACCACACCTTGGCCGCCGCCTACTCCACCGTCCACGACGGCTTCCCCCTCGGCCGCTGGCTCAACGACCAACGCCAACAGGCCCGACGCGACACCACCCCCAGCGCCCGCCACCAGGCCCTCGCCGCGATCGACCCGTGGTGGAACCCGCCCTGGGACCTGGCCTGGCAGCGCGCCTGCACCCGCGCCCGCACCACCCAGGCCCGCCCCCACGGTGTCCCGGCCGACGTACGAACTTGGATCAGAGCACAACACGCCGCCTGGCCCCATCTACGCCCCGAACAGCAACAACTCCTGACCGACCTGGGCATCGCCCCCGTCGGCCGCCGCCGGACCAGCCGCGTCTACCCCTCAAGTCCCGGACTCGCCCACGCCCGCGACTACGCCCAGGCCCACGGCCACCTCTCCCCCAGCGCCGACACCCACCACGACGAGTTCCCCCTGGGCCGCTGGCTCGTGCAAAAACGCCGCGCAGCCCGACAAGGCCGCCTCTCCCCCACCACCACCCAGGCACTCGACACCATCGACCCCTGGTGGAACCCACCCTGGCCCAGCATCTGGCAACGCACCTACCAGCAAGCCAAGTTGCACCACCACACCGGCCAGGACCACTCCCCCACCCTCCAGCGATGGACCGACAGACAACGCACCCGCTGGAACACCCTCCACCCCCAGCAGCAACACCTCCTCACCACCATCGGCATCCGCCCCAGATAGAACCGACAACACCACCACTGTCAGACCCATACGGAACAATCCCGCCATGGACGATTTCCTCGCGACACAGTTCCTGAGCGCGGACCTCGAAACGGCCTGCCCGCCTGCGGTTACCTGATGTGGGTTCGCTACTCGGAGATCGTGGCCCAGACCGCCGTGACCTGCCCCTGCTGCTACACCCACATCTGGCTGGTCGACGAGACCGGCGTCGCGCAGAACGCGGGCGACGCCGTCCAGCAGCAGATCGCACAAGCTCTGAAAGGCCTCTTCCGGTGAAGTATCAGCAGCGCCTCCAGGTAGCCGTACGCGAACGCCTCCGCAAACTGGTGACCGCGCCCTACGCCAGCGCCGGCCACGAAGTCCACCTCGCGGTCACCTGGATCAGCAGCCAACCCGCCCTCAAAGGCATCCTCGAGGAAGCAGCCCGGGCAGAACCAGGCGTCGACCGGGAGCGGTTCCGCACCGCACTGACCCGCAGCGGCCGGTTCGTCTGGCCCAGCCGAACCGAACAAGGGCGAGCCACCCTCATCTGGGAACTGATGCAGGACATTGCTTCCAAGGAAGCGAGCGATCCCAAAGTCGGACTGCGTGCCGCGATCGGCTACAGCATGCAAGGGCCCCATCAGAACAGGTGGCGTAAGTTCGCCGAGGACATCCTGCAGCCCCTGTTCGACTTCCTCAGCGAGCGCGTCGGTGCCGAGAGCAGCATCCTGCACACCCTCGAGCGCTACCGGACCCGCATCGAATGGTTCGACCGCGAAGAGCTGTACGCGCGCTTCGAAGCCGACCGCGCCAATGGCGAAGAGGTCTACAACCTCGACCTGCAGCGCTTCCTCTTCCTCGAAGGCGACCACATCACCCACGCCAAGCCTCGCTCAGCCTCCGGCGAAGCCGACCTCGTCGGCGACCTCGACGGCCGCGACCCCCTCGTCTGCGACGGCAAGATCTTCGACGGAAGCGGACGGGGCAAGCACTACCTCGTCAAAGGGCTGCACCAGATCGTCAAGTACGCCCACGACTACGGGCAGCACACCGCCTACCTCGTCATCTACAACATCAGCGACAAACTCCTGGAACTGCCCACCGACGGCACCCCCGCAGCCTGGCCCCCGCACACCGAACTCGCAGGCGTCCGCGTCTACTTCATCCACGTCCGCGTGGCGCCACCCACCACCACCGCCAGCAAAGCCGGCAAAGCCACCCGCGTCACCCTCACCCGAGACGACCTCGCCAACCCCGACACCACCTGACGCCGCCCCACCAAGTAGCAGCCCACTGGAACTGCACCACACCCGGCCAACCTGCACAGACGACGTACACACAGGTCAGCCACCACGGCCCCAACCAGAACCACTCCCCGAGCACACCGGGCACCGCGAATAGCACTCAGAAGAACTGAGAAACCCCAGCTTGAAGCCACAGCGACAACGTAGAAAGACTGGGCGACGACAGCAACGCCGGCCAGCCCGGCCTGATGCCCGCTGTCTTGGAGGCGTTCACGCGGCCGCGGCCGCTGATCGAAGGCGCCAGCGCGGCCGGCGACCCCATCGAGGTCCTGCCCGCCGTCTGTCACGCCCTGTGGCACGGACAGCTGACGGCCGGCCTGGACACGCCGCTGCACGAACGCGTCCCCGTCGGCCCGCGGGACTGGAGCGGCCCCCAGAGCGGAGATGCCCGGTGACCGCGCGGCGCAATGCCCGGCCGGCCGTGAAGGTCGGTGCTCACATCCGCTTCCGTGGCATGAAGTGGCAAGTGGTCGCCCTGTCGGGACAGGACATCCACCTCGTCGGCCCGGACGGCGGCGGTGAGGCCGTGCTCGCCGGGCACCTGTTCGCCGACCCCGGCTTCACCGTCGTCGGGGCCGATGCGCCTCAGGCGGCCCCGCAGTGGGGGCTGTTCGAGACCGCCCCTGCCGCGGCGCGTGAGAAGGCGCTAGCGTGGCAACGACACGTCAGGGAAGTCGAATGCGGCCTGCCTGGCGGGCCCGGCAGCGAAGGAGCAGTGCGCGAGCAGTACGACCCCGAGCGGTACACGCTGGCCGAACGGGAGCAGGCCAAGGCCCAGGAGCTGACCGCGCTCGGATTCGGCCGGGTCTCGCGCACCACGGTGCAGCGCATGCGGCTCGCCTACCGCAAGCAAGGCCTGTGGGGGCTGCTCGACCACCGCACCACCCGCGCTTCCCGCCCCACCGGCCGGGCCGACGAACGGGTCGTCGCCGCCGTCCGCGAAGCGCTGCGCCGCCGCCGCGGCCGCTCCAAGGGCACCATCAACGGCCTGTTCCCGCTGATCAACCAGATCCTCGAGGACCGGCACGGCCCAGGCACCGTGCCCGCGCCGTCCCAGGCCACGCTGTACCGGCTCGTCACCAACCTCGCCCGGCCCGGCGAACTGCCCTGCGGACCCGTCCGGCAAGTACCGGCGAGCGTCGACGGGCGGGCATTCTCCCCAGCTACGGCGCTGCGACCCGGCGAGCAGGTCCAGGTCGACACCACCCGCCTGGACGTCCTGGCCCTCTTCGACGACGGGCGTCTGGCCCGGCCCGAACTGACCATCGCCGTCGACGTCGCAACCCGCGCCATCCTCGCCGCCGTGCTGTGCCCGAGTGCGACAAAAGCCGTCGACGCGGCGCTGCTGCTGGCGGAGATGGCCGTCCCGCACCCCGCCCGCCCCACTTGGCCGGACATCCTGCGCATGGACCACGCCCCCGCTCTCCCCCACCAGCGGCTGGCCGCGCTGGACGCGCGACTGGCCGCCGCGGCGGCCCGGCCCTTCGTCCTGCCCGAGACGATCGTCGTCGACCGCGGCAAAGTCTTCGTCTCCGCCGCGTTCACCGCCGCCTGCGAACACCTCGGCATCAGCGTCCAGCCCGCCCCGCCCCGCGCCCCTACCGCCAAAGGCATCGTCGAGCGGACCTTCGGCACCATCAACGCCCTGTTCTGCCAGCACCTGCCCGGCTACACCGGATCCGACGTCACCCGCCGCGGCCCCGACACCGACAAAGACACCTGCTACAGCGTCCCCCAGCTCCAAGACCTCCTCGATGAGTGGCTGGTGCACTACCACCACCGGCCCCACGAAGGCCTGCGCCACCCGATGATGCCGAGAAAGGCCCTCACCCCCAACCAGATGTGGGCCGCGCTGGTCGCCGTCGCCGGGTACGTGCCCGTCCCGCTCACCGGCAGCGACTACCTCGAACTGCTGCCCGTGCGCTGGCAGGCCATCACCCCCGCCGGCATCACAATCCACCACCGCACCTACGACCACGATCTCCTCGCCCCGTACCGCGGCCAGGCCTCCCCCGTCGCCGGCCGGGGCGGGAAATGGGAAATCCACTACAACCCCCACGACGTCCGCCAAATCTGGATCCGCCTGCCCGACGGCGAGCTCACCGAAATCCCCTGGATCCACCGCGACCACGTCCATCAGCCGTTCAACGACCACACCTGGCAGCACATCCGCACCCACGCCCACCACAACAACCACGACGACAGCCAGCAGCATGAGGCCGGCCTGGCCGACGCCCTCGACCAGCTCATGCGCCGCGTCCACAGCGGCCACGCCACCAGAACCGAACAAGCTCTCCTCGCCCGCGCCACCACGCTGCCGGTTCTGGCCGCACGGCACCCGCAATCCGGCACCGGCCCCATAACCGGCGAGTCGGCGCAGCACGGAGAGGACGACAGCATCGACGACCTCCCCGAGGACGACACCCGCCCCGCCGCGGCCGCCGGATTCGGGCTCTACGACGCATACGAGGAAGCCGACAAGTGGTGAACACCCGCCCCCACCCCGCAGCGCACCAACCGCCCCGCGCACCCGCCGACGCGGGCAGCGGCAACACGGCCGAACCTTCCTGGCCCCTGACCACCTGGCAGGGCTGGCACCGCTTCGCCACCACCAACCCGCCCGCCCCGCCACAGCCCGACGACCCGCCCCGCAGCCTTGAGGAACGCCTCGCCTACCACTCCGCGTTCGTCACCATCCGCACCCCCGCCATCAGCAAGCTCGCCACCCAGGTCCGCACCCTGATGGTCCTCGGCCGCCACCAGCAGACCACCGCACGGCCCTCCCTGATCGTCACCGGACCCGCCGCAGCCGGGAAAACCACCGCCCTGCTGAACGTCGGCCGCGCCTGCCACCTCGCCCACACCCGCAAGAACCCGCCCCCGCCCGGGTCAGCCCACGCCACGGCACCCGTGGCGTACGTCCTGGTCCCTCCCGGCGCCACCGCAAAAACCCTCATCACCGAATTCGCCCGCTACCTCGGCATCCCCGTCACCACCCGCATGACCCAGACCCAGATCACCGACGCCGTCTGCCACACCTACACCCAAGCGGGCGTCCAACTCGTCCTCATCGACGAAATCCACCGCCTCAACCCCCGCACCACCACCGGCGCCCAAACCGCCGACCTGATCAGTGGGCGGTTCGTGAGTTGATGTCCGTTCCGGACTTGGTTACTGCTTCTTGCTGAAGGT
>NZ_JASKMS010000062.1 GCF_030124145.1 Streptomyces sp. 378
CCTTCACCAGCATCGCCTGCACCCTCATCTGCTACCGCAGACTCACCAAATGAGACGACTTCTAATTCCGAGGTCCTCCACCGAACTCGTCGTCGGTCGCGACCTGCCCAGGGAACCGGACGTGGTCACCGCCGAGATCTTCGACTGCGGGCTGATCGGGGAGTCGGCCCTGCGCGCCCTCGATCACGCCCACCGCGAGCTCATCTCCACCACCACACGCCTCGTTCCCCGCGGCGGCCGCCTCTGGGCACAGCTCGTGGAGAGCGAGAGCCTCCACGGGCTCAACCAGGTGGGCGTCGTGGAGGGCTTCGACCTGAGCCCGTTCAACGTCGCGAGCACCCGGGGCTACTTCCCGGCCCGCATCGGCTGTCATGCCCACACCGTTCTGGCTCCGGCCTTCAGGCTCCTCGACTTTGACTTCGATGAGCCACTCGCTCCCCGCACCCGGCACCTCACGGTCCCCGTCACCACGGACGGGATCGCGCACGCCCTCGTCATGTGGTTCGAACTCGACCTCGGCAACGGCATCAGGGTGAGCAACCACAGTGCGGGTTCCAGCCACTGGGAGCAGGCGGTGCAGACCTTCCCCACCCCGGTCACGGCGAGGGCGGGCACGACCGTTCGCCTCACGGTTCGGCACGACCTCGACGCACTGACCCTCGGCCTCGAACGGACACGGCTGTGATGCACCGGGGCAGCCTGCGGTGCGGGACGGCGGACCCACGCGTGACGGTGATCGGGGCGACGAGGAACGCACGTCTGGCGACCCGTCTGACGTACGCGTCGTTCCGTCGCCGTACTCCCGAACCCGTCCGCGTGCTCGTGGCCGACAACGGGTCCACCGACGGCACGCTGGACGATCTGCGGCGACTCGACTGGCTGACCGTCTTCTCCCTGGAGGAGCGCAGACGCTGGGCCCGGGAGGAGGCGGCGGAAGCGCGCAGGACGCTGGAGAAGCTGCGAAGGGACCTGGACGCGCTCGTCGCCGAGTGCCCGGCGGGACAGCGGTCCGTGCTCGACAGGCTCAGGACCGAGGTGGAGATCGTGGTCCCGGACGACGGCGAGCTCTGCCAGCACTCCACCGCTCTCGACTGGCTCGCGCCCCAGGTGGACACCCCGTACTTCCTGCTGCTCGACTCCGACGTCGAGTTCCTGTCCCCGGGATGGCTCGGCGACCTCGTCGGTTTTGCGGACGCCGAGGGCCTGGCAGCCGTCGGCGAGTTCGAACCCGGCCGGTTTCCCTGCCGGGACCGCCTCGCCACGTACCTGCTCCTGCTGCGCACCGACGTGTTCCGCGCGCTCGGCGTCCCCTTCCGCCAGGCCCTGCGGTTCGGCGATCCGCGTGAGGAGGAGCGGTGGTACTCGCGTGCACGCCACCACGTCCTCGATCCGTCCGCTTTCGACGGCTTCCCGTCGGCGGCCTTCTACGACACCGCAGCCGTTTTGTTCGAGCGGCTGCAGCGGGAGGGACTGCCGTGGAAGCCGTTCCCTCCTACTGTCGCGGCGAAGTTCCGCCACCTCGGGCAGATGTCGTGGTCGGCCGATGCGCGCGACGACTACGCCGGCGTCGAACTCCTCCGCGAGCACGTGCGGGTGGCCGCCGAGTATGCCGGTACCCGTCTCAGGGATCACTACGACGGCGGCCTGCCGGGCTGGCAGCCCATCTGACACACCGGCGGCCGGCGGCAGTCGGCACCGGGCACACCCGTGGCGGGCCGCCCGGCCTCACGAACAGAGCGTCGAGGTGAGGTCCGCGGCCGCGCGAGGAGGAACCAGAGATCCGAACAGCTCAAGCCGGCCCAGGATCTCGTCCACCTCGGCGACCGACAGTTCGACGTCGGGAACCTGCTCGCGCAGGCTGGCCCAGGAGATGAGGAAGACACCCGCCACGGTGCTGCCGTCCAGTTCGGCGTCCTCCGGTTCCCCGAGGACGCTGGCGACGAAACGACCGTCGGGAGCAGGCCGGTCGGTACGCCGGTCGAGCACCGTGTAGAGGTGAACGAGTTGTTCGGCCTTCGGACCGATGGCTTCCCGCAGCGGGGCCCGGGCGTCCGGGGACAGAAGGGCGGTGCCGAGGCCGAGCGGCCCGTAGACGCCGTGGAAGAGCCCGGCCGCGCACACGTCGGGGTCGCATCCCCAGGACCTCAAAATCGCATGTGTGCCGAGCAGGTGGTCGGACAGCGGTCGCCTGCGCGCCCGGCGCCCGGAGACGGCGGCCCGCCGACCGACGTGCGGGACCTCGTGAGCCCCGATCCGCTCCAGGAAGTCCAGGAGACGGGCGGGGACGGCCTTCGCGTGCCAGCCTCGGTGCAGCTTCTCGCGCAAATCCGCGGCCCAGTACGACAACACCAGGCTGTACCTGACACCGCTCTGCACCGGGAGGACGGAGTGGAACGAGACGTCGGACAACTCCATCAACACCGTGCGGTTGTGCACTGCCCGAACACGCACGGCGTCGTCCAAGGAGGACTGGGAGCGCTGGAGCATCAGCTCTCCCCCCGTGACCGGGGCAGCAGGGGACGCGAACGAGATGACCGCCCGATGGGTCTCGGTGAGATCGTGCGGCACATCGGTGTGTGTCCTGATGTACTGCCCCGCCACCAGTTTGTGCGCGCCGGCCTCGATGCGCCGCCGCTCGACCGGACGGCCGAAAACCTCCTCCAGCCGGTCGGCCACGCGCAGCAGCATCGGGCTGAGGCCGGCCGAGTGGGCGAAGAGCAGGTCAAGGATGTTCACGCAGCGATACTGCTCGTAGAGACCGGTGCGCTCGACGGTCCAAGAGCCCCGCTCCTCGAACCAGTCGAGGATCTGCGCCGCAATGTTCTCGTCGAGGAGTTCGTCGAGAAGAGCGTGCGGATACGGTTCCCGCTCAAGCAGAGAGGAGCCAGCACGGGAGGCGGCCGTCGTATCTCGCTTCTGACTGGTCATGTCCGCTCGGCCACCACGGGGTGCGCGCGGACATGACGGATGAAATCGGCTTGCCCGCAGCATCCGCCAAGAGGTTCGGGGTCATGGCGCGCGGCCATGTACGTCTCCATCGGACACCCTCCCCGGCACACCTCGACTTCGGGACACTGCTGCAGTGACGCCTCTTCCTCATCCCGCTCGGCGACGATCACGTTCATGTTCGGGCTCCGCCGGATGTCGGAGAAGTCCTGGCGCATGATGTTGCCCCACCGGTAACGCGGGTCGCCCAGCAGGTAGCAGCAATGGTTGACATCGCCGTTGGCTTCGACCGTGTACAGGTTCCCGAAGCAGTTGCCGGCGAATGTGCACGGCAAGGAGCCGCCGCGGGTCTTCTGCAACCGATTCCGCACCGTGGCGATCTCTCGGATCACGATGCCCTGGTCACCGTAAGCCCGCCACCGGTCGTACAGACCGATGAGGAACTCCGTGCGCTCCTTGGTCGTGATGTAGTGATCGACCCTGGTGCCGGACGGGGCGTGAGGCTGAGGCTCGGGCATGGCGAAGTTGATCCCGTAGTCACGGATACCGACCTCCTCCATGAAGTCGAAGAGTACGTCGGGGCCGAGGGCGAGTGTCCGCCGGTCCACCACCGAGATGACTCCGACACCGAGCCCCTCGGCACGGAGCTTCTCGTAGCCACGCAGTGCGCGTTCGAGAGTGGGCCGGCCGGCCGCGTCCACACGCTGAGCGTCGTGGACCTCGCGCGGGCCGTCCACGCTGATGCCGACGTGCCACTCATACCGGCGGAAGAAGTCGATCCACTTGTCGTTGATGTGAACAGCGTTCGTTGCGATCGAGTTAACGATGGGCTGCCCCGGGCGGCTGAAACGCGCCTGTACCGCCATCACCTTCTCGAAGTACTGGATCGGGACCAAGGTCGGCTCACCGCCGTGCCAGAGGAATTCGACCCCTCGGTGCTCCGGGTCGGTGAGTGCCGCGGCCGTCATGCGTGCGGCCACTTCGAACGGCATCCTCTGGTCCGGTCCCGACCGCCAGTCGTAGCAGTACGTGCACCGCAGATTGCACAGGCGGGTTACCTTGACAATGAGCCCGACGTCGCGCATCGCGCTGTTCTCCCTGGGGTCGGTCAACCTGATGTGGCCGGAGCCGCTTCGGTGTTCAGCGGCGGGTTCGCACGGATGTGTGCGATGAGGGGGCGCAGACCGCAGCAGTCCTCGCGATGCTCCGCGTAGTGCTGACGTGAGGTGTTCCGTACGTGGGGGCACCATCCATGGCACACGTCGAATTCGGCGCAGGACCGCATCCGCTCCCGGTCTTGGGCGCGCTCCTTGGCCCGCTCGTGAAGCTGGGCGTTTTGCCGGATGGCGGAGAATTCGTCGGTGTTGATGTTCCCCCAGCGATAGCGGGGGTCTTCTCCGAAGTAGTCGCAGTGATGGACGTCGCCGTTCGGTTCGATGCGGTAGACAACGCCGAAACACCGACCCGCCAGAGTGCACGGCGAAGGCGTTCTGCCGTGCAAGGACTCCACCAGCGCGGCCAGTTCCCGGATGTGGATATCCGGGCCCGTGTGCATGCGCCAGTGGTCGTACAGGCCGATGAGGAACTGGGCGGACTGCCCGGGATCGACGTAGTGCCGTCCGTCGCCGTGCCCGACCTCGCTGGCCAGGGCGTCCGGCATGACGAAATTGAGACCGGTGGCGCCGATGTCGTGCTCGACAAGGAAGTCAAAGAGAACCGCGGGGCCCAGGTCGAGGGCCGCCTTGTCCACGACGACCCCGACGCCTGGCTCGATCCCGTGGTCCCGCAGCAGCCGGAGCCCTGCGAGGGTCCGGGCCCATGTGGGGCGACCCGCCCTGTCGACACGGTAGCGGTCGTGGACGGCAGCCGGACCGTCGATGCTGATGCCGACGTCCATATGGTTGTCCGCGAAGAACCGCGCCCACTCCGGCGTGATCCGCGTGGCGTTGGTCTGAATGGCGTTCCTGACCAACTGGCCCGGCTGCCGAAAGCGGTCCTGAAGGTGCAGCGCCTTCTTGAAGAAAGCGAGGGGAAGGACCGTGGGCTCGCCACCGTGCCAGTCGAACCCGGCCGAACGATGATCGGGGTGGCCGAGTGTCCTGGCGACGAGCCGTGCAAGAGTTCCGAAGGACATGGTGTTGCCTTCACCCACGCGCCAGTCGTAGCAGTAGGTGCAGCGCAGATTGCACAAGCGTGTGGCCTTGACGATGAGTTCCACACTGGTCATTCCGGGCGCCGGAACTCCGTTTCGAGTTCACGGACGAGTGCTTCCTCCGAAGCGTCCAACACGTCCGCCTGGTCCATGCGCATGCGCTCGTGAAGGCTGGTGTGCCGCCAGGCGAGGTCTACGAGGATCGCGCGCTCCCTGTCGGAGAGTTCGGTGTTGCCCCAGTCGACCAGCTTGGCCGCGAGGCTGGCCGTTGTCTGCCGGTCCGGCTGCACAGTCGAAGTCGATTCCATGCTGTCCCTCACCTCTGTCGCTGAATGAACCTCACCCATGACGGGCCTGGGTCCTTGATGTACACGCGCTGTTCCGGGCCCTCCTGCTCGTACCGGAATCGGTACAGGAGGCTTTCCAGGGGCACCTCGATGCTGAACTTGTTGAACTTGAAGCCGCGGTCCTCAAGGGTCGACCTGTCTTGCTGGATGTCCTCGGGCGGAGTCAGCATCGCTTGCAGCAAGGCCTTCTCCTTGTCATCGAGGCCTGCGCTCCACTGCTCCAGCTTGCGGACAAATGCCGCGACCTCGTCTTGTGAAATGCTCTCGTGCTCCTCAGCCATGACGGCCTCCCTCACATGGGGTGGTGCGCCATCCCGTCAGCCTGCCCCCACGTCGGCAAGCAGGGACTCGACCCGGGCGGGTGCAATTGATCACACGTCTTAAGCATCTCCTAGAGGTGTGATCGACGCCTTGCTCGGCACGCTGGAGAAGGCGCGCCATGCGGGTGAAGGTGCAGGCGGATTGGCAAGGCGTCGGACGACCCGGGCCGGTCACGGGACCCCGCCGAGCTGGCGCTGAGGCTGCTGGACTGAGCAACACCTCCTGCGGGGAGGAGCCTCATGACCAGTGATGGAGGGACGTCACCTGCTCGTGCTCGACGAGCCGACCTACCAGCGCAATTAGAACGCCGACCGGTTCTTCCCGCACCTGCCGGGCACAGCCGAGCTGACTCGCGTCCTGACCGCAGACGAGACACGGACCTGACTCGCCCGCACGTCGACCGGCAACAGCACGAGGTCCGCGAGCGTGATCTGGACGAGTTCCGTGCCGGACACGGCAGATCCGGGTCCCAGCCCGCGACGAGGTGCGGGTCGGTCTGCTCGTGGCGTCTGCGCGCTAGATGTATTGATCACGAGCGTTGTTGACAGCGGCCGGGCTTGATCATGGCGAAGACCTCCGGTGTGGTGAAGGTGTCGAGTCTTCACCGCACGGAGGTCTTCGTGTCCCACCGTAATGCCCGGCTGACCGTTCACGGCAGGCGGCTGCTCGTCGAGCGTGTCCGCTGCGGCCGCCCCGTCGCGCACGTCGCCGCCGAGATGGGCATCTCACGAGCCACAGCCCACAAATGGATCCGCCGCTGGCAGGTTCGCCCGCATGCGCTCCACACGGGCCTTGACCCTTGATCCTGGACACACGAGACACTGGATCCTGAGGATCTGAGAACGGACATCTCGTGGTCATGAAGAACTATCCGCCACAGTTCAAGGCGGACGCGGTCGCGCTGTACCAGTCGCGGCCCGAGGCGACGATCAGGCAGGTCGCCGCCGATTTGGGGATCAACCCCGAGACCCTGCGGATCTGGGTCCGAGCGGCCGGTGCGAGCCGGCCCCGGGGGCGCCGGGCGGAGGTGCCTGCCGAGCCGCCGACGCCGTTGGAGGCGGAGAACGCAGCTCTGCGGAAGAAGGTCCGTGAGCTGGAGGAAGAGCGCGAGATCCTGCGGAAGGCGGCGAAGTATTTCGCCGGGGAGACGCGCTGGTGAACCGCTTCCAGTTCGTCGCCGGCCATCAGCGCCGTTACGGCGTGAAGCGGCTGTGCACCATCGTGGGCATCGCCCGTTCCAGCTTCTATTACTGGCGTCGGACGGCCGCGGATCGGGCCGTCCGGCAGGCGGCCGACGCCCGCCTCGCCGCCCGGATACGGGCCGTGCACCGCGAGTCGGACGGCACCTACGGCGTTCCCAGATCACGGCCGAGCTCCGTGAGGCGGGCGAGCGCGTCAACCACAAGCGGATCGCGCGGTTGATGCGGGCCGCCGGTCTGGCGGGCGTGCGCTTGCGCCGCAGGCACCGCACCACGGTCGCGGACCCGGCCGCGGCGAAGGCCCCGAATCTCATCGGCCGCGACTTCACCGCGTGTGAGCCGAATACGAAGTACGTCGGCGACATCACCTATCTCCCGCTGGAGGGCGGGAAGTTCCTGTATCTGGCCACCGTCATCGACCTCGCCTCACGCCGCCTGGCCGGCTGGGCGATCGCGGACCACATGCGCACCGGCCTCGTCATCGACGCCCTGTCCGCCGCCGAACGGACTCGCGGCAGCCTCTCCGGGGCGGTCATACACACCGATCACGGAGCCCAGGGCGGATTCAACTGGTCGTCGCAACACCTTGATCACGGAGGTATGCGATGGGACGAGACCGGAAGCAGAAGGTGGCGGAGGCGCCTGCGGGAGCGCGACGGCAGTGGGCGGCGGATCGGGCGATGCGACCGCCGATGCGTTCACCGGGTCGGCCGGAGCCGTCTCGTGCGGTGCAGCGCCACTTCTGGCGGCGGATCGCGTCGGGAGTGACGACGGCAGAGGCAGCGGTGGCTGTTGGCGATACGGCGCCGCTCACCGTGAGGTCATGCCCTCGGTCGAACACCGCTCCCACAAGGGCCTGAACAACCGGGCCGAGAACAGCCACCAGCCCACCCGGCAGCGCGAACGCGCGATGAAGGGCTTCCGCAGTACCGGTGGCGCCCAGCGGTTCCTGTCCGCGTTCAGCGGCATCTCACCCCACTTCCGGCCCCGCCGCCACCTCAGGACAGCCACCGACCACCGCGCCGAAATGACCGTCCGCTTCGTGATCTGGGACCAGATCACCGGCACTGCCGACCAGCCCACCACGGCCTGAGCACACGCCCGGACCCCAGGCCCACCATGCCCCGCCGCGCCGTCAGACCGTCACGTACCCAACAACGTGACAACGCCCTCGCCGGCCTTTCCACCGCGGCCTGAGCACAGGCCCGGCTCCCAAGCCCACCCTGCCCCGACGCGCCGTCAGGCAGTCACAGCCAACAACGTGACAACACCTTCAGCACCGTTCACGGTCGCTCAGGCGAGACCCGAAGCGGTCCCGGCACCGGTTGCCGGTCGCCCATGACCGCAGATGAACGCCCTGCCCCACAGCCCAGCACCCCCACCGACACGGGCGCACACCGTGTGGGTCAGCGATCAGGTGATCTTCGGCGTCCCCGTATGCGCCGCTCGGGGACGCGCATCGTCCGTCGCCATCCGGGACCGGCCCCGATGGGGACGAACGAACTGCGCTCAGCCCCGCGACCCGGCCGAGGCGTACGACGACTCGGCGCGCTCGCGTGTCCGAGCGCGCCCGTCGATATCAGGGCGGTCGGCGGCTCGCCCGGGCTGAGCCGCCAGGACGCGCTGGATCCGGCTCCGTCAGATCGCCGGTACAGGCCGATCCGGCCGCCGTCAGGCCACGTAGGTCGCGTTCTGCGCCGTGGCGACCACCTTCTGTCCGTCGGCCTGGGGGAGCAGGCCCGCAGACACCCATGAGTTCACCGTCGACTGCACCTTCGTCACGAGCGCGCTCTTGTTGCTGAACGGCGCACCGGCCCAGATCTCGTCCAGGAGCGTGGTGCCGCCGGACTTCGCCGGGTTGGCGACACCGGAGTCGGTGTTCCCGAAGACGACCTTGGGCTCGGAACGCCGGACGTAGGCGTGGGTCGGGTCCTCGGTGCCCTCGTGGAAGGGCGCGAACTCGGTGCTGCTCAGTGTGTAGTGGAGCGGCTTGCCCGCCACCGGTGTCACAGAGGGCAGCAGGTCACCGGAGAGCGCCGCGTTGGCGTACAGCCCGACCTGGAGGTAGCTGGTGCTTGTGTTGCGGCCGACCAGGTTGACCGGGCCGTAGAAGAGCGTCTGCAGGGACGGGTCGTCGAGCGCCTTCTCCACTCGCAGGCGGAAGGGGAGCGTGACGCGCACGGTGTCACCGCTGCGCCAGGTCCGGGTCGGGATCGTGAAGTAACTGCCGGCGGCCGGGGTGCCGCTGACCACGGTGCCGTTGACGGTCACCCGGAAGCCGCTGGTCGCCCAGGACGGCACGCGCAGCTTCAGCTCGAAGGTGGCGCTGCTCCCGCCGAAGGTGAGGGTCGAGCCCTGCTCCCTCGGATAGTCGGTGGTCTGGGTGACGGTGACACCCTTCTCGGACCAGGTCAGGGTGGTCGGGCTGTAGAGGTTGACGTAGAGGGTGCTGCCGTCGGCCTTCTTGAAGTACACGGAGTCCTGGTACTTGGTGGCGCTCTCCATGCCGGTGCCCTCGCAGCAGGTGGTGCCCTGCTTCGGCGTGTAGTCGCGCACATGACCGGGTGTCAACCCGATGAAGTAGGTGACGAGCGGCTTCTCCGCGTCGGCCTTGTCCTGCTTGGAGCCGAGCACCTGGTTGTACAGGGCCCGCTCGTAGTACTCCATGTACTTGGGGTCCTGGTCGTGGAAGAACAGCATGCGGCTCAGCTTGAGCATGTTGTACGCGCAGCAGGTCTCGGCGTTGGTGTCGCTGATCGTGCCCGCGATGACGCCGCGGGCCTTCCAGAACTCGCCCGTGCTGGTGCCGCCGATGCCGTACATGCGGTTGGGGACGACCATGTTCCAGAAGTTCTTGGCGGCGGTGAGGTAGCGGGTTTCGCCCGTCGCGTCGTACAGGCGGACGTAACCGGTCATGATCGGGATGTGCTGGTTGGCGTGCAGGCCGTCGAGCGTGTCCGTGTTCGCGGCGCAGGCGTCGATGAGCTTGTCGAGGTCGAACAGCTTGGCCAGGGCGAGGTGTTCGGCCTTGCGGGTGATCGTGTACAGGTCGACGATCGTCTCGACGATGCCGCCGAACTCGCCGCTGGAGAAGATGCCCCACATCCGCTGCAGCGTGGCGTCGGGCAGCTTGGACAGCCGGGAGTACATCCAGTCGCACATGCCGGACGCGAGGTCGAGGGCCCGGGCGTCGTCGGTGGCGAGGTAGGCGTCCAGCAGGCCCTTGAGGATCTTGTGCGCGGTGTAGTAGGGCGCCCACACCTGCGTGTAGTCGGCGCTGGTCCTCGTCTCCAGGTCGATGAACTGGGTCTCCGGGTAGGCGGCGAGGAAACCGGGGTGGCTGGGTCCGCCCCAGGTGCGGCGCAGGGTGGCGGTCAGGCCCCGCCCGGAGGCGTCGCCGAAGGTGCCGCCGGTGGTGGCGGCGAAGTAGTACGACGCGAGGTTGCCGAGCCCCGCGGAGGAGTTCTTGGCCTCGTTGGTCTGCATCGAGGTGATCTCGGCCGCGGTGAGGGCCCGCGAGTAGACGTTGAACTCGTCGAAGGCGCCCGCGAACACCGGGTCGGCGTAGTTCGAGCGGCCCAGCCAGTTGTTCGTCAGGGTGCCCAGCGCCGCCGGGTTGAGCGTCATCGAGGTGTTCCGGGCGACGGCGGTGCCGTTGACGTAGAGGGTGCCGGTGGTGCCGCTGATCGTGACCGCCAGGTGGCTCCACTGGTTCAGCGGCAGGGCGGCGGTGCCGTTGAGGGCCTGCTCCCCGCCCGCGCCGCTGGTGGTGATGGCGAAGCGCGGCACCCCGCTCCCGTTGCGGGAGGCCAGGTACATGTACCGGGTGGTGTTGTTGCCGAAGTCGAAGACCCGCTGCCAGTTGGCGTCGTGGGTGGGCTTCACCCAGACCGACAGGGTGATCGCCGAGGCACCGCCGAGCACGGCGGCCGGCAGGTCGATGTACTGGTACGAGCCCCGGACGTTCTCGTGCGCGCCGCCCCACTTGCCGGTGACGGCGAGCATGCGCGGATTGTTGCGCAGCGCCTCGCGCACCTCGGTGAGCGCACCGACCATGGTGCGGATCCTGTCGGCGTACGCCTGGTCGCCGGTGCTCGCGTACGCCTGCGCCAGCATGGTCAGGAAGTGGCCGGTGTAGTGGCCGCGCAGGTTGCCGTTGGCCTCGCCGTCCAGGCCCTCCCAGCCGCCGGGCGCGACGGCGCCGCCGGTGGAGAGCCCGGCGTTGGCGCGGAAGACCTGGAGCAGCCGGTTCACGTCGTATCCGCGGCCGTGGTCGAGCATCAGCTGGCGCTTGGTGGCGAAGATGCCCTGCCCGAGTCTGACGTCCTTGAGTTCGAACGGCCGGAGAGTCCAGGCGGAGGGCGCCGGCAGCGTGGCGGCCGCTGCCCGGCCGGCCGCGGCGTACGCCGTCGCCGGCGCCACCGTGGCGAGCAGCGCGGCCTGGAGGAGGGTTCGTCTGGAGAGGGCGCGTGCCATGCGTTTCTCGTTTCTGCGCAGGGCTGGAGACCGAGGCTCGCTGGGCGGAGACCGCGGCTGTTCGAAATCCTGTACAACGTACGGAGCTTCGACCAGAAGATAGGTTTGAGGCGCGATCACGTCAACGCTTCCGGCAGGTTCAGTTCCGGTAATCCGGGTGGGACGGGCGCCGGCGGGGCTCGAGGGCGGCGGGGTGCCCAGGGCTGTGCGGACGCCCGCGTGCAGCTGCGCGGCGTGCTCGGGCGGACAGGCGGCGAGGACGAGCTCGACGAGGCGGGGCGGGGTCGGCGGCCAGGGCCTACGGGACGAGCGCGAGGGCCTGCTGCCACCACTCGGGCCCGTCCAGGGCGCCGGCGGGCGGTGGGCGGTGGGCGGTGGGCGAGGTGCGCGGCCATCAGGCGGGTGTGGAGGCGGGCATCGAGGTCGGCCACGCGCCGGAAGTGGCGGGTGCGCTGGGCCAGACCGGTGCCGGCGTCCGCGTCGGCCGCGGCCACGTCCAGCACGGCACGCGCCAGCCGCGGCCCGCCGAACGCCGCGCTGTCACCGACGCGCACCTGGTCCAGGTCGCGTGGAAGACGACCGGCCGGGCCTGCTCGGGAGTCAATTCGACGGCGTGGGCGAGAGGTTTGGCCAGGACCGCCCGGACGGCGCCGACGTTGCGGTGTGCGGGGCCGCGGCGGCCGAGCCGGGGAGGCGATGCATGCCAGCTCCCGCACCAGCATGGCGACGTAGTGGACGGGAAGGCGGGAGGCGACCTGAAGGGTGATCAGCCCGCGCATCTCCTCCTCCGTCGCCACCCAGTCCGTGCCCGCCGCCTCGTCAGCCACCGCGCCCGCAACGTCCTCGTCGCCGCCGTCGAGGAGGCCGGCGGCCTTCATCTGGGCCCTGGCCCGCTCGGCGACCGCATCGAGCGCCAGGTGGCCGGTGTGCTCGGCCTGGACCGCGCCGGCCAGCAGTCCCTCCACCGCACCGATCCACTGCCCCGTCCGCTGGGCGCGCGGGACCGCGCGGGCCCACCGCGCCGCCAGGCGCAGCGTCGCCCCCGCCTCCACGCCGTCCCCGGCCCGGACATCAGGGCCGGCCAACGCGGCCTGGAGCTGGGCGGCGTCGACGGCGTCCCAGTGGCGTCCGGCCAGGCCCAGCAGCGCGTCAAGGGCGAGGCGGCCGGTGGCGGCGATCTTCTGGGCGCGCAGGACGCCGGGGGCGGCCTTGTCGGCCGGTGCGTTCAGCCAGGCGCGGGCGACGCCCGGGTCGGCGGTGGCGACGTGGTCGAGGAACGGGGCCGCCTGCCACCGTCCGCCGGTTGCCCCGTCCGGCATCAGCAGGTGAACCGCTCCGGGTCTGATGGAGGCTCGATTCCCTGAGAGGATCGAGTCATGGCACGTCCGTCCCCCTACCCTTCCGAGCTTCGTGAGCGTGCGGTGCGCATGGTCGCGGAGCTCCGCCCCAACTACCCGACGGAGTGGGCCGCGATGAACACGGCGCTCACGACGTCGATGACGCAGCTGCCCGAGCAGCTACGCAAGACCCTCACCTGGGACCGTGGGAAGGAACTCTCCGGCCACGCCCAGTTCGCTCTCGACACCGGGACGAAGGTGTTCTTCGCCGATCCGCACTCGCCCTGGCAACGACCGACGAACGAGAACACGAACGGGCTGCTGCGTCAGTACTTCCCGAAGGGCACCGATCTCTCCCGGTGGTCGTCCACGGACCTCGAAGCCGTCGCCATGGCGATCAACAACCGGCCCCGCAAGGTTCTCGGTTGGCGGACACCGGCCGAGGTCTTCGAAGAGCAGCTACGCTCGCTGCAACAGCCCGGTGTTGCAACGACCAATTGAACTCGCCCAGTACACGTCTTTCGCGTTCACGGCACACCACCTCGAGGCCGGCATCGACGCCTCGATCGGCACCGTCGGCGACGCCCTGGACAACGCGCTCATGGAATCCCAGATCGGCCTCTACAAAACCGAGCTGATCAAACCCCGCAAGCCCTGGCACGGCCTCGCCGACGTCGAACTCGGCACCGCGGAATGGGTCGACTGGTTCAACAACCAGCGCCTCCACACCGCGATCGAAGACATCCCGCCCCACGAGCACGAAACCAACCACTACGCTCAACACCAGCCCCGACCAGCGGCTGGAGTCAACGCATAGAGCCTCCACCGATCCCGGAGCGGTTCATTACGTTGTAATCACCTCCCAGGTGCGCGCTTGATGCGTTGCTGGGTGAAGCAACGGGAGGCATGCCTGATCAGGAACCTGCCTCGCTGACTATTGAGACCACGAGAGGGTCAGCAGCGAGGTGTTGGCGTGCTTGATGCAGGTGCACCCGGACAGTGCTGGGGCGGATGCTCAGTTGCTGCGCGATTACGGAGGCGGGAGTGCCGAGCGCCCACAGCCATGCGACCTGCCGCATGCGAGGAGGAAGCCGGCTGAGGGCGTCCAACAGGCGGCTGTTGCGGAGCGATTCGACAAGATCTGTGCCAGAACCGAGTTCTGGCAACGCCCGGGGGCTTGCGGTGGGAGCATTGACGTGCTTGAGGGATAAGGCTGCGATGGCGCCACCGAAGTCCAAGGTCGACTTGTACGCGGCGATCCGCCGTGATGCCCGGTCCGGCATGTCGTACCAGGCCTTGATACGTGAGCATGGAGTCGGATTCCGGAAGGTCAAGGCTGCGTTGGCGTCGGTCTGGCCGGAACCGTGGAAGAAGCCGCGGCCGCGCGGGACCCGCCTGGATGCCTACAAGCCGTTAATCGACGCGATGCTCCGGGCGGATCTGGATGCTCTGCGCAAGCAGCGTCGCACGGTCAAGCGGATCTTCGACCGGCTCCTGGACGAGCACGCGGCGGAGGCGGTGACCTATCCGATGGTGCGGGCCTATGTCGCCGACCGGCTGCCCCAGATCGCCGTTGAGGCCGGTCGCGGGGTGGTACACGCGTTCATTCCGCAGTCCCACCGGCCCGGGAGCGGCCGAGGTGGGATATTCATGCCGTTGAAGTTATATAACTGAGTGAGTATATTGAGGGTGTGTCTCTGCCCTTCGATGTATTGGCCGACCCCACGCGGCGGCGGATGCTCGGGCTGCTCCTCGGGCGCCCCCGTCTCGTGGGGGAGATCGCCCACGAGCTGGAGATGAGCCAGCCGCGGGTGTCCAAGCATCTGCGGGTGCTGCGTGACGCCGGGCTCGTCACAGTGCGGGCAGAAGCGCAGCGCCGCTGGTACGAGCTCCGCCCGGAGCCGTTGGCTGATCTCGACGCCTGGCTCGCGCCGTATCGCCGACTGTGGACGGAACGCCTGGAAGTGCTGGAACAACACCTGGAAACGATGCCCGACGTCCCCGAGGAACAGCCGCGTCAGGCGGCCGAGGAGCAGTGAAGCGATGAGCACGACCACCACCATCATTGACGGTCGGCCTGCCCTGCAGTTCGAACGTCACCTGAAGCACAGCCGGGAGAAGGTCTGGCTGGCCGTCACAGATCCCCGGCATCTGAGCCAGTGGTATCCGTTTCGGGTGACACAGCTGGAGCCGAGGGCCGGCGGTCGGATCGCCTTCGACGACGGCGAGGGCACGGTCTACACGGCCACCATCACCCACTTCGACCCGCCGCGGCTGTTCGCCTTCGACGAGCACGACCCTGACGGCAAGGAACGGGAGTTCGACGATCACCTCAGGATCGAGCTGCGCGACGAGGGGGCCGGCTGCCTCCTAGTGTTCACGCACATCATGGCCGATCCCTCGACCGCCGACAGCGCCTCCGGAGGCTGGCAGACGTGCCTGGACGAGCTCGAGGCGCAGCTCGAGACGGCTGGGTGACCGCCCGAGCCGGTGGGCCAGCCGCTGTCCGGCCGGTCACTGGCGAAGCCGGATGGCGACGGCTGCGGCGGTGACGGTGCCGACGTGCGCTCATGGGCTCTTAAGACGTCATCTCATTTGGCTGACTCGGTAGGCTATCGCCCGTGGGGATCGTTGAGCGGCTGGTGCCT
>NZ_JASKMS010000063.1 GCF_030124145.1 Streptomyces sp. 378
ATGCTCGAGCGCGGGATCGTCGTCTCGTACGAGACCATCCGTCGCTGGTGCGCCAAGTTCGGGTCTAAAACTGACGATCATCGTTGACACCTGGGTCTCCGATCACTACGGAGATCCACATGCCGAAGCCCACTCCCACCACCCCGCCGCTTGACCGCGAGGCCAAGCGGCGCCTGGCGGTGATACGCCACGTCGAAGAAGTCACAGGGAACGTCGCGATGTCCTGCCGCTACTTCGGGATCAGCCGGCAGGCGTACTACACGTGGTACCGCCGCTACCAGGCCGAGGGCATCGAAGGCCTGCGCACCCACTCCAAGGCGCCCAAGACCTCGCCGAACGCGACCCACGCCGAGGTGGTCGGGAAGATCATCTACTTGCGGCAGAACTACCATTTCGGCCCGGAGAAGATAGCCATGTACCTCAAGCGGTACCACGACGTCACCATCAGCAAGTCAGGCGTGTGGCGCATCCTCCACCGCCTGGACATGGGCCGCCTGCCGGCCTCCCAGCGCTACAAGCGCCACGACCGCAGATGGAAGCGGTACGAGAAGCAGCTGCCCGGCCACCGGGTGCAGATCGACGTGGAAGTTCATCGAGCCGCTCGCCTCCGCACCCCAGGGCCGGCGCGGCGGGCGCAACAAGTACTACCAGTTCACCGCCATCGACGACTGCACCCGCCTACGGGTGCTGCGGCTCTATCCGCAACTGAACCAGAAGACCGCCATCCAGTTCCTCGACTACGTGTTGCAGCGCCTGCCGTTCCAGGTCGAGGTCATCCAGACCGACAATGGCGCGGAGTTCCAGTCCGCCTTCCACTGGCACGTGCTCGACAAGGGCATCGCCCACACCTACATCAAGCCCCGCACCCCGCGGCTGAACGGCAAGGTCGAACGCTCTCACCGCATCGACGCCGAGGAGTTCTACCGGCTCCTCGACGGCGTCGTCATCGACGACGCCGAGGTCTTCAACGACAAGCTGCGCGAATGGGAGGACTACTACAACTACCATCGCCCCCACGGCGGCCTCGGCGGCCAGACCCCCTACGAACGCCTCAAGCAGAAGACCACGGCCCAGGCGTAATCGATCAACGTCAGTGGCACAATGCCTGCCTCAAGGAAATACCCGCTGGAGTTGCGTGAGCGTGCGGTGCGGATGTACCGGACAGCCGAGCCGAAGCCCGTGATCCGTCGGATGGCCGAGGAACTCGGCGTGCATCACGAGGCCCTGCGGGGTTGGATCCGGCAGGCCGAGGCCGAGGCCGACGCCGGCGAGCGGGACGACATGCTCACCACGGAGGAGAAGGAAGAGCTCGCCCAGCTGCGGCGGGAGGTGCGGGAACTACGCCGTGCCAATGAGGTCCTGCGGACGGCCTCGGCTTTTTTCGCCGCGCAGCTCGACCCGACCCGGCCCAGGTGACCGCGCTCCTCGACGAGCACCCGCACCTGGGGGTCGAGCCCGTACTCCGGGAACTGCACATCCCCTCCTCCACCTACTACCGCTGGCGCCGGTCCGAGACCGAACCCTGTGAACGGCGCCGCGAGGACACCGAGCTGACCGGACAGATCCGGCAGATCCACCAGGATTCCGGCGGGATCTACGGATCGCCCAGAGTCCATGCCGTCCTGAAGCGCGAGGGCGTCCATGTCGGCCGCAAGCGGGTCGAGCGGCTCATGCGAGAAGCCGGCCTGGCGGGGATCAGCCCCCGCAGAAGCAAGGGTTTCACCCGCCGCGACCCGGACGCCGACCTCGCCCCAGACCTGGTGCAACGCGACTTCACGGCACACGCGCCGAACCGGCTGTGGGTCACCGACCTGACCATGATCCCCACCCTGGAGGGACCACTCTGGCTGTCGGCGATCCGCGATGCCTTCTCCCGCAGAGTCGTGGCCTGGGAGACCTCCGCCCGCGCGGACGCCGACCTGGTCCTCACCTCCCTCGAGTACGCGCTGGCCAGCCGCGAGGTCGCCCCTGGCGAACTCGTCCACCACGCCGATCACGGCACGCAATACACGTCTATCAAGCTCACAACACGCCTGGTCAGAGCAGGAGTTCAGGCGTCCATGGGCTCGGTCGGCGACTCCTTCGACAATGCCCTGGCGGAGAACCTATGGATGCTGATCAAGACCGAGTGCATCCGCGGACGCGTCTTCGCGACCAGGGCCGAGGCGAATCTCGCGCTCTTCGAGTACATCGACGGCTTCTATAACCCCCGCCGCATCCAGAAGCGGCTCGGCTACCTCAGCCCCATCGGGTTCGAGGAGAAGCACTACGCCGACCAGGCAGCGGCCGAACCAGTGAACCTGAAACCACGCCAACCCGCCCTGACCAGCTAGTCAGCCACCCCCGCGCAGCGGGGGAACCTCAGAACCTCCCGGTTCGTCCGCCAGCCCCGTCGCGCGCAGCCATGTCCCGACGCCTGCCGACACCTCTGCCTCGTGCGGATTCCGGGCGAAGGGGAAGGGCATGTGGAGATGACCTTCGATGAGGTCGTTGAGACGGGAGCCGGGGGCTCCGCCCGGTGCGGCGGTGGTGATCTCCTCATGCGTGGTCGACACCGTTGCCACCTGCCTCCTGGATTCCCTGTACGGCCGGCGAAGTGGTCGCCCGGGGCGTACGTGCGTCGGCGGTGCGCGCCGGTGCGCGGTGCGCAGATCATCATCAGTGACCTCGGTCCCAGCGTGACCGCCGGACGCGGCGGCGCGACGGGACCCGGGGGATGGCGCAGCCGCCAGTGGCGGGCGATGGTGGCCAGGGCCACCGTCATCTGGGCCATGGCGAAGGTGTCACCGAGGCACTTCCGGCTGCCCGCGGCGAAGGGGACCATCGGGCTGTACGGACCGTCGGCGTCGTTCTCGGACAGCCAGCGCTCCGGGCGGAACCGCTCGGGGTCGGGGAACGACGTGGGGGAGTGGTGCAGGAGATAGGGGCTGTACAGGACGGTGGTCCCCCGGGGCAGGCGCCGTCCGCCGAACTCGACGTCCCTGGTGGCGACCCGGGTGAAGAGCCAGCCGGGCGGGGAGTGGCGCAGGGTCTCGTCGATGACGGCGCGGGTGTGGACCAGGCGCGGCAGGTCGTCGGCGTTCGGGCGCCGGCGGTCGGCGAGCACGGTGTCGACCTCGGCGTGCAGGCGCCGCTCGGCCTCCGGGTTGCGGGCGAGGAGGCTGAAGGCGGAAGCCAGGCACAGGGAAGGGCTCTCGGCCCCGGTGAGCAGGAGGGAGACGAGTTGATCGTGCACCTCCTGGTCGGTGACCGGGGGTTCCGCACCGTCGGCGGCCGCAAGCAGCACCCCCAGCAGGTCGTCGCGTGCCTCGCCGGACCTGCGTCGCGCGACGGCCGCGTCGACGATCGCGTGCAGACGGGCGACCGCGTGCCGGTAGCGGCGGTTCGCGGGCGTGGGTATACGGAACAGGGCGTCGACCGGCACGACCGTCCGCACGAACAGGCCGCGGACGACGACGGCGAGACACCGGCGCACCTCCGCGGCCTTCGCGGCATCGAGCGAGTCGGTGAAGAGGACGCGGCTGCCCCCCCCGTCGTCAGGGTCATCATGGCCGCGCTGACGTCCACCTCCCGTCCCGCCCGCCAGGCGCCGCACACCGACTCGGCCTCCTCGCCCATCGGTTCCGTGTGATCGGCGACCCGGGCGGGACGGAAGGCGGGCTGCAACAGCCTGCGCTGCCTGCGGTGGTCGGCGTGCGGGCAGGTGACGACGCCGTCGCCCATCAGCGCTCGCAGCCGCTCGTAGAGCGGTCCGCCCTTGTCGAAGGTGCGGGTGTCCCTGAGCATTTCGTGGACCAGCCGTGGGTGGCACACCACCTAGGCGTGCAGGGGGCCGAGACGGATCTCCACCATGTCGCCGTGGGTGGGTATGGAATTCAGGAACTCCAGCGGGCGGCGGAACAAAGCGATACCGTGGGAGACGGACGGGAATATGCCTGGAGCAGTACCGGCCTTCCATGGCGTCCGTGGTTCGTTGAATACCACCTGTCTCAGCCGACACAACGGAATGCGGTGACGTTCCACCGACGTGACACCTGGATCGTGTCCTGCCCAGTTCAACCTGCTGCCCGTCGTGGCGACCCGTTTCTTCACGGGGGCGCACGGGAGCACGGAGAAGCATTTGGAATATGCCTGCTCCTTTCCGCGGGGGCGGCCCGAATGCCGCGCACGCAACTATCCGAACGCGGACCGCGTCTCCGTGAAGTTCACGCCGAGTTCGTTCCGGTGCCTTGGCAAGATCGAATGTCTCCGTGGTTCCGGTGAGGCGAACGAGACCGTCGTGGTCCACGGGCGACGGCTTCTTCTCGAGCACGAGCAGTGGTTCGACGTGGAGGACTGCGCGGCCGCGGCCGCGCGACGACGGAACCGGTGCCGGCTTTCTGATCCGCCGACGGGCTTCCAAGTGGGGCGGGGGCGTGCTGGGCCAGGGGCGACGCGGTCCGCGTCGCCGTGGCGTGTGACGACGCTGGCCGACCTTGCTCGCGGGCCGCGGGCCCAATCAGTGAGAATCGCTGTCCGCGTCGCCGCTCGGCGAAGCCGATCGCGAACGAACAGCGAGTACCGCGCTGGTCAGCGCGACGAGCACGAGGGCGGCTCCGGAGGCCGCCTGGTTGACCCGCACCATGTCGGTCGCGACGGTGGACCTGTAGTCCCCGAGGAACGCGGCCAGGACGAGTCCCGCACCGATGGCCATGACCACGTAGTCCGTGAAGCGGCCGACTGGACGCGACATCCGGACGATTGCGGCAATGATCACCACGATGCTGGCGCCGAGTTCGACGAGATGCGGACCGCGGAGTGCGGAGGGATAGTCCAGAATCCACAGGCAGACGAAGAGCCACACGCCGATCAGCAGCATGAGCAGGGTCAGCGGCCCTTTGCGCAGGCCCTGTGCGGAGGCGTCCCGGACCGTCGCGGTGGAGCGCGACGAGCGGTCGTTGGGGTTCTCGTTGCGGTTCACAGTGTCCGGTTAACCCAGAAGCGGCGGCTGAAGCACCTTCTTCGGAGACATCGCACCTCGTGGTGGTCGGTCGGCATCACCCCGACAGGGGGCTGCTCTCCTGGGCTCGGGGCGCGTGGGGCTTGTGGCGGGCCCAGGAGGCCAGGAGGACTCCGGCGACCAGGGAGCCGGTGAAGCCGGCGGCCATGTCCAGGATGGTGTCGTCGTAGCCGACGGCGATCGGCGCGCCGAGTACCTCCTTGCCGAACCACTCATACAGTTCCCACAGCAGCGCCACGGTGCAGCCCAGGCAGGTGGTGAGCAGGGGGACCGAGGCGATGCGCAGTTTGTGCGCCTTCAGCGGTGGCAGCATGCGCACGCGGATCAGCAACAGGTGCAACGTGACTGCAACCGTGCCGGGCGTGACCAGATGCAGGGCGGTGTCGTACCAGGGAGCGAGCTCGTACCAGTTCGCTGGTGAGGACCAGGCCGCCACCGACAGCACCACACATACCAGCAGGTCGACAGGGCTGCGCAGGCCGGCGAACCGGGGCACTAGCAGCGCCAGGAACAGAAGCCCGAAGCGGAAGATCCCTTCCAGGGAGAAGAAGACGGCGCCCACCGCGGAGACGAGGGCTCCGACTCTGATCAGGTCGGCGGCGAGACGACAGACGCGTTCGAGCGGCGTAGTGGTGTGGGCCATGACGCGCGGGTTTCCCAGCCGGCGGGCGCCAACCGGATATCCGCGGGCTGCGGCCGGATTCCCGTCGGCCGCAGCGGGGTACCGGGGCCTCTTCCGTGCTCCCGTGCGCCGCCGCACCCCTAGGGAGTGGCCGCCTGCCCGGGAAGGAGGGGATTGACCGTGCCAGTACGTCCGGGGGAACCGGGGGCGCGGAGTCTCGTCATCTGGTCGGTGACGCTGGCGGCCACCGTCGGGTTCGTCGTTCTCCTAGCACTCGTGCGCACCCGGTGGGCACCGGTTCGACGGGCCGATCAGGACGTGGCCGACGCGCTGAATGCGGTGGTGGCCGGGAACACGGTGCTCACCAGGTCCTTGAAGGTGCTCACCGATCTGGGCGGCACCCCGATGCTGCTGTGGCTGCTGGGTATCGGCACGCTGTGGCTGGTGCTGCGTCGCCAGTGGCGGATCGCCCCGTACGTCGTGATCACCGCGCTCGGCGCGATGGGCCTCAACGCGGTGATCAAGGAACTGGTGGGCCGGCTCCGCCCGGTGGTGGAGGAACCGCTGTCCCATCAGTCCGGCATGAGCTTCCCCAGCGGACACGCGCTCGGGTCGGCGGTGGTCTACGGGGTCCTGCTGTTGGTCTTCCTGCCCGTGACGCGACCTCGGGCACGCCCGGTGTTCGCGGGAGTGATGGTGACGGCCGTCGTCGTGGTGGGCCTGACCCGGATCGCCTTGGGGGTGCACTACCCCAGCGACGTACTCGCCGGATGGCTCCTGGGCCTGGTCTGGCTAGCCCTGACGGCCATCGCCTTCCGGCAGTGGCGCTGGGGCGCCCCTCCGGGGGCGCGAGGCATGCCCGGCCTGTCGGCGGGACTGGATCCCGCACCGGAGGAAGGGCTGCGGCCGGTCCCGCGGCAGCATCCGACCGCGCTGCCCCGCCCGGCGCACGCGCTGGTCGAGCTGCTGGTGGCATGGGCCCTGATCGCCGCTCTCCTGTACGGCCTGGGCTACCTCATCGTCGAGTCGGGGCCCGGTCCCGGGCCACCCGCGTGGGACCGGGCGGTCGCCGTGTGGGCGGCCAGTGTGCGCACCCCGTGGCTGGACACCGTGACCGGGTGGGTGGAGGTGCTCGGCGGGACGCCGGGGATCGTCGCCGGGGTTCTGGTGATCGGACCGCTCGGGGTGGCCGTCGCCCGCACCTGGCGGCCCATGGTGCTGCTGGCCCTGGGACTCGCCGGTGAACTCAGCCTGTACTTCGCCACCACCGCCGCCGTCTCCCGGGAGCGCCCGGAGGTCGTCCAGCTCAACACCGGCCTGCGGCCCATGGCCAGCTTCCCGTCCGGGCACGTGACGGCCATGCTGACGCTGACCCTGTGCGTCGCCGTCATCCTCTTCCGGGCCACCCGTGACCGCCGGTGGCGTCTGGCGGCCGTGGTCCTGGCCGTTCTGGCTCCGGCTGGCGTGGCGTTCCAGCGCCTGTACGCCGGGGTCCACCACCTCAGCGACGTCCTGGCGTCCCTCCTGCTGGCCGGGCTGTGGATGACGGCGTGCTGGTGGGTGACCCGGCCGCCGTCTCCAGACAGGCATGGGACTGCCGGGGTGCGGTGAGGGCCGTCACAGAGATCCTCGTTGTCGCCGAGCCATACGCCGAACAGCAGGTGCAAACCGGAGACGACGTGGTCGAACGGCCCGAGGGCGAGGAAGAAGCCGACCACGTGGGCGAGGAAGATGCGGCTCCCGGTCGAGTCGGCTGCATGCAGCAGATACGACAGCAGGGTCAGCAGCGTTCCGGCCGCGTTTTCCGCGGGTAAAGGTGGCCAGACTGCTCTTCGTGGACATTTCCCGGGCTACTTCCGCGAGGACGTGGCTCCCACAGGGAGCGTCCCCTCCACCGAGAAGATCGCGGCCATGACCGCTCCGCCGACAAGGTTGAGCACCAGTACAACGGCCCACAGCCGGCCCGGCTGGATCCAGGCCGAGCGCTGGTGCCGGTCGATCACTGCCGTGGTCGGGCCGAACAAGTTCTCGGTGAACAGCTCGGAGAGGCCGACCACAACGAAAACCACGCCGACCCGAAGGCGAGCGCACCGATGAGATGGGCCAGAGCAGGCCCCAGCAGGGGCCTGGCCAGTTCGTCCGCCATTGCGAGCGCCACGATGCCGAACACGATGGTGATACCGGCGATCCGACATGATGGCGCTCGGCTCCCTGATGAAGGGACTGCCGGAAAGGGAACGCCGCATTGTCAGGCTGTGCTTGCTCGCCTCCCTGCCCCGGCGAGAAGTCGCCGACATCGTCGGTATCTCGCAGATGCACGTCTCGCGCCTCCTGAACCGTGCATGTGCCTGTTGCGCCGCAGCCTCCTGGTCGGCTCACAAGTCCGGAGCCCGGCGCGCGCGATCAGCTGGGTGGTGCTGGTGCCTGCGATGGGGCCGTTGCCGTGGGAGAGGGGGCAGGGGGCCGCATCGCTCGGCACAGCCGGCGCCGCGCCGGCCAAGGCCGTGCTCTGCAGCCAGAACAACGAGCCGTCCCATTCGGTGCACGCGCAGCGGAGGTAACGCCCATCACCGAAGACGCGACAGTACCGTTCGATTGGCAGACCCCGTCGGAGCCGCGTTCGTCGTGTTACGGGCCTGGGCGACGGCCTGGTGCAGGAGCTGTGAGAGTCGCTGGTCGGCATCGGGGGCGGTGAGCAGGACGCGCAGGGAGTGTTCGAGGTGGCGGTGGCCCGGGCCGTGCCACCACAGCAGGTCGGCGATGCGGGCCGCCGTCTTCGGCGGACGGGCGTGGGAGAGCTGACGGGCCCGTTGGTGGCAGGCCGTGCTGTGCCGTTTCAGGCGCCGGGACGCGGGCTGTACGCGGCGGGCGGCGTCCACGACTGTGGCGACCAGCAGTGGCCCGTAGGCGCGGTCGGCGGGGTCTGCGTCGGCGAGGTCGGCGGCCAGCGGGAACAGGGCCTGGCGGGCGGTGTCGCTGACGGCATCGTTGACCGCGCGGGCGAGGCCGGCGAGTACCGGGTGGGTGCCGGTTGGGCTGTCGGTGAAGCGGCCGGTGGCCAGCAGCGAGGCGGCCTCCATCAGGCAGGCGCCGTCGTCGGGGTGCAGGTGGGCGAAGCGGCCGGGCGCGGGAAGACCGTCGGGAATCCCGCCGCGCGGTGGCCCGTCCGGCTGGGGGTTGGGTGGGGTGGGCATGGGCGGCCTCCTCACAGTCCGGTGGTGGCGTGCAGGATCAGGTAGAGGGCGGCAGCGGGCAGTCCGGCTCCGGGGAAGGTGAAGAGCCATGCGGTGAAGATGGAGCGGGCCACCTGCCAGCGCACGGCTGAGATGCGCCGGGTCGCGCCGGCGCCCAGGATGGAGGCGGTGATCGTCTGGGTGGTGGAGATCGGGGCCTCGAAGACGAACGCAGTGGTGTAGAGCACGCCTGTGGCGGCGGACTCGGCGGCGAAGCCGCGTGGCGGATCCAGGTGGACGATGCGCCGGCCCAGGGTGGTGATGATGCGGCGCCCTCCGCTGTAGGTGCCGGCGGCCATCGCCGCGGCCACGGCCACGATCACCCACAGGGGCACGGAGAAGTCGTCCTGCCAGCCCGCGGTGACCAGCGCCAGCACGATCACGCCCATGGTCTTCTGCGCGTCCTGCAGTCCGTGGCCCAGGGCCATGCCGGCGGCCGAGACGGTCTGTGCCATGCGGAAGCGGCGGGTCGTGGGGCGTGGGGCGGCACGGCGGAACGTCCACAGGATGGCGGCGTGCAGGACGTAGCCGAGGGCGACGCCCACCAGCGGGGACAGCAGCATGGGCAGCAGGACCTTGCTCAGGATGCCGGACCAGTGCACGGTCGCGGCGGCGGCGAGGGCGGCGCCGACCAGTCCTCCGATCAGGGCGTGGGAAGAGGAGGTCGGCAGCCCGCGCCACCAGGTGAAGACGTTCCAGCCGATCGCGCCGATGAGCGCGCTCATCACCAGCAGCAGGCCCGAGACCCCCTGGGGCGCGCCGACGATGCCGCTGCCGACGGTCTCGGCGACCTCGGTGCCCAGGAAGGCGCCGAAGAAGTTCATCACGGCGGCCATGCCCAGCGCGATGCGGGGAGTGAGGGCCCTGGTGGAGATGGACGTGGCGATCGCGTTCGCGGCGTCGTGGAAGCCGTTGGTGAAGTCAAACGTCAGTCCGACGATGATGATCAGCACCACGAGAGTGAGCTCCACGGCCGGATCACCTTTCGCCACGCACAGGATCTATAGGCACCTTCGCCCTGTCTTTTCCATCCTGGCGCGAAACAGTGCGCAGAGCCTGGCGCGACACCGTGGGCACCGATCACGACAGCTCACGCCCTGGTTGAAGGAGCGCCTCGCTGAGCCCGCGATGCTTCTTCGGCCGGGCGGTGCAGAGCAATCGTCAAGACTTGTGGATGGGCTGAAGGAAAATCGGGTTGCCGTTCACGTGTAGCAGGCCGAACGATTGCGCCTTGTGACGACTGCTGATGAGAAGCCGCTGTTCGATGACGCCAGGCCGGTCGCGTTGGTGACGGGCGTCGGCCGGTCCATCGGAATCGGTGTGGGGATCGCCCACCGACTGGCCGAGGCGGGCTGGAACGTCGCCTTCACGTACTGGACGCCGTACGACGCGCGCATGGCCTGGGGCATCGAGACGGACGCCGCGGACACGATCGCAAAGACCCTGGAGGAACGGGGCGCCGACACGGTGGCGATCGAGGCGGACCTCGCCGATCCTGATGCACCAGCGCGAGTCTTTGACCAGGCCCAGAGCCGCCTCGGCCACATCACCGCCTTGGTGATGTGCCACTGCGAGTCGGTGGACTCGGGCCTGCTCGACACCACTGTGGAGAGCTTTGACCGCCACTTCGCAGTCAACTCTCGTGCCTCCTGGCTGCTGATCCGCCAGTTCGGCCGACGCTTCCAGGGCGCCCCAGGAACCGGACGGGTGATCGCCCTCACCAGCGACCACACCGTCGGCAACCTGCCCTACAGGGCGAGCAAGGGCGCACTCGACCGCATCACCCTGGCCGCTGCCCACGAACTTGCCCACCTCGGGATCACCGCCAACGTGATCAACCCCGGCCCGGTCGACACCGGCTGGATGTCCGACGACATCCGCGACCACGTACTGCGCCAGACACCGCTGGGACGTCTGGGCAGCCCGCAGGGCACCGCCCACTTGGTGGACTTCCTGTGCTCACCGCAGGGGCAGTGGATCAATGGGCAACTCCTGAAGAGTAACGGTGGTTTCGCCAGCTGACCGGCCTGACTATGCGGCCTCCTCACGCTCGACCAGGACGCCGTTCTTGAACCTGGCGCCGGACCGGACCAGGGCGACGAGGTGGGCGCCGGTGATCGCCCGCCATCGGTCCTGGGCGGACTCGACGAGCTTGAACACCAACGCCAGGGCGGCGGCCGGGCTGCCGGCCCCGCGGGTGACCTTCGTGCGGAGCTTGACGGTGGAGAAGGTTGACTCGGTGGGGTTGGTGGTCCGCAGGTGGACCCAGTGCTCGGCCGGGAAGTCGTAGAACGCCAGCAGTTCGTCCGCGTCGTCGGTGATCTTCGCGACGGCCTTGGGCCACTTGGCGCCGTAGGTGCGGGCGAACTCCTCGATCGCCTTCTCCGCGTGGGTGCGGTCCTCGGCGTTGTAGATCTCCTGCATCGCCTTCGTCGCGCCCGGCTGTGCGGACTTCGGCAGGCAGTTCGTGACATTACGGGCTTTATGAACCCAGCAGCGCTGGTGCCGGGCGGTCGGGAACACCTCGGCCAGGGCCTTCCACAGGCCCATCGCGCCGTCGCCGATGACCAGCTCGGGGTCGCGCATGCCGCGGCGGCGGCAGTCCCGGAGCAGGTCGGCCCAGGACTCGGTAGACTCCCGTAGCCCTTCCGCAAGCGCGATCAGTTCCTTGGTGCCGTCCAGGCGGACGCCGAGCAGGACCAGGACACACGAGTGGACCTGGCCGAGCCGGACCTTCGGGCGCACGCCATCGGCCCACACGTAGACGAAGTCGGTCTGCGACAGGTCCCTCTGCTGGAAGGCCGCGTGGTCGTCCTGCCACTGCTTCGTCAGCCGGGTCACGGTGGCGGGCGAGAGGCCGGCCGTGCCGCCGAGGAATTGCTCCAGCGCGGGCACGAAGTCCCCGGAGGACAGTCCGTGCAGGTAGAGCAGTGGCAGCACCTCGGAGATCTTCGGCGACTTGCGGCACCAGGGCGCCAGGATCTTCGAGGAGAACCGCTTGCGCTCGCCGGTCACATCGTCGACGCGGCGGTCGTTCACCCGCGGAGCCCGCACCTCGACCGGGCCGGCCGCGGTGACCACGGTCCGGGCGTGATGGTGGCCGTTGCGAACCACCAGGCGATGGCCGACCTGATCTGTCTCGGCTGCCAACTCGGCTATGTACTGATTGACTTCCGTCTCCAGTGCGGCGGCGAGCATCCGGCGGGCGCCCTCGCGGACGATCTCATCGATCAGGGAGCCGGACTGGGTGGAGCCGTCGTCGGTCACTACGCTGAGCACGGGCGTGCCTTCCTGACCCGCGCTGCGAACGCGGGCCTACTCGGACATCACGGGATCATCGGGAAGATACGCCTTCTGCGTCCCGCTCTGGAACTGATCCACAAGTCCTGAGCATTGCTCGGCGGTGTGCAGGGGCGTAGCCCAGGACGCAGCCCTCGACCTCGATGGCGCTATCACGGCGCCGGACGAAAAGTGCGCAGGCGATAGCGGCCGCCGCCAGCTCCCGGCCATCCGCCACCGCAGCGCGCCGGGAAGTGCCGTCGGCGCCTTCGGCGGACGCCGCCGTTCACAGCGCCGCCATGAACCGAATGGGCCGGGCTGGAGCCGGGCTCTTCCGGCTGACGGCACCGCCGAGGGTGCTTCACCGCGATGGGGCTGTTCGTTGGTTTCATCCTCACCTATCCGATGAACTGGCTGGAGATCAAAGCCGGTTACAAGCACGGCATGAGAACGCCCCAATCGTGACGCTCCGGAAGATCGGCATCGTCGCCGCCATGTGGGCGCTCGGCCTGGCGAGCCTGGTCGGCTCCGCCCTCGTGCGGTCCCGCAGGGAGGGTAGGGCGACTCGAAAGGTGAGTGGCCGGGGTTGGCTCTCAGTGGACGTTAAGTCCGATCTTTCTCAGTTCGTGATCACTCGATCGAGGTACTGGTCGCCGGG
>NZ_JASKMS010000064.1 GCF_030124145.1 Streptomyces sp. 378
TCCGGTCTCGTCCCATCGCATACCTCCGTGATCAAGGTGTTGCGACGACCAGTTGAATCCGCCTTCGCTGCCCCTGTCGGTGTGCATGATCACGCCGCGGACGTCGCCGCCCCGGGTGGCCGCGGCCATGTTGAGTGAGGCCACCACCAGCTCGGCGTCGTGCCGGGCGCCCATCGCGTAGCCGAGCAGGCGCCGGGAGAACAGGTCGATGACCGTGGCGAGGTAGAGCTTGCCCTCCTCGGTGACGATCTGTGTCATGTCGCCCGCCCAGACGAGGTCGGGTTCCTCGGCGGTGAAGTCCCGCTGGAGGAAGTCCGGGGCGGCCGGCCGCTTGCCCGGCCTGGTCAGCCCGCCGCGGCGTCTCACCACCCGGCCAGCGAGGCCGAGTTCGGCCATCAGTTTCGCGACGGTGTTCACCGAGATGCGCCATCCCCTGCGGACCAGCAGGATGAAGATCTTCGGTGATCCGTAGGTGCCGCCGGACTCGGTGAAGATTTCCTCGATCTCGTCGGCCAGCCGCTGCCTGCGCAGTTCACGCCCGGTGGGCCGCCGGTCGCGCCACTTGTAGAACCATGACTCGCTCACGCCCCAGGGCGCGGCACGAGACGGTGTGCGGGATGTTGTGCTCGGTCTTGTTGTCGCTGATCACCCCGGCCACGGCGGCCGGGTCCGCCGCAGCTACTTCACCCACAGGACCATGCAGCTTTTGAGGACATCGCGCTCCATCTCCAGCTCCTTGTTCTCCTTCTTCAGCGCCGCATTCTCCGCCGTCAGCCGGGCGATCAACGTATCCTGGTCCTGGCCTGGCCTTCTCGGCCCGCTTCGCCCGCGAGACCCAGCTCGCCAGGGTCGTCTCGTTGTTCCCCAGGTCCTTCGCGACCTCGGGAACCGGCTTCCCAGTCTCCGTCACGATGCGTACCGCCCCCTCACGAAACTCCGTCGTGAACTTCCGACGCTTCTCCGCCATGACACTCAATTTTCCCTGCTGTCAGGGCTCCACGCTACGAGGGGAACCTCACTGAGCAAGGGTGCGGTGTTGCTGGTCGAGACGGCCCGCAAGACCGGTCTGGATGCGGCGATATCGGCGGCGCTTGAGCCGTGGCGCAAGCCTCGGGCGGTGCACGATCCGGGAAAGATCCTTCCCGATGTGGCGCTTGCCGTCGCGCTGGGCGGGGACTGCCTGGCCGACGTGGCCCTGTTGCGGGCTGAGCCGGCCGTGTTCGGGCCGTGGCCTCCGACCCGACGGTCTCTCGCCTGGTCGGACAGCTGGCCTCGGGCGGCAAGCGGGTTCTGGCCGCGCTGCGCACCGCCCGTGCCGAAGTGCGTGAACACGTCTGGCGGTTGGCCGGGAACGCCGCGCCGGACGCGGACGGGCAGGTGATCGTGGACCTCGACGGGGTCCTCGTCCTGGCGCACTCCGAGAAGCAGGACGCCGCCGCCACCTGGAAGAAGACCTTCGGGCACCACCCGCTGATGGGGTTCGTCGACCACGGCCGCGGCGGGTCCGGCGAGCCGGTCGTGGGCCTGCTGCGGCCCGGCAACGTCGGCTCCGTGCGACACGAGGTCGCACAGTTTGAGTGGTTGCACCGATTGGAGGTTCGACTGATGTCGAAGGTGTAGATCCGGGCCAGTGTCCAAGGCCCGTCCCCGCTTCGACGTGCGTCACTGGTAACGGTGGGGTGCGGAGCTCGAAGAAGACGCCCAAGGGTTCCCGATCCGTCCGGGGGCCACAGGCGAGGGGAAGACCGGACGGGTGAACGCAAGTGAACCCCTGATGATGCCTCGTCACGTTTGGGCTCCGCCAGACGGAAGTCTTCAGCGGAGTGCAGGGACTGGCCGCTGAGAAGCGGCGGGTGCCGGTCGGACAGCGAACCGCCGACCGGGAGGACACCACCGTCCCCGGGGTATAGGGGGCGCCCACCCCGGTCGTATCTCAACTGTGTGGAACGTGGAAACCCCGACGGGGTCCGCTCAGGTGACTGAGCGGTGAGCCGACTGCGAGGAAAGCCCAGCCCCCGGGCGGGAACAGGATGGCCCAAGAAGCGAACGCCGGCAGCTGAAAGGCAGCGGGAAGACGGGGCAACACATTCGGCCCTTCGCCGATCGCCCTGCATAACCGGCCGGATACGGGCACGTGCCCGAACTCGAAAGGGTGCCGACGTGGGTCAGGTGAGTCTGTGGAGACCAGATGCTCGAACACCCCGAACCGAGGGACAAGTTGGACGCCCCAGCTGAGGCCGCGGTGAACGGACCTGAGGACGAGATCACCGACTGGCTGGCCGTCGACTGGCAGCAGGTCGAAGACGACGTACGGCGACTTCGGCAACGCATCTTCACGGCATCGCAGGCAGGGGACCTGAAAAGGGTCCGCAATTTGCAGAAGCTGATGCTCCGCTCCCGCGCCAACACGCTGCTCAGCGTGCGCCGGGTCACGGAGATCAACGCTGGCCGCACGACCGCCGGGATCGACGGGAAGGTGGTGCTGCTGCCCCAGGGCAAGGCCGAACCGGCCGACTGGATGCAGCGATCCGCCGACACGTGGAGGGCCCGGCCGGTCAGGCGGGTGCATATCCCCAAGGCAGGAGGGAAGAAACAGCGCCCGCTCGGCATCCCGGTGATCGTTGATCGCGCTCTCCAGGCGCGGGCCCTCAACGCGCTGGAACCCGAGTGGGAGGCACGGTTCGAGCCGAAGTCGTACGGTTTTCGGCCCGGCCGTGGCTGCCATGACGCGATCGAGGCGATCTTCAACGCGGTCGGGGGAAAGAACCCGCACCGCCGGTGGATTCTCGACGCGGACCTGGCAGCGGCGTTCGACCGCATCGACCACGACCGTCTTCTGCGCCAGCTCGGCGGCTGCTACACGCGCAGCACGGCCGCTGTCCCGGCTGCGGCACTCTGCTGCTGCACGCCGATCAAGAGCCGCAAAGTCCCACCGAGTGGGAGCAGTGGCTCACCGCCGTCCGCAAGGCGATCCGCCGCACGGCGCTCGGCACCGAGGACGGCCGCCCGCCGGACGACACCGTACGCTGCCTCATGCACGCCCACTGCGCGCGACGGCGCATCGCCGCCCGTGCACCGGGACCAGCAGTTCTGCCTGCCCGCGAGCCTTTGGGGCTTGCTTGAGCCGTGTGCCTGGAAAGCGGGCAAGCACGGTTCTGAGGGGGCCCCGGCGCAGTAATGCGCTGGGGCTACCCGACAACACCGCCGCCGACCACATGGAAGCCACGAAACTGGCCCTGGCCCAGATGCCGAAACGGCTCCGGCGGGGGCGTCAGACGCTGATCCGTACCGACTCCGGCGGCGGCACCCACGAGTTCGTGGCCTGGCTCGCCTGGCTCGCCTGGCTCGCCTGGCGCGGGCGGTGGCTGTCGTACTCGGTCGGGATGACCACCACCGACGCCGGCCACCAGGCCGTCCTGCAGATTCCCGCCTCAGCGTGGACACCCGCCGTGCGCAGCCGGTTCGTCTGGCGCCTGGAGGGGAGTGGCTGTCTGGCGGGCCTCGGGTGATGGACTGTGGCCGGTTTGGCGGGGCTGGGGGATGTGCATGCGGATGCGGCCTTTGCCTGCTCTCTTCGCCTCGTACATGGCTTCATCGGCTTGGCGGAGGAGTTCGTCTGGTGTGACGCCTGGGAGGGCGAGTGTCATGCCGATGGAGGCTGAGACGAGTGCCTCTTTGCCTGCGATCTGGTATGGCTGTGTCAGGGCAGACAGGATTCGCTCGGCGACGTCTTTGGCGCGTGAGGGGTGTGTCCCGGCCTCTCCCTCCAGGAGGGCGGCGAACTCGTCACCGCCGAGGCGGGCCACGGTGTCTTCAGCCCGTACGGATGCCTGGAGCCGACGGGCGGCGTGGATGAGGAGAGTGTCGCCCACCGCGTGTCCGGCCGAGTCGTTGACAGCCTTGAAGCCGTCCAGGTCCATGAAGAGCACTGCGGGTGGGGCTGCGTGAGTGGTTCGCTTCCGCAGAGCATGCGCGACTCGGTCGGCGAACAGGGCCCGGTTGGGCAGTCCGGTGAGCGCGTCGTGGAAGGCCAGGTGCTCGAGTTGTTCCCGCTGGGTGACCCGGTCGCTCACATCGCGACTGCTGAAGATCATTCCTTCGGTGTGGTGGCTGACCGTCGATTCGACGTGGCGCCAACATCCGTCGGCGTGGCGGACCCGGCAGGACAGGCGGCGGCCCGGATTGCGGATGCCTGATGCGGCTTCCTGCCGCAGCGTCTGGACTGCTTGCATCAGTGGCGTCAGGTCGTCGGGGTGGCAGTACAGGGGCAGACGGGCACCCAGCAGGTCCTCGGGCCGGTAACCGAAGACGTGATGAGCGGCAGGGCTGACGTAGAGCACGCGGCCGTCCAGGCTGACGATGGTGATCACGTCGCGGGTGCCGTCGACCAAGGTGCGGTAAAGCGCCTCCCGGGTGGTGGCTTCGCGAGTAATACGCAGGTGATCGGCGTGGATGATGCCCTGGCGGATACCGAGCGAGATAGGCAGCAAACCCGCCAGGACCAGCAGAACCATGTCGGTGCGGCCTCCGACCATGGTGTGAGCTGTCAAGGCCAGGACGCAGACGGCCACGGGCACGAAAGCGGCCACGACCCCGACAACGGGCATAGTGCGCTGGTCGACGTCCGCGACGCTGGTGCCTCCGGCCAGCCATGGGGTAACGGCGATGAGGAGCAGGCCAGTGATCGAGCAGGCCGCCGCGCAAGGAATGCCGTACCAGGTGCCGGGGGCCGGCATGAGGATGCGCAGCATGTCGCTTGCGGTCAACACGGTGATGGCCAAGGCGGCTACCGTTGTGGCAGTGCGCTCAGGACGCTCCATGGAGTAGCGCAGTGCCACCACAAGTCCAAAGACCAGGACGTCCGTCACCACGCGTGCCAGATCCTGCAAGGACCCGAAGGCATCGCCGCTTTGGTCGGCACGATGCAGCAGCAGCACCCAGCCCAGGGTGAGCAGGGAGCCGGCGATCATCCATCCGTCCAGGACTCGCCGCAGCCAGACCAGCCTCGCCCCGCGGTCCGCAACCGCGATCACCAGTCCGGCGATCGCGACCACCAGACACAGGACGATTCCGGTGACCGCCAACACCTGGAGGACGACGTGGAACCCACCAGCGGGCCCCCCTCGAGAGGAAGGGAGCTGATTGACAACGAGGTGGTGAAGGCCACCCGCTGCCAAAGAACCCGCAAAGAGTGCGAGGCGAAGACGCACCCTTCCGGTAACCGTCCTGGCACGCCCAAGCAGGGACAGGGCGGCCAGACCATGCGAAACCGGCACTCCTACGCCGACGGGGATCAACAGCGCCGCCGTCGCGCTCGCGCTCACCGCGGCGGCAAGCACGCATCCCAGCCACAGAGCCTTGCCCCACCCACATGCCGCCCATGACCAGACGATACGAACGGCGCGTAACAAGCCCCACCAACCGGCCTGTCCTGGCCTCATGCGAACCCCCGACGGTCATCGAGCCCAAAGAGGGCAGGCACACCGTGTCTGTCTGCTCGTGCCGGATAAGAGGATAGGAGGATGTCTACCGCCCATCCCCATGAAAAGCGGTAAGTTCACCTAAAAAACGGACGAGCTCCCGGAGGCTGACACCCTGCCCGTCGGAGGTCAGCTGCAGAAGCTAAGTGGTCGGCTCCGGAAATCCTTCGGGGGTTGACTCCGGCGCCAGGGCCGTGCATGCCGGTGCGTTAGTTGTTGGGCGCGGCGAGATAGAGACCGAGCCCAGCATGCGCAGCGCCAAACAGGCCGGCTCCCTCCTCATCCGCGGTTGAGCCGTTACGCCCGCTCCTCCAGGCGCCAGGTCAGCCTGAGTCGGCCGATCAGGTCGACGAACAGCTCGAAGCTGCGGTCGACCCGGTCCCGGTCCGCGGTGGCGAGCAGGTCGAGTTGGAGGCCGCGCGCCTGCGCCACGATCATTGAGGCCACCAGGGGCGCCTGATCGGCCGGGCACCCTTCGGCCACTACCAGGCTCTCCATCAGCGCGAGTGAGTCGTGGGCGGCCCGCTGGAGGTAGCGGGTGTAGCGTTCGGGCTCCCGTACCGCCAGGGCGTGCACTTCGAACAGCAGTCGGTAGGCGGCCATGTCACCCGGGGCGGTGGTGGTCCGCCACCAGCGCGTCAGGCTCGTCAGATCGCGCGGAGAATCGGCGAGGTCCGCGGCCTCCGCCAGCCGTCGCCGGAGGAGCTCGATCACCTCCGTGAGCAGGTTCTCCTTGGAGCCGAAGTGATGCAGCAGCGTCCCATGGCTCACCCCGATCGCGCCGGCCAGCGGCCGCATTGCCAGGCCGCTGACGCCGTGCTCCAGGACGTAGTCAGCGACGGCGTCTAGGAGTTCAGGCCGCCGGTGCTGGTAACGAAGACTCCGACCGTCGATGTGCTCCGCGTCCACCCGGCCGATGGTACGCGAGCGGCAAATAGATTGACCAAACGGTTGAGCTATTTTTACGGTGGTCGGCATGAGCCACGACATCGGACGTCTACACCACGTAGGCCACGTCGTCAGCGACATGGGCGAGGCCCTCAACCTCTACCGGCGGCTGGGCTTCACCCTGGCACCGCCGGCCTACCCCGCGATGGCCCCGAGCAAGGGGGCCGCCCCGGAGCCGTTCGGCACGGCGAATACTCACGCTGACTTCCCGCGCAACTTCGTCGAGCTCGTCACCTGCGTGCCGCAGGGAGGGGCCATCCGGGTCCCCAGCGAGGCGAAACTCGTCCCCCTGCGGGCTCCGGCCGAGTTGCTGCCCCAACTTGTGGAACGCATCAGCAGCACCAGCGCCAATATCGCAGCGTCCCTCCAACGCTTCGAGGGCCTGCACATCCTCATGTTCTCCTCGCCCGACATCGACGCCGCCGCCGCACGACTGAGCGCTGCCCGCGTGGCGCACGGCGGAGTCAACACCGTCAACCGTGCCGTGGAGACCGCCGACGGAACCCGCACGGAGTCCGTCCGCTATCTGGAGATCGACAGCCGTGAACCGGCCGTGAGGCCGGGGACGGTGGCCGAGGGAAGGGTGGGGGTCGTCGCAGACCTGGACCCGCTGGTGCAAGCTGCTCGGCAGCTGGACCACCCCAACGGCGCCCTCGACCTCGTCGAGGTCGTGACCTGTGTGGCGGAAGCCGACCTCGACGCCACTGGGGCCAGGTACCAGGACTACCTCGGCAGCCCGGCGCAGGCCGACGGGCCGTCGCGGTTCTTCGACCTTGACGGCGCCCGGCTGACGCTCGTGTCCGATTCCCAGCTCTCGACGGTCCTGCCAGGCGAACACGCCCCCGCAGTCCCCGCGTTCGTCGCCTACGCGGTCGCCGTGCGCGATCTCGCCGCCACCCGGAAGCTTCTGCACGACAACGGATTCCCACTCAGCCGAACCGACTCAGGCAACATCTTCGTACCCGCCGCGTCCGCGCTCGGCGCCGCGATCATCTTCCGCGAGGCGAGCCAGGTACGCCGGTGACCACTCAGCACGGCAGGACGGCCCCGGTGAGCGGTCCGTCGTGATCCACTTCTCCCGATCGGCCTTCGCCTGATGCCCGTTGCTCTGGCCCGCTCGATATCCCTGACCGCCGCCGAGCGGCACTGGCTGAAGAAGGCGGCCTGCGGTCACAAGATTGAGCACCGGCTGCGGATGCGCGCGCAGATCGTGCTGCACGCGGCGCGTGGACGCTCCAACGCGCGTATCGCCCGTCAGACGGGACTGCACCTCGACACCGTGCGCAGGTGGCGGGGCCGGTTCGCCGAAGCGCGCCTGGAGGGTCTGGCGGATCGCAAGCGCTCCGGCCGTCCCGGCGCGTTCACCGCATTACAGGCCGCTTCGGTCACTGCACTGGCGTGCCGACTGCCCGCCGAGAGCGGGGTGCCGATCTCGCGCTGGTCGGCACCGGAACTGGCACGCGAGGCCATCGCGCGCGGCATAGCGACCTTCCTGTCCGCCTCCACTGTGCGCCGATGGCTCGCTCAGGATGTGCTCAAGCCCTGGCAGCATCGTTTCTGGATCTTCATTACCGACCCCGACTTCCGCCCCAAGGCCCAGCGGATGCTGGAACTGTATGCCCGCACCTGGCACGGCAGACCGCTCGGCGAAGACGAGTACGTCATCAGCGCGGACGAGAAGACCTCCATCCAGGCCCGCTGCCGCTGCCATCCCACCCTCGCCCCCGGCCAGGCCCGCGCCATGCGCGTCAACCACACCTACGGCCGCGGTGGCGCGGTGGCATACTTGGCCGCCTGCGACGTCCACCACGCGAAGGTGTTCGGCCGCACCGAACCACGCACTGGCATCGCCCCGTTCATGAATCTGGTCACCCAGGTCATGAGCCGCGAGCCCTACGCCAGCGCCAAGCGCGTGTTCTGGATCGTCGACAACGGCTCCTCCCACCGCGGCAAGAAAGCCGCCGACCGGTTGACCAAGGCATTCCCGAACACGGTCATGGTCCACACCCCAGTCCACGCCTCCTGGTTGAACCAGGTGGAGATCTACTTCTCCGTCGTGCAGCGCAAGGTCGTCTCGCCCAACGACTTCACCGACCTTGCCCAGGTCGGGGACCGGCTCCGAGCCTTCGAAGACCGCTACAACGCCACAGCACAGCCGTTCCAGTGGAAGTTCACCACCTCCGACCTGGACGATCTGCTGGCTAGGCTCGACCGGCACACCGCCGATCACCAGGCAGAATCCTCCACCGCCCAGCCAGCATGATCAACCCCCCGAAGGACTTCCTGCGCCGACCACTAAGGCTTGTCACGAGCGAGCAGGGCTCTGACGGTGAGGCAGATGGCCCGGCCGGTGCGCCTACTGCCGCGAGAGGGGCGGCGCTATGCGGAGGGCGCTGACCTGCCGGCTGCCCGCGGGCAGCCGGCGACGCAACGCTCGGATCGGCGAAAAGACTCCGGGCGCTCAGCGTGGAGATCTTGGCGGTGAACTGACCCTGCAGCGCCTCGACCGGAGGACGTTCTCGTGCCGTAGACGCCCCAGGCCCCGACCCGCGGTACGGCGTTGTCATGTTGCTGGATGTGGGGGTGTCTGACGGTGTGCCGGGGCGTGGAGGAGTCGGGTTCCGGCTGTGTGCTCACGGCGCGGTGGGCAGGCCGGCGACGCCGGTGATCTGCTCCCAGATCGCGAGTCGGACGGTCATCTCGGCTTGATAGTCGGATACGGGGATCAGATGACGGCGGGGCCGGAAGTTCGACTGCCGATGCTCGACGGAGGGCATGACCTCGCGATGGGCCGCGCCGTAGGAGCGGAGCTTGTCGGTGACGATCACCCGCGGCACCGCACCGGTCTTCTTCAGCAGCCTGCGCAAGAAACGCCTGGCCGCGACCTTGTCCCGGCGCTCCTGCACGAGGATGTCCAGGACGTTGCCGTCCTGGTCGACGGCCCGCCACAGGTACCGCTGCTCTCCGTTGATCTTGATGAAGACCTCGTCCAGGTGCCATGTGTCACCAGGCCGGAGCTGCCGGCGGCGCAGCACGCCTGCGTACCGCTGCCCGAACCTTGGCGCACCAGCGGCGCACCGTCTTGTACGAGACGACGATCCCCCGCTCGAGCATGAGCTCCTCGACCTCGCGGAACGACAGCGGGAAGCGGTAGTACAGCCACACGCAGTGGGAGATGACCTCGACCGGGTACCGGTGCCCCTTGTACGACAGCGACACGGCCCCCACGAACAGCCCCCTCCAGCACGATCCAACCAGAAGATCATCCCACCCGGTCAACCAACGCGACAGCGCCCAGTCGAGTACTCAGCAGGCGGTGGCCAGGCCCCCGGAGCCATCTGCCTCTACCCCACGCACTTGCGTCACGGTGCGAAGCTGTTCGGTCTGCATCGGCGTAGGCATGTCGTCGGCCGACTACGGGCAGTGCTGAACTATGGCTACGGATGGTGGCGTTGCGGCCGGAGTGCAGGTCTGCTCCCTCAAGGTAGATACACCTCAACTGATCTCGCCGGGCACCGGGTACAAGATCGTCCGCCTCCCCTTCGGAGCGGCGGAATCGACGGACCGATTCGAGATGCACCAGGCCGTCCAGCCGGACGGCTATGTGGTGAGTGACTGGGCGACAGACGACCGTAGCGGCCTGATCTGGCCGTCCAAAGCCGGCTGGGGCCACCTGCACGCGATGATCCAGTGGGAGTCCGCCAGCGGCACGGCCGGCTACACCGAGCTGCGCGACCAGTACGTACGTGACCCGCTGGGCCTGACGCCCAATCCCAACGACACCACGGCGACCGAGCACCGCACGCCGACGCCCGGCGGCCAGTACTACGTCAAGAACCACGGCGTCTTCGTCGATCCGGGCACCCCGGTTGCGCTCCGTGTCACGCACAACGACGCCATCCCGCGTCTGTTGACCCTCGCCGAGTTCAAGCTTGTCATCCACGATGCCGCCTGAACCGGTTTGTTCCGACTCTCGGGCGGTGGGCTGCTGTCGGGTGCGGTGAAGGGGGGTGCCTCTATGTCCTTCGTCAACACATCCCTGTCGGGTTTGCGGTGATTCGGTCTAGCTGGGGTCATGCGGCGAGCTCGACGTCCGCGGGCGTGCGGGGTTCGTAGAAGGTGCCGTCTCGGAGCATGGCGAACAGGACGCTGATGCGTTGGCGGGCGAGGCGGAGGAGGGCCTGGGTGTGGGTTTTGCCGCGGCCTCGTTGCTTGTCGTAGTAGGCGCGGGAGGCGGGATCGGCGTTCATGCAGGCGAAGGCGGAAAGGAACATGGCGCGTTTGAGCTGACGGTTGCCGCCTCGGGGTGCGTGTTCGCCGTGGATCGAGGTCCCCGACGACTTCGTGGTCGGGGCGAGTCCGGCGTAGGAAGCCAGGTGGGCGGCGCTCGGGAAGCTGGTGCCGTCGTCGACGGTGACCAGCAGGACGGCGGCGGTCCTGACACCGACGCCGGGCATCGACGTCAGGACCGGGGAAAGAGGGTGAGCCTCCAGCAGGGCGTTGATCTGGGCTTCCAGGGCCCGGCGCTGTTCGTGGACAGCGGCGAGCGAGCCGGCCAGGGAGGGCACGACGATGTCGAGGGTGCCGGTCCCCGGGACCACGACGGTCTGCTCGTCCAACGCCTCGAAGACGTCGTCGATCAGCCGCTGGGCCATGCGCGGGGCCTTGGGCCGGATGAGCTCGACGAGCCTGCGCCGGTCGGCTTTGCGCAGTGCGGCGGGGGAGCCGTAGCGCTCCAGCAGCCAGGTGACGGCCGGGTGGT
>NZ_JASKMS010000065.1 GCF_030124145.1 Streptomyces sp. 378
CTCACCGAGACCGGCCTGACCATCAGACCTGCCTGATCAACCCAGCGACATCACGAGTTCAACCTCAGTAATTGAACTCGCCCAATTTCCGGTCCCGCAAGGTCGCCGCCGTCCTCACCCGGCACGGCCTGGTCGGCTCAATGGGCCGGGTGGGGGCCGCCGGTGACAACGCCGCAATGGAGAGCTTCTTCGCACTGCCGCGGAAGAACGTCCTCGACCGCCGCGTCTGGGCCACCCGCCAGGAATTGCGGATCGCGATCGTCACCTGGATCGAGCGGACCTACCACCGGCGCCGACGGCAACGACGCCTGGGCCGATTGACCCCCGTCGAGTACGAGACCATCATGACCCCACCCGCAGCTCTGGCTGCATAAACCGCCGCTGTCACCCGATCATGCAGCAGTCCCAGCCCCCTCCAAGCGTCACGGGACATCCCGGGCCTGTGGGCCGGCGACGGCGGCGAGGGCGCCAAGCACTGGATGCACATCCACACCGAGATCAAGAACCGCGGCGTCAACGACGTCCTCATGCTCGTCTGCGACGGCCTCAAGGGCCTGCCCGACGCCGTCGAGACCGTCTGGCCCCGCACCACGGTCCAGACCTGTGTGGTCCACCTGTTGCGGAACTCCTTCCGCTCTGCCGCCCGCCAGGACTGGGACAAGATCGCCCGGGTCCTCAAGCCCGTCTACACCGCGCCGACCGAAGAGGCTACCCTCGAGCGGTTCGCCGAATTCGCCGATGCCTGGGGCAAGAAGTACCCGGCGATCGTCCGGCTCTGGAGAACGCGTGGGAGTAGTTCACGCCCTTCCTCCGCTCCGACACCGAGATCCGCCTCATCGTCTGCACCACCAACGCGATCGCGTCCGTGAACACCAGGATCCGGCGGGCGGTCAAGGCCCGCGGCCACTTCCCGAACGAGCAGGCCGTCTTGAAGTACGTCTACATGGCCATCATGTCGCTGGACCCCACCGGCAAGGGCCCGGCCCGTTGGACCATGCGCTGGAAGACCGCCCTGAACGCCTTCGACATCACCTTCGACGGCAGACTCTCCGCAGCCCGCCAATAGCTCCAACCACCCTGGTCACACCGTTCGTTTGACAGATCCGGTCAATGATCAGTTGTGGTCAACGACTGCGGCCGTCGTCCGGGCCGGCGGCGTACGGCGTCGGTGGCTGTCCACGGTGCGATGAGCGTGGCGGCCACGGAGACGGTGGCAAGGAGGAAGAACAGCGGTCCGTAGCCGCCGAGGGGCACGGCCAGGGCGGCGCCGGCGAACGGCGCGAGTGCTGCCGCTGTGTGGGCGGGTGCGGCAAGGAGGCCGGAGAGGCGGCCGTAGTGGGTGGTGCCCCATCGGTCGGTGATGGCGGTGGCCTGGAGGAGAGTGAGGTTGCCGCGGACCATGCCGGCCATGACCGACACGGCGATGAGCAGGGCGTACGGGCCTGGGGTGGCGGCGAAGGCGGCGGTGGTCAGTGCGCCGAGCGTGATCAGGATCGTGGTGCGGGCTGTGGCGGTGGTGCGGCGGGCGAGAGCGGCGTACAGGGCGCGGCCGAGGGTCTGTCCGGCGCCGCCGATGCCAAGGGCCAACGCGGCCTGGCTGGTTGTGTACCCGCGTTCCAGCAGGAGCGGGACGAGGGCGATGACGACGGCGTACATCGCGAAGCTGGACAGGGTGAAGGCGGCGGAGAGCAGCAGGAACGGCCGGCTGCGCCCGACCTCGGCAGCGCCTTCGGCCTTGTGTGCAGGGCTGGTGGGGGCGTCCGGCCAGGGTACGCGCAGGGCCAGGGCATGGGCGGGGATAGTGACAGTGGCGAGGATGGCGGCGAGCACGAGGTAGGTATGGCTCCAGGACAGGTGGTCGGCGAGGGCGGCGGTCAGGGGTGCGAAGACGGTGGAGGCGAGCCCGCCTGCAAGGGTGACGATGGTCAGGGCGCGCATGTGGTCGGGGGCCCACCAGCGGGTGAGGGCGGCGAACGCGGGCTGGTAGAAGGTGGCGGCCATCGCGAGCCCGGCCAGCGCCCAACCGGCGAAGAACACCAGGAGGTTGGGGGCTGCGGCCACGATCAGCAGGCTGACGGCGCCGAGCACGGAGCCGACGGTCATGACGGCGCGTGGGCCGCGCTGGTCGAGGATGCGGCCGACGCGGATTCCGGCGAGGGCGGAGATGACGAGGGCGAGGGAGAACGCTGCGGTGGTCGCCCCGGCCGGCCAGCCGGTGGCGGCGGTGATCTGGGGGTTGAGGACGGGGAAGGCGTAGTAGACGATGCCCCAGCTCACGATCTGCGTGGCGCAGAGGGCGGGCAGGACGGCGCGGGGCCGCGACCGGTCCCCTGTTCCGGTCGCGGCCCCGCGTGAGGGGGTGTTCAGGTCGGTCACGAGCCGCAGCAGCTGCCCGCCGGGGCCTGTTCGGCAGCCGCGCTGACTGTGGCGGGGGCGCTGAGCTGGACGAGCTGCGGCGCGGGGGCGCAGCAGCCGCCGCCGTCAGCCTCTTGTGCGTCGGGGGCGTCGAAGAGGCCGGCGCCGCCGCAGACTCCGGTCTCGGGGAGGGTGAGTTCGACCCGGTCAGCGGAGGCGAGGTCGCCGGCGATCGCCGCGGCGACGGAGCGGGCCTGCTCGTAGCCGGTCATCGCCAGGAAGGTCGGGGCGCGGCCGTAGGACTTCATTCCGACCAGGTAGACGCCCTGCTCGGGGTGGGAGAGCTCGCGGTGGCCGTGGGGGTAGACGGTGCCGCAGGAGTGCTGGTTGGGGTCGATCAGCGGAGCCAGCTCGACCGGCGCCTGGAGGCGCTCGTCGAGGCCCAGGCGCAGCTCGGAGAGGAAGGACAGGTCGGGGCGGAAGCCGGTCAGGACGATCACCTCGTCGACCGCGTCCAGGCGTCGTCCGTCCTCGCCGAGCAGGACCAGGCGGCTGTCGTCCGCCCGCTCGATCGCCTCGGTACGGAAGCCGGTGACCGCGTCCGCGTGGCCCTCGTCGATGGCGGCCTTCGCCGCCAGGCCCAGGGCGCCGCGCGCCGGGAGCTGGTCGGCTTCGCCGCCGCCGAAGGTGGAGCCGGAGATGCCCCGGCGCAGGATCCACACCCCCTTCGTACCCGCGCCGTCGTCGGACTTGGCCAGGTCGGCGAGGTAGGCGAGGGCGGTGAAGGCGGAGGCGCCGGAGCCGATCACGGCGGTGCGCTTACCCGCGTAGCGGGCGCGGACGGCGGGGTCCTTGAGGTCGGGGACGCGGTAGGTGATGCGGTCGCTTGCCGCCCGCTCGCCGAGGGCGGGCAGGCCGCTGCCGCCGGCCGGGCTCGGGGTGGCCCAGGTGCCGGAGGCGTCGATGACCGCGCGGGCGAAGACGCGCTCCTCGCGGCCTTCGGCGGTGGTGAAGTGCACGACGAGGGGCTGGGTTTCGCGGTCGGCGTCGACGACGCGGTCGCGGCCGGTGCGGGAGACGCCGGTGACGGTGGCGCCGAAGCGGACGCGCTCGCCCAGGGCATCGGCGAGCGGCTGAAGGTACTGCTCGGCCCAGTCACCGCCGGAGGGATAGGTGCTCGCGTCGGGCCGGGTCCAGCCGGTGGGCGCCAACAGCTTCTCGGCAGCCGGGTCGGTCACCTCGCCCCAGGTGGAGAACAGCCGCACGTGGGACCACTCGCGCACCGCGGCGCCCGCGGACGCTCCGGCCTCCAGGACCAGCGGCGTGATGCCACGCTCGGCGAGGTGGACGGCGGTGGCCAGGCCGATCGGGCCGGCCCCGACGACCACTACAGGCAGCTCGGTGGTGGTGGGCGCGTTCACGGCGACTCCTTTTTACTTCGACGTCCGTCGATGGCTTGCGCCGCCAGCATGCCATCTGCTTCGATAAGCGTCAACATAGACAGTCGTCGAATCGAGGGCCTGGTTCATGGAGCACGTCGATGTCGCGGTCATCGGGGGCGGGCAGTCCGGGCTCGCCGCCGCTCACGTCCTGCGCGAGCGGGGGCTGGTGCCGGTGGTACTGGAGGCGTCCGGGCGGGCGGCCGGGTCCTGGCCCGGCTACTACGACAGCCTCACGCTGTTCTCACCGGCCCGCTTCAGCAGCCTTCCGGGCCTGCCGTTCGGCGGCGACGGCGACCGCTATCCGCACCGCGACGAGGTCGTGGACTACCTCACCCGCTACGCGGACCGGCTGGATGCGGAGATCCGCACCCACGCCCGTGTCGAGAGCGTGGAGAGCGATGGCGCCGGCTTCATCCTGCACACCGCCGACGGCCGCCGCCTGGGCGCGGCCGGGATCGTCGCCGCGAGTGGCGCCTTCGGCAACCCGCTGCTGCCCGACCTGCCCGGCCAGCAGGGCTTCGCCGGCGAGGTGCTGCATGTCGCCCATTACCGCAGCCCCGAGCCGTATGCGGGCAAGCGGGTCGTGGTGGTGGGCAGCGGCAACTCCGCCGTCCAGATCGGTTACGAACTGGCCGAGGTGGCCACGGTGACCCTGGCCACCCGCGCCGCGGTCCGCTTCCTGCCGCAGATCCGCGACGGCAAGGACCTGCACCACTGGCTGACGGCCACCGGCTTCGACCACCTGCCGCCCCACTGGCTGATCCACTACGTCGGCGGCACCCTCGTGCTCGACACCGGCCGCTACCAGGACGCTCTGGAGTCGGGGAGGCTTCAGCGGCGGCCGATGTTCACCGCCCTGGACGGCGACGAGGTCATATGGGACGACGGGAGCCGGGAGAAGGCCGACGTGGTACTGCTCGCCACCGGATACCGGCCCCACCTCGACTACCTGGCCAAGCTGGGTGCGCTCGACGAACAGGGGGCGCCACTGCACGCGGGGGGCATCTCCGTCACCCATCCCGGCCTGGTCCACCTCGGCCTGGAGTTCCAGCGGTCCTTCGCGTCCAACACGCTGCGCGGCGTCGGCCGCGATGCCGAGTACGTGATCGAACCGCTGGCCGCGCACGTCCGTAAGGCCCCGGCCGTCGCCGGCCTGTAGCGGTCGACCCTTGACGGGCGTGGGGCGGTCCGTGATCGCACGCGGCTCCGCCCCTCGCCCACTGATTCGACATGTGTCAACATAGATGCATGTCGAACACGAAGGTGCTCCCGCTGCTGGAGCCGGAGTCCGTGGCGCCGTGCTGCCCGCCGCTGACCGAGCGGCCGTTCACCGGCGAGGAGGCGGAGCGGACGGCGAAGATGTTCAAGGCGCTTGGCGACCCGGTGCGCCTGCGGCTGTTCTCGGCGGTCGCCTCACACCCCAGCGGGGAGGCGTGCGTGTGCGACATCTCCGATGTCGGCGTCTCCCAGCCGACCGTCTCCCACCACCTGAAGAAGCTCAAGGAGGCCGGGCTGCTCGTCTCCGAGCGGCGCGGGACCTGGGTGTATTACCGGGTGGAGGCGTCGGTGCTGGCCGCGATGGGCCAGTTGCTCACCGCCCGCCCGGCGTGACGGCCAACCGGGCTGCGGCTCGCCGGACCATCAGCGGGATGCGAGCACGTCGGCGATCTCGCGGGCCGCGTCCCGGGCGGGGCGGCCGACGCCGATGAGGGTGGCGGAGGCGGGTCCGGTCCAGTCGCCGTAGCCGAGCAGGTGCAGGCGCGGCTCGTCGACCGCGCGGGTGCCTGCGGTGGGAATGTGTCCGCGCGTGCCGCGCAGTCCGAGGGGCGCGAGGTGGGAGAGGGCGGGTCTGAAGCCGGTGCACCAGACGACGGCGTCGGCCTCGGCGCGGGTGCCGTCGGCCCACACGACGCCGTCGCGTTCGAGGCGTATGAACATGGGTGTTGCCTGCAGCAGCCCGGCATCCCGTGCTTGCCGCACCGGCGGCACGGCGACGATGTCGCCGAGCGAGGCCACGCCGCCGGTGTCGCTGCGGCCGGCGTCGAGGGCGCGGCGGCGGGCGGTGGCGACCTCGAAGAGGGCGCGGCCGTCGATGTCGTCGGGGAGATAACGGGGCGGGCGCTGGGTCACCCACGTGACATCGACGCGGCCGTCCAGGACGAGGTCGGCGGCGATCTGGGCGCCGGAGTTGCCGCCGCCGACGACGAGGACGTGCTGACCAGTGAAGTCGGCCGGGGAGCGGTAGTTCACCGTGTGCAGCTGCCGGCCGGTGAACACCTCGCGGTCGGGGACGGCGGGGAGGAAGGGCCGTGACCAGGTGCCGGTGGCGCTGATCACCGCGCGGGCCCGCCAGGTGCCGGTGTCCGCCTCGACCAGGAGCCTCCCGCCGTCGCGGCGTACGGCATCCACGCGGGTGCCGTACAGGACGGGCAGGTCATAGCGCTTCTCGTAGTCGGTGAGGTAGTCGACCACGTGCCCGGCATCCGGATAGGTCTCGCCGGGCTGGGCGGGCATGAGCCACCCGGGCAGCGAGGAGTGCTCCGCCGGAGAGAACAGGTGCAGCGAGTCCCACATGTGCTGCCAGGACCCACCCGGGGCCGCCTCGGCGTCCAGGATCACGACGTCGAGGCCCTGGCGACGCAGGTGGTAGCCGGCGGCGAGCCCAGCCTGGCCGCCGCCGACCACCACCACATCCGTGTGCTGCGTCACGGAGCCGTCGTCACCGCGCCGGCGGCGAACTTCCTTCGCCAGGCGAGCGCGACGTAGACCAGGCCGATCAGCACCGGGACTTCAATGAGCGGGCCGACGACGCCGGACAGCGCCTGCCCGGAGGTGACGCCGAAAGTCGCGATGGCGACCGCGATGGCCAGCTCGAAGTTGTTGCCCGCCGCGGTGAACGCCAGCGTCGCGGTGCGGTCGTACGCCAGGCCCAGGCCCTTGCCGAGGAGGAAGGTGCCGAAGAACATGACCGCGAAGTAGACCAACAGCGGCAGCGCGATCCGGGCGACGTCCAGCGGCTGCGAGGTGATCGTCTTCCCCTGCAGGGCGAAGAGGATGACGATCGTGAACAGCAGCCCGTACAGCGCCCACGGCCCGATCTTCGGCAGGAAGCGCTGCTCGTAGCCCTCGCGGCCCATCTTCGTCTCACCGACTCGGCGGGTCAGGAAGCCAGCCAGCAGCGGGACGCCGAGGAAGATGACCACGTTCAGCGCGATCTCCCACATGGAGATGTCCAGGTGCTCGCCGTCGCCCAGGCCCAGCCAGCCCGGCAGCAGGTCGAGGTAGAACCAGCCCAGCAGACCGAACGCGATGACCTGGAAAACGGAGTTGAGGGCCACCAGCACGGCCGCGGCCTCGCGGTCACCGCAGGCGAGGTCGTTCCAGATGATCACCATGGCGATGCAGCGGGCCAAGCCGACGATGATCAATCCGGTGCGGTACTCGGGCAGGTCCGGCAGGAAGATCCACGCCAGCGCGAACATCACCGCAGGGCCGACGATCCAGTTGATGACCAGGGAGGAGACCATCAGCTTGCGGTCGCCGGTGACAGCGTCCAGCTTGTCGTAGCGGACCTTCGCCAGGACCGGGTACATCATGATCAGCAGGCCGAGTGCGATCGGCAGGGAGATCCCGCCGATCTCCACCTTCGCCAGCGCGTCGTTCAGTCCCGGGATCACTCGCCCGAGCCCGAGGCCGACGGCCATGGCGATGAGGATCCACACCGCGAGGTAGCGGTCGAGGGTGGAGAGCTTCTTGACGATCGAGTCGTCCCCGGCCGGGCCGGTGCCTTCAGTGGAAGCGGTGGTGGGCTCGGTGGAGGTCACGGGCAGGCCCTCTTGTTCTCGGCAGCGGTACGGGCGGAGGCGGCCAGCGCGGCAAACTGCTCGGACAGCCCGGCCAGGACGTCAGGCTTGAGCTTGAAGTAGGTGAAGCGGCCGCACGGCTCGGTCTCCACCAGCCCGGCCTCGCGCAGCACCTTCATATGGTTGGACAGGTTGGTCTGCTTGGCTCCGGTCTCCTCAACCAGGTGCGTCATGCAGAGCGTCTCGCGCGCCAGCAGAGTCACGATCTTCAGGCGGAGCGGATCGCCCAACACCCGGATCACATCAGGATCGACTGAAGTCAGCATGCCCTGATACTGTCACATCACCACGCGCTGATACCAGCGCGGGATGACTTATTGGGCGCGTCGAAGGAGTTCCCGTGTCCGCCGCCTCCCTACCCCTCCTGCCCGACCAGCGCCTGGCCGCCGGAGCCGCCCGCCTCGCCACCCGGCACGCCGGCCGCTTCTCCGCCGAGACCGTCCAGGCGCTGCTCACCGACTCCTACAGCCTTCTGGCCTCCACCGCGCAGGTGCGCACGCACCTCGTCGTGCTGGCCGAACGCTTCACCGCGGAACGCCTTGACGCTCTCGCCCACGTCCAGGGCGGCCCCGGCAACGGGCTGCCGCGCGTGCTGTTCGTCTGCAGCCACAACGCGGGCCGCTCCCAGCTCGCCGCCGCACTCCTCGGACACCGCGCCGCCGGCCGGGTCACCGTGTCCTCGGCGGGCACGCACCCTGCGGCTTCGGTGGAGCCGTTCATCGCGCAGGTCCTCACCGAGGCCGACGTCGACGCCGCCGGGGCGTTCCCCAAGCCGCTGACCGACGAGGTCGTCCAGGCCGCCGACATCGTCATCACCATGGGCTGCGGCGACGCCTGCCCGATCGTGCCCGGCCGCCGCTACCTGGACTGGCCTGTCGCCGACCCCGACGGCGCCCCGCTTGCCGTCGTCCGCGGCATCCGGGACGCGATCGACGCCCACATCACCGAACTGCTGTCCTCCCTGCCCGCCTGAACCACCCGCTGATAAGGAAGAACCCATGTCGACCGCCCCGCTCGCCTCCGTGCTGTTCGTCTGCGTCCACAACGCCGGCCGCTCCCAGATGGCCGCCGGATTCCTCAACCACCTCGCGGGCCACCGGATCGAGGTCCGCTCCGCCGGCTCAATCCCGGGCGACCAGGTCAACCCGGCCGCCGTCGAAGCGATGAGGGAAGTCGGCGTGGACATCGCCGACGCCAAGCCGAAGATCCTCACCACCGAGGCCGTCCAGGCATCCGACTACGTCATCACCATGGGCTGCGGCGACGCCTGCCCGATCTTCCCCGGCAAGAAGTACCTCGACTGGGCCCTCGAGGACCCGGCGGGCAAGGGCGTCGAGTCGGTGCGCCCCATCCGCGACGAGATCAAGACCCGCATCGAGGCCCTGATCGCCGAGATCGACGCCAAGCAGGAGGCGTGAACGGCGTGAGCAGCACCGACGACGTACGCGAGGTCAGCGCCGTCGGCTCCGGCCCCGCCGGATACACCCCCCGCCCTCTACACCGCCCGCGCCCAGCTCCGGCCTCTGCTGTTCGACAGCTCCATCTTCTTCGTCGGCGGGTCCCTGACGACCACGACCGAGGTGGAGAACTTCCCCGGCTTTCCCGACGGTGTCGACGGGCCGGTCCTCATGGAGAACATGCGGGCCCAGGCCGAGACGTTCGGCGCCGAGATGATCGACGACGACATCGTGGCCGTCGACCTGGGATCCCCAGCAGAACCGGCTCAGGTCCTGACGGTCTTGTCAGGCGGCGGTATCCGATCAGAAGCGCCGCCAGGCCGACGAAGGCGAGAAAAGTGCTCGGCCTTGCGTTCGTAACGACGGTGCAGGCGTCGGCATCCTGCCAGCCAGGACACGGTTCTCTCGACGACCCAACGGTGGCGGCCCAATCGCGTGGAAGACTCGATGCCTTTGCGGGCGATGCGATGGCGGAGGCCACGCTTGCGCAGCCATCGCCGCAGGTGGTCGTAGTCGTATCCCTTGTCCCCGTGGAGCTTGGCCAGGCGTCGGCGACGCGGGCCGCGCCGGGAACGGATGGGCGGGATGCCCCGCACCAGCGGCTCCAGGCCGAGGCTGTCGTGCAGGTTGGCACCGGAGATGCCCAGCGACAGGGGCAGCCCGTTCCTGTCCGTGATCAGGTGGATTTTCGATCCCGGTTTGCCTGGGTCGGTCGGATTCGGTCCGGTCAGTGGCCCGGTTTTGTCGCTCGCACACTGACGGAGTCGATCGCGCAGCGCGACCAGTCCAGCTCTCCTCTGGCACCGAGTTCATGGAGGATGACCCGGTGCAGCCTGACCCAGACCCGCTCTCGGCTCCACTGGGCGAAGCGCCGGTAGACAGTGGGCCAGGCTGGGCCGACCACCGGCGGCAGTTGCCGCCACGTGCAGCCCGAGGTGGCCACGCAGATGATCGCTGCCAGAGTCTCGCGGTCGCCGGCCCGTCGTCGGCCGCCGCCTTGCGGGCGCTTCACCTCCGTCGGCGGCACCACCCGCCGGAAAAGGACCCATAACTCGTCCGGTACCAACCGCTCAACCAGATCCGTCATGCACCGCTCAACAAACGATCACACCATAAGAAGCGGCGTCTTTAGAAGTCGTCTCATTTGGTGAGTCTGCGGTAGCAGATGAGGGTGCAGGCGATGCTGGTGAAGG
>NZ_JASKMS010000066.1 GCF_030124145.1 Streptomyces sp. 378
CGGCTTCGCCCACACCATCAGGCGACGCCAGAACCACCCATAGGCTCACGAACCGCCCACTCAGAACGTGCGGAAAAGCGAGTCAGGTAGCTGCGAGGCGGTGAGGCCCGCCCTGGAGCATGTCGGCAGTCATTGCCCATCGTTCGTGGTCCAGCCACGCACCGTTGATGTGCTGGAAGCTCCGGGCCCGCCTCACCTTCGCCCAACACTCCACCACTTTCCCGCCACCACCGATAGGAGATTCGCTTTGCCCGAAGCACCAGCAGAGCCGTTCATGCCGATCCGGCACACCATCACCGGTGAGATCACCACCACCGGCTACAACGCCGCCGCCCGGCGGATCCTGCTCCAGGACGGCTTCGAAGAGACGCCAGGCTGCGCCTGCCGAGCGACGGAATCCGGTACGGAGCGGACGCACGGGCCTGCTCGGCAGTCAGCAAGCTGCTCGTCGCCGGCCATCCCGTGCACCTGGACCGAGCCCTCGGTCGGCCGGTGAGCGCCGACGGTATGCCCCGGTCGCCGATGTCGGCACAGTCCCTGATCCGCTCCGAAAGCGGGCAGCCTCTCCAGCGCATCGCCAACCCCGCCTGCGCCGCACCTGTTGAAGGGGCCTCGTTTTGACCACACCCGGAGCGCCTACCAGTCCAGCGCGCACCAAGGGCGGCGAACTACGGGCCAAGGTGGCCCGACTGCTGGCCGACCGGCCGGCGGACACGCACACCATCGGGGACATGGCCCGGCAGCTGGGTCACTCCCACGGCGCCGTCCGCAACGCTGCCCTCACCCTGGTGCGACGCGGCGAGGCCGACCAAGGCGGAACCGGACAGCCGGAGTTCCGCGCGAACGCGAAAACCGCCGCAGCCGCGCAGACCGCTGTGATCAGCCCACCGGGCACCCACTCTCCCCGCGCCCAGGCGGCCACGGCTCGTACGACCATTACCGCAGCAGCCACGCCCGGGCAGACCGGCCCGATCCGCCGTGCGGGGGGTCAGGTCTACCACCCCCGGGAGCTGGCCGATCTGCCCGACGTCGAGGCGTTGAATCGCTTGCGCGACGCCGACGTGCCGGTGCTGCTCTACGGCCCTCCGGGCACCGGCAAGACGTCGCTGGTGGAGGCGGCGTTCCCGGACCTGCTCACCGTCGCCGGTGACGGCGACACCACGGTCGGCGATCTGATCGGCGAGTACACGCAGGACGACGCTGGCGGCTACGTCTTCCAGTACGGTCCGCTAGTCACCGCGATGACCGAGGGCCGCGCCCTGCTGATCGACGATGCCACCTTGATCTCACCGAAGGTCCTGGCGGCGCTGTATCCCGCGATGGACGGGCGCAGGCAGATCCAGGTCAAGGCCCACAAGGGCGAGACCATCAAGGCCGAGCCGGGCTTCTACGTGGTGGCGGGCCACAATCCGGGCGTGCACGGCGCCGTTTTGACGGAGGCGCTCGCAAGCCGGTTCAGCGTGCAGATCCAGATCGGCACCGACTACGACCTCGCCAAGGCGCTAAGGATCGATGCCCGGGTGGTCCGGGTCGCCCGACACCTCGCCCACCAGGTCGAACTGGGTGAACTGGGCTGGGCCCCCCAACTGCGTGAGCTGCTCAGCTACCAGAAGACCGAGGCCGTCCTCGGCACCCAGGCCGCGCTCGCCAACCTCGTCGGCATCGCTCCTGTGGAGGATCGCGACGCCGTCGCCGCCGCCGTCATCAAGACCTTCGGAGTCAAGAAGATCGCGCCCCTCACCCTCGGCAAGCAGCTCCCCGCCTCAGCCGTCCGGCAGCCGCCGGCCAGCACCGGCTCCGCACACCGGGGCCGCTCGCGATGAGCGCCCACCACCACGTCCAGTCCCCGACCACCACCCGGGACGACGAGGCCGATCTCGCGCGCTGGGACGACGACGGCGCCCCGCCCGCGCAACCTCGTTCCTCCCCGGCCGCGTGGCTGCGCGTGGGAGCCGAACTCGGCGACCGGCTGGTCGCCCTCTCCGGCCGCAACGACCTCCTCGTCACCTGCCGCCCCGGCACGCGCAGCGGCGCACCGGCCGCGTTCTTCCCCACCCTGGGTGAGGTCGAGTTCGACGCCGGCCTGTTCGCCCCGCTCCAGCCCCACGAGATCCATCCGCGGATCGTGGGCGACGAGGAGCGGTATCCCGCCGCCTGGGGAGTGTTCGTCCACGAGGCCGCGCACGCGGCTCACTCCGTCTGGACACAGCCTGCCGGAGCGGACCCCCGTGTCGTCGAGGCCGCGCTCCTGCTGGAGGAGAGCCGCGTCGAAGGCGCGCATCTGATCACGCGGCCCACGGACCGCACGTACCTGCGCACCAGTGCCCGAACCCTGGTCATGCCCGACATCGCCCACCCCACCCTCCAGGGCATCGAGCAGGCCGCCGCCGTGGCGGCCCTGATCCTCGGCCGCCGTGACGTCGGCATCCTGGACGCCGGCGAGACCCGGGCCGTCGCCGATCTGTGTGAAAAGGTGCTGGGCGCAGACTTGCTGACCACCCTCACCCGCATCTGGACCGCAGCTCACCAGTGCGCCGACCACGACGCCACGACCATGCTCGCGCGCGGTCAAGAATGGTGCGACGCTCTGGACGCCGCGGCCCCCGCCCTGCCCGTGCCGGAGAACCTCACCGATCTGCTGTCCGGCGCCGTGGGGGTCGTCATGGACAGCACGGCAGCCACCGACGCCGCCGACCTCGCGGCACAGGCCGCAGCGGCCAACGCCATGGCCGCGCAGTCCAAGTCGCAGGCTCAGGACCGCGCCCAGCGGGCCCGCCAGCGACGCAAAGCCGCCGCCACCGCCAAGTCGGTCTTCACCGCCCGTGGCACCGTCAACCCCGACGGCACACCGGCGCCCCGTAGCAACCCGGTCACCGGCACCCGCAGGCCCACCGCCGCCGAGCAGAAGGCCGCCGCGCGCCTGAGCCGCGCCCTGCGTGCCGCCGCCTACCGCGAGCGGACCGAGGAGCGGACCACCGGCCCCACCCCGCCCGGCCGCCTCAACATGCGAGCGGCCCTCGCCCGCGACGCTCAGCGTGCGGCCGGGTCGGTCCCCACCGCGGAACCGTTCACCCACACCCGCCGCCGGAACTCCCCCACCCCACCGTTGCGTGTGGGTATCGCCGTCGACGTCTCCGGCTCCATGCGTGCCGCCTGCGCGCCCGTCGCGTCCGCTGCCTGGATCGTGGCACGAGCAGCAGCCCTGACCGACCCCGACTCCCGTACCGCCACCATCGCCTACGACAGGCACCTGACCGCATTGACCCGACCCACCCACCGAGCACCAGAGCGCGTGACGACGTTCGATGCCACCGGCGGCCACCACAACCTCGGCGACGCCATCGACGCACTCGACCACGGCCTCGAACTTCGCCGCCCCGGCGCCGGCCGCCTCCTCGTGATCGTCACCGACGCCCGGTACGGCAGCGACGAAACCGCTCAAGCCGTCACCCGCGTCAAGCAGCTCACGACCGCCGGCTGCGCTGTACTACAGCTCACCCTCACCGCGGAGTCCCGCCACTTGCCGGGGACCATCTTGCTGCACCTGCCCCAGCCCTCCAGCGCTCCCGTCGCCATCGCCACGGCGGCCACAGACGCCATCCGCAGGACGCGCTGAGACGACGCAGAAGGCGGAAGCGTCCCCGAGACCACCGCCAAGCACTCCAGACCACCCCGTCCGCCGCATGAATCGTGCATCTGATGCACGACCCTCCGCAACGACGCAGGCCACCACCCCAACCGCCAACGAAAGGCACTCGATTTGAAGCCCCAGACCGGCAGCCCGACCTCGAACGTAACGCCCATCAAACGGAATTCCCCGGGGGCCCCTGTTGTACTTGTCGTCGCTCCCGGAGACGAGAACTACCGCGGCTACTGCCTTGAGCAGGTCGCCGACGTCTACGACGTCGTGCTGCTCACCGGTACCGAACCGTCGTGGGAGAAGCCGCACATCACCGATCACGTCGTCGTGGACCTCAGCGATCCTGCCGCGCTGCTGGCAGGGGGCCGGGCCCTGGCCGGACGCCACGACCTCGCCGGTGTCATGACCTGGGACGAGTGGAGCGTGGTCCCGACCGCCCGCCTCGCGCGCCAGCTCGGCCTGCCCACTACCGCACCCGAAGTGATGCAGGGGTGCCGCAACAAGGCCACCGCTCGGTCGCTGTTCGCCCGCCACGGCGTGCCCTCAGCCACTTCGGTGAGCGTGAGTAGCCGTCAGGAGGCCGAAGCCGCCGCCGAACGGATCGGCTACCCCGTGGTGCTGAAGCCTGCCTCACACGCGGGTGCCATCGGCGTGCGCCGCGTCGACGACCGTGACCAGCTCACGGCTGCCTACCAGGCAGCCGAACGGACGGCCGGCCAGGGCACCGAGAGCACCCGCGTGCTCGTCGAGGAGTTCCTCGACGGGCCGGAGATCTCCGTGGAGTGCGTCACCTACCGCGGCGCCACCACGGTGGTCGCGGTCAACCGCAAGACCATCAGCCCTCCGCCGCACTTCGAACAGCTGGCCCACAGCGTGGACGCCGACGACCCGCTCCGGGAGGCCGTCGCGCCGGCCGCCCGGGCGGCGATCAACGCCCTCGGCATCACCGACGGCGTCAGCCACATCGAGATGCGCCTCGTCGAGGGCAGGCCCCGCCTCATCGAGGTCAACGCCCGCCTGGCCGGAGACATGATCGGCCACCTCGTGCGTCTCGCCACCGGCATCGACCTGGTCCGTGCCGCCGCCGACATCGCCTGCGACCGTGCCCCCGACCTCACGCCCACCAGGTCCTCGGCCGCCGCCATCCGGCTGCTCTACCCGGACGCCTCCGGCACCCTCAGCCACCTCACCTACGACGGGCCCCGCCCGCATTGGCTGGACCGGGTGCACTTCCAGTGCCGCCCCGGTGACCAGCTCCTCCTCCCCGCCGACGGGGGAAACCTGTACACCGGCCGGATCGGCTACCTCATCACTACCGCCACCACCGGCCAGGAGGCGCGTGCACGTGCCGACCGGGCCGCTCGTGCCGTCACCGCGGTCCTCGACCTGGCCTCCGGCACCCGCAGCGCTGCGGCGTGAGCGCGGTGTCTGCGACTGACCGGCATAGCCGGGTGCTGCTGACCGGGTACTTCCTCGGCCTCGGGGCCATCATGGCGGTGTGGGGCGCCCGGATGCCCGCCGTGCAGCAGGCTGCCCACCTCGGCACCGCAGGGCTGGCCCTGGTTCTGCTGGCCGCTGCCGTCGGCATGGTCGCAGGGCTTCAGCTCGGAGGCCGCTACGCCCGCCCGGCGCGGCTACCGGCTCTGCTCACCACTGGGTCCCTTGCCCTGGCCGGATGCCTCGTCCTCGTGGGCCAAGGCGAGAGCCTGTCCGCGTTGCTGGCGGCGGCTCTCGCGTTCGGCCTCGCGCACGGCGTCCTTGATGTAGCCGCCAACACCGCGGCCGTCCGCTGCCAGAACGCCTTCGGCCGGCCCATCATGTCCGGCCTTCACGCCGCATACTCCCTCGGCGCCCTCGCCGGCGCCGCCCTGGCCGCCCTCACCGCCCAGGCCCCTCACAGCACACTCTTCACCGCAACAGGCGCCCTCCTGGCCGGCGTCGCGGTCGCTGCGGTGCCGTTCACCCGAAGCCTGAGCGGCGCAGACCATCCCACAGTGCGCGTCAGTGATGGGGAGCTGCCTCTGCTTCCGTCGCCGGGAAAGCTCTGGCTTCTGGCCGCGTTGGCCGCTGCGAGCCTGCTGGGGGAGGGTGCCGCCGCTGACTGGGCCGCCGTGCACTTGCACACCCTGGGCGCCCCGACGGCCGCGAGCGCCACCGCGTTCGCGCTGTACAGCGCGGCCATGGCCGCGGGACGGCTGACCGGTGACCGGCTCACCGCCGCCTTCGGCGCCCCGGCGATCGTACGGGCCGGAGCCGTTCTCGCCACAGCTGGACTGACCATCGGCGTCATCGGGAGCAGTACCCCGCTGGCGCTGACCGGCTGGGCAGTCTTCGGACTCGGCCTGTCCACCACCGTCCCCTCACTCATCACCGCGGCCGGAGCCAGTGGCGCCAAGGCCGTGGCCACCGTCACTGCCACCGGCTACCTCGGCCTCCTCGCCGGACCGGCCCTCATCGGCGCCCTGGCCAGCGCCACCACCCTGTCCACGGCCCTGCTGCTCCCCGCCCTCCTCGCAGCCGTCGTCGCTGCCCTCGCCCACCGCGCCCTGGAGAACACCACCCCTTGACCCCCACCGCCCTGGCGGGCCTGGACGCTGCCATCCTCGACTACAACGGAGTCCTCGGACTCCAGCCCAGCACCGGCATGTGGACCCGCCTGGCCGACCTCGCCGAGTGGCCCCACCGACACCTCCCCTCCTTCCAGGACGCCTTCTGGGCACCCCGCAACGCCTACGACGCAGGCGAACTGAGCGATCTCGCCTACTGGGCCAAGGTCCTCGGTCACCACCCCGGCTCACGGTGGCTGCGCACCCTGCGCGCCGCCGATACCGCCATGTGGACCCGCACCGACCCGCGCGTCCTCGACATCCTGTACCGCGCCCGCGCCGCAGGGCTGCCGATGGTGCTGCTCTCCAACGCGCCGGCCCACCTCAGCGACGTCCTGGACGCCACCGACTGGCGGCGCGAGCTGATGACCGACGCCCTGTACTCCGCCCGCCTGGGCCTGTGCAAGCCCGATCCAGCCGCGTACGAACAGGCCCTGGCCGCCACCGGCGTCACCGACCCCGGGCGCGTGCTCTTCGTCGACGACCGCGAAGACAACTGCCGGGCCGCCGCCGAGCTGGGTCTGCGCACCCTGCATTACACCGGCCAACCCGCAGATCTAGAACAGCAGTTGCTGCCCACCCCGGCCAACAGCCCTTTCTTCTGACCCGCATGCCGCCCCACCCACCACCGCGACCCCAGGACATTCGTGCCCGACACCGAAGAGATCGACGGCGACGTCTACGTCTCCCCCCGCCATCTCGCCTCTGCCACCTACACCGGCGACCCCGCCCTCGCCCCGCTGCTCGACCTCGGCTGGGACCTCCAGCACGACGACCTCGGCAACGTGTACGTGACCGCCCCCGACCGTCGCGTGCGCCTGGGCTACCTGCCCGAGGGCGAGGACGACGGGCTCTGGCGTATCAACGCCTACAAGGACTCGTTCGGGCCGCCGGCGTGGGGGGTTTGTTTCAACGACCGCGTCCCCACCGAGTTCTTCTCTAAACTAACGAGAGCGTCCCGTGATCAGGTGACCGGACGATCAGTCCCGAGGGAACCGGTGTGGGGCCGGAGAACGGCTGCGAACGGCGCGGGTGTTAGTTTCCTTCCCGTGTTAGGACACCAGGACGAGACGAGGGCGGCCTACGACGGGGTCGTCGATCTGTACGCGTCGATGTTCGCCAATGGGCTGGAGACGCACCCGTTCGCGCGGAACATGATCGGCACTTTCGCCGAGCTCGTGCGTGGCACGGGGAACCTGCGGGTAGCTGACGTCGGGTGCGGCCCCGGTCATGTGACGGCGATGCTGCATGATTTGGGGCTGGACGCCTTCGGGCTCGACCTCTCCCCAGCCATGGTCGCCCACGCCCGGCGGGCCCATCCGGCGCTGCGGTTCGACGAAGCGCGGATGGAGGCCCTGCCGGTCGAGGACGGTGCGCTGGGCGGAGTGCTGTCCCACTACTCGATGATCCATACCCCACCTGGAGAATTGCCCGCGCTGCTCGCCGAGCAGGTGCGTGCCTTGGCACCAGGGGGTTTGCTCTTGGTGTCCTTCTTCGGGACTGAGGGACCGGAGCCGGTTCGCTTCGACCACAAGGTGACGCCCGCCTATAGCTGGCCGGCGGAGCAGTTCGCCGAGTTGCTGGCCGGTGCCGGTCTCGTGACATTTGCTCGGTTGCTCCACGACCCAGCTTCCGAGCGGGGTTTCCTCGACACTCATTTGCTGGCCCGCCGCCCGTAGAGCGAGGGTCGTGGCCTGCGCCGGGGTGGTGTAGATCATCCGCGTGGATGAGGCTCGGCTAACTTGAAGGTCCTCTTGCCGTACTGATTCGTGTCGCGATCTGGCTGAAGCTGGGCATGCCCAGATCGATCACTCGGCGTTGGCGGGCTTGCTCTGCATCGAGCTGGATGAGCTTCTCCTCTGCGCTGGCGAGGCTGACTTGGAGTCCTTCGATCTCACCGAGCCATCCCTCCTGTTCTGCTTCGGTGATTCGGGCGATCAGGTTGTCGCGGATCTCGACGAGGCGGTGTCTCTGAGCCGGATCCGGTCGGAGCATGGAGCATCGAATACACGCGTGTTCGTGGATGCAGGGAGTTCCGAATGCGCGAGCGCAGATTCCGATGGACAGTTTGCGTCGCTCGAAGTGCCCGAGGAAGGCATCCCATTCCTCGTTGGTGGGGGTTCGGTATTCCTCGCTGGGGCGGAGTGCTCGGCGCCGGGCGATGAACGCGCGATGGGCTTCGATGGCCTCGCCGGGGTAGATGGCGTTGTATCCCATGGTCGTGTTGACGCTGGTGTGCCCGGCGATGACCTGCGCGATGTGCGGGGGAAGGCCGCTGCGAATGGCATCGGTGATGAAGATCCGCCGAAAGTCATGGGGCGAGAAGTCCAAGGGCTGTCCGGCTGAGTCGGTCAGATTCGTGGAGGCCATCACCTCTTGGAGCGCTTGGCGCAGGAGCTTCGGGGAGAGGCGGGAGCTCTCGCCGCTGCGGCACCACTGGAAAAGCAGTGGCATCTGGGGATTCCAGGTCTTCTCGGCCATGTCATAGCTGGAGACGTAGGGGACGGCACCGGTGCGTGGGTCGCGGACACGGGCGATGATCGCACTGAGCACATCGGCGAGCTCCGGGCTGACCAGGATGACTCGTTCCTCATCGGTTTTGGACGGCGCGATCTGCAGGAGGGGGACAATCTCGCCAGTGGTAGGCAGTCTGTACTGGATCAGACTGTGATGGCTGGCCTCCAGCATCTCCTCGATGCGGACACCGGTGTGCTGAAGAAACTCGACCATCGCCCAGGCCCAGAACGCGCGACTCTCCGCGAGCCCCAGGTCAACGCGCCGGCCGGTGGCGATGTTCACCGCCCAGGTCGTTCCATCCTTCGCTGCCCGCCTGAAGGTGGCGCCCGCGAAAGCGAACTGACCACCTGGCGGGGTGTCCATCAGAGCCTGTAGTCGGGCTTTGGCCTCTTTCAGGCATGTTGAAGCCGCTCGGGCGACAGCGGGCAGAGCCGGAAGTCGTTCCCGCGTCCGGTGGTCCATCCGAGCTTTGCGCCGCTTGTTGTCCTTGACGACGGCGACATCCGCGTCCTTGATCGGACTCGGTACCGCCCACGGCCCCCAGCGCGCCGGCTCATCGATAGCCCACTGGGCGATGTCGAGATAGAACGCGCGGACGGAGATCATGATGCTGGCGACATTGGCCCGTCCGGTCACTACTTCACGCACTTTGCCGTCTGGCTGGCGACGCCGTTCGATGCGGGTCTGGCATCTCTGCTTCCAGGCCGCGCTCACCTCGGGCGCCAGGTGGAGAGAGTCGATTCCCGGGTGATGTTGTTCCAGGTCGCCCCAGAAGTTGCTGGCCAGGTGCCGGGACAAGTTGTTCAGAAGCTGTTGTCTTTTCGATCTTGAGAGATGCGCGTCGAACGGGAGTCCCGATCGGGTGGTCGCGGGGCGCTGGGCGCATACGAACAGGGCCTCCTGAACAGCTCGTTGGTGTCGAATCACCGAGCAGCAGGAGGCCCTGGTGCAGCAGTCTTGCGTGCCGATGGCCGGGCAGTCCAGCGCGGTCACCTGGGAGTGTGACTGCCTGGCTCACCGGTTCGGAAACGCCGCCGACAACGGGACGCGGAAGCCTCGCTACCCGACGGACATGACGGACGGGGAGTGGGCCGTCATCCGCCCGCTGCTGCCGGTGCCGGGCTGGATGCGCGGCCGGGGTGGCCGGCCGGAGGGGTACTGCCACCGGACCATGCTCGATGCGATCCGGTATCTCGTGGACAACGGGATCAAGTGGCGGGCGATGCCCGCCGGCTTCCCGCCGTGGGACCGCATCTACGCATTCTTCCGCCGCTGGCGCGACAACGCCCTGGTCAAGGAGTTCCACGACCGGTTGCGCGTGAGGGTCCGCGAGGAGCTGGGGCGGGACGCG
>NZ_JASKMS010000067.1 GCF_030124145.1 Streptomyces sp. 378
ATACTGGGATTGAACCAGTGACCTCTTCCGTGTCAGGGAAGCGCTCTCCCGCTGAGCTAATCGTCCTTGGAGGTGGAGACGGGATTTGAACCCGTGTAGACGGCTTTGCAGGCCGTTGCCTCGCCTCTCGGCCACTCCACCAGGAGTGTAGGGGGCCGGGAAGCCCCCTCTTCCTTCGAGCGGACGACGAGGTTCGAACTCGCGACCTCAACCTTGGCAAGGTTGCGCTCTACCAACTGAGCTACGTCCGCCTGTCGTTTCGGCCCGCTCCCGCGGCCCGGCGACGTGTTGAACTCTAGCGGATTCCCGTGCCAGGACAAAAACGCGTTTGCGCAGCGTGCTGTGCTTGCCCTGCTCAGGGACGTCACAGGGGCGCCCGGGGAGACATCCCCGGTCACGCGAGGGACACCGGCCATAGACTCGACTGCGTGCTCGACCTCCCTCCTCTCGCCCGTTTCGGCGACCGTGTCGCCACCGGGCTCCTCGATGTCACCGACGACCCCGAGGCCCTGGAGTCCAGCGGCTTCTGGGCCGTCTGCGCCGACTTCGAGGGCCGTCTGACCTGCGCGCGCTTCGCGGAGGTACGGACGGCGGACGTGCCCGCCGCCGTACCCGGCGCCTGGCGCGGACCGGCCGCCGGTGACTGGACGTCCTCGCTCGACCGCGCCGCGTACACGGCCGCGGTGCGGCGGATCCGCGACCACATCGCGGCCGGCGAGGTCTACCAGGCGAACCTGTGCCGGGTGCTGTCCGCGCCCGTCCTCCCCGGCGCCGACGTGGACGCCCTCACCGCACTGCTGGCCCGCGACAACCCGGCCCCGTACGCAGGAACGATCCGCCTGCCCGGGCACGGCGTGGAGATCGCCACCGCGTCCCCGGAACTCTTCCTGCGGCGCGCGGGCCGGATCGTCGAGTCCGGGCCGATCAAGGGCACCGGCAGGGCCGAGACGGACCTGCTGGAGAAGGACTACGCGGAGAACGTGATGATCGTGGACCTCGTCCGCAACGACATCGGGCGGGTGTGCGCCACGGGCAGTGTGACGGTGCCCGACCTGTGTGCCGTCGAGAAGCACCCCGGGCTGGTCCACCTCGTCTCGACGGTCCGCGGCGAGCTGGCGGACGGGGCGGGCTGGGCCGAGCTGCTCGGCGCCGCCTTCCCGCCCGGCTCGGTCACCGGCGCGCCCAAGTCCAGCGCCCTGCGGATCATCGACGCCTTGGAGACGGCGCCCAGAGGGCCGTACTGCGGCGGGGTCGGCTGGGTCGACGCCGACCGCGGGACCGGTGAGCTGGCCGTCGGTATCCGCACCTTCTGGATCGACCGGGCCGACGGCGAGCTGCGGTTCGGCACCGGCGCCGGCATCACCTGGGGCTCCGATCCCGAGGGGGAGTGGCGGGAGACCGAGCTGAAGGCGGCCCGGCTGCTCGCGATAGCGTCGGGCACGTACGCGGTGAGTGGAGAGGACCTGACGTGAAGATCTGGCTCGACGGTGGCTTGCGGGACATCGAGTCCGCCCGTGTCTCCGTCTTCGATCACGGGCTGACCGTGGGCGACGGCATCTTCGAGACGGTCAAGGCGGTGGACGGCCGGCCGTTCGCGCTCACCCGGCACCTCGACCGGCTCACCCGCTCCGCACGCGGCCTCGGCCTGCCGGAGCCGGACCACGACGAGGTGCGCCGCGCCTGCGCCGCCGTCCTGGAGGCCAACCCCGTGCCGCTCGGCCGCCTGCGCATCACCTACACCGGAGGCCACGGCCCGCTCGGCTCCGACCGCGGCGAGCACGGCCCGACCCTCGTCGTCGCCCTCGGCGAGACGACCCGCCGCCCCGACTCCACCGCCGCCGTCACGGTCCCCTGGACCCGCAACGAGCGCGGCGCGCTGACCGGCCTGAAGACCACCTCGTACGCCGAGAACGTCGTCGCCCTCGCCCGCGCCCGTGAACAGGGCGCCTCCGAGGCCCTGTTCGGCAACACGGTGGGGCGGCTGTGCGAGGGCACCGGCTCCAACGTGTTCGTCGTCCTCGACGGCGAGATCCACACGCCGCCGCTCGCCTCCGGCTGCCTCGCGGGCGTCACGCGCGCGCTGACGGCCGAATGGACCGGCGCGAAGGAGACCGACCTGCCGCTGGACGTCCTTGAGCGGGCCGACGAGATCTTCCTGACGTCCACCCTGCGGGACGTGCAGGCCGTGCACCGCGTCGACGGCCGTGAGCTGCCCGGTGCGCCGGGCCCGGTGACCGCCAAGGCGATGCGGATCTTCGAGGAGCGGTCCGGGAACGACCTCGACCCCTGACGGTCCGCGGATAATCCGGCTGACCAGGGCCGTGGTTGCGGGTAGAACACCCCTGATGACCACGACCCTGCGGCCGACCGAGCCGCTACAGCAGAACGCCGACGGGACACGCTCACGCCGCTACCAGGTGTGCGTGAACAGCCGTCCCGTGGGGGCGATACACCTCGGCACGCATCCCGTGTTCGGTGACGCGGTGGCCCGGATCATGAAGCTGCGCATCGACGAACCGGACCGCAGGCGGGGCCGGGGCACGGTGGCCGCCCTCGCCGCGGAGGAGGTGGCGCGCGGCTGGGGATGCCGGCGCATCGAGGCGACGGTACCCGCCGAGTCCACGGCGGGGTTCCGGCTCGCCACGACCCTCGGCTACGTCGTCCGCAACCGCGGCATGGAGAAGCGGCTCGGCGACACCCCGCCGGACCTGCCGGAGGGCAGCCGTGCCCGGCCCATGACCGACGCGGAGTTCGGCCCCTGGCTGGAGAAGGGCAAGGAGGACTACGCGCGCAGCTGGGCCGAGCGGGGCGTTCCGGAGGCCGAGGCCCGGGCGAAGTCGGAGCGTGACCACGCCACGCTCCTGCCCGACGGGCTCGCCACCCCCGGCATGCTCATCAGCGTCGTCGAGCACCTGGGCACACCGGTGGGCACGCTGTGGCTGGCGGTGCGCGAGGACAACGCCTTCGTCTTCGACGTGGAGGCCGACGCCTCCCGCCGGGGAAGGGGGCACGGCCGCACCCTGATGCTGCTGGCGGAAGCACAGACGATCGCCGAGGGCAGGCGGACCCTCGGCCTCAACGTCTTCACCGGCAACACCCCGGCCGAACGGCTCTACGCGTCGCTCGGCTACGAGACGACGCGGTACGCCGTGTACAAGCCGCTGTAGCGACCCGCTGCCGGGCGCCGGGCGCGAGCGGTCAGTGCTCCCGCCCGGCCAGCAGCCGGTCCGCGATCTCCTCGATCCGCCGGCGCAGCCCTTCCTGGCTCTTGCCGCCGTCGAGCCGCTCACCTCCGATGACGTACGTCGGGGTGCCGGTCACACCGATCGCCTTGCCCTCGGCCTGGTCGGCGTCCACGATCAGGATGTGCCGGCCGTCGACCAGCGCGGTGTCGAACTCCTCGGCGTCCAGGCCCAGTTCGCGCGCCACCTCGACCAGGCAGGGTTCTCCCGCACGGGCCAGCTCCTCGACCCGGCCCAGCAGAGCCTCGACATACGGCCATCCCCGGCCCTGCTCCCACGCCTCCTCCGCGGCCTGGGCGGCCGCGAAGGCGTGCTTGTTCTTCTCCAGGGGGAAGTGCCGCAGCCGCAGTTCCAGACGCTCGCCGTAGCGCTCGCGCAGCGCACGGAGATCGTCCAGCGCGGTGCGGCAGTCCGGGCACTGGAGATCGCACCAGATCTCCAGGACGGGGGCGGCGGAACGGTCGGGGAAGGAGTCGCTCATGGGCCACATTCTCCCAGCAGCCGCGACCGGGGACGCGGCCCGCACCGGCACCTGCGGAGGAGTCGACCCGGAGATCTCCCTGATGTGGGGCCGGAGCATGGCCCGCCGGGGACCGGCGGGTGCAGGATGGAAGGGACAGAAGTGCCCGACCCGACCGCGCCACGCCTGGAGGACCGGATGATTGCCGAGACCGTCTGTTCCGCCGTGTCCGCGGCAGGCCTGGGCATTGCGGCGATCACGGCGTACCGCAAGCGCTATCTCGCGGCGGTCCGTATCGCGGCCTACGCGCTCGTCCCGATCGGCCTGGTGATGACGGGGGTCGTCGAGTGGCTGGCCGACACCGCGTTCAGCCCGACGGCCTGGGCCGGGTTCGGGGTCCTCGGCGTCGCGTGGGTCCTCTTCATGACCACCCGGGCCGTGGAGCGCCGCCGCGGCGGGACCCGCAAGGAGCGCAGGGCGGCGGCCCGCGCGGCGGACCGGCCGGAGGCGGCCCCTCCGGGGGTCTCGGCGCCCAGCCTGGGCCAGGGCTCCCGTCCGGCGAACCGGCCCGCTCCCGCGTCCCGGGGCGAGGACGACTTCAGCGACATCGAGGCCATCCTGAAGAAGCACGGCATCTGACCGGTCGCGAGGCCGGGTTCCCGGCGCTCGCCACGCCCAGCGCCGGGGTCGCAGCCGCGCCCGGGACTGAATCGTCACGCGCCCGGGGCCCATCGTCACAGTGGGTCAGCCGGTGCGCGGAAGTGATCACAACCCGAACCGGACCTCACGGAATCGGTGCACTCCCGCACGCGAGGAGGGCGCTGATCGCGCCCGGCGGGGTGATTGGGTCATCATCGCCCCGAGATGCTGGACACGACGGAACAGAGCGACCCCGCACCGCCGCGGGACGGGGCACCTCCCCCGCGGGACGAGTCACGTCCCCGGCAGGACGAGCCGCGCGGTTGCCTCTTCGCCCTATCCCAGCCACCGCTGATGATCTTCCTGGCGGTGATCGGGAGTCTGCTGCTCATGGCCTCGTTGCACGATCTGCTGTTGCTGTGAGCCTGACCCGCGGTACCCGGCGTCACCCGCCGGGGCCCGCGTCGACGTCGTGCCGAGCCCGACGGCCCGGCGACGGCCGTCAGCCCGCCGCCTGCTTGCGGCGCGCCCGGTACGCGGCCACATGCAGGCGGTTTCCGCAGGTACGGCTGTCGCAATAGCGGCGTGAGCGATTGCGGGACAGATCGACGAAGGCACGCCGGCAGTCGGGCGCCTCGCACCGCCGCAGCCTCTCCTGCTCCCCGGCGACCACGAAGAACGCCAGTGCCATCCCGCAGTCGGCGGCCAGATGGTCGGCGACGGAGGCGCCGGGTGCGAAATAGTGCACATGCCAGTCGTAGCCGTCGTGGTCCGTGAGCCGGGGCGTGGTGCCCGCGGCCGCGACCAGCTCGTTGATCTGGGCGGCGGCGGCCCGGGCGTCGGGAGCGGCGAAGACGGCGGCGAAGCGTCCGCGGATCTTGCGCACCGCGGAGAGGTCGAACTCCGACAGCACCCCGACGTCGCTGATCTCGTGGTTGCGCACGAAGTCCCCGAGGGCCGCCACATCCGGCAGTCCGTCCGCCGTGTCGTCCTCCGGTGCGGTGTTCACCAGATCGACCACGGTGTCGAGGGCGCACCGGGTGTCGTGGGTGATCAGCACGATTCGCTCCCTGGCCTGAGGGTCGGGCGGGCGCCCGCCGATGCTGGCCGATGGTAACGGCTCCACCACCGCCGGACCGCCCTCATGCCCGCACATGGCTTCGAATGGAACGTCGCCGGGCCCGCCGGGGTTCCCGACGGGCGACAGGGGAGCGCGCAGCCGGAGGCCGCATGCGTGCGAAGCCACGAGAAAGGCAACCGTGGGGGTGATCGCGGCGGCAGCGGGGAAGTGCCCCGGCACACGAACCGGCGCCGAGCCGCGGAGGCCGCGGCACCGGCGCCGGTGTCATCCCGTATGCGGTTGTCCGAGCCCGAGCCGTCTCCCCGAGTCGACGGCGCCGGGCGGCTTTGTGAGCGCCTCGCCCTAGCTTTCCGCCAGGATGTGCGAGAGCTCCTGATCGAGGTCGAAGTGCCGGTGTTCCGTGCCGGGCGGCACGGCGGCGTCCGTCCGCTTCAGGAAGGACTCCAGGGCCCGTGCCGGGGCCTCCAGCAGGGCCTCGCCCTCCGGAGAGCTCAGGGCGATGCACACGACGCCCTGACCGTGACTGCGCGACGGCCAGACGCGGACGTCGCCGGTGCCCGTAGGGCGATGAAGTCCCTCGGCGAGCAGGTCACGGGCGAACACCCACTCGACGGTTTCCTCGGCTCCGGTGTGGAAGGTGGCGTGCACGGCGTAGGGGTCGGCCGTGTCGTACCGCAGGCCTGCGGGGACAGGCAGGGAGGACTCGCTCGACACAACGAGGCGCAGGTGCAGCTCGCAGCTGACCGTGGTGTTCATAAGCGCCAGGGCCTTTCGCTCAGTGTGCGCTCGGGGATTCGCACGTCGGCGAAATCGACATGCCACCTACGGTGCCGTTGTAAACCCCTCTGAGTGTTTTGCGTGCCTTTACGTAACTCTTCCGGCCGAGAGATCGTTCGCGTGGTGCGTCCATTCCGGTGACCGGTTTCGCTCGGGTAGTGTTCGGCCGTATGAATACGGGGAGTAACGAGCCGGGCGAGGTGGCCGTGGCGTCGGACGAGACGGGGACGAACGAAGTGCACGGCGAGCCGCACCGAGGCCTTGGCTCCCGGGCGCCGGAATTCGTCAAGGCCCGCCGCGCGCTGCACCTGAGCTGGCAGGTCGGCGTTTTCATCATCGGTCTCGCGGTGGTCGTGACCGGCATCATCATGCTGCCCCTGCCGGGGCCGGGCTGGGTCGTGATCTTCGGCGGCATGGCGATCTGGGCGACGGAGTTCGTCTGGGCCCAGCTGGTGCTCCGCTGGACCAAGCGGAAGGTCACCGAGGCGGCCCAGCGCGCCCTCGATCCCAAAGTGCGGCGCCGCAACATCATCCTGACGTCCGTCGGGCTGGTGATCGTGGGCGTGCTCGTCGGCGTCTACCTGTGGAAGTTCGGCATCGCGATGCCGTGGAAGATCAAGGACCAGTGAGCGTCACAGGCACCCCCTGACATGGGGTAATGTTCTTCCTGCGTCCGGGCGATTAGCTCAGTGGGAGAGCGCTTCGTTCACACCGAAGAGGTCACTGGTTCGAACCC
>NZ_JASKMS010000068.1 GCF_030124145.1 Streptomyces sp. 378
CCGGTGTTACCGCACGCACGACGAGCCGTCAGCCCCTACGACTCCACGAGTTCAACCTCAGTAGTGACGGTCTCCACCCGGCCCAGCGCGTCGTACGTGTAGGTCGTCTTGCCCAGCGGCGCCGGCGGGATGACGGTTTTGAGGTTGCCCTTGGTGTCGTACTCGAAGGAGGTGACCTTGCTGTTGCCGTCCTTGGCCGTGCAGCGCTGGCCTTCGAAGCCGCCGCACTTCGGGGTGGCTTCGTTGTAGGTGTACTCGCGAGTTCCGCCGGCGGTGCCGGAGGTGGTCACCGACATGGTGTTGCCGTTGGCGTCGTACTTGAAGGGGTCCTTGCGGCCGTCCGCGCTGGTGAAGTCGTTCGGCAGATCAGTGCCAGCGATGGTCTGGTAGGCCGTCACGGAAGCCGTCGCCCCGAGCGGGAGCTTCTGGGAGATGGCGTTGTTGCGGCCGTTCCAGCCGTAGGTGGTGGTGTTGCCGCCCGTGCCGTCCGCGCCCGTGCCCATCGCGTCGATCGCCGTCTGGGTCAGGTGGTTCTTGTAGGTGGCGTGGCGGGAGTGGCCGAGGGGGTCGGTGACCTTGGTGACCTCCCCGTCGGCGTTGTGGATGTACTTGGTGGCGTCGCCGTCGGGGTCGGTGACCGTCGTGGTGCCCGCGTCGGAGGGGGTGGCGGCCGTGTAGTCGTAGCGCCAGGTCGGACCTGTGTGGCCGACGCTCGTGGACTCGGTGGCGCGTTGCATGGACTTGACGCGGTTGTGGGCGTCGTAGGTGAACAGCGTGACCGTGCCCTCGGGGGTGGTCACCTTGGTCAGGCGGCGTGAGGAGTCGTACTCGTAGGCGGTGGCCTTGCCGTCGGTGTCGGTGACCTTGGCCAGGTTGCCTTCCGCGTCCAGGTCGAGGACGGCCGTTCGGCCGGTGTGGTCCTTGGCCTGCCACTGGTTGGGGTAGGTCTTGACCAGGTCGATCCAGCGGCCCGAGCGGGTCTCGGTGAGTTTGAAGCCCTTGTGCTCGCTGCCCTCGTCGTGCTGGTCGACAGTGATCACGCCGTCGTTCTTGTCGGTGACCTTGGCCAGCGTGCCGTGCTCGTCGTAGGTGTCCTTCGTACCCGACTTGCGGTCGGTCAGCGTGTAGGTGCCGTCCGCGTTCTTCTTCAGGTCCTTGGAGTAGCCCGTCGGCGTGGTGTAGCCGCCGGTGGACGTCTGCTTGAACCGCAGCGCGTCGCCGGTGGCGTCGTAGACGCCAGCTGGAGCTTCTGGCCCACGCCGGCGATGTCGAAGTCCGTCGCGGCGAGCATCAGGTTGCCGTTGGAGAGGTTCACCCGTGCCACGAGCGCGTCGTTCAGGCGCGTGTCGGTGATCCGGTGCCAGGGCACCTCGCCCTGGCCCTCCGGAACGAACGAGGTGGCCTCGGCGGCGGCCCCCGCGCGCTCGGCCCCGGCCTTGCCGCCCGCGGTACGGGCCCGCTGCGCCGCCCGCCACGCGGCGACCTCCGCCGACGGCTCGGCCTCCGCCTGGGACTCCGGTGCCTTCACCGACCCGGCCGGAGTCGCGGGCGCCTCGACCTTCGTCGGTCTCGTCCAAGGGCTCTCCGGCTCCGGTAACTCCGGTTTCGGCGGCACGGCCAGACCCGGTGCCGCCGAGAGCACCACGGCGGCGGCCGTGAGCGCGGACAGGAGAGCGGTTCTGTGTGTTCTTCGGGCACGCCACAGGGACGTGCTCTGCGCACGTGAATGCATCAGCTTCCCCCACGGAAGTCAGACAGACAGTCAGAACAGGCGACCCATACGGTCACCTCGGCCACACAAGCTGTCACAAGAAGCACACAAAGCGACGGGCCATTCCCTGTATCTGCCGTCCCATGCCAGCCGGAATCAGCCCCACCTCTTCGACGGGATGAAGCCCTGCATACCGCAGCAACTCGCCACCTCGACAGGAGGGACTTGCGCGGTCCATTGCGGTTCTCGCAGATCACACTGACTGGAACCCTCGACTTTCGTCGGCACAGCATGCGGCCGTGCGGCAGGAGGCAGCCTGTGGCGCCACCGGGCCTCCGGCGAGCAGCCTTCCGAGCCGGTGAAACGGCCTGCGGCAGGCCTGCCGAACCCGGTCACGGGGAGGGCAGCGCCGGGCCGGCTGTACTCGGCGTCGACGCGGGCGCACTGCGAGACCGTGCTGAGGTCGTTCTACGATTTCCATCTGGAGGAGGGCACCGGCCCGATCATCAACCCGTTCCTCCCAGCACGGGAACGCCCTCGGTTGCCGGCAGCGGCTGGCCGGACGGCCCGGCAGTCGGCGGGAGGCAGGTACCGGCCATCGGTTCCTCAGCGTCTGCCGCGGCGACTGTCCGACGACTGCTTCAACGAGCTGTTCGCCGCGCTGCGTTACGGCCGTGACCGTGCTCTTCTGGCCTTCTGGGTGTCCAACGGGGCCCGGGCCAGCGAGCTGCTGACCACGATCTGGACTGGGTCGCCAACCGCTCCCGGGGAGAGCACGAGTAGACGGAAGGTCACCGACTCCATTACTGGCACTCGACCCGCCAACCCCTTTCGACAGCGCAAGGCCCGGACCAGGCGTCCGGGCCTTCGTCGTGCCCCCGGAATTTTTCTTCCCGGCCGCTGCTGTCCGGGCCCCGGCTTCCAGCCCTACGGGGTGAAAAAGCCCTGCCCGGCAGGACGAGACGCAAGCGCCTGAGCCCTGTCACTGTCCCGCCCGCAATGTCGAACTCACGCCGGAGGCAGTACCGATGACCAGCCGCCAGACTCCCAGGGCAACACCCGCGCCGATCGCCGCTACGCTCAACACGCCCACCCTGGGCCGGGCCGAGACCCCACAGGGACGCTCTTCTGCAGAGAGCCGCAGCAGGACCGCCGACCGCGAGGCGCGCACCACCCCCACGCGGACGACACCACCACAGGTGTCCGCTGTCCTCGATCCCTCTGCTCAAGGGAGCAGCATCATGACCCGGGACAACGCTCCCGCGCCCGTCCCGCAGCAGCCCGCCGTGGGTGCCGGCCTGCCCCGCCGCGATAGGCCAGGGCGCCGTTCATAAGTGCCGGCCGGGGATGTGGAAAACAGCGCACGCCTGGAGGCGGCCCTGGAAGCGTTCGGGCAAACCGTCCGCGCGGCCACCACCCCGAGACCGTCCTGGTGGGCGGTCCGCCGCACCGCGCAGACCAGGCGGCTACCGGCTCTTCGCCGCCAGCCTTGACAACAGTGCGGGCCCGCGCCGGGCTGCGGGGCCGCACTGTTGTCAGCACCAGTTCTCCCCGTTTCCGTACTCGGTGCGACTGAGTGCCTACAATCTGTACCGTGGTGGGGGGAGGGGCTAAGTTGAAGGCTTGTGATCACCTGGTCGTCGTGCTGCCGGGACTCGGGGGAACAGTGCTCTCGGTGGCTGGCCGTCGAGGGCGCCCGACGGGTGAGCCGGTGTGGGGTGCGCGGGCGGCAGATGTGGACCTGCTGCGGAAGCCGCAGCAACTGAGCGTCGCGCAGTTTCCTCGGCTCGCCCCTGCCGGCCTCGTCAAGACCAGGAAGGCCTTCGGGCTGTGGACGGTGGTTCAGGGATACGACCGTCTGTTGACACGGCTGGGCAAGCGGCCGGGAGCACTGGTCGACGACGGAACGGCGCCCGAACCGGACCTCGACGCCAACGTGGTCGCCGTGGGCTACGACTTCCGCTTGGGAGTCGCTGAGGCCGCGGAGACGCTGGACCGCGAGCTGCAACCACGCCTGGCGCACCTCTGGCCCGACGAAAAGGACCGAAGGCGCCGAGTCGTCGTCATCGCGCACTCGATGGGGGGCCTGGTGGCACGCTACTGGGCCGGCGTACTCGGCGGTGCCTCTTGGTGCCGCGGCATCATCACCCTGGGCACACCACATCGGGGCGCACCGAAAGCGCTGGAGGTCATGGCCAACGGTGTGCCGGTCGGCCCCTTCCACATCACCCGGCCGGTCGAGGTCGTCCGGCAGTGGCAGGGACTGGCGGACCTCCTGCCCCGTTATCGCGCCATCACCGACCGCGGTTCCGACGATGCCGTGCGCACCGCCACCGCCGGCCCGCCCTCCCGCCGGGACGTGCTCCTGCGCCCGCACGAACTGCCACTGGCCTGGCTTCGGGAACCTGCCGCACGCGCTCATGCCATGCACCGAGAGATCGAAGCCGGCTGGCAAGGGCTGGACGTCCCTCCCGCGCTCATGCCCCGCATCGGATTCGGACATGCCACGCTGCGGTTCTGCTCCTGGAACGGGGCCGAGGTGACCGTCACCAAAGAAGTGCCCTCCGGCCCCGAACTCGGTGGCTGGGCCGCCGATCTCGGCGACGGGACAGTGCCGATGTACTGCGGTCTGCCGGTGGAGATGGACAACTACCCGCGCATCCACCTGCGGGCACATCGACGCCATGGGCCGATCGCGGAACTGGATGAGACCGAAGCTCTGCTCGACGCCTTCCGGGCCGACCCGGTCCTCTCCGCCTACCGGGCGAATCAGGAGGGCCGAATCGGGCTCGGGCTCGACCTGGACGAGCTGCATCTGCGCGACAGGCCAATCCCCATCGCGGCCACCCCGGTGTCCCTCACCGGAGACCGAGTCCACGCCGGGCAGGCTGCCGTGTGGGCCATCGCAGAGGCGCTCGGAGTGGACGCGCCGCCGCCGGTCGAGGCCCGACTCGAGTGGGACGGCGACGCAGGCCAGTTCCGCGGCGAACTCCCCGGCCTCCCCCCCGGGCCTGGCGAAAGTGACCGTCACAGCACAGGATCTCACCGATTCCCCCGCCACACAGGTCGTGCAGGTACTCGACGATGTCAGCGTCGAGTGAGCGGCGAGCCGTGTGGCCCCAGTGGTCCGCCGACACGGCCCCCGCCGACCTGGCCCGCTACGTGGTACCCGACGCCGTACGCCTGCACGCGCAGATCCCAGGCCCCTCGGCCGCCCCGTCCCTGCGGCGGGTCCAGGAGGTCTGGGACCGCCTGCGGCAGGCCGGAATCGGATACGCCCACGAACCGCCGGACAGCGGGCCGGACGGCCAGTGGATCAGACCTCCGGCCGAACTCCTCGTGGCACCCCGCAACGGAACATGCCTCGACCTGGCCGTGCTGCTGGCCGGGGCCTTCCGCCACACGGGGCTGCACACGGCGGTCCTCATCCTGGACGCGATCGAGCCGGGGCGGCCCGGGCACGCTTTGGTGGCGGTCTCGCTCTCCGGCAGCTGGCCGGGCGGACATCCCGATAGCGGAGTATGGCCCGAGCCCCCGCTGGAGTTCCTCGGTGAGGTGCAGACGCGGTTGGACGGTCCCCCGCGGAGCGTCCTGGTGCTGGACCCCAACGGTATCTCCCACCCGGTCGGTGCCGATGCTCCGGGGACGGATGCCGACCTCAGCGAGGCGGTGGCGACCGGGCGGGCGCACCTCGCATCAGGCGTGTACCGATGGCGGGTCGGAGTGATCGCTGATCCGGCCACCGAGACCTATACGCCCGCACCGCTGCCCGCAGTCCTTCCCCTGCGGGACGCCTACCGGGACCCCGGGACGGCCGAGTCGGCGCTGCGGCTGCTGCGGGCCGAGTACCAGGTCACACCGTTCCAGAGCCGCGACGAGCTGACCGTACTGTCGGCGCTGTGCGAGGAAACCCTCCTGGGCCGCCGCACCGGTGTCGCCGTGGTCATCGGGCGCGGCGGGGCGGGGAAGACCCGACTGGCGCTGGAGCTGGTCGACCGTATGGCGCGTCGCGGCTGGTACGCCGGCGCCCTGAGGGAGCAGGCCCGGGACAGCAGGTCACTGGAATGGCTGGCGGAAGGCACCGCACCCCTGCTCGTCCTGATCGATTACGCCGACGCCCGTGCGGCGTCGACGATCGAGATCCTGCGGGTGGTGGTCCGCAGACGCCGCCCGGCCGTCGTCATCCTCACCGCCCGGGAACGGGAGGGGGAATGGCTGACCCGCATTACCGACGCACTGGAGACCGACTCCCACCCTCACCGTCTGGAGAGCTTCGAACTGCCCGACACCCACCCCCGGCCCAACGACCTGTTCCTGCGCACGTACGCGGCGATCGACCGACGGCCGAGCACCAGCCGCCCGCAACTGCCGGCCCCGGACAAGGGCACCCGGTGGACCACCCTCGACCTGGTCCTGCTCGGCTGGCTCGCAGCACGCGGCAACGGCCCGCTGCCCGTCACGCCCGCTGCCCTGTACGACGAGATCCTGCGCCACGAACGCCGCTACTGGAACACCACGTTCGAAAGCAACACCCGTACAGAGCTGCGCTACACCGATCTCCTGGCTGAAGCCGCGGCCTGCCTCACGCTCCTCACCCCCGCGCCGCACCGGGCCGCTCGGGCCCTGACCGCGGTAGGCAGGCTCGCAGACACCGAGGAACTGCGGGAACAAGTCGCCTCCACCCTCATCACTTGCATGGACCCCGGACCGGGTGAATACGTGGCGATCCGGCCCGACCCGGTGGGCGATCACCATCTGCTCACCACCCTGTCGCGCCGTCCCGACCTCCTCGAACGCTGTCTGAGCTTGGCGTTTAACATCGCAGGTCACTCGTCCTGCTGACCTGCGGTTCTTCCCGGGACAGCG
>NZ_JASKMS010000069.1 GCF_030124145.1 Streptomyces sp. 378
AGGCACCAGCCGCTCAACGATCCCCACGGGCGATAGCCTACCGAGTCAGCCAAATGAGATGACGTCTTAGCGTGACGCGGTCGCCGTAACCATTGGCGCTGATCACCCGGTCTGCGAGGAAGGCCGTGTAAGCGTTGCTTTCGCAGGTCACGACATTCCCGCCAGCGCGAGCGGCCATCAGCGCCGTGACACCAGCGCCGGTCCCGATGTCCAGGACGAGGTCGCCGGGGCGAACGGTCGTCTCGATCGCTTCCCGATACGCGTGATTGCGTTCCCGGTCGTTCATCATGGCGAAGTGCCAGGGAGGAATCGCCTGTTGAATCGGGATTTCCCTACTTGCGGCGGACAAGGAGGTCATGCGTGCATGTCCCATCGGTTTCCGGCATCGGAGAAGTGTCGTTTCACCGTAGCCCCTGACACCCATGACGACCGGTCCGGCGCGGCGTAAACCTCTCCGCACCCGCCCGTGCGACCATACGGATGTTTCCAGCCCATCTCGGAGGCCTGGTTGAAGCTTGATGACATCGCCCATTGCGAAATTCATCCGACGATCGGCGTCGCGCGGATCGGCAACAGCCCGGACGCGTACTTCGTCGGACCGGAGGCACCGGGAATCACGGTTCATCCGGAAGGCGGCTTCAAGGATTCCGAAGGACGGGTCAAGCGCCAGGCGGCACGCTTTCGTGTCTACGCGTTCGACAAGGACGGCAACGTCCTGGGCGAGGTGACGGCTGCCGACGCGGACGTGGAGTGGTCGGTCGAGCTGGCCAACACGAAAGCGGCATGGTTCCGCTTCCGCGGGCGCTACCACCAGTCGGAATCCCCGGAGAACCGACGCAATCAGCATGTCGATCCCGCTGATCCCGAGGCGCGGGCCACGCTGATGATCACGCCGGGACCGCGACGGGCGAAGGGCCCGGACGCGGACGGTACCGACGCCCGGTTCGACACCGGAACCTTTCTCGGGCAGCCGGTTCCCCTCGGTGAGCTGCGCACCGACGAGGCGGGCCGGCTTCTCGTCCTGGGCGGCCTCGGGCACGCGGCCTCCGTGAGGCCGGACAACCCCGTGACCCACTACGCGAACAACGACCACTGGTACGACGACACCTCCGACGGACCTGTGACGGCCACCGTCAGGATCGGTGAGGACCGCACGGTCCCCGCCAGACCCGCCTGGGTGATCGTCGCGCCCCCCGACTTCTCGCCCGACACGTCGAACCTGGTCACCCTCTACGACGTCGCGCGCGAGGTCGCCGAGCGCGCCGGCTGGTCGCCGCGGGCCGAGGAAATCTCGTTCACCCGTGACATCCGCCCGCTGCTGGGCCGCATCCACGGCTACTCATGGGTGAATGGGAACGCTCTGCGAGGGCACGGCAGAGGCACGCAGGGCGACTTCCTGAACCCCGACCGCCTTTCCCGCCTGGCGTCGAACGCTCCGGAGGACTCTGGCGTCAGAAAGGCGGTCTTCGACCGGCTGCGCACGCCCGGGGCGAAGGACGTGGTCCAGGCCGGCTACGCCTTCATGCCGCAGCTTGCGGGGGACGACGGAGACCCGGCCGACGGCAAACCCCGCACCTGGATGTCACTCCTGCCCGGACAGTACGAACGGATGCGCCGCTGGGCCGCGGGCGAGTTCACTGCTGACGGCACGGACCCGGTCGAAGCGGTGCCGCTGAGCGACATCCCTCTTGCCGAGCAACCGCACGCGTTGGTCCGGGCTGCCCTCGAGGCGTGCGTCGGGGCGTCGTTCTTCCCCGGCATCGAGATGACGTACATCGCGGCCGAGCCGTCGACCTGGACGGGACCGTTCCGCCTGCGCGAGGACCTCTCGGCCGGGGACGTCACCAAGTACATGGCCGTGCCGTGGCACGCCGACTTCTACGAGTGCCATACGCACTGGTGGCCGGCTCAACGCCCGGACGACGTCCTGCCCGAAGAGCAGTACCGCCGGCTCATCAGCACGGCGGAGGCCGCCTGGGAACCCACCGAGCTCAGTGTGTACCGCAGGCCGTGGGCCCGTGGCGTCGGCGTGCAGCCGGTCTACCCTCCGCAACTCGATCCGCTGCCGGACGAGAGCGATCAGCAGTACCGCGACAGGGTCGCCAAGCGCTGGGCACTACTGCGCGAGCACGCCGGCGACAACGAGATGGTGGAGAAATGGAGCCGCCTCGGCTTCGTCGTGGCCCGTACCGGCGAGTCGGGCGAGACGATGCTGGTCGAGACCGAACGCGCGGAGCACGTCGGGCTCAGCGACCGTGACTGGTTCCACATGCTCCAGCACCCCGACCGCTACCCCGAGCAGGCGCAGGCCGCCCAGCACTACGCGGAGGCAGTTCTGGCGCAGGCCAGGACGGCACAGACTGATCCCCTGTTCCCGGTGATGCTGCGCCCGTTCCGGTACACCCGTGAGGCGTTCGAAGCTCGGCTGCAGCTCATCTACACGGACATCGTGGAACGGGTGGAGAACTCGGATCCGGCGCTCGACCCGCTGCGTACCCGCAGTGACGTCATCGAGCGGATCCGCCAATTCGCACCGTTCAACCTTCTGGACGGCGCCTGGTTGCGCAACGTCACGCCCTTGGGACCGATCGGCGAAGTCCATTCACTGCTGTTCTCCATCTGGATGGACGAGATCGGCGGCGGTGATCCCGCCCTGAACCACTCCAACCTCTACGCCGACCTGCTCCACAGTGTGGGTCTCTACCTTCCACCGGTGGACTCATACCAGTTCGCCATGCTCCCCGAAATGCTCGATTCGGCGTACACGGCCAGCGCCTTCCAGCTGGCCATCTCGCAGCATTCCCAGCGCTTCTTCCCGGAACTGCTCGGAATGACGCTCCAACTGGAATGGAACGTTCTGGAGATCGTGCCGGTCGTGAGACTGCTGGACTACCACGGCATCAACTCGCAGTTCTACCGGATGCACATCGGCATCGACAACGCGGCGGCGGGACATGGCGCCAAGGCCCGCGATGCGGTCATGCTCTACCTGGACCAAGTGCACGAGAACGGCGGAGACCAAGCCGTCCAGGAGCATTGGAAGCGCATCTGGGACGGCTACGTGGCCTTCCTTATCGTCGGCACCCTGTCCGACGACCTCAGGGCCCTGGTGGCCGACCGGCCGACTCCGCAAGAACGGCTGCTCGACCTGATCGAGCGCAAGGCTCCGTTCGCCCGTATGAACCACAACGGCAAGCAGCTCGGCGGCAACCGGATCAACGACTTGTTCCTCGACCCTTCCGGTCTGCTGCGGGAACTCCAGGAGTCGGGACTGATCGTGCCAGGGGAACCGGAGAAGAGCCCCTTCTTCGAGTTGACCACGTTCTCCGGGCCCATGTACAAGGTCTTCGAGGAGAACGAGCTCGAACTGTGGCGCGAGTGGACTCGTTCACTCGCCCTCCCCTCCGACGGTCCTCCTCCACCCTCCCCGCTCCAGGCGATGATCCGGCTGGTCGACACGTTGCGCCCGCGGCAGACGGGCTCGGCGGCCCACACCGGCATCCGCATCACCGGCCCCGACCCGGGCGATCCGGCGCGCACCAGGCGGGAGCCGGTCGCCTGGTGGTTCACGCAGCCCACGGCATTCCTCCTGAGCGCGATCGTCCACCCCGCCAATGAGCTCGTCTCTCCCGGCCGCCCGGAAGAAAGTTCCTTCCTCGATCTCCTCGCACCTTCGACCAGCATGGGCAGGGCCTACGCCGGTGTGGTGCCCGGCACGGGCAGGACCGGCCGCCAGATCACCATCGATTGGATCACCGCGGGTTGTCCGCTGCTGGACCTGACGCCGCCGGACAACCGGCCGCTTCTTTCGGCACCGTTGCCGGTTAAGGGCTCCGGTGCCGGCGCCGTGGAGGAAGCCCCGATGCACGTGTACGGCATGGGAGCCGTTCACTGATGCGCGAACCGCGGACCGACGCGTGCAGTGACGTGGTGATCGCCGGGGCCGGACCGGCGGGGGCCGCGGCCGCGATCACCCTTGCCCACCATGGTGCCTCCGTCATCGTCGTCGACCCGAGCAGCACACGTCCGTGGAAACCCGGCGAGAGTCTGGTGTCCCGGGCCGGGCCTCTTCTGCGGCGCCTCGGCGTGCTGGACGCGGTGGCTACCGGCCCCCACACCCCGTGCTTCGGCAATCAGTCGATCTGGGGCGGGGAGACACTCGATGAAGTGGACTTCCTGTTCAGTCCTTACGGAACCGGGTGGCATCTCGATCGCGCTCACTTCGACCAAACACTCGTGGACACGGCCCGCCTGGCCGGTGCTCGCCTACGCACCGGCCGCATCAGGTCGGTGCGGCGCGTCGGGGCTCACTGGCAGCTCTCACTCGATCACGGCGGCGTCCGGGCCCGGTACCTCGTCGAGGCCACGGGGGCAGGGGCCCGTCTGGCGCGTCAGGCAGGAGCCACCGTCGTGAAGGCCGACCGCATGGTCGCCCTCACAGCCCGCCTGCCGTACGACGCGTCAGGTCACGGTCTGCCTCGGACCTCGCTGGTCGAGTCGGCACCTTTCGGCTGGTGGTACAGCGCGCCACTGCCCGCAGGATCCTACTTCGTCATGGCGGTGACGGACGCCGACCTCGTCGCCGGGCAGGCACTCCACCAGCCGGACGGCTGGTGGCGGGCTCTGCAGGAGACCACCCTTGTGCGCCGACGCCTCCACCACGCAGCCGTAGCCCCGCCGTCCGGGCTACGCGTCGTACGGGCGGCGACGTCGTGTGTCGGCCCCGCGGCGGCTCCGGGATGGGCCGCGGTCGGCGATGCCGCCACGGCGTCCGATCCGATCGCCGTGAGGGGCATCGTCACCGCCCTCGCCACAGGCATCGCGGCGGCCGACGCCGTTCACGCCGACGCGGCGGGCGATCCAACAGCTCTGAGTGCCTACGCTGAACTCGTGGAGGCGAGCCACAACGAGTTCTTGAGGGGGCGGCGCATCTGCTACGGCAGAGAGCGGCGGTGGAACACACCGTTCTGGAGCAGACGGCACTCTGAAATGCCAGCCCCCGGCTCCGAGCCGCGACACGGCAGGCAAACGGCCGACTACAGCAAGCACCCTGCCGACAGCGCCAAGCGAGCACCTGCTGATCGTCCGTGGAATACGTAGCGCCGGTCTGGTCAGGCTTGGCGCCAGGAACGCAGCCTCTCGGCGATGCCGTACGAGTCCAGCCGCAGTCCCCGGATGTCGTAGATCAGTTCCCGCCAGAGCTCAAACTTTGTGTCCACGCGTTCTCCGGATGCCTCCAGGTAAGCGATGGCGACGCCGTATCCGTACACTGAACCGCCCCGACTCGAATAGAGACTCGATTTCATGAAAGGATCGAGTCATGGCACGACCTTCCCGTTACCCGCTTGAGCTCCGCCGTCGTGCGGTGCGCATGGTTGCCGAGGTGCGCGACGACCACCCGAACGAGACGGCCGCTCTGCAGGCGGTGGCCGAGAAGCTCGGCATCGGCTCCCGCGAGACGCTGCGGAACTGGGTGAAGCAGCAGGAGATCGACGCGGGGACGCGTCCGGGGACGACGACGGAGGAGTCCGCCCAGCTCAAGGCGTTGAAGAAGGAAAACGCCGAGCTGAAGCGGGCCAACGAGATCCTCAGGGCCGCGGCAAGTTTCTTCGCGGCCGAGCTCGACTGGCCACACGCACGCTCGTAGCGTTCATCGACGAGCACCGGGACCGCTTCGGCGGCGTCGAGCCGATCTGTAGAACCCTCACCGGGCACGACTGCAAGATCGCCCCTTCCACCTATTACGCCCACAAGAAACGCCTGGCTGCCCCGTCTGCCCGTGCCGTGCGGGACGCGGAACTCAAGGAGCTGATCCGCCAGGTCCACACCACCAACTACCGCGTCTACGGGGCCCGGAAGATCTGGCGGGAGCTGAGCCGGCAGGGTCACACGGCGGCTCGCTGCACCGTCGAACGACTGATGCGCGAGCTGGGCATCGCTGGCGCCGTCCGCGGCAAGAGGGTCATCACCACGATTCCGGACCAGCAGGCCGAGCGGGCACCGGACCGGGTGGACCGCGACTTCGTCGCCGCCGCACCGAACCGCTGCTGGGTCGCGGATTTCACGCACGTGGCCACCTGGGCCGGAGTGGTCTACGTCGCCTTCGTCGTGGACACCTTCTCCCGCCGGATCGTCGGCTGGTCCGCCGCGACGTCGAAGGAGACTCAGCTCGTCCTGGACGCTCTGGAGATGGCACTGTGGCAGCGCGACCGCGATGAATATCCCTATGTTCGCGGCGAGTTGATACATCACAGCGACGCGGGCAGCCAGGGCGGATTCAACTGGTCGTCGCAACACCTTGATCACGGAGGTATGCGATGGGACGAGACCGGA
>NZ_JASKMS010000007.1 GCF_030124145.1 Streptomyces sp. 378
CGCCGCACCGCGCGAAAGCCCGAGTAGCTCCGCTACGAGGGCTTCCACGCGGCACTCCCCCAAGCTCTTCGAGCAGGGGGGACCCCCAGAGCACGCACCGAACGCCGCTCCTTCTCCCACGGAGATCCATCAGAAGGGGCCTAGGCCGGCTCGTCACCTCGCGTCGCCAGGTTCCGCAGGACGGTGCCACAGCGGCGCGCGTACGCGTGCTGCAAGCCCCTGGTCGCGGGGCCGCCCGCCTTCGCGTACCACTTCGCCGCACGGCTGAAGGCGTTCACCGTCAGCCAGACGGTGCCGTCGCCCGTGCGGTCGACCACGAAGGACTCCTCGCCGGTCTCGGGGTGGCCGGGCAGCGTGCCGTAGGCCCAGCCCGCCCGGCGGGGTTCCTCGACCGTCCAGACCACGCGGCAGGGGGCCTTGATCATGCCGGCCAGGGTGACGGTGACGTCGACACCGGGGGCGGCTCGCTCCGCGCCCGCGTCGAGGCCCACGCCCATCGCGCGGTGCATCTCCCAGGTGAGGACCGCCTGCGCGGCCCGGCGGAAGACCTCCTCGCCCTCGCCGAGGCGGGTGCGGACGGTCATGAGGTGGAAACCCGGCGGGCAGAAGCCCTGATCGCGGGTGGCGCCGACATCGGCGTAGGTGAAGTCCTTCGGATCCGGATAAGACACGGTCACCAAGAGTAGGACGGTACCCGGACCGGACCGCGTCCCGGGTACCGCCCGTGGTCGTGCTTCGGTCAGCCGACGTTCACGGCCGACCAGGCGGACGCGACCGCCTTGTACTCGGTGCTGGAGGCGCCGTACAGCGCCGAGGCCGCGTTCAGGGTCGCCGTACGGGCCTGCGCGTACTTGGTCGTCGACGTCATGTACGTCGTCAGCGCCTTGTACCAGATCTGCAGCGCCTTGGTGCGGCCGATGCCGGTGACCGTGGAGCCGTTGGACGTGGGCGAGTTGTAGGTGACGCCGTTGATCGTCTTGGAGCCGCTGCCCTCGGACAGCAGGTAGAAGAAGTGGTTGGCGGGGCCCGAGGAGTAGTGGACGTCCAGGCTGCCGAGGCCGGCGGACCAGGCGTCGGCGGAGTCGCCGTCCTTGCTGGGCTTGTCCATGTAGCGCAGCGGCGTGCCGTCACCGTTGATGTCGATCTTCTCGCCGATGAGGTAGTCGCCGACGTCGGAGGGGTTGTTCGCGTAGAACTCCGCGCCCGCGGCGAAGATGTCGCTGGTCGCCTCGTTCAGGCCGCCGGACTCGCCGCTGTAGTTGAGGCGCGCCGTGGCCGACGTCAGGCCGTGGCTCATCTCGTGGGCGGCCACGTCGAGCGAGGTCAGCGGGTGGGTGTTGCCCGAGCCGTCGCCGTAGGTCATGCAGAAGCAGCCGTCCGACCAGAAGGCGTTGTTGAAGTTGTTGCCGTAGTGGACGCGCGAGTAGGCGGCCTTGCCGTCGTTGCGGATGCCGTTGCGGCCGAAGGTGTTCTTGTAGAAGTCCCAGGTCGCCTGGGCGCCGTAGTGGGCGTCGGCGGCGGCGGTCTCCAGGTTGGAGGGGTTGCCGTTGCCCCAGATGTCGTCGGAGCCGGAGAAGAGGGTGCCGGTGCCGGAGGTGCCGCGGTTGAGGTTGTACGTCTTGCTGCCGCCGCGTGTGGCGTCCGACAGGGTGTAGGACGACCCGGACTTCGTGGTGCCGAGGGTGACCTGGCCGCTGTACGTGGTGTTGCCGGTGCCGGTCTCGATGCCCTGGTACTCGTAGAGCTTCTTGCCGGTGGCGGCGTCGGTGACGACGTGCAGCTCGTTCGGGGTGCCGTCCTCCTGGAGGCCGCCGACGACGGTCTCGTAGGCGAGGACCGGCGTGCCGCTCGCCGCCCAGATCACCTTGCGGGGAGCGGAGTTCGCCGCGGTCTTGGCCGAACCGGCCGCCTTGGCGAGGGTCACGGCCTGCTTCTCCGCCTTGGCGGCGGTGACCGCGGGCTTGAGCGAGGCGACCTTCAGCGCCGCCGTGGTGGCTCTGGTGACGCCCCTGGCCGCGCCGGACTTCGACTCGTGCACCACGAGGTCGCCGCCGAGGACCGGCAGGCCCGCGTAGGTGCGCTCGTAGCGGGTGTGGACCGAGCCGTCGGCGTCCTTCACGACGTCCTTGACGACCAGCTTCTCCTGGGCGCCGAGGCCTATCTCGTCGGCGGTCCGCGTGGCGTCCGCCTGCTGCTCCTGGATGAGCGCCGTGCGGGCGGGCGCCGAGAGCAGCACGGGGGCGGCGCCGAGGGCCGGCTTGTTCGCGGAGTCCGCGGCGACGCTGCTGCCGGACGTCAGCGCGGTGGTGAGCAGGGCGCCCGCGGCGACGGCGGTGGCGATGGCGAGCGTGGCGCGCTTTTTACGCGCGTAGACAGGGGTGGACACACGAGCTCCTCGTTGTGGGGGGGGGTGCTGCGGTGCTGTGCGGCGTGGGGGAAGAGTGGCACCGAGGGCGCGTACATGTCAGGAGTGGGAGGTGATGTTGGCCAGAAATGGACGACCAGATGTACGCGAGGACACGTGAAACGGACGCCGCCCCGGGGGGATTCGAACCCACCGGGGCGGCACCCTGACTCAAGGGCCTACGGGAATGTCAGCTTCCAGCTGTTGATGTAGCCGGTGTCGACAGCCGCGTTGTCCTGCACCCGCAGCTTCCACACGCCGTTGGCCACCTCGGAGGAGGCGTTCACCGTGTAGGTGGTGTCGATGTTGTTCGCGCTGCCGCCGGTGCCGTACCCCTTCAGGGTGTACGCCGTGCCGTCGGGGGCGACCAGTTCCACCTTGAGGTCACCGATGTAGGTGTGGACGATGTCCACCGCGACCTGGAGGTTGGACGGCGCGTTGCCGGTCCGGCCGGACACGGTGACCGACGAGGTGACCGCCGCGCCCCGGTCCGGGATCGCCACATCGGCGGTGTTCTCGAAGGACGTGCCGCCGCCGCCTCCGTCGCCGGGCCGGGTGCCGACGTTGATGCCCGCCCACGCGTGCTGGACCGCCTTGTACTCGGCGCTGTCCGTGCCGTAGAGCTCACCGGTGGCCGCGAGGGTGCCGGTGCGGGCCCCCGCGTAGTTGGTGGTCGAGGTGAACTTCGTGGTGAGCGCGCGGAACCAGATCTTCTCCGCCTTGTCCCGGCCGATGCCGGTGACCGGAAGGCCGTCCGAGGTGGGCGAGTTGTAGGTGACACCGTTGATCGTCTTGGTGCCGCTGCCCTCGGAGAGCAGGTAGAAGAAGTGGTTCGCCGGGCCCGACGAGTAGTGCACGTCGATCGAGCCGATGCCCGAGTACCAGGCGTCCTTGGACGCGCCGTCCTTGCTCGGTTTGTCCATGTAGCGCAGCGGCGTGCCGTCGCCGTTGATGTCGATCTCCTCGCCGATGAGGTAGTCACCGACGTCGGAGGAGTTGTTCGCGTAGAACTCGACCGTCGCTCCGAAGATGTCGGAGGTGGCCTCGTTCAGACCACCGGACTCACCGCTGTAGTTGAGACCGGCGGTGTTCGAGGTGAGCCCGTGGGTCATCTCGTGCGCGGCCACGTCGATCGACGTCAGCGGGTTGGCGTTGCCCGAGCCGTCGCCGTAGGTCATGCAGAAGCAGCTGTCCGACCAGAACGCGTTGACGTAGTTGTTGCCGTAGTGGACCCGGGAGTACGCGCTCACGCCGTCGCCGCGGATGCCGGAGCGGCCGTGCACGTTCTTGTAGTAGTCCCAGGTCAGCGCCGCGCCGTAGTGTGCGTCGGCCCCCGCGGACTCCAGGTTGGACGGGCTGCCGTTGCCCCACACGTCGTCCGGGCCGGAGAAGAGGGTGCCGGTGCCGGAGGTGCCGCGGTTGAGGTTGTACGTCTTGTGGTTGCCGCGGGCGCCGTCGGTGAGGTTGTACGTCGACCCGGACTGGGTGGTGGTCAGGTCGACCGTGCCGGAGTACACCGTGTTGCCGGTGCCGGTCTCGATCGCCTCCCACTCGTACAGCTTCTCGCCGGTGGTGGCGTCGGTGACGACGTGCAGTTCCTGCGGGGTGCCGTCGTGCTGGAAGCCGCCGACGACCGTCTCGTAGGCCACGACCGGCGTGCCGCTCGCGGCCCAGATCACCTTGCGGGGCTCGCGGTTGATGTCGGGGTTCTTGGCCTCGTCGGCCTCGCCGGCGGTCAGGGCCTGCTGCCGGGCCTTCGCGGCGGGCACCGCGGTCTTCGTCGTGGCGGGCTTGACGGCGGCACGGGTGGCCTTGACGACGGCCGCCGTGGCGTCCGCCTTCGTGCTCTCCACGACCAGGTCGCCGCCGAGGACCGGCAGGCCGTCGTAGGTGCGCTCGTAGCGCGTGTGCACGGTGCCGTCACGGTCCTTCAGGACGTCCCGGACGACCAGCTTCTCCTTGGCGCCGAGGCCCAGGTCGCGGGCCGTCCGCGCCTTGCCGGCCTCGGCCTCGCGGATCAGCGCGGCGCGCTGCGCGGGGCTGAGCTTGACCGATTCCGAGCCGGGGATCGCCTTGCTCGCGGCCGACGGTGCCTTCTCCGGGGCTGCGGTGGCGGTGCCGCTCTGGACGGCTGCGGCGATCAGCGCGGCGACGCCGGCGAGGGCCACGGCCGCGGTGCGACGGGTGGTGTGCGGAGTGCGTCTGTGGGAGGTGCCTCTGCGCGCGGAACTGCTTCTCAACACGGACTCCTTCTGCGGGACCGGGGGTCGCCCGGCCTGGGGAGGTGGAGGTGTTGCTGTGGGGTTCCTGTGGAGCAGTCGTGGGAAGCGTGGCAGGGGAGCGCGCTTTCTGTCAGGACCGCGTCAAAACTATGGCCGGAAACGGTTCGTTGTCCGGAAGTTCATGTTCGCTATGCGGACGCTTGGTCGTCCCCGGGCAGCTCCCCGTGCCAGGAGTGCCACAGCGCCGCATAGGCCCCGCCGGCCGCCACCAGCTCGTCGTGCGTGCCGAGTTCGGTCAGCCGGCCGTCCTCCATCACCGCCACCCGGTCGGCGTCGTGCGCGGTGTGCAGCCGGTGCGCGACGGCGATGACCGTGCGCCCTTCGAGGACGGCGGCCAGGGCCCGCTCGGTGTGCCGGGCGGTCGTCGGGTCGAGCAGCGCGGTCGCCTCGTCGAGGATCAGCGTGTGCGGGTCCGCCAGCACGACCCGGGCCAAAGCGAGTTGCTGGGCCTGCGAGCCGTCGGTCCGGCAACCGCCCTGGCCCAGCGGGGTGTCCAGCCCCTGCGGCAGCCCCCGCACCCACGCGTCGGCGCCCACCACGGCCAGCGCCTCCCACAACGAGTCGTCGTCCGCGGCCGGTTCGGCCATGCGCAGATTGTCGCGGACCGAGCCGAGGAACACATGGTGCTCCTGGGAGACCAGGACGACCTGGCGGCGCAGCCGCTCCGGCCCCAGTCCGACGACCGGCACACCGCCGACCGTGACCGAGCCGGAGGTCGGCGCGTCGACGCCCGCCATCAGCCGGCTCAGCGTGGTCTTGCCGGCACCGGACGGCCCGACGACGGCCAGCCGCTCCCCGGGCCGCACCGTCAGGTCGACGCCGCGCAACACCTCCACGCCCCCCTCGTACGCGTAGCGCACCCCGGTGACGTCGATGCGGTCACCGTCCGGATCCGGACCGTCGCCCTCACCGGCCACCCGCGGCGCCCGGGCCAGCCCCTCCACCCGGGCGAAGGAGGCGCCGCCGGACTGGAGTTGCTCGATCCGTACCAGGACCTCGTCCAGGGGCGCGCTCAGCTGGTGCAGATACAGCGCCGCCGCCACCACCGCTCCGAGGCTCATCGAGCCGGACGCGTGCAGCGCACCGCCGATCACCAGCACTCCGGCCACCGGGAGGACGTACGACGTCTCCATCACCGGGAAGAGCACCGAACGCAGGAAGAGGGTGTGGTAGCGGGCGCGGCGGGAGGTCTCCAGGGCGTCCCGGCTCGCGGCCGTGCGCTGCTTCTGGAGCCCGAAGGTCTCCACCGTGCGTGCCCCGGCCGCCGTCGAGGCCACGATCTCCGCCACGTCCGACGTGGCGGCGCCCTCGGCGAGGTAACCGTCCCGGGCTCGTCGCAGATACCAGCGCAAGACGATCCAGATCGGCGTCAGCGCCAGCACCGCGAGGACGCCGAGCAGGGGGTGCATCAGGAAGACCGCGCCGATCAGGAACAGTGCCTGCACCAGGTTGACCAGCAGGACGGGGCCCGCGTCCCGCAGGGTGTTGCCGACCGTCGTCACGTCCGCCGTCCCGCGTGCCGTCACGTCACCGGTGCCGGCTCGCTCCACCACCGACGCGGGCAGCGTCAGCGCTCGGTCCACGAACCGTTCCCGCACCCGGGCCAGGGTCCGCTCCCCGAATCGATGTCCCACGTACCGGGCCCACCGCGCCAGCAGTACCTGTGACAGGACGCTCAGCAGCAGGAGCAGGGCCAGCCGGTCCACGGCGGCCGTCCCGTGCCCGGCCTGCACCTCGTCGATCATCCGGCCCAGCAGCCACGGACCGGCCAGCCCCGCCGCGGCCGCGAGCGCGTTCAGGCCCAGGACGACACCGAAGGCGCGGGCGTCGGCCCGTACGAGAACCAGCAGGGCGCGCCGAATGTCGGCCCGTTCAGCGACCGGCAGGTGTGCCTGGCTCATCCCAGGGCCTCCTCGGCGTCCCTCGCGACGAGGGTGCGGTAGCCGGGGGTGGTGACGAGCAGTTCGTGGTGGGTGCCGGAGGCTTCGACCTTGCCGTCCCTGAGGTAGTGGACGGTATCCGTGCGATCCAGGACGAGAGGAGAGGTGGTGGTCACGACGGTGGTGCGGCCTTCCCTCGCTTTCCTCAGCCTGGTGGCGACGGTGGCTTCGGTGTGGGCGTCCAGGGCCGAGGTGGGCTCTATGGCCAGGAGGATCTCCGGGTCGGTCAGGAGGGCTCTGGCCAGGCGGATGCGCTGGCGCTGGCCGCCGCTGAGGTTGCGGGCCTGAGCGTCCATGAGGGTGTCCAGGCCGTGAGGAAGGGCTTGGACGATGTCCTCCGCCGCGGCTGTGTGGAGCGCCTTCCGCAGTGCCGGGTGGTCTGGTGGGGTGGCTGCGGGCGCGTTGTGGTGGTCCGCGCAGTTCCCCGCGCCCCCTGGGGACGTGCCCTGTACGCCCAGCATGTGGGAGAGGGCGCCCGCGAACAGGTCCGCCTCGTGGTCGGACACCAGAATGCGCGACCGGATCTGGTTCAGGGCGATGTCGTCCAGGCGTGTGTCTCCCCATGTCACGCTCGACGGGACGAAACGGCCCAGGCGGTCCACGACGGTGGTCGCGTCCGCGGAGTGTTCCGCGACCAAGGCCGTCAGGCGCCCCGGCAGGATGCGTACGCCCGATTCGGGGTCGTACAGAGCGGACGGTTCGGACGGGGCGTCCAGGGTCCCCGAGCCGGCCATCGGTTCCAGGCGCAGGAAGCGTACGACCCGGCGTGCGCACACCAGGCCGCGGCTGATCTGGTAGCCGCACTCGACCAGGAAGGCCACCGGCCACACCAGCACGGCGACATAGCCGTAGACGGACACCAACTGGCCCACGGTGATGCCGCCCTGCGCGGCGAGCCGGGCCGCCAGCCAGGTCACCACCGCGAGGAACAGGGTCGGCAGCCCGACCCCGAGCGCCTGCACCCAGCTGGTCACCGCCCCCACCCGGTACCCCTGCTCACGCAGGCGGCGTGAGTCCTGCAGGAAGGCGTCCGCCACCAGCTGCTTGCCGCCCAGACCGGCGAGGACCCGCAGCCCCCCTGCCAGATCACCGATGCGCGCCGTCAGCACGCCCTGCCGCGCACGGTACTCCGCCTCCGACCCCTGCAACCGGCCGAGCAGCGGCCCCATCACCAGGGCGAGCACCGGAATGCCGAGCAGCACGATCAAGGCAACGAAGCCCGAGACCGACACCAGCAGCAGGGCGATCACCAGATAGCCCAGGACCGCGCCGACCCCGGGCCCCACCACGGTCAGCGACTGGCTGACCGTCTGCACGTCGCTGACGCCGATGGTGACGACCTCCCCGGCGCCCGCTTGCCGCCGCAGAGAGGCGCCCAGCCGCACCGCCTGCCCGACGACCACTTTCACCGTGCGGAAGTTGGCGTCCATCCGCACCCGCGTCATGGTGCGGTGCCGCATGATGCTCAGCCAGGCGTTGAAGGCGCCCACCGCGAAGAGCGCGCCGCTCCACAGGGCCAGCGCCCTCATGTCCCCGGGCTCCAGGCCGTCGTCGATCGCCCGGGACATCAGATACGGCGTCGCCGCCAGCAGCACCATCCACACACTGCCGAACATCGCCCCCGCGGCGCACCGCCCCGGCTGCCGGGCGACCAGCCACCACAGGTAGCGGGCGCCGCTCCGGTCGTCGGGTGTGCCGGGTTCCTCGTACGCGTCGATCATCCGCCCGCCCCTCGCCACCGCTCTACGCCAAGCTGTCCCGCCAGGCGCGGTGCAGGTCCGCGAACCTGCCCGTGCCCGCGATGAGTTCGGCCGGTTCGCCGTCCTCCACGATCCGGCCGTGCTCCATCACCAGGACCCGGTCCGCGATCTCCACCGTCGACAGCCGGTGGGCGATGACCACGGCCGTACGGCCCTTCAGCACCGTCGTCATGGCCCGCTGCACCGCGCGCTCCCCGGGGATGTCCAGCGAGCTGGTCGCCTCGTCGAGGATCAGCACGGCCGGGTCGGCCAGCAACGCCCGGGCGAAGGCGACCAGTTGCCGCTGCCCGGCGGAGATACGGCCGCCCCGCTTGCGCACGTCGGTGTCGTAGCCGTCGGGAAGGGCGCTGATGAAGTCGTGGGCGCCGATCTCCTTCGCCGCCTGCTCGATCTCCTCGCGGGTGGCGTCCGGGCGGCCGATCGCGATGTTGTCGGCGACCGTGCCGGAGAAGAGGAACGCCTCCTGCGTCACCATGACCACCCCGCGTCGCAGTTCGGGCACGGCGAGGTCGCGCAGGTCGACACCGTCCAGCAGCACCCGGCCGCCGTAGGGGTCTCCCCTGCTCGAACGCAGTTGAGAGCTTGGGGAAGGGTCGTAGAACCGGGCCAGCAGTTTGGCCAGCGTCGACTTGCCGGCGCCCGTGGAGCCCACGACCGCGACCGTCTGCCCGGCCGGAAGGGTCAGGTCGAAGGAGGGCAGCACCTCGCCGCCGGTGCGGTAACCGAAGCGGACGCCGTCGAAGACCACCGCGCGGTCGGGGTGTTCGCTCTCCGGCGGCGGCAGCCGCCGGGGGGCGGCCGGCTCGGGGACCGACGGGGTCTGCGCGAGCAGGCCGGCGATCTTCTCCAGGGAGGCGGCCGCCGACTGGTAGGAGTTCAGAAACATCCCGAGACGGTCGATGGGGTCGTACAGCCGCCGCAGGTACAGCACGGCCGCCGCCAGCACACCGAGGGCCAGTGTGCCGTCCGCGACCCGGTAGGCGCCCCACAGCACGATCGCCGCGACCGCCACGTTGGCGACCAGCCGCGAGCCGGTGACGTAGCGGGTAATCTCCAGCAGCGCGTCGCCGTTGGTCCGTTCGTGCCGCCGGTTGAGCACGCCGAAGTCCGCGTCGTTGACGGCCTCGCGACGGAAGGCGCGCACCGGGCGGATGCCGTTCATGGTCTCGACGAACGTGACGATGACGGCCGCGATGGCCGTCGACCGGGCCCGGTACACCCGGCCGGCCCGCCGCTGGTACCCCCGCACGAGGGCGTAGAGCGGCACCAGGGACGCCACCGCCACGCCCCCGAGGCCCAGGTCGAGCCAGAGCAGCATGACCGAGATGTAGACGAAGGAGAGGATGACCGTCACGAGCTCCTGGAGGCCCTCGTCGAGCAGTTCGCGCAGTGACTCCACGTCGGCCGTGGAGCGGGAGATGAGCCGGCCCGAGGTGTAGCGCTCGTGGAAGTCGACACTCAGCGCCTGCGCGTGGCGGAAGATCCGGCCCCGCAGATCCAGCAGCACGTCCTGGCTGACCCGTGCGGCGGCGCCGACGAACGCGAACTGCAGCCCGCCCGCGGCCAGCGCGCACGCCAGGTAGCCCACGCCCACCGCGATCAGCGGCCCGTGGTCCCGCGCCCGGAACGCCGGTACGGCACGGTCGATGGCGTACGCCACGAGCAGCGGCCCCGCCTGCACGACCGCCTGCTGGAGCAGCAGCAGGACCGTCGTGACCGTGACCCTGGCCTTCAGGGGCGCGAGCAGGGAGCGGAGCAGGGCTTTGGTGGCGCCCGGCGGGGTGGGCAGGACGTCCCGGTCGAAGGGGTCGCCGGTGGCGGCCGGCCGATCGTCGGGTCGGTCGCCGGGAGGTTCGTCGGGTTGTTCGTCGGGTGTGCTGCCGGCCGGTGTGCCGGTGGCCGCCGTCATCGTGCGCCCTCCTCTTCCCCTGACATCAGATGCGCGTACTCGGCGTTCGTACGCAGCAGTTCGTGGTGGGTGCCGACCGCGGCGATCCGGCCGCCGGACAGCAGCGCGACCCGGTCGGCGAGCAGCACGGTGGACGGGCGGTGCGCCACGATCAGGGCGGTCGTGTCCGCGAGGACCTGACGCAGGGCGGCCTCCACGGCGGCCTCGGTGTGCACGTCCAGGGCCGACAGCGGGTCGTCGAGGACGAGGAACTCCGGCTGGCCGACGACGGCCCGGGCGAGCGCGAGGCGCTGGCGCTGGCCGCCGGAGAGGCTGAGGCCCTGCTCGCCCACCCGGGTGTCCGTCCCCTGCGGCAGGGCGTACACGAAGTCGGCCTGGGCGACGGCCAGCGCGCGCTCCAGATCAGCCGTACCCGCGGTGTCCTTCGCGCCCATGAGAACGTTGTCGCCGACCGTGGCCGAGAACAGCGTGGGCTCCTCGAAGGCCACGGCGACCTTGGCGCGCAGCGCTTGTCTGGGGAGGTCTCTGATGTCGACGCCGTCGAGGGTGATGCGGCCCGACGTCAGCTCGTACAGGCGGGGGATGAGCGCGGTCAGGGTGGTCTTGCCGCTGCCGGTGGCGCCGACCAGGGCCATGGACTCGCCCGGGCGGATGTGCAGGTCGATGTGCTGGAGGACGGGCGGGGTGCCGGGCGGGGCGTCGGGGTAGCGGAAGCGCACCCCGTGGAAGCGGAGTCCCCTGTCCCGGACGTCCACCGTGCCGGTGCCGGTGCCAGCGGTGCCGGAGGTGGAAGCGGGGGCGGGGGCCGCGGTGGTGGCGATGGCGGTGGCAGGGACGGTTGCGGTGGCGGTGATCCCCTCCGCCGTTCCCTCCGTGTCGTCCTCCGCGTCCTCGTCCATCACCTCGAAGTACCGCTGCGTCGCCGTCGCCGCCTCCTGGCTCATCGCCAGCAGGAACCCGATCGACTCCACCGGCCACCGCAGCGCCAGCGCCGTCGACAGGAACGCCACCAGCGTGCCCGCCGACAGGGCACCGTCGGCCACTTGGACGACGCCCACCACCAGCGCCGCCCCGATCGCCACCTCGGGCAGCGTCACGATGACACCCCAGATGGCGGCCAGCAGCCGCGCCTTGCGCAGTTCCGTGCCGCGCAGCTTCGCCGACAGGTCCCGGAAGGCCAGCGCCTGGCTGTGGTGGCGGCCGAAGCCCTTGATGATGCGGATGCCGAGCACGCTCTCCTCGACGACCGTCGTCAGGTCGCCGACCTGGTCCTGGGCGCGCCGGGCCATCGCGGCGTAACGCTTCTCGAAGATCACGCAAGTGACCATGACGGGCAGCGCCGGCCCGAGGATGACCAGCCCCAGCGTCCAGTCCTGGAGCAGCATGATGAGCACGCCGACGAGGATCGTCACCCCGTTGACCAGCAGGAACGTCAGCGGAAAGGCGAGGAACTGGCGCAGCAGCATCAGGTCCGTCGTCGCCCGGGACAGCAACTGCCCCGAGGCCCACCGGTCGTGGAAGGACACCGGTAGCCGCTGGAGGTGCCGGTACAGATCCGCCCGCATCGACGCCTCGACGTGGGAGAGCGGACGGGCCACGAGCCACCGCCGCAGCCCGAACAGCAGGGCCTCGGTGAAGCCGAGGAGCAGCAGGTACAGCGCGCCGAGCCACACCCCGGCCGGGTCCCTGTCGGCGATCGGCCCGTCCACCATCCACTTCAGGACGAGCGGGATCACCAGGCCCACGCAGGAGGCGAGTATCGCGACGAACGCGGCGCCGGACAGCCGCGCTCGCACGGGCCGCACATACGGCCACAGGCGCAGCAGCGTACGCACGGCGGAACGGTCCTGGGCGGGGGCGGGTGTCGTGGCCATCGGCAGCGAGCCTACGGATCGTCACTGACACTGCCCACCGAGTTTCCGCCGGACCCGGATCGGCCCATGGTCCTGCGACCTGGGCGTTCGGCAGATCGCCCGGCGGGACCGGTCGGGTCGTACGGCCGCATCAGCCGATCGGCTGATGCCCGTTCGAGCGAGACGGCCGATGTGGCGGGCCCCGCCCGCCGGGACCCCCTCTACGCCGAGCTCGGCGTCAAGGACCGCGCGGATGCGGTGGCGGTGGCGTACGACCGGGGCATCCTCGGACGGAACAGCTAGCCCGCCACCCGCAACAGCAGTACCGCCCGCGCCGGTATCGTGATCTCCGTGCCCGCCCGGTGCTCCACGCCCGGCGCCTCCGCCTGCTCCTCCAGGCTCGTGTCGACGACGACCTCGTAGCGCTCCGCCCAGGGCGGCCCCGGCAGCGTGAAGGTGACCGGTCCCTCGCCCGCGTGCAGCACGGCCAGGAAACTGTCGTCGACGATCTGCTCCCCGCGCTCGTCCCGGCCCGGGATGTCCCGGCCGGACAGGTACATGCCCAGCGTGGCGGCGGGCGCGTACCAGTCCTGCTCCGTCATCTCCGTGCCGCGGGAGGTGAACCAGGCCAGATCGCGCAGCCCGTCCGCGGTCTGGGCCCGGCCCGAGAAGAACGCCCGGCGCCTGAGCACCGGGTGACGGTGGCGCAGCGCGATCAGCCGGGACGTCAGCGCGAACAGGGCCTTCCAGCCGGGGTCCGTCAGCAGCGTCCAGTCCAGCCAGCCGATCTCGTTGTCCTGGCAGTACGCGTTGTTGTTGCCGCGCTGGGTGCGGCCCAGCTCGTCGCCGGCGACCAGCATCGGCACGCCCGTGGACAGCAGCAGGGTGGTCAGCAGGTTCCTGAGCTGCCGCCGCCTGAGCGCTCGTATCCCCTCGTCGTCGGTCTCGCCCTCGGTGCCGCAGTTCCAGGCCCGGTTGTCGTCCGTGCCGTCCCGGTTGCCCTCGCCGTTGGCCTCGTTGTGCTTGCGCCCGTAACTCACCAGGTCGCGCAGGGTGAACCCGTCGTGGGCGGTGATGAAGTTGACGGACGCGTACGGCCTGCGCCCGCCCCAGGCGTACAGGTCGCTGGAGCCCGACAGGCGGTAGCCCATCTCCCGGACGTCGGGCAGGGCGTGCCGCCAGAAGTCCCGCACGGCGTTGCGGTACCGGTCGTTCCACTCCGTCCACAGCGGGGGAAACGCCCCCACCTGGTAGCCGCCCGACCCCACGTCCCACGGCTCGGCGATCAGCTTCACCCGGCGCAGCACCGGGTCCTGGGCGATGACCGCGAGGAACGGGGAGAGCATGTCGACGTCGTGCATGGAGCGGGCCAGCGCCGCCGCCAGGTCGAAGCGGAAGCCGTCCACGCCCATCTCGGTGACCCAGTAGCGCAGCGAGTCCGTGATCAGGCGCAGCACATGCGGCTGGACCACGTGCAGGGTGTTGCCGCAGCCGGTGTAGTCGGCGTAGCGGCGGGCGTCGTCCTGGAGACGGTAGTAGCCGCGGTTGTCGATGCCCTTCAGAGAGAGCGTCGGGCCGAGTTCGCCCGCCTCCGCGGTGTGGTTGTAGACCACGTCGAGGATGACCTCGATCCCGGCCGCGTGCAGGGCGCGGACCATGCGCTTGAACTCGCCGACCTGCTGGCCGGTCGTCCCGGAGGCCGCGTAGGCCGCGTGCGGGGCGAAGTAGCCGATGGAGTTGTAGCCCCAGTAGTTCCTGAGGCCCCGGCGCAGCAGGTGGTCCTCGTGGGCGAACTGGTGCACCGGCAGCAGCTCCACCGCCGTCACGCCCAGCTGGACCAGGTGCTCGATCGCCGCCGGGTGCGCGAGACCGGCGTAGGTGCCGCGCAGCTCCTCGGGGATGCCGGGGTGCAGCCGCGTGAAGCCCTTGACGTGCAGCTCGTAGATCACCGAGTCGGCCCACGGCGTCTTCGGGCGGCGGTCGTCCGCCCAGTCGTCGTCATCGTGGACGACGACGCCCTTCGGCACGTGCGGTGCCGAGTCCCGGTCGTCGCGCACGGTGTCGGCGACGTGCTGCTGGGGCCAGTCGCGGACGTGCCCGTACACCTCCGGCGGCAGGCTGCTGTAGTCATTTCCCTCGGCGCCGTCGACCGCCCGGGCGTACGGGTCGAGGAGTAGCTTCGCCGGGTTCCAGCGGGCGCCGGTCCACGGGTCCCAGCGGCCGTGCACCCGGTAACCGTAGCGCTGGCCCGGCAGCACGCCCGGGACGAAGCCGTGCCAGATCTCATGGGTCAGCTCGCCGAGCCGCACCCGCGACTCCTTGCCCGCCTCGTCGAAGAGGCACAGCTCGACACCCTCCGCCCCGCCCGCCCACAACGCGAAGTTGGTGCCCGCCACCCCGTCCGGACCGACCCGGAACCGGGCGCCCAGCGGGGTCGGCGCACCCGGCCACGCGGGCACGGTGGGCGGCGGCGCGGCCCGCCGTGCGCCGTTCACGGCGGCGTCCTGGCGCCCGTTCCCGGTGGCCTGATGACCGGCCACCGCCTCCTGCTCGGCTGCGCTGGACACCTGTCCGCCTCCCGCGGCTCGTGGAACGACGGGGGACAGAGGGGTGCGGCCCTGTGCTGCGGCCCGGGTCGCGGCTCCCCTGCGCGTCGTCCTCCCCACTGTTCTGCCCAGAGCGTGGGTCGCACTCACGTTTCCCCGGGGGCGGGCATGGTCGTTTCCGGGGACACGGCCGGTCGTTGGGCACCCCGTGAGGCACGTACAAGGGCGCGCGCGGCGCGCGAGGGCCGCGCTGGCCGCCGTAGTGACATGGGCAGGGCTCCTCGCCGGGGCCACGGGCTGTACCTCGGACGACGCGGGCGGGATCACCGGGGCGTTCGGCGCGCCCCCGGCGCCCGAGGACGTCATCAAGGTCTCGCCCGAGGACGGCAGCAGGGGTGTGCGCCCCGGGAAGAAGCTGCGGGTGCGCGTGCCCGACGGCCGGCTGGAGAAGGTGAAGGTCGTCCGGTCGCAGGACGCGCAGGAGACCCCGGTGCCCGGGCATCTCTCCGCCGACCGCCTGACCTGGGAACCCGACGACCAGCGGCTCGCGCTGGCCGCCAGGTACACGATCGACGCGGTGGCCGTGGACGGCGACGGACGCCGCTCGGCCCGGCACACCACCTTCACCACCTACGTCCCCGGGGAACGCTTCATCGGCTACGTCGCCCCGGAGAACCGTGCCACCGTCGGCACCGGCATGATCGTCTCCCTGGAGTTCAACCGGAAGATCACCGACCGCGCCGCAGTCGAACGCGCGGTGCGGGTCACCGCCCGCCCCGCCGTGGAGATCCGCCCGCACTGGTTCGGCAGAACGCGCCTCGACTTCCGCCCCGAGGACTACTGGAAACCCGGCACCCAGGTCACCGTCGACCTGCGCCTGCGCGACGTCGAGGGCGCCCCCGGGGTCTACGGCCTCCAGCACAAGACGTTCTCCTTCACCGTCGGCCGCAGTCAGATCTCCGTGGTCGACGCCGCCGCGCACTCCATGGAGGTCCGGCGCGACGGCGAGCCCCTCGCCACCGTGCCCATCACGGCGGGCGCGCCGAAGACCACCACGTACAACGGCAAGATGGTGGTCACCGAGATGCTCGACGTCACCCGGATGAACGGCGCCACGGTCGGCTTCAAGAAGCGCGACGGCAAGGGCGAGTACGACATCCCGGATGTCCCGCACGCCATGCGCCTGACCGACTCCGGCACCTTCCTGCACGGCAACTACTGGGCGCACCACACCGTCTTCGGCCGCGCCAACGTCAGTCACGGCTGCATCGGGCTGCGCGATGTGAAGGGCGGCAGTTCGGACACCCCCGCCGGCTGGTTCTTCGACCGCAGCCTCATCGGGGACGTCGTCGAAGTCGTCAACAGCAATGACAAAAAGGTCTCTCCCGACAACGGGCTCGGAGGCTGGAATATGGGCTGGAATGCATGGAAGGCGGGCAGTGCGGTGAAGTAGCCGGACAGGGGGGCGGGTTGACCCGGCGCCGCGTTGGGACCGAACAGTGACAATCGCGGGCCGCCGGGCCCGTCCCCCCAGTGGTTACTATTCGCCGACGCGCGGGGGACGCGCGAGGTGTGGGCCTGACCTGGCCCTGGGAGGGGAGAACCACTTGAACGGGCGACCGATATCGGGGGCGTCGGTTGGACGCGGGAACGGACTGCGCGCGCTGATATGCGGCGTGCTGCTCCTCGCCGTCACGGCGTGCGGCGGCGGAGGGGCCGACTCCGGTTCCAGCGGGGGCGACACCAAGGGCAAGGACTCGGGCGCCGCGCGGAGCGGGCAGTCCGAGGCGGTCGTCAGCATCACCCCCAAGGACGGAGCCAAGGCCGTCGACACGAGCGGTGCGCTGAAGGTCACCGCCGCGAAGGGGAAACTGACCGAGGTCGAGGTCAAGGACGCCAAGGGCAAGAAGGTCGACGGCGAGATATCCGGGGACGGCGCCAGCTGGACGCCGTCCACCCATCTGGCCGGCGCCACCAAGTACACGGTCCACGCGGTCGCCAAGGACTCCGAGGGCCGCACGGCCGCGGAGGACGCCGGCTTCACCACGCTGACCCCGGAGAACACCTTCATCGGCACCTTCACTCCCGAGGACGGCTCCAAGGTCGGCGTCGGGATGCCGTTCTCCATCCGCTTCTCGCGGGGCATCACCCACCCGGAGGACGTCGAGAAGGCCATCCGCATCAAGACGGAGCCGGCCGTCGACGTCGAGGGCCACTGGTTCGGCAACGATCGTCTCGACTTCCGCCCCGAGAAGTACTGGAAGCCCGGCACCAAGGTGACCGTCGACCTCAACCTCGACGGCGTCGAGGGCCGCAACGGCGTCTACGGCGAGCAGGACAAGACGGTCGAGTTCACCATCGGCCGCAACCAGGTCTCCGTCGTCGACGCCAAGAAGCTCACGATGAAGGTCATGCGCGACGGCAAGGTCATCAAAACCATCCCGGTCACCACCGGCAAGCCCGGTATGGAGACCTGGAACGGCCAGATGGTCATCAGCGAGATGCTCACGGTGACCCGGATGAACGGCGAGACCGTCGGCTACGGCGGCGAGTACGACATCAAGGACGTCCCGCACGCCATCCGCCTGACCACGTCCGGCACCTTCCTGCACGGCAACTACTGGGCGGGCGGAGCCTTCGGCAACTACAACGCCAGCCACGGCTGCATCGGCCTGCGCGACGTGCGCGGCGGCTGGGACAAGAAGGTGCCGGCCGCCTGGTTCTTCAACCACTCGATGATCGGCGACGTGGTGGTCGTCAAGAACTCCGAGGACCGGATCGTCGACCCGGACAACGGGCTCAACGGCTGGAACATGTCGTGGGAGAAGTGGAAGAAGTAGCTTTCAGCGACCGACGGGCCCCGGTGCGACCGACCGCACCGGGGCCCTCGCCGTCGGTACCCGCGCCACGCCTGCCCGGCGGGTGACCCCGGGTCGGAGCCTGGGGTGTCCCGATGGGCCCCCGGCCGGTGTGACCGACCGCACCGGGCCGAATGCTGTTAGCCCCCGTTAACCTGCTGCCATGACCGTCTCTCTCGAAGTCGCTGAAGGCGTCGGCACGATCCGTCTCGACCGCCCGCCCATGAACGCGCTGGACATCGCCACGCAGGACCGGTTGAAGGAACTCGCCGAGGAGGCCACGCGCCGCGCGGACGTGCGGGCCGTGGTGGTCTACGGCGGCGAGAAGGTGTTCGCGGCCGGCGCGGACATCAAGGAGATGCAGGCGATGGACCACACCGCGATGGTCCTGCGCGCCCGCGCTCTGCAGGACTCGTTCACGGCGGTGGCCCGGATCCCCAAGCCGGTCGTCGCGGCCGTGACGGGCTACGCGCTGGGCGGCGGCTGCGAACTCGCCCTGTGCGCGGACTTCCGGATCGCCGGCGAGAACGCCAAGCTCGGCCAGCCGGAGATCCTGCTCGGCCTCATCCCCGGCGCCGGCGGCACCCAACGCCTGGCCCGCCTGGTCGGCCCCTCCAAGGCCAAGGACCTCATCTTCACGGGCCGCATGGTGAAGGCCGACGAGGCCCGCGAGATCGGCCTGGTGGACCGGGTCGTGCCCGCCGACGAGGTGTACGCACAGGCGCACGCCTGGGCCGCGAAGCTGGCGCAGGGCCCGGCGCTCGCGCTGCGCGCCGCCAAGGAGTCGATCGACACGGGCCTGGAGACGGACATCGACACGGGCCTCGCGATCGAACGCAACTGGTTCGCCGGTCTGTTCGCCACCGAGGACCGCGAGCGCGGGATGCGCAGCTTCGTGGAGGAGGGGCCCGGCAAGGCGAAGTTCCGCTGAACCTCCCTCCAGGGGCTTGCCATTGACACCGTGTCTGACCCGGGATCCCTCGATGGGGCGGTTTATGTCACCCTTAAGCCAACCTTAAGCGTGTCTGGTCGAGGGAGTTCGCCCCGTACTCCGAAACGAGTCGTTCCAGCAGGTCAGATGAGGTATGCATGCCTTCGTAGTGCCGTTGGCATATGACGGGCGACCGTCGGTTCACCGCCCGTTCCCCGGGGCGTATTCCCCGGGAACGGCCCCGTCGGGCGTTCCGGACGGCCATGATGGGGGGCATGGCGGGGCTGGAGGGTATGGGACAGCCGCGGGGACACGCACATGCGGCCGCGGCGCGCTGGTCGCCGACCGTCGAGGACGAACACGCGCTGAAGGCGCTCGAGTTGTACGGCAACCCGACGGAGGCAGAGGTTCCACTGCCGTCCCGCCCCGAGTCCGCGGCCACCGCGCGACGGCTCACCCAGGTCGTCGTGCTGCGTCACTGGGGGCTCAGTCCCAAGATCACGGAGGATGCGGTCCTGCTCGTCTCCGAACTGGTCGGCAACGCCGTACGCCACACCGGTGCCCGGGTCTTCGGACTGCGTCTGCACCGGCGCCGCGGCTGGATCCGCGTCGAGGTCCGCGACCCCTCCCGGGGGCTGCCCTGCCTGATGCCGGTCCAGGAGATGGACATCAGCGGCCGGGGCCTGTTCCTCGTGGACAAGCTCGCCGACCGCTGGGGAGTCGATCTGCTGCCCCGGGGCAAGACCACCTGGTTCGAGATGCGGGTCGCCGACCGCTGAGCGCACGCGATGCCTCACCCGGTCGCCGGACGGGTGAATCACGGGATTCCCGTCCGCACGCCCCTTAAATGGGGCAATGCACCGCCATCTCGTCAGAAGCGCCCTGGCCGCGGGTGCCGCCCTCGCCGCCCTCGCCGCCTGTGGCACCGGAAGCGGGGAACGGACCTCACCGGCGCGCGCCACCAAGGCCGCCGTGCCCGCCCCGCCCGAGAAGAAGCCCCTCAAGGGCCTGCCCGGCATGCCGCCCGTCCTGGATCCCGAGGACGTGTACGCGGCCGACCGCCCGAACAAGCTGTCCCCGGTGGTCAAGGGCTTCCCGTCCCGGGTCTACGTCCCCAACACCGAGTCCGACACGGTCTCCGTGATCGACCCCAAGACCTACGAGATCGTCGAGACCATCCGCGTGGGCCGACAGCCCCAGCACGTCGTGCCCTCCTGGGACCTCAAGACGCTCTGGGTCAACAACAACCGCGGCCACACCCTCACCCCGATCGACCCGAAGACCGGCAAGGCGGGCAAGGAGGTCGAGGTCCACGACCCGTACAACCTCTACTTCACACCCAACGGCAGGTACGCCGTCGTCATGGCCTCCCTCGACCGCGAGCTGGTCTTCCGCGACCCACACACCATGAAGGTCGAGAAGACCGTCCCGGTCTCCTGCTACGGCGTCAACCACGCCGACTTCTCCCTCGACGGCCGCTACTTCATCGTCTCCTGCGAGTTCAGCGGCGAACTGCTCAAGGTCGACACCGAGAAGATGAAGGTCGTCGGGCAGCAGCGACTGCCGTTCCAGGGCGCCATGCCGCAGGACGTGAAGATCTCGCCCGACGGCAAGAGGTTCTACATCGCCGACATGATGGCCCACGGCATGTGGGTCCTGGACGGCGACAAGTTCACCGAGCCCACCCTGATGCCCACCGGCAAGGGCTGCCACGGCCTCTACGTCAGCCGGGACTCACGCGAGATGTACGTGAGCAACCGCGGCGAGGGCACGATCTCCGTCTTCGACTTCACTCAGGGCAAGCTGACGAAGAAGTGGCGGCTGCCCGACGGCGGCAGCCCCGACATGGGCGGCGTCTCCGCCGACGGCAAGGTGCTGTGGCTGTCCGGCCGTTACGACGCCGAGGTGTACGCCATCGACACCCGCACCGGCACCCAGCTCGCCCGCATCCCGGTCGGCAGTGGCCCGCACGGCCTCGCGGTCTACCCGCAGCCCGGCCGCTACTCGCTCGGCCACACCGGCGTCTTCCGGTGACGCGCTCACACCGTCCACCCCGGGGGAGTCGACCCGCCCTGACCCGGTGAGGGCCCCGCAGCCGCACGAAGATCACGGGCAAGCGCGGGAGCGACCCGCACCACAAGCCCCGGCACGGAGAGAGCGACCCGCACCACAAGCCCCGGCACGGAGAGAGCGACCCGCACCACGGGCCCCGGCACGGAGAGAGCGACCCGTACCACGGGCCCCGGCACGGAGAGAGCGACCCGCACCACAAGCCCCGGCCCGGAGCAGCGCCCCCTAGCCCACGGGCCGGTAGCCGTCCGCCCGGAACGCCCGCAGCCTGCGGGCGTTCCCCGCCGCCCCTGCGCCCACACGGGCGCGCCCCCGGCCGGCTGCGCGCCGCGGCTGGGGCACGATCGTCGTACCGCCGTCCACCGGCGGGAAGGCGCCCCGCGCCGCCGCGTCGAGTATGTCCCGGGAGGGTCCGTCACGACGTGCTCCTCGAGTCTCCACCCGCTGGAGTCCGGGCCGCGATGCGCAAGGTGGCCGAGTTCAACGCGGCCGACCGCGGTCATGACGCGCCCGTCGGGGCGTCCCTGTGGTTCTCCCGGCGGCTCGTGCGGCTGGGAGCCCGGGCGTGCGCGCACGGGCTCGCGCGCGATTCGCCGGAGGCGGCCGGGGCGCTGCGCGAGCTGCCGGGAGACGCTGACCCCGCCACCGTGCTCGCCCGGCCGCGGTCGCACGCACCCACGAGGTCGCCCGCTACCGCGAGTTGCTCGCCGTCGTGCAGGGCGTCGGGCACGAGGCGGCGTATCGCGAGGAGTTACCTGGGTGGTCGCCGCGCTGGAGGCGCGCACGGCCGGTTAATCTGACCTGCGTCAAACGCGCGTCACGAGGACGCACAGCACGAGATGAGGGGCGGATCGGTGGCGGACATCGAGGAAGCACGCAAGCAGTTCGAGCAGATCGATACGGATGGTGACGGCTTCGTCACCGCTGCCGAGTTCAAGGCCGCCCTCGCCCGGTCGGGCGACTGGAACGTCACCGAGTCGGTCGCCGAGGTCGTCATCAAGACCCGCGACCTCGACGGCGACAAGCAGCTGAGCTTCGACGAGTTCTGGGCCTACCTGAACAAGTAGGCGCCGGTTTTCGCCGAGTGGTGGGGCCCGGTCCGCGGTCGCGGACCGGGCCCCACCGGCCGACGGCCCCGGGGCGATTCGCTGCGTCGGCCACTCACGCGAACTCGCTCTCAGAGGCATCCCCGTGATGTGCTCCGCCTGCCGTGCCCGACGCCACTGGCTGCTCATCAACCACGGCCGCACCTTTGGGTCCGCCGACGTTCAGCTGTGGTCAGTCGCGTGTGCTGTCCATTGGTTCCCCGGAGATCGCGCCCTGGAACTCGTCCTCACGCTGGACACCGCGCACGTACCAGCCATGGACCGTTGTGTGCAGGATCGCCTCCTCGGACCCCGCTCTTGGACGGAAAGACGCGCCTTGGTCAGGTGGCGCGGAGGCTGGCGGTCGGTCGCTGCGCGGCACGATCGTTCTCACCCAGGGCGAAGACCCTGTCGCACTGATCCCGAACTGAGGCGCTGTGGGTGGCGATGACGACAGCGCACCCGGCCTTGCTCATTGTGCGTAGCACATCGACGACCATGTTCGCGTTCGCCTCATCGAGGGCACCGGTCGGCTCATCCGCGAGCACCAGAGCGGGCCGCTTGACCATGAGCCGGGCGAGGGCCACGCGCTGCTGTTCTCCGCCACTGAGGTGGTGGATCGTTTCCTTCTCCCTGCCACCCAGGCCCACGTGGTCCAGGGCCTCGGCGATGGTCGTGCCAGGCTGGTCCGGCGAGGACCGGCGGGGTTTCACGGCTACCTTGAGGTTCTCGGAAACGGTCGCGTTCTCGATAAGAGCGTAGTTCTGGAACAGGTAGCCGAGCACGTCGCGGCGGAACCCACGGGTCTCGCGCCGGCCGAATCGAGTGATGTCCTTGCCCTCATGGCGCATCGCTCCCGTGCTCGGCTTGTCCAGCAGCCCGAGACAGTTGAGGAGGGTGGACTTGCCCGAGCCGCTGGGCCCGACGAGAGCGAGCATCTCGCCACGGTTGATGTTGAAGGTGACATCGGACCACAGAGTCCGGGAACCGTAGGACTTCGAGAGATTCTCGATATCGATCACGACAGTACTCCTGCTGAGGGGAAGGGGATCGCACGTACGGGTCTCACGCCTCGGTCGCCCCTTCCCTGATGATGCGACGATGGAAGACGGCAAGGGCAAGGAGCACAGCACCGAATTCGACGGCCACGAGCCCGGCGATGATGCCCAGGTCAAGTCCGGTGAGCTCGACGAGTGGCCGGGGAAGGGGGGCACCGGACGCGGCGATCCGTTCCAGGTCCTTGTTACGCATCCATGTTTCGAAGGGCACTCGGGTAGCCAGGAGGAAGGCGATGGCCGCCTCCACGCCGAGGATGAACCGGTGGGTGGCCACGTATCTCCACCCATTGATGTGCTGCGCGAAGATGGACTGGGCGTTCTTGCGCGCGTAGATGACGCAGATGCCGAGGCCAGCGATGAGGAGGACGGTGACCGTCAGCGCGAGGTTGAAGAGCTGTACCCGAAACTCGGTGACCACCTCTCTCATCTTCAGCGCGGAGTTCTCAGCGACGGGACGTAGCGCCACGACGTAGACGCCCAGTCTCTTCCCCTGAATGGCGCTCACGACGACGTCAGGGTCGGGGAAGACGACGCCCTCCTGCGCGGCGAACGCGGTGTAGCCGTCGTCGGACACGAAGTGTGAGCCGTTGGGGACCACGACAAGGACCGGGTCCTGTACGAGGGAGCGGTCCTCCTTCTGGCTGTGGGCCGCGTTGTAGACCTGGTTTCCGGGGTTGTATGTGAAGACGCTCTGGCCGCCCTTGGCAGGGAGCGCTTCCAACTGGGTCCGGGGGTCGAATTCCGAAGCCAGCACTCCGGCGACCGCCTTGGTGAGGGCTGCTTCGTGTCCGCGGAGGGATTCGGGAACGATGAGCCGTACCCGGTCCCCCTTTGCGGCCTTACCCTTCCCGTCCGCGGGCATGTAGCGCTGTCCCGCTGGATCGAGGACGGGCTGTTCGGTGAGGAAGGTTTCGTTCACGACGAGCACCTCACCTGGTGGGAGGTGTGAGCCCGGCGCCAGGTTTTGGAGGTCTCGGCGCCCGGCGAGAATGACCTCACCGTTGCTGTCTGCCCGGCGCAGCCACGGGCCGATCTCCTCGACGACCCTCTCCTTCTCGCCGGAGAGGCCTCCGTTGAGGCGGATGGTGACGGCGTCGCCCGCCTCGGCGTAGGCCGCCCGGTTCTCCTGACGCGTCTCCATGTCTCGGCCGACCGCCGCGATGTCGGTGGCGACACTGAGTGCGAGTAGCAGAGCGGGAATGCGCACCAGGTAGACGCCGACGGATGCTGTCCGAGCGGGGAGGGCACCCTTTACTGCTTGGAGCACGTCGACCTTGAACGTCAGGGCGATCACAGCCACATGAGCGGACACCACGAGGAGAATGAGCAGTCCGGCCAAGGCGGCGGCCAGAGTGGCGAAGAGCGAGAGCCAGGCAAAGCCGTTGTAGAAGCCGAGGAAGGTGAGTGCCACCGCGGTCACGGCACCGAGCGTCACGGCCCAGGGCACCAGCAGTTGCCTCAGGTCACGCACGAGGAGATGCATCAGGGAGAAGCCCTGCAACCGCAGGATTCCATAGGTCCTCGCGGACAGCAGTACGCTGGCGCCGGTGAGGGTCACCGCGGCGAGAGTGATCACCCAGAACGACCAGTACATGACGCTGTTGGTGTAGGTGGTGGCCAGTTCCTCATACGAGAGCGGGTGGGACACGTCCGCCCTCAGGCCGAGGCCGGAGAACTCCGCGACCAACGCGTCCGCGGTCTCCGGCGGTCCGAACACATAGTAGTGGCCACGCGGGTCACGCTGTCCGATGTCGGCAATCGGATGCACGTCCGTGGCCAGGTTCGAACTGAACGCCGGATAACCCTCGTTCAGCCACTCGCTGGCATCGGACGGGTCATCGCCTGCGGTCATGTACAGGTGGCGGCGGCCATCAGGATCCCTCAGGTCGGGCACCTCACGAGCCACCGTGACGCCGTGGTCCTCGGCGAACGACGCGATCGTCCGGGTGACCTGGGCTCCACTCGTCGAATCATCGGAGTCGAAGACGAAGATCACGGCCGAGTTGCCCAGCACCTCGTCCTCGTCCAGTTCCCGGACGAACAGGAAGGCCAGCACCGCGGCGAAGAACAACACGGCGACATGGACGAACTTGATACCTCGGTGCAGCATCGGCTTCCTAGGTCGGACCACTGGGTCGGCTTACGAGACTGCCCGGGGCCGGTGAGATGTGGCGGGAGAATGGCTGTGGGCGGTCGGGTGGACCCACGTGAGCCCCGGCGATGTCGACACCGGGGCTCACGGTAGTACGTGGGATCAGAGCTTGCAGCCCTTGTCCCAGTACGCCTTGCCGGTACCGCCGTCGAGCTCCGCTGACGCCAGGGCCCACGGTCCGGGCGCGGTGCAGCCACTGTAGGCCCAGTAGTCGCCATCGGCCGAGGACGAGTGGTTCACCGAGGCGTGCTTGTAGTTCGACCAGACGCTGCAACAGCCGGTCCCGTACGACCACTGACCGCCGCCCACGTTGACGGAGGCCATCGCCGGAGCGCCTGCGGCCACGGTGAGGGCGACAGTCGCGGACGTGCGGCGGCTCAAGCGGCCCGGCGACGGCGTGCTCTTCGTGCCGGCCGCGCGGCGCGACACCAAGTCGGTTTCCCCCGATGCCTTCACCGGCCTAAGGGACATCGCGTTGATGGAGAGCCCGGCGGTGTCCGGGACGCTCAAGGGGGTGGAGACGAACCCGGCGGGGATCCGCGCCGCGATGCTTGCGCAGAAGCAGATACTGCTTGTCACGGATGCCACGGAGGTTGCGGCACCCGTGACGTCCCCGCGGGACAAGGCGAAGCTCTCGGTGCTGGACGAGCACTTCAAGGCAGTGGCGGACGAGCAGGTCCGCGGCCGGCGGGTGACGGTGTACCGGAGTCTCGACCCCAACAGGTTCTCAGCGCCTGGCCGTGGTTGAACAGGATCGTGAGGTCTATTGATCCGAAACGGTTAATGTTCTGGGTCGTTGTTCCCTATGTGAGTGAACTAGTGGGGGGCGGACGGCAGTTGTCGCCGTCGGCACCGGAGGCCCTTCGGATGCGGGCGGTAGCCGCGTTGGTGGCGGGCCGGACCCGCGAGGATGTCGCGGCGGTGTTCCAGGTCTCGCTGAAGGCTGTGGACAACTGGTGGGCGAAGTGGCTGGCCGGCGGGCGCGAAGCACTCGTAGCTCGGCCGCGTGGGCGCCGGGTCGGCGAACATCAGGTCCTCGACGCGGCCGAGCAGCAGGCGATCCGGCAAGCGGTTCTGGATCACCGTCCCTGTGTGACCTGGGGCTGGCGGGGCAGCTGTGGACGCGGGCCGGGGCCGGAGATCTGATCGCGAAGCTGTACCGGGTACGGCTGACCGAGCAGGGCGTGGGCAAGTCCTGCGCCGCTGGGGCCTGTCCTTCCAGCGCCCGGACAAGCGGGCCGTCGAGCAGAACGCGGAAGCGGTCCGCGTCTGGCGGGAGGAGACCTGGCCGCGATCCGGGCCAGGGCGAAGGCCGAGGGTGGTGAGGTGCTCTTCGCCGACCAGGTAGGCATCCGTTCCGACCAGGTCACCGGCCGCACCTGGGGCGCCAAGGGGTGCACCCCCGTCGTGCGCCGCACGGGCAACCGGTTCTCGGTCAACGCGATGTCCGCGATCAGCACCAAGGGCCGCATGCACTTCATGGTCTTCACCGAGACCTTCGACGCCTACGTCATGTGCCGCTTCCTGGACCGGCTCGCAGGCCACTTCGGCCGCAAGGTGCACCTCGTCGTGGACGGCCACTCCGCACACCGCTCCCGCAAGGTCCGCGCATGGCTGGCCGCCCACCCGGACCGCATCGAACTGCATTTCCTGCCGTCCTACTCGCCGGAGCTGAACCCCGACGAGTTGGTCAACGCCGACCTCAAACGGAGCCTGCCCATGCATAGCCGGGCCCGCGACCAGGCCTAACTCGCCGCCGAGACCCGCAGGTTCTTCCACCGCCGCCAACGCCAGCCACACATCGTCCGCGGTTACTTCGGCGGACCCCACGTCCGCTACACCGTCGAATAGAACCCTTTGAGTTTCGGATCAATATGCAAGCGGTTGCCGTGTCCGATCAGCTGAGGGGGTCCCTGGATCGCCCCCGAACGCAGGGACGGTCCAGGGACTTTCACGTCTGTCCCAGGGAGATTCCAGGGACTTTCCGCCGAGTAAGCAGGGAAGGCACTGATAGCGCCGAAAGACACGAACGCGCTGGTCAGGACCGATTTCCCTAGCACTCGATGATGTTCACCGCCAGCCCGCCACGGGCCGTCTCCTTGTACTTCACCGACATGTCCGCGCCGGTGTCCTTCATCGTCTTGATGACCTTGTCCAGGGACACCTTGTGGGAGCCGTCGCCGCGCATCGCCATGCGGGCGGCGGTGACGGCCTTGACCGCGGCCATGCCGTTGCGTTCGATGCAGGGGATCTGGACCAGGCCGCCGACCGGGTCGCAGGTGAGGCCGAGGTTGTGCTCCATGCCGATCTCGGCGGCGTTCTCGACCTGTTCGGGCGAGCCGCCGAGGACCTCGGCGAGGGCGCCCGCGGCCATGGAGCAGGCGGAGCCGACCTCGCCCTGGCAGCCGACCTCGGCGCCGGAGATGGAGGCGTTCTCCTTGAAGAGCATGCCGATCGCGCCCGCGGCCAGCAGGAAGCGGACCACGCCCTCCTCGTCGGCGCCCGGCACGAAGTTCATGTAGTAGTGCAGGACCGCCGGGATGATGCCGGCGGCGCCGTTGGTGGGGGCGGTGACGACCCGGCCGCCCGCGGCGTTCTCCTCGTTGACCGCCATGGCGTAGAGGGTGATCCACTCCATGGACAGGGCCAGCGGGTCGCCCTCGGAGCGCAGCTTGCGCGCGGTGTTCGCGGCCCGCCGGCGCACCTTGAGACCGCCGGGCAGGATGCCCTCCTGGGACAGTCCGCGCGCCACGCAGTCCCGCATCACCTGCCAGATCTCCAGCAGGCCCGCGCGGATCTCCTCCTCGGAGCGCCAGGCCCGCTCGTTCTCCAGCATCAGCGCGGAGATCGACAGGCCGGTCTCCTCGGCCAGGCGCAGCAGCTCGTCGCCCGTGCGGAAGGGGTACTTGAGCACGGTGTCGTCGAGTTTGATGCGGTCGGCGCCGACCGCCTCCTCGTCGACGACGAAGCCGCCGCCGACCGAGTAGTAGGTCTTGGTCAGCAGTTCCGTGCCCGAGGCGTCGTACGCCCACAGCGTCATGCCGTTCGCGTGGTACGGCAGGGTTTTGCGGCGGTGCAGGACCATGTCGTCGTCGAAGGAGAACACGATCTCGTGTTCGCCGAGCAGGTTCAGCCGACCGTCGGTCTTGATCGCCTCCACCCGCTGGTCGGCGTTCGAGACGTCCACCGTGCGCGGCGAGTCGCCCTCCAGGCCGAGCAGCACCGCCTTGGGAGTGCCGTGGCCGTGCCCGGTCGCGCCGAGCGAGCCGTACAGTTCCGCACGGACCTTCACCGTCGGCGCCAGCAGTTCCTCGTTGCGCAGCCGCCGGGCGAACATCCGGGCCGCCCGCATCGGGCCGACGGTGTGGGAGCTGGACGGGCCGATGCCGATCGAGAACAGGTCGAAGACCGAGATGGCCACGGGGGAACTCCTGACTACGGGGGTGGTGCAGAGGGGTGGGTGCCGCGCCCGCTTGTGGCCGACGCGGCGCCCGAAAGGTTTCTTCGCGGCCGTTGCGAGCCGCTTGTTACACGTTCAGACCCGGGTACAGCGGGTGCTTGTCGGCCAGGGCCTTCACCCGGGCCTTGAGAGCCTCCGCGTCGTAGGACGGCTTCAGCGCCTCGGCGATGACGTCCGCGACCTCCGCGAAGTCCTCGGACCGGAACCCGCGGGTGGCCAGGGCCGGTGTGCCGATCCGCAGACCGGACGTCACCATCGGCGGACGCGGGTCGTTCGGGATCGCGTTCCGGTTGACGGTGATGCCCACCTCGTGGAGGCGGTCCTCGGCCTGCCGGCCGTCCAGCTCCGAGTGGCGCAGGTCGACCAGGACCAGGTGCACGTCCGTGCCGCCGGACAGGACGTCGACGCCCACGGCCCGGACGTCGTCCTTCACCAGACGCTCGGCCAGGATGCGGGCACCCTCCAGCGTACGGCGCTGGCGCTCCGTGAAGTCCTCCGAGGCGGCGACCTTGAAGGCGACGGCCTTGGCGGCGATCACATGCTCCAGCGGGCCGCCCTGCTGACCGGGGAAGACGGCGGAGTTGATCTTCTTGGCCAGTTCGGCCGTGGAGAGGATCACACCGCCGCGCGGACCGCCGAGGGTCTTGTGGGTCGTGGTGGTGACCACATGGGCGTGCGGCACCGGGTTGGGGTGCAGCCCGGCCGCGACCAGCCCGGCGAAGTGGGCCATGTCGACCATGAGGTACGCACCGACCTCGTCCGCGATCCGGCGGAACGCGGCGAAGTCCAGCTGCCGCGGGTACGCCGACCAGCCGGCCACGATCAGCTTCGGCTTGGCCTCCTTGGCCAGCCGCTCGACCTCGGCCATGTCGACCCGGCCGTCCTCGCCCACGTGGTAGGCGACGACGTCGTAGAGCTTGCCGGAGAAGTTGATCTTCATGCCGTGGGTCAGGTGCCCGCCGTGGGCGAGGTTCAGACCCATGATGGTGTCGCCCGGCTTGAGCAGCGCGAACATCGCCGCCGCGTTGGCCTGGGCGCCGGAGTGCGGCTGCACGTTGGCGTGCTCGGCGCCGAACAGCTCCTTGACGCGGTCGATCGCGATCTGCTCGACCACGTCGACGTGCTCGCAGCCGCCGTAGTAGCGACGGCCCGGGTAGCCCTCGGCGTACTTGTTGGTGAGGACCGAGCCCTGCGCCTCCATGACCGCGACCGGAGCGAAGTTCTCCGAGGCGATCATCTCGAGCGTGGACTGCTGGCGGTGCAGCTCGGCGTCGACCGCCGCGGCGACGGCCGGGTCGAGCTCGTGCAGGGGTGTGTTCAGGACGGACATGGGGCTACGACTCCTCAGCCGGCGGAGAACGCGGTGTACTCGTCGGCGGAGAGCAGGTCGCCCGGCTCGTCCGTGACGCGCACCTTGAACAGCCAGCCGCCCTCGAAGGGGGCCGAGTTCACCAGCGACGGGTCGTTCACGACGTCCTCGTTGACCTCGGTGACCTCACCGGAGACCGGGGAGTACAGGTCGGACACCGACTTGGTCGACTCCAGCTCGCCGCAGGTCTCGCCGGCGGACACGGAGTCACCGACCTCGGGAAGCTGGACGAACACGACATCGCCGAGCGCGTTGGCCGCGTGCTCCGTGATGCCGACCGTCGAGACGCCGTCGTCGGCGGCCGACAGCCACTCGTGCTCCTTGCTGTAGCGCAGCTCTTGGGGGTTGCTCATGGCCTGGATTCTCCTGTACGCGCGGGAGTGCTGTGAAAGGGGGACTACGGGTGAGCTGGGACGACGGGCACGGGGTCGCTGCCGCGGCCCTTCGGCCAGTGTCTACTTCTGGCGCGTGTAGAACGGCAGCGCCACGACCTCGTACGGCTCGTGACTGCCCCGGATGTCCACGCCCACGCCGGTCGTGCCGGGCGCGGCGTGCGCGGGATCGACATAGGCCATCGCGATCGGCTTGCCGAGGGTGGGGGAGGGGGCGCCGGAGGTGACCTCGCCGATCACCTCGCCGCCGGCGACGACCGTGTACCCGGCGCGCGGTACCCGCCGGCCCTCGGCGACGAGGCCGACCAGGACGCGCGGCGGGTTCTGCTCGGCCCGGGCGGCGGCCTCGCGCAGGGCCTCGCGTCCCACGAAGTCGCCCTCCTTCTCGAACTTCACCACCCGGCCGAGCCCGGCGTCGAAGGGGGTCAGGGACGTCGACAGCTCGTGCCCGTACAGCGGCATGCCCGCTTCCAGGCGCAGCGTGTCACGGCAGGACAGTCCGCACGGGACCAGGCCGACGCCCTCGCCGGCCTTGGTCAGGGCCTGCCACAGCTCGACCGCGTGCTCCGGCTTCACGAACAGCTCGAAGCCGTCCTCGCCGGTGTAGCCGGTGCGGGCGATCAGGGCCGGGACGCCCGCGACCGTGCCGGGCAGACCGGCGTAGTACTTCAAGCCGTCCAGATCGGCGTCCGTGAGCGACTTCAGGATGCCGGGGGACTCAGGGCCCTGCACGGCGATCAGCGCGTAGGCGTCCCGGTCGTCGCGCACCTCGGCGTCGAAAGCGGCGGCGCGCTCGGTCAGCGCGTCCAGGACGACCTGGGCGTTGGAGGCGTTGGCGACGACCATGTACTCGGTCTCGCCCAGCCGGTAGACGATGAGGTCGTCCAGGATGCCGCCGTCGGCCCGGCAGATCATGGTGTACCTGGCGCGGCCCGGCTTCACTCCGCCGATGTTGCCCACCAGGGCGAAGTCGAGGAGGGCGGCGGCCTGCGGGCCGGTGACGGTGATCTCACCCATGTGGGAGAGGTCGAACAGTCCGGCCTTCGTGCGCACGGCGGTGTGCTCGTCGCGCTCGGAGCCGTAGCGCAGGGGCATGTCCCAGCCGGCGAAGTCGGTCATCGTCGCGCCGAGCGAGCGATGCAGGGCATCGAGCGCGGTGTGACGGAGTTCTCCTGTACTGCTCACAGTCGGTCGTCTCCCAGGGCAATGACGGGCGAGGTCGGTCCTCCCCATCTGTCATCGGAACCTGAGAGGTTCGCCATGACCGCGCTGGTCCATGGCTTGCACCTTGGGTGGGGCCACGCCCTGCCGGGACAGGGGAGGGCCCGCTTTTCAGATGTGCCTCGCCCGCGCGGTAACGGGGCCTGAGAGATTCAAGGGAGGGACTTGCTCCTTCGGCGCCCCAGCTCTTGCGGTGCTGGGGACTCTCCCGCGCGGATTCAAACGGCCGGTATGCAGTTGGCGCGCACATCATTGCACGCATCCTTCCGGTGCGGCAGGGGGACCTTTCACAGGGAGTGCACGAGTCCCGCCCGCCGGACTCCGCGACCTGTAGCAGCCCTGTTGCAGGACGAGGACGTAAATGAGAGGCCTGCTGCATTACCTTCTCTTTACACTCAGCGGGGATGGGACTCCGTACCTGGCCCCAGGGGAGGACGATCACGGTGAACAGGACCACCGCGTACGCGACGACGGGCATCGCGCTGCCCGACCAGCCGGCCGCCGCTCCGGTCCGGGCGGTCCGCGCCCCGGTGCCGGTGCCGGCGCCGGTCGTCCGCGATCTGCGTGACCGCGCCGGGCGCGGCCCGCGCACGCTGCTGTTCGGACCCCGCGACCTCGTCGTGGTCACGGGTCTGCCCGGCAGCGGCAAGTCCACACTGATGCGGCGCACCGTGCCGGACCGGCGGATCGACTCCCAGGACACCCGCGACCGCTGGGAGCGCCGCATGCCGCGCGCCCTGCCGTACGCGCTCTACCGCCCGCTCGTCCGCCTCGCCCACTACGCCGGGCTGCGGCGCGCACTGCGCACGGGCGAGGGCCTCGTCGTGCACGACTGCGGCACCCAGGCCTGGGTCCGCCGCTGGCTGGCCCGCGAGGCCCGCCGCCGGGGCGGCACGCTCCACCTGCTGCTGCTCGACGTCACCCCCGAACAGGCGCTGGCCGGCCAGCGCGACCGGGGCCGCGGCGTCTCGCACTACGCGTTCCTGCGCCACCGCGCGGCGAGCACCCGCCTGCTGCGCGCGGTGGAGCGCGGTGACCTCCCCACCGGCTGCGGCTCGGCCGTCCTCGCCGACCGGGCCGCGGCCGACGCCCTCCGCAGCATCGGCTTCACCGGCTGACGGGCCGGAGGCGGGGAGTCGGGCCGGTGGCCCGGGGGCGACGGGGCGCACGAGTGCCACCCGTCGGCGGCCCCGGCTGTGGGGCTTCGGTGTGACGGGTGCCGCCCGTTGGCGGCCCCGGTCGTGGGGCGTCGGGTGTATGGGTGTCGCCCGTCGTGTGGGTGCCGCCTGTCGGCGGCTCCCGGCCCCGGACGCCGGGCGTTACGGGTGCCACCTGCCGGTGGCCCCGGCTGTGGGGCTTCGGTGTGTGAGTGCCGCCCGCTGGCGGCCCCGGCCGTGGGCCGTCTGTCGGCGGCTCCCGGCCCCGGACGCCGGGCGTTACGGGTGCCACCTGCCGGTGGCCCCGGCTGTGGGGCTTCGGTGTGTGAGTGCCGCCCGCTGGCGGCCCCGGCCGTGGGCCGTCTGTCGGCGGCTCCCGGCCCCGGACGCCGGGCGTTACGGGTGCCACCTGCCGGTGGCCCTGGCCGTGGGGGTCTCGGGTGTGTGGGTGCCGCCTGTCGGCGGCTCAGGGCGCGGGGCTCCGGGTGTACGGGGGTCGCCCGTCGGTGGCTTTGCCGCGGGGCTCCGGGCGTTACGAGGGCCACCTGTCGGCGGCGCCCGGTCGCTGGGTTTCGAGTGTGGGTGTCGCCCGCTGGGGAGGGTTCCTCACCCCGGGCCTCCGGGCGTTACGGGGGCCACCCGCCGGAGGCCTCGGCCCCGGGGCTCCGGGTGTACGGGTGCCGCCCGCCGACGGCGCCTGCCCGGGCCCCCGGGCGTTACGGGTGCCGCCCGCCGACGGCCCCCGCCCCCCCGGGCTCCCCTCACCCGCTTCACACCCGACCGCGCCGCGCGCCCGAGCCGTTAGCCTTTTGAGCCACAGCAGTGGTTCCAGGCAGGCGGTAGGCAGATGGACTTCCCGGCGGAATTCTCCGCGGACTTTCCGGCGCAGACGCAGACCCACCCGCACGGCGGTTGGCCCGGCAACGAACTGGAGGAGGTGCTCTCGGCCTCCCTCGGCGCCGGTCCGGCGGCCGGCGGGCGGATCGTCGAGGTGCTCGGCCGGAGCTTCGTGTGGGTCCCGCTGCCCAGCGGCGGCGGCCCGCACAGCGGCCCCCTCGACCTGCCCGGCATCGAGATCGACGGCCAGGCGTTCGTGCCGGTGTTCAGCTCCGAGGAGCAGTTCCGCCAGGTCGTCGGCTCCCACATGGCGTACACCATCGCCCCCGCCGTGGAGTTCGCCCGCGGCCTGCCCCCGCACGCGGGGATGGTCGTCAACCCGGGCGGTGTGGTGGGCATCCCGCTCCCGCCGCCCGCCGTGGCGGAGTTGTGCCGGGCTGGCCGGACCCCGCTGGACGGCCCCGCGAGCGGCGGCCGGGTCCGTCTCTTCGAGCCCGACTGGCAGGACGACCCGGTGGATTTCCTGGCCGCGGCGTCCGCCGAGTTCGAGACCACCGGCGTCGTCGTGACGGCCCGCCGCTGTCTCGCCGCCATCGAGACCGCCGAGCCCGTGATGTTCGTGGGCGTCGAACTCTCCCAGCGGGAAGGAGACTTGCGCGCGCTCCCGTTGGAGGCCCTCACCCGGGCCGTCACCGCCGTCCCGGCCCCCTGGCCGGTCAACCTGGTGCTCCTGGACGTGACGGAGGACCCGGTGGCCACCTGGATGACGGAGCGGGTCCGGCCCTTCTACCAGCGGTAGGGCAACGCACCGAAGGGGCGCGGGGAACCGCGCGAGAACCACACGCGGCCCGCACCGGCACGGCGGCGCCAGGTTCGGAGTCGGCGTGCGGGCTTAAGCTAGGGCACCGTCGAGGCGTTGTACGAAGGGGCGGTAAAGGTGAGCGCGAGCGGCACGGCCGCGGCCGGACAGGTCGAGCACATGCTGCGCCAGGTCACGCCCGGGCGCTACGACGCCTATGAGGCACTCCTGCGCGCGCTCGCGACCCCGCACACCGGCCAGATCTGGATGCTCCTGTGGCACGGGCAGGCCGGCTCGCCGGACGCCCAGTACGGGAACATGGACGTCGACGGCTACGGCTACGCCCCCTGTGTGACCTCCGCTCAGGAGCTCTCCGCCAGCGGCTGGAACCGCTCGTACGAGGTGGTCGACGGGATCGACGTCGCCCGCGCCCTCTACCCCGACCACTACGGACTGTGGCTCAACCCGCACGCCCCCGGCGGGGGCGTCGGCATCCCCTGGCTCGACCTGCGCCGGATCGCGACGGGCCTGGACCGCCAGCCCGCCGGCCCCCTGCGCCTGTCCGAACCGGCCATCGAGATCCCCCAGTTCTACGCCCTGCTCGCGCAGAACGCCCACCGCACCCCGGCCGTCCGCTCGTTGCGCCGCGCCTGGGTGCAGCCCGCGCTCGGGGCGCCGTACCTCGCCATCGGACTGGATGTGTACGACACCTCGCCGCCGGCCGTGGACTCCGTGCGCGCGATGATGCAGCAGTCCCTCGGCGCCGTGCCCGACGGGCTGCCCGTGTCGACCGTCGCCCTGTCCGACGAGCACGACCCGGTCGCGATGTGGCTGCGCGCGAAGGCCCGCCCCTTCTACGACCGCGAGGCGCACGCCACGGCCCCCGTCCAGGCTCCGGCGTCGGGCTACGGATATCCTCCGGCTCAAGGCCGGTACTGACGGCTCGTGAGCCGGTACTGACCGCCCCTCAGTCGGTACTGACCGGCTCGAAGTCGCCCTCCGAACCCCTCCCGTACCGCTCCGCGAAACGGGACGATCACGCGGCTCTCCGCGCGTAGATAGGGGTGAAGTGTGCGCCTATGTCTTAAAATTCACCCATCTCAGCCTGTCCGACCCGCGTTACCCGCTGTCCGGATAACGGAACCCCGCAGACAGCATCACGTTTACGCATCCTTTCATCGCCAAGTCTGGCAACAGATCGCCAAAGCGTTGAAGACTCCCGGCAAGACACGGGCCGGGTCGGTCTCGTGTACGAGACAAACAAAACCGCTACAGCGGCAGCCAGGGGGTCGGCGATCGCCGGCCCGAGAGGGGTCAATCGCACCGTGACCGCACCGATCGAGACCACCGGGGCGGAAGCCGGAGCACAGCCCGAGGCCGTGCTCTCCGGGGTCAAGAAGAGCCAGATCGAGGGGCGTTCGCTCACCCAGATCGCCTGGATGCGCTTCAAGCGGGACAAGGTGGCAATGGCGGGAGGTGTCATCGTCATCCTGCTGGTGCTGATGGCGGTGTTCTCCAAGCCGATCCAGTGGATCTTCGACCTCGATCCCAACAAGTTCAACCAGGACCTGATCGACCCCGCGTTGCTCGCCCCCAAGGGCGGCTGGGGCGGGATGAGTTGGGACCACCCGCTCGGCGTGGACCCCCAGTACGGCCGGGACATGCTGGCCCGCATCATCGACGGTTCCTGGGTCTCCCTCCTGGTCGCGGGCGGCGCCACACTGCTGTCCGTGTGCATCGGCACCGTGCTCGGTGTCGTCGCCGGGTACTACGGCGGCTGGATCGACAGCGTGATCAGCAGGCTCATGGACACGTTCCTGGCCTTCCCCCTGCTGCTGTTCGCCATCTCGATCTCGGCCTCGGTGCAGGACGGGTTCTTCGGCCTCGAGGGCCTGTCCCTGCGCATCAGCGTGCTGATCTTCGTGATCGGCTTCTTCAGCTGGCCGTACATCGGCCGCATCGTGCGGGCCCAGACCATGACCCTGCGCAAGCGGGAGTTCATCGAGGCCTCCACGAGCCTCGGGGCGCGCGGCCCGTACATCCTGTTCCGGGAACTGCTCCCGAACCTCGTCGCGCCGATCCTCGTCTACTCGACGCTGATCATCCCGACGAACATCCTGTTCGAGGCCGCGCTGAGCTTCCTCGGCGTCGGTATCGCTCCGCCGCAGGCCTCCTGGGGCGGCATGCTCAGCAACGCTGTGGATCTCTACACAGCTGATCCGCAGTACATGTTCGTGCCCGGACTGGCGATCTTCATCACCGTCCTGGCCTTCAACCTGCTGGGTGACGGGCTGCGTGACGCCCTCGACCCTCGCAGCAAGTGATCCATCGAATGAGGGGGCTTCCTCAGTGAAGACGAGAAGGGTGACCGCCGGCGTTGCGTCGGTCCTGGCACTGTCGCTCGGTGCTGCCGCGTGCGGCGGCGGAGGCGACGACAACGACGGGGGAGGCAACGGCAAGAAGGACGCCGCGCTGAACTCGATCGTCAACGCGTCGGACAAGAAGGGAGGAACGGTCACGTACGAGCACTCGGACGTGCCGGACTCCCTCGACCCCGGCAACACGTACTACGGCTGGGTGCAGAACTTCTCCCGGCTCTACGGCAGGACGCTCACCACGTTCAAGCCGGCCGCGGGCAAGGAAGGCCTGGAGGTCGTGCCGGACCTCGCCGAGGGACTCGGCAAGGCCAGCCCGGACGCCAAGACCTGGACGTACAAGCTGCGTGCGGGTGTGAAGTTCCAGGACGGCACCCCGGTGACGTCCAAGGACGTCAAGTACGCCATCGAGCGCTCCAACTTCGCGCCCGAGGCACTGTCCAACGGCCCGACGTACTTCAAGGCCTACCTGGAGGGCGGCGACAAGTACAAGGGTCCCTACAAGGACAAGTCCGCCGATGGCATCAAGTCCATCGAGACGCCGGACGACCGGACGATCGTCTTCAAGCTGAAGCAGCCGTTCGCCGACTTCGACTACCTGGCGACCTTCTCGCAGACGGCCCCCGTGCCGCAGGCGAAGGACACCGGTGCGAAGTACGTCCAGGCCATCCAGTCCTCCGGCCCGTACCAGTTCCAGTCCTACGAGGAGGGCCGCGGCGCCACCCTCGTGCGCAACAAGCAGTGGGACCCGAAGACGGACCCGATCCGCAAGGCCCTGCCGGACAAGATCACGATCAAGTTCAAGGTCAACCCGGTCACGGTCGACAACAACCTGATCTCCGACAAGATCACGGCTGACGCGGCCGGCACCGGTGTGCAGCCGCAGACCCAGCCGAAGGTGCTGCGCGGCAAGCTCGCCGGCCAGACGGACAGCTCCTACGCGGGCGCCACGCAGTACATCGCGCTCAACGTGAACGTGAAGCCGTTCGACAACGCCGACTGCCGCAAGGCCGTGCAGTGGGGCCTCGACAAGCAGTCGGTGCTCGACGCCATGGGCGGTTCGCCGAAGGGCGACGTGGCGACCACGCTGCTGCCGCCGTCCGTGAACGGCTACACCAAGTTCGACACCTACGCGACCGACGGTCACAAGGGTGACGCGGCCAAGGCCAAGGCGGCGCTGAAGGCGTGCGGCAAGCCGAACGGCTTCAACACCATCCTGACGGCCCGCTCCGACCGCCCCGCCGAGATCGCCTCGGCGACCGCCGTCCAGGCGTCGCTGAAGAAGATCGGCATCAACGTCGAGATCAAGCAGTTCCCCTCCGGCAAGTACTTCTCCAACTTCGCCGGTGTCCCGAGCTACGTCCACGACAACAAGCTCGGCATGCTCTCGATGGCGTGGGGTGCCGACTGGCCGACCGGCTACGGCTTCCTCGACCAGATCATCAACGGTGCCGCCATCAAGCCCTCGGGCGGCAACAACCTGATGGAGCTGGACGACCCGAAGATCAACAAGGCCCTGACGGACGCGATCGCCAACACCGACGACGCGGCCCGCACCAAGGCCTGGGGTGACATCGACAAGATGGTGCTCGACAACGCCTCGGTCGTCCCGCTGGTCTACCGCAAGAACCTGCTGCTCCGGCCGGCGTCCGCGACGAACGTCACCGTCACGCAGGCCTACCTCGGCATGTACGACTACCTGCTGATGAGCTCCTCGAAGTAACTCAGCAGGCCGGATCCTTTCGAAAGGCAGGTGAAGGCACCGGGTGGCCGCGGCGGACGACCCCGCCGCGGCCACCCGGGGCCGTACAGCTGTGGCTGCGTACATCCTCCGACGCGTCATGGGCGCGGTGCTGTTGCTGCTGGTGGTCAGCGCAGTCACCTTCGCCATCTTCTTCCTGGTCCCCCGCCTCGGGGGCCAGACGGCCGACCAGTTGGCCACCCAGTACGTCGGCAAGGACGCGAACCCCGAGTCCGTCGCCGCGATCAAGCAGAATCTGGGCCTGGACCAGCCGGTCTACGTCCAGTACTGGGACTTCATCAAGGGCATCGTGGTGGGCGCCGACTACAAGTTCGGTCCCGACGCGACGCACTGCAGCGCACCCTGCTTCGGGTACTCCTTCAAGAACCACGTCGAGGTCTGGCCCCAGCTGCTGGAGCGGATCCCCGTCTCCTTCTCCCTGGCCATCGGTGCCGCGGTGATCTGGGTGGTCTTCGGTGTCACGACCGGTGTCATCTCGGCGCTCCGCAAGGGCAAGCCGATCGACCGCGGCGCCATGTTCATCGCGCTCGCCGGCGTCTCGCTGCCCATCTTCTTCACCGGCCAGATCCTGCTCGCGCTCTTCGTCTACGAGATCCCGATCTGGGACAGCATCGACTACGTCCCGTTCACGGAGAACCCCGCCGAATGGGCCTGGCACCTGGTGCTGCCCTGGGTCAGCCTCGCCTTCCTCTTCTCCGCGCTGTACGCCCGGCTCACCCGGGCGGGCATGCTGGAGACGATGAGCGAGGACTACATCAGAACGGCCAGGGCCAAGGGCCTCAAGGAGAGCACGGTCGTCACCAAGCACGGCCTGCGCTCCGCACTCACCCCGATCGTGACGATCTTCGGCATGGACTTCGGCACCCTCGTCGGCACCGCGGTGCTGACCGAGACGGTCTTCTCGCTGCAGGGCATCGGCGCCTACGCCGTCCAGTCCATCCAGACGAACGACCTGCCCATCATCATGGGCGTGACCCTGGTCGCCGCGTTCTTCATCGTCTTCTGCAATCTGATCGTCGACCTGGTGTACGCCGCCATCGACCCCCGGGTGAGGTACTCGTGAGCAAGCTCGACAAAGCCGCGCTCGGCGAACCGGACACCATCGCCGCGTCCGTCCCGGACGACGTGTTCCTGTCCGTCCGTGATCTGCACATCCACTTCGACACCGACGACGGCCTGGTCAAGTCCGTCGACGGTGTCAGCTTCGACGTGCGCAAGGGCAAGACCCTGGGCATCGTGGGCGAGTCCGGCTCCGGCAAGTCGGTCACCTCGCTCGGCGTGATGGGACTGCACCGCTCGGCGCGCGCCAAGGTCTCCGGCGAGGTCTGGCTCGACGGCCAGGAGCTGATCGGGGCCGACCCCGACGACGTGCGGCGGCTGCGCGGCCGGAAGATGGCCATGATCTTCCAGGACCCGCTGTCGGCGATGCACCCCTACTACACCGTCGGGCAGCAGATCGTCGAGGCGTACCGCGTCCACCACGACGTCAGCAAGAAGGCCGCCAAACAGCGGGCGATCGAGATGCTCGACCGGGTCGGCATCCCCGAGCCCGCCAAGCGCGTCGACGGCTACCCGCACGAGTTCTCCGGCGGTATGCGCCAGCGCGCCATGATCGCCATGTCGTTGGTGAACAACCCCGAGCTGCTCATCGCCGACGAGCCGACCACCGCCCTGGACGTCACCGTGCAGGCGCAGATCCTCGACCTGATCCGGGATCTGCAGAAGGAGTTCGGCTCCGCGGTCATCATGATCACCCACGACCTGGGCGTGGTCGCCGAGATGGCCGACGACCTGCTGGTCATGTACGGCGGCCGGTGCATCGAGCGCGGCCCCGCCGAGGACGTGTTCTCCGAGCCCCGGCACCCCTACACCTGGGGCCTGCTCGGCTCGATGCCGCGTCTGGACCGCGAGGAGACCGACCGGCTCATCCCGATCATGGGCGCGCCGCCCTCCCTCATCAACCTCCCGTCCGGCTGCGCCTTCCACCCGCGCTGCCCGTACGCGGACCTCCCGAAGGACAACGTCACCCGCACGGTCCGCCCCGAGCTGACCGAGGTCGGCGGCTCGCACTGGGCCGCCTGCCACATGACGCAGGAGCAGCGGGAGCGTATCTGGACCGAAGAGATTGCGCCGAAGCTGTGAGCGACGACAAAACGGTGAGCACACCGGACACGAGCGGAAGCACCCTCACCGAGGGCACCACGGACGACCGCGAGGTCCTGCTGAAGGTGACCGGCCTTCAGAAGCACTTCCCGATCCGCAAGGGCCTGCTCCAGCGGCAGACCGGCGCGGTGCGCGCCGTCGACGGCATCGACTTCGAAGTGCGCAAGGGCGAGACGCTCGGTGTCGTCGGTGAGTCGGGCTGCGGCAAGTCCACCATGGGCCGGCTGATCACCCGGCTGCTCGAACCGACCGGCGGCTCGGTCGAGTTCGAGGGCAAGGACATCACGCACCTGAAGACCGGCGAGCTGCGCCCCATGCGCCGCGACGTGCAGATGATCTTCCAGGACCCGTACTCCTCGCTGAACCCGCGCCACACGATCGGCACGATCGTCGGCGCCCCCTTCCGGCTCCAGGGCGTCCAGCCCGAGGGCGGCGTGAAGAAGGAGGTCCAGCGGCTGCTGTCGGTGGTCGGTCTCAACCCCGAGCACTACAACCGCTACCCGCACGAGTTCTCCGGCGGCCAGCGCCAGCGCATCGGCATCGCCCGCGCGCTCGCGCTCAACCCCAAGCTGGTCGTGGCGGACGAGCCGGTCTCCGCGCTGGACGTGTCGATCCAGGCGCAGGTGGTGAACCTGCTGGACGACCTCCAGGAGGAGCTGGGCCTGACGTATGTGATCATCGCGCACGACCTGTCGGTCGTCCGGCACGTCTCGGACCGGATCGCGGTGATGTACCTCGGCAAGATCGTCGAGCTGGCGGACCGCGACAAGCTGTACAAGTCGCCGATGCACCCGTACTCCAAGGCCCTGCTGTCGGCCGTGCCGATTCCGGATCCCAAGCGCCGGGGCGTCAAGAGCGAGCGCATCCTGCTCAAGGGCGACGTGCCCTCGCCGATCGCCCCGCCGAGCGGCTGCCGCTTCCACACCCGGTGCTGGAAGGCGACGGCGATCTGCAAGACGACCGAGCCGCCGCTGGTGGAGCTGCGGGCCGGCCAGCAGGTCGCCTGCCACCACCCGGAGAACTTCGCGGACCAGCAGCCGCAGGACACCGAGCTGCTGGCCTCGGCGCAGGAGGCGGCCGGGGAGACCGTCATGGGCAAGACCGCCGGGAAGGACACGGCGACCGCCGAGAAGTGAGTCCGGCCGAGCCCTCGCCCTCGCACATCAGGGCGAGGGCTCACCCGTGGGGGAAAATGCACGGGTGCTCCAGCAACTCTTCAGCCCGTCCGTCCAGCACACGCTCGATCTGATCGGCATCTTCGTCTTCGCGATCTCCGGCGCCCTGCTGGCCGTGCGCAAGAACTTCGACGTGTTCGGCATGGCCGTCCTCGCCGAGGTCACCGCGCTGGGCGGGGGGCTGTTCCGCGACCTGGTCATCGGGGCCGTGCCGCCCGCCGCCTTCACGGACCTGGGGTACTTCCTCACTCCGCTGCTCGCCACCCTCCTGGTCTTCTTCCTGCACCCCCAGGTGGAGCGCATCCAGGGCGCGGTGAACGTCTTCGACGCGGCCGGCCTCGGCCTGTTCTGCGTCGCCGGCACCATCAAGGCGTACGAGTACGGGCTGGGCCTGACCGCCTCCGCCGGGCTGGGCCTGACCACCGCTGTGGGCGGCGGTGTGCTGCGGGACGTCCTCGCCAACGAGGTGCCCTCGCTGCTGCGCTGGGACCGCGACCTGTACGCGGTCCCCGCCATCGTCGGCTCCGCCCTGGCCGCCCTGTGCATCCGCTACGACGCCCTGAACCCGGTGACCAGCGGCCTGGCGGTCATCACCGCCTTCGCACTGCGTCTGCTCGCGATGCGATACCACTGGCGAGCTCCGCGGGCGTGGCACCGGCGGTCGACGGTGAGCGAGGAGGAGCAGCCGGTCCTGCCGTGACGCGGGCGCCCATCTCCTCGGTCAGCCGGCGGAACGCCGGGACGACCTGGGGCCGCCACAAGGCCGTGTCGTGGCCACCCGCGCTCTTCGGGATGACCACGTGCACGGTCGTCGGCGCCTTCGCGATCTGCTCCAGGAGTGGAAAGCTACCGCTTAGTAGCAAGTTCTTGTACTGTTCAGCCATGCCAGAAGCAGCCACCGCCCCGGCCGCCCGGGCCACGATCGGCGACAGTGAGTTCGACCGCGACACCGCCCTCACCCGCCGCGCGCCGGGCGTCTACGACATCGACCTCTCCGCCGGCTGGACGATCATCAGCGCCGTCAACGGCGGCTACCTGCTGGCCGTCCTGGGCCGCGCCCTCGCGGACGCCCTGCCGCACGCCGATCCCTTCACGATCTCGGCGCACTACCTGACCGCGTCCCAGCCCGGCCCCGCGGTCGTCCGCACGGACGTCGTCCGCACCGGCCGCACCCTGTCGACCGGCCAGGCCTCCCTCTTCCAGTACGACGAAGAGGGCCGCGAGGTGGAGCGCATCCGCGTCCTCGCCTCCTACGGCGACCTGGACACCCTGCCCGACGACGTCCGTACGACGGCCCGGCCGCCCGCGATCGCGCCGCCGGAGCACTGTTTCGGCCCCGAGGACGGACCCGCCCCTGTCGACGGCAGCTCGGCGATCACCGAGCGTCTGATGCTCAAGCTCGACCCGTCCACGCTCGGCTGGGCCCTCGGGCAGCCCTCCGGCAAGGGCGAGATGCGGGCCTGGTTCGGACTCAAGGACGGGCGTGATCCCGACCCGCTCTCCCTGCTGCTCGCGGTCGACGCCCTGCCGCCCACGGCCTTCGAACTCGGGCTGAAGGGCTGGGTGCCGACCGTCGAGCTGACCGTGCACGTCCGGTGCCGCCCGGCACCGGGTCCGCTGCGGGTGTCGATCGTCACGCGCAACCTCGCCGGCGGCTTCCTGGAGGAGGACGCCGAGGTGTGGGACAGCGCGGACCGGCTGGTGGCGCAGTCCCGGCAGCTGGCGCGGGTCCGGCTGGGCTGAACTCCGCCGCACTGACGCGCGGTTCACAGGCTCCTGGCCCTGCTGGTGCTCTCGCCCCCGGCCCTGGCGGCCTGCGGGTCGGGCGACCCCTCGTCGTCCTCGAACAGTGGGGGCGGGTCGGGGCGGCGGTCCTGCCAGGCGCCGTCGGGTGCGGCTTCGCGTGCGCCTTCCGGCGCGCCCTCGGGTGCTCCGTCCGGCGCGCCCTCGGGGGCCCCTCGGGGCGCCGCCTTCGCCGGATCCAAGTCGACCGGTAAGCCGTCCGGGGCCCCTTCGGGGATGCCCCGCGGCCCGCCGGGCGGCGACCAGGGCGGTCCCGGTGGTGACCAGGGGCAGCAGCCTCAGCCGCAGGAGGAGCAGGGAGCACTGGGGGCACTAGGAGCAGCAGGGCAAGAGGCGCAGTCGGCGCAGGAGACCGCCTCGGGCCCAACCCGGGGCGGTATGCGGCAGGGGCGGCGCGTCCGGTGAACGGGCGCTCCGCCCCTGTGTGTGGTCCGGGGGTGTCAATCCAGCCAATGCCGGCGGCCGAGGCCGATCAGCCGCATCTGGCGGGTCGCCAGCTGTGTGACGTGCCGGGTCCGGTCGGGGCGCTCCTCCTCCGGGCCTTCCAGGGCTTCCAGGAACAGCGACGCCGTGCTCAGCATCTGGTCGACGTAGAGATGCGCGAGCATCAGCAGGTCGTCCTCGCTCCAGCCCTCGGAGACCGGGTCCTTGGCCAGTTCGTCCTTGACCTCCTGGGCGAAGCGGGCGAGTTGCTCCCGTATGGCTTCTCGTACCGGCAGGACTCCGCCATGTCGTTCACGGGCGATGAAGCGGACATGAGCGGGGTACCCGTCGACGTGACGGGCGATCAGTTCGATGGTGCGCGTGATGCGTTCCTCGTGGTCGTCCGTCGTGGACACCGTCGTCCGGATCATCGGGTGCAGGCTGCCCAGCGCCTCCTCGACCAGGGCCACGCCCAGATCCGCCGTGGAGCGGAAGTGGCGGTAGAAGGCGGTCGGGGCGACCCCGACGGCGCGGGTGACCTCGCGCAGTCCCAGGCTGCTCAGACTCTGCCCCTCCAGCAGCCCGAGGGCCGCGTCGAGGAGTGCCTGCCGGGTCTTCTGCTTCTGGGCCTGCCGGATGCCGAGGGTGTGACTCATACCATGCAGTTAACAACTGTTCTCTGGAATTGGAAAGTCATGAGAGGCGTTAGACTGGGAAGTCAGTGAACAACTGTAACCACAAGCGTTCACCGAACCCTGGGGGCTGATTCCCGTGCTGTTCATCGTCGCCGCACTCCTGCTGCTGGGTGTCGTCCTAGGCACCGTGGCCCACGCGCCGCTCACCTTCTCCGTCGCCCTCGGCGCCGTCATCGCGGTCTGGCTCGGCATCTTCGCGCTCCGCGAGCGCGGCCGCCGCCGCCACACGCAGGCCCACTGACACCGACCGCCGCCTCTTCGATCCGCATCCAGGAGTCGATCACCATGCAGCTCACCGCTCCGGCCTCGCGCCGCACCGGCATCCGCGACACCGACGGCATGGCCGTCGCGTCCTTCATCCTGGGCCTGCTGGGCCTGCTCGTGCTCAACCTCTTCCTCGGCCCGATCGCCATCGTGCTGGCGAGCATCGCCCTGTGGCGCGGCACCGAGCGCCGCGGCCGCGCGCTGCTGGGCCTGGGCCTGGGCGTCGCCGACCTGCTGGTCCTCGCGGCCTTCATGGAGTTCGACAGCACCATCTCGTGGAGCTTGTGAGCCACCGTCGGACAGCCGTCCGCCGGTACGCCGCGGCCGGCCCGAGGACGACGGGCCGTCGCCGCGCCGGCAAGCGGTTCACGTTCGGCCAGCCTTGATCTGAGGCCGGTGAACGGGGAGCCGTAGAATCGGGCTCACCATGGCTTACCTCGACCACGCCGCGACCACCCCGATGCTCCCGGAGGCGGCAGAGGCGCTCACCGCCCAGCTGGGTGCCACCGGCAACGCGTCCTCCCTGCACGCATCCGGCAGGCAGGCCCGCCGCACCGCCGAGGAGGCCCGCGAGACCCTCGCCGAAGCCCTCGGCGCCCGCCCCAGCGAGGTCGTCTTCACCTCGGGCGGCACGGAGGCCGACAACCTCGCCGTCAAGGGCCTTTACTGGTCACGCCGCGACGCCGGCCCGGCCCGCACCCGCGTCCTCGCCAGCCCCGTCGAACACCACGCGGTGCTCGACGCCGTGCACTGGCTCGGCGAACACGAGGGCGCCACCATCGAGTACCTGCCGGTCGACTCCCACGGCCGCGTCCACCCCGACACCCTGCGCGAGGCGATCGCCCGCAACCCCGACGACGTGGCCCTCGCCACCGTCATGTGGGCGAACAACGAGATCGGGACGATCCTGCCGATCCGCGAACTCGCCGCCGCGGCAGCCGAGTACGGGGTCCCGCTGCACTCGGACGCCGTCCAGGCCTTCGGTCAGATCCCCGTGGACTTCGCCGCCTCGGGCCTCGCCGCGATGACGGTCTCGGGCCACAAGATCGGTGGCCCCTACGGCATCGGCGCGCTGATCCTCGGCCGTGAGCACACCCCCGTCCCGGTACTGCACGGCGGCGGCCAGGAGCGCCACGTGCGCTCCGGCACCCTCGACGTGCCCGCCATCGCCTCCTTCGCCGTCGCCGGGCGGCTGGCCGCCGAGCAACGCGAGTGGTTCGCCCGCGAGATCGGCACCCTGCGCGACGCCCTTGTCGACGCGGTCCGTTCGGCCGTGCCGGACGCGATCCTCGGCGGCGACCCGGACCCGCAGGGCCGCCTCCCGGCCAACGCGCACTTCACCTTCCCCGGCTGCGAGGGCGACTCCCTGCTGCTCCTGCTCGACGCACAGGGCATCGAGTGCTCCACCGGCTCCGCCTGCACCGCCGGCGTCGCCCAGCCCAGCCATGTCCTGCTCGCCACCGGCACCGATCCCGACCTGGCCCGCGGCACCCTGCGCTTCTCCCTCGGCCACACCTCCACGGAGGCCGACATCAAGGCCCTGGCGAAGGCCATCGGCCCGGCGGTGGAACGGGCGCGGGCAGCCGGACTGACCTGAAGGTGCTGCCGACGGGCCCGGGCGTCAGGCCGGTGTCGTACCCGCCCGCCGCACCAGACGCATGTACTTCTCCCAGTCCCAGTGCCGCCCCGGGTCCGTGTGGTCCGTGCCCGGGACCTCCACGTGGCCGATGATGTGCTCGCGGTCGAGGGGTATGTCGTAGCGGGCGCAGATCCGGGCCGTGAGGCGGGCCGAGGCCTCGTACATCTCGTCCGTGAGGTCCTGCGGGCGGTCCACGAAGCCCTCGTGCTCGATGCCGACACTGCGTTCGTTGTAGTCGCGGTTGCCCGCGTGGTAGGCCACGTCCAGCTCGCGGATCATCTGTGCTACGTGCCCGTCCTGCCGGACGATGTAGTGCGTCGCCGCCTTGTGCCCCGGGTCCTGGAAGGCCTTCACCGCGCTGTCGAAGCTGCCCTGCGTGACATGGACGATCACCATGTCTATGCCGTAGTCGTCGGGGCGGTCCGCACGGCGCCAGTTGGCGTCCGACGCCGCCACCCAGCGCGCCCCCGCGTAGTCGACCTCGCCCTCCTCGCGCGGTTTCTCGACACCCGGAGCACGCCACCACAGGCGCGCCAACTCGTCCCGGGCCAGCACGGCGGAGCCCGCCGCGGCCACCGTGCCGCCGATCAGCAGCGCCCGGCGGCCGACCTTCCGGTCGCCGTCCCTCGAAGCCTTCCGCTCTCCCATGTGATCGTCAACGGATACCCGGCGGCCCTGGTTCCCGCGCCCCCGTACCCTGGAAGGGTTATGACTGAGACCCCGCAGCGCCCCCGCCCCCTCCGCGTCCTGGCCGCCATGTCCGGCGGAGTCGACTCCGCCGTCGCCGCCGCCCGCGCGGCCGAAGCGGGTCACGACGTGACCGGCGTCCACCTCGCGCTCTCCGCCAACCCTCAATCGTTCCGGACGGGCGCGCGGGGCTGCTGCACCATCGAGGACTCGCGCGACGCCCGCCGCGCCGCCGACGTCATCGGCATCCCGTTCTACGTGTGGGACCTCGCCGACCGCTTCCGCGAGGACGTCGTCGAGGACTTCGTCGCCGAGTACGAGGCCGGCCGCACCCCCAACCCCTGCCTGCGCTGCAACGAGAAGATCAAGTTCGCCGCCCTCCTCGACAAGGCGCTCGCACTGGGCTTCGACGCGGTCTGCACCGGCCACTACGCCCAGGTGATCGTCCGCGAGGACGGCACCCGCGAACTGCACCGCGCCTCCGACATGGCCAAGGACCAGTCGTACGTCCTCGGAGTGCTCGACGACCGGCAGCTCGCCCACGCGATGTTCCCGCTCGGCGACACCCTCACCACCAAGGACGAGATCCGCGCGGAGGCCGAGCGCAGGGGCCTGGCGGTGGCCAAGAAGCCCGACTCGCACGACATCTGCTTCATCGCCGACGGCGACACCCAGGGCTTCCTCGCCAAGCGGCTCGGCCGCTCCGAGGGCGACATCGTCGACGAGTCCGGCAACCGGCTCGGCACGCACGAGGGCGCGTACGGCTTCACGATCGGCCAGCGCAAGGGGCTGCGCATCGGCACCCCGGCCCCCGACGGCAAGCCGCGCTACGTCCTCGACATCTCACCGGTGGACAACACGGTGACCGTCGGCCCGGCGTCCGCCCTGGATGTCAGCGCCCTCACCGCCGTCAAGCCCCGCTGGTGCGGCGTCGCCCCCGCCGGCCCCGGCACCTACACGGCCCAGCTGCGCGCCCACGGCGGCGAGACCGAGGTGACCGCCGAAGTCGTCGACGGCTGCCTGGAGGTGACCTTCACCGAGCCGGTCCGCGGCGTCGCGCCCGGCCAGGCGATCGTCCTGTACGACGGCACGCGGGTCGTCGGCTCGGCGACGATCGCGTCGACGACCCGCGCGACGGCCGGCGTGGCCTGACCCCGCGGCGGGGCCCGGGGGCGGGCTCCACGCGCGCGTGCCCCCGCGCCCCCCGGCTCAGTCCCGGCTGAAGAACTCCGTCAGCGCCGGCGCCAAAACGTTCGGCTCGACCATGTGCGTCTGGCCCTGGAGCGTGCGGTACGAACCGTCGGGGACGGAGTCCGCGATCGCCCTGGCCGCCTCGCGCAGCCACCCGGGGCTCGCGTCCCCCGCGACCGCCAGGACGGGGACGCCGACCGAGCCCAGCCGGGAGCGGGGCACCCGGCCGTCGCCCATGACGGCGTCGTCGTAGGCGAGGCTCGACGCCATGGCCTCCATGCCGGCCCACATGGGGGACTGGCGTGCGCCCTGGATCACGCCCTCGCCGAGGCCCGTCAGGCGCAGGAACAACTCGACCGCGTCCCCGCGCCGTCCCTCCCCGAGCGCTTCCCTCAGCCGCCGGGTGTAGTCCGCGCGCTCCTTGGCGCCCTCCTCGGACATCGCGTACGGCGTCTCGTAGACCGCCACGCGCCGCACCGGCAGTCCGCTCGCCGCCGCCTCCAGCGCGAGGGCCCCGCCCGAGGAGATGCCGTACAGGTGTGCCTCGCCGCCCACCGCCTCGATCACGGCGGCCAGGTCCTCGACCTCACGCTCCACGGCGTACGGCGCGGTGTCCGCGCTGGCGCCGCGGCCCCGGCGGTCGTACACGACGGCCTGGAAACGGTCCGAGAGCGACACGGCCAGCGGCGCCAGGGTGCCGCCCGTCGACATCGCGCCACTCACCAGGACGACCGTGGGGCCGCGTCCGGTGCTCTCGTAGGCGATGCGGGTGCCGTCGCCCGAAAGGGTCTTCTTGTCCATGCCCATGCAGACTGCCGCACGCCGGGGTGTTCATCGATGAGGCGGGCGGCGCGTCCGCCGATCAGAACACTTCCACTTCGTAGAAGCACAGGTGGTCCTTGATGTCGACGACGTCCGGCTTGGGGTCCGGATACGCCCAGACGAGGTCCGCCGCGTCCGGCAGCGACCAGTAGGAGGCGGTGCCCTTGAACGGGCAGTACGTCCGCGTGCCGGACGGCGTCAACAGGTCCAGGCGCACGTCCTCGGCCGGGATGTAGTACCGCTCGGGACAGCCCGTCTCGCGCAGGACCAGCGACCGGTCGCTCTCCGCGAGCACCTGCCCGTCGTGCACCACGCGCACGTGCCCGCCGCTCCGTTCGATGGTGATGCGATGCCCTGTCGTCACGATCGTCCCTCCTCGGGTAGCCGACTCCTCGGGTACAGCGCAGGCTGAAGCGGAGTTCTTCCCTCGCCGCAGGAGGTCCCCATGCGCGCCACGCAACCGGCCGGAAACCGCTCCAGCCTGCTGCACCAGGTCCGGTACGCCCTGCGCCACCCGGAGCGGGTGCCCGCGCACGCCCGGCGCGCGGCGCGGGACGCCTGGCTGCGGCTGCGCCACCCCGACCACATCGCCTACTACCGGGCCGTGATGGCCTCGGACGCGGCCCGCAGCACCGAGGCCGCGGTGGGGCACAACCCCTCGCGCGAGCAGTGGGCGCGCATCGGCCGCATGCAGTTCGACTACCTGGTGGGCCACGGCCTCCGGCCGCACCACCGCCTCCTGGAGATCGGCTGCGGCAATCTGCGCGCAGGCCGGCTGTTCATCGACTACCTCGACACCGGCAACTACTACGGCATCGACATCTCGCCCCCCATCCTGCTGGCCGCCCAGGACACCCTCGTGGCCGAGAAGCTCCAGCCCAAACTGCCCTATCTGGCGCTCGCCGACGACCTCACCTTCGCCTTCCTGCCGGACGCGCACTTCGACGTCGTGCACGCGCACAGCGTCTTCTCGCACTCTCCGCTGCACGTCATCGAGGAGTGCTTCGCCCACGTCGGCCGGATCCTCGCACCCGGCGGCTTCTTCGATTTCACGTTCGACCGCACCGAGGGCCAGGAACACCAGGTCCTGCACGAGGACTTCTACTACCGGACGCGGACCCTCACCGACCTCGCCGCGCGGCACGGCCTGTCCGCCCGGTTCATGGACGACTGGGAGCGCCTCCCGCACCGGCAGTCCAAACTCCGGGTCACCGTCACGGTGGACCGGGCCCCTACGGTGGGTGCATGAACATCTGTGTCTTCCTGTCCGCCGCCGACCTCGACGAGCGTTACACCCGCCCCGCGCGGGAGTTCGCCACGCTGCTGGGCAAGGGCGGCCACACGCTGGTGTGGGGCGGCTCCGACGTCGGCCTCATGAAGGTGGTCGCCGACGGGGTGCAGGAGGCGGGCGGCCGGCTGGCCGGCGTCTCCGTGCAGTTCCTCGCGGCCAAGGCCCGCCCGGGCGTCGACGAGATGGTGATCGCCAAGGACCTCGCCGAGCGCAAGAAGCTGCTCCTGGAGCGGGCCGACGCGGTGGTGATCATGGTCGGCGGCACGGGCACGCTCGACGAGGCGACCGAGATCCTGGAGCTGAAGAAGCACGGCCACACCGACAAGCCGGTGGTCCTGCTCAACACCGCGGGCTTCTACGACGGCCTGAAGGAGCAGTTCCGCCGCATGGACACCGAGGGCTTCCTGCCCCGGCCGCTCACCGACCTGGTGTTCTTCGCCGAGGAGCCGGTGGGGGCGCTGGCGTACCTGGAGGAGAGCCGGGGCATCGGATGACCCGGTACTGATGCGAGCATGGCGGGCATGGCTACTCATGTGATCACCGGAGCCGGCTCCGGCATCGGCGCGGCCGTGGCCCGCCGCCTGCACGCGCGCGGGGACGACCTCGTGCTGCACGCGCGCGACGCGGGCCGCGCGAAGGAGCTGGCGGCCGAGTTCCCCGGCGCGAGGACACTGGTGGGCGACCTCGCCGACCCCGACAAGCTGTCCTGGGCCTTCTCCCACCAGTCGCTGCCGGACCGCGTCGACTCGCTGCTGCACATCGCCGGCGTCGTCGACCTCGGCCCGGTCGGCGAGCTCACCCCCAAAGCCTGGCGCCACCAGCTCAACGTCAACCTGATCGCCCCCGCCGAGCTGACCCGCCACTTCCTGCCCCAGCTGCGCGCCGCCCGCGGGCACGTGCTCTTCGTCAACTCCAGTGCCGGCCTGAGCGCCCACGCCGACTGGTCCGCGTACGCCGCCTCCAAGCACGGCCTGAAGGCGCTCGCCGACTCCCTGCGCCACGAGGAGCACGCGGGCGGCGTCCGCGTCACCTCGGTCTACCCCGGCCGCACCGCCAGCCCCATGCAGGCCAAGGTCCACCAGCAGGAGGGCAAGGAGTACGACGCCTCGAAGTGGATCGACCCCGAGTCGGTCGCCACGACCATCGTCATGGCCCTGGACCTGCCGAGGGACGCGGAGGTCAACGACCTGACGGTGCGCCCGGGAGGCTGACCCCGGTCACGGCGCTGCGTAGGCTGCTCCGGTGAGCGAAAACAGCCAGTTCAGGTTCGGCGCCGCCACCGGCGTGGGATCCATGCCGGGCGGCGACGCCCGTGAGGCCGCCAAAACCGTCACCGGCACCTTCGAGGACTTCCCCTTCCTGCCCGAACTGCCCGCCCGGGGCCCCGGCGCGGACATGATCGGGCGGACCGCCGGCATGCTCGTCGAGCTCTACGCGCGCGTGGAGCCCAGCGGATGGCGGCTCGGGGACCGGCCAGGGCGCGACACCAAACGAGCCCGCTCCTGGCTCGGCGAGGACCTCGACGCGCTGGAGGAGTTCACGCAGGAGTACGCGGGGCCGCTGAAGGTGCAGGCCGTCGGTCCCTGGACCCTCGCGGCCAACCTGGAGCTGCGCAACGGGGAGGCCGTCCTCTCCGACGCCGGTGCCTGCCGCGACCTCGCCGCCTCCCTCGCCGAGGGCCTGCGTCTGCACCTCGCCGAGGTGCGGCGGCGGGTCCCCGGGGCGCAGCTCGTCCTCCAGCTCGACGAGCCGTCCCTCACCGCCGTCCTGCGCGGCCAGGTGAAGACCGCCAGCGGCTACCGCACCCACCGGGCCACCGACCGGCAGATCGTCGAGCAGACGCTGCGCGACCTCGTCGGCACGCACACCGACGGCCCGGTCGTGGTGCACTCCTGCGCCCCCGACGTGCCGTTCGTCCTGCTCCGCCGGGCCGGGGTGGCCGCCGTCTCCTTCGACTTCTCCTTGCTCACCGAGCGTGACGACGAAGTGATCGGGGAGGCCGTGGAAGCCGGCACCCGGCTCTTCACCGGTGTCGTCCCGGGCGCGGAGGATCCATTGTCAGACCCTGCCGGTAGCGTCATGGGTGTCAGGACGCTGTGGCGCAGGCTGGGGCTGTCTCCGGGGCTTCTCGTGGAGGCGGTCACGGTCACCCCGGCGTGCGGACTCGCGGGGGCCTCCCCGGGGTACGCGCGCACGGCTCTCGCGCACTGCGCCCGGGCGGCGAGATCCCTCGCGGACAACCCAGAGTAACGGGAGGACGACACGGTGGCCGGCGACAAGCAAGCGGAGACGACGACGGTGCCCGCCGAGGCACGGGAGAAGCACGCGCGCCTCGCGGAGCAGATCGAGGAGCACCGCTTCCGCTACTACGTGAAGGACGCTCCCGTCGTCAGCGACGCGGAGTTCGACCAGCTGCTGCGTTCCCTGGAGGCGCTGGAGGAGGAGCACCCGGAGCTGCGCACTCCGGACTCGCCGACGCAGAAGGTGTCCGGCTCGTACGAGACGGAGTTCACGGCGGTCGAGCACCGCGAGCGCATGCTCTCCCTCGACAACACGTTCAACGACGAGGAGATGGCCGCCTGGACGGAGCGCATCGCCAGGGAACTGGGCGAGCAGGAGTACCACTTCCTGTGTGAGCTGAAGGTCGACGGCCTCGCCGTGAACCTCACCTACGAGCACGGCCGTCTCACCCGCGCGGCCACCCGCGGCGACGGCCGCACCGGTGAGGACATCACACCGAACGTGCGGACGATCGCCGAGATCCCCGACCGCCTCAAGGGCGACGACGTCCCCGACCTCGTGGAGATCCGCGGCGAGGTCTACTTCCCGATGGAGAAGTTCCAGGAGCTCAACGCCCGCCTCGTCGAGGCCGGTGACAAGCCCTTCGCCAACCCGCGCAACGCGGCCGCCGGTTCCCTTCGCCAGAAGGACCCGCGCGTCACCGCCACCCGCCCCCTGCACATGGTGGTCCACGGCATCGGCGCCCTGGAGGGCTTCACCGGCCTGACCCGCCTCTCCCAGGCCTACGACCTGCTCAAGACCTGGGGCCTGCCCACCTCCCGGCACAACAAGGTGGTCGACGGGCTGGAGGGCGTACGGGAGTTCATCGCCCACTTCGGCGAGAACCGCCACTCCGTGGAGCACGAGATCGACGGCGTGGTCGTCAAGCTCGACCAGATCCCCCTTCAGGGCCGCCTGGGCTCCACCTCGCGCGCACCGCGCTGGGCGATCGCGTACAAGTACGCGCCGGAGGAGGTCAACACCAAGCTCGTCAACATCCGTGTGGGTGTGGGCCGCACGGGCCGCGTCACCCCGTACGCCCAGGTCGAGCCGGTCACGGTCGCGGGCTCCGAGGTCGAGTTCGCCACGCTGCACAACCAGGACGTGGTGAAGGCCAAGGGCGTCCTCATCGGGGACACGGTCGTGCTGCGCAAGGCCGGTGACGTCATCCCGGAGATCCTCGGCCCCGTCGCGGACCTGCGCGACGGCAGTGAGCGCGAGTTCGTGATGCCGAGCGAGTGCCCCGAGTGCGGCACGCCGCTGCGGCCGATGAAGGAGGGCGACGTCGACCTGCGCTGCCCGAACGCCCGCACCTGCCCGGCCCAGTTGCGCGAGCGCCTGTTCTACCTCGCGGGCCGCAAGGCCCTGGACATCGAACACTTCGGCTACGTCGCCGCCGCCGCCCTCACCGCCCCGCTGGAGCCGAAGACCCCGCCGCTCGCCGACGAGGGCGACCTGTTCGACCTCACCATCGAACAGCTGCTGCCCATCAAGGCGTACGTCCTCGACCCGGACAGCGGTCTGCCCAAGCGCGACCCGAAGACCGGCGAGGAGAAGGTCGCCACGATCTTCGCCAACCAGGAGGGCAAGCCCCGCAAGAACGCGGTGGCCATGCTGGAGAACATCGCGGCGGCCAAGGAGCGCCCCCTCGCCCGCGTCATCACCAGCCTGTCGATCCGTCACGTCGGCCCCGTCGCGGCCGAGGCGCTGGCCCGCGAGTTCCGCTCGATCGAGCGCATCGACCAGGCCACGGAGGAGGAGCTGGCGGCCACCGAGGGCGTCGGCCCGACCATCGCCGCCTCCCTCAAGCAGTGGTTCGCCGAGGACTGGCACCGCGACATCATCCGTAAGTGGAAGGCCGCGGGCGTCCGTCTGGAGGCAGAGAGCACCGGCGAGGACGAGGGGCCGCGCCCCCTCGAAGGCCTCACCGTCGTCGTCACCGGCACGCTCGAACACTTCACGCGGGACGGCGCCAAGGAGGCGCTGCAGAGCCGCGGAGCGAAGGTGACCGGCTCGGTTTCGAAGAAGACCTCGTTCGTCGTGGTGGGGGACAGTCCCGGGTCGAAGTACGACAAGGCGATGCAGCTGAAGGTTCCGGTCCTGAACGAGGAGGGTTTCGGCGTCCTGCTGGAGCAGGGACCGGACGCGGCGGCCGACGTCGCGCTTTCGGCCGAGGAGTAGCGGTTGAAGGCCACCCGTTCGGCGCATACCAGATGCATACGGGTGGCCGGGGCGCATTCGGGCAACCGTCGGCGACCGCTGCCCGAGGAAGCCTTCAGCGGCCTACTGTTGAGATGTGCGCCTGCCGTGCCCAGCTGCGGTCGGGGCAACTTCGTGCTCGCACAGAGCGCGGGGAAGGGTTTTCCAGCGCGGGCCGTTGAGAGTTGTCGGGCACCGGGCCGCGGGGCGTGGGCACCGCCGGCTGTGAGAGGGACGGGAATGGAACCGACCGAGAGCGCCGTGCCGGGCTCACGGCTGCGTCTGCGCCGCATGGCGGTCGCATGGCGTGCAGTCCGTGGGACCGGGCGGCCGGCGGGACGTCCGGGGGCGGAGGTGCGCGCCGTCGGACAGTACACCCCGGACGGGCGTGCCGGCGCGGGGCGGGCCGCCGACGGCCCCGGCGCACGACCGATCACCGACCACACCTCCGGACTGGTCGGCGAGGACGCGGACGGTGAACGGCAGCACTCCTGGCCCGCGCTGCCCGCGGCCGTCGTCGCCGCGGCCGGCTTCGTCCTGGGCGCGGGCTTCTACCGCGCCTTCACCGACGGCCACGCCCTCTTCCCGTCCGGCGCGGCCGGCTGGTCGCTGGCCGTGCTGACCGGCGTCATCGTCGGCCACCTCGTCATGCTGGGCCGCTCCCGCTGGTGGGGCGGCACCGGCTCGGGCGCCGCCCTCACCCTCGCCGTGCTGCTGCTCTACGGCTGGGTTCCGGCCGGCATGGTCAGCCTGACGGTCGTCGTGCTCGTCGGGATAGCCCGCCGCAACCGCTGGCGCCAGGGCGTGCTGCACGGCGCCGTCGACCTCCTCGGCATCGGCGCCGGCGCGCTCGTGCTGGGCGTCTTCGGCAGCGTGCCCTCCGTCGAATCCCCGGCGGAGCCCGCCGCCTGGACAATGGCCACCGGACCCCAGGTGGCCCTGGTCGCCGTCGCCTACCTGACGGTCAGCCGCGTCCTGCTCTGGTACCTGCACGCCCCGCGCCCCGGCCTGCCCACCGTCGCCCGCACCGCCCTGGTCAGACAGGGCCTGGTCGCGGTAGCGCTGCTGGGAATCGCGCCGCTGATCTGCGTGGTCGCCGCGGCCAAGCCGATCCTGCTGCCGCTGTTCGCCATCCCGCTCATCGCCCTGGACTCCACCCTGTGGATAGCCCGGGCCCGCGCGGAGGAGCAACTGCGCGACCCTCTGACCGGGTTGCCCAACCGCCAGTGGCTGCTGGAGCGCATCTGGACCGCACTGGACGACGCGGAGCGGATCGACGCCCGCGCCGCGTTGATGCTGATCGACCTCGACCGGTTCCGGTCGGTCAACGACACGCTCGGTCATCTCGCCGGTGACCGGCTGCTGTTGCAGATCGCCGACCGGCTGCGGGTGGCGCTGCCGCGCGGGGCGGAGGCCGCCCGGCTCGGCGGGGACGAGTTCGCCGTCTTACTGCCCGTCGCCGACTCCACGACCTCCGCGACCCGCGTCGCCCGCAACCTCGTCGCCGCGCTCAGCTCCCCGCTCGACCTCGACGGCCTCACCCTCGTGCTGGAGGCCAGCGCCGGAGTCGCCGTCTTCCCGGACCACGCCCTGGACGCCGAAGGGCTGCTGCGGCGGGCGGACGTGGCGATGTACCAGGCGAAACGGGACCGCACCGGCGTGGAGGTCTACGAGTCCAAGCGCGACTCCAACACCCCCGACCGGCTCGGCCTGCTGGGCGATCTGCGCCGCGCCCTCGACGCCCACGAGGTGCATCTGCACTACCAGCCCAAGGTCCGCTTCGACGGTCAGGTCGCGGGCCTGGAGGCCCTGGTCCGCTGGGTGCACCCCGAGCGGGGCAAGGTGCCGCCGGACGAGTTCATAGCGATCGCCGAGTCCTCGGGCCTGATGCCCCACCTCACCGAGTACGTGCTGGAGACCGCCCTCGGCCAGGTCGCGCACTGGCGGAGCCAGGGCCTGTTCGTCCCGGTCGCGGTGAACGTCTCCCCGCGCGATGTGCACACCCCCGGCTTCGCCGGCTCCGTCGCCGCCCGGCTGGCCCGGCACGGCGTCCCGGCGGGAGCGCTCCAACTGGAGATCACCGAGCACGTCCTCCTGGAGGACCCGCAGCGCGCCGCCGACACCCTCAACCAGCTGACCGCGCACGGCGTGAAGATGTCCCTCGACGACTTCGGCACGGGCTACTCCTCGCTCGTGCACCTGCGCCGCCTGCCGGTCAGCGAGCTGAAGATCGACCGCTCGTTCGTGGCCCGGCTCGCGATCGACACCGAGGACGCGGAGATCGTGCGCTGCACGGTCGACCTCGCCCACTCCCTCGGCCTGCTCGTGGTCGCCGAGGGCGTCGAGGACGACGAGACCTGGGAGCGCCTGCGCGACCTCGGCTGCGACGCCGTCCAGGGCTGGCTGGTCGCCGCGGCGATGCCCCCGGAGGAGACCACGGCGTGGCTGCGGGCGCGGGGGCCCCGGGGGTGGCAGCGGCCGCGTGCCGCGCTGCCCGCCGCGACGGCCGACGAGTAGGCCTGCGCCCCGGCCGTGCCGCCCGCACGGCTCCGTGGTTCGCGCGAGAGGCGCCCCTCCCGGCTGCCGCGGACTGAGGCGGCCCTCCCCGGCACCGGTGGATGGTGCCTCTCCCGCCCGCCGGGGACGGAGGTGGCCCTCCCCGGCACCGGTGGATGGTGCCTCTCCCGCCCGCCGGGGACGGAGGTGGCCCTCCCCGGCACCGGTGGATGGTGCCTCTCCCGCCCGCCGGGGACGGAGGTGGCCCTCCCCGGCACCGGTGGATGGTGCCTCTCCCGCCCGCCGGGGACGGAGGTGGCCCTCCCCGGCACCGGTGGATGGTGCCTCTCCCGCCCGCCGGGGACGGAGGTGGCCCTCCCCGGCACCGGTGGATGGTGCCCCTCCCGCCCGCCGGGGACGGAGGTGGCGGCGGCCCTGCCTCCCGCCGGTGAAGGTACTGCCCCTTCCGCGGGTCGGCGAAGGAGGGCCCGGCCCTCTCACCCGCCGGCGGTCGGCCCTCCAGCCCGGGGCCCCGCCCGGCTTGGCGACTCGGGCGAGGGCGAAGCTCCCTGTCGGGGTTGCCCGGCGGTCGGCCCTCCAGCCCGGGGTCCGCTCGTCCGGCTCGGCGGTTCGGGCGAGGGTGACGCTGTTCCACTGCTCGTCGCCGTCCGAGTGCGTCCGGGCCGTCATCCGGCGGCTCGACGGGCGCCGCACGAGGGCCACATCCCGAGGAGCGGGGCCCGGGAGAACCGCCGTCGCCGACGGCCGGGCCGAACCGTTTCACGGGCACGGCCCCTCGCCCCATAGGATTGGGCCAAATCCATTCACTCACCCCAGAGGATCGCTGCATGCCTGGCATCACGCGCGAGGAGGTCGCCCACCTCGCCCGGCTGGCGCGTCTGGAGCTGAAGCCCGAAGAGCTCGACCACTTCGCGGGACAGCTGGACGACATCATCGGCGCGGTCGCCCGCGTCAGTGAGGTCGCCGACCAAGACGTACCGCCGACCTCGCACCCGCTCCCGCTGACGAACGTCATGCGCGCGGACGAGGTCCGTCCGTCGCTCACCCCCGAGCAGGCGCTCTCCGGCGCCCCGGCCCAGGAGCAGCAGCGTTTCAAGGTGCCGCAGATCCTGGGGGAGGACTAACAGCCATGACGGACATCATCAAGCTCACGGCAGCCGAGACCGCCGCGAAGATCGCCTCCGGCGAGCTCACCGCGGTCCAGGTCACGGAGGCCCACCTGGCCCGCATCGAGGCCGTCGACGAGAAGGTGCACGCCTTCCTGCACGTCGACCGCGAGGGCGCCCTGGCCCAGGCCCGTGCCGTCGACGACAAGCGCGCCAAGGGCGAGAAGCTCGGCCCGCTGGCCGGTGTGCCCCTCGCGCTGAAGGACATCTTCACCACCGAGGGCATCCCGACCACGGTCGGCTCGAAGATCCTCGAGGGCTGGATCCCGCCGTACGACGCGACCGTCACCCAGCGTCTGAAGGCCGCCGACGTGGTCATCCTCGGCAAGACCAACATGGACGAGTTCGCCATGGGGTCCTCCACCGAGAACAGCGCCTACGGTCCGACCGGCAACCCCTGGGACCTGACCAAGATCCCCGGCGGCTCCGGGGGCGGTTCCTCCGCCGCGCTGGCCGCGCACATGGCCCCCCTCGCCATCGGCACCGACACGGGCGGCTCCATCCGCCAGCCCGCCGCCGTCACCGGCACGGTCGGTGTGAAGCCGACGTACGGCGGGGTGTCCCGCTACGGCATGGTGGCCTTCTCCTCCTCCCTCGACCAGGGCGGCCCCTGCGCCCGCACGGTCCTGGACGCGGCCCTGCTGCACGAGGTGATCGCGGGGCACGACCCGCTCGACTCCACGTCCATCGACGCCCCGGTCCCGCCGGTCGTCGAGGCCGCCCGCAACGGCTCGGTCGAGGGCATGCGCGTCGGCGTCGTCAAGCAGTTCCGCGGCGAGGGCTACCAGGCCGGTGTCATCCAGCGGTTCGACGAGTCCGTCGCGCTGCTCAAGGAGCTGGGCGCCGAGATCGTCGAGCTGGACTGCCCGTCCTTCGACCTGGCGCTGTCGGCGTACTACCTGATCGCGCCCTCCGAGTGCTCCTCCAACCTCGCCCGCTTCGACGGTCTGCGCTACGGCGCGCGGACCGGCGACGACGGCACGCGCTCCGCCGAGGAAGTCACCTCCCTCACCCGCGAGGCCGGCTTCGGCCCCGAGGTCAAGCGCCGCATCATGCTCGGCACCTACGCCCTGTCGAGCGGCTACTACGACGCCTACTACGGCAGCGCCCAGAAGGTCCGCACACTCATCAAGCAGGACTTCGACAAGGCGTTCGACCAGGTCGACGTGATCGTCTCCCCGACGACCCCGACCACCGCCTTCGCGATCGGCGAGCGCGCCGACGACCCGATGGCGATGTACCTCGCCGACCTGTGCACCATCCCGACCAACCTGGCGGGCAACGCGGCCATGTCGCTGCCGTGCGGTCTCGCCCCGGAGGACAACCTCCCGGTCGGTCTGCAGATCATCGCCCCCGTCATGAAGGACGACCGCCTGTACAAGGTGGGTGCGGCCGTCGAGGCCGCCTTCGTGGAAAAGTGGGGCCACCCGCTGATCGAGGAGGCTCCGTCACTGTGAGCGCACTGTCCAAGGCCAAGGGCTTCAAGAAGTCCAAGTCCGGTCTGTACATCTCGATGGCCACGTCGGCGTTCGGCGTCCTCGGGGTCTACAAGCAGATCAAGAAGGCCCGCGGAGACAACGACACGCTGCGGCTGCTCGACGCCGTCGTGACCGGAGCGGCGGTCGTCACCAACCTGGCCATTCTCTACCGCGAGCTGAAGCAGCTGGGCGACGAAGACGTCCTGTTGGGCTGAGAGGGAAGTTCACCGTGACCACCACGACCGACCTGGTGTCGTACGAGGACGCACTCGCGTCGTACGACCCCGTCATGGGCCTTGAGGTCCATGTCGAACTCGGCACCAAGACCAAGATGTTCTGCGGCTGCTCGACCGCCCTCGGCCAGGACGCCAACACGCAGACCTGCCCGGTCTGCCTCGGCCTGCCCGGCGCGCTCCCGGTCGTCAACGCGACCGGCGTCGAGTCCGCGATCAGGATCGGCCTCGCGCTGAACTGCGAGATCGCCGAGTGGTGCCGCTTCGCCCGGAAGAACTACTTCTATCCGGACATGCCGAAGAACTTCCAGACCTCCCAGTACGACGAGCCGATCGCCTTCAACGGCTACCTCGACGTCCAGCTGGAGGACGGCGAGACCTTCCGCGTGGAGATCGAACGCGCCCACATGGAGGAGGACACCGGCAAGTCGACCCACGTCGGCGGCGCCACCGGCCGCATCCACGGCGCGTCCCACTCCCTGCTGGACTACAACCGCGCCGGTATCCCGCTCATCGAGATCGTCACCAAGCCGATCGAGGGCGCGGGCGAGCGTGCCCCCGAGGTCGCGCGGGCCTACGTCCGTGAGCTGCGCGAGCTCATCAAGGCGCTCGGCGTCTCCGAGGCCCGGATGGAGATGGGCCAGATGCGCTGCGACGTGAACCTGTCGCTGCGCCCGCACGGCACCGAGAAGTTCGGCACGCGTTCGGAGACGAAGAACGTCAACTCGCTGCGGTCCGTGGAGCGCGCGGCCCGCTTCGAGATCCAGCGGCACGCGGCCGTGCTGTCGTCCGGCGGCACGATCATCCAGGAGACCCGCCACTTCCACGAGGACACGGGGTCGACGACCTCGGGCCGGGTGAAGGAGGAGGCCGAGGACTACCGGTACTTCCCGGAGCCCGACCTCGTCCCGGTGGCCCCGTCCCGCGAGTGGGTCGAGGAGATCCGCGCCGGGCTGCCCGAGCTGCCGCTGGTCCGCCGCAACCGGCTCCGTGAGGAGTGGGGTGTCTCGGCCACCGACATGCAGGCGATCCTCAACGCCGGTGCGCTGGAGCCGATCGTCGCCACCATCGAGGCCGGGGCCGACGCGGCGTCCGCCCGCAAGTGGTGGATGGGCGAGCTGGCCCGCAGTGCCAACGAGTCGGGCAAGGCGCTCGACGAGCTGGCGATCACGCCGGTCCAGGTCGCCCGGGTCACCGAGCTCGTCGCGAAGGGCGACCTGAACGACAAGCTGGCCCGGCAGGTCATCGAGGGCGTCCTCGCGGGCGAGGGCACCCCGGACGAGGTCGTCGACAAGCGGGGCCTGAAGGTCGTCTCCGACGAGGGCGCCCTCACCACCGCCGTCGAGGAGGCCATCGCCGGCAACCCGGCCATCGCGGACAAGATCCGCGGCGGCAAGGTGGCCGCGGCCGGCGCCCTGGTCGGCGCGGTCATGAAGGCGACCCGGGGGCAGGCCGACGCGGCCCGCGTCAAGGAGCTGATCCTGCAGAAGCTGGGCGTCAGCGAGGGCTGAGCCCCGCCGACGCGACCGAGGGGGATGCGCCGAACCCGGCGCGTCCCCCTTTGTCACGCGCTCAGCGGCGACGCCCCACGACCCGGACGAAGCCCAGCGTCTCGCCCCGGTCGAGGCGCAGCATCTCGGCGCACTGCCGGGCCATCCGGATGTGCCAGTCGTCCGTGTGCTCCTCGGCCACGACCTCGCACCAGCGCAGCCAGTCGCGCCAGCCGTCCTCCAGCCAGTCCGCGGTCTCGACCTCCACGGCCCCGCTGCGGGTCCAGTGGCGTCGCCACCACGCCGCGGTGTGGAAGCACCAGAAGTCGGGCTGCCAGTACGGCTTGAGGTGCTCCGGCGGCTCGACGCCGTCGATCTCCTCGCGCAGCGCCGGTACGACGACGCCGATCCGCCCGCCGGGCTTCAGCAGCCGCGTCAGGTGGGGCAGGTAGAGGTCGTCGGTGCCGAAGTACTGGTAGGCGTCGATCGAGACGATCGTGTCGAAGCTGCTCTCGCCGAACGGCAGGTCGTGCGCCTCGGCGAACACGGGCAGGACGCGGTCGGCGACGCCCGCCTCGGCGATGCGCCCGGCGTTCTCGCCGGGCTTGACCCACAGGTCGGCGGCGGTGACCTGAACGTCGTACTCCCGGGCGAGGAAGACCGACGTCATGGCGCGGCCGCAGCCCAGGTCGAGCACGCGGGATCCGGGGCTCAGGGTGTCGAGCCCCAGGGCGGGGGCCAGCCACTCCAGCAGCCACAGCGCGTGCGGGCCCATCTGGTGGTCGATGGTCCAGCGGGCGTCGTAGCCGTTGCTGCGCGGATAGCCGGGGTGACGCACACGGTCAGTGAGGGGGTCGTTCGAGGTCCGGGAAGTGATGTCCGACATCGGTGGACGGGCTCCTTGAGTCCTTGAGGAAGAAAGGGGATGGGGAGGAGCTCGGTCGGACCGTCAAACAACGCACCTGCTTCGGCCGGGCGGCGGGATGCCGCGGGCATTCCTCGGACGAGCGGACGCTAACAGCCCGCTGACCGGCCCCGCACCCGGTTTTCCCCGCCCGGCGCGCTACCGTCTCGGCCATGAGTGGACGTGCTGATTCCGACATCGATCCCGCGATAGCGGACTCGGAGACGGCCGCCGGGCAGGACGAGGCCGCCGACGACCTCATGGAAGACGCGCGCCGGGCCCGCTGGACGGCGGCGGCCACCGGCGCCGCACTGACCCTGGCGGGGTTCGCCGCGGCGCTGCTCCGCCTCACCGGCTCCGCACCGGCGCTCGTCCCGGCCGCGTACGCCGGCGGGGCCGCCGTCTGCGCTGCCGCCGCCGTGCTGGGCTCCCGTGGCCGCACCCGGCGCGCGCTGTGGCTGCTGGTCGCGGGCGTGATGGTGATGGCGCTGGGGGACCAGTTCGACTGAGGCCGGACGCTGTGAATAAGCCCACGAAGCCGACAAATGATCTCACGCGTTTGTAAGAGTGGCAGCGCATTGCTCATGCGTTCTTTGCTGGCCGTTCAGTTCATGCACGACTGTTCCCGGTCAAAGATCCACCCAAGGCAACTCCGGGAGCACGTTTCGTGGCAGCCCTCGCACGCTGGTGTGTCCAGCGCCGTCTGCTCAGCGTCCTGCTGTGGCTCCTCGCGTTCTCGGGGATCGCCGCCGGTGCCGCCGTCGCCGGTACCGCGTACTCGAACGACTACCAGGTCCCCGGCACCGAGTCGGGCCGTGCCACCGAACTGCTGCACGAAGGGTTCCCGCAGCTCGGCGGGGACAGCGACACCGTCGTCTGGCACACCTCCGGCAGCGTCCGCGCCGCCGACGTCGAGCAGACGATGACCCGCACCCTGGACCGGATCGAGAACCTCCCCGGCGTGGCCTCGGTCACCAGCCCCTACGACGGGCCGGGCGAGGGCCGCATCAGCGCGGACGGCCGCACCGCGTACGCCTCGGTCACCTTCGACGACCGGGCCGAGGACATCGGCGAGGGCCAGGCACAGGCCGTCGTCGACACGGCGAAGAGCGCCGAGACCGACGGGCTCCAGGTGGAGCTGGGCGGCAGCGCCGTCGCGCTCACCGAGTCCTCCGGCGGGCACCTCGCCGAGATCGTCGGCGTGATCGTCGCCGCGGTGGTGCTGTTCCTCGCCTTCGGCTCGCTCGCCGCGTCCCTGCTGCCCATCGCCACCGCCCTGGTCGGCGTCGGCACCGCCTACGCCGGGATCGTGCTGCTCGGACACGCCATGACCGTCGCCGACTTCGCGCCCATGCTGGGCATGCTGATCGGGCTCGGCGTCGGCATCGACTACGCGCTGTTCATCGTCACCAGACACCGGCGCGGGCTGAAACGCGGGCTGTCCGTCACCGAGGCGGCCACGAGCGCCGTCGCGACCACGGGACGGGCGGTCGTGTTCGCGGGTGCCACCGTTTGCATCGCCCTGCTGGGCATGCTGATCCTGCGGCTGAGCTTCCTCAACGGCGTCGCCGTCGCGGCCAGCCTCACCGTGGTCCTCACCGTCGCCGCCTCCGTGACCCTGCTGCCCGCCCTGCTGTCCTTCATCGGCATGCGCGCCCTCAGCCGCCGCGAGCGCCGCCGTCTCGCGGAGCACGGACCGGAACCCGAGGTGCCCACCGGCTTCGCGGCCCGCTGGTCGGCCTTCGTGGAGCGCCACCCCAAGGTGCTCGGCGCGGTCGCCCTGGTCGTCATGGCCGTCCTCGCGCTGCCCACCTTCTCCCTGCACCTGGGCACCTCCGACCAGGGCAACGGCCCGAAGACGGCCACCACCCGGCAGGCCTACGACCTCCTGGCCGACGGTTTCGGCCCCGGCGTGAACGGCCCGCTCACCCTCGTCACGAAGGTCGACGGAGCCGGCGACAAGCTCGCCCTGGACAACCTCGACGGCACCCTCCGCACCACCGACGGCGTCGCCGCGGTCACCCCGGTCACCTTCGACTCCGGCGGCCACACCGCGTACCTCACCGTCGTCCCGGAGTCCTCCCCGCAGTCGCAAGCGACCAGCGACCTCGTCGACCGGCTGCGCGGCGAGGTGCTGCCGCGTGCCGAGGCGGGCACCTCCCTGGACGTGCAGGTGGGCGGCATGACGGCCGGCTACGACGACTTCGCCGACGTCATCGTCTCCAAGCTGCCCGCGTTCGTCGGGGTCGTCATCGGCCTGGGCTGTCTGCTGCTCCTGCTGGCCTTCCGGTCCGTCGGCATACCGCTGAAGGCCGCCGTGATGAACGTCGCCGCCGTGGCCTCCGCCTTCGGCGTGGTGGTCGCGATCTTCCAATGGGGCTGGGGCAGCGAACTGCTCGGCCTCGGCAGCGCGGGGCCCATCGAGCCCTTCCTGCCCGTGATCATGGTGTCGGTGCTGTTCGGCCTCTCCATGGACTACCAGGTCTTCCTGGTCAGCCGGATGTACGAGGAGTGGCTGGAGACCGGGGACAACCGGCGGGCCGTGCGCGTCGGCCTCGCCGAGACCAGCCGGGTGATCAACTCGGCGGCGGTCATCATGATCTCCGTCTTCCTCGCCTTCGTCCTCAGCGGCGACCGGGTCATCGCCATGTTCGGCATCGCCCTCGCGGCCGCCGTCGCCCTGGACGCCTTCGTCCTGCGCACCCTCCTGGTGCCCGCCCTGATGCACCTGCTCGGCGGGGCCAACTGGTGGCTGCCCCGCTGGCTCGACAAGCGCATGCCGCGCATCAGCATCGAGCCGCCCGAGAGCCGTGCCGCCCATGAGAGGCTGGCAGCCGCGACGGACGCCGAGGTGGCGGACGTCCTGGCCGAGGAGGAGCGGCAGCGGGATGTACGCGATATCCCTGGGTGACGACGCCGAGCTGAGGCCCCTGGAGCCCTGGCACGCCGGAGAGTTCCTGGCGCACCTGGAGCGGGGCCGGGAGTTCATCGGGCAGTACATCCCGTTCGGGACCACCGAGACGGACCCGGCCTCGGCGCGGGCCAAGCTCCAGCGGTACGCCGACCTGCGCGCCGCCGACACGGGCTCCCTGCACGGCCTGTGGCTGGACGGGACGCTGGTGGGCGGGGTGCTGTTCCTGAACTTCGACGCGGCGGCCGGGAACTGTGAGGTCGGCTGCTGGCTGGAGCCGGCCGGAACGGGCCGGGGACTGGTCACGCGCGCGATGCGGGTCCTCATCGACTGGGCCGTCGAGGAGCGTGGCATCCACCGCGTCGAGTGGGTCGCCGCCTCCGGCAACCAGCCGAGCCTGAACGTGGCGCGGCGACTCGGAATGACCCGTGACGGTGTGCGGCGCGAGGCACACCCCTATGGTGGCGTACGGCACGATCTCGAAGTCTGGTCGGTGCTGGCGCCAGAGTGGCGCGCCGCACGCGCGCGTGCCGCTCAGGACGATCATTAAGAGACTTCTCAGACAGCGACCCTACGGTGCGAGACATGCCAACGAACGCAGTGGACGAGACCGAGGCCACCAAGGCCACGACCGACGAGGGGGCGGTGGACACCACGGAGTCCGACCAGGTGCCCCAGAGCGAGGTCCCGGCCACGGCCGAGGACGCGCAGACCAAGAACGAGAGCCCCTCCGGCGTCGGCCAGGGCGCCGCCGCCGTGGTCTCCGCCGCGCTGGGCGTCGTCTCGCTCACCGGCAGCTGGATCGGCACCGTGGCCTCCGCGCGCCAGAACCTCATCGGTCAGCTGGAGACCGCGCAGAACGCGGGCGTGGCCCAGCAGATCCAGGCGGTCTACGGCGACGCCTGGCAGACCACCGCCCTGTGGGGTGGCCTGTTCGCGCTGATCGCGCTGGTCGTCGGCGTCGTGACGCTCGCCCGCCCCGCGTTCGGCCCGCCCGGCAGGATCCAGGCCCCCTGGATCAAATCCGTCGCCTGGGCCGGAGTCGCGCTCGGCGTCATCGGCCTGTTCCTGGCCGTGCTCAAGTACACCGGCATCCTGCTCGGACTGCCGTCCGCGAGCTGAGCCGCCGCACGTCCCGAGGGGTCTCAGGGCTTCCGTAAGCACCTTACGGAAGCCCCTGAGGCCCCTCGGCCGTGTCTAAGGCCCCTCGTGGCGCCGAAGATGCGGAACTCTCCCGATGTGGCCGCCCCACCTGGGAGACGAGAGTGAGGTCGGCGCGGAGAAACCCTCCGCGACCGGCCCTCTCACCAAGGACACACCATGTACGAGTACGAGCTCCAGCAGCTGCGCACCGCCGACCTCATCCGCCGCGCCGACCACGAGCGCCTGGTCCGCGAGGCCGCCCGGGCCCGCCGCGCGGCCCGGCACCCGGCGGATGAACACTCCGCCGAGCACGAGAGCCATAGCAGCCGTTTCCGCCGGCTCCGGTCCGCCCGGACGGCGTGAACACCGGGGCGGGACCGGCCACCGTCATGGCCGCCCGCGGGGCAGCGGCCGTCGTTCGCACCGCAACGGCGGCCGCTGCCCCGGCCGTTCACCGGAAAACCGGTGCCGCGCCGTCCGGCCCGCATGCGATGCTCGGGGCCGTGGAGACCAGGTCCGTCAGCCCCGTGTTCGTCGGCCGAGCCGAGGAGCTGGGCACGCTGCACGACGCGCTCGTCCGCGCCGGCGAGGGCGAGCCCCAGGCGCTGCTCATCGGCGGGGAGGCCGGAGTCGGCAAGACCCGCCTGGTCGAGGAGTTCGCCGCCGCCGCCCGCCGCCGCGGGGCGGTGATCGCGCTCGGCGGCTGCGTGGAGATCGGCGCCGACGGGCTGCCCTTCGCCCCCTTCTCCACCGCGCTGCGCGCACTGCGCCGCGAACTCCCCGGCGAGCTGGCCGCCGCGGCCGCCGGCCAGGAGGAGGAACTGGCCCGCCTGCTGCCCGAACTGGGCGAGTCGAGGGCCGGACGGCACGACGAGGACGGCATGGCCCGCCTCTTCGAGCTCACCGCACGCCTGCTGGAACGCGTCTCCGCCGAGCACACCGTCGTCCTCGTCCTGGAGGACCTGCACTGGGCCGACGCCTCCACCCGGCATCTGCTCTCCTACCTCCTGCGCACCGTGCGCACCGGCCGGCTCGTCGTCCTCGCCACCTATCGTTCCGACGACATCCACCGTCGCCATCCGCTGCGGCCCCTGCTCGCCGAACTCGACCGGCTCCGCACGATCCGCCGCCTCGAACTCGCCCGCTTCAACCGCGACGAGGTGTGCCACCAGATCGCCGGGATCCTCGCCCACGATCCCGAACCGGACCAGGTCGACGCGATCTTCGAACGCTCCGACGGCAACGCCTTCTTCGTCGAGGAACTCGCCGTCGCCGCGCACGAGGGCTGCCGGACCGGTCTGACCGACTCGCTGCGCGATCTGCTGCTCGTCCGCGTCGAAAGGATGCCGGAACCCGCCCAGCAGGTCGCCCGGATCGTCGCCGAAGGCGGCTCCACCGTCGAGTACCGGCTGCTGGCCGCCGTCGCCCGGCTCACCGAGGACGACCTCATCGAGGCGCTGCGGGCCGCCGTGAACGCCGGCATCCTCGCCCCCGCGCCCGGCGACGACGGCTACCGCTTCCGGCACTCCCTGGTCCGCGAGGCCGTCAGCGACGACCTGCTGCCCGGCGAGCGCTCCCGCCTCAACCGCCGCTACGCCGAAGCCCTGGAGAGCGACCCGGCCCTCGTCCCCGCCGACCAGCGGACCACACGCCTGGCCAGCTACTGGTACCACGCCCACGACGCCGCCAAGGCCCTGCCCGCCGTCCTCGAAGCCTCCGTCTCCGCCCGCCGCCGGCACGCCTACGCCGAGCAACTCCGGCTGCTGGAACGGGCGATGGAACTGTGGGACAGCGCCCCCGACGCCGTACGCCGCACCCTGCGCCCGGTCGACTACGCCGAGGTCTACCCTCCCTGCGGATGTGATCCGGCCACCACCGCCCTGCGCTACCTGGACCTGCTGGCCGAGGCGGCCGTCGCCGGACGGCTCTGTGGGGAACGCGAACGCGCCCTGAAGATCACCAAGCGGGCGCTGCGCCTGCTGGACGAGGAGGGCAGGGGGGACCCCCAGCGTGCCGCCTGGTTCTGGATCCAGCGCTCCCGGCTGGTGCAGGGGCTGGCCCGGGGCGACGGCTGGAAGGAGATCGCCACCGCGCAGGAACTGGTCCGCGGCCTGCCGCCGTCCGAGGTGCACGCCGAGGTGCTGGCCACGGCCGCCCACTGGTCGATGCTCCGCGAACCGGGCCCGGACGCCCTGACGGCCGCCGAGCGGGCCGTCGAGTACGCGCGCATGGTCGGCGCCGACGACATCGAGTCCAACGCCCGGCTCACCCTCGGCGGACTGATGGTCGACGCCGGGCAGATCGACACCGGTCTCGGCCACATGTACGACGTCAGGGACGAGGTGGTCGCCCGGGGCCTCGCGGCGATCGCGGGGCGCAGCCATGTGAACCTGCCCTCCGTCCTCGAAGGCGTCGGCCGCTCCGAGGAGGCCGTCGGCATCCTGCGCGAAGGCCTGCGGCTCACGGGGACGATGGGCCTGCGGGACGCCGAGGCCTGGATCTGGAGCAACCTCGCCGAATCGCTCCTCTCCCTCGGCCGCTGGGACGAGGCCGCCGAGGCCGCCGGCAATGCCCAGCGACGCGGACAGACGGCCGGTCCGCACGGGTCCGGCGCCAACTGCCTGGCCTTCCTGGCGCTGGCGCGCGGGCAGGTGCCCGAGGCGGCCCGCCACCTCGCCCAGGGCCGCGCCGCCTACGGCCCGCACGACCCCATGCCGCAGCACGACCTGCCGATCTCCTGGCTCACCATCGCGCTCGCCGCCGCCGAGGGGCGCCTGGCCGACGCCCGCGCCGAACTGGCCCGCACCCTCGAATCGGGCTTCCCGCTCGGCACCCAGCGCTACGCCTGGCCCCTGCTGCTCGCAGCGGCCACCGCCGAGGCCGACTCCCGGGCGCTGCCGGCCGCCCGCGAGGGCCGCGAGGGCGTTCTGGACGGCATCTTCGGGGTCGTCAAGCGCCTCACCACCCACGCCCCCGTCTGGCTGGCCCACGAGCAGTGGGTCCGGGCCGAACTCCACCGCGCCGAGGGCCGGAGCACCCCGGACGCCTGGTCCGAGGTGGTCACCGCCTTCGAACCCCTGGACCGGCCCTACGACCTCGCCCGCGTCCGGTACCGCCTGGCCGAGTCCCTGCTGGCGGTCGGCGGCGAGGACGAGCGTGACCGTGCCACGGAACTGCTCCGCCTCACCCACACCGTCGCCGGCCACCTCGGTGCCCGGCCGCTCGCCGACGCCGCCCGTGCGCTCGGCCGGCGCGCCCGCCTCCCGCTCACGCGTGCCGGGGAACCGGGCCCCGATGCGGCCGACCCCGTGGAGGCCCTGGGCCTCACCAGCCGGGAACGGGACGTGCTGCGCCTGGTCGCCGCCGGCCACACCAACCGCCGGATAGCGAAGGAGCTGTTCATCTCGCCGAAGACCGCGAGCGTGCACGTCTCCAACATCCTCGGCAAGCTCGGCGTCTCCGGGCGGGGCGAGGCCGCGGCGGTGGCCCACCGGCTGGGGCTGTTCCCGGCCGACATGCTCTTGCCCGGTACGGCGGGCTGAGGCATACGCTGTCAGGGGCGTCGCGGATGCCGCGGGCCCCGCGGCCCTGGGAGGCTGAGTTGTTCAACGTGTTCGAGGAACTGTTCTCACCCGGGCGCAAGCACACCCGCGACGAGCAGAACCGCCTGGAACTGACCCGTGAGGACGTCGGGGACGGCGATCCCGGACGCGGGCCGATAGATCTCGCGTCCGGGAAGGTCGTCGTGCGCCCGCCCGAGGAGGAGCCGGAGCACCCGGAGCACCCGGTGGATCCGGGCCGCTAGGCCCCTTCCGATGGATCTCCGCGGCGTCGCGACGCCCGGCACGCTCCCCCGTCCTCGACCACGCAGCGGGCCAGACGCAGGCGGCCGGTCTCGGTCAGCGGTGCATTACGGTGGGGCACGAGGGCCTTTCTGTTGCTGGTGCAGATGTCGCAATCCACACCAGGCCAGAAGGCCCTCACCCATTTCAAGATCGATCAGCCGTGAGCCCTGTCACCGTCCACAACCTCCCGGGACAGAACACCTAGTCCACCTTCAGTTCGAGGATCCGGTCGTCCCTGTCCTTCGGGTCGCCCCGGCCGTCCGTGTTGCTGGTCACCAGCCACAGCCGGTCGCCGCCCGCCGGCACCACCGTGCGCAGCCGGCCGTACTCGCCCTCCAGGAAGGCCTGCGGCTCGGCCGAGGTCTCGGTGCCGTTCAGCGGGATGCGCCACAGCCGCTTGCCGCGCAGCCCCGCCATCCAGATCGACCCCTCGGCGAAGGCGATGCCGCTGGGGGAGGCCTCGGCCGTGCTCCACTGGTCGACCGGGTTGTGGAACCGCTTGTCGTCGGACCGGCCCTCGGCCTCCGGCCAGCCGTAGTTGTCGCCCGGCTTGATCGCGTTGAGCTCGTCCCATGTGTCCTGGCCGAACTCCGAGGCGAACAGCCGCTGCTCGCCGTCCCAGGCGAGGCCCTGCACATTGCGGTGGCCGTAGGAGTACACCGGCGAGTCCGGGAACGGGTTGCCCGGCGCCGGCTCGCCCTCCGGGGTCAGGCGCAGGATCTTGCCGCCCACGGAGTCCTTGTCCTGGGACAGACCGGTGTCACCGCTCTCGCCGGTGCCCACGTACAGCATCTTGTCCGGGCCGAACGCGATGCGCCCGCCGTTGTGGACGAAGCCCTTGGGGATGCCCCGGAAGACCGTGTCGGGCGCGCCGAGCTGCTCGCCGGGGGGCTTCTCCTCGTCGTAGCTCATGCGGACGATGCGGTTGTCGGAGGCCGAGGTGAAGTACGCGTAGACCATGTGGTCCGAGGCGTATTGGGGGGACAGGGCGAGCCCCAGGAGACCGCCCTCGCCGGCCGCCGAGACCCCCGGCACCTCACCCAGTTCGGTCTTCTCGCCGGTCTTCTCGTCGACCCGGACGATCGTCCCCTCGTCCCGGGAGGACACGAGCAGGTCGCCGTCCGGCAGCGGAGCGAGCCCCCAGGGGGACTCCAGGTCCTCGGCGACGGTGCGCACCACCTTCACCGAGCCCTTCGCGGGGGGTGTCTCCTCGGCGGCCTGCCGCGGTGGCGCGGACGACCCCGGCGCCGTACGGCCGGGGGAGGAGCTGTCGTCGGCACCGGACGGCCCTTCGTCGTTGGAGCAACCTGCCGTCAGCAGGAGCGCGGCGGCGGCCAGCACGGCCGGGACGGCTCGACGATGCACGATCATGGTCCCTTCGACGGGGCAGGTCCTCTCCCTGTCATACACCGCTCACGGCTCCGAAGTTCCCGATCACGCAAGGCCGAAACGAGAACACGGGGTTTGCCCGATACGCGCCCGGCGGGGACCGGCTCAGTCCCACGACCCCTGGGCCGGGGGCAGCCGGGCCATCTCCCGGAGATCGTCGGGGGTCAGGCGCAGTGCCGTCGCGGCCGCGTTCTCCGTGACCCAGCGCTCCTGCTTGGTGCCCGGGACGGGGACCACGTGCGGTCCCTGGGCCAGCACCCACGCGAGGGCGACCTGGGCGGGCGTGACGTCCGCGCCGTGCCGGCGGGCCACACGGCGCAGGCCCGCGACGAACGGCTGGTTCGCGGCCATCATCTCGGCCGTGAAGCGGGGGTGGCGGGCGCGCAGGTCGTCCGCCTCGAAGCCCGCGCCGGGCCGCAGTCTGCCGGTCAGGAAGCCGTTGCCCAGCGGCATCGCGGCGAGGAAACCGACACCCCGCGTCCGGCACCACGGCAGCAGGGCCTCCAGCGCCTCCGGCGACCACACCGACAGCTCCGCCTCCACCGCGCTCACCGGAAAGACCTGCTGCACCCGCTCCAGCTGCCGGATCGTCCCGTCGTGCAACCGGGTCCCGGCGCGGCGGCCGGCCCGCGCGCCCACCGCGCACAGGCCCAGCGCCCGTACCTTCCCGGCCCGGACGAGTTCCGCCATCGCGCCCCAGGTCTCCTCGACCGGCACCTCGGGGTCGGCCCGGTGCAACTGGTAGAGGTCTATGACGTCCGTCTGGAGCCTCCGCAACGACGCGTCACAGGCCCGCTTCACATACCCGGGGCGGCCGTTGGCGACGATGTGCTGGTCGCCCACGAGCAGCCCGACCTTCGTCGACACGAACGCGTCGGACCGCCGCTCCTTCAACGCCCGCCCCACCAGCAGCTCGTTGGTGAAGGGGCCGTACATGTCGGCCGTGTCCAGCAGGGACGCGCCCAGGTCGAGCGCCCGGTGCACCGCCCTGAGCGACTCGTCGCCGCGCCGCCGCGACGCGCTGTAGGCCCAGCTCATCGGCATGCATCCGAGTCCGACGGCCCCCACCGCGAGCGCCGCCGCGCCGATCGTCCTGCGCTCCACCTGGTCGTGACCCTCCCTGTTCCGGCCACCCAACCTAACCTCTGCCGTCGCACGCTCCTGACATAGCCTCCAGAGCATGACTGCTGACGTGTGGCTGCCCATCCCGCCGGACGAGATCGAGGGACTCCCCGAGGGTCCGGACTACCGGTTCTGGAACGGCGCCGAGGACTTCCCCGCGGATCCGGCCGACTGCGCCTTCTACGTCGTCCCCTACATGAAGCCCAGTCCGCTCTGCGTGCGTCCCCTGGGGCGGATGAGCAACGTGCGGGTCGTGCAGACCCTCTCCGCCGGCATCGACCACGTGGAGCCGGGGCTCGGGCACCTGCCCGCGGGCGTGCGGCTGTGCAACGCGCGTGGGGTGCACGAGGCCAGCACCGGCGAGCTCACCCTCGCGCTGATCCTCGCCTCACTGCGCGGGATCCCCGATTTCGTCCGCGCGCAGGACCGGGGGGAGTGGCTCGGCGGCTTCCGGCCCGCGCTCGCCGACAAGAACGTCCTCATCGTGGGATACGGCTCGATCGGCGAGGCCATCGAGGACCGGCTCGTTCCGTTCGAGGTGGCGCGGGTGGCGCGCGTCGCGCGCTCCGAGCGCACCACGGCGCGCGGTCCTGTGCATCCGCTCACCGAACTGCCCGCCCTGCTGCCGGAGGCGGACGTCGTCATCCTGTCCACCCCGCTCACGGAAACCACCCGTGGCCTGGCCGGAGCCGACTTCCTGTCCCGGATGAAGGACGGCGCGCTCCTCGTCAACGTCGCCCGCGGTCCCGTCGTCGACACCAAGGCCCTGCTCGCCGAGCTGGAGAGCGGCCGCATCACCGCCGCCCTCGACGTCACCGATCCGGAGCCGCTGGCGCGCGAACACCCCTTGTGGCGTGCGCCGGGGGTACTCATCAGCCCCCATGTCGGCGGTCCCACCTCCGCGTTCCTCCCGCGCGCCAAGCGGCTCCTGGTGGACCAGGTGCGCCGATATGTGAACCGGGAGCCGCTCCGCAACGTGATTCTCACGACGGGTGCATCAACCGACTGAGAGACCTTCGAGTACCGTCCGCAATCCTTCGGGCGCGGTGGGTACTCATCTATCTGTTGATCGTCACGGAGCGTAGAGAACCTATGTCCCTGAGTGACGAGACTGGTGTATCGTCCCGACAGGGGCAGCGCCGGGGACCGTTCGGCGCCGGGGACGGACACTTCAGACTGTGAGGGGGGCGACAGGCGATGCACGGCCTTTGGACGAGCGATCCGACGGGGCGGGGCGGCCGGCGGCGACCCTGGCGGACGACCGCCGGCGGACGCGGTCACCACGCCGGTCACGGCGGCCACCACACCCACCACAGCGAACGCCGCAGCGGACACCACACCGAACAGAGCCACAGCCCCCGCAGGCCCGGCAGCCGCAGAAGGCACCACCAGCCGGACCACCGGGACCCGGGAGCGGTGCGGACCGGGAGCACCCGGTGAGCGCGCCCCCCACCCCCACGCTGGACGGAGCGCTGCGAGCACAGCCTTCGTCACCGAGCGCGCTGCTGCCTCGCACGCCGGTCTCCGGCCGCCGGCCGGGCCTGGCCCTCCAACTCGTCCTCGCCCTGGTCTGCGCGGTATACGCCATCGGTGCCGCGCTCGGCTGGGGTTCGAACGAAGTGGCCCTGTTCATGGGCGACTTCGGGCTGAGCGCAGCGGCCGGCACCGCCGCCGTCTCGTGTTTCCTCTACGCCCGCAGCCGCCGCACCCGCTTTCGATCCGCCTGGCTGCTGTTCGGCCTGTCCTCGACCATGGCCGCCCTGGGCAACCTGGTCTGGGGGTGGTACGAGGTGGTCCTGGGACTGCCCGTGCCCAGTCCCAGCTACGCCGACCTGTTCTTCCTCTGCTTCGCGCCGCCCGCCATCGTCGGGCTGCTCGTGCTCGCCAAGCGGCCGGTGACCAAGGCCGGCTGGGTCTGCCTCGGGCTGGACGCCTGGCTGATCGGCGGCTCGCTGCTCACGCTGGCGTGGAGCCTCGCCCTCGCCCAGGCCGCGAGGTCGGAAGGCCCCGGGGTGACGCACATCGCGCTGTCACTGGCCTATCCGCTGCTCGACATCGCGCTGGTCAGCATGGTGCTCGCCCTGCACTTCAGGCGGTCCGCGGTGAACCGCTCCGCGGTCAACACCGCCATCGGCGCCCTCGCGCTGACCGTGATGTGCGACGCCCTGTTCACCTCGCCGCTCATGCGCTACGACTACCGCTCCGGCCAGCTGCTCGACGCGGGCTGGTTCGCGGGCTCGCTGCTCCTGGCGTACGCCCCGTGGGCCGGGACCCGGGACGCCGACCGGCACGGCACGGGGCACACCCGCGTGGTGCACGAGCACGTGCCCGGGCAGCGCGGCGGATCCCACCAGGTGCCGCTGCCGGGCACCGAGCACAGCCGGTACCCGGCCTCCCGGCCCATCGCCGGCTCCCTCGCCGCCCTCACGCCGTACCTCGCGGCCGCCGTGTGCACCCTGGGCATCCTCTACAACGTCCTCAACGGCCGCAGCGTCGACCGCGTGGTCCTGCTGACCGGGGGCACCGTGGTCCTCGCGCTCGTCGTGCGCCAGGGCATCATGCTGCTCGACAACATCACCCTCACCCAGGAACTGGCGCAGAAGGAGAACCACTTCCGCTCCCTGGTGCAGGGCTCCAGCGACGTCATCATGATCGCCGCCCCCAGCGGCGTCCTCAGGTACGTCTCCCCGGCCGCCGCCGGAGTGTACGGCCGCTCGGCGGAGGAGCTGGTGGGTACGGAACTGGCCGGCCTGATCCACCCCGAGGATCTGGGGTGCCTCGTGCACGAGGTGCGCAGATTCCTCGCGGCCCACCCCGTCGAGGAACCCACCACCCGCATCGAGTGCCGCTTCCGCTCGGGCGACGGAGGCTGGCTGAACGTCGAGTCGACCGTCAACCGCCATCACGGCGGCCTCATCTTCAACAGCCGGGACGTGACCGAGAGGGTGCGGCTTCAGGCCCAGTTGCAGCACAACGCCGAACACGACCCGCTCACCGACCTGCCCAACCGGGCCCTGTTCACCAAGCGCGTCCAGCACGCCCTCTCGGGCCGCCGCGCCTCCGACCGGGGCGTGGCCCTGCGGAACACGGCCGTGCTCTTCATCGACCTCGACGGTTTCAAGGCCGTCAACGACACGATCGGGCACCAGGCCGGGGACGAGCTGCTCGTCCAGGCAGCCCGCAGACTCCAGGAATCCGTCCGGCACGGCGACACCGCCTCCCGGCTCGGCGGAGACGAGTTCGCGGCCCTGATCGCCGGGGACAACACCCGCGACCGGGACGCCCGGGAGCGGCACATCCTGGAGCTCGCCGACCGCCTCAGGGCGACGCTGTCCCAGCCCTACCTCATCGACGGCAACGATGTCCGGGTCAACGCCTCCATCGGCGTGGCCTTCGCGGACGCCGGCCTCGGCGCGGGCGAACTGCTGCGCAACGCCGACCTGGCGATGTACCGCGCCAAGGCCGGCGGCAAGGGCCGCGTCGAGCTGTACAAGCCGCAGATGCAGCAGGACGTCGTCCGCAAGGCCGAGCTGGCCACCCGCCTGCGGGCCGCGCTGCACGACGGGGAGTTCGCCCTGCTGCACCAGCCGGTGGTGTCCCTGGAGGACGGCCGGATCACGTCGGTGTCCGCGCAGGCGCGCTGGCGTTCCTCGCAGGGGGTGCTCTTCACCCCCGCGGAGTTCCTGCGGGTTGCCGAGGACAGCGACAAGACCGCCGAGCTGGGCCGCTGGATGATCGAGGAGGCCGTCCAGCAGGCCGCCGAGCGGCACGCGGCCGGGCTGTCCGTGCCGGTCGTCGTCCGGATGAGTGCCCGCCGGCTGCTGGACCGGTCGATGCCTGCCGGCTCGATCGAGGCGCTGCTCACGCGGCACGGGCTGCCGCCCGGCGCGCTGATCATCGAGCTGTCGGACGCCGACCCCAGGGTCTCGCTGGACGAGCTGGAGCGGCGCCTGAGCGCCCTGCGGCGGGTCGGTGTACGGATCGCGCTCGACGGGTTCGGCAGCGGCTACGCGGCGATCACGGCCCTCAGGCGGCTCCCCGTCGACGTCCTGAAGCTCGACCGCGGCCTGGTCGACGGCGTCGTCGAGTCCGCACGGCTGTACAAGATCACCAGCGGGCTGCTGCGCATCGCCGGCGATCTCGGGCTGAAGTCCGTGGCCGAGGGGGTGGATCTGCCCGAGCAGGTCATCGCCCTGCGCGCGATGGGCTGCACCCACGGGCAGGGTATGGCGTTCTCCGGGCCGCTCGACGAGTACCGGCTGCGCCGGGCGCTCGCTTCCGGCCGCTGTCCGGTGCCCAACGGACCGGTCGAACCGGCGTTCGCGGGGGGCACCCCGCGGGTGTACAGCTCGGGTGTGTCCGCCGTCATCGGAGGCGGCACGGCCCTCCGTTCACATAATGAGACTCCCGTCCCACCCACTTGACAGTGAGTGCGTGCCGGGGGGAGGGTCAGTGCCATGCGCACCCGAATTCTCGTACTTGGAAAGCGCGTCGGCTGACGCTGAGCCTCGACCGCTCAGCGACCCCACCCGGCGCGCTCCCCTCGCTTGCCTCATGGCACGAGGGGTTTTTTGTTGCACAGGCGCCTTTCGTGCAGCAGCCGAAGACCGTCCAAACCTCGCAAAAACCCTCAGCATCTGAGAAGAGAATGCCGATGACCGAGCAGGCCACCGGGGCCCACCACCCGCAGCCCCGGCCCCGATCCGGAGGACACTCCGCCCCCGAGCAGGTGACGGGCGCGCAGTCCCTCATCCGCTCTCTCGAGGAGGTCGGCGCCGACACGGTATTCGGCATTCCCGGTGGTTGCATCCTCCCGGCGTACGACCCGCTGATGGACTCCACCCGCGTCCGCCACGTCCTGGTGCGCCACGAGCAGGGCGCCGGTCACGCGGCCGAGGGGTACGCGCTGGCCACCGGCAAGGTCGGCGTCTGCATGGCGACCTCGGGCCCCGGCGCGACCAACCTGGTCACGCCGATCGCCGACGCGCACATGGACTCGGTGCCGATGGTCGCGATCACCGGACAGGTGGCCTCCAAGGCGATCGGCACGGACGCCTTCCAGGAGGCGGACATCGTCGGCATCACCATGCCGATCACCAAGCACAACTTCCTCGTCACCAAGGCCGATGACATCCCGCGGGTCATCGCCCAGGCCTTCCACATCGCCTCCACCGGCCGTCCCGGCCCGGTCCTGGTCGACATCGCCAAGGACGCCCTCCAGGCGAAGACCACCTTCTCCTGGCCGCCGGCCATGGACCTGCCCGGCTACCGCCCGGTGACCAAGCCGCACGCCAAGCAGATCCGCGAGGCCGCCAAGCTGATCACCCAGGCCCGCCGGCCCGTGCTGTACGTCGGCGGCGGCGTGCTCAAGGCCCAGGCCACCGCCGAGCTGAAGGTCCTCGCCGAGCTCACCGGCGCGCCCGTCACCACGACCCTGATGGCGCTCGGCGCGTTCCCCGACACTCACCCGCAGCACCTGGGCATGCCCGGCATGCACGGCTCGGTGGCCGCCGTCACCGCCCTGCAGAAGGCCGACCTGATCGTCGCCCTCGGCGCCCGCTTCGACGACCGCGTCACCGGCAAGCTGGACAGCTTCGCCCCGCACGCCAAGATCGTCCACGCCGACATCGACCCGGCCGAGATCGGTAAGAACCGGGCTGCCGACGTGCCGATCGTCGGTGACGCCCGCGAGGTCATCGCCGACCTGGTCCAGGCCGTGCAGAAGGAGCACAGCGAGGGCCACCGGGGCGACTACGGCATGTGGTGGAAGGACCTGAACCGCTGGCGCGAGACCTACCCGCTCGGGTACGACCAGCCCGATGACGGCTCGCTCTCCCCGCAGCAGGTCATCGAGCGCATCGGACAGCTCGCTCCCGAGGGCACGATCTTCACGGCGGGCGTCGGCCAGCACCAGATGTGGGCCGCGCACTACATCGAGTACGACAAGCCGGGCACCTGGCTGAACTCCGGCGGCGCCGGAACCATGGGCTACGCCGTCCCGGCCGCCATGGGCGCCAAGGCCGGCGCTCCGGACAGGGCGGTCTGGGCGATCGACGGCGACGGCTGCTTCCAGATGACCAATCAGGAGCTCGCCACCTGCGCCCTGAACAACATCCCGATCAAGGTCGCCGTCATCAACAACGGCGCGCTCGGGATGGTCCGCCAGTGGCAGACCCTCTTCTACAACCAGCGGTACTCCAACACCGTGCTGCACTCCGGCCCGGACGACGTCAACCCCGGGGCCCGCGGCACCCGCGTCCCCGACTTCGTGAAGCTGTCGGAGGCCATGGGCTGCTACGCGATCCGCTGCGAGTCCCCGGACGACCTCGACAAGGTCATCGAAGAGGCGAACTCGATCAACGACCGCCCGGTCGTCGTCGACTTCATCGTCCACGAGGACGCGATGGTGTGGCCGATGGTCGCCGCCGGCACCTCCAACGACGAGATCATGGCCGCCCGGGACGTCCGCCCCGACTTCGGCGACAACGAAGACGACTGAGAGCCGTAAAGGAAGCAGATCATGTCCAAGCACACGCTCTCCGTCCTGGTGGAGAACACCCCCGGCATCCTCGCCCGGATCGCCGCCCTGTTCTCCCGCCGCGGCTTCAACATCGACTCGCTCGCGGTCGGTGTCACCGAGCACCCCGACATCTCCCGCATCACCATCGTCGTCGGCGTGGAGGACCTGCCGCTGGAGCAGGTCACCAAGCAGCTCAACAAGCTCGTCAACGTGCTGAAGATCGTCGAGCTGGAGCCGTCGCAGGCGGTGCAGCGCGAACTCGTCCTGGTGAAGGTGCGCGCCGACAACGAGACGCGCTCCCAGATCGTCGAGATCGTCCAGTTGTTCCGCGCCAAGACCGTCGACGTCTCCCCGGAGGCCGTCACCATCGAGGCCACCGGATCCGGCGAGAAGCTGTCCGCGATGCTCAAGATGCTGGAGCCGTACGGCATCAAGGAGCTCGTCCAGTCCGGCACCATCGCGATCGGCCGCGGTGCCCGTTCCATCACCGACCGGTCGCTGCGCGCCCTGGACCGGTCGGCGTAAGACCCGGAACGGGCGGTCGGCGCGCCGCCGGCCGCCCGTATTCCGAGACCCTCAAGCTTCCCTTCCGCCCCCCGTCATACGGTGGGACGCAACACCTGCACTCCCGAGGAGAGAACCCAAAGTGGCCGAGCTGTTCTACGACGCCGACGCCGACCTGTCCATCATCCAGGGCCGCAAGGTCGCGGTCATCGGGTACGGCAGCCAGGGCCACGCCCACGCGCTGTCGCTCCGTGACTCGGGTGTCGACGTCCGCGTCGGTCTGCACGAGGGCTCCAAGTCCAAAGCCAAGGCCGAGGAGCAGGGCCTGCGCGTGGTGAGCCCGTCCGAGGCCGCCACCGAGGCCGACGTCATCATGATCCTCGTCCCGGACCCCATCCAGGCCCAGGTCTACGAGGAGCACATCGCCCCGAACCTGAACGACGGCGACGCGCTGTTCTTCGGCCACGGCCTGAACATCCGCTACGGCTTCATCAAGCCCCCGGCCGGCGTCGACGTCTGCATGGTCGCCCCCAAGGGCCCGGGCCACCTGGTGCGCCGCCAGTACGAGGAGGGTCGCGGCGTTCCCTGCATCGCCGCCGTCGAGCAGGACGCCACGGGCAACGCCTTCGCGCTGGCCCTGTCGTACGCCAAGGGCATCGGCGGCACCCGCGCCGGCGTCATCAAGACGACCTTCACCGAGGAGACCGAGACCGACCTGTTCGGTGAGCAGGTCGTGCTCTGCGGTGGTACCGCGGCCCTCGTCAAGGCGGGCTTCGAGACGCTGACCGAGGCGGGCTACCAGCCGGAGATCGCCTACTTCGAGTGCCTGCACGAGCTGAAGCTGATCGTCGACCTCATGTACGAGGGCGGCCTGGAGAAGATGCGCTGGTCGATCTCCGAGACCGCCGAGTGGGGCGACTACGTCACCGGCCCGCGCATCATCACGGACGCCACCAAGGCCGAGATGAAGAAGGTCCTCGCCGAGATCCAGGACGGCACCTTCGCCCAGACCTGGATGGACGAGTACCACGGCGGTCTGAAGAAGTACAACGAGTACAAGACCCAGGACTCCGAGCACCTGCTGGAGACCACCGGCAAGGAGCTGCGCAAGCTCATGAGCTGGGTCGACGAGGAGGCGTAAGCCTCACGGCCGAGGGGCCGGAGCATCCCGCTCCGGCCCCTTCGGCGAACCGCGGGTAACGTCGGTGGTACGGCGTTGTCCATCTCGTCCGGCCACGGACGGGTGATCCTTCCGCAGCGGCACAGGACGATGCCCCCGGCGCCACTAGACTGCTGCACACATACGCGTCAGGCCCACAGCGTCGTGCGTCTTCCACGCGGCAAGCAACCCTCCACCGCCTGCGGCCGTCGGGACGGCCGTCCGCAGCACTGGACTTGTGAGGACTCACGTGAGCTCGAAACCCGTCGTACTCATCGCTGAAGAGCTGTCGCCCGCCACCGTCGACGCCTTGGGCCCGGACTTCGAGATCCGCCACTGCAACGGCGCGGACCGGGCCGAGCTGCTCCCGGCCATCGCCGACGTGGACGCGATCCTGGTCCGTTCGGCCACCAAGGTCGACGCCGAGGCGATCGCCGCCGCGAGCAAGCTGAAGGTCGTCGCACGAGCCGGCGTCGGCCTGGACAACGTGGATGTCTCCGCCGCCACCAAGGCCGGTGTGATGGTCGTCAACGCCCCCACCTCGAACATCGTGACCGCCGCCGAACTGGCCTGTGGTCTGCTCGTCGCCACCGCCCGGAACATCCCGCAGGCGAACGCCGCGCTGAAGAACGGCGAGTGGAAGCGCAGCAAGTACACGGGTGTCGAGCTGGCCGAGAAGACCCTCGGTGTCGTCGGCCTCGGCCGCATCGGCGCGCTCGTCGCGCAGCGCATGTCGGCCTTCGGTATGAAGGTCGTCGCCTACGACCCCTATGTGCAGCCCGCCCGCGCCGCGCAGATGGGCGTCAAGGTGCTGTCGCTGGACGAACTGCTCGAGGTCTCCGACTTCATCACCGTCCACCTCCCCAAGACGCCCGAGACCCTCGGCCTGATCGGCGACGAGGCGCTGCGCAAGGTCAAGCCGAGCGTGCGCATCGTCAACGCCGCGCGCGGTGGGATCGTCGACGAGGAGGCGCTGTACTCCGCCCTCAAGGAGGGCCGGGTCGCCGGTGCCGGTCTCGACGTGTACGCGAAGGAGCCCTGCACGGACTCCCCGCTGTTCGAGTTCGACCAGGTCGTCTGCACCCCGCACCTCGGTGCCTCCACCGACGAGGCGCAGGAGAAGGCCGGTATCGCCGTCGCCCGCTCGGTGCGTCTCGCCCTCGCCGGTGAGCTCGTGCCGGACGCGGTGAACGTGCAGGGTGGTGTCATCGCCGAGGACGTCAAGCCGGGCCTGCCGCTCGCCGAGCGCCTGGGCCGGATCTTCACCGCGCTCGCCGGTGAGGTCGCGGTCCGCCTCGACGTCGAGGTCTACGGTGAGATCACCCAGCACGATGTGAAGGTGCTGGAGCTGTCCGCGCTCAAGGGTGTCTTCGAGGACGTCGTCGACGAGACGGTGTCGTACGTCAACGCCCCGCTGTTCGCCCAGGAGCGGGGTGTCGAGGTGCGCCTCACCACCAGCTCCGAGGCGACCGACCACCGCAACGTCGTCACGGTGCGCGGCACCCTCGCCGATGGCGAGGAGGTGTCGGTGTCCGGCACGCTGGCCGGCCCCAAGCACCTGCAGAAGCTCGTCGCCGTCGGGGAGTTCGACGTCGACCTCGCGCTCGCCGACCACATGATCGTGCTGAAGTACGAGGACCGGCCGGGCGTCGTCGGCACGGTGGGCCGCATCCTCGGCGAGGCGGGTCTCAACATCGCCGGCATGCAGGTGTCGCGGGCGGCGGCCGGTGGCGAGGCGCTGGCGGTGCTGACCGTGGACGACACGGTGACCGCGGGCGTGCTGGCCGAGGTCGCTGCGGAGATCGGTGCCACGTCCGCGCGTTCCGTGAACCTGGCCTGACCTTCCCGGGGGCTTCGCCTCCGGGCCCCCGTTCACCGCGAGCGGGCTGATCCGCACACACCGGACGGGCTGACAGTGTCGGCCCGTTCGGTGTTTTCCCCCACCGGCACCCGGGCGGGGACCCGCCGCAGGGTCACCGCCGCCGCTGCCGCCGCCCCGGCCAGCAGGACCGCGCCCGTGATCGCCGCCGCGTGCATGCCGCCGGTGAAGGCCTCGCGTGCCGCCGTCGCCAGGGCGTCCCCCGCGCGCCCCGGAAGCCGGTCGGCCACGGCCAGGGCGCCGCCCAGGGTCTCGCGGGCCGCAGCGGGCGCAGAGCCCGGGATCTCGTGGCGGTAGACGGCCGTGCCGATGGAGCCGAGGAAGGCCATGCTCAGCGCGCCGCCGAACTCCGTGCCGGTCTCCAGCAGGGACGAGGCCGCACCCGCCTTCTCCACCGGGGCGGAGCTCAGGGCGAGGTCGGCCACCTGGGCCATGACGATGACGATGCCGCAGGCCAGGACGGCGCAGGCGGCCAGCAGCAGCCACAGGGAGTCCGTGCCGGCCAGGGCCAGCATCCCGTAGCCGCACGAGGCGACCGCGAAGCCGCCGCCGACGACGTATGCGCGGGGAACGCCCCGCCGGACGAGGTGGGCGCCGACCGGGGCCGCGAGTCCGATGGGCACCGACGGCAGCAGGCTCCACAGCGCCGCCTCCAGAGGGCCGTTGTCCAGGACCGACTGGATGTACTGGGTCGTGAAGTAGGCCGAGCCCATCATGCCGAAGGCGGCGACGAGGTTGAGGACGACGGCCGGGCTGAAGCCGCGGCCCCGGAACAGTTCGGGGGAGATCAGCGGGGAGGCCGCCGTGCGCTGGCGGTGGACGAACAGCGCGGCGAAAAGCAGGCCGACGGTCACCGACATCACGTACCGCACGTTCCAGCCCTCGGACGCGAGTTCCTTCAGGCCGTAGATCACGGGGAGCACCGCCGCCATCGACAGGGGGACGCTCAGCAGGTCGAAGCGGCCGGGGTCCGGGGTGCGCGACTCGGGCAGCAGCACGGGGCCGAGGACGAGGAGCAGCAGCATCGCGGGCAGGTTGACCAGGAAGACCGAGCCCCACCAGAAGTGCTCGACGAGCACCCCGCTCATGACCGAGCCGAGCGCGATGCCGGCCGTCATCACGCCCGACCACACCCCGATCGCCTTGGTGCGCTGCGCGGGGTCGGTGAACATCGTGCGCACGAGCGCCATCGTGGAGGGCATCAGAGTCGCGCCGCCGATGCCGAGGACCGCGCGGGCGGCGATGAGGGTCTCGGCACTGGTGGCGTAGGCCGCGACCAGGGAGGCCGCGCCGAAGGCGGCGGCGCCGATCAGCAGGAGCCTGCGGCGGCCGATGCGGTCGCCGAGCGAGCCCATCGTCATCAGCAGGCCGGCCAGTACGAAGCCGTAGATGTCGAAGATCCACAGCTGCTGAGTGGCGCTCGGTTCCAGGTCGGCGCTGATCGCGGGAATCGCGAAGTAGAGGACGGAGACGTCCATCGACACCAGCAGCAGCGGAAGCATCAGCACGCCGAGGGCCGTCCATTCGCGTCGGCCGGCGAGGGCGGGAGGGCGCGGGTTCGTCGTCATGGGCAGGACTGTACGAGCGTCTTAAACGTATGTCTAGTACGACTGTCTAATACGATCGTCTGGATCGAGGGGTAAGGTGGCGAGGCATGGGACACCGTGAGGATCTGCTCGAGGGCGCCAAGCGCTGCCTGCTGGCCAAGGGCTTCCTGCGCACGACAGCGCGCGACATCGTCAAGGAGTCGGGCACCAACCTGGCATCGATCGGCTACCACTACGGCTCGAAGGACGCGCTGCTGGCGCAGGCGTACGTCGAGATGGTGGAGGGCATGTCCGACGCCTTCGAAGGTGGCGAACCGCGCGGCGAGCCGGGGTCCCTGGAACGGTTCACCGGGGTGTGGGCGAACATCATCGGGACCATGCGCGACCCCGGGTCCATGTGGCGTCTCAGCATGGAGATCGTCGCCATGGGGGACCAGTTGCCGGAAGTGCGGGAGCATCTCGCACGGGCCCAGCGGGAGGGGGCGCGCGGCATCGTCACGCTCTTCCACGGCGGGCACGAGGACGAGGTGACGGACGAGCAGGTGGACACCCTCGGGTACTTCTACCTGACGCTGATGATGGGGCTCATGGCGCAGTGGACCTTCGACCCGAAGAGCGCGCCGGAGGCGGAGCAACTCGCCGCCGGGCTCCGCCGGGTGATCGAGGCCGCCGAGGGAAAGTGACGCGTCCCCCTCACCCGGGGGCGTCGACGGGCGGATCGATGGCGGACGCGGTGTGGGGGGCGGCCCGGATGGTGCCGACCGCGGCCCGGGTCACCTCGGCGCGGGGCGTGCGGCCGGCGGCCTCGACGGTCATCACTCACTCGGCGTCGTGCGCGGGCAGGGTGTGCAGGGTCAGGAAGTCCGCCACCGCCGCACGGAACGTGGCGTCCCCGCCACCGGCCAGGATGCTGTCCAGGTCCAGCAGCAGAGGCAGCGACGAGGCGGTCCTCACAGCCGGTGTGCCTTCAGGGTCATGTGCAGCAGCAGGCGGTCCTCGCCGTCGTCCAGGTCGAGTCCGGTGAGCTTCTCGATCCGGGACAGGCGGTAGTACAGGGTCTGGCGGTGGACGCCCAGCTCGGCGGCGGCCCGGGCGGCCTGGCCGGCGCAGTCGAGGTAGACCTCGGCCGTCCGGGCGAGTTCGTGGTGGACCGGAGCGAGCAGGGTCCGGGCGACGGGGTCGCGGGCGATCTCCGGGGGCAGGGCGGTCAGCAGCCGGAACGGCCCGATCGACGTCCACTGCGCTACGGGCCCCAGCCGCGCCTCGGCCAGCGCCGCCCGGGCGGCCGCCGACGCCTCCCACCAGGCGGCCGCCAGGTCGGCGAGGCCGGAACGGGGGGTGGCGACCCCGGCGGCGACACCGGCGGTGTCGCGCGACGCGCCACCGCGGCGGCCGGACGGGGGGGCACCGGCCGCTCCGTCGGCCGACGCCGTGGGGCGGGACCTGGCGGAACGTGACATCCCGGCCGGCCCGCCCACCCCGTTCGCCGCGTCGTCCGAACCGCCTGCGGCGGCTCCGCCCGGACCACCGGAGCCCGGCCCCTGCCCGGCCGCGCTCGCCGGGCCGCCCGCCCCGCGCACCCGCTCCAGCAGCCGCCCCGCCGCCGTGGTGGCCGGAGTCAGGACCTCGGGGGAGCGCAGACGCAGGAGCACGGCCACGCACTGGGCCGTCGCCCCCCACGGCAGGGTGCACAGGGCCGTCGCGCCGGGCACCGCGCGCACCGACGGGGCGTCGTCCGGATCGGCCGAGGGCCAGGGGGCGACGCACACCAGGGTGTGCGGACCGTCGGCTCGGGCACCGAGGGCCGTGCGGAGCTCGGCGACGGCCATGTCGCTCTGCCAGCCGCGCTCGGCGGTGAGCACGGCCCGGAGCTCGCGGCTGAGGTCGGCGCCGTGCTGCGCCTCGTCCGCGAGGAGGGCACCGATGCGGGCCGTGACCCGCATGGCGTCGGAGAGCCGGCGCTCGCTCGGGCCGGGATCGTCGTCCAGGAGCCAGACATAGCCGTGGACCACGCCCCGGTGGCGGACGGGGAGGCAGATCCGGCCCCGGTAGACACCGGCCTCCGGGGTCGGGGGGATACGGACGGGACCCGTCGCCCGCGTGATGCCGAAGCCCTCGAACCAGGCGCGGACCGCCGCCGTCGAGCGGCGGGTGAGGATCGAGCGGGTGCGCACGGGGTCCAGGGCCGACGGATCGAGGTCGCCCTCACTGTCGTACGCCCCGAAGGCGATCAGCTCGAAGTCCCGGTTCTCCAGGGTCGCGGGCGCGCCGAGCAGCTCCGAGATCTCGTCGACCAGCTCCTCGTAGTCGCCCCTGTGTTCCGACGTCACCCGGACATTGTCCCGCACTTCCCGAACCCCTTCATACATCTGTCTGAGATCTGCGGCACGGATGCGTGACAGCTGTCGATGGCAGACGATCGAAGGGATCCTTAGGTTTCACGGTGGTTCTCCGTGCCGTACCCGACGCGTCGTCCGCGAGAGGTCCGGCCCTCACGTTGCTTGTGCTCTGGAGGTGCCCCGTGCTGGGTCCCGTGATTCTCGCCGCGTCGCGCAGCGACCGGCTGCGACGCCTGATCTCGGCGGCCCCGGTGACCAAGCAGGTCGTCGACCGCTTCATCCCGGGCGAGGACGTCGACGACATCGTGCCCGTCATCCGGAAGCTGACCGGGCAGGGCCTGGAGCTGACGATGGACGTCGTCGGCGAGGACATGACCAATCCCGCGCAGGCCGTCGCCGCCCGGGACGCCTACCTGGAGCTCGTCGACCGCCTCAAACCGCTGGAGCTCGGCACCCGCGCCGAGATGTCGGTGAAGCTGTCGATGTTCGGTCAGGCGCTTCAGGACGGCCATGAGCTGGCCCTGAAGAACGTCCGCCCGGTCGTCGAGGCCGCCGCCGAGATCGGCACCACGGTCACACTCGACGCCGAGGACCACACCACGCTGGACTCGATGTTCGCCATCCACGAGGAACTGCGGAAGGACTTCCCGCAGACCGGCTGCGTCATCCAGGCCTACCTCTTCCGCACCGAGGACGACGCCCGCCGCCTCGCCGCGAGCGGCAGCCGGGTCCGTCTGGTCAAGGGCGCCTACAAGGAACCGGCCTCGGTCGCGTACCAGGACAGGCAGGAGATCGACCGGGCATACGTGCGGATCCTGCGGACGTTGATGGAGGGGGAGGGGTACCCGATGATCGGGTCCCACGACCCGCGCCTGATCGCGATCGGCCAGGAACTCGCCCACCGGGCCGGGCGCAAGCCCGACGAGTACGAGTTCCAGATGCTCTACGGCATCCGCGGCGAAGAGCACCTGCGGCTGGCCGCCGAGGGCCACCGGATGCGGGTGTACACCGCCTACGGCACCGACTGGTACGGCTACTTCATGCGGCGCCTCGCGGAGAAGCCGGCGAACCTGCGCTTCTTCGCCAGGAGTGTGATCACACGTGGCTGATGGAACGAGCCTGTGCTGCGGCCCCTGCCGGGGGTCCGGGGGTCGCCCCCCGGGAAGGCACGGCATGCGGCGCCTCGCGGAGAAGCCGGCGAACCTGCGCTTCTTCGCCAGGAGTGTGATCACACGTGGCTGATGGAACGAGCCTGTGCTGCGGCCCCTGCCGGGGGTCCGGGGGTCGCCCCCCGGGAAGGCACGGCATGCGGCGCCTCGCGGAGAAGCCGGCGAACCTGCGCTTCTTCGCCAGGAGTGTGATCACACGTGGCTGATGGAACGAGCCTGTGCTGCGGCCCCTGCCGGGGGTCCGGGGGTCGCCCCCCGGGAAGGCACAGCATGCGGCGCCTCGCGGAGAAGCCGGCGAACCTGCGTTTCTTCGCCCGAAGCATGCTCACCAAGGGCTGAGACCGAATCACCGCTCAGTAAGGAGTTACGGAAAACATGGACGCTGTGACCCAGGTCCCCACCCCCGTCAACGAGCCGGTGCGCGGCTACGCCCCCGGCTCGCCGGAACGGGCGCGGCTGGAGGCCCGGCTGAAGGAGCTGGCCGACAACCCGATCGACCTGCCCTGCACCATCGGCGGTGAGAAGCGGATGGGCGGCGGCGAGGCCTTCCAGGTCGTCCAGCCGCACCACCACCAGGCCGTGCTCGGCACCTACCGCAACGCCACGCAGGCGGACGCCCAGGACGCGATCGACGCGGCCCTGGCCGCCGCGCCCGCCTGGCGCGCCATGTCCTTCGACGACCGCGCGGCGATCATCCTGCGCGCCGCCGAGCTGCTGGCCGGCCCCTGGCGCGAGACGCTCGCCGCCTCGACCATGCTCGGCCAGTCCAAGACCGCCCAGCAGGCCGAGATCGACACGCCCTGCGAGCTGGTCGACTTCTGGCGGTTCAACGTCTCCTACGCCCGCGACCTGCTGGCCGAGCAGCCGCCGGCGAACGCCCCGGGCGTGTGGAACCGTCTGGACCACCGCCCGCTGGAGGGCTTCGTCTACGCGATCACGCCCTTCAACTTCACCGCGATCGCGGGCAACCTGCCGACGGCCCCGGCCCTGATGGGCAACGTCGTCGTCTGGAAGCCGTCCCCGACGCAGACGCACGCCGCCGTGCTGCTCATGCAGCTGCTGGAGGAGGCCGGTCTGCCCAAGGGCGTCATCAACCTCGTCACCGGTGACGGCATCGAGGTCTCCAAGGTCGCCTTGGAGCACCGCGACCTCGCCGGTATCCACTTCACCGGCTCGACCCCCACCTTCCAGTACCTGTGGAAGACGGTCGGCGCGAACATCGAGAAGTACCGCACCTACCCGCGCCTCGTCGGCGAGACGGGCGGCAAGGACTTCCTCGTCGCCCACCCCTCGGCCGACCCGGCGATCCTCAAGACCGCCCTGACCCGCGGTGCCTTCGAGTACCAGGGCCAGAAGTGCAGCGCCACGTCCCGGGCGTACATCCCCGCCTCGATCTGGAACTCCGGCTTCAAGGAGGAGTTCGCCGCCGAGGTCGACGGCATCAAGATGGGTGACGTCACCGACCTGTCGAACTTCATCGGCGCCGTCATCGACGAGCGTGCCTTCGCCAAGAACAAGGCCGCCATCGACCGCGCCGAGGGCGACGCCTCCTGCACGATCGTCGCGGGCGGCACCTACGACGACTCCGAGGGCTGGTTCGTCCGTCCGACGGTCATCGAGTGCACGGACCCGGAGAACGAGGTCTTGCGCACCGAGTACTTCGGCCCGATCCTCGCCGTGCACGTCTACGAGGACGACAGGTACGACGAGATGCTGACCCAGATGGAGGCCGTCTCCGACTACGCCCTGACCGGCTCGGTCATCGCGGGCGACCGCGCCGCGGCCGCCCACACGGCTCACCGGCTGCGTTACGCGGCCGGCAACTTCTACATCAACGACAAGTCGACCGGTGCCGTCGTCGGCCAGCAGCCCTTCGGCGGCGGCCGTGCCTCCGGCACCAACGACAAGGCCGGCGCCCCGCAGAACCTGATGCGCTGGACCCTGACCCGTGCCATCAAGGAGACGCTGGTCCCGCCGACCGACTACACCTACCCGCACATGGGCTGACACCCGGCCTCACCGACGGGCCAGGTCGCGAAACGACCTGGCCCGTCGGCGTGTCCGCGCGGAAGACTGGCCCGATGACCACCCGAGCGCGCACCGCCCACACCGCCGACCTCACGCCCGCCGAACTCGACGCCGTACGCGGCCTCCTGGACGCCGCGTTCGACGGCGACTTCGGCGACGAGGACTGGGACCACGGACTGGGCGGCATGCACGTCCTCGTGCACGACGGCTCGGGGCTCGCCGCGCACGGAGCGGTCGTGATGCGCCGCGTGCGGCACCGCGACCGGTGGTTGCGCACCGGCTACGTCGAGAACGTCGCCGTCCGCGCCGACGCCCGCCGCACCGGCCTCGGCGGCCGGGTCATGGCGGAACTGGAGCGCGTCGTCGACCGCGCCTACGACCTCGGCGCCCTCTCCGCCAGCGACGACGGGGCCCGGCTCTACACCTCTCGCGGCTGGCAGCCGTGGACGGGGGAGGTGTACGCACTGAGCCCCCGGGACGGAGTCGTCCGGATGCCGGACGAGGAGGGGAGCACCTATGTGCGGACCGCCCCCGCCGGCTCCCTCGACCCCGCTCACCCGCTCCTCTTCGACTGGCGGGACGGCGATGTGCTCTAGAGATCACCACAGCTCAGCACGGTGTGACCGGGTCCGCCGTCTCAGATAGTAGGAAGTCCGAGTAATTGTGGAGACAGGCGCTCCGTGCTCCCTTAGCTTTGTAGGAGCCGAACGTCTCGCTCGACCAAGCGAATGGCGGTCGTGAGCCGGGCCCCGTGCAGGCAACCCCTGCGGCACCGCTCCCCGCCCCTTCTGGGGGTCCCACCCACGCCCATTAGGCAGTGGGGGAGTCTCGCAACCCTCTCTGTGCACTCCGTGCTGTCGAAGGAGTCGATTTCCCATGGCCGAGACGACCGTCCGCCGAGTCCGTCACATCTCCCGTACGACTGAGTCAGACCGCAAGAACGCCGCCGCGGCGCTCCAGCGCGCCCTCGACCGCAGGGACAACGGCGGATCCAGCGGCCACTGAGCCGCCGCGGGAACGGGAGCCGCCCGACGAGGTGCGGTGCGGGGCCTCACGCCCCGCGCCGCACCTCGAAGTGGTCGATCCGCTCACCGCTCGCCGCCAGCGCCGACACCTTGAGCTTCGGCCGGGCGCCGCTCTCCGCCTCCACCGACAGGAACGAGAAACCGCGGTAGCGCACGCGCGACCACTGCACCGACTCCGCCCTGGTGTCCCGGGACTTGGTCCACCGGAACGTGGCGACCGGCTCGTGGTCCGCGGTGTTCCCCTCGTAGCTCTCCTTCACTCCGCCGGGGAAGCCGTACAGCTCCTTGCCGCCGCCGCCCGCGGTGACGTACACGATCCCGTCCCGCCGCGGATCCGTCGTCCCGCCGACCGGCACCGGCCGGCCCACCTCGCCGTCCCGGATGGCGTCGGTCCGCTCGTAGACGTGGTTGTGCCCGTTGATCACCAGATCCACCTCGTGCCGGGCGAACAGAGGCAGCCACTCGGCGCGCACCCCCCCGTCGGAGGCGTGGGTGGACGTCGAGTACGCGCAGTGGTGGAAGAACACGACGATGAAGTCGACGTCCGCGGACGACCTCAGTTCGCCGAGCTTCTTCTCCAGCCACCTGGTCTGCCTGCCCTCCGTATAGCCGAAGTTGGCGGGGATCTCGTACGACACGTCGTTCGCGTCCAGCGCGACCACGCCGACGTTGCCGTACGTGAAGGCGTACACGCCCGGTGCCGTGCGCGCGTCGAAACCGCTGTCCGGCAGGGAGAACCGGGCGAGCTGGCCGCCGTAGCCGTCCGGTGAGTACCAGGCCTCCATGTCGTGGTTGCCGGTCGTCACCATCCACGGCACCGACCTGGCCACCGGCTCGGTCTGCTTCAGGAACCGGTCCCACTGCCCGGCGTCGAAGACGTCCGACTCCTTGCCCTTGCCGGTCGGGTCGGCGTAGCAGATGTCGCCGGCGTGCAGATGGAAAGCGGGCTTCTGGCGCAGCAGCGTCCGGTCGTTGAGGGCCGCCTCCTCGCCGACGCCCTGATCGCCGAAGGCGGTGAACACGAACCGCTCCGGCGGGCGTGCGGGTGCCGTGCGGAAGGACGTGACGGTCGGCCGGTGCCGCGGGGAGGCCGGGTCGAAACCCTCGTGGCCGACGCCGTAGTAGTACGTCGTGTCCGGGCGCAGGCCGTCCAGCGCGGCGTGCGGGTAGTACTGGTCGACCGCCGCCCGGATGCCCTTCAGCTCCGGGGTGTGCAGGTCACGCAGCTCCGCCTCGACCTTGCGGCCGAGGTCGTCGGGGCGCAGGCCCACCCGGACGTACGGCTTCTTCACCGCGAGCGGCACCTGCCAGGAGATCCGCATCTGTGTCTTGGGGTCGGCGCCGAAGGCGAGATGGCGGCCGAAGGGCCTGATCAGGGAACCGGGCGCCAGCGACGTGAGGGGTGACGGGCTCCCGGCCGCCGTGGCGCCGCCCTGCCCGGGACGCGAGCCGGCACCCGAGCAGCCGGTCAGCAGTCCGCTCGCCACCGCGCCCGCGGTCACCAGGGTGCGCCGCCGGGACAGTCGTGTCCGCAGGTACTCGTGCTGCTCCGCCATGCTCATCCGGCGGGCGAGCTCGGGCGGGATGCCGAAGTGGGGGATCTCCATGTCCGGTGAACTTCCCAGCGGAGGCCAACGGCCGCACCACATACGGGTGAACGGCACCCGGCGGACGCGTGCCGTCCCCCGGTCGGGTGCCTCCCGGCTGTCCGTATCACGGACACCGCATGTCATCCCATGGGACGAGGAGTAGGGTGCCCGCATGTCTCGCAGCATCAATCTCGCAGTGATCCCCGGTGACGGCATCGGCCAGGAGGTCGTGGCCGAAGGTCTGAAGGTCCTCTCCGCCGTCCTTCCGCAGGATGTGAAGCTGGAGACCGAGGAGTACGACTTCGGCGCCCGGCGCTACCACGCCACCGGTGAGACCCTCACCGACGCCGACCTCGACGCCCTGAAGCGGCACGACGCCATCCTGCTCGGCGCGATCGGCGACCCGAGCGTGCCCTCCGGTGTGCTGGAGCGCGGCTTCCTGCTCAAGCTCCGCTTCGCCTTCGACCACCACGTCAACCTGCGTCCGTCGAAGCTCCTCCCGGGTGTCGCCACCCCGCTCGCCGGCGAGCCGCAGATCGACTTCGTCGTCGTCCGCGAGGGCACCGAGGGCCCGTACACCGGCAACGGCGGCACCATCCGCAAGGGCACCGAACACGAGGTCGCCACCGAGGTCTCCGTGAACACGGCCTTCGGTGTCGAGCGCGTGGTCCGTGACGCCTTCGCGCGGGCCCAGGCCCGCCCCCGCAAGAAGCTGGCGCTGATCCACAAGAACAATGTGCTGACCTTCGCGGGTCACCTGTGGACGAACGTCTTCAACAAGGTGGCCGCGGAGTTCCCCGAGGTCACCACCGAGTACATGCATGTGGACGCGGCGACGATCTACCTCGTCACGCAGCCCGAGCGCTTCGACGTGATCGTCACCGACAACCTCTTCGGCGACATCGTCACCGACCTCGCCGCAGCCGTCTCCGGCGGCATCGGCGTCGCCGCGAGCGGGAACATCAACCCCTCCGGCGAATTCCCCTCGATGTTCGAGCCCGTGCACGGTTCGGCCCCGGACATCGCCGGCCAGGGCAAGGCCGACCCGACCGCCACCGTGCTGTCCGTCGCCCTGCTCCTGCGCCACCTCGGCTACGAGGCCGAGGCCGCCCGCATCGACGAGGCGGTCGCCGCCGACCTCGCCGAGCGCACCGGCAAGCCGGCCCGCTCCACCTCGGAGATCGGCGACGCCCTCGCCGTACGCGTAGCCGGCTGACCCGCCGCTGCACACCGCCAGCCGCCGGGTCGCATCCGCGCCCGGCGGCTTCCGCATGTTCCCGCCGGGTGCCACCATCGACCACCGGGCCGCATTCACCCCGTTCCTTCCGCCGCCGCCCCCGGGCGATAATCGAACGCGAGGCCGCGGAATGAGGGAATGCTCGGACGTCCTAGCACTGGTCACCATCAGAGCAGTACCGAGCGCGGCCCGTCACTACAACCGGTGAAGGACATCACTCCATGACGACGCCCACGATCGAGCTCAAGCCCTCCGCCCACCCGCTCTCCGCCGCGGACCGCGAGGCGATCCTGGCCAACCCCGGGTTCGGCCGCCACTTCACCGACCACATGGTGACGATCAAGTGGACGGAAGGCCGCGGCTGGCACGACGGTCAGCTCGTGCCGTACGCGCCGATCTCCCTGGATCCCGCCACCACGGTCCTGCACTACGCGCAGGAGATCTTCGAGGGGCTGAAGGCCTACCGCCGGCCCGACGGGTCCGTCGCCACCTTCCGTCCCGAGAAGAACGCCGAGCGCTTCCAGCGTTCCGCCCGTCGGCTCGCGATGCCCGAGCTGCCCGTCGAGACATTCATCGAGGCCTGCGACGCCCTGGTCCGGCAGGACAAGGCATGGGTGCCGGCGCACGGCGGCGAGGAGTCCCTCTACCTGCGCCCGTTCATGATCGCCACCGAGGTCGGTCTGGGTGTGAAGCCGGCCAACGAGTACCTGTTCCTGGTGATCGCCTCCCCGGCCGGGGCGTACTTCCCCGGTGGTGTGAAGCCGGTGTCCATCTGGGTCTCCGAGGACCGCGTCCGCGCCGTCCCCGGTGGCATGGGCGACGCGAAGACGGGCGGCAACTACGCGGCGTCCCTGCTCGCCCAGGCCGAGGCCGCCACGAAGGGCTGCGACCAGGTCTGCTACCTCGACGCCGTGGAGCACACCTGGGTCGAGGAGCTGGGCGGCATGAACCTGTACTTCGTGTACGGGAACAAGATCGTCACGCCGACGCTCACCGGGTCGATCCTGGAGGGCGTCACCCGGGACTCCCTGCTCGCCGTCGCCCGTGACCTCGGGTACGAGGCGGAGGAGGCCCGGGTCTCGGTCGACCAGTGGCAGCGGGATGCGGAGAACGGGTCGCTCACGGAGGTCTTCGCCTGCGGTACGGCCGCGGTGATCACTCCGGTCGGTACGGTGAAGCGGGCCGGGGCGGAGTGGATGCAGAGCGGGGGAGAGCCGGGCGAGGTCACGCTGCGGCTGCGCCGGGCGCTACTGGACATCCAGCGCGGTACGGCCGAGGACAAGCACGGCTGGATGCACCGGCTGGGCTGAGCCGACCTGGGCCCGGGACTCGGCCCCCGGCCCCCGGGGGCCTGTGCCCACCCACCGCCCGATCGGGCCAGGCAAGCGGCAGTGGTCACCTCGTAGGCCCCTCGCGCGGCGGCAGGGAGACCGCCAGGACTCCGACCGTCGCACCGGCCGCCCAGGACAGGGTGGCGGGGGACGTTCCAGCCGGGGCGGTACCCCGTAGACGCCGCCCCGGCGCGCCGGTCGCAGACCTGGAGGGTGTCCGCGCCGTAGACCCCGCCGCGGCGGGCGAGGTCATGAGGGCGATGACCGCCCAGGGCGTGCCGAAGGCGGTCACGAGCAGCTCGCACGTCTACCTCCGTCACCTGAGGTGACCGACCGCATCCTGAGACGGCGGTGAGCGAAGCGCGGGGGTTGTGCCACACTTCCCCCGTGCTCTCGTTCGCCACGATTATTGGCAGCAGGCGCGCCGGTCCGCAGTGACCGCCACGTACGACCAGGTACGGGCGGACACCGTCGTCCTCGACCCGCGCGCAGACCTCTCGCACCCGCGAGAGGTTTTTCGCATTTCTGGCCCACCCACAGCCGGAGACGAGAGCGCGAGGGAGTATGTGAGGGCGGTGGAGCCGGTCATTCCGGTACGACCGAGATCCCATCCTCAGGAGCCTTGAGACCATGACCGCTAGCAGCGAGCTCGACGATTCGTTCCACGTCTTCGACACCACCCTGCGCGACGGCGCCCAGCGGGAGGGCATCAACCTCACCGTCGCCGACAAGCTCGCCATCGCACGGCACCTGGACGACTTCGGCGTGGGCTTCATCGAGGGCGGCTGGCCCGGCGCCAACCCCCGGGACACCGAGTTCTTCGCCCGCGCCCAGCAGGAGATCGACTTCCGGCACGCCCAGCTCGTCGCGTTCGGCTCCACTCGCCGCGCCGGCACCACCGCCGCCGAGGACCCGCAGGTCAGGGCACTCCTGGAGTCGGGCGCGCCGGTGATCACGCTGGTCGCCAAGTCACACGACCGCCATGTCGAGCTCGCGCTGCGCACGACCCTGGACGAGAACCTCGCCATGGTCCGTGACACCGTTTCCTTCCTCAAGGAGCAGGGCCGCCGCGTCTTCATCGACTGCGAGCACTTCTTCGACGGCTACCGCGCCAACCCGGAATACGCCAAGGCGGTCGTGCGCACCGCGGCGGAGGCGGGCGCGGACGTGGTCGTCCTGTGCGACACCAACGGCGGCATGCTCCCGGCCCAGATCCAGGCCGTCGTCTCCACGGTCCTCGCCGACACCGGCGCCCGCCTCGGCATCCACGCCCAGGACGACACCGGCTGCGCCGTCGCCAACACGCTGGCCGCCGTCGACGCGGGCGCGACCCACGTGCAGTGCACCGCCAACGGCTACGGCGAGCGCGTCGGCAACGCCAACCTCTTCCCGGTCGTGGCGGCCCTGGAGCTGAAGTACGGCAAGAAGGTGCTGCCCGAGGGGCGCCTGCGCGAGATGACCCGTATCTCGCACGCGATCGCCGAGGTCGTCAACCTCACCCCCTCCACGCACCAGCCCTACGTCGGCCTCTCCGCCTTCGCCCACAAGGCCGGTCTGCACGCCTCGGCGATCAAGGTCGACCCGGACCTCTACCAGCACATCGACCCCGAACTGGTCGGCAACACCATGCGGATGCTCGTCTCCGACATGGCCGGGCGCGCGTCCATCGAGCTCAAGGGCAAGGAACTCGGCGTCGACCTCGGCGGCGACCGCGAACTGGTCGGCCGGGTGGTGGAGCGAGTGAAGGAGCGCGAACTCCAGGGCTACACGTACGAGGCGGCCGACGCGAGCTTCGAACTGCTCCTGCGGGCCGAGGTGCAGGGCATGCCGCTGCGCTACTTCGAGGTCGAGTCCTGGCGGGCCATCGTCGAGGACCGGCCCGACGGCTCCCACGCCAACGAGGCCACGGTCAAGCTCTGGGCCAAGGGCGAGCGCATCGTCGCCACCGCCGAGGGCAACGGCCCGGTCAACGCCCTCGACCGGTCCCTGCGCGTGGGCCTGGAGAAGATCTACCCCCAGCTCGCCCAGCTGGAGCTGGTGGACTACAAGGTCCGCATCCTGGAGGGCAAGCACGGCACCAACTCCACGACCCGCGTACTGATCTCCACGTCCGACGGCACGGGCGAGTGGTCGACGGTCGGCGTCGCCGAGAACGTCATCGCCGCGAGCTGGCAGGCCCTGGAGGACGCGTACACCTACGGGCTGCTGCGCGCCGGGGTCGCTCCGGCGCAGTAGCCGCGCTCCCGCCGGGAGCGGGTGCCCGGGGCGCGTGTCACATCGCCGTGTCCCGGGACCGCGGTACCGGGACCTCGCCGCCCCGGTCACGGCCGGGCGTCCGGTCGAGGCGGAACAGGCCCGCGGTGTGGGAGCGCTGGCCGCCGGCGGTGCTGGTGGAGCGGGTCAGCTCCTCGACGCCGTCGGCCAGATAGCCGACCCACGCCGTGCCCTCGTCCTCGATGATCCGCTGGGCGTCGGCCCGCAGTCGCTCGATCACCCCGAGCAGGGCGGCCTGCTCCTTGTCGCTGGGTGAGTCGGTGGTCCTCAGGAACCCCTGCGCCCAGTCGGACTGCGCCTTCTTGAGGATCTGCTGCAACGCCAGCTCCGCACGGATGTAGCGGGTCCAGGACGCCGAGAACCCGAAGATCCGGTCGAAGAGGACGCAGCCGGCGCCGCCGGCCAGGAACACGAAACCCCACTCGGGCTGCACGGCCGTGGGCGCGGCCGCGTGCACCAGCGGTGTGAGGGTCCCGACGATGCCCAGCAGCGTGGCGAGCGCCCGCAGCGAACGCGACCACAGCGACGGCCCCCTGCGCCGGGCCAGATACCAGCCGATCGCCGACGTCACCTCCGCCTCGGCGTGCCGGAAGAGCTCCCACAGCAGGTCGGCCCGCGTGCGCGACCGGTCCAGCTCGGTCAGTTCGGACACCGTCATGTCCGCAGCCCTGCGTCGTCCGAACATGTCCCTGTTCCCGCCCCTCCTGGATGGCCAGAGGGCATCCTAGGCGCAGCCGCGTCGACAAATCTCTGTCTCGACGGATAACCCTTCTTGTGCCGTTTCGGGTAGCTTCGAACATATGAAGGCCCCGCTGGTGCGTACCGTCGTACGTCTGCTGATCGTGCCGTTCGCCGCCCTCCTGGCGGTGCTGCTGGCCGGTGCGTCCGGGGCGCACGCGGCCACCGACCTGTCCGATGTCGCCCGGCACCTGCGCGAGAGTCCCGTCTACGTCGATCCGGCCGCCTCCGGGCAGCTGGCGGCGTCGGACGCGGAGGCCCTGGCCGACAAGATCAAGGACGCGGACAAGCCCGTCTTCGTGGCCGTCCTCCCGGCCGGCTCCCCCACGGAGGACCTCTTCCGGAACCTCCGCACCGAGACCGGCATCACCGGCCTGTACGGCGTCCGCCTCGGCGACCGGTTCGACGCCCGCGCCGACAGCTCCGTGATGAGCCGCCAGGGGGTGTCCAACCTGGTCACGGCGGTGCAGGACGCGGGCGACACCAAGGCGCAGCTGAATGACTTCGTCGACGGCGCCCTGCGCAACGTGGGCGGCTCGGCGCCGAGCGGCTGGAGCGGCGGCTCGGGCACCGACGTGCCGGTCGGCGGCCTGATCACGGTCGGCGCCCTGGCCGCGGCCGGTGGTGCGGGCGCCTACGCCGTGGCCCGCCGCAACCGGCGTCGGCACGAGGAGGAGCAGCGGGCCGCGCTGGAGAAGCTGCGGGTGGTCGTCGACGAGGACATCACCGCGTTCGGCGAGGAACTCGACCGGCTCGACTTCCACCCCGGGGAACCCGGCGCCGACGACGCGATGCGCACCGACTACGAGCGGGCCCTGGACTCCTACGAGCAGGCGAAGTCGCTGATGGCGGCCGCGACGAAACCGGAGGACGTCCGGGCCGTCACCCAGGCCGTGGAGGACGGCCGGTTCTCCCTCGCCCGCCTGGCGGCCCGCCGTGAGGGCGGAGCCCTGCCGGAGCGCCGACCGCCCTGCTTCTTCGACCCGCGCCACGGCCCCTCGGTCGCCGACGTCACCTGGACGCCCCCGTCCGGCAGCGCCCGCGACGTCCCGGTCTGCGCGGCCGACGAACGGCGTCTGGCCGAGGGTCGCGACCCGGTGATCCGCGAGGTCGACACCGACCACGGCCGCCGCCCCTACTGGGAGGCCGGTCCGGCGTACGGCCCCTGGGCCGGCGGCTACTTCGGCGGCGGCCTCCTGCCCGGCCTCCTCGTCGGCACCATGCTCGGCAGCATGATGGCCGGCCCCGCCTACGCGGCCGACTACGGCTCCGGCTACGGCGACTTCGGCGGCTACGAGGGCGGCGACGTCTCCGGCGCCGACTTCGACACCGGCGATTTCGGAGGCGGCTTCGGCGGAGGGGACTTCGGCGGGGGCGGCGGCTTCGGCGGCGGGGGTGGCGACTTCGGCGGCGGGTTCTGAGCAGGGCAGAGCTCGGCGGTGCGTGCCCATACCGGTACCCGGGCCCCGCGCCGATCGCCACCCCGGCCCGAGGGCCCGACGCCGCACTGGGCCGCATGGACCGGTATCTGGTGATGCTCGCCGTCCTGAGGACCAGAACGGCGGCGAGCCGGGCCGCGCGGGTGGCGGCGGCGGTGCGGAGGCTGGAGTCGGCGGGCGCGCACGACTGAGGCCGGGTGCGGCCGTGCCGTCGCGAAGCGCGGGCCCCCGTACCTCGCTCCCGCACGCCGCAGGGCGGAACGGAACGGGCCCGGCGCCCCATCGGTGCCGGGCCCGCGAAGCCGTTGATCAGAGGGTCGATGCCGCCGAAGCGATGGCGGAGGCGAAGGCGGAGACCTCCGTGTAGACGCCGGGCGCCTCGGGGCGGGCGCAGCCCTCGCCCCAGCTGACGATGCCGACCTGGATCCAGTCGCCGGCGTTGTCCTTGCGGAACATCGGGCCGCCGGAGTCGCCCTGGCAGGTGTCGACGCCGCCCGCGTCGAAGCCCGCGCAGATCTCCTCGTTGGCGACGAGGCCGCTGTAGAGGCCGCCGTAGGCCTTGCAGGCGGCGTCGCTGACGAACGGGACGGTCGCCTTCAGGAGGTAGCGCTGCTGGGAGCCGCCCTCACGGTTCGCGCCCCAGCCCGCGACGGTGAAGTCACCGGTGTTGTACTGGGCGGTGGTGGCGATCTTCAGGGTCGGCAGGTTGATCGGCCGGGCGAGCTTGATGAGCGCCCAGTCCTTGCCGGTGCCGTTGTAGCCGGGGGCGCGCAGCACCTTGGTGGAGCGGACCTGGACGCGGCCGCTGGTGGACTGGAGGTCGACGACCCCCGCGGTGGCGGTGATGCCGGTGTTGTTGCCGGACCGGCCCACGCAGTGCGCGGCCGTGAGCACGATCTGCTGGGTGTAGAGCGCACCGCCACAGCCCATGGAGAGCCGGACCATGAACGGGAACTCGCCCTGTGTGGCCCGGGTCCCGCCGACGACGGGGGAGGGGGCGGCCTGTGCGGCGGAGACGGGCTGAAGGCTGGCGATCGCGAGCGCGGCGGCGCCGAGGACCGCGCATCTCTTGAGGGCCGTGAGGAGTCTCTTCAACGTGATGCCTTCCGTGGGGGGTTGACCGGGGAGATGTGCAACCGAAGCATCAGATTGACGAGTGCATGACAGCAGCAGGGCAAAAAGAACGTCCATGTGCTGGCATGGACTGGTCAAAATACTGCTGCTGGATTATGAGAACGCCGGCAGTCTTTGCACAAGGGCCCGGAACCGGCCAGACCGGCCCGGTGGTGTGTCACCGGGCCGGCCCCGCGGGGCTCACGCGTTCCTGATGGCCGAGATGTCGAAGTTCAGCTTGATCTTGTCGGAGACCAGGACTCCGCCGGTCTCCAGCGCGGCGTTCCAGGTCAGGCCCCATTCGGAGCGCAGGATCTCCGCCTTGCCCTCGAATCCGACGCGCTCGTTGCCGAAGGGGTCCTTCGCGGCGCCGTTGAACTCGAGGTCGATGGTGAGGGGGCGGGTGGTGCCCAGGATCGTCAGGTCGCCGGTGATCCGGTACTCGTCACCGCCGAGCGCCTCCGCCTGGGTGGAGCGGAACGTCATGGCCGGGAACTCGTCCGTCTTGAAGAAGTCCGCGCTCTTCAGGTGGCCGTCACGGTCGGCGTTGCCCGTGCTGATGCTGTCCATCACTACGTCGAGGGAGGCCGTCGACCGTGACGGATCGGTGCCGTCCAGGTGCAGTGTGCCGGTGAAGTCCTGGAAGCCGCCCTTGACGTTGGTGACCATGGCGTGCCGGGCGACGAAGCCGATCGTCGAGTGCGCGGGGTCGATCGTGTAGTCGCCGGTCAGGGCGGCCTGCTCGGGGTTCACGGCGGCACCGGTGGGAGCGGCGGTCCGGGCGTCGTTGCGGCTGAAGATGCTCATGGGGTGTACGCCTCCTGCATGCGATGTTGAATCTTTAACTACTTCAACGAGACCCACCGTAGACCTATTCCGTTCAATGTTTAACATCTTCACCGGGTGGGTCCGCGACGCCTTCCGCGGCGCCCCTCCCGTACACCCGGTTGGCGGAACCGCGCGCCCTGCGGTGGCGACGTCCGGCGAGAAGGGGTTCCGTTTCTAGGGAGCGTATGGAGACAGACGAGACCACGGCGGACGCACAGCGCAGGGGAGAGCGACTCGTGACACTCACCGGCTCCGGCTCGGCCTACGACCCACCGGCGGACCCCGTCCCGCCCCGCGCCACGACGCCCGTCCCCGCCCGGGTGAACCAGTACGGGCCGCCGCGGCGCCTGGACCGGCGCGTCGCCCTGGTCACCGGAGCCTCCTCGGGCATCGGCGCGGCGACGGCGCGGCGGTTCGCCATGGACGGCTGGCAGCTGATCCTCAACGGACGCGACCGGTACCGCCTGGAACAGACGGCGTCCGGCACGTCGGCCGTCGTGCTGCCCGCCGACCTCGCCGCCCCGGGCGGCCCCCGCCTGCTGGCCCAGTCCGCCCTGCACACCACCGGCCGGATCGACGTCCTGGTCGCCGGAGCCGGCCTCGGGTGGACGGGCCCGTTCTCCGCCATGCCGCACACCGACATCGACCGGGTGCTGACCCTGGACCTCAACGCCACGCTCCACCTCGTGCGCGAGGTACTGCCCTCCATGATCGCGGCCGGACGGGGCCGCGTGGTGCTGCTCGGCTCGGTCGCGGGCTGCGTGGGACTGCGGGAGGAAGCGGTGTACTCCGCCGCCAAGGCCGGCCTGGCCGCCTTCGCCGAGGCGCTGCGCCAGGAACTGCGCGGCACGGGCGTCGGCGTCACCTTCGTCGTCCCCGGAGCCGTCGACACGGCCTTCCACCCCCGCCGCGGCAGGCCCTACGACGGCACTCGCACCGGCCTGCTCTCGCCCGGCTGCGTCGCCGGCACCATCTGGGAAGCCGTGCGGCACAACCGCGACGAGGCGTACGTCCCTGCGTGGCTCACCGTCCCGGGCCGGGTCCGCGGCCTGGCACCGGGCCTGTACCGCCGCCTGCTGAACCGCTTCGGCTGACCCCGGGCGGCTTCTCGCGGTGCGGCCTCCAACCCGGGCCGTTCGCCGTTCCGGTCACTCCGGCGGTCAGCGGTTCCAATGGCCCGGGCCGTTCACCCGTGCCGGACCTGCCGGACCTGCCGGATCTACCGGGGCTGTCATCCCGTTCCGGTCGCCCCGGCCGTTCGCCGGTTCCGGTGGACTCGGCCGCTCCCCGTACGACCTCTGCGGCCCCTCGGGGCACGGCCCTGGTCCCGCCCCCCGTGCGCGCGGCCCCTGTGGCCCCTCGCGTCACCACGGCCGCCCTGCCGGTTCTGGTCACCCGGGCCGTTCTCCGTTCGGCTCGCCCTGGGCGTTCCCCGCTCGGGTCGCCCCGGCCGATCCCCTTCCCGGTCACTCCGGCCGTCCGCGGATCCGGCCATCCCGGCCGTTCACCCCTTCCGGTCGCCCCGGCCGTTCCCCCGTTCCGGTCACTCCGGCCGGATGCACCGTTCAGGTGACCGTCTCCCCGTGGTAGGGCATGGGCATGACTCCCCAGCGTCGCGTGGTCCCTCGCCATACGGCCGTGGCCGCCGCCCGGCCCCGGCCCAGCCGCCGCGCCCTGCTGCTGGCGGCCACGGCCCTCGCGGCGACGGGGGGCACGGCGCCCGCGGGCGGCGGCGCCGACACGGCGGATGATCCGGGCGATCCGGGCGGCCCGGGTGATCCGGGTGGCTCGGACGGCCCGGGCGATCCGTACGACACACTCCGCCGACGCTGGCTCGGCATCTCGCTCGGTGCCGGCTACGACCCGGCGGCCGAGCCCTACGCGGCCCGGCTCGCCGAAACCGGCACACTCGCCCGCGGTCTGCTCGCCGGCATGGCCCCGGCGCCGGACTCCCTCTGGCCGGGCCACCCCTTCGACCCGCCGGCCGGCATCACCCTCGGCTACGGCCGCCTGTGGACCATGACGCAGGCCTACGTCCAGCAGGGCACCGGCTCGACCGCCGACCCCGGCCTCCTCGCCGACATCCTGCGCGGCCTCGATCACCTCTCCGTCACCGTCTACAACCCCTCCACCCCCCGCTACGGCAACTGGTGGGAATGGCAGATCGGCAGCCCCCGGCTGCTGATGGACATCACGGCCGCCCTGTACGAGCACCTGGGGGAGACCCGGGTGCGCGCCGCCTGCGCCGCCGTCGACCACTTCGTCCCCGACTCGGCCTTCGGGGACTACTCCGGCACCTCCACCGGCGCCAACCGCGTCGACCTGTGCCGTTCCGCCGCCCTGAGCGGCATCCTCGGCCGCGACCCCGCCAGGATCGCCCTGGCAAGGGACGCGCTCTCCCCGGTCTTCCCGTACGTCACCCGGGGCGACGGCCTCTACGCCGACGGCTCGTTCGTCCAACACACTTGGGTCGCCTATTCGGGCACCTACGGCCAGGTCATGCTCGACGGTCTCGGCCGGCTCTTCGCCCTGCTCGCCGACTCCGACTGGGAGGTCACCGATCCCGAGCGGCAGATCATTCTCGACAGCGTCGAACGCGCCTTCGCGCCGCTCCTCCACGACGGGCTGGTCATGGACAGCGTCAACGGCCGGGCCATCAGCCGCGGTCACCTGGCCACCGACGACCGCCCGGTCATGCGCAGCGACCACTACCACGGCCACCAGCTCATCGCCGCCATCGCCCTCCTCGCGGCCGGCGCGAGCACGGCGGAACGCGACCGCTGGCACGCCCGTATCAAGGGCTGGGCCGAACGGGACACCGTGAGCCCGATCCTGACGGCTTCGCAGTTCGGGGTCGCGGACCTGTCCCGGCTCGACGCCATCGCCGCCTCGCCCGTCCCGGCCGCCCCCGAACCCGCCGGGCACCACCTCTTCGCCGCCATGGACCGGGCCGTCCACCGCGGCCCCGGCTTCACCGTGAGCATCGCCATGGCCAGCGACCGCATCGCCCACTACGAGTGCGGCAACGGCGAGAACCCCCGCGGCTGGCACACCGGCGCGGGCATGGTCAGCTGGTGGGCCTCCGCGAGCGACCAGTACACGGACTGGTTCTGGCCGACCGTCGACTGGTACCGCCTGCCCGGCACCACCGTCTCGACCAAGCGGCTCGCCGACCGCGAAGGCGGCGAATGGGGTGCGGCCCGCCCGGGCACGCGCTGGGTGGGCGGCACGACCGACGGCACCTACGCGGCCCTCGGCCAGCACCTCAAGGGCCTCGGCTCCACCCTCGAAGCCCGGAAGTCCTGGTTCTGCGTCGCGGACGCGGTCATCTGTCTGGGAGCCGGGATCACCTGCGCCGACGGCGGCCCGGTCGAGACGATCGTCGACAACCGCAACCTCGGCGCATGGGGCACCCAGCGCTTCGTCAAAGGCCCGAACTGGGCCCACCTGGAGGACCACGGCGGCTGGGTCCTGCTCGGCCGTGAGCCCAGGGCGCTGCGCGAGGACCGCACCGGCGCCTGGTCCGACATCAACACCGGCGGCACACCGCAGCGACGCACCCGCCGCTGGCAGACCCTCTGGCTGGACCACGGCACCGACCCCGAGGACGCCACGTACGCCTACGTCCTCATGCCCGGGGCGTCCCGCCGGGCGGTCGCCCGCCGCGCCGCCGACCGCCACTGGATGTCGGTGCTCGCCAACGACGCCGTCCGCCAGGCGGTCACCGTGCCCTCCCTCGGCTGCACGGCCGCGAACTTCTGGCGGGCCGGCACGGCGGGCCCGCTCACCGCCTCCGCAGGCGCGAGCGTGCTGATGGTCCGCCGGGGACGTACCGCTACCCTCTGCGTGAGCGAACCGCCCCGCACGGGCGAGCCCCTGGAGATCACCTGGGACGGCCCGGTCCGTCGGGTCGTCCGCGCGGACGAGACGGTCGAAGTGCTCTCCACAGGCCGCCGATTGCACCTGCGCGTCACCCCTGGGGAGGCATGCGCCACACACATCTGTGAGGTGGCTCTCGCCTGACCGCTTTGTGTGACCCCTACAAGCAACACGCCAGCTGAGCAGTCGGAAAGGGTCAACGCCGCCATGGTTCTGTTCAGTGGTACCAGGAAAACACGCCGGACACTGTGAGGAGTCGACGGCCCGCATTCCTCGGTTGGCTTCGTAAGGTCACTACATGACCGTTTTGGATGAGGCGCCGGGTGAGCCGACCGACGCGCGCGGACGCGTGGCCGAACTGCACGAGATCCGTGCGCAGGCGATGGCCGGACCGAGCGAGAAGGCGACGGCGGCGCAGCACGCCAAGGGCAAACTGACCGCGCGCGAGCGCATCGAACTCCTCCTCGACCCGGACTCCTTCCGGGAGGTCGAGCAGTTGCGCCGGCACCGGGCCACGGGCTTCGGACTGGAGGCCAAGAAGCCGTACACGGACGGTGTGATCACCGGCTGGGGCACGGTGGAGGGCCGCACGGTCTTCGTCTACGCGCACGACTTCCGCGTCTTCGGCGGCGCGCTGGGCGAGGCCCACGCCACGAAGATCCACAAGATCATGGACATGGCCATCGCGGCCGGTGCCCCGCTGGTCTCCCTCAACGACGGTGCGGGCGCCCGTATCCAGGAGGGCGTCTCGGCGCTCGCCGGGTACGGCGGCATCTTCCAGCGCAACACCAGGGCCTCGGGCGTGATCCCGCAGATCTCGGTGATGCTCGGTCCGTGTGCGGGCGGCGCGGCCTACAGCCCCGCCCTGACCGACTTCGTCTTCATGGTCCGCGAGACCTCGCAGATGTTCATCACCGGTCCCGACGTCGTCAAGGCGGTCACCGGCGAGGAGATCACGCAGAACGGCCTGGGCGGCGCCGACGTCCACGCCGAGACCTCGGGCGTGGCGCACTTCGCCTACGACGACGAGGAGACCTGCATCGCCGAGGTCCGCTACCTCCTCTCCCTGCTCCCGCAGAACAACCGCGAGAACCCGCCCCGCACCGAGTCCTCCGACGCGGCCGACCGCCGCTCGGACGTCCTGCTGGACCTGGTCCCGGCGGACGGCAACCGGCCCTACGACATGACCAAGGTCATCGAGGAGATCGTCGACGACGGCGAGTACCTGGAGGTCCACGAGCGCTGGGCCCGCAACATCATCTGCGCGCTGGGCCGGATGGACGGCCAGGTCGTCGGCATCGTCGCCAACCAGCCCCAGTCCCTGGCGGGCGTGCTGGACATCGAGGCCTCCGAGAAGGCGGCCCGCTTCGTGCAGATGTGCGACGCCTTCAACATCCCGATCATCACTCTTCTGGACGTCCCCGGCTTCCTCCCGGGCGTCGACCAGGAGCACGGTGGCATCATCCGCCACGGCGCGAAGCTCCTCTACGCCTACTGCAACGCGACCGTGCCGAGGATCTCCCTGATCCTGCGGAAGGCCTACGGAGGTGCGTACATCGTCATGGACAGCCAGTCCATCGGCGCCGACCTCACCTACGCCTGGCCGACCAACGAGATCGCCGTCATGGGCGCGGAGGGCGCGGCCAACGTCATCTTCCGCCGCCAGATCGCCGAGGCCGAGGACCCCGAGGCCATGCGGGCCCGCATGGTCAAGGAGTACAAGTCCGAGCTGATGCACCCCTACTACGCGGCCGAGCGCGGCCTGGTCGACGACGTCATCGACCCCGCGGAGACCCGCGAGGTGCTCATCAAGTCCCTCGCCATGCTCCAGACCAAGCACGCGGACCTGCCGTCCCGAAAGCACGGCAACCCGCCGCAGTAACCCGGCGGACATCTTCCTCACGGAGACTGACACTCATGGAATCTGCTGATATCCGCGTCGAGAAGGGCCACGCCGAGCCCGAGGAAGTCGCCGCCATCACGGCCCTCCTCCTGGCCCGCGCCGCCGCCCGCCCCACCGACCCGACCCCGGCCCACCGCGGCCGCATCAAGGCCGGCTGGCGCCGCCTGGAGCGCGAGCCCGGCTTCCGCGCCCCGCACAGCTGGCGCTGACCCACCCTTCGAATAAAGGGCCCCTCCACACGGAGGGGCCCTTTATTCGATGCCCAGGGGGTGCGCGCCGTAAGGGGCGCGGGGAACCGCGCGACAAGCCACGATCCACCTGCACCCGGCAACGCGACAGCCCCTGGCAGCCCAGAGGCCGCCAGGGGCTGTCCCACAGCAGGAGAACTACCGCAGACGAGCCATCAGCGCATGCTCGACCAGCGTGATCAGCGCCGACTTCGCATCGGCCCGATGCCGCGCGTCCGTCGTGATGATCGGGGTGTCAGGCCCGATCTGGAGCGCTTCGCGCACCTCGTCCGGCGTGTACGGCTGCTGGCCGTCGAAGCCGTTCAGCGCGATGACGAACGGCAGGCCGCTGTTCTCGAAGTAGTCGACGGCGGGGAAGCAGTCGGCGAGCCTCCTCGTGTCGACCAGCACGATCGCGCCGATGGCGCCGCGCACCAGGTCGTCCCACATGAACCAGAAGCGGTCCTGGCCCGGTGTACCGAAGAGGTACAGGATCAGGTCCTGGTCCAGGGTGATACGGCCGAAGTCCATGGCGACCGTCGTGGTCGTCTTGTCCCCGGTGTGGGTGAGGTCGTCGATGCCGGCCGAAGCGGACGTCATGACGGCCTCGGTGCGCAGCGGGTTGATCTCCGAGACGGCACCCACGAACGTGGTCTTGCCCACGCCGAAGCCGCCAGCCACCACGATCTTCGCGGACGTGGTGGAGCGGGAAGGCCCTCCGCTAGAGCTTGCGAAGTCCACTGAGCACCCTTTCGAGCAGTGTCACGTCTGGCTGGCCGCCGGCGCTCTCGTCGCCGCCGGGCTGATGGATGGCGACCAGTCCCGCCTCCGCCAAGTCGGCGACGAGGATCCTGGCCACGCCGAGAGGGATCGTGAGGAGCGCCGAGATCTCGGCGACCGACTTGATTTCCCGGCAGAGGTTGCAGATCCGCTGATGCTCGGGCAACTGGCCCTGCATCTGATGCGGCTGCGCAGTGGTGTGCACCAGCGCCTCGATGGCGAGCTGGTAGCGCGGGCGGGTCCGGCCGCCGGTCATGGCGTACGGACGCACCAACGGATTGTGGTGGTTCGACGCCCCGCCGGGCGTCGGCTCGGGGCTGCGGCGCTGCGGCTGCACGGGCTGAATGCGCGGCGCGTGCGGCTGGTCGTACGGCGAAGGGCCGGGGCCCTGCGGCGCGTACGGCTGCCGGTGGCTGGGCGCGGAGGGGAAGTTGTAACGGTTCGGGTTCTGACCACCGTCGCCCTGACCCTGGGCAGGGCCGTACGACCAGTTGCCCGAAGACGGACCGCCTGGGGGTGTTGCCACTTTCTCCTCCTCCGACTGTGCCTGGCACCCATCGCTGTGGAGCCGCGTCCCAAGACCTTACGGCCCCGGGACGCCAAAACGCACCGTCCGTCTGTTAGTTGAGCAGGCTCCCCTGGAGCTCCGCACGAAGGTCCGGTGTCAGGACCGTACCGGCTCGGTCGACCAGCAGCGCCATCTCGTACCCGACGAGGCCGATGTCCGCCTCCGGATGTGCGAGGACCGCGAGCGACGATCCGTCGGAGACGGACATGATGAACAGGAATCCCCGCTCCATCTCCACGACCGTCTGGTTCACGCTGCCACCCTCGAAGATCCGGGAGGCGCCTGCGGTCAGAGACGTCAAACCGGAGGCGACGGCCGCGAGCTGGTCGGCGCGGTCACGGGGGAAGCCTTCGGACATCGCCAGAAGGAGTCCGTCGGCGGAGACCACCACCGTGTGGGACACCCCCGGGGTGTTGTCCACGAAGTTGGTGATCAACCAGTTCAGGTTCTGTGCCGCCTGGCTCATCGGGCTCACACTAACGCTCCTGGTTGTAGGTGCTGTCAGGACCGAGGCCCTGGCCGTTCGTTTCACTGCCTGCGCTGCGTCCGCGTTGGACGCCTCGACGCAGGTTGCTCAGCCTGCCCCGGACGTCCTCCGGGGCGCGGGAGACCTGTGGGCCTCCCTGGTGGGTGCTTTCGGCGGCGCCCTCGATCAGGTTGGCCTTGGGCACCCGCCTCGGCAGGCCGGAGGAGGTGACCCCGCCCGCCTTGGGCTTCCGGAGCTGCGAGGCCTGCTGCCACCGCTCGTCGTTCGCCGAGCGCCAGTCGTCCCCGTTGTTCCCCGGAGCGGAGGCCGGCGGTTCCTGGCTCACCTGGCGTGCGCCACCACCCGTACCGTTCGCACCGCTCGCGTTGGGTCCACGGCGGGGAAGCCCGGCGTCGGTCATGGTGTGAGCGGCGGAGGGGCTCGATCCCGGACGGTCGAAGCCTACGCGGTCCTGCTCACTCGCGTCAGCGGCCTGCGCAGATTCCGTTTCCGGGGCCTGAGAAGGGTACTGGCTCGGGTAGCCATTCTGGTAGCCGTCCTGCTGCGGCCAGTCATCCTGGTGACGACGCTGCTCGAACGCGGCGAATCCGCCCTGCCCACCCGTGCCCTGCGCCGGGGGCTCCTCCTGGGCCGGCTCCGCATAGGAGGGCTCCGGGTAGCCGCCGTTCGGCGAGAAGGTGTCGTTCTGCGGCAGACCGCCGCCCGGCGCGTAGTACTGCTCGTCGTACGCAGCCCGCTGCGGCTCCTCGTACGCCGCGTGCCGCTGCTCCTCGTACGACGCCTGCTGCTCCTCGTACGGCGCCTGACGGTCGTACGCGGACGGCTGCTGCTCCGGGTAACCGCTCTGGCCGGTGTCGTAGGCCTGCCCGGCGTCGTAGCCCTGCTGCCCGTCCGCGTACTCGTCGCGGTACCCGGTCGCCTCGGTGGACTGCTGCTGGTCGCTCTGCCCGGGCAGCGCGGGCTGCTCGTGCGACTGGGCCTCCAGGGCCGCCCGGCGCTCCTCGCGCATCAGGGAGCGGCCCACGGGGTCCAGCTCACGTATGTCGTCGGGGACTTCGGTGTAGCGGCTGTCGTCGAAGCCGAGCTCCGCGGCCGTGCGCATGGGCTGGCCGAAGTTCTCGCCGCCGAAGTTCTGCTCCGGGATGATCTGCGAGACGGTGAACTCGTCGCGGTCCACGTGGTGCTCGCCGCCGCCACCGTGGGTGATCGCGTCCGGCAGCATGACCAGCGAGGTCGTCCCGGCCTGCTCGCCCGAGGGGCGCAGCTGGACGCGGATGCCGTGCCGGTCGGACAGGCGGCCGACCACGAACAGGCCCATGCGCTGGGAGATCGCGGCGTCCACGGTCGGCGGGTTGGCCAGCTTGTGGTTGATGTCCGCGAAGTCCTCGGCGGTCAGGCCGATGCCCTTGTCGTGGATCTCGATCATCACGCGGCCGTCGGGCAGCCGGGTGGCGGTCACGCGGACCTTGGTCTGCGGGGAGGAGAACGTCGTCGCGTTCTCCAGCAGCTCGGCGAGCAGGTGCACGAGGTCGGTCACGGCCCGGCCGTGGATCTCGGCCTCCGGGACACCGGACAGCTCGATGCGCTCGTACTGCTCCACCTCGGAGGAGGCGGCGCGCAGCACGTCGACCAGCGGGACCGGCTGGTCCCAGCGGCGGCCGGGCTCCTCGCCGGCGAGGACCAGGAGGTTCTCGCCGTTGCGGCGCATACGCGTGGCCAGGTGGTCCAGGCGGAAGAGGTTCTCCAGCTGGTCCGGGTCGGCCTCGTTGTTCTCCAGGTCGGTGATCAGGGTCAGCTGGCCCTCGATCAGGGACTGGTTGCGGCGCGACAGGTTGGTGAAGATCGCGTTGATGTTGCCCCGCAGCAGGGCCTGCTCGGCGGCGAGCCGGACGGCCTCGCGGTGGACCTGGTCGAAGGCGCGGGCGACTTCGCCGATCTCGTCCGTGGTGGTGATCGGGATGGCCTGTACGCGGGTGTCGACGCGGCCCGGGTCGGTGCGGGAGAGCTGGTCGACCAGCATCGGCAGGCGCTGCTCGGCGATGCCGAAGGCGGCGTTGCGCAGCTGACGCATCGAGCGGCTCATCTGACGGGCGACCGCACCGGCCAGGATGAAGGCCAGCAGCAGGGCGACCACGACGGCGGCACCGGTGATGTAGGCGTCACGCTGGGCGTCGTCGGCGATGTCCGAGGCCTCGCTCACGGCCTTGTCGGCCAGGTCGTTCTCGATCTTCTCGTACGCGTTGAACTTGAGGGTGTTGACCGCCCACCAGTTCTCGGCGGTGATGCCCTTCTCCGCGAGGGCGGCGCGGGCGCTCGGGTCCGTGCTCTGGAGCGTCGCGACGGCGGAGATCATCGTCGTCGGGTTGGACGGCGGCGGGACGTAGTCCGGGTTCTTGGCCTTGGCCTCCCGGGCCATCACGGCGGCGTCGGCCTTGATCTTGGTCTCGGCCGCGTCGAGCTTGGCCGCGTCCTGCTCGGTGCCGCCGCCGATGTACTCCTGCACGGCGATGCGCTCGAGGTAGGCGTACGAGGACAGGGCGATGCGCTGGCTGGCCAGGTTGCCGGCGTCCGGGCCCGGCTTGACCAGGATGTGCATGCCGATGGAGCGCTGCAGCGACAGGGCCGCCTTGGTGAGCTCGATGGCGTACACGGTCCGGCCGTAGCTGGTGATGTTGCCGGTGCCCAGACCGAGCTCGTTGGCGAACTCCGTCAGCGGGTGGGCGACCTCGACGTAGCCCTCCTCGGTCTGCACGCCCCTGAGCTTGGAGGTGTACGCGACCTGGCGCAGCGTGGCGAGCTTCGGCTCCGCCTTGCGGAACAGATCCAGCCGGCGCTCCAGGCCGGGCTTCGCCGGCATGTTCTGGGCCGCGGCGTCGAAGGCGTCGGCCGCCTCGTCGGTGGCCTTGCGGACCTGCGTGACGGTCGCCTTGTCCTGCGCGGTCTGGGCGCTGCCCTTCAGCAGGGGCGCCGCCGAGGCGTCACGTTCGTTGTAGAGGGCGTTGGCGTAGAGCAGCGAAGCGCGCACCAGACGCGCCGTGTTCTCCGCGTCCTCGGCCTCCTGCCAGGTGTCGATCGAGCTCTTCACCTGGAAGCCGCCCATGACGAGGCCGACCACCACGGGTATGAGCAGGATCGCGTTGAGCCTGGTCGCCACGCGCCAGTTGCGCGGGGAGAGACGGCCGCCGCTCTCGGCGGGCGCGGCCGTCGGCTCCGAACCGGGCACGGGGGCGGGCGCCGCTGTGCGCGGCGGCGGGGTGAAGTTGCCCCGGGCCGACGGCTCGGGACTGTTCTTGCTTCGCCTCACTCGACCAACAACCTCTCGGCGGTCGGCACCAACGTTGTGCCGCAGTGTTCAGAGCCCAACACGACTCGATGGACGAGTACGTCATTGACTATTGGGCAGTTCAGGCATTCCAGCACGACGACCTGCGCTCTTCCAAACAGTCCGGGGAGGCGATTCGACGTGATGCAAGCCCCAGATAAAACGGTCATAAAGAACGAGCCCCGCCAAAAGGCGGGGCGATTGTGAGCGCAGCGACACCGCATGTGCGCGACGCGTGGCCGTACCACCCCATTCCTCTGCCGAAACGTTATGAACACCGTGGCCGACCGTGTCAAAGGACACAGTCGGCTCCGGTGTATCTACGGCAACTGCCGTATGACGTATCTGAATTGGGTGCTACCTCAGCCGTGCCATCAAAGCATGCTCGACCAGTGTGATCAGGGCACCCTTCGCATCCGACCGGTGCCGGGCGTCGGTGGTGATGATCGGGGTGTCCGGTCCGATCTGCAGCGCCTCGCGCACCTCTTCGGGCTGGTAGGGCTGCTGTCCGTCGAAGCCGTTCAGCGCCACGACGAACGGCAGACCCGAGTTCTCGAAGTAGTCGACGGCCGGGAAGCAGTCGGCCAGGCGCCGGGTGTCCACGAGCACCACCGCGCCGATGGCACCGCGCACCAGGTCGTCCCACATGAACCAGAAGCGGTCCTGGCCCGGCGTACCGAAGAGGTACAGGATCAGGTCCTGGTCCAGGGTGATACGGCCGAAGTCCATGGCCACCGTGGTGGTGGTCTTGTCCCCGGTGTGGGTGAGGTCGTCGATGCCCGCGCTGGCGGAGGTCATCACGGCCTCCGTGCGCAGCGGGTTGATCTCCGAGACGGCACCCACGAACGTGGTCTTGCCCACGCCGAATCCGCCCGCCACCACGATCTTCGCGGAGGTGGTGGATCGACCCGCGTCAGAGCTTGCGAAGTCCACTGAGCACCCTTTCGAGCAGTGTCACGTCCGGTGCACCGGTGGCGTCGTCGCCGCCCGGCTGGTGGATCGCGACGAGACCGGCCTCGGCGAGGTCCGCGACCAGGATCCGGGCCACACCGAGCGGCATGTTGAGCAGCGCCGAGACCTCGGCCACCGACTTCACCTCACGGCAGAGGTGGCAGATCCGCTGGTGCTCAGGGAGCAGTCCCATGAGCGCGGCGGGGTCCGCGGTCGTACTGATCAGTGCCTCGATGGCCAACTGATAGCGCGGCCGCGTCCGGCCGCCGGTCATGGCGTAAGGCCGTACCAGCGGCTGGTCGCCCTCGTCCTCGTACGGCTCCGCGTACGGATCATGAGAGGCGGTGGGCGGGGTCATGAGTCCTCCGGGCGGGACAGCAAGTCGGTCAGCAAGCCGTCTGACGGGGCCTGTGTGGGGTGTGCGGCGGCCGGACGGTGATGTGGGTGAGACGGGTGGTGCCGGGGCCGATCAGTGGAGCAGACTGCCTTGGAGCTCAGCTCGCAGGTCGGGGGTGAGGACCGCGCCCGCGCGGTCGACCAGGAGCGCCATCTCGTAGCCGACGAGGCCGATGTCGCACTCGGGGTGGGCGAGAACGGCCAGGGACGAGCCGTCCGAGACGGACATGAGGAACAGGAACCCTCGCTCCATCTCCACGACCGTCTGCGCCACCTCACCGCCCTCGAAGATCCGGGAGGCGCCCGCCGTCAGGGACGTCAGGCCCGAGGCGACGGCCGCGAGCTGGTCCGCGCGGTCGCGCGGGAAGCCCTCCGACATCGCCAGGAGGAGACCGTCGGCGGACACGACGACGGTGTGGGACACCCCGGGGGTGTTGTCCACGAAGTTGGTGATCAACCAGTTGAGATTCTGTGCCGCCTGGCTCATCGGACTCAACTAACGCTCCTGCTGGTGAGTGGGCCGTGGGTGGCTGCCGGTCTGGGTGGACCCGGCCTGACGACCCTGTGCGATTCCCCGACGGAGATTGGTCAGCCGGCCGCGCACGTCATCGGGCGCACGCGAGACCTGCGGACCGCTCTGGTGGGTTTGCTGCTGAGCCGTGCCCGGGACGAGGTTCGCCCGGGGCACCCGGCGCGGCAGGCCGGAGGTGGTGACACCACCCGCGGCGGGCTGGCGGACGCGTTCGGCCTGGCGGACGAGGTCGTCGTTCGGCGAGGCGCGCCAGCCGGCGGGGGCGGCGGACCGCTGCGGACCGGTGGGTCCCTGCGGTTGCTGCGGGGCGGCCGGAGCGGAACCGTTGTTCTGCGGCTGCTGCTGCTCCTGCTGGCCGTGGAACCAGTTGGTCTCCAGCGTGTCGTACAGCGGGGTACGACCGTCGCCCGGACCGGACGCCGGCGGCAGGGCCTCGGGCTCCTGCCGGACGGGCCGGGCCTGCGGGGCGGGCGGACGCGGGGCACCGAAGTCGGCACCGCCCCGCCCGCCGTTGACCTGCGGCCGCTCGAACTGGCCCGTGCCCGCCGGGTCGGCCGGTGTGGCCGGACCGGGCAGGGTGGGCCGGCCGGAGCCGTTGTCCTGGCGCGGCGCGGGGTAGTGGCCGGTCGAGCCGTTGTCCTGGCTGGGTGCCGGGTAGTGGCCGGTCGAGCCGTTGTCCTGCCGCTGAGCCGGGTACTGGCCGGTGGAGCCGTTGTCGTAGGACTGCGGTGCCGGGTACTGGCCGGTGGAGCCGTTGTCGTAGGACTGCGGTGCCGGGTACTGGCCCGTGGAGCCGTTGTCGTAGGACTGCTGAGCCGGGAACTGGCCCGACGTGGACGACGGGTCGGGGCGCCCGCCCGTGGTGCCGAAGACGTCCGGGCGGACGAACTGGCCCGGGCCCTGCGACGCGTTCGCGCCCGGGCCGAACGGGTCCGCGTGCTGCGGAGCGCCGAAGTCGGCCGGCGAGCCGGGACCCTGCCGGTCGTTGTCACGCGGGACGGCCGGCATCTCCGACGTCGAGCCGGGGTTCTGACGGTCGTCGACACGCGGCATGGACGCCGTGCGGGCGACGTCCGGCTCCTCGTGGCCGCGCGGGGCGTCCAGCGAGGCACGCGGCACCGGCGGCTGGGCGTTCTCGTCGCTCCAGCTCGGCACCCGCTGCTGCGCGTCACCCCCGGGCAGCTCGGCCCGCGGACCGCCACGCGGCGGCAGCTGCGGCCGGCGGCCCTTGCCCTGCTCGGAGTTGTTGCCCTGCTTCTTCCGGCTGCGGCCACCGCCGAAGGCGTCCTGGCCCTGCGGCCCGTTGGTGCCCGCGGCCTGCAGACCCTGCGGGGCACCCGGCGCCTGCTGGCCGAATCCGGCCCCGGCACCGGCCGGAGCCTGACGGCCCTGCGGGGCACCACCCTGCTCGAACGCGGAGGTGCCGGGACCCTGTGGTCCGCGCGCTCCGCCCGGACGGCCACCGTCCGCGTCCCGCCCGGGCAGCGCGGCCCGCGGACTCTGGCCGGGAGCGAGCCGGCCACCGCCGGACGCACCGCCGCCGAAGGCACCGCCGGACGCACCGGCCCCGAGGGCACCGGCGTTCTGGCCGGCACCGGCGGCACGCCGGGCCGCGGCCGCACCGGCGGCGGCCTGCGCGGCGGCGGGTCCGCCACCGACCGGCGGCTGACCGGGCTGCTTGGGCTGGGGCTTCCTGCCCCCCTGGGCGACATCGACGGGCAGCATGACCAGCGCGGTCGTACCACCGGAGTCGGACGGGCGCAGCTGGATGCGGATGCCGTGCCGCTGGGACAGCCGGCCGACCACGAACAGACCCATGCGGCGGGAGACGGAGACGTCCACCGTCGGGGGAGAGGCGAGCCGCTCGTTGATCGCGGCGAGGTCCTCGGGGGAGAGGCCGATGCCGGTGTCGTGGATCTCGATCAGCACACGGCCGTCGGGCAGCGCGTGACCGGTGACCTTGACCTTGGTCTGCGGCGAGGAGAACGAGGTCGCGTTCTCCAGCAGCTCGGCGAGCAGGTGCACGAGGTCGTTGACCACACGGCCGGCCACTTCGGTGGTCGGCACGGAGGCCAGCTCGATGCGCTCGTACTGCTCCACCTCGGACGCGGCGGCGCGGAGCACGTCGACCAGCGGCACCGGACGGGTCCAGCGGCGGCCGGGCTCCTCGCCCGCGAGGACGAGGAGGTTCTCGCCGTTACGGCGCATGCGGGTCGCGAGGTGGTCGAGCTTGAAGAGCGAGGACAGCTGGTCCGGGTCGGCCTCGCGGGACTCCAGCTCGGAGATCAGCGACAGCTGGCGCTGGATCAGACCCTGGGAGCGACGCGAGAGGTTGGTGAACATCGCGTTGACGTTGCCCCGCAGGAGGGCCTGCTCGGCGGCGAGGCGGACCGCCTCGCGGTGCACGTCGTCGAAGGCCGAGGCCACTCGGCCGATCTCGTCCCGGGAGTGCACACCGACCGACTCCACGGAGGTGTCGACATCCTGCGGGTCGGACTCGGACAGCTGCTTGACCAGCTCGGGCAGACGGTCGGAGGCGACCTTGGTCGCGGTCTCCTCCAGGCGGCGCAGCGAGCGGATCATGGACCGCGCCACGACGAAGGCGCCGACCAGTGACACACCGAGCACGATCAGGATCAGGGCACCGGAGATGATCGCGTCGCGCTCGGTGGCGCTGCGCAGCTCGCGGGCCTTCTGCTCCATCTCCTCGAGCAGCGTGTGCTCGATGTTCTTCATCTGCTGGATCTTGGTGGAGCTGTCGTCCAGCCAGTCGCGGTAGGACCGCTTGTCCTGCTGGGCGAGACCGCTCGCGGAGACCAGGGCGCGACCCGCGTAGGTGTCGGTCGCCTTGATCGTGGAGTTGCCGCCGTCCTCGATCGGCTTGAGCAGCTCGGCGGCGGCGTCCTCGCCGTAGATGCTCTTGAAGCTGCGGATCTCGGAGTTCTGGCTCTCCAAGGCCGACTCGGCGTAGAGCCGGTCGTTCGGGGAGAGCTTGCCGGTGGTGGTGTTGCTCGCGGGAAGCGCCGCCGCCAGGGCCGCGCGCTGGATCGAGGAGTACTCCTTGGCGGAGGAGAACGCCGCCAGCGCTCGCGTGCGCTGGATCATGTCCGGGTTGCTGGTCGCCTCGGCCATGTCCTGGGAGAGGTCGATCAGGTTCTCGATCAGACGGTGGTAGGCCTCGACCGTCTGCGTGGAGTTGCCCTCGGAGGCGTAGGCGCTCTTGCGGATCTGCTCCAGGTCGCCCAGCTCGCCGGCGAGCTGGACGAGGTACTCGCGGACGCCCTTGAGGTTGCCGTCCTTGCTGGTGTTGTCGATCTCCTCGGAGCTGTCGAGGAAGTTCTTCCGCGCCCGGTCGGTCTTCTCGCGCAGTCCCTTGACCGTGAAGTCGGTCGCCTTGCCGCCGTGGGCCAGCGGGCCGGCCGACTGGTCGCGCTCCTCCTGGAGGGCGGCCGACAGCTCGGTGGCCTGCTTGGTCAGGTCCGTCAGCAGCTTCATGTTGTCCAGCTGCTGGATGTTGTCCATGGAGTCGTTGATACGCAGGGCGCCCAACGACGTGGCGGCGACCACGGGAAGCGCGAGCAGCGAAACCAGACGGGTGGAGATGCGCCAGTTCCGCAGGGCTATTCGCGGGCCGGGGCCCACCGGGCCCGCCGGCGGCTTCAGGCCCTTGGCCGGGCTCGCGGTCCCGGGCGAAGCCGGACCGGAGCGCTCACCGCCGTCGCCGGCCGGGCCCTGGTTCTGGGCGTGCTGGGGCGAGGGGCCGCCATTCATGGGGCCAGTCCCGCCGTGCGGCTCCGGCCCCGCCGAAGCGTTGCCATCCCTCTTGAAACGTCCCTGCACTAGCGTCGCAACCTCTGGACCAGGCACCCCGTCGCCTGAACGGCGGGGCACGGTGTCGGCGTTCTGGGGACGCCCTGAAAAACGCCCCCGTGGTGGTAGAGAGTGACCGGCGCTGGTTCCCCCTTCTCACCGCCGCTCGGCGCGTCTGTGCGCCCCCTGTGCGCCGGCTCGATCCAGCGGCGGTCCGTGAGATTCCAGCACAGCACAGGATCTCCAACAAGGCCCGTAGGCCGAGCCGTGACTTAGGTGACACCACGTGAGTGCCGGATCACCTGACGTAGAAGGCGAGTTCACTCATTTCGGGCGTAAACCCGCGAGTCGCCGAGTCCGGTCAGGTGTCCCAGTCGCCATGATCAGGAGCGGAATGAGGGCTTCAGTGAGTCAATGTCCGTTTCGTTGGGGTGGAGTCCGAGTCCGGATTGACCGATTCGCCCTCTGATTCGTGAGGAAACTCACATGCCGATCGTGGCCTCCGGGCGACCGGGCCGGGGAATCGCATGTTTAGCCTGACGCTTTACAGCGATGGCACAACCGACAACCCGCGCCCGCAGGGGGTTCACACCCCTCCCGGCGCCCGTCACAGGACAGGGCCAAGTAAACAGTGAAGACGACGACGATGTTCCACAAGATCGCCAACCCGCGGCGCACGACGCTGGCGCACCTGCAGGACGCCGACGAACTGCGGACGCCGGAGCAGCCGGAGCACCCCGTCGACCTCCCGGCCCAGACCGCCAACCCCAAGCGCACCGTCCTCATGGAGATCCCCGTCGCGGCCGCCGCGGCCGCGGAATGACACCAGGTAGTACGCGGGCCGGCCGCCGGATGCTCACGGTGGCGGCACATGGATTTCGACGGGGCGCCCCCCGCGACGGGGCGCCCCTTCACCATGCGCGGGGCGGGGGACCTCCCCGCGTTAGCCTGGACCGTCAGACTCCAGCCGCTTCAGTCAAGGGGCCAAGCATCCCGTGCGCATCGCCAGATTCTCCATCGACGGGAACGTCGCCTTCGGTGCCATCGAGGGCGACAAGCAGGACGAACTCGTCCTGGACATCATCAAGGGCATCCCGTTCGCGGACTTCGAGCTCTCCGGCACGAAGGTGCCGGTGAGCAAGGTCAGGCTGCTGCCGCCGGTGCTCCCCAACAAGGTCGTGGCCTTCGGCCGCAACTACGGCGAGCACGCGCGCGAGCTGGGCCACGAGGTCCCCGACGCCCCCTTCGCCTTCTTCAAGCCGTCCACCTCGGTGATCGGCCCCGGCGACGAGATCCAGTACCCCTCCTTCTCCGAGGAGGTGCACCACGAGGCCGAGCTGGCCGTCGTCATCGGCCGGATGTGCCGCGAGGTCCCGCGCGAGCGCGTCAAGGACGTGATCTTCGGATACACCTGCGCCAACGACATCACCGCCCGCGACGTGCAGAGGCGCGAGAAGCAGTGGGCCCGGGCCAAGGGCTTCGACAGCTCCTGCCCGCTCGGCCCCTGGGTGGAGACGGACCTGGACGCGAGCGACCTCACCATCCAGCTCACGGTCAACGGCCAGCAGCGTCAGCTGGGCCGCACCAGCGAGATGATCCACTCGATCGAGGATCTGATCGTCAACATCACCGAGGCCATGACGCTGCTCCCCGGCGACGTGATCCTCACGGGCACCCCGGCTGGGGTCGGCCCCCTGAACGTCGGCGACGAGGTCGCCGTCACCATCGAAGGCATCGGCACTCTCACCAACAAGGTTGTCAAGCGTGGCTAGCGCATCCGGCTCCCCCTCCCCCAAGTCCTCGACTCCGCTCGGACAGGGGGTACCCCCACGCGTCCGTTTCTGTCCCTCGCCCACCGGTAACCCCCACGTGGGCCTGGTCCGCACCGCCCTGTTCAACTGGGCGTTCGCCAAGCACCACCAGGGCACCCTGGTCTTCCGCATCGAGGACACCGACGCGGCCCGCGACTCCGAGGAGTCGTACACCCAGCTGCTCGACTCGATGCGCTGGCTGGGCTTCGACTGGGACGAGGGCCCCGAGGTCGGCGGCCCGCACGCGCCGTACCGCCAGTCGCAGCGCATGGACTTGTACAAGGACGTCGCGGCCAAACTGCTCGACGCCGGCCACGCCTACCGCTGCTACTGCTCCCAGGAGGAGCTGGACACCCGCCGCGAGGCCGCCCGCGCCGCTGGCAAGCCCTCCGGCTACGACGGCCACTGCCGTGAGCTGACCGCCGCGCAGGTCGAGGAGTACCAGGCCCAGGGCCGCGAGCCGATCGTCCGCTTCCGGATGCCCGACGAGACGATCACCTTCACCGACCTGGTCCGCGGCGAGCTGACCTTCACCCCGGAGAACGTCCCGGACTACGGCATCGTCCGCGCCAACGGCGCCCCGCTGTACACGCTGGTCAACCCGGTCGACGACGCCCTGATGGAGATCACCCACGTCCTGCGCGGCGAGGACCTGCTCTCTTCCACCCCGCGCCAGATGGCCCTGTACAAGGCGCTGATGGAGCTGGGCATCGCCAAGGAGATCCCCTCGTTCGGCCACCTGCCGTACGTGATGGGCGAGGGCAACAAGAAGCTCTCCAAGCGCGACCCGCAGGCGTCCCTCAACCTCTACCGGGAGCGCGGCTTCCTCCCCGAGGGCCTGCTCAACTACCTCTCGCTGCTCGGCTGGTCCCTCTCGGCCGACCGGGACGTCTTCTCGATCGACGAGATGGTCGCCGCGTTCGAGCTCTCCGACGTGAACCCGAACCCGGCCCGCTTCGACCTGAAGAAGTGCGAGGCCATCAACGGCGACCACATCCGCCTGCTGGACGTGAAGGACTTCACGGAGCGCTGCCGTCCCTGGCTCCGGGCACCCTTCGCCCCCTGGGCGCCGGAGGCCTTCGACGAGGCGAAGTGGCAGGCCATCGCCCCGTACGCGCAGACCCGCGTCAAGGTCCTCTCCGAGATCACCGACAACGTCGACTTCCTGTTCCTGCCGGAGCCGGTGGAGGACGAGGCCAGCTGGACGAAGGCGATGAAAGAGGGCTCGGACGCCCTGCTGCGCACGGCCCGCGAGAAGCTGGAGGCCGCCGACTGGACCTCCGCCGAGTCGCTCAAGGAGGCCGTCCTGGCCGCCGGCGAGGCCCACGGCCTCAAGCTCGGCAAGGCCCAGGCCCCCGTCCGCGTCGCCGTCACCGGCCGCACGGTCGGTCTGCCGCTGTTCGAGTCCCTGGAGGTCCTGGGCAAGGACACCACCCTGGCCCGGATCGACGCGGCGCTGGCCAAGCTGGCCGCGTAACGCGACACACCCGCACGGTGAGGGCGGCGCCCGGTTCGGGCGCCGCCCTCACCGTCTCCGCACAGCCGTCACCGGGATTTCCACCATTACGGTCAACTCCCGTGCTCACAGGGGATGTTGGCCGCCGCTGCGCGCACGGTGCCCGTGTGCCCCCTGGCACAGGGGGCAGTGTGTGATCCGTTCCCGAAGACTCGTCCCCGCGGCCGTCGGCGGGGCGGTGGTCCTCTCCTGCGCCCTGCCGGCCGCACCCGCGCGGGCGGCGCCCCGGGCCGACGGGCCGGCCGGCACGGTGCGGCTCGTCACCGAGCGACGCGTGACCGTCGACGACCCGTGGGCCGGCGCGTCCGGTTTCCGCACGTACGGCGAGCTGTCGATCGTCCCCATCGGCATCCCCACCGCGCCCGCGGTGCAGACGGAGGCCCGGATCCCCTCGCCGTCCGTGATCGGCGAGGCGCCCCCCCGGCCACCGGCGTGGCAGCTCGACAAGCCCGTCACCCGGACCCTGCCCCTCTCCCACGCCTCCGGCGAAGTCGTCCGCACGCTGACCGGGGCTTCCACTGGCGTCGCCGTACGTCCCGCCCGGGACGGCACCACCGACAGCGGACGAGGCGCCACGGGCGGCCCCCACACCTGGAAGCTGGGCGCCCACCCCGGCGACGGCCGGGGCCCCGGCCTCGCCCTCTCCGGCGGCGCGGCGACACCCTGGGCTGAGAGAACGTCGCGGTGGGTACGGTCGGAGTATGAGCATCCAAGCCGTGGTCTGGGACGTCGACGACACCCTCTTCGACTACACCACCGCAGACCGCCTCGGCATGCGCGCCCACCTCACCGCCGAGGACCTGCTCCACCGCTACGACAGCGTCGAGCAGGCCATCGACCGCTGGCGGGAGGCCACCCACCTCCAGTGGGCCCGCTTCTCGGCCGGCGAGGCCACCTTCGAGGACCAGCGGCGCGAACGGGTACGGGTCTTCCTGGACCGGGACCTCACCGACACCGAGGCCGACGCGTGGTTCCAGCGGTACGTCACCCACTACGAGGCGGTCTGGGCCCTCTTCCCGGACGTCCTGCCCGTCCTCGACGCCCTCTCCGCCACCCACCGGCACGCCGTGCTCTCCAACTCCAGCCTCCACGTCCAGGACCGCAAGCTGCGCGCCCTCGGCGTCCACGACCGCTTCGAGACCATCCTGTGCGCGGCCGAGCTCGGCATCTCCAAGCCCGAGGCCGGAGCGTTCCTCGCGGCCTGTGAATTCCTCGGCCTGCCGCCGCACCAGGTCGCCTACGTCGGTGACCACCCGGAGATCGACGGGAGGGGTGCCGCCGACGCCGGACTGCTGTCGGTGTGGATCGACCGCGGCGGCCTGTACGCCACGATCGACCCGCCCGTCGGGCCGCACCGCATCGCCACGCTGGCCGAACTGCCGTCCCTGCTCGGCTCGGATACTCGTTTTGGAGCCCCGTCCACCTTCGGGTAATGTTCTTCCTGCGCCGCGGGAAGCGGGCCGGAAGGCCGGAACCCGAGGCGCACAGCTAGAACACAACCCCCCGGGGCTTGCGTTCCAGTGGCCTATGGTGTAATTGGCAGCACGACTGATTCTGGTTCAGTTAGTCTTGGTTCGAGTCCAGGTAGGCCAGCTCGCAGAGCTCATCTGCATCGCCCCCGTTGTGTAGCGGCCTAGCACGCTGCCCTCTCAAGGCAGTAGCGCCGGTTCGAATCCGGTCGGGGGTACTGGTTCCAAGTGATCGACGATCATCTCGGGACCGCTAGGGCCCCCGTTGTGTAGCGGCCTAGCACGCCGCCCTCTCAAGGCGGTAGCGCCGGTTCGAATCCGGTCGGGGGTACTGACTGGTCTATACCACATTGGTCTATGGTGTAATTGGCAGCACGACTGATTCTGGTTCAGTTAGTCTTGGTTCGAGTCCAGGTAGACCAGCTCGGACCTGCGGAAACGCAGTGTCCAGGCCCCCGTTGTGTAGCGGCCTAGCACGCCGCCCTCTCAAGGCGGTAGCGCCGGTTCGAATCCGGTCGGGGGTACACAAGAGAAAGGCCCTCCACTTCGGTGGGGGGCCTCTTCCGTAGGTCCGTCCCGGTGATGCGACACCTGCCCGGGAAGGCCTGCCGCGGCGTTGAGGCCGGCCTTCCCGGGAACGCGCCGCCGCTTCAGCCGGTGCGCCGCAAGGCCTCGGAGAGGCGCCCGGCCGCATCGATCACGGCCTGGGCGTGCATCCGGCCGGGATGCCGCGTCAGCCGCTCGATCGGCCCGGACACCGACACCGCCGCCACCACACGGTTCGACGGCCCCCGCACCGGCGCCGAGACGGACGCGACGCCCGGCTCCCGCTCACCGATCGACTGGGCCCAGCCCCGCCGCCGCACACCCGACAGCGCCGTCGCCGTGAAGCGCGCCCCCTGCAGGCCGCGGTGCAGCCGCTCCGGCTCCTCCCAGGCCAGCAGGATCTGCGCCGAGGAGCCGGCCTTCATCGTGAGCGTCGAACCGACCGGGACCGTGTCCCGCAGTCCGGACAGGCGCTCCGCCGCGGCGACGCAGATGCGCATGTCGCCCTGGCGGCGATAGAGCTGCGCGCTCTCGCCCGTGATGTCACGAAGATGCGTGAGCACCGGGCCGGCGGTGGCGAGGAGACGGTCCTCACCCGCGGCCGCGGCCAGCTCTGCCAGCCGAGGGCCGAGAATGAAACGGCCCTGCATGTCGCGCGCCACCATGCGGTGGTGTTCCAGGGCCACGGCCAGGCGGTGGGCCGTGGGCCGAGCCAGTCCGGTGGCAGCGACCAGACCCGCGAGGGTGGCCGGACCGGACTCCAGAGCGCTCAGGACGAGGGCCGCCTTGTCCAGAACGCCGACGCCGCTACTGTTGTCCATGAAACGATACTTGCGTCTCACTCTGTGAAACGCAAGTTCAAATTTCCGTGGAACGCGCCACCCTGGAATCACGAAGTCACAACGGCCCGTGACGTAAGGGCCTGGTGGTGTGTGCCCGGAGTCAGGGGTACGGGCACCGCCTCCTCAAGATCTCTAGTTGGGTCGGCGGATCGTCGCCGTCCGGAGGGAAAAGCGATGGGTAGGACACTCGCGGAGAAAGTCTGGGACGACCATGTCGTCCGGCGCGCGGAGGGCGAGCCCGACCTTCTCTTCATCGATCTGCACCTGCTGCACGAGGTGACCAGCCCGCAGGCCTTCGACGGCCTGCGCAAGAGCGGCCGCAAGGTCCGGCGCCTCGACCTCACCATCGCGACCGAGGACCACAACACCCCCACCCTCGACATCGACAAGCCGATCGCGGACCCGGTCTCCCGGATCCAGCTGGAGACGCTGCGCAAGAACGCCGCCGACTTCGGCGTGCGCCTGCACCCGCTGGGCGACGTCGAGCAGGGCGTCGTGCACGTCGTGGGTCCGCAGCTGGGCCTGACCCAGCCCGGCACCACCGTCGTCTGCGGCGACTCGCACACCTCCACGCACGGCGCCTTCGGCGCGCTGGCGTTCGGCATCGGCACCTCCCAGGTGGAGCACGTGCTGGCCACCCAGACGCTGCCGATGTCCCGTCCCAAGACCATGGCGATCACGGTCGACGGCGAACTGCCCGACGGCGTCACCGCCAAGGACCTGATCCTGGCGATCATCGCGAAGATCGGCACCGGCGGCGGCCAGGGCTACGTCCTGGAGTACCGCGGCGAGGCCATCGAGAAGCTCTCGATGGAAGCCCGCATGACCATCTGCAACATGTCGATCGAAGCCGGCGCCCGCGCGGGCATGATCGCCCCGGACGAGACCACGTTCGCGTACCTCAAGGGCCGCCCGCACGCCCCCGAGGGCGAGGACTGGGACGCGGCCGTCGCGTACTGGAAGACGCTCAGGACCGACGACGACGCCGAGTTCGACGCCGAGGTCGTCATCGACGCCGCCCAACTGTCGCCGTTCGTCACCTGGGGCACCAACCCGGGCCAGGGCGCACCGCTTTCGGCGTCCGTCCCCGATCCTGCTTCGTACGAAGACGCATCGGAGCGCTACGCCGCCGAAAAGGCCCTGGAATACATGGGGTTGGAGGCCGGGCAGCCGCTGCGCTCCATCAAGGTGGACACCGTCTTCGTAGGCTCGTGCACCAACGGCCGCATCGAGGACCTGCGCGCCGCCGCCGAGCTGCTGAAGGACCGCAAAGTCGCCGACGGCGTACGGATGCTGGTCGTCCCGGGCTCCGCGCGGGTCGGTCTGCAGGCCGTCTCCGAGGGGCTGGACGTCGTCTTCAAGGAGGCCGGCGCCGAGTGGCGGCACGCGGGCTGCTCGATGTGCCTGGGCATGAACCCCGACCAGCTGGCCCCGGGCGAGCGCTCCGCGTCCACCTCCAACCGCAACTTCGAGGGCCGGCAGGGCAAGGGCGGCCGGACGCACCTGGTGTCGCCGCAGGTCGCGGCCGCCACGGCCGTCCTCGGCCACCTGGCCTCCCCGGCCGACCTGTCCGACGCCGAGACCCGTACGCCCGCTGGAGTCTGATCAGTCATGGAAGCCTTCACCACCCACACCGGCCGGGCCGTGCCGCTGCGCCGCAGCAACGTCGACACCGACCAGATCATCCCCGCCCACTGGCTCAAGAAGGTCACGCGCGACGGGTTCGAGGACGGGCTGTTCGAGGCCTGGCGCAAGGACACGTCGTTCGTGCTCAACCAGCCCGAGCGGCAGGGCGCGACCGTGCTGGTCGCCGGCCCCGACTTCGGCACCGGCTCCTCCCGTGAGCACGCCGTCTGGGCGCTGCAGAACTACGGCTTCAAGGCCGTGATCTCCTCCCGCTTCGCCGACATCTTCCGCGGCAACTCGCTCAAGAACGGCCTGCTCACGGTGGTTCTGGAGCAGAAGATCGTGGATTCGCTGTGGGAGCTCACCGAGAAGGACCCGCAGGCCGAGATCACCGTCGACCTGGAGAGCCGCGAGGTGCGCGCCGAAGGCATCACCGCCTCCTTCGAGCTCGACGAGAACTCCCGCTGGCGGCTGCTGAACGGCCTCGACGACATCTCGATCACCCTGCGGAACGAGGCGGACATCTCGGCGTACGAGGCGAAGCGCCCGGCGTTCAAGCCGCGGACGCTCCCGGTCTGACCCCAGGCACGCTTCGCCGCCCGGAACAAGGCGACTTTCGGCCACCGCGACATCTCCTCTGTACCCCCGATCAGCCCGATCGGGGGTACAGCCGCGTCTGCACCCGAACGGCCCTGTCCACCCCCTGTTCGGCTGCCAACTTCCCACGTTAAGCCGGTGGTTGCCGGGGTACGCGAGTGGTACAGCCGTGACTTCCACGTGTGCCGGAAAGGCCGTCCGAGGCGGCAGTTGTCCCCTGCGCAGGCGACAACTCGCCCCAGATGGCACAATCTGTGCATGGAACACGACGGCCAACTCGAGCTCTATGCGGCGGTCGCGGACCAACTCAAGGAAGCGCACACAAGAGTGCGCGCACTGCAAGTCCCGGAGGGCGTACGGATGGCGCTGACCCGGAAGCTGCTGGTCATTACGGCCGCGGCCAAGCATGATCTCGCCGACGCGGCAAGGCGGCTGGAGCGGTTCACCGCGGACCTCGACGAGGGACGTCTCCCCGACGAGGAACGCTGAACCCGCCGACACCGTCGAGTTCGTTGCGGCACAAGGGTGATAAGCCCGTTTCGTGTTTGATTTGCGGTATATATCTGCCTAACGTGCGAAAAAGCTTGAACACTTTCGTTCTGGCGATGTCTCCGAAGGGGAAGACGTGAACAAGGCGCAGCTCGTAGAAGCGATTGCCGACAAGATGGGCGGCCGCCAGCAGGCTGCCGACGCTGTCGACCATGTCCTGGACGCCATCGTCCGCGCGGTCGTCTCGGGTGAGCGGGTTTCGGTCACCGGCTTCGGTTCGTTCGAGAAGGTCGACCGTCCGGCGCGGTACGCCCGTAATCCTCAGACGGGCGAGCGGGTTCGGGTCAAGAAGACCTCCGTTCCGCGCTTCCGTGCCGGTCAGGGCTTCAAGGACCTGGTCAGCGGGTCGAAGAAGCTGCCGCGCGGCGGCGAGGTCTCCGTCAAGAAGGCGCCCAAGGGCAGCCTGACCGGCGGTGCCGGCGCGACGGTCAAGAAGGCCGCCGCGAAGAAGGCCACGAAGTCGGCCGCCGCGAAGAAGACCACCGCCAAGAAGACGACGGCGAAGAAGACCACCGCCACGAAGTCGGCGGCCGCGAAGAAGAGCACCGCGAAGCAGGCGCCCGCCAAGAAGACCACGGCGACGTCCAAGACCACCGCCGCGAAGAAGACCACCGCGAAGAAGGCCCCGGCGAAGAAGGCCACGGCCACGAAGGCGCCCGCCAAGAAGTCGACGGCGCGCAAGACCACCGCCAAGAAGACCACCGCCCGCAAGAAGTAAGGGCGCTGGGGTACCCACGCGCCGGGCCGGACTCCGCATGGAGTCCGGCCCGCGGCGTGTTCAGGAAGTGGTCAGAGGGTCTGCAGGGTCACCAGTGTGATCCGCGGGGCGTCTTTCGCGCCCTCCACCTCGATGCGGACCCGCTGGCCCGGGCGCAGCAGCCGCAGGCCCCCCGCGTCGAACGCGGCCGCGTCGAAGGGCACCGGGGTGCCGTCGTCCAGGAGCACCTGCCCGCTGCGGCTTTCGGGGTCGTACGTGTACGCGGTCGCCTGCATGGCGGCAGCCTACTGCCCGGGTATCAGCAACCGCGCGGCGGCCGCGGCCGTATGCGGGCCGACCCCCAGGGCCAGCGCGCTGCGCAGGTCGGCGCCGGTGTCCACGTCCTGGCGCACGGAGTCCACCGCGGTGAGGGGCAGTTCCACGGCCCCGGAGGCACGGTGCCGGGCCCGGGAATCCGCACCGAAGGCCGGGCGCAACGCACAGCCCGGGGCGGCGGTCAGCAACGTCGTGCCGATTCCGGCCGCGTCCGGAAGAAATGCGCGCGGGAATTCGGCGGCGGTTTCGAGAACCCGGGACAATTCCGCGGGACGCAGTGCCGGCAGGTCGGCGTTCAGTGCGGCCACCGCGCCGGACGGGCGGACGGACCGTACGGCCCGCGCCGCGTGTGCGAGAGCGGCGTTGAGGCCACCGCCCGGCTCGTCGGGAATGATCGCGGCGCCCAGTGCGGCCAGCTCACGGCCCGCCCGGGAGTCGTCCGTGACGACTGCCACATCCCGCACCGCGGGGCAGGCCAGCGCGGCCGCCACCGTGTCCTGGGCGAAGGCCAGCGCCAGGTCCGGCCGCAGCCCGTCGTCCGCGGTGTCCGCGAGCCTGCTCTTGGCCTGGGCCAGGGGCTTCAGGGGTACGACCAGGGTCCACTGCACGGATTTTCCGTCCTCTTCTTGTCGCGGTCATTGTCACCCGGGGCATCGGGCGGGCGGCGTGCCGGGGCGTACGGTGTTCTCGACAGACCGGCGGCCTGGGGCGACACTTGTGCGGCCCCCCGTGGCCCCGGCTTCAGGCCCTAGAGGAAGGTGTCCGCGTGCCCCGCCGCAGAATCGGCTTCTGGTACCGCTTCGCCGCGGTGATCTGTAAACCGCCGCTGGTGGTTCTGCTCAAGCGGGACTGGCGCGGAATGGAGCACATTCCGGCTGAGGGTGGATTTATCACCGCGGTGAACCACAATTCGCACATCGACCCCTTCGCTTACGCGCACTTTCAGTACAACACCGGGCGCGTCCCGCGATTCCTCGCGAAGAGCGCTCTTTTCAAGAAGGGATTCGTCGGAGCCGCGATGCGCGGCACCGGGCAGATTCCCGTCTACCGCGAGAGCACGGACGCGCTGAGCGCCTTCCGGGCCGCGATCGAGGCCGTGCACCGCGGGGAATGCGTCGCCTTCTATCCCGAGGGCACCCTCACCCGCGACCCGGACGGCTGGCCCATGACCGGCAAGACCGGCGCCGCGCGCGTGGCCCTGCAGACCAGGTGCCCGGTGATCCCCGTGGCACAGTGGGGCTGCAACGAACTGCTGCCGCCGTACGCGAAGAAGCCGCATCTGCTGCCGCGCAAGACGCACCGCGTGCTCGCCGGGCCGCCGGTCGACCTCGCCCGGTTCTACGACCGTGAGATGACCGCGGACCTGCTGAAGGAGGCCACGGAGGTCATCATGGCCGCCGTCACCGCCCAGCTGGAGCTGATCCGCGGTGAGAAGGCGCCCGAGACGCCGTACGACCCGCGCCGGGAGCGGTTCGAGCAGCGGCGCCGCACCCAGGCGCAGACGAAGACGCACCAGAAGTCCGGGCAGACCGTGCAGGAAGAGGGGCTGGGCAAGTGAGCAAACCGGTCAAGGCGGCGGTCCTGAGCGCCGGTTCGTGGGGTACGGCCTTCGGCATGGTGCTCGCCGACGCGGGGTGCGAGGTCACCCTGTGGGCGCGCCGCCCGGAGGTCGTGGAGGCGATCAACTCCACGCGGACCAATCCCGACTACTTCCCGGGCGTCGAGCTCCCGGAGAACGTACGAGCCACCACCGACCCCGCCGAGGCCGCCGCGGACGCCGACTTCACGGTCCTGTCGGTCCCCTCGCAGACCCTGCGCGACAACCTCGCCGAGTGGAGCCCGCTGCTGGCCCCCGACACGGTCCTCGTGTCGCTGATGAAGGGCGTCGAACTCGGCTCCGCTATGCGGATGAGCGAGGTCATCGACGACGTCGCCAAGGTCGGCCCGGACCGCATCGCCGTGGTCACCGGACCCAACCTCGCCCGGGAGATCGCCGCGCGGATGCCGGCCGCGGCCGTGGTCGCCTGCACCGACGAGGCCGTCGCCCAGCGACTCCAGACCGCCTGCCACACGCCCTACTTCCGCCCGTACACCAACACCGACGTGGTGGGCTGCGAACTGGGCGGAGCCGTGAAGAACGTCATCGGTCTCGCCGTGGGCATCGCGGACGGCATGGGCCTCGGGGACAACGCCAAGGGCTCCCTCATCACCCGCGGCCTCGCCGAGACCACCCGGCTCGGCATGGCGCTCGGCGCCGACCCGCTGACCTTCTCCGGACTCGCGGGCCTGGGCGACCTGGTGGCCACCTGCTCCTCGCCGCTGTCGCGCAACCACACCTTCGGCACCAACCTCGGCAAGGGCATGACCCTGCAGGAGACCATCGCGGTCACCAAGCAGACCGCCGAGGGCGTCAAGTCCTGCGAGTCGGTGCTGGATCTGGCCCGCCGGCACGGCGTCGACATGCCCATCACGGAGACGGTCGTCGGCATCGTGCACGAGGGCAAGCCCCCGGTGGTGGCTCTCAAGGAGCTGATGTCGCGCAGCGCGAAGCCCGAACGACGCTGAGCGACGCGAGGCCGCACGCGCTTACTCGCGGCCCTACCAACGGGTACTCTCAACGCGATATGAGCACCGAGAACCTCCCCCAGAGCCCCGAGCAGCCGCCTCGCAAGCCGCGTGTGGCCGTCGTGTTCGGCGGGCGCAGCTCCGAACACGGGATCTCCGTGGTCACCGCCGGCGCCGTCCTCAAAGCCATCGACCGGACGCGGTACGACGTCCTGCCGATCGGCATCACGCAGGACGGGCGTTGGGCCCTCACGGCGGACGAACCGGAGCGGATGGCGATCGTCGACCGGCGTCCGCCCAGTGTCGACCTGCTTGCCGAGTCCACCGAGGGTGCGGTGATCCTCCCCGTCGACCCCGCCAGCCGCGAAGTCGTCTACAGCGAGCCGGGTTCGGTGCCCAAGGCCCTCGGCGAGGTCGACGTGGTCTTCCCGGTGCTGCACGGCCCGTACGGCGAGGACGGCACCCTCCAGGGCCTGCTGGAGCTCTCCGGCGTCCCGTACGTGGGTTCGGGTGTGCTCGCCTCGGCCGTCGGCCAGGACAAGGAGTACATGAAGCGGGTGTTCACCTCGTTCGGGCTGAAGGTGGGCCCGTACGTGGTGATCCGCCCGCGCGAGTGGGAGCAGGACGAGGCTGCCGCCCGCAAGAGGATCGTCGACTTCGCCGGCGAGCACGGCTGGCCGCTGTTCGTGAAGCCCTCGCGGGCCGGTTCGTCGATCGGCATCACCAAGGTCGACGACCTCTCCGGCCTCGACGAGGCGATCGCCGAGGCCCGGCGGCACGACCCCAAGATCCTCGTGGAGGCCGCGCTGCGCGGCCGTGAGATCGAGTGCGGTGTCCTGGAGTTCGAGGACGGCCCCCGGGCCTCCCTGCCCGCGGAGATCCCCCCGCCCGAGGCGCAGGCGTACTACGACTTCGAGGCCAAGTACATCGACTCCACCCCGGGTCTCGTCCCGGCGCCCCTCACCCCCGAGGAGACGGCCGAGGTCCAGCGCCTGGCGGTCGACGCGTTCGAGGCGGCGTCCTGCGAGGGCCTGGTCCGCGCGGACTTCTTCCTCACCGAGGACGGCGAGTTCGTGATCAACGAGATCAACACGATGCCCGGCTTCACGCCCATCTCGATGTATCCGCAGATGTGGCAGGCGAGCGGGGTGAGCTACCCGGAGCTGATCGACCGGCTGGTGCAGGCGGCCCTGCGGCGCTCGACGGGCCTGCGCTGACGCGACCCGCAAGGGGCGCGGGGAACTGCGCGATCAGCCACGAACGGCCCGCGGACTCAGGGCGGGAGCACCGGCGCGGCGCTCAGGAGGCGATCCCCTGGGGGATCGCCTTCTTCACGGCCGGGGCCAGGTCGATCAGCACGCCGGAGCCGTCCGGGCCCTCGGGCACCCGCACCTCCACGTAGGCCTCCCGGTTGGCGGTCGTGAAGACGTGCCCCCCGCCGTCCCGGCTCTCCATCAGCCAGTCGACGCCGTTCACACCCCCGGGGACCGCGTCCGGATCCCGTCCGTCCGCCACCTTCGGGTCGATCATCTTCGGCGGCTGCGGCACACCGCAGCGAAGTATGATCGCCGGGCTGCCCCAGCCCGCCGTCAGCGCCGACGCGGGCTCGGGATCCTCACGGCGCTCACCGTCCACCGTCGCGGGCAGTACCTTGTCCAGGTTCCGGCACAGTTCCGCGACCTTCGGGTCCGGACTGGGAACCGCCGCCGACGCGCTGTCGTCTGCTGAGGAGCAGCCCGCAGCAGTGATCAACAGCGCGAGAGCGGGCAGCCGGAACACGCGGAAGACACAACGGTGCCGGTGACGGAAAGAGTTCACCGGCACAGGGTAGACGGGGGCTACAGATGGACGACCGGACAGGTCAGGGTGCGGGTGATGCCGTCCACCTGCTGGACCTTGGCGACCACCATGCGGCCGAGATCGTCGACGGTGTCGGCCTGCGCCCGCACGATCACGTCGTACGGTCCCGTCACGTCCTCGGCCTGGATGACCCCAGGGATCTTGCTGATCGTCTCGGCGACGGTCGACGCCTTACCGACCTCCGTCTGGATCAGGATGTACGCCTGTACCACGGAACCTCCAGGGCGGCCACGAGGATCATGTGGGGAAAAGGAACGCCACGGTATCGCGTCGCCGCTCGCCGCGGGGAGACCTGCGGGGACCGGGTCTTGCGCGCCGGGGTGCAGGTCCGGCAGAACTTGACGGTCACCTCGACCGTAGCGAGGACTGAGATGCCTCGCGACCGGTCACGGACAGGGACAGAAGGGGCGAAAGGGCAATGAAGGGCACTGTTGGTGAGCTCGGTGAGTTCGGGCTCATCAGGGAGCTCACCTCCCGTCTGACCACCACCCCGGCGGTCCGGGTCGGCCCCGGCGACGACGCCGCCGTGGTGGCCGCGCCCGACCGCAGGGTCGTGGCGAGCACCGACATCCTGGTGGAGGGCCGGCACTTCCGCCGCGACTGGTCGACGGCCTACGACGTGGGTCGCAAGGCGGCCGCGCAGAACCTCGCCGACATCGCCGCCATGGGCGCCGTACCGACCGCGCTGCTGCTCGGCCTGGTCGTCCCGGCCGAGCTGCCGGTGACCTGGCCGAGCGAACTGATGGACGGCCTGCGCGACGAATGTCAGGTGGCGGGCGCCGCCGTGGTCGGTGGAGACGTCGTACGCGGCGACTCGATCATGGTGTCGATCACCGCGCTCGGTGATCTGCGCAACCAGGAGCCGGTGACGCGGGCGGGCGCCCAGCCCGGCGATCTCGTCGCCGTGACGGGCTGGCTGGGCTGGTCCGCGGCCGGGTACGCGGTGCTGTCCCGGGGGTTCCGTTCGCCGCGGGCGTTCGTGGAGGCCCACCGGCGGCCCGAGCCGCCGTACCACGCGGGTCCCGCCGCCGCCGGGCTCGGGGCGACCGCGATGTGCGACGTGAGCGACGGGCTGATCGCCGACCTCGGGCACATCGCGGAGGCCAGCAAGGTCCGCATCGACATCCGCTCCGGGGCGATCGACATCCCGTCCCAGATGAACGACATCGGGCAGGCCGTCGGGGTCGACCCCATGCAGTGGGTGCTGACCGGGGGAGAGGACCACGCGATCGTGGCGACCTTCCCGCCGGACGTGAAGCTGCCCGCCCGTTGGAAGGTCATCGGCGAGGTCCTCAACCCCTCGGCGCTGCCGCAGGTGACGGTCGACGGGGCGCCGTGGACCAGCAAGGGCGGCTGGGACCACTTCGGGGACATAGAGTCATGATCCCGAATGTTCTGACGGTGGCGGGCTCCGACTCGGGCGGCGGCGCGGGCATTCAGGCCGACCTCAAGACGATGCTCGCGCTCGGCGTGCACGGCATGAGCGTGGTCACGGCGGTGACCGCGCAGAACTCCCTCGGTGTGCAGGGGGCTTGGGAACTGCCCGTGGAGGCCGTGCGGGCCCAGTACCGCAGTGTCGTCGACGACATCGGCGTCCAGGCGGTCAAGACCGGCATGCTGGCCTCCGCGGAACTGGTGGAGGCGGTGGCGGCGTTGATCGCGGGGACGGACGCCCCGGCCGTCGTCGACCCGGTGGGCGTCTCCAAGCACGGCGACGCCCTGCTCGCCGCCTCGGCGCTGGACTCCGTCCGTACGAAGCTGCTGCCGGTGGCGACGGTCGCCACACCGAACCTCGACGAGGTGGCCCAGCTCACGGGCGTACGGGTCGAGTCGGAGGCGGAGATGCGGCAGGCCGCCTCGGCCGTCCTCGGGTACGGGCCGCGCTGGGTGCTGATCAAGGGCGGGCACCTGCCCGGTGACGCCGTCGACCTGCTCACCGACGGCTCCGAGGAGCACTGGCTGCGGGCGCCGAGGCATGACAACCGCCACACCCACGGCACCGGATGCACGCTCGCGTCCGCGATCGCCTCCGAGATCGCCAAGGGGCGGTCCGTGCCGGAGGCGGTGGCGGCGGCGAAGCGGTACGTCACCGGGGCGGTCGCGGCCGGGTTCGCGCTCGGTGGGGGAATCGGGCCCGTGGATCACGGCTGGCGCTTCCGCGGGGGCGTGTAGCCGCCGAGGCGCGGTGCCGAACTGCGACGCTCCGGCGTCAGGGCACCGTGCCGCCCGGGCCCGCCGGGCCGTGGGCCCGCGGGGGACTGCCGGTGCATGGGCCCGCGGGGAACGCTTGACTCGCCCGGGCAACGTCTGAGGAACGTCGTGAGGAACGTCTCGGGAACGGCAAAGAGCCGGCCCACCAGAAGGTGGACCGGCTTTGCAGCGAACCAGCAGTGGCCGCGCGCTAGCTGAGCGTCAGCGCGAGACCTTGCCGGCCTTGATGCACGAGGTGCAAGCGTTCACGCGCTTCGGCGTCCCGCCCACCACGGTACGCACACGCTGGATGTTCGGGTTCCAGCGGCGGGACGTACGGCGGTGCGAGTGCGAGATGTTGTTGCCGAAGCCCGGCCCCTTGCCGCAGACGTCGCAGTTGGCAGCCACGGGTCACTCCAAAGACTTCAGATGCACTTACGGTTGATCCCGGCAGGCCGGGATCGAGATTCTCGGGCTCCAGGAGCCCGCGAGATCTGAGTGGCGTTGCCAGGGGGAAGGCCCGATCGGATCGGGCAACCGGAGCAGCATACAACGGCTGCACCCGTGGAACGAAACTACCACGGCAGCTCAGGGGCCCGGTCCCCTCCCTCTTCCGGTGAAGACCGCCCCGGGGTCTACGCTGCGTGCCACGTCCAGCAGCTCAGGGAGGCGCGGTGGCGCAGGTGCCGCAGACATTCTTCGATGCTCTCGCGGTGCGCACCTGGTGCGGTCTCGCGCTGGAGACCCTGGGGCGGGCGCGTGAGGAGATCGACGCGATCAACGTCTATCCGGTCGCGGACGGGGACACCGGCACGAACCTGTATCTGACCGTGGAGTCGGCCGTCGCGGCCGTCGAGGCGGTCTTCACCGGGCACGCGGCGGCGTCCGGCCCGGACGGCCCGACGCTCGCCGACGCGACCCGGGCGATGGCGCACGGCGCCCTCATCGGTGCCCGCGGGAACTCCGGGACGATCCTCGCCCAGCTCCTGCGCGGCATGGCCCAGGTGCTGGCCGGCGACGGCGCCGCCCGAGCCGACGGGCAGGGCCTGCGGCTCGCCCTGCGGCACGCGGCCGACTCCGCCCGCCGGGCCGTGGCCCACCCCGTCGAGGGCACCGTCCTCACCGTCGCCTCGGCCGCCGCCGACGCCGCGGACAGCGCGGAGGGCGACTGCGGGGCGGTGGCCCGGGCGGCCTACGACGGGGCCACGGCGGCCCTCGCCGCGACCCCGGCCCAGCTGCCCGTCCTGGAACGCGCCGGAGTGGTCGACGCCGGGGGACGGGGACTGGTGGCGGTGCTCGGGGCGCTGGTGGAGACGCTCACGAGGGAGAAGCCGGGGGCGCTCGGGGGGAGTGCGCGCACCGGCCCCTTTTCGGTTCCCCACGCGCGCGTGGGACCGGGAGCGTGCCCCGCCGTGCCGGTCGAGGGCGAACCGGAAGCGCCGGAGCGTCCGGACGAGTGCGCCGACAGTGCCGCCGCACCGGGCCGGGACGGACCGGCGTTCGAGGTGATCTACCTCCTGGAGGCCGAAGACCGGGCCGTGGAGCGGCTGCGCGAGCGGCTCGACGCCCTCGGCGACTCCCTCGTCGTGGTCGGCGGCGACGGACTGTGGAACGTCCACGTGCATGTGGACGACGCGGGTGCCGCCGTCGAGGCGGGCATCGAGGCCGGGCGGCCCCACCGGATCCGCATCACGCACTTCGGCGCGGGCGACGTGCACACCACCGGCGCCGAGCGGCCGCCCCGGGAACGCGCCCAGCGGGCCGTCGTGGCCGTCGTGCCCGGCGAGGGCCTGGCCGGTCTGTACACCGAGGCCGGGGCGACGACCGTGCTCGCCCGCCCCGGGGAGCCGCCCGCGAGCGGCGAGCTCGTCCAGGCGCTACGGCGGGCCCACGCGCGCGAGGTCGTGCTGCTGCCGAACGACGCCGACCTGCGCCACACGGCCGCGGCGGCCGCCGAGCAGGTCCGCACGGAGGGCATCCGCGTGGCGCTGATCCCCACCCGCTCGGCGGTCCAGGGCATCGCGGCGCTGGCCGTGCACGAGCCGGACCGCCGCTTCGACGAGGACGTCGTCTCGATGACGTCGGCCGCCGGGGCCACCCGCTACGCCGAGGTCACCGTCGCCGAGCACCAGTCCTGGACGATGGCCGGCATCTGCCAGGCCGGCGATGTCCTGGGGCTCATCGACGGGGACGTGGCCGTGATCGGCGCGGACGTCGCCGAGACCGCCGAGACCGTCCTGGACCGGATGCTCTCGGCCGGGGGCGAGATGGTCACCCTGGTCCTCGGCGACGAGGCTCCCGACAGCGTCGCCGAGCATCTGGAGGGCCGGGTCCGCGAGAGGTACCTCGCCGTCGACACCGTTGTGTACCGGGGCGGACGGCAGGGGGCCCTGCTCCTCATCGGCGTGGAGTAGGCCCGGCCGCCTCAGTCCGGCCCCTCAGACCGGCCCCCTCAGTCCGGCCGCCGCCTCGGCAGACGGAGCAGCTCCTCCGCCTCCAGCCGCCGGGCCCGCACCACATCGTCCTCACCGGCACCGCGCCCCTCGTAGGCGGCCAGCACCGCACGCGCGCGTGCCATCGCGTCGGCCGTGCGGCCCAGGTCGGCCTCCAGCCGGCCCGCCGCGAGTTCCGCTCCGGTGCGGCTGTGCAGGGCGTCGTCCCCGAGAGAGGCGAACACCTCGGCCGATCGCGCCACCTGAGCCAGTGCCTCCTCGAACACGGCTCGATCCACGGGGCCTTCCGCGTCCTCGGAGACGGAGCGGACCAGCAGATCGCCGAACTGTCCGTGGGTATGACCCAGTTCGGCGACGAGCTGCTGCCGGGACTCCCCGTCGGACGCCGCGTCCCGGGCCGCCTCGCACTCCCGCACCGCGTCCGCCATCAGGTTCCGTGCCACTCCCGGCCTGTCCTCCGCGTCCAGCGCCAGCCAGGCGCGGGCCCGCAGGGAGCGGACCAGGCCGGTCGTGTCGCCGAGGTCGCGCCACAGGTCGCCCGCGCGCGCGTAGGCCCGGTCCGCCTCCGCGGGCAGCCCGGCCTGCCCGAGGGACTCCCCGGCCAGGTGGGCGAGGGTCGCGTGGTCGTGCTGCTCGGGCCAGTGGCGGGCGATCTCGGCGGCCCGCAGGCGCCGTTCGGCGGCCGCGCGGTGCTCGCCGAGCTCGCTCAGGCAGTCACCGAGCCACCACTGCGTCTGCACGACGGCCCCGTCGCCGTGAGTCTCCGCTGTCAGGTCCGGCAGCGCCGACTCCAGCACCTCCGCGGCCTCGGCCCACCGCCCCTGCCGCAGCAGATGGCCGCCGAGCTGCTGTCGCGCCCAGGCGCCCAGCGTCGCCGTCTCGCCCGCCTCGTCGGCCCAGTGCGCCGCCTCCAGGGCGTGCCGGGCGGCCTCCACGGCATCGCCCCGGCCACCGACGACCTCGGCGAGCTGGAGGTGCAGCTGGGCCCGTCCCGGCGCCTCCAGCTCCGCTCCGCCGTGCTCCAGGGCCGCCCGCAGCGCCCGCTCCGCCTCCGCCGTGTCGCCGAGATGGTGGGCCAGGGAGGCCAGCCGGGCCTCGTACTCCACCGCGAACCACGGCAGCCCCGCCGCGACGAACGCCGCCGCGCCCCGGGCGAACAGCTCCGCGGCCCTCTCCAGGTCCCCCGAGAGCCCCGCCAGCTCCCCGAGCATCGCCCGGGCCTCGGCGGCCCGCGCGGCCAGCCGCACGTCCTCCCCGGCCCGGCCGTCGACCAGCGCGAGGACCTCCCGCACGGCCGCCTCGGCCGCGGCCCGCACCGCGCTGTCGCCCTCGCCGGCGTGCGCCCGCCGCGTCAGGATCCGCGCCCGGCTCATCACGACGGCCGCGGTCTGCCGTATCCCCGTGCCGTCGGCGGCGTACAGCGCGCGGACCTCGTCGTACGGACCCGCCACCGCCTCGACGGCCCCGTCCACGTCGCCCGCGAGCGCGCGGACGTACGCCCCACGCGCGCGTGCCGCGAGGGCCTCACCCGGATCGCCCGCCTCCGAGTAGAGATCCGCGGCCCGTTCGAAGAGGGCGACGCCCTCGGGGCCGAGGGACATCGCCTCGTGGTCGGCCATCTCCGCACGGTCACGCGGATCCAGTTCGACACCCCGAGCGGTCTCGGCGACCGCCGCCCAGGCCTCCACGGCTCCCGGCCGCAGGGTGTCCGACAGCCGCCGCGCCTCGGCCAGGAGGACGGGCAGATCCGGCTGCCCGGTGACGGCGGCCGGAGCCGCGGGGGGAGCGGGCAGGGGCGACCGCCGCACCGACCGCAGCCCCAGCGGCAGCCGTTCCACCAGCGGTCGCCGCGCCATCCGCGCGCGTGCCCGTTCGCTCACGTGCGGGGTGCCGTTGCGCTCGTCGAAGCGCGCCGCCAGGGCAAGGGCCTCCCCGCGCGCGTGCGCGGCGAGTTCGCGGGCGGTCCACTCCCGGCCGGCCGGGCCCGGCACCTGCCGCTCGCCCAGCTCGAGCCCGGTGAGGCGGTCCATGAGCAGGGCCACCACGCTCATGAAGTCCAGCCTGCTCTGCGGATGCCCGTCACCGGTGAAGTACGCCGGCCGCTCCGCGAGCAGTTCGAGGCCCCGAGCCTCGTTGCCGGTCAGCGCGCAGAACTCCACGTGCTCCGCGTATGCCCCGCGCATGCTCTCCATCGCCCGGACGAGCCGGAAGCCCCGCAGGTGGTGGGCGCGGGCCTCGTCGAAGCGGCCCAGCCGCAGCAGCGGCACCAGGGACGACGCGAGGGCCGAGTGCGGTTCGTGGGCGCAGGCGTACTCGCCCTCCAGCACCGGCCGCCACAGCTCAAGGGCCTGCGCGTCCCGCCCCCGCTCCGCCTGCCACCAGCCCTGACCGTGCAGCTCGCAGGCATGGCAGTCCGCCATGCTGTCCCGGTCGGCGGCCAGCCACGCCGCGTACGCCCGCTCGGCCCGCGCCACGTCCCCGACATGCGCGGCCACACTGTGCTCGGCGCTGCGCACCGCCCGCTCGGAGTGCCCGGCCAGTCGGTAGCGGTGCTCCATCTCGCCGAGCCACTTCTCGATCGACGCGAGCGGGATGTGCGGCTGGTCCAGCATGCCGGCCGAGACCCATTTGAAGACCCAGTGCAGCGAGTGGGTCTCGTACGCGTCGAAGTCCTCGGGCCGTTCGTCCCACATGCGCAGCAGCCGGGCGAAAGGGACGAACATCTTCCCCTTCTCGGAGCTGTAGTTGTAGACCTTCAGCTGATGGCCGAGCGCCTCGATCACGGCGAGCGGGATGTTCAGCTTCTCGGCCGCCGTCAGCAGCTGCTCCGCGCGCGCGTTGCGGGCCGGCCCCTCCGGCCGCCCGGCGTTCTCCGCCATCGCCTCGCGCAACGCGTCGAAGTCCGGGATCTCGCTCATGCCCGACCGTCCTCGCTGTGTGTGGCCCACTCCAGGAGGCCGACGAACGCGCGGTTGAGCAGCGCCGAGTCGGCCGGCCTCAGCGGCCGCTGTGCCATCAGCAGTGCCTGCCCGTACAGCGACTCCGTGGCGGTGCCGATCAGCTCCGGGTCGGGCAGCGCGGCGATCCGCCGCACGAGCGGGTTGAGATGGTTCAGCACCAGACGCGCGCGGGGGGCGCTGCCGCGCAGGGAGCCGAGGATGCCCGCCCACAGGTCGTCGGCCTGCGCCTCGGCGTCCGCCCTGGCCTGCTCGTGCCGGGCGTCCCGGTCGTCGAGGTGCAGCGCGGGCAGGGACAGCGGGTGGAAGGCCCGCAGGACGACGTCACAGCCGAGCGGGTCGAGCCGGGCCCGGGCCGCCGCCAGGAAGCCGGACAGGCGCAGTTCCTCGGCCGGGTCGACCGCGTCCAGGTGCGAGGTCACCGTCTCCGCGTCCAGTTCGGCGACCACCGTGCCCGGCCGCACCGACGGCAGCGCCTGGATCAGCTCGCCGTCGTACGTGTAACCGCCGTTGATCACGCCGATGCCCTGCGCGGACGCGATCGGCGCGACCTGCCGGTATTCCTCGACGGTCCGCGTGAAGTGCACCACCGCGTACCGCTGCGCGAACTCCTCCAGGGACAGCCGCCCGCCGGTCGTCTCGAACGGAAGCCACGGCAGCATCGTGCGCAGCATCTCCCGGTCGTGCCGGGCCAGCGACTTCACACCCAGGTGGTGCACCGACAGGAACGCGGCCAACCGCTCCGGGTCACCGGCCGCCAGCCCCGTCAGCCAGGCCCGGATCCGCTCGCCCAGTGCCTCCCGCACACCGGCCAGCGTCTCGTCCTCGTACAGCGCCTCGCGTGACGCCGTGGGCCGCAGGCTGTCCGTGTCGAGCACGCAGCGCACGAAGAACGCCCAGTCGGGCAGCAGCTGTTCGGCCCGCTCGGTCAGCAGCATGCCCTTCAGATGCACGCGGTGACCCGCGCGCTGGGCCGGGTTCACCGCTGAGGGCAGCACGAAGGCCACCCCGCGGATGCCTGCCAGCGGCACGGACAGGTCGATCGTGTCCAGCGGGGTGAAGCCGAACAGCTCGTGGCAGTGCCGGGCGAGGGCGACGCGGCGGGCGGCCGGACCCGGGTACGGACGGTCCCACGGGGCCGGAAGATCGGTGACCGCCTCGTCTCCCACCCGCACGTCGTACGGCAGCAGCGAGCCGAAGTCCCGGGCCAGCGTCTCGACCCGCCCGGGCGCGAACCACTCCGCGGCGCCCGCCCGGGCCACCAGATGCACGGTGGTGCCCGGTTCGGGCCGCTCGGCGTCCGGCAGCGTCCGCACGGTGTACGAACCGTCCTCGGACGCCGTCCACTCCACCGGCGGCGCCCCGGGCGTACGGGCGCTGCGGCTGACGACCCGGATCCGCTCGGCGACGACGAAACAGGCCAGCAGCCCGATCCCGAACTGCCCGAGGAAGCCGGACCGGACCTCCTGAAGCCCCTCGGCGCGCTTCGAACTGCGCCCGATGGTGGCCAGCAGGCTGTGCACGTCCGCCTCGGTGAGCCCCACGCCGGTGTCCTCGACGCGCAGGGCGCCGCCCTCCGCGTACAGCCGGACCCGGGCAGGGGCGCCGGGCTCGTCCGCGCGTCTGGCCGTGATGGCGTCCACGGCGTTCTGCAGCAGCTCGCGCAGATAGACCTTCGGACTGGAGTAGAGGTGCTGGGAGAGCAGGTCCACCAGACCACGCAGGTCGACCTGGAACGTATGAGGTGGAGGGGACGGCGGGGAGGGCTGGGATGCCGGTGAGCTCTGGGAGTCCATCATCACGGCGCCGGTGGGGGACTCGCGACGGCGCGGGGTCGGGCGGTCCCGGTGGGGCGGTGACCGCGAAGAAGGGCCGGGAGCGCGTCATCCTAGGGCCCGAACGAGCCGCCTGACCAGGGGTTTCCGGGATCTTTACGGCGATCCGCCGCGGCCTGGAAGCCATTGTCAGTGCCGTGGTGTGCAATGGATCTCGTGCCCGCACTGGAAGAACCCCTGCGCCAACCGCTGAAGTCGGTGCTCGGCCCCGCCACCGCGAAGGTGATGGCCGAGCACCTCGGCCTGCTCACCGTCGGCGACCTCCTCCACCACTACCCGCGCAGATACGAGGAGCGTGGCCAGCTCACCCACCTCGCCGACCTTCCGATGGACGAGCACGTCACGGTGGTCGCGCAGGTCGCCGACGCCCGCCTGCACACCTTCGCCTCCGCCAAGGCCCCGCGCGGCAAGGGCCAGCGCCTGGAGGTCACGATCACGGACGGCAGCGGCCGGCTCCAACTGGTCTTCTTCGGCGCCGGAGTCCACAAGCCCCACAAGGAACTCCTGCCGGGCACCCGCGCGATGTTCGCCGGCAAGGTCTCCGTCTTCAACCGCCGCCTCCAACTCGCGCACCCGGCCTACGAGTTGCTGCGCGGTGACCCGGAGGAGTCCGTCGAGACCTGGGCGGGCGCCCTGATCCCGATCTACCCCGCCACCGCCAAGCTGGAGTCCTGGAAGATCGGCAAGGCGATCCAGACGGTCCTGCCCACCGCCCAGGAGGCCGTCGACCCGCTCCCCGACACCCTGCGTCAGGGCCGCGGCCTGGTGCCCCTCCCCGAGGCCCTCCTCAAGATCCACCGCCCGCACACCAAGGCGGACATCGAGGACGCCCGCTCCCGCCTCAAGTGGGACGAGGCCTTCGTCCTCCAGGTCGCCCTGGCCCGCCGCCGCCACGCGGACGCCCTACTCCCCGCCGTCCCCCGCAAGCCCGCCCCCGACGGCCTCCTCACCGCCTTCGACGCCCGCCTCCCCTTCACCCTCACCGACGGCCAGCAGCGCGTCTCCCGCGAGATTTTCGACGACCTGGCCACGAGCCATCCGATGCACCGGCTGTTGCAGGGGGAGGTCGGTTCGGGCAAGGCCCAGCCCCTCGACGCGCAGGTGCTCACGCCTTTGGGCTTCCGCCGCATGGGAGATCTGCGGGTGGGTGACGAGGTGGTGGTGCCGGACGGAGACATCGGGCTGATCGATGGCGTCTTCCCGCAGGGTGAGCGCGATGTGTGGCGCTTGGTCCTGTCCGACGGGAGTTCCGTCGAGTGCGACGACGAGCATCTCTGGATCGTCGGCACGAGCTGTGGTTGGCACCGTGGCCAGACTCCCAAGGTCATGACGACCCGGGAGATCCGTCTCGACACGTTCAAGGCCAACGGGTCCTCGAAGTGGTACATCCCGCCTGCGAAGCCGGTCGACCTCGGTCGCGACGCCGGGCTGCCCCTCGACCCTTATCTGATCGGGCTGCTGCTGGGAGATGGTTCATTCCGCCACAATCTCCGTCTTTCCACCATCGACGACGAGATCCGTGAGGCGGTGGCGGCGGCAGTGGCACCCGATTGCCTGCTGGTACCGGTGAAGGGCTCACACTGTGACTACACGATCCAGCTCAAGCAACGTGCCGGAGGTGTGCGCAACCCGGTGATCCAGGTCCTGCGCGAGTTGGGCCTCTGGGGAAGGACGTCCCACGACAAGTTCGTCCCTCCGGCTTTCAAGAACGCTTCGATCAAGGACCGTCTCGCCGTCCTGCAAGGGCTTCTGGACACGGACGGCACCGTCCAGGCCGATGGCATGAGCATCTCCCTCTGCTCGGCTTCACGCCGGCTCGCGGAGGACGTCGCATGGCTCGTGCGCTCTTTGGGTGGCCGGGCACGCGTGCTGCCGAAGAAGGCCGCGTACAACGTGCAGGTGTCCCTACCGGACGCGCACGCCCCGTTCCGGCTCACCCGCAAAGCCGAACGTGTATGCCCAAGGCCGAAGTACAACACGTTCCGGCGCGGCATCCGGGCGGTCGAGTACGTGGGGCGGAAGCCCGTCCAGTGCATCAGCGTCGCCCACCCCAGCCGTGCCTACGTCACGGACAACTTCACTGTCACCCACAACACCATGGTCGCGCTGCGCGCCATGCTCGCCGTGGTCGACGCGGGCGGCCAGGCCGCCATGCTCGCGCCCACCGAAGTGCTCGCTCAGCAGCATCACCGGTCCATCGTCGAGATGATGGGCGAGCTGGCCGAGGGCGGCATGCTGGGCGGGTCCGAGCAGGCCACGAAGGTGGTGCTGCTCACCGGTTCCATGGGGACGGCCGCCCGGCGGCACGCCCTGCTCGACCTCACCACCGGCGAGGCCGGCATCGTCATCGGCACGCACGCGCTGATCGAGGACAAGGTGCAGTTCCACGACCTGGGCCTGGTCGTGGTCGACGAACAGCACCGCTTCGGCGTCGAGCAGCGCGACGCCCTGCGCGGCAAGGGCAAACAGCCCCCGCACCTCCTGGTCATGACGGCCACCCCCATCCCGCGCACGGTCGCCATGACCGTCTTCGGCGATCTGGAGACCTCCGTCCTGGACCAGCTCCCAGCCGGACGCTCGCCGATCGCCAGCCATGTCGTCCCGGCCGCCGACAAGCCCCACTTCCTGTCCCGCGCGTGGGAGCGGGTCCGTGAGGAGGTGGAGAACGGCCATCAGGCCTATGTCGTCTGCCCCCGCATCGGCGACGAGGAGGACGACCCGAAGAAGGCCGGCCGGAAGAAGGCTCCGCAGCCCCCGGAGGACGCCGCGGAGAAGCGCCCGCCGCTCGCCGTCCTCGAGGTGGCCGACCAACTGTCCAAGGGCCCCCTCCAGGGCCTCCGGGTGGAGGTCCTGCACGGCAGGATGCACCCTGACGACAAGGACGCCGTCATGCGCCGCTTCGCCGCCGGCGAGACCCACGTCCTGGTCGCCACGACGGTCATCGAGGTCGGCGTCAACGTCCCCAACGCCACCGCCATGGTGATCATGGACGCCGACCGCTTCGGCGTTTCCCAGCTCCACCAGCTCCGCGGTCGCGTGGGCCGTGGGTCGGCCCCCGGCCTGTGCCTCCTGGTCACCGAGATGCCCGAGGCGAGCCCGGCACGCCAGCGCCTGGGCGCGGTCGCCGCCACCCTCGACGGCTTCGAACTGTCCCGCATCGACCTCGAACAACGCCGCGAGGGCGACGTCCTCGGCCAGGCCCAGTCGGGCGCCCGCACCTCCCTGAGGATGCTCGCGGTCATCGAGGACGAGGAGATCATCGCCGAGGCGAGGCAGGAGGCGACCGCGGTGGTGGCGGCCGACCCGGAGCTGACCGGCCTGCCCGGCCTGCGCACGGCGCTCGACGCCCTGCTGGACGAGGAGAGGGAGCAGTACCTGGACAAGGGGTGAGGGTGACCCACTCGCCTTCAGGGGCGCGGGGAACCGCGCGACCAACGACACTGATACGAAAGCCGCCCACGATCAAGGACCGAAAATGACCCGCGTGATCGCCGGCACAGCCGGCGGACGTCGACTCGCCGTGCCCCCGGGCACCGGCACCCGTCCCACCTCCGACCGCGCACGCGAAGGTCTCTTCTCCACCTGGCAGTCGCTCCTCGGCGGCCCCCTGGAAGGCGAACGCGTCCTCGACCTCTACGCCGGTTCGGGGGCCGTGGGCCTGGAGGCCCTGTCCCGGGGCGCCGGTCACGCCCTCCTCGTGGAGACCGACGCCAAAGCCGTCCGCACGCTCCGCGAGAACGTGAAGAGCCTCGGGCTCCCCGGTGCGGAGGTCAGACCAGGCAAAGCGGAACAGATCATCCGCACGCCACCCCCCGGTGACCCGTACGACCTCGTCTTCCTCGACCCGCCGTACGCCGTCCCGGACGACGATCTTCGGGAGATCCTCCTCACACTCCGCATGGAGGGCTGGCTCACCGGGGAAGCCCTCGTCACCGTGGAGCGCAGCACCAGAGGCGGTGCGTTCCGGTGGCCCGAGGGTTTCGAACCCCTCCGGGCCCGTCGCTACGGCGAGGGAACGTTTTGGTACGGTCGCGCCGCCTCTACGTGCGAAGACGCACGATGACCGGACCGGAGAGCGAGGGATCACAAGTGCGCCGCGCCGTCTGTCCCGGGTCGTTCGACCCGATCACCAACGGACACCTCGACATCATCTCCCGCGCCTCCAGGCTCTACGACGAGGTCTACGTCGCGGTGATGATCAACCAGGCCAAGAAGGGCCTGTTCGAGATCGAGGAGCGGATCGACCTGATCCGCCGGGTCACCACCGAGTACGGCAACGTCCGCGTGGAGGCATTCCACGGCCTGCTCGTCGACTTCTGCAAGCAGCGCGACATCCCCGCCATCGTCAAGGGCCTGCGCGCCGTCAGCGACTTCGACTACGAGCTGCAGATGGCCCAGATGAACAACGGCCTCTCGGGCGTGGAGACCCTCTTCATCCCCACCAACCCCACCTACAGCTTCCTGTCGTCCTCCCTGGTCAAGGAGGTCGCGACCTGGGGCGGTGACGTCTCCCACCTGGTCCCGGCGGAGGTCCTCCAGGAGCTCACCGAGCGCCTGCGGAAGGACTGAGGGCGCCCCGGCCCTCCCTCGGGGTCCTGACTGCCCGTCACCCGGTGTCCCGAGGCGGCCTCAGGGCCGTACAGTCGTCCCGTCCGTCTCCAACGCATCTGTAGAGAGTGGCGAGCACACGGTGGACGTGCAGAAGAAGCTCGACGAGATCGTCTCCGCGGTCTCCGGCGCCCGGTCCATGCCCATGTCGGCCTCATGCGTGGTCAACCGCGCCGACCTGCTCGCGATGCTGGAAGAGGTGCGCGCGGCCCTGCCCGACTCCCTCGCCCAGGCGCAGGAGCTGATCGGCGGCCGTGAGCAGATGGTCGAGCAGGCCCGCCAGGAGGCTCAGCGGATCATCGAGAGCGCGCACGCCGAGCGCGGTTCGTTGATCTCCGGCACCGAGATCGCCCGCCGCTCCCAGGCCGAGGCCGACCGGATCCTCGCCGAGGCCCGCCAGGAGGCCGAGGAGATCCGCGCCGAGGCCGACGAGTACGTCGACTCCAAGCTCGCCAACTTCGAGGTCGTCCTCACCAAGACCCTGGGCTCCGTCGGCCGTGGCCGCGAGAAGCTCCTGGGCACCGGCCCCGGCACCGACGAGCAGGGCTACGAGGACGAGGACGCCCCCGAGCGCAGCCACGACCCGGAGACCCAGCGCCGCAGCGCCGACGAGTACGTCGACGTCAAGCTCGGCGCCTTCGAGGCGGTCCTCGCCAAGACCCTGGAGGCGGTCGGCCGTGGCCGGCAGAAGCTGCACGGCCGGATCGCCACCGACGACCTCGGCGCCCTCGACACGAGCACCGTCCAGCACTCCAGCGACGCCGACTACCTCGCCGACCTGGCCGGACTCACGGAGAAGCCCCCGGCCGAGCGGCCCGCGCCGCAGGAGGACTACGCGCAGCCGCAGCCGGCGTACGGTTACCAGGACCAGCAGCAGGAGCCCGACCCGTACGCGGGTTACCCGCAGCAGGCCTACGCCGCGCAGCAGGACCAGTACGGCTACCCGCAGGCCGATCCCTACGCCTACCAGGGCTACGACCCCCAGCAGGCCGCCTACGACCCGCACCAGGCCCAGCAGGCCCAGCAACAGGCCCAGCAGCAGGCGCAGCAGGCCCAGCAGGGGTACGCCCTCGACGAGACCAGCCTCTTCGACACCGGCATGATCAGCGCCGAGCAGCTGCGCGCCTACGAGCAGGGCCGCGGCCAGGGCTGAGCACCGGATTGGGCCGACAGCGAATGGTCCAGTATCCTGGCTCTTCGGTCGCGCGTACGTCCGCGATCAAAGCTGCCCGGAACACCGAAGGGCGGCGGTTCCCCGAGTTTCACGGATCGAAAGCAGGAATGGCTCTGAACGCCCGCCTCGACCACCGCAACCCCCTCGTGTTCGACACACACGAGCTGGGCCGGCGGCCTGGTGCGCTGCAGCGCCTGACCCGCACGGTCGACGCCCCCAGCGACCTCGGTCTCAAGGGAGTCATCGGAGTGCCGGAAGGCGCCCCGGTGGAGCTCGAACTCCGCCTGGAGTCGGTCATGGAAGGGGTGCTCGTCACAGGCACCGCCCGTGCCGCGGCCGAAGGGGAGTGCGTAAGGTGTCTGGAGCCGCTCGAGCAGCAGCTCGAAGCGGATTTCCAGGAGATGTTCTCGTACCCTGACGCCGACGACCGGGGCCGCGTGATCGCGGAACCGGGCGACGACGCCGAGGACGACGAGGACATGCTCTTCCTCGAGGACGGCTTGTTCGACCTCGAGCCCGTGCTGCGTGATGCGGTGGTGCTCGCACTGCCGATGCAGCCGGTGTGCCGGGAAGACTGCCCCGGTCTGTGCGCCGAATGCGGCGCGCGGCTGGCGGACGACCCGGACCACCACCACGACGCCGTCGACATTCGTTGGGCGGCATTGCAGGGACTCGCCGGCACCATGAAGGACGGCGAGAAGGACGAGATGAGCGGCGCCGAAGCGGGCGTCGACGAGAAGCAGGAGAAGTAGCCGTGGCTGTTCCGAAGCGGAAGATGTCGCGCAGCAACACGCGCCACCGCCGGTCGCAGTGGAAGGCTGCGGTCCCCACCCTGGTTGCGTGCGAGCGCTGCCACGAGCCCAAGCTGCAGCACATCGCGTGCCCGTCGTGCGGCACCTACAACAAGCGCCAGGTCCTCGAGGTCTGAGCGGCTGGTGAGAGGCACTGTGTCCACGCCTAAGAACAAGTCTTCCCGTGTGAGCGGGAGTGCTCCGGCGGACAACAACCAGGCCTCGTCCCACACGCTTCTGGAAGGGCGGCTCGGCTACAAGCTCGAGTCCGCCCTTCTGGTGCGCGCACTGACCCACCGGTCGTACGCATACGAGAACGGCGGTCTGCCGACCAACGAGCGCCTGGAGTTCCTCGGGGACTCCGTCCTCGGCCTCGTGGTCACGGACACGCTGTACCGCACCCACCCCGACCTGCCGGAAGGCCAACTGGCCAAACTGCGGGCCGCGGTGGTCAACTCGCGTGCACTCGCCGAAGTGGGCCGCGGGCTCGACCTGGGCTCCTTCATCCGGCTCGGCCGGGGTGAAGAGGGCACGGGCGGCCGGGACAAGGCGTCCATCCTCGCCGACACCCTCGAAGCGGTGATCGGCGCGGTCTACCTCGACCAGGGCCTGGACTCGGCGGCGGAGCTCGTGCACCGCCTGTTCGATCCCCTGATCGAGAAGTCCTCGAATCTCGGAGCCGGCCTGGACTGGAAGACCAGTCTCCAGGAGCTCACCGCGACCGAGGGGCTCGGCGTTCCCGAGTACCTGGTCACGGAGACCGGACCCGACCACGAGAAGACCTTCACTGCTGCCGCCCGCGTCGGAGGCGTCTCGTACGGCACCGGCACCGGCCGCAGCAAGAAGGAGGCGGAGCAGCAAGCCGCCGAGTCCGCATGGCGGTCCATCCGGGCCGCGGCGGACGAGCGCGCCAAGGCGGCGAAAGCCGCGGAGGCGACGCAGGCGGCAGCCGCTCAGGCCGCCCACGAAGCCGTCGACGCCGCCGTCGACGGCTGACCCCGCCGCCCCGCACCGGGCGGCAGGTGTACAGCGCACCCGAGCGCCCGCCCCTGCCCGGGGCGGGCGCTCGCGTCATCCGCAGGCTTGTGACGGGGGACCCCATGCCCGAGTTGCCCGAGGTCGAGGTCGTACGGCGCGGTCTCGAGCGGTGGGTCGCCCACCGGACCGTCGCCGAGGCCGAGGTGCTGCACCCGCGCGCGGTGCGCCGCCACCTCGCGGGCGCCGACGACTTCGCGCACCGCCTGAAGGGCCACCGCATCGGCGTCCCCAGCCGTCGCGGCAAGTACCTGTGGCTGCCCCTGGAGGACACGGACCAGTCGATCCTCGCCCACCTCGGCATGAGCGGCCAGCTCCTGGTCCAGCCGCACACGGCCCCGGACGAGAAGCACCTGCGCATCCGGGTCCGTTTCACCGACGCCCTGGGCACCGAACTCCGCTTCGTAGACCAGCGGACCTTCGGCGGTCTGTCGCTGCACGAGAACACCCCCGAGGGCCTGCCCGACGTCATCGCGCACATCGCCCGCGACCCGCTCGACGAGCTCTTCGACGACGAGGCCTTTCACCAGGCGCTGCGCCGCAAGCGGACCACGATCAAGCGCGCCCTGCTCGACCAGTCGCTGATCAGCGGCGTCGGCAACATCTACGCGGACGAGGCGCTGTGGCGCGCCCGCATCCACTACGAGCGCCCGACCGCGACCTTCACCCGCCCGCGCACCCTGCTGCTCCTGGGCCATGTGCGGGACGTGATGAACGCCGCCCTCGCGGTGGGCGGCACCAGCTTCGACAGCCTGTACGTCAACGTCAACGGCGAGTCCGGCTACTTCGACCGGTCGCTCGACGCGTACGGCCGTGCGGGCCTGCCCTGCCGGCGCTGCGGCACGCCCATGCGGCGGCGGCCCTGGATGAACCGGTCGAGCTACTTCTGCCCGAGGTGCCAGCGGCCGCCGCGGGTCATGCCCTAGCGGAGTCGTACCGCTCGCGCGCGGCCAGGACGTCGTCCATGTTGCCCTCCACGAAGTGGATGAGGGCGAGCAGGCGTTCGGCCACGGCGCGTCCCAGCGGCGTCAGTTCGTAGTCCACGCGGGGCGGGTTCGTGGGCTGGGCCTCGCGGTGGACCAGCCCGTCGCGCTCCAGGGCGTGCAGGGTCTGGGACAGCATCTTCTCGCTCACCCCGTCGACGCGGCGGCGCAGCTCGTTGAAGCGCAGCGAGCCCTCGTACAGGGCGCCGAGCGTGAGGCCGCCCCAGCGGCCCGTGATGTGCTCCAGCGTGCCGCGCGACGGGCAGGCCTTGGCGAACACGTTGTACGGGAGGTCGTCGAGTCCTTCGGCGAGCTCCTGGGTGGTGGTCATATGCCCAGCCTACGCCAACACAGCGCTAACCAACAGGTTGCACTAACTAGAAGTTAGTGCTTCCCTTTGGTTGTTGTCAGCGACCTGCCTCTTTCAGGAGTTCTCACGTGACCACCCCCGTTGTCTCCCTCGCCTACCACTCCGGCTACGGCCACACCGTCGTGATCGCCGAGGCCGTCCGCGCCGGTGCCGTCGAGGCCGGTGCCGAGGTCCATCTGATCAAGGTCGACGAGATCACCGAGGAACAGTGGGCGATCCTCGACCGCTCGGACGTCATCGTGTTCGGATCGCCGACGTACATGGGCACCGCGTCCGGTGCCTTCCACACCTTCGCGGAGGCCACCTCCAAGCGCTGGGCCACTCAGGCCTGGAAGGACAAGCTGGCCGCGGGCTTCACCAACTCCGCGTCCAAGAGCGGCGACAAGCTGCACACCCTGCAGTACTTCCAGATCCTCGCCGCGCAGCTCGGCATGCACTGGGTCAGCCTCGGGCTGCTCCCGGGCTGGAACAGCAGCACCGGCTCCGAGCACGACCTGAACCGTCTCGGCGTCTTCCTGGGCGCAGCCGCTCAGACCAACGCCGACGAGGGCCCGGAGGCCGTCCACAAGGCCGACATCGCCACCGCCGAGCACCTGGGCCGCCGCGTGGCGGAGACGGCCGGCGTCTTCCTCAAGGGCCTGGCCGCCGCCTGAGCGTCGTCGCGGGACCTAGTAGCCGAAGTTCTGGGTCCACCAGGGGCCGCCCGAGCCGAGCTCGACTCCGACGCCCAGCGTCTTGAAGTCGCAGTTCAGTATGTTCGCGCGGTGGCCGGGGCTGTTCATCCAGGCGTCCATCACGGCCGCGGCGTCGGCCTGGCCGCGGGCGATGTTCTCACCGCCCAGGTTGGATATCCCGGCCTTCCCGGCCCGGTCCCAGGGCGTGCGCCCGTCCGGGTCGGTGTGGTCGAAGAAGCCCCGCGCGGCCATGTCCTCGCTGTAGCTCTGGGCCAGGTCGGTCAGGGCGCTGTTGGCGGCGACCGGGCTGCAGCCGACCTTGGCCCGCTCCTCGTTCACCAGGCTGAGGACCTGGGCCGCGGCGGCGGATTCGCCGGACAGGGCGGCGGAAGCGCTGGGCTTCCTCGGCGCCTTCGTGGCCGTGCGCGAGGGGGTGTCGTCCGGCTTCTCGCTCGGGGTGGCCGCCGGCTTCTTCTTCTCCGGAGTCTTCTCCCGCGACTTCTCCGGCTTCTCCGGCGTCTTCGTCGGCGCGGCCGACGACTTGGATGAGGACGGCGACGGCGAGCCGGACCGCTCGGCGTTCCGGCTGGTCGACGCCTCGTCGCGGCTTTCCGCGCTGCCGGAGGTGCCGCCCTGCTCGATCGGGGTGTTCGTCGGCGTGTCCCCGGCCTGCACCTTGTCGGCCCCGCTGTTGCCGCCGAGCTGGTAGTTCTCGAGGCCGGGCACGGCGCCCGTGGCGACCGCGACCGTGCCGAGGGCGACGGCGGCGGAGACACCGAGCAGTCCGGTGCGCACGGGCCGGGCGGTCTTCTTGGGGCGGCGGTGCGAACCCGCGCGCCGGGCGCCGCCGTCGGGCGCGAAGCCGTCGCTCGCGAACACGGCCGTGTCCTCGTGGCGGTCATCCGCGGCGGCCGCCTCCGCCCCGAACAGGTAGGCCTCGCTCCTCGCGTGGCTGTGGGCGTACGCCTCCGGGTTCAGATAGGGCGCGATGCCCATCGTCGGGGCGTCGTCCGTGCCGGAGTACAGCGGATCCTGGCCCTCCGCGAAGCCGTCGGCGTGGGTGGTTCCCGTGGCGCGGCCCGTGGCGGCGCGGCCGGCGTCGGAGCGTCGGTGGCGTCCCATGTCCTGGCCTTCCTCGTCCTGGCGGTCGACTCGTCCTCGAGATCAACACCAAACTCACTCGATCGTGTGAGTTTCATATGAGATTCGTTGAGGGGGGACGGTACCGCATGGCGCAAGGGGAGGAAGTGCCCGGAGGGAGAATGGGCGGTTAGGTTGCAGTCATGAGCGAGGATGTGCGATTGGTCGCCTGGGTACGCGGACGTGTCCAAGGTGTGGGTTTCCGCTGGTTCACGCGGGCCAAGGCGTTGGAGATCGGCGGCCTGAGTGGTTTTGCTCTCAATTTGGGCGACGGACGGGTCCAGGTGGTCGCCGAGGGCGGGCGCGAGGGCTGTGAAGGGCTGCTGGAGTGGCTCCGGAGTGACGACACGCCCGGCCGCGTGGACGGCGTCACCGAGATCTGGGACACACCTCGCGGCGGTTATGACGGCTTCGCCATCCGGTGATCACCCGCAGCGGACGGTTGCCGAGACCGCCCGTGAACGGCTCGCACACGACCGCCCCGGAGCGAAACTCCCTGGTGATTGCCAGAACCGCTTGCCTTGGCCCGCTCCACACGCAAGGATGATCGCCACGCCCCGAGGGCCCCGCAGAAGCCGCAGTACGGCCGTTCCAGGCCGCACGCGCCCGGGTCGCCCCCAATACGGGGCGTGATCGTGTTGACCGTCAAACTTTTTGGTGAGACGCTGAAAGCCCCGCGCACCTTAGCTGTTTGGCATGGCTGAACGGCAGTACAACTCCAGGCCCTGCCAAGACCGCGGGTGCGAATCCCTCACGACCCACACCGCAGCGGTCGGTCACGCATTGTGGAGGACCATCCATCATGGCAAAGGCGCTTCTCGGTTACGTCGGCGGCTCCGACCCGCGACTCCTCGCCGAGATGCGACGGCTCCAGCAGCGCGTCCAGGACCTGGAATCCGAGCTCGGACGAATCCAGGCCGAGAACGAAGCGCTGACGGCTGCCGCTTCTCACGACAGGATCATGGAGAGCGTTGACGCACACCAGGCGGAGCCTGCGCTCACCTGATCACTGCATCGCTCCACAACAGCACAGCAGTGGTTGGGCCGCCCGTCACAACCGCCTAGTTGTCAGAAGTGCAAGGGACGCCCTGTCGGCGTCCCTTCTTTCTTGCCCCCGCATCCTTTTACCGTCTTCAACGTCTGATGTGCCCTGCGTGTTCAACGGCGAAACCGCGGGTTCATGGAGTGAGACCGACCCGGGCGGTAGAGTCCGGCGGCGTGCACCTCAAGGCCCTGACCCTCCGCGGGTTCAAGTCGTTCGCCTCTGCGACCACCCTCCGGTTCGAGCCGGGGATCACGTGCGTCGTCGGACCGAACGGCTCGGGCAAGTCCAACGTCGTCGACGCGCTCAGCTGGGTCATGGGCGAGCAGGGCGCCAAGTCGCTGCGCGGCGGCAAGATGGAGGACGTCATCTTCGCCGGCACCACCGGCCGCCCCCCGCTGGGCCGTGCCGAGGTGTCCCTGACCATCGACAACTCCGACGGGGCCCTGCCCATCGAGTACGCCGAGGTCACCATCACGCGGATCATGTTCCGCAACGGCGGCAGCGAGTACCAGATCAACGGGGACACCTGCCGTCTCCTCGACATCCAGGAACTCCTCTCCGACTCCGGCATCGGCCGCGAGATGCACGTGATCGTCGGGCAGGGCCAGCTCGACTCCGTGCTGCACGCCGACCCCATGGGCCGCCGCGCCTTCATCGAGGAGGCCGCCGGGGTCCTCAAGCACCGCAAGCGCAAGGAGAAGGCGCTGCGGAAGCTGGACGCGATGCAGGCCAACCTCGCGCGTGTGCAGGACCTCACCGACGAACTCCGACGCCAGCTCAAGCCGCTCGGCCGCCAGGCCGCCGTCGCCCGCAGGGCCGCCGTCATCCAGGCCGACCTGCGCGACGCCCGCCTGCGCCTCCTCGCCGACGACCTCGTACGGCTCCGGGAAGCCCTGGACGCCGAGGTCGCCGACGAGGCCGCGCTGAAGGAGCGCAAGGAGTCCGCGGAGCAGGAGCTGCGCAAGGCGCTCCAGCGCGAGGCCCTGCTGGAGGACGAGGTCCGGCAGCTCACACCGCGCCTCCAGCGGGCCCAGCAGACCTGGTACGAGCTCTCCCAGCTCGCCGAACGGGTGCGCGGCACGATCTCGCTGGCCGACGCCCGGGTGAAGAGTGCCACCTCCGCGCCCCCCGAGGAGCGGCGCGGACGTGACCCCGAGGACATGGAGCGTGAGGCCGCTCGCATCCGTGAGCAGGAGGCCGAGCTGGAAGCGGCTCTGGAGGCGGCCGAACGCGCCCTGGAGGACACGGTCGCCCACCGCGCCGAGCTGGAACGCGCGCTCACCCAGGAGGAACGGCGTCTGAAGGACGCCGCCCGTGCCATCGCCGACCGGCGCGAGGGGCTGGCCCGGCTCGGCGGCCAGGTCAACGCCGCCCGCTCGCGCGCGGCCTCCGCCCAGGCCGAGATCGAACGCCTGGCCGCCACGCGCGACGAGGCGCAGGAACGTGCCGTCGCCGCCCAGGAGGAGTACGAGGCACTCAAGGCCGAGGTCGACGGCCTCGACGCCGGCGACGCGGAGCTCGCCGAGCTGCACGAGGCGGCGAAGCAGCGCCTGGCCGAGGCGGAGGCCGCCCTCACGGCAGCGCGCGAGGACGCCACGGCGGCCGAACGCAAGCGGGCCGCCACCCAGGCCCGTCACGAAACCCTGGCACTCGGTCTGCGCCGCAAGGACGGCACCGGGATACTGCTCGCGGCGAAGGACCGCCTCTCCGGCCTGCTCGGCCCGGCGGCGGAACTGCTCACGGTGACCCCGGGGCACGAGGTCGCCCTGGCCGCGGCGTTCGGGGCGGCGGCGGACGCCATCGCGGTGACGAGCCCGGCATCGGCGGCGGACGCGATCAGACTCCTGCGCAAACAGGACGGAGGCCGGGCGGCACTGCTCCTGGCGGGAGACGCTCACCCCGGAGGTGCGGCGGACCCCGACGGGCCCGCGGACGCCGGCCACCTCTTCGCCGCGGAACTGGTCCGCGGCCCTTCCGACCTCATGCCGGCCGTCCGCCGCCTCCTGCACGGCATCGTCGTCGTCGGCACCCTCGAAGACGCCGAAGACCTCGTCTACGCCCATCCAGGCCTCACCGCCGTCACCGCCGAGGGCGACCTCCTGGGCGCGCACTTCGCCCACGGCGGCTCGGCCGGCGCCCCCAGCCTCCTGGAGGTCCAGGCCTCCGTCGACGAGGCCGCCGCCGAGCTCGAAGAGCTGGCGGTCCGCTGCGAGGAGCTCACCGAGGCCCAGCACACGGCCGTCGAGCGGCGCGCGGAGTGTGCGGCGCGGGTCGAGGAACTGGGGGAGCGGCGCCGGGCCGCCGACCGGGAGAAGTCGTCCGTTGCCCAGCAGCTCGGCCGGCTCGCCGGACAGGCGCGCGGAGCGGCGGGAGAGGCCGAGCGGTCCGCCGCCGCCGCGGCCCGGGCGCAGGAGGCCCTCGACAGGGCGCTCCAGGAGGTGGAGGAACTCGCCGAGCGGCTCGCCGTCGCCGAGGAGATGCCGATCGAGGAGGAGCCCGACACCTCCGCACGGGACCGGCTCGCGGCCGATGGTGCCAACGCCCGCCAGACCGAGATGGAGGCACGCCTCCAGGTCCGTACGCACGAGGAACGTGTCAAGGGCCTGGCGGGCCGGGCCGACTCCCTGGACCGGGCCGCCCGTGCGGAGCGCGAGGCACGCGCGCGTGCCGAGCAGCGGCGGGCCCGGCTGCGGCACGAGGCGGCCGTCGCCGAGGCCGTCGGCTCGGGCGCCCGGCAGCTGCTCGCGCACATCGAGGTCTCCCTGGCCCGGGCCGACGAGGAGCGCACCGCCGCCGAGGCGGCCAAGGCCCGCCGGGAGCAGGAACTCGTCCGCGCCCGCACGGAGGGACGCGACCTCAAGGCCGAGCTCGACAAGTTGACGGATTCGGTCCACCGCGGCGAGGTACTCGGCGCCGAGAAGCGGCTGCGCATCGAGCAGCTGGAGACCAAGGCGCTGGAGGAGCTGGGTGTCGAACCGGCCGGACTGGTGGCGGAGTACGGGCCGCGCCAGCTCGTGCCGCCCTCGCCCCCCGCCGAGGGCGAGGAGCTGCCGGAGGACCCGGAGCACCCGCGCAACCGCCCCCGGCCGTATCTGCGGGCCGAGCAGGAGAAGCGTCTCAAGGCCGCCGAGCGGGCCTACCAGCAGCTCGGCAAGGTGAATCCGCTCGCCCTGGAGGAGTTCGCGGCGCTGGAGGAACGCCACCAGTTCCTCAGCGAGCAGCTCGAGGACCTGAAGAAGACGCGAGCGGACCTCCTGCAGGTGGTGAAAGAGGTCGACGAGCGTGTCGAGCAGGTCTTCACCGAGGCCTACCGCGACACGGCCCGGGAGTTCGAGGGCGTCTTCAGCCGGCTGTTCCCCGGTGGTGAGGGGCGGCTGGTGCTGACCGACCCCGGCAACATGCTCACCACGGGCGTGGACGTCGAGGCGCGGCCGCCGGGCAAGAAGGTCAAGCGGCTGTCCCTGCTCTCGGGCGGGGAGCGGTCGCTGACGGCGGTGGCGATGCTCGTGTCGATCTTCAAGGCGCGGCCCAGCCCGTTCTACGTCATGGACGAGGTCGAGGCCGCCCTCGACGACACCAACCTCCAGCGGCTCATCCGGATCATGCAGGAGCTCCAGGAAGCCTCCCAGCTGATCGTGATCACCCACCAGAAGCGCACGATGGAGGTCGCCGACGCGCTCTACGGCGTCTCCATGCAGGGCGACGGTGTGTCGAAGGTCATCAGCCAGCGCCTGCGCTAGATGTGTGGGCCGTACACCTGTCTCACCTGCGGCTCCGCGGTGGCTTCATTTCTTGAACACATACCTGACACACTCTTGCGCCTTTTTCACAGAGATCGACTATTGACTTCGAAACTTGAAGGCATAGTCTCGGCAACGTTCCTTTTACCTTCAGGTACCTTCAGGTGGCACCTCGAAGGGCTGATCCCCTCCGGCAGCGTTGCCGGTGGCCGAGGAGTACACGTGACCAGCACAGCGCAGGCATCCAAGTCAGGAGCCGGGACGGCTCACCCCGATCATCTCGGGCACGTCATCTTCATCGCCGCGGCGGCCGCCATGGGTGGTTTCCTCTTCGGCTACGACAGCTCCGTGATCAACGGTGCCGTCGAGGCCATCCGCGACCGTTACGACGTCGGCTCAGCAGCCCTGGCCCAGGTCATCGCCATCGCTCTCATCGGCTGCGCCATCGGCGCCGCCACCGCCGGCCGCATAGCCGACCGCATCGGCCGTATCCGGTGCATGCAGATCGCCGCGGTCCTCTTCACCGTCAGCGCCGTCGGCTCCGCGCTGCCCTTCGCGCTGTGGGACCTCGCCTTCTGGCGCGTCGTCGGCGGCTTCGCCATCGGCATGGCCTCCGTGATCGGCCCGGCCTACATCGCCGAGGTCGCCCCGCCCGCCTACCGCGGCCGGCTCGGCTCCTTCCAGCAGGCCGCGATCGTCATCGGCATCGCCGTCTCGCAGCTGGTCAACTGGGGTCTGCTGCACGCCGCCGACGGTGACCAGCGCGGCAAGCTGATGGGCTTGGAGGCCTGGCAGGTCATGCTCGGCGTCATGGTCGTCCCGGCCGTCCTCTACGGGCTGCTCTCCTTCGCCATCCCCGAGTCCCCGCGCTTCCTGATCTCCGTCGGCAAGCATGAGCGCGCCCGGGAGATCCTCGTCGAGGTCGAGGGCAAGGACGTGGACCTCGACGCCCGGGTCGCCGAGATCGAGGGCGCCATGAAGAGCGAGCACAGGTCGAGCTTCAAGGACCTGCTGGGCGGCAGCTTCTTCTTCAAGCCGATCGTCTGGATCGGTATCGGCCTGTCGGTCTTCCAGCAGTTCGTCGGCATCAACGTCGCCTTCTACTACTCCGCGACGCTGTGGCAGTCGGTGGGTGTCGACCCGACGGCCTCGTTCTTCTACTCCTTCACGACGTCGATCATCAACATCCTCGGCACCGTCATCGCGATGATCTTCGTCGACCGCATCGGACGCAGGCCGCTCGCGATCGTCGGCTCGGTCGGCATGGTCGTCGGCCTCGCGCTGGAGGCCTGGGCGTTCTCGTACCACCTCGTCGACGGCAAGCTGCCGGCCGCGCAGGGCTGGATCGCCCTGATCGCCGCGCACATCTTCGTCCTCTTCTTCGCCCTGTCCTGGGGTGTGGTCGTCTGGGTCATGCTCGGTGAGATGTTCCCGAACCGGATCCGTGCCGCCGCGCTGGGCGTGGCCGCCGCCGCCCAGTGGATCGCCAACTGGGCCATCACCGCGAGCTTCCCGTCACTGGCCGACTGGAACCTCTCCGCGACCTACGTGATCTACACCGCCTTCGCCGCGCTCTCGATCCCGTTCGTGCTGAAGTTCGTCAAGGAGACGAAGGGCAAGACCCTGGAGGAGATGGGCTGACCCGTTCCCCCGACTCGGGGAGAAGGGCCAAGTCCCCGCTGCCCCTCTCCCCGTAACCCGCCACCGCCCCGGTTCGGCCACTGCCCGAGCCGGGGCGGTGGTCCGTCGGGTCACCAGACGAGGACGCCGCCCCCGATCACCCCGGCGTGCAGGGCGGCCACCTCCAGATTGCGCAGGCGACGCACCAGCCCCTCCCGGTGATCGTCGCGCCCCCGCGGGCGGCGTGTGGTCGCGGCGACGGCATCGAGGTGATCACGCAGCAGCGTCACCTCGCGCAGGAACTCCGCCACGTCCCCGGCCTCGACCTCCAGGTCGTGGTCGGCGAGCACCGGCAGGAACCGGGCCCCCAGCGCGCGCACCGGCGGCGATCCCCACACCGTTTCGCGCCAGGACTCGAACCCGGCCGAGTCGTCGCGCCCCTCGGGGACGTCGAGTATCCGCCGTTGTCCGTCCGGTTCGCGCAGGAACACGTCGACCGAGAGACTCACGGCGTCAGTGCATCACCGGAGCATCCGGGCCGGCCACCGGATATCCGTGGGCGTCAGCTCCCCACCCGCGGCAGCACCTGCTCGCAGAAGAGCCGCAGACTGCGCCACCCCTCCTCCACCGGCATCCCGCCCGCCAGCGGATGCAGCACATAGGAGTCCAGTCCCAGCGCCACACACGCGTCCGGGGTGAGGATCCGGTAGACGCCCTCCGCGCGCAGGTCCTCCACGGTCGTGGCGGCCGACTTCACGGCGGAGCGCACCGCGCCCGACTGCCAGGAGGCGTACGTCCGCGCCTCGTGCAGGAAATGCCGGCCGTACCGCGCCCAGGCCCGGTCCGGATCCTCGGCCACGTGCAGCAGCGGAGTCTCGGCGGCGGGCATCATGACCCAGCCCTCGGTGCCGTACTCGACGAGCAGCTCCTTGTAGTACGTCTCCAGCTCCGGCAGATGCGCGCTCGGGAAGAAGGGCAGACCGAGCCGAGCGGCCCGGCGCGCGGCGGCCCTGGAGGAGCCGCCGACCAGGAGCAGCGGGTGCGGTTCGGTGAAGGGGCGCGGGGTGATGCGCACCGTGCGGCCCCGGTAGGAGAAGGGTTCGCCGGTCCACGCCTTCAGCAGGGTCTCCAGCAGCTCGTCCTGGAGCGCGCCGCGCCGGGCGAAGTCCACGCCGAACAGGTCGTACTCCTGCGGCCGGTACCCGATGCCGGCGACCGTCACCAGCCGGCCGTTGCTCAGCAGGTCCAGCACGGCCATCTCCTCGGCCAGCCGCAGCGGGTCGTGCAGCGGGCCGATGATCGCCGAAACGGTGACCGCGACGCGCCGGGTGGCGCCGAAGACGGCCCCCGCGAAGGCGAACGGCGACGGCAGCCAGTTGTTGTCCGCCCCGTGGTGCTCCTCCGTCTGCACCGTCGTGACGCCCCGGTCGTCGGCGTACGCGGCCATCTCCAGGGCCGCCCGGTACCGGGCGCCGAGCTCGGCGGGGCCGGCCCCGGGAGCGACGAGGTTGAAGCGTGCGACCGTGACGGGCATGGGGCGTCTCCCTCCGCCGGGCGGGTGTCCGGGGGACGTTAGCTGACGATGCGTCAGACATCCAGGGCTGTGGAGATCCGGCGGCCCGCGGCGTCCCGGGGCGGTGCGAGCAGGGTGACCCGGGGTCCCATGACTGATACTGGACGCGTTATGGACATCGTCATCCTTGCTGTAGTCATCGCCGTGGTCGTGCTCGGCGCGCTCGGCGGGCTCATCGTCGGCAGCCGGCGCAAGAAGCAGCTGCCCCCGCCCCCGCCCGCAGCGCCCGACATCACCGCCCCACCGGCCGAGCCGCACGTCGGCGAAGAGGCCGAGACGCCGCGGGAGGAACCGCGGCGCACGATAGAGGAGGTGGATCTCCCGGACGGCTCGGCTCCGGTCGTAGTCGAGGAGCCGCCCGCCGAAGCTCCCGCGATCGAGATCCCGGAACCGACCGCCGGCCGCCTGGTCCGGCTGCGGACCCGGCTCTCCCGCTCGCAGAACGCCCTCGGCAAGGGACTGCTCGTCCTGCTGTCGCGCGAGCACCTCGACGAGGACACCTGGGAGGAGATCGAGGACACGCTGCTCACCGCCGACGTCGGCGTGCAGCCCACCCAGGAGCTGGTCGAGCGGCTGCGCGAGCGGGTGAAGGTGCTCGGTACCCGCACCACCGAGGAACTGCGCACCCTGCTCCGCGAGGAACTGATCACGCTGGTCGGCCGTGACCTGGACCGCGCGGTCAAGACCGAGCCGGAGGACCGCAAGCCGGGCATCGTCATGGTCGTCGGTGTCAACGGCACCGGCAAGACCACCACCACCGGCAAGCTCGCCCGTGTCCTGGTGGCCGACGGCCAGAGCGTCGTCCTCGGGGCCGCCGACACCTTCCGGGCCGCCGCGGCCGACCAGCTGCAGACCTGGGGCGAGCGCGTCGGCGCCCATACCGTGCGCGGACCCGAGGGCGGCGACCCGGCCTCCGTGGCGTTCGACGCGGTCAAGGAGGGCAAGGAGATGGGTGCGAACGTCGTGCTCATCGACACCGCCGGCCGCCTGCACACCAAGACCGGGCTCATGGACGAGCTCGGCAAGGTCAAGCGGGTCGTGGAGAAGCAGGCCCCGGTCGACGAGGTGCTGCTCGTCCTGGACGCCACCACCGGCCAGAACGGCCTGGTCCAGGCGCGGGTCTTCTCCGAGGTCGTCAACATCACCGGCATCGTGCTCACCAAGCTCGACGGCACGGCCAAGGGCGGCATCGTGGTCGCGGTCCAGCGCGAGCTGGGCGTCCCGGTCAAGCTCATCGGGCTCGGCGAGGGCGCGGACGACCTGGCGCCGTTCGAGCCGGAGGCCTTCGTTGACGCCCTTATCGGGGAGTGACCTCCCCTCGGCCGTACCACGCGATCCGCGCGTCGCAAAGGCGCCCGTCCCCAGACGCGGTCGGGGACGGGCGCTTCGCTGTGTACGTTCGCGGCGTGGTCAGGCCCGCGACCGGTGGGCCACATACGCCAGGGTGCCCAGCACCAGGCGGGCCTCCGGCGGGTGGGACGCCGAGTCCAGGGCGGGGGAGCGCAGCCAGCGCACCGGGCCCAGACCGCCGCGGTCGGACGGCGGTGCCGTGATGTGCGTGCCGGGACCGAGGCCGCGCAGGTCGAGGGAGTCCGGGTCGTCCCAGCCCATGCGGTAGAGCAGGCCGGGCAGATCGGCGGCGGCGCCGGGGGCGACGAAGAAGTGCGCGCGGCCGTCCGGGGTCGCCGCGACCGGGCCGACAGGCAGGCCCATGCGCTCCAGCCGGGTCAGCGCACGGCAGCCGGCGGGCTCCGCCACCTCGATGACGTCGAACGCCCGGCCCACCGGCAGCATCACCGAGGCGCCGGGGAACTCGCCCCAGATCTCGGTCACGTCGTCCAGCGTGGCGCCGGCGGCGAGCATCGGCGCGAAGTCCAGCGGGTGCGCGCCCGGCGCCGGGCAGTCGCCCCGGCCGCAGGAACAGGCGCCCGCCGAGGCCCGGGCCCCCGGCACCACGTCCCAGCCCCACAGTCCTGTGTACTCGGCCACGGCCGTGCCGTCCGACGCGCGGCCGCGGCGGCGTGAGCCGGACCGGATGTCGCGCATGCCCCGGCTGATGCCGATCGTGAAGCCCATGCCCCCTCCAACGGGTCCGACGCACCGGTGGTTACGCTGCGGACGCGATGCGTGACTCTCCGTTTCCGCCTTCCCGGTGGCGGTCGGTTCATTCAGCGCCCGGATGCGTCCGGGGTGGCGCGCCCGGCGACGCGCGCCCCTGAGTGCGTCGCTGCACCCGCTCCCGGTTGTGCTGTGTCAAGTGAATCGCGCCCAGGCGTACAGGAGTTCATTCGATGGGGTGGCGAATGGTGGCGTTTCCGTGTGAGCCGTGGCCGGACGGGTGATCGTAGGATTACTTTGTGTGCACGAGGCCTGGGGGCATCTGCGCTCGCGGGTATGCCGGAGGCAAGTCGTCATTCCGTTCGAAGGGTGACAAGGGCCGGACGGACGGCAGTGCGAACCGGCATGCTGATAGGGCTTGGCGCACTCGGCGACAAGTGGTCTCAGGGATGGGGGCGTTCCAGTGAGCGGCAACGGCGGAAGCGGAACGAACGCTGCGAGCGCGACGCACGCTGACAAGCGCCCGAACGAGCTGCTCACCTCCTGGTTCGCGCGCAGCGGCTGGTCCAAGGGCGAGCTCGCCCGCCAGGTCAACCGCAGGGCACGGCAGTTGGGCGCCAACCACATCTCCACGGACACCTCCCGTGTACGTCGCTGGCTCGACGGCGAGAACCCCCGCGAACCGATCCCCAGGATCCTGTCCGAGCTGTTCTCGGAGCGCTTCGGCGTCGTCGTCTCCGTCGAGGACCTGGGGCTGCGCACCGCGCGCCAGTCACCGTCCGCGACCGGCGTCGACCTGCCCTGGACGGGCCCGCAGACCGTGGCCCTGCTCAGCGAGTTCTCGCGCAGCGACCTGATGCTGGCGCGGCGCGGCTTCCTCGGGAGCTCGCTGGTCCTGGCTGCGGGCCCGACCCTCATCGAACCCATGCAGCGCTGGCTCGTCCCCTCGCCGCCGGCCCCCCGTTCCGAGCCCGACGCCGGTTCCGGGCGGGCCCGCGGCCGGCTCTCCAAGCCGGAGCTGGACCTGCTGGAGTCCACCACGGTGATGTTCCGGCAGTGGGACGCCCAGTGCGGCGGCGGCCTGCGCCGCAAGGCGGTCGTCGGGCAGCTGCACGAGGTGACGGACCTCCTCCAGGAACCCCAGCCCGAGGCCACGACCCGGCGGCTGTTCAAGGTCGCCGCCGAACTCGCCGAACTGGCCGGCTGGATGTCGTACGACATCGGGCTCCAGCCGACCGCGCAGAAGTACTTCGTCCTCGCGCTGCACGCCGCCAAGGAGGCCGGTGACCGGCCCCTCGGCTCGTACGTGCTGTCCAGCATGAGCCGCCAGATGATCCACCTCGGGCGGCCCGACGACGCGCTGGAACTGATCCACCTCGCGCAGTACGGCAGCCGGGACTGCGCGAGCCCGCGCACCCAGTCGATGCTGTATGCGATGGAGGCCCGCGCCTACGCCAACATGGGGCAGCCCGGCAAGTGCAAGCGGGCGGTCCGGATGGCCGAGGACACCTACTCCGAGGCCGACGAGTGGGACGAGCCCGACCCCGACTGGATCCGCTTCTTCTCCGAGGCCGAGCTGTACGGCGAGAACTCCCACTCCTACCGCGACCTGGCCTACGTCGCCGGGCGCAGCCCCGCCTACGCCTCACTGGCCGAGCCGCTGATGCAGCGAGCGGTGGAGCTCTTCGCCGAGGACGGTGAGCACCAGCGGTCGTACGCACTGAACCTCATCGGCATGGCCACGGTGCACCTCCTGCAGCGCGAGCCCGAGCGGAGCACGGTCTTCGCAGCCGAGGCCATGCAGGTCGCCAAGAAGGTCCGCTCCGAGCGCGTCAACACCCGCATCCGCAAGACGGTGGACACGGCCGCCCGCGACTTCGGCGACCTCGGTGAGGTCGTCGACCTCACCGAGCGGCTCGCCGCCGAACTGCCCGAGACCGCCGCCGAAGCGGTCTGATCAAGCCGCACGACCCACCCCGGAACCCCGGCCGCGGCCGGCCCTCCCGAACTGCCCGACTCGGCTCCCCCATGCCAGGTCATCGGAAGGCCGACCGCGGCCGGTCTGTGTGCCCACGGCTGCCTGGAACCGAAGGTTGCGCCACGATAACGATCGGCGCGCTCGCAATCCGGCAGTTCATCGACGCGTAACACAGCAGGCGCCTTCGTCACGGCCGCGAAACAACGAGGGGCTTCCACCGAAACCGCGCTGCGCCAATCTCGTGGCGCATAACCGGCCCACCCCTCATACCGCTCGAGGCTTCGCCCGCACGGGGCCGTACCAATGACGAGGAGACGCCGATGGCACCAGCCATCACCCTTGCCGCAGAAGCGCCCAAGCTCTCTGCCGCGAACACAGGGTTCATGCTCATCTGTTCCGCCCTGGTGATGCTCATGACGCCGGGTCTGGCCTTCTTCTACGGAGGCATGGTCCGCGTCAAGAGCACCCTGAACATGCTGATGATGAGCTTCATCAGCCTCGGGATCGTCACCATCCTGTGGGTGCTGTACGGCTTTTCCATGGCGTTCGGCACCGACTCCGGCAGCCTCATCGGCTGGAACTCCGACTGGGTCGGCCTCGGCAACATCGGCCTGACGGAGCTGTGGCCCGGCTACACGATCCCGGTGTTCGTGTTCCTGGTCTTCCAGCTGATGTTCGCGATCATCACGCCCGCCCTGATCAGCGGTGCCCTCGCGGACCGCGTCAAGTTCAGCGCCTGGGCGCTGTTCATCGCCCTGTGGGCCACCGTCGTCTACTTCCCGGTCGCGCACTGGGTGTGGGGCGCCGGCGGCTGGGCCTTCGAACTGGGCGTCATCGACTTCGCCGGTGGTACGGCGGTGCACATCAACGCCGGTGCCGCGGCGCTCGGCGTGATCCTCGTCATCGGCAAGCGCATCGGCTTCAAGCGGGACCCGATGCGCCCGCACAGCCTGCCGCTGGTCATGCTCGGCGCCGGTCTGCTGTGGTTCGGCTGGTTCGGCTTCAACGCCGGCTCCTGGCTCGGCAACGACGACGGCGTCGGCGCGCTGATGTTCGTCAACACGCAGGTCGCCACCGCCGCCGCTGTCCTGGGCTGGCTCGCCTACGAGAAGATCCGCCACGGCGCCTTCACCACTCTGGGCGCCGCCTCCGGCGCGGTCGCGGGCCTGGTGGCCATCACCCCGGCCGGCGGCTCGATCTCCCCGCTCGGCGCCATCGCCGTCGGTGTCATCGCCGGCGTGCTGTGCGCCATGGCCGTCGGGCTGAAGTACAAGTTCGGCTACGACGACTCCCTCGACGTGGTCGGCGTCCACCTGGTGGGCGGCATCCTCGGCTCCCTGCTCATCGGCTTCTTCGCGACCGGCAAGGGCCAGTCCGACGTCGCGGGCCTGTTCTACGGGGGCGGCCTGGAGCAGTTCTGGAAGCAGTGCGCCGGAGTCTTCGGTGTCCTCGCCTACTCCCTGATCGTCTCCGCGATCCTCGCCTTCATCCTCGACAAGACCATGGGCATGCGGGTCCCCGAGGACGACGAGGTCGCCGGCATCGACCAGGCCGAGCACGCCGAGACCGCATACGACTTCAGCGGCGCCGGTGGCGGTGCCGCCAAGACCGCCGCCACGGCCCCGGTCGCCGCAGCCGCGAGCAAGAAGGTGGACGCATGAAGCTCATCACCGCCGTCGTGAAGCCGCACCGGCTCGACGAGATCAAGGAGGCCCTGCAGGCCTTCGGAGTACACGGCCTGACGGTCACCGAGGCCAGCGGCTACGGTCGTCAGCGGGGCCACACCGAGGTCTACCGCGGTGCCGAGTACACCGTCGACCTGGTCCCCAAGATCCGCATCGAGGTCCTGGTCGAGGACGACGACGCCGAGCAGCTGATCGACGTGGTGGTCAAGGCGGCCCGCACCGGCAAGATCGGTGACGGCAAGGTCTGGTCCATCCCGGTCGACACGGCCGTACGGGTGAGGACCGGCGAGCGCGGTCCCGACGCGCTCTGAAGGCCCTTGAGGCAGGCGAACAGAACAGGAGCCACTGGGTGACGGGTACGGACGTGCAGAAGGAAGCAGAGGACTCGGGACCCAGCGGCTACGCGGCGGCCCGGCTGCGTCTCCTCACCGAGGAGACGCGGTCCGGGCCGCCGCGCCGTGCGGCCCTCGCCGAACTGACGGACGACTGGCTGACCGGTCTGTTCAGCGCGGGCGCGGAGGGGCTGCGGGGGGCCTCCCTGGTCGCCGTCGGCGGCTACGGGCGCGGAGAGCTGTCCCCGCGCAGCGACCTCGACCTGCTCCTGCTGCACGACGGCAGCGACGCCAAGGCGGTCGCCGCCCTGGCCGACCGGCTCTGGTACCCCGTCTGGGACCTGGGCCTGGACCTCGACCACTCCGTCCGCACACCCGCCGAGGCCCGCAGGACCGCGGGTGAGGACCTCAAGGTGCAGCTGGGCCTGCTCGACGCCAGGCACATCGCCGGCGACCTCGGGCTCACCGCGGGACTGCGCACCGCCGTCCTGGCCGACTGGCGCAACCAGGCGCCCAAACGCCTCCCCGAACTCCAGGAACTGTGCGCCGAGCGTGCCGAACGCCAGGGCGAGCTGCAGTACCTGCTGGAGCCCGACCTGAAGGAGGCCCGCGGCGGGCTGCGGGACGCCACCGCCCTTCGGGCCGTCGCCGCCTCCTGGCTGGCCGACGCCCCGCGTGAGGGCCTCGCCGACGCCCGGCGCCGACTGCTCGACGTCCGGGACGCCCTGCACCTGGCCACCGGGCGCGCGACCGACCGGCTCGCCCTCCAGGAGCAGGACCAGGTGGCCGCCGAGCTCGGCCTGCTCGACGCCGACACCCTGCTGCGGCAGGTGTACGAGGCGGCGCGGCTCGTGTCGTACGCCAGTGATGTCACCTGGCGCGAGGTGGGGCGCGTCCTGCGGTCGCGCGCCGTGCGGCCCCGGCTGCGCGCCATGCTGGGCGGCGGGAAGCCGACCGCCGAGCGGTCCCCGCTGGCCGAGGGCGTCGTCGAGCAGGACGGCGAGGTGGTGCTCGCCCGGGCCGCGCGCCCCGAGCGCGACCCGGTGCTGCCCCTGCGCGCCGCGGCCGCCGCCGCACAGGCCGGACTCCCGCTCTCGCTGCACGCCGTACGGCGCCTGGCGGCCACCGTGCGCCCGCTGCCCGCGCCCTGGCCCGCCGAGGGCCGCGAACAGCTCGTCACCCTGCTCGGCTCCGGCCGCCCCACCATCGAGGTGTGGGAGGCGCTGGAGGCGGAAGGGCTGATCACTCAGCTGCTGCCCGACTGGGAGCGGGTCCGCTGCCGCCCGCAGCGCAACGCCGTGCACCTGTGGACCGTCGACCGGCACCTGATCGAGACGGCGGTGCGCGCCTCCGAGTTCACCCGCCGGGTCAGCCGCCCCGACCTGCTGCTGGTCGCCGCGCTGCTGCACGACATCGGCAAGGGCTGGCCCGGCGACCACTCGGTCGCCGGCGAGATCATCGCCAAGGACGTCGCCGCCCGCATCGGCTTCGACCGCCACGACGTGACCGTCATCGCCACCCTCGTACGGCACCACCTCACGCTCATCGACACCGCCACCCGGCGCGACCTGGAGGACCCGGCCACCGTGCGCGCGGTCGCCGAGGCCGTCGGCTCCCAGGGCACCCTGGAGCTGCTGCACGCGCTCACCGAGGCCGACGCCCTGGCCACCGGCCCGGCCGCCTGGTCGTCCTGGCGCGGTTCCCTCGTCGCCGACCTGGTCAAAAGGGTCTCGGCGGTGTTCGCCGGAGACGCCCCGGACGACCCCGAGGAGGCCGCGCCGACCGCCGAGCAGGAGCGTCTCGCCCTGGAGGCGGCCGCGACGGGCAGCCCGGTGCTCGCCCTGCGGGCGCAGACCGAGCCACCCGCCGGGCAGGAACCGTCCGGCGACCCCGAGCCGCTCGGTGTGGAGCTGCTCATCGCCGTTCCCGACCAGCCCGGAGTGCTGCCCGCGGTGGCCGGTGTCCTCGCCATGCACCGGCTGACCGTACGGACCGCGGAACTGCGCTCCCTGCACCTCCCGGACGGTGTCGAGGGCTCCGTCCTCCTGCTGGACTGGCGGGTCGCCGCCGAGTACGGCTCCCTGCCGCAGGCCGCCCGGCTGCGCGCGGACCTCGTCCGTGCCCTGGACGGCTCCCTGGACATCGCCGGCCGCCTCGGGGAACGGGACGCGGCCTATCCGCGCCGCCGGGGCGTGATCGCGCCGCCGGCCCGGGTATCGGTCCACCCGGCCGCCTCCCGGCTGGCCACGGTCATCGAGGTCCGCTCCCAGGATGCCCCGGGCCTGCTGTTCCGCATCGGCCGCGCCCTGGAGGACGCGAGCGTGCGGGTACGCAGCGCGCACGTCTCCACCCTCGGCGCCAACGCCGTCGACGCCTTCTACGTGACCGGCCCGGAAGGCGCGCCCCTGCCCGGGGAGGAGGCGGCGTCCGTGGCGCGGAAGCTGGAGGAGACACTGCGGGGGTGAGGCCGACCCGGCGACTTGTCACGCCGGGATACCCTGGAGGGCGATTCCCTGTAGCCACCGACCCCGAGGACCGCGAGCGCCGTGTTCGATACTCTTTCCGATCGCCTCTCAGCGACCTTCAAGAACCTGCGCGGCAAGGGACGGCTCTCCGAGGCGGACATCGACGCCACGGCGCGCGAGATCCGGATCGCGCTCCTCGAGGCGGACGTGGCGCTTCCCGTCGTCCGGACGTTCATCAAGAACGTCAAGGAGCGCGCCCTCGGCGCCGAGGTCAGCAAGGCGCTGAACCCCGCACAGCAGGTCCTCAAGATCGTCAACGACGAACTCGTCACCATCCTCGGCGGCGAGACCCGGCGCCTGCGCTTCGCCAAGCAGCCGCCCACCGTGATCATGCTGGCGGGTCTGCAGGGTGCCGGTAAGACGACCCTCGCGGGCAAGCTCGGCCGCTGGCTCAAGGAGCAGGGCCACTCGCCGCTGCTGGTCGCCTGTGACCTCCAGCGCCCCAACGCCGTCAACCAGCTCAGCGTCGTCGCCGAGCGCGCCGGTGTCGCGGTCTACGCCCCCGAGCCGGGCAACGGCGTCGGTGACCCGGTCAAGGTCGCCAAGGACTCCATCGAGCACGCCAAGTCGAAGGTCCACGACATCGTGATCGTGGACACCGCCGGCCGCCTCGGCATCGACCAGGAGATGATGCAGCAGGCCGCGGACATCCGCGACGCCGTCTCCCCGGACGAGATCCTGTTCGTCGTCGACGCGATGATCGGCCAGGACGCCGTCAACACCGCCGAGTCCTTCCGCGACGGTGTCGGCTTCGACGGCGTGGTGCTCTCCAAGCTCGACGGTGACGCGCGCGGTGGTGCCGCCCTGTCGATCCGGCAGATCACCGGCAAGCCGATCATGTTCGCCTCGAACGGCGAGAAGCTCGACGACTTCGACGCGTTCCACCCTGACCGGATGGCCTCCCGCATCCTCGACATGGGTGACCTGCTCACCCTGATCGAGCAGGCGGAGAAGACGTTCAGCCAGGAAGAGGCCGAGAAGATGGCCTCCAAGCTGGCGTCCAAGAAGGGCCAGGACTTCACCCTGGACGACTTCCTGGCCCAGATGGAGCAGGTCCGCAAGATGGGCTCCCTCTCCAAGCTGCTCGGCATGCTGCCGGGCATGGGCCAGATGAAGGACCAGATCAACAACCTGGACGAGCGGGACGTCGACCGCACGGCCGCCATCATCAAGTCGATGACCCCGGCCGAGCGCCAGGAGCCGACGATCATCAACGGCTCGCGCCGCGCCCGTATCGCCAAGGGCTCCGGCGTCGAGGTCAGCGCGGTCAAGAACCTGGTCGAGCGGTTCTTCGAGGCCCGCAAGATGATGTCCCGCATGGCCCAGGGCGGCGGCATGCCCGGGATGCCGGGGATGCCCGGCATGGGCGGCGGCCCCGGCCGGACGAAGAAGAAGCAGAAGCAGGCCAAGGGCAAGCAGCGCTCCGGCAACCCGATGAAGCGCAAGCAGCAGGAGCAGGAGGAGGCCGCCCGCCGGGCCGCCGCGGCCGAGGGCGGCAACGCCTTCGGACTGCCGCAGCAGGGCGGCAAGGACTTCGAACTCCCCGACGAGTTCAAGAAGTTCATGGGCTGACGACCCGCCCGGAACCGCGGTGAGGGGCGCCCTCCTTCCTCAAGGAGGGCGCCCTTCACCTTCACTGCCTCCGCATCGGTGTCCGCCTCGCCCTTCCGCGCCGGGCCTCCGGTGCGTTCCCCGCGCCCTTCACACCCGCATCGGAAGCTTGTCCGTCAGGCGTCCGGGCGTCAGGGCGTCCGGGCGATCAGATACCGGAACACGTTCGGCATCCACACCGTCCCGTCCTGGCGCTGGTGCGGATGCAGGGCCTCGACCAGTTCCTTGTCCACCTGCACCTGGTCCGTCGCCGTCATCGCCGGGTCGAACAGCCCCGTCGACTTCAGGCCGCGTACCGCGCTGTCCACATCGGCGTAGCCGAAGGGGCATGCCACCCGCCCCGACCCGTCCGGCTCGAGCCCGGCCCGCTGGGCGACGTCCTCCAGGTCGTCCCGGCAGGCGGGACGCCAGCTGCCCGAGGTGCGCAACGGCTCCGCCAGCTTCGTGGCCACCCGCATCACGGACGCCGTCGCGCAGCGCTCCGGCGGGCCCCAGCCGGCCAGCACCACGGCCGCACCGCGCTGGGCGAGCGGCGTGGCCTCCGCGAGCAGTCCGCCCAGGCCCTCCGAGTCGCCCGCGAGGCACCCGATCGGCTCGAAGGCGGTCACCAGGGTGTACCCGGGAGCGCCCGGCTCCGCGGTGTCCCGGGGCGAGCCGTCGACCAGCCGGGTGTGCGGCCACGGACGTGCGCCCGGCGCTTCGGGGAGCAGCCGCTCCCGCGCCAGGGCCATTCTTTCGGGAGATGCGTCGACACCGGTGACCGTCGCTCCCCGGGCGGCGGCCATCAGCAGGGAGAGTCCGGAACCGCAGCCGAGGCCGAGCAGCCGCGTGGCGGGACCCACTTCCAGTCGCTCGTAGACGGCCTCGTAGAGCGGTACGAGCATCCGCTCCTGGATCTCGGACCAGTCACGCGCGCGTGCACGCACATCGACGCGGGGTGCGGTCCCCGCGTGAGGCAGGTGCTGCCGCACGAGCGTAGGTGTCATAAGTAAGCGCCCCAATCCGCCGAGAGTTGCCTCTTGCCCGATTCCATGGCCCCCGTGACAGTGCGCTCGCACTACCCCCGTATGCCAGGAAACTCCCCCCTCGACCTGTCGTCCAGTGGGATGCGGCCCGGTTCGTGAGTTGTCATGTGCCTATGGCGAGATTTCACATTCCGGCAACCTGGGCCCGCCGATCGCGCGGTGACCCTACGGTCTCCGGCCGCCAGGGGCGCGTCGGTGCCGGGCGCCGGCGACGCAACGGGTAACGTCGCGGTCGTCGCACGCGCTTGCCGAGTGGTGCCCGCGCCGACCGAACGGGGCGCGAGGTGACCGAAACGCCTCTTGCGCATCGGCGGAACCCCGGCGCACCGGCGCGCGGACGCGCTCTACGCGCCGGCGCGTACGCGGAACTACGCACCACCTTGTGGTGAGCTGTGAGGCTTATCCACAGATCAGCGCACCCGCCCTCGTCGGGACGCATCAGAGGCAACTGACGGGTACGTGCAAATTATTTGGGATGGCCCGGAATCGGAACACTGGGGCACCCCGGCTCGTTGTCATTACGTGAGCACGACACAGACACCACCTGTACTCGCCGCAGAGCTGGCACAGGCGTGGGCCGACATTCAGCGGTACCACCCCGAGCTGCCCGACCTTGCCGCGCCAGAGTCCCTGATCGGGGAGTCGTCGTCCGCGTGCGGTCACGAGCTCTCCTTCGAGCGACTGCTCCATGAGGCAGTCCATGGCATCGCCGCCGCGCGCGGCGTCCGCGACACCTCCCGTGCCGGCCGCTACCACAACCGCAGATTCCTCGCGATCGCCGAGGAGCTGGGCCTGGACCACCCCGAGGAACCGCATCCCAGCAGCGGTTTCTCCCTGGTCACGCTCACCCCCGAGGCGAAGCGCCGCTACCGCCCGACCATGGAACGCCTCCAGCGCGCCCTGAAGGCCCACACCGCCGCGACCTCCTCCGACACCTCCCGCACCTTCCGGGGCCCGGCCGCCCGCCACGGCTCCTCCGGCGGCGGCGTCCGGGTCAAGGCGGTCTGCGACTGCGGCCGCAACGTCCGGGTCGTACCGTCCGTCCTCGCCCAGGCCCCCATCGTCTGTGGCGGCTGCGGCAAGCCGTTCCGGATCCCGGACGTCGTGGGAGCGGTAGCGAGCTGACGCCCTCCGCCGGCATCTCGTGGGTGCCGGTCAGTGGCGCAGGGCTCGGGCCGTGACGCGCACCCGACGGGCTTCACCTCCACGCCGGGTGCGCTTTCGGCATGCCCGCGCAGCGGGTGATGCCCCCGGCCCGGAGGGGCCCCAGGGTGTGGCACAATGGCTAGCTGTACTCGACAGCCGCACAGGAACCCTCTCGCCTCCGGCTGACGCGTCCATCGGGCACTCGGGTACCGCAACCCCACGCGGCTTTCTCGCCGTGCCCAACCACGTCAAAACCAGGAGAACCCACTCCCGTGGCAGTCAAGATCAAGCTGAAGCGTCTGGGCAAGATCCGTTCGCCTCACTACCGCATCGTCGTCGCCGACTCCCGTACCCGCCGTGACGGCCGGGCCATCGAGGAGATCGGCAAGTACCACCCGACGTACAACCCGTCGGTGATCGAGGTCGACGCCGAGCGCGTGGCGTACTGGCTCGGTGTCGGCGCTCAGCCGACCGAGCCCGTGATGGCCATCCTCAAGAAGACCGGCGACTGGCAGAAGTTCAAGGGCGAGCCCGCCCCGGCTCCGCTGCTGACGCAGCCCGAGAAGGCCGCGCGTCCGTCGTTCGAGGCCATCGGTGGCGACGACGAGGGCAAGGGTGAGGCGATCACCCAGAAGAAGAAGGCTGAGAAGAAGGACGAGGCCGCCGCTGAGTCCGCTTCGACCGAGGCCTGAGCATGCTCGAGGAGGCTCTCGAGCACCTCGTGAAGGGCATCGTCGACAACCCTGACGATGTGCAGGTCGCCTCGCGCAACCTGCGCCGCGGTCGCGTGCTCGAGGTCCGGGTCCACCCGGACGACCTCGGCAAGGTGATCGGCCGCAACGGCCGCACCGCACGCGCCCTGCGCACCGTCGTGGGCGCCATCGGCGGTCGCGGAGTCCGCGTCGACCTCGTCGACGTGGACCACGTCCGCTGACGCTTATCGCAACCGGCTCGGGCCGGGGAGGGCCTGAGGGCCGTCCCCGGCCCGTCGCTGTATGACAGGAGACTTGGACACGTGCAGCTGGTAGTCGCACGGATCGGCCGTGCCCATGGCATCAAGGGTGAGGTCACCGTCGAGGTACGGACCGACGAGCCTGAGCTGAGGCTCGCCCCCGGTGCCGTGCTCGCCACCGATCCCGCCACCACGGGACCGCTCACCATCGAGACGGGCCGCGTCCACAGCGGCCGCCTCCTGCTGCGCTTCGAAGGCGTCAGCGACCGCAGCGGCGCGGAGGCCCTGCGCAACACCCTCCTGATCGCCGAGGTCGATCCGGAGGAACGTCCCGAGGACGAGGACGAGTACTACGACCACCAGCTCATCGACCTCGACGTGGTCACCGCGGACGGCACCGAGGTCGGCCGGATCACGGAGATCTCCCACCTGCCCTCGCAGGACCTGTTCATCGTGGAGCGCCCCGACGGCAGCGAGGTGCTGATCCCCTTCGTCGAGGAGATCGTCACCGAGATCGACCTGGAGGAGCAGAGGGCCGTCATCACCCCGCCGCCCGGTCTGATCGACGACCGCGCCGAGATCGCCTCCAGCCGGGAAGAGCCGTAAATGCGCCTCGACGTCGTCACGATCTTCCCCGAGTACCTGGAACCGCTGAACGTCTCCCTCGTCGGCAAGGCGCGTGCGCGGGGACAGCTCGGCGTGCACGTCCACGACCTGCGCTCCTGGACCTACGACCGCCACAACACCGTCGACGACACCCCGTACGGCGGCGGTCCCGGCATGGTCATGAAGACCGAGCCGTGGGGGGACGCGCTGGACTCCGTCCTGGCCGACGGCTACGAGACGGGCTCCCGGGCGCCCGCCCTCATCGTGCCCACACCCAGCGGCAGCCCCTTCACCCAGGAACTCGCCGTCCAGCTCTCCGAGCGCCCGTGGCTGATCTTCACGCCGGGCCGCTACGAGGGCATCGACCGCCGCGTCATCGACGAGTACGCGACCCGGATGCCGGTCTACGAGGTGTCCATCGGCGATTACGTCCTGGCCGGTGGCGAGGCGGCCGTCCTCGTCGTCACCGAGGCCGTGGCGCGGCTGCTGCCCGGCGTCCTGGGCAACGCCGAGTCCCACCGGGACGACTCCTTCGCGCCCGGCGCGATGGCCAACCTCCTGGAGGGGCCCGTCTACACCAAGCCCCCCGAGTGGCGCGGCCGGGACATCCCCGACGTGCTGCTCAGCGGCCACCACGGCAGGATCGCCCGCTGGCGCCGCGACGAGGCGCTCAAGCGCACCACGGCCCACCGGCCCGACCTCATCGAGCGCTGCGACCCCAAGGCCTTCGACAAGAAGGACCGCGAGATGCTCTCCATCCTGGGGTGGGCGCCGGACCCTGCGGGGGAGCCGTACGGCCGATTTTGGCGCAGGACCGAGGGCGTGGAAGAATAGCCAGCTGTTGTGCGTCCGTCCGGCGTGCGCCCCTGCCACAGGGGGAGACGACGTCCGCCCCGACCCGCGCGACCCACCTTCCGCAAGACCTAGTTTCCGTTGATGACCTGTGGCATCAGCGAGGAAAGCAGACGAAATGTCTCACCTGCTCGACACCGTCGACTCCGCGTCGCTGCGCAGCGACGTCCCCGCCTTCCGCCCGGGCGACACGGTCAACGTGCACGTCCGGGTCATCGAGGGCAACCGCTCCCGTGTGCAGCAGTTCAAGGGCGTCGTGATCCGCCGCCAGGGCTCCGGCGTGCGCGAGACCTTCACGGTCCGCAAGGTCTCCTTCTCCGTCGGCGTCGAGCGCACCTTCCCGGTGCACACCCCGATCGTGGAGAAGATCGAGCTCGTCACCAAGGGTGACGTCCGCCGCGCCAAGCTGTACTACCTGCGCGAGCTGCGCGGCAAGGCCGCGAAGATCAAGGAGAAGCGCGAGAGCTGAGCGCTCTCCGGGGTTCGCGTCGGGGCCGGATAGCATCTGGCTCCGATGGACACCGAAGCACAGCCGACGGAGCGCGACCGCTCCTCCCGCCCTTCCGGTTCCGAGGCGACGACCTCGCAAGCCGCAGGGCCGGAGGACCGGTCGCGTTTCACGTTGGTGGCGCGGGTCAGCTCCTGGGTCCCGGGCGGCCGGCTCACTCTCACCCTGCTGCTCTGCCTGCTGTTCTCGCTGCTGCTCAGCACGTTCGTGGTGCGCCCGTTCCAGATCCCCAGCGGATCCATGGAGCAGGGTTTGAGGATCGGGGACCGGGTTCTCGTAAATAGGTTGGCGTACCGTTTCGAAGCTGCGCCGCAGCGGGGAGACATCGTCGTGTTCGACGGGACCGGGTACTTCGGGCACGCGGACTACATCAAACGCGTTGTCGGCGTGGGGGGAGACCACGTGGTCTGCTGCGACAGCGAGGGGAGGATCCAGGTGAACGGCCGGCCGGTCGACGAGTCGGGCTTCCTGTATCCCGGCGACAGCCCGTCCGCGGTGCCCTTCGACGTCGTCGTGCCCGACGGCACCCTGTTCGTCCTCGGCGACCACCGCGGCGAATCCAGCGACTCCCGCGACCACCTCGGCTCCCCCGGCGGCGGCATGATCCCCGTCGGCGAGGTGATCGGACGCGCCGACTGGATCGTCTGGCCCTTCGGCCACGCCGGCCGGCTGCACCGCCCCGACGCCTACACGCGCGTGCCCGCGGCCGCGAGGGCGGGCGCCCATGGGTAACCGAGGCAAACCGCGCGGCGTCCCCGCGAGCCCTGCGGAGAACCTGCTGCCCACCGGCGCTCGACGCACCGCCCCGTCCGGCAGCGGTCGTACGCGGGCCGAACGCCGCAAGCTCCAGCGCAAGGTCAAGCGGCGGCGCCGACGCGGTGCCGTCAAGGAGATACCGCTCCTCGTGGGCGTCGCCCTCCTGATTGCGCTCGTGCTGAAGACGTTCCTCGTCCAGGCCTTCGTCATCCCGTCCGGCTCCATGGAGCAGACGATCCAGATCGGCGACCGCGTCCTGGTCGACAAGCTCACCCCGTGGTTCGGCTCGAAGCCGCAGCGCGGGGACGTCGTCGTGTTCAAGGACCCGGGAGGCTGGCTCCAGGACGAGCAGCCGATCACGCAGAAGACCGACCCCATCGTCGTCAAGCAGGTCAAGGAAGGGCTCACCTTCATCGGCCTGCTGCCTTCCGAGAACGAGAAGGACCTCATCAAGCGGGTCGTCGGCGTCGGCGGCGACCGGGTCAAGTGCTGTGACACGCAGGGGCGCGTGACCGTCAACGGCATCCCGCTGATCGAGGACTACCTGTATCCCGGCGCCGCCCCGTCCGACACGCCGTTCGACATCACCGTCCCTCAGGGGCGGTTGTGGGTCATGGGCGACCACCGGAACAACTCCGCGGACTCCCGCGCCCACCAGGACACCGACTACGGGGGCACGGTCTCCGAGGACGAGGTCGTGGGCCGCGCCATGGTGATCGCCTGGCCCTTCGGCCACTGGAACATGCTGGAGGAACCCAAGACGTACGCCTCCGTGTCCGACTCGGCCACCGGGTCGACCGCTGCCCCCGAACCGTCGCATAGGGTTGCCCCCTACGATGCGAACGGAACGATCCAGCTCCCGACCCCTGCGGAACTCCCGCTCGTTATGGGAGTGGTGGGCCTGCGCCGTCTAGGGGGCAGGCAGCGGCACAGAGTGAGGAGTTGGCGTGGGGGATGTGGCGGTTGGCGCACGGTCCGGACACGACGGCGAGGAGCATCGCGGACGCCCCGCGCAATCCGCCGTCCCGGCCGCGGACAGCGCCGTGACCTCCGGGAATGACTCCGGGGCAGCCGAGGACGACAGGGTGACGGACGAGCACACGACAGCCGGGGACCAGGAGCCGGGCGGCACGGCCCGGACACCGAAGAAGCCGCGCTCCTTTTGGAAGGAGCTGCCCATCCTGATCGGTATCGCGCTGGTCCTGGCGCTGCTGATCAAGACCTTCCTGGTGCAGGCCTTCTCCATCCCCTCCGACTCGATGCAGAACACCCTCCAGCAGGGTGACCGGGTCCTGGTCGACAAGCTCACCCCCTGGTTCGGGTCCGAGCCCGAGCGCGGCGAGGTCGTCGTCTTCCACGACCCGGACAAGTGGCTGGCGGGCGAGCCGACCGCGGACCCGAACGCCCTGCAGACCTTCCTCAGCTGGATCGGCCTCATGCCGTCCGCCGAGGAGAAGGACCTCATCAAGCGCGTCATCGGCGTCGGCGGCGACACGATCCAGTGCGAGGGCACCGGCCCGCTCACGGTCAACGGCAAGGCGCTGGACGAGCGGTCGTACGTCTACGCCGGCAACACGCCGTGCAGCCAGGACGACCAGGGCGGCCAGTTCAAGGTGAAGGTCCCCGAGGGCTTCATCTGGGTCATGGGCGACCACCGGCAGAACTCGCGGGACTCCCGCTACAACCAGGCCGACAAGAACCACGGCATGGTCCCGGTGAAGGACGTCGTCGGGCGCGCCGTCGTCATCGCCTGGCCGATCAACCGCTGGGACACCCTGACGGTCCCGGACACCTTCGACCAGGCCGGTCTCAACGCCCGGCCGGCCGTCGGCGGCCTTCCGGTCGCGCCGCAGGGAATCGCGCTCCTCGGTGTGGTGCCGGTCGTGCTCTGGCGTCGCCGGAAGCTGTGATCCCGGCCATGGGCTGACCCCGGCCGGTACCCCCGGGTAGGGTGCGGACCCATGGGTGGCGAGAGCAGGACGCACACGGCCCCGCGCAGCGGTGGCCCGAGCACGGGCCCGGTGGGCAGCCGGACCGGACAGCGATTGTCCGGGCTGGCCGTCGCGCTGGGCCTGGTGCTGTTCCTCGGCGGTTTCGCCTGGGGAGCGGTGGTCTACCGGCCGTACACGGTCCCCACCAGTTCCATGACCCCGACGATCGACGCGGGTGACCGGATCCTGGCGCAGCGCGTCGACGGAGCCGAGGTCCACCGCGGTGACGTCGTCGTCTTCAAGGACGCGACCTGGGCCAACGCGCCGATGGTCAAGCGCGTGGTCGCCGTCGGCGGGGACACGGTCTCCTGCTGCCAGGACGGCAAGCTGAAGGTCAACGGCAAGGAGATCGACGAGACGTACCTGCCCGACGGCACCCCGGCCGAGATGAGCAACTTCCCGGCCGTGACCGTCCCCAAGGGCCGTCTCTTCCTGCTCGGCGACGAGCGCGGCAACTCCGTGGACTCCACCGCCCACCTGACCGACGCCGCCAGCGGCACGGTGGCGCGCTCCGCCGTGGACGCCCGCGTCGACGCCGTCGTGTGGCCGATGGAGGGCATGCTGGAGCGCCCCACCGGCTTCGAGCCGCTCGGTGCCCTCTCCTCGCCCGGCCCACTGCGGACGATCACTCTCCTCGTGATCGCGGGAGCGGTGCTCGTCCTGGGCGGAGGCGCCTACGGGCCCATCGCCAAGCGCTCCGCGGCCGCCCGGGCCCGACGGGCGCGCTCGGAGCCCGCGGGTGTCCGCTGAGGCCGTGCAGCCGGGCCAGGACACCTACCGGGGCGGACTGCGCAGGGTCGCCCGGGTCGTGCTGCTCGACCCGCGGGACCGCATCCTCCTGCTGCACGGACACGAGCCCGACGATCCTGCCGACGACTGGTGGTTCACGCCCGGCGGGGGAGTGGAGGGCGACGAGAGCCGTGAACAGGCCGCCCTGCGGGAACTCGCCGAGGAGACGGGCATCACCGAGGTGGAGCTCGGGCCGGTGCTGTGGCGGCGGAGGTGCTCCTTCCCGTTCGCGGGCCGCCGCTGGGACCAGGACGAGTGGTACTACCTGGCTCGCACGGACCGCACGACGGTCGCCGCCGCCGGGCTGACCGAGCTGGAACGGCGCAGTGTCGCCGGAGCGCGCTGGTGGACGTGTCCGGAACTGAGCCGGGCACATGAGACGGTGTATCCGACCAGACTCGCCGGGCTGCTGCGCACGCTGCTCGACGAAGGTCCCCCGGCCAGGCCTGTGATCCTTGACCCGGAAATCGTCTAGGGGCTCACGGGACTGGCGCACAATGGGGGGGATCGCACGGCTGAAGGGGAACATGCCATGAGCGCCGAGGACCTCGAGAAGTACGAGACCGAGATGGAGCTGAAGCTCTACCGGGAGTACCGCGATGTCGTCGGTCTGTTCAAATACGTGATCGAGACCGAGCGGCGCTTCTACCTCACCAACGACTATGAGATGCAGGTGCACTCGGTCCAGGGTGAAGTGTTTTTCGAGGTCTCCATGGCGGACGCTTGGGTGTGGGACATGTACCGGCCGGCGCGGTTCGTGAAGCAGGTCCGGGTCCTCACGTTCAAGGATGTGAACATTGAGGAGCTGAACAAGAGCGATCTGGAGCTGCCGAGCGGGTGAGCCCACCCGTCGTCGCGGCCTCCGGTCACCCGGGTGGGTGGTGAGGTTGTCCACAGCCGCTGAGCTGTCCACCAAGATCCACTTCGTGGTGGCGGGTGCGTGATCGTTGGCGCCGGAGGTGGTGCCGACATGAACGCACATCTGGCCCGCAGCGCCATGGGCAGGTACGGGGAGAGCCTGGCCGCACGGCAGCTGGCCGCGGCCGGTCTGACGGTCCTGGAGCGCAACTGGCGCTCCGGCCGCGCCGGAGAGATCGACATCGTGGCCAGGGACGGGGACGTCCTGGTCGTCTGCGAGGTGAAGACCCGCAGGGAGAGCCCCTTCGAGCATCCGATGGCGGCCGTGACCCCGCAGAAGGCGGAGCGGCTGCGGGATTTGGCGGAGCGGTGGATCCAGACACACGGGGGCGCCCCGCCCGGCGGGGTCCGCATCGACGTGGTCGGAGTGCTGCTGCCCGCCCGCGGCGCCGCCGTGGTCGAACACGTGCGGGGGGTGGCCTGAATGGCATTCGCCCGTACGTGTTCGGTCACCCTGGTGGGCGTGGAGGGCGTGGTCGTCGAGGTCCAGGCCGACCTCGAACCCGGCGTCGCGGCGTTCACGCTGGTGGGGCTGCCCGACAAGAGCCTCACGGAGAGCCGGGACCGGGTGCGCGCCGCGGTCGTCAACTCGGGCGCGGCCTGGCCCCAGAAGAAGCTCACCGTTGGCCTGAGTCCGGCCTCGGTGCCGAAGTCCGGCAGCGGCTTCGACCTGTCAAGGGTGGCGCTTGAACGCTTTTAACCCGTACCCTCAGGCCATGACCAACCCTCCCCGCGCCGGCCGACGCATGGTCGTCTATGCCCGGATCAGCGACGACCGAGAAGGCAGACAGAACGGCGTCGACCGACAGGAGCGGCAATGCCGTGCTCTCGCCGACAAGAACGGTGACGAGATCGTCGCCGTCTTCACAGACGACGACCGGTCCGCCTACAGCGGCAAGCCGCGCCCGGACTACCTCAAGATGCTTGCCTTCCTCCGGGCCGGTCACGCAGAGGGCGCCTACGCCCTGGCCCCGACGCGCTTCTACCGGCGGCTCGACGACGGCCTTGAGTTCTTCAAGCTGATCGCCGAGAAGGGCCTGGAGGTCGAGACCGTCAAGGCCGGCCGCTACAACCTGGCCACCGCAGACGGGCGCCGCGACGCCCTCCGTGCAGCTGTCGACGCACAGCACGAGGCCGAGCAGATCGGCGAGCGCGTCCGGGATGCGAAGGCCGACAACCTCGCGCGTGGCGAGTACCGCGGCGGCCCCCGCCCCTTCGGCTACGAATCGGACGGCGTCACGATCCGCGAGGACGAGGCGCGCCACGTCCGGGCAGCAACCGACGCCATCATCGCCGGGGACAGCCTGCGCTCTGTGTGCCGGGGTCTGGCGGCAGAGGGCGTGAGGACGGTGGCGCGCCGGTACAAGCAGCCGGACGGCACCCGCGGCGAACCCGAGTCCCGAGACTGGACACCCACCGAACTGCGAAAGATGTTGCTCAGGCCACGGAACGCAGGTCTGATCGAGCACAAGGGCGAGATCGTCGGCAAGGCCTCGTGGGAACCGCTGGTGCCGGAGGAGAAGTGGCGGGCGTGCAAGGCCGTGCTGGAGCGGGCAGAGCGCCGTACGACCCCGGGCAACGGCCGCGTGTGGCTCGGCACGGGCCTCTACCGCTGCGGGTTCGACGAGTGCACGGAAACGGTGCGCTGCTCGACGTCGGGCAAGGGGACCCGGGGCGTGCACGTGCCGGCGTATCGCTGCCGCACGGGCAAGCACGTCACCCGGGTGGCTGCCCCGCTGGACGAGCACGTGACCAACCTCGTGTTGGTACGGCTGTCCCGGCCTGACGCTGCTGCTGTCCTGGTGCCGCCTGCCCGATCGGCCGAGAGGCATGAGGATCTCGCGGCCACTGCGAACGCGCTGCGGGGCAAGCTTGAGTCCCTGGCCGCTGACTACGCGGAGGACCTCATCACGCGGCAGCAGATGCTCGACGGGACCGCGCTGACCAGACAGCGGCTGGAGCAGGTCGAGGCGCGGATGACGGCGCAGGCTCAGCAGTCGGTGCTCGCAGGTCTGCCACTCGGTACGCCGAAGGTGGTCGAGGAGTGGCCGGACTACCACCTGGACAAGCAGCGGGCGATCGTAGACGCGCTGATGACGGTCACCCTGCTGCCCGCGCGCCGCGGGCGGCCGGCGGGATTCCAGCCGGGGGTGACGAAGTCGTACTTCAACCCGGACGCGGTGCGCATCGAGTGGAAGCGCCCGACTGACTGACCAGAGGGAGAGGGCCCGGCCGGGGGAGTCCCTGGCCGGGCCCTCTGCTGTCGCCGTCCGCTCAGGTGTCGGCCTGCTCGCGGGCCTTGGCCCGGGCGGCGTGCAGCGGGTTGTTCGCCTTGCCCTGGGCGGGCTCGACGTAGTGCTTCCTCACCGTCTGGGAGCCGGGCTTCCACCGCCCTTGCGCGGTCGGGTCCCCGCCCGCATCGGCGATCTCCTGCGCCGGGCCACGCCGGGCGCCGTGCGCGGTCGCCGGGCGGCCGTCGGGACCTTTCACCCCGGCGAGGTCGGCCCGGGTCTTGAAAACGTCGCCGATGGCGTCGGGGCTGAGGAAGTCACCCCGCGGCCCGGAGCGGGGACGGATGGTGCCGCCTCGGGTGATGTGCCGGAACAGCGGCCCGGACGTGATGCCCTGCCGGCGCAGCTCCTCCAGCCACGCCCGTACCCGGCGCACGGGGCACACAGCCGGATCGTCGGGGTCGGCTGGCACGAACGTGGACTCGCCCTTGGCGGCCTGGTCGGTCTTGGAGAACGCCACCAGCACCGTGACGCCGTCGTCCTCAACTACCAGCTGCTCGATCAGGAGGTTCGCGAGCTCGCTGCGCCGGGCGAGCATCCCCCAGCCGAGCGTCAGCAGGGCGGCATCCCGCAGGGCCCTGGGCTGCTCGCGGTCGTCCTGGGCGGTGCAGGTGCCGACCATGGCGGCGAGGGCGGGCGTACGGATCGGCGGGGCCTTGCGGGGAGTGCGGCGCCGGGCCCACTCCCGGGAGTGCTTGCGGAGGATCTGGCGGGCCTCCTTCGTGCCGGGCTGCTGGCCGTCGGGGTGGGCGGAGCGGATCGCCGACATGTGGACCTGGACGGACGTGGGCGCCATGTCCCGCTGCACCAGGTGCCCGACGTACTCGACGAACGTCGCCGTGGTGCACGGCATGGCCACGCGGCCGTTCTCCTCGCACCAGGTGCGGAACTGGCCGAGGGCGGAGCCGTAGGTGCGGGAGGTGTTGGCGGGCGGTGCCTCGTCGATGAGGTCGGCCGTCTCGCGCGAGATCCGGAAGTCGGCCTCGGTGTACTTCGGGAGGTCGGCGGTCGTCGGGACCGGTGCGCCGGGGCGCAGCAGGGTGTGCCGGTCCACGAGGGTGCGGGGTGCCGGCGTCTCGGCGACGGCGGGAAGCGCGTGGCCCTCGTCGTCGTCCACGAGTTCGGCGTCGACCACCTCAACGGCGGTGCCGGTATCGATCACTGACCCTCCCTCAAACTAGCCTTGTATAAGGGAAATTATACGGGGCTACCTCTGGTAACGGGGTGGCCCTAGGTCCATGCCCGAGTTGACTCGCCCTCATATCGTCGACTGTATGCACACGGTGATTCGGCAGCGGCGCACACCTCCGGCGGGACTCGGCGAGGCGCTGCGCCAGGCGCGCGAGGAAGCCGGACTCTCACAGGGCGCAGTGGCCGCGACGGTCGGTGTCCGGCCGGACTACATCTCGAAGTTGGAGCGCGGCGAGCGCTGCCCCTCGGTGAAGGTGGCCGAGCTGCTCGCCGCAGTGCTGAAGCTGGGGGCTGCGGGTGCGGCGCTACTGTCGGCCGCCGCTGTCGACGACGCCGGCCGCTCCCACCCGTGGCGTGCCTGTCGGGGCTGAGGAACGAAATCCCCTCCCGAGCGGGAGGAGATGAGGTGCGCCGCTACTCGCTGGCGACGGCGACGACGGAAATGTCTGGGGCGAGTTGAGCGTCCAGCCCCTCCTTCTTCGCGTGGTGTAGCCACGTGTTCACGGTGGCTGGCGACACGCCGCGCTGCTCGGCGACGACGGTGGCGGGTGCCTTCTCGCCCCTTGCCGCGGCAGCGTTGTACTCAAGTTGCACCTCCGCCAACTTGGTGAGGCGCTTCCAGCGTCGGAGCGCGCCGGGGCCGTGGTCGGGGTCGACGTCGGGGTGCCGTGAGCGAACCATCTTCTCGGCGCGCGCTGGAATCTCCTCTACGGCCGGCGGTGGCTCGAACACGCCAGCGCTCAGATCCAAGGGTGCGCCCTCTGGAGTCCGCTGTCCGAAGGTGAGCATCATCCGCGCGACGCGTTCGAGCTTCGTGAGCGGCAGGTCTCGGATGAGTGTGGCGCCCACCGGCTTCCACTCCTCGACAGGTGTGTCCGGGGCCTGCTGTACATGGATGGCGTACGGGCCCTCGATCTTCCGGCCCTCATGGATGACGTACTGGAAGCGCACGATGACGTGCGGATCACTGGCTGGCACGAGGGATACGTACACCTGGCTGACGTCGTCCGGAGCCCCCTCGATGGGCTCAGGGTCCGTGATCCAAACGGGGTGCTGTGGCGGGGTGGTCATGCCGTACATCGTGCCCGCCCGGCCTGCGGATTGCAACGCAAAGGATTGGCTCTCGAAATGTGAGTGCACACCTTGCGAAACGCGACGGGATGCCTTTAGATAGTGGGCATGGACCCCGAAGACCTTCGGCGGATCAGCGAGGTTCGCGCGCTTGTCGCCAATGGCAAGGCTCGTGAACAGCGCGAAAACCGCCGTCTCACGCTCCGCGAGATCGCCGATGCCATCGGCACCAGCCCCTCGACGGTCTACCGCTGGGAGCAGGGCACCTCGTCGCCGCGCGGTGCGGCTGCCCTTCGACTGGCCGAAGTCCTTGAGATCACGGCAGGAGCTGCCTGATGGATGCCGAGAAGCTCGCGGCAGAGGCCGCAGCCCGCGGCGACAAAGCCGGTGAGACGTACTGGCTTCACGTGCTGAAGCTCGTGAACGAGGCGCCTCCCCTCGGCCCCGAGACCGTCGCCCGGCTTCAGGTCCTCATCTGGACCGACCCCGAGCCGCACAGCACGGCCGCATGAGAGCGGCCCGGCCGTCGGTGTCATCACCACCAGCGACCGGGCCTGAACGTCCCACCAACGACGAAGCCCCCGGCTCACCTCCTACAGCGACCGAGGGCTCGTCATCTCAGAGAAGGAGAAGACGTTGTCTCACCAGCTTAAGACCATCCCTGCCCTGGACACCACGCCGACCGGCCGGGCGCTCCCGTTCCTCGTCGAGGAGCCGTGCGAGCACGTCGAGGACCCGGAGCAGGCCGCCCGCGTCGAGGTGGCCGTCGACCGGATCATGGGCGCTCTCATCGAGCACGGCCGCAAGTACACGGCGGAGACCCTGCACCAGGTCCTCGCCCGCGAGGCCGCCGAGCGGGACGCCGGACGGCCGGGCCGCCCCTGCGACGTCTACGACTGGTGCGACGAGGTCGACACCCACGACGACCACTCCGGCCCGGAGTTCATGGTGCGGTCCTTCGACCAGTACGGCGAGCCCCTCGTGTTCGCGTGCGTCACCGACGTCGGCGACGAGCCGCCTGCCGTGTCCTTCATGGGCGACGACCTCAACCCGGAGCAGGCGCGCATCACGGCCGCCCGTCTGCGGGAGCTGGCCGACGCGATGGACGGCATGGCCGACACCGTCGAGGCCATCGAGCCGAGCAGCGCCCAGGCGTGACCAGTCCTCTCGGCCTCGTTGACTCCGCCCGGCTCGTGGCCGGGCGGGGCCCGGGGCCCTGAACCTCCCCGCGGTCCGCCACCACCGCGCCCACGTCCCCCCTCTTCCGCAGGCCGCTCGCCTAACGGCCAACCAGCGAAACGGACCAACCCATGACCAACACCTCTGGCCCCTTGGGGAACGGGCCCCAGGCATGTGGCAGCACGAACGCGACCATCACTCGGCTGCACCCACGGCCGACGCAGCCTCGCGTACGAATCGCGGGCGTGGTCGTCGTCGACCTCTCCAGGCAGGTTGAGCGCGACACGCTCATGTCGTTCCAGCCGACCATCTTCGTCCCCCCGGCCGGATACGCACCGGGTACGAACATCGAGGTCCACATCGGGCGGGCCGAGCGCGTGTACGAGGGAGACGCGAACCTGCGGGCGATCGTCGCCGCAGCCCACCCCGACACCACGATCGTCGTCAAGGGCCACGAGCCGGACGGAGTGGCGGAAGCGCAGCGGGTCCTCAGTCGCCTCGTAGGTGTGGTCCCGGGGCCCGAGCGCCTCGGCTGCGAGCGCGGCGCCTGCGAACTCCTTTACGGTCCCGCCGACATCGAAGGACCCCGTCGGTGACAAACACGAACCAGCAGCCGCTCACCGCATCGCCCGAGGTGGTGCGCGAATACCTGACGCACCTGTTCGGCGACTGCCCCGGGCTCCTCAGCGTGTGCTCGGACGTCGACGGGTGGGTCGGCCGGCGCTTCGCCACGGACCCGGACGGCATCGCGGCGGCGGTCCAGTACGCCGTGACGCTGGACGGCCGTAGGGCGAAGGGTGTCTACGTACAGAGCACCACGCTGCGCGAGCACCCCAGCAAGGGGCGGGGCGGCGAGGACCTGACCCTCGGCCTGACCCACCTGTGGGCAGATGGCGACTTCGGCACCGTTGGCCACAAGCCTGGCCCCGACGACCTGCCCGCACCTCCCGACGCGGACGCCGTCGCCAAGGTCGTAGCGGAGTCCGGATTGCCGCAGCCGTCCGGCTGGGTTCACACCGGGGGCGGATGCAACCCCATTTGGCTGCTCGCCGAGAACTACCTGATCCGCGACGAGGAAGACCGGACACGGGTCAAGACGGTCACCACCGGGGTGCAGGCGATCCTCGCCGCGGAAGCCTTCCGGCACGGCTGGTCCTGGGATGTCGAGGTGGGCAACCTCGACCGCCTGATGAAGATCCCCGGAACGGTGAACCGCAAGGAGGGCATGGAGCGCCCGACTGGCCACATGCCGGGCACCGGCGAGGTGTTCGACTTCGGGACTCTGGCAGCGCGCATCGAGGAACTCGTACCCGCGGCCCGCGAGCTGCTGGCTCAGGCTGCCCGGGAGAAGCAGGAACGTAAGGCGCAGCGGACCGGCGTGGCAGTGCCTCCGCCGCGACGGGAGCGCCCGGCCGGCCTGCGGAGCGGGGACGGTCCTCTCGATGTCCTCGCGGACATGCTGGAGTTCCGGGATGTGCTGGAGCCTGCGGGGTTCACGTACGTCGGGCAGGGCGGGGACGGGCGGCAGAGATGGCGGCGGCCGACCGTGGCCGGGGACGCGCCGAGCAGCGCGTACAGCCTGCTCTGCGACGACCACGTAGCCGTGAACTGGTCCGAGCGCGCCGACCTCCCGGTTGGGGCGCAGCCTGCCGGACGAAAGCTGACCATCGGCACGCTGTATGCCCACGTGAACTACGCCGGGGACGCGGCCGAAGCTGCGCGCGACATCATGCGGGCGGCCAGCGGACGGGGCGCAAGAGGCGCGGCCCGGCACCTCGCCCCCGGAGTACTGGCCGAAGTCCAGCGCCGATGCCTGGCAGACGCCACGCGCGACCGAGACGAGCACGAAATCCTTCAAGCCCTCGCCGACGAAGACCCGTGGGACGGCCCGCAGGACGAACCGCCCACCGAGCCGGAAGGCGTACCCGAGGTACGAGGCCTCATCCCAGAAGCCTTCTGGTCGGCGCGGCCCGAGCTACGCCACATCCGCCAGGCCGGGCACTCCCGCAGCCGGTCCGGCGACGTCGCCCTGCTCTCCGTGCTCACCCGCCTGTCAGCCCTGGTCTCGCACCGCATCCGCGCGGACACGGGGGTTGCCGACCTCGCCTCACTCAACCTGTTCGGCGGGATCATCGGCCCGTCCGGCATCGGCAAGTCATCCGGGGTCGGCGTCGCCAGCCGCCTCCTACCCGCACCCGCCAGCCTGGACATCCGCGACGGCCTTCCCATCGGCTCCGGCGAGGGCCTGGCCGAGGTCTTCATGGGTGTCGTCGAGGAGGAGACCGGCGAGGTACGCAAGGGGCGAGGCGGAACCGAGACGCCCGTGACTGTGCAGGTTCGCAAGCAGGTCCGGCACCACGCGTTCTTCTACGTCGACGAGGGCGCCTCCCTCACCCGCCTCACGAAGGAGCGGTCAGGGTCGACGCTCGGCGAGACGCTGCGCAGCGCGGCCGTGGGGCAGACGCTCGGGCAGACCAACGCCAGCAAGGACACCAGCCGGTACATCCCCGGCGGCTCGTACAGCCTGGGCCTGCTGGTCGGCTTCCAGCCGGAGACCGTAGCCCCGCTCTTCGAGGAGGTCGCCGAGGGCACGCCGCAGCGGTTCGTGTGGGTGCAGGTGATCGACCCGGCGATCCCGGACGAACAGCCTGAATGGCCAGGGGAACTGACCGCGTGGCAGACCGCGGGTTGCGTCGCACCCGGCGACGAAGCGAGCGGGCCCGTGCTGGTCACCTTCGACCCGGCCATCAAAGCGGAGATGCGGGCGGCTGACCTGGCCAAAGCGCGAGGGCAAGTGAGCCCGGTCCTGGCGAACCCGTTCGACTCCCAGGCGCCCGTGATGAAGGTGAAGCTCGCGTCGCTGCTGGCGATCCTCGCCGGCCGTCGGCACGTGAACTCCGAGGACTGGCGGCTTGCCCACCTGCTGTGGACGGCCTCGTGCGAGACCCGCGACGCGGTCATCGAGTACGCCGAGGTGAAGAGGCGCGCGGAGCAGGAGCAGCGCACCAAGGCCCGCATCGAGGAGGAAGTGCGGCTGGAGGGCGCCAAGCAGGCGGCGGAGGAGAAGCGAGCCGACCGGGCCGTCGAGCGTCTCGCCCTCCGGCTGGCGACGCTCACTCGTGAGAAGGGCCCTCAGACCCGCAAGCAAGTACGTGGCCGTGTAGCCGGTCGGGACAAGCGCTACCTGTCTGATGCGTTCGCCTACGCGGTTCTGCGCGAGTGGGTCGTCGAGGAGGACGGCGGGTTCCGCCCTGGTCCTGTCCCTCCGTCATGAGGGGGGACACGAGGGGGGGACAAGGGGACGGGGGGACGCCGTTTGTCCCCCCTCCCTCCCTCTCCCGAGCATCAAAGTGGTTCCGTAGCGGAACTATTGCTCACGCAAGTAACCGTTTGACCAGCGCAAACAGAAGATCAAGATCAATAACTTCTCGACTCGCGTACCGCGCGAGACAGGGGGGGACAAACAGCGTCCCCCCTGTCCCCCCCCAGAGACAGGAGAAGTACATGTCGGACCTCATCCCCGCCGCACCCGGCTGGTACCTCAAGGCAGACGCAGATCTGACCCCCGTCGTCGCCTGGCAGCCCGGCACGCAGTACACATCCGACGGCGTGGCCCCCGCGGTCCTGCTGCCCTACATCGCGAACGGGCCCGGCCTGGCCCCCAGCCTCGTGCCTGCTGAGTCCTTCGAACGAGTCGAGTGGGAGGTCGTCTACCTCCCCAACTACGACCCGGGCAGCCCCGATGAGTAGCCACGTCGAGGAGCAGGTACGGGCCCGGATCGCCGCCGTGCGAGCCAAGGCCGAGGCGGACCGGCGGCGCCGGCAGGAGTTGGCCGAGGCCCGGCAGCACGGACTCGCCGCCCGGCACGCACAGAAGCTCCAGCGGCAGGACGGCCGTGGCGCCGACGAGGACGACCAGGACGGCGAGCAGCAGGACAGCGACACCGTCGACGGGCCCACAGAGTTCCGGCCGTCGACCGGCGGCGGGTCAGCAACCGCAGAGAGGACAACCCCATGTCCCTGAACGTGATCTCGATCGGTCTCCACAGTGTGGCCGCCGTCCTGTGGACGGTGGGCGCGGTGAAGGGCTGGCGATGCTCGCCGACGGCTCGGGCGCGTGCGGCGCGGCGGGCCAGGCGGGCGGCCCGAGCGTGACTGTGTGGGTTTGAAAACTGGACTGGGTTGGCTCCGGTGTGGGTGTTGGCGGGTGTGGCGACAACAAGGAGGTGGACGGTGAACGGATGGACCTTTGCGGCGGTGGCCGTGGTGTGTCTGACGGTGGGTTTCGTCGCGGTCGTGTGGGCGGCTGTGAGGGCCGGTCAGGTGTCGGGGCGGGGTCGTGGTGGCTCTGGGCTGTCTGCGGCTGCGGAGCGGGCGCGTAGAGAGCGTGAGGGCCGACTGTGAGGGCGCGGGTCCGGAAGGCGGGCGGTGCCCTGTTGCGGGCGCGGTCGGAAGTGCTGGACGCGACCGGGCTCGGGCTGCTGGCCACGGCGGCATTCACCTGGTCGACGACCGCGGGGTTCGTCGCGGCCGGTGTCGCGGTCCTCGGCCTGAACTGGCGCCTCAACGAGGGTGCCGAGTGAGCGGCGGCCGCAACCTCGCGGGTGCCCGGCCGGCGTTGGCGCTCGGGATCCCCGAGTTCGTGATGGATGCCCGGGAGCCGGTGCCGTGCCGTGTGGATCCGGACGCGTGGTTTGCGGAGGGGCTGCGGCAGTCGGACGCCGAGGCGTTGTGCGACGGGTGCAGCTACCTCGACGTCTGTGAGGCGTTCGCTCTGGAGCGGCCGGAGCTGTTCGGGGTGTGGGGTGGGACGACGCGGCGGGAGCGTGAGCGGCGGCGTCGTGTTGGCTCGGTAGTGGGGGTAGGGGCAGTGGCCTCGTAGCGGGGAGGCCTCGAGGTGTGTAGCGGTCGCTACGCGGCTCGAGGGGTGGGGGTCTGAGTTCGACCCGGGCGGCAGTGTGCCGTGCCGGTTACCGGTAGAACAGGTCAAGGAGTAACGGTCATGGTGAAGATCACTGAGGAGCAGGTTCGGCGGGCTGAGGTGAACGCGGCCGAGAAGGAGCAGGTGCGTGACGGGGCTGCGGCGGAGTTGGCGGCCAATCCGTACAGCGAGTTGTGTGCGCAGCGGTTGACGCAGGAGGCGCGGCTTGCGGCGCAGTTCCGGGCGAACGCGACGGAGTTGCGGGCGGCGTATGTGGCGCAGGTGGAGGAGGAGAAGCGGCGGAAGTCGCGGCCGGAGTTGGAGAAGGCTGCGGCGGGGGAGATCAAGGCGGCGGGGGTCGAGTTGGCGGAGAGGCGGCGGGCGGTTGTCGAGGCGGTGGAGCGGGCGCAGGAGGTGCTGGTGGGTGTGTTGGCGGCGGGGGTCGAGTACAACGCGGCGGTTCAGTCTCACGCGGATGTGTTGGCTGCGGCTGGGCTCGACGTTCGTGGGGGCGAGTCGGGTGGTGTTCGTACGGTGCTGGGTCGGTGTGTGGTGAAGGTGCAGGGCCGGGAGTACGACGAGGTGTCCCCTGCTGGCTTGGGCGGGTGGCTGGTGCATCGGGTGGTCGAGTCCCGGTTGGGGAGGTTCAACGACCTGGTGGTGCTTTTGCAGTGGGTGGCTCGGGCGGTGGAGCAGGATTCGCCGGCTGTGGTGGCGGAGGTGTCGGCGCCGGGGCGGGTGGAGCAGCCGAGGGCGCCGCGGGCGCTGAACGCTTTTCAGGCGTTGCTCGGTTCGAAGTGAAGCCGGCTTCGTAGGGCGTGGCGCCCGGTGTCCCTTCGGGGGTGCCGGGCGCTTTCGCGTTTGTGTGAATACACCAATGCAGCGCCCGTGTTTCTGCATGTCGACTTGCATGCCTCCTTACGATTCTTGTAGGAGGTCCACAAATGGTCATACGAGAACTTGCCGAACTGCCCCCGCGGAAGCGGGCCACGGTGCTGCTGGCGATGGGGGTGCCGACGGAGGAGATAGGTCCCGAGGTCGGGGTGTCGGGCAGGACGGTGCGGCGGTGGCGTCAACGCCCGGAGGTGCGGGCGGACATCCGCAGGGTGCGTCTGCGGCTTCTGGACGGCGCTGTGACGTCCGTCCGGACGGGTGGCGGGGAATGAGCCGCCACAAACCGCGCAGGGCCCGCAGGAGGCAGCGGGAGCGGGACGCCGGGGTGTTCCTGAAGTTCGACAACGCGGGCGACGCCAGGGTTCGTCTGGAGGGCATCACGCGGCGGGAGTACGAGCGGGTGCAGACGCTCGCGCGGGCCGGTGACATCCACGACCCGTTGATCATGAAGTTCATTCGGGCGTTCGCCCGGCAGGTCGGGCACGACATCGACGCTCACCCCGAGGGGTGGACGGACGCGGCCACGATCGAGTTCCTGCGGTGGCTGGAGTTCGTGCCCGAGGGCGAGTGGACTGCGCTCGACGACGTCGAGTTCGCGAGCCTGGCGGGGGGCGGCTCGTGAGCAACGACGTCCAGATCACCGTCTCCGTTCGGGATCTCACCGGGCCGGGCTTCAACTCGGTGAACCGGAACATCAACCAGTTGCAGCGCAGTGCGAACGGCAGTCTCGGCACGCTGCGGGGCCTGAGCGTCCAGCTCGGCGGCGTGTCCTCTGCTGCTGCGGACGCCGGCTCGTCGTTGGGCGGCGGCATGGGCATGCGGGGGAAGGCGATCGGCTTGGCCGCCGCGCTGGGCACGTCGCTGCTGCCCACGATCGGGGCGCTCGCGCCGATGCTCACGGGTCTCGCTGCGGTGGCGGGTGGCGGCGCACTGGCGATGGATGACCTGAAGAAGAAGGCGAAGGAGCTCAAGAAGCCGTTCGAGGAGTGGCAGAAGGTCGCGGAGAAGGCGGTTGCTCCGCACACGGAGAAGGCCGTCAAGTCCCTGAAGGGGGCGATGAAGGACCTCACCCCGGTGATCGAGACCGGGGCGGACACCTTCGGCCGGATCACGGAGAAGGCCGCCAAGTTCGCCGACTCCCCGGCGTTCAAGGGCGCGCTGGCGAAGAACGCGCAGATGGGCTCGCAGTGGGTGGAGGAGTTCGCCGGATCGATCGGGACGTTCACGCAGGCGTTCCTCGACTTCGGCGCCAAGTCCCAGCCGGCGCTCGACGCGTGGGACAGCCTGTTGGGCGGGTTCCTCGACACTGGCCTGCCGAAGATGTTCGACGGGCTGGAGCAGGGCATCAGCGGCTCCAGCGAGCTGCTCGGCGGCCTGGCGTCGTTCATCAATGACGGGCTGCTCCCGACCCTGGGGAAGGTGGCAGGCTCCTTCGCTGAGGCGTTCGGCCCGCTGATTGGGGAGATGCTCGAAGCCACGGGCATGGCGCTGAAGGGCCTGGGTAGCGGCTTCGAGGTCGCGATGGAGATGTTCGAGCCGTTCGCAGGGCTCTTCGCCGACGCCATCCGCGCTACCAACGACATCATGAGCGTCGGGATCGAGGTCGCCGGAAATCTGGCCAAGTCCCTCGGCGGCGCCCTGCTGTCGAGCCTGCTGGAAGTCGCCGGGGTCGATACATCGCAACTGGGCAACGGCTTCCGCGGCCTCTCGGACTGGGTGGATCAGAACGAGGGGCGCATCCGGTCCGCGTTCTACGGCGTAGCCGACGGCATCACCATGATGGTTCAGACGGGCCTGTCGCTGCTCCCCACTCTCTGGGGTGGCTTCCGCATCATGACGGAGGGCGTCATCACGGCGCTGGACGGCCTCGTCTCGAGCGCGGCGGCGATGTTCGGCGAGGTGCCTGGCATGGGCTGGCTCAAGGACGTGAACAAGGGGTTCGACGACTGGGCGGAGGGCTTCCGCGGCGGGCTCGACGACGTCGGCAGTGGTATCTCCGACTTCGTCGACACGTCGCAGCCCAAGCTGGACCGTCTGCATCTGAAGTTCAACGTGGACGAGGCGGAGGGGAACCTCGCCAGCATCAAGGAGAAGCTGGAAGATCCGTCGCTGACGAAGGAGCGCCGGGCGAAGCTGTCCGCTGACAAGAAGGCGGCTGAGGAGGCCCTGCGGACGGCGCGCGGCGACCTCGCTGAGTTCGACAGGAAGAAGGCCGAGGCGAGCATTACCGCGAACGCCCGCGACTTCTTCGGTACGGCGCGGAAGGTCAACAGCGCGAAGTTCCCGAAGAAGAGCGTGCCGGTGGGCGCCAACCGGAGCTTCTTCGACGCGGCCGTTGGCGCGATCAACGGCAGCGTCGTCGGCAGCGCGTACATCAACGTCTACCAGCGCAGGGTGGAGTCGCAGAACCAGCCGAGGTTCAGCGCGAACGGCAACATCTTCCGCAGCTTCGCCGACGGCGGCGTGGAGGACCACACAGCGCAGATCGCCCCTGCTGGTGCCTGGCGGGTCTGGGCCGAGCCGGAGACGGGCGGCGAGGCGTACATCCCGCTCAGCCCGTCGAAGCGGCCACGGTCCCGGCAGATCGCCGAGGAGACGGTCGGCATTCTCGGCGGCTCCGTCAGGTGGTTCGCGCGAGGCGGTGTCACGAAGGCGGAAGCTGCGGCCCGGCGGGATGCTCGCGGGGATCTGACGGTCTCCCGGTTCGGGCAGTTCGCCGGGCACAAGCGCTCGGAGTTCCGGTCCGAGTTGGGCAACCCCGACAGCATGCGGTCGCTGATCGACAACCTGAACCAGTGGGCCACCAAGATCCGCGCGGCCACCCACGGCGGCACCGAGCGGTCACTGCTGCGGGCCCTGGACTCCACCGGCAAGAAGCTCCTCTCCTACGAGAAGCAACTCACGTCGGTGACCAAGAGCCTGGAAGGCGCGAGGGACAAGCTCAACGGCCTGAAGCAGGCCGCATCCCAGCTCGCCGACTCCGTGAAGTCGGGCATCCTCAACGGCGCGAACATCACGAAGGCGGCCGGAGCCGAGTCGGGCCGGGTCACGATCAACACGATCTTGTCGCAGATGCAGGGCAGCGCGTCGAACGCGAAGGAGTTCGACCGGGCGTTGAAGGAGCTGAAGAAGCGCGGCCTGTCGGGTGGCCTGTTGCAGCAGGTCGCTGAGGCCGGTATCGACGGCGGCGGCCTGGAGACGGCTCAGGCGCTGTTGGGGGCGTCGTCGGGGCAGTTGAAGTCGCTGAACAGTCTTCAGGGCCAGATCAACAGTGCGGCGACGTCGGCGGGCAAGGTGACGGCGGACGCGGTGTACAAGACGGCGATCACCATGCAGGACAAGCTCGTCGACAAGCTGGCCCGGCAGCAGTCGAAGCTCACCAGCGCGATGGACAAGCTTGCCGCGGCGATGGAGAAGATGGTCGAACGCGGGTTCGGTATGAAAGCCGCTGGCGGGATTGTGGGCGCGGCGTCGGGTGGGGCGCGGGGTTCGTGGACGATGGTCGGCGAGCACGAGCCCGAGCTTGTGCGCCTGCCGTTCGGGTCGCGCGTGTACTCCGGGCCGGACACCCGACGCATGCAGCAGCAGGCGTGGACGTCCATGCTCAACACCCCACAGCGCGGCAGCGGCGCCCGCTACGCGCCCACGCCGGCCGGTGGGCACGCCGGGGGCGGCCGACCGATGGTCATCAAGCTTCAGCTCGGCAACAGCGACTTCGGTGAGGTCATCATCGATCCCCTTCGTAAGGCGGTCAGTACGCGCGGTGGGCTGCGGGCCACGTTCGGAGGGCTGGACTGAAGGCAGGCCAACGTGGGTGAGGGGTGGGCACCAGTGCCCACCCCTCACGCGTGTCTACGACCCGGCGCTCGCCTCGTCGACGGAGGCCTGAAGGGCGTCGTCGTACTCCTGCAGCACGCGCAAGACGTCGCTTTGCTCTTGTCTGCTGAGGCCGGCACATTCGTCGACCTGGTCCATCATCGGCGTCTCCGGGTCGAGGCTCGGGTACGCCTCGACGACGCCGGCGAGGCACGCGGCGTTCGCGTTGGCGGGCTCCGTGACCGTGACGGTGGGCGCGGGTGCGGCGTCGTCGGCGCCGGGCTGGCAGGCCGTGAGTGCGGCGGCGAGCAGGCCCACCGCGACAGCGGTTCGGATGCGCATGGTTCCCCCCTGGGAGTGCAGTTGCGCGAGCATCCTGCCGCACCCACAGGCCGCCCGTACTGCGTATCGCGGAAGGGGTGGACCCGCCCGCCCTCTCGCCACAAGGACGGGGGTGCAGAGGGCGGACGGGCGTCTGTGGGGTGGCCCGCCGTCGGTGACGGGGACGGCGGCGGGGCTCAGCGTTACAGGCGCCGACCGATGGCGAGATCCTCGTTCCCCGCCAGGCGCAGGATCGCCCGCAGGATGATCGGCAGGCGCCGCTCGTCGAGGTCCTGCACGGCGGCGAGGGTGGTGATGCCCATGCCGACCAGCGAGAGGACCAGGCCGAGGAACGTGCGCTGCCCTTCGTCCAGGCCCAGGCTGTACTGGAGGCCGGAGAGACCCGCGAGTTGCGCCGAGCGTCCCTTGCGGCTGTCGACGATCAGGGCCCGCTGCACGGCCGGCAGGGACAGGATGGTCCGTTCCTCGATCAGAGCTTGGACGGCTGCCCGGTGGCGCCGGATCTTCGTGTTGCGCAGGAGCTCTGTGCTGAGCTGCTGGTACTCCGCCTCAATGTCGGCGGCCTCACGGGCGGCGGTATCGGTCTCGTTGGTGGTCATGCCGATGCCTCCGCGTGTCGGCGGTCGGCGCGAGCCAGACGCAGAGCTTCCCGGTACTCGTCGTTGAGCCGATCGTGGGTCTCGCAGGGGAGGCCGAGACGCGCGCCCTGGTCGTCCCTGGCCTGGCAGGTCGGGCACGTCAGGCAGTGGTCCGCCAGGCGCACGAACGCGGTCTGCGAGGGCGTCTCGGCCACGCCCGCGCTGACGATCTCGTAGTGCTCGCACAGGGCGACCAGGACCCGGGCGAGCCTGCGGGCGTACATGACGCTCCCGGCCAGCCGGGCGAAGCTCAGCTCGGGGGCGCGGAGCTTGCCGCGTGCCTCCCCGACGCAGGTCAAGGCGCTGTGGCGGGTTGGGCTGTTCTCCGGCAGCCACCCGGCCGCCTGCTCGACCTCGGGCATCAGCAACTGGAGGTGACCGCGCAGCGTGGAGATGAGCGTGTCCAGCTCCTTGCCGACCGGTGGGAGAGCGTCCGGCCCGGCGTCCGGACCCAACACCCGGTGCGCGGTCTCGCGCATTGGCGCAAGGTCTGGCGGGTCTTGATGTCGCTCTACGGTGCCACTCGTTGGGGCGGTAGCTTGCACGGTGTCGGCGCTCCTCAGCAGCGTTGGCCACGCCCCGGGGCCCTGCCAGGCCGCCGGGGTCTGAACGCCTCAACCTGCCAGCCCGGTTTCGCTGCTCGCTTCCCGCCCGGGGGTATCCCCATGATGGGTAGGCTGCTCTTCCTGCAGCGAGACACACGGTGTGACGGGGCCTCCGATGACGGGTTACGAACCGCCAACTGCACTCCCGCGCGAACTGCTTCAGCGGGCGGACATGAGGGCCGCCCTCGCGGCTCACGACTTCGGGACGGTGTTCCGTCTCGCGCGTTCCGAGGCCCGGATCAGCTACTCGAAGATCGCTGCCGAGTGCGATATGAAGCCGGACCGTGTCGGACTCCTGGCGCGTGGGCAGGGGAGCGTGACCACCTACGAGAAGATCGCGCGGATCGCGGACGCCTTACGGATCCCCGGCCGCATGGTAGGCCTGGCCACCCGACCGTGGGAGGCGCCGGCCTCACCGCGCCGTACACCTCCGGCACACGGTCACGGCCCCGACCAGGACGGAGACGGAGTGCGGCGCAGGAAGTTCTTCAAGGCCTCAGCCGGGGCCGGGCTCGCCGTTGGCCTGCCGGAGCTGACGCGCCCGAGGGTGGGCAGCCGGATCGGAAGCGACTACCCCGAGAAGCTGCGGGCGCGGACAGCGCGGCTGCGTCGCCTCGATGACGTCCTCGGCGGCGGCGACACGTACAAGGTCTACCTCGGCGAGTACGAGTCGACGAAGGCGCTCCTGCGCGACGCCACGTACACCGAGCCCACCGGCCGGGCCCTGCTGTCCGTGCTCGCCGAGCAGGCGCAGCAGGCAGGTTGGGCGGCGTTCGACGGCGGCCGACACCGGGACGCGAGCGGACTGTACGAGGTCAGCCACCGGGCTGCGGTCGACGCGGGAGACACCGAGCTGGCGGGCAACGCGCTCGCCTTCCTCGCCTACCAGACCATCAACGGCGACCGGCAGGCCGGCATCGGCATCGCCTCCCGCGCCGTGGGCGAGGCGGGCCCCGATGCTGCTCCCGGGGTTCGTGCGCTGCTGCACGAGCGGCTCGCGTGGGCGCACGCCGTGGCAGGCAACGACGAGGAGACTGAGCGGGCCCTGGAAGCCGCTCAGGCGGCGCTCGCCGAGGTCGACAGCCACCGGCAGCCGGATTGGGTGGCGTGGGTCGACCAGACCGAGCTGGAGATCATGACGGGCCGGTGCTGGACGGAACTGCGTCGGCCTCTCCGGGCGGTGCCCGTTCTCGAGGCCGCGCTTGCCCGGTACGACGACGACCACGCCCGGGACAAGAGCCTCTACCTGTCGTGGCTCGCCGACTCCTACCTGACGGCCGGGGAGGTCGAGCAGGCGGCTGCGGTCACGGGCCGCGCGCTCGACCTTGCTTCCGGTGTGGCGTCCGTGCGGCCGCGGCAGCGGCTCTCACCTGTCCTGCAGCGGCTTGCCGAGCACGAGGCGTTGCCCGGGGTCGTCGAGGTGTTGGACAGGGCGCGCGGCTGAGCTACTCGGCTGGTGTGGTGTTCGCGGCGAGCCACCGCAGGCAGGCCTCCGACCCGGCGACGATCGGCACGGCCGCGATCTCCGGGTTCTGCCACGGGTGGTGCTTGAGCAGGTGCGCCTCCAGTTCGGCGTACCTGCTCTGCCGGGTCTTCAGGAGTAGCTGCCACTCCTCGCCGGTGCCGAACTCGCCGTCGTGCCAGAACGCGGAGGTCACGGGGCCGGTGATCTGCGCGCCCGCGGCGAGCCTGCCCTGGACGACCGATCGGGCCAGCTCGACCGCCTGTTCACGGGTCTCCGTCGCTGTGGATACCTGCACGAAGTCAGTCATGCGCCGGAGCCTACCCACGGACAGCGAGCCAGCCACCAGCCTGACGTACGGCGGGCCGCTACGCCTTCGGTACGGTCCACTCGACCGGCTCGTCCAACGCGTCCGGGCTGTACAGCACCCGCTCCGGGCGCCCCTTTTTCGGCGCCTGGAACAACACGTTGCCGCGCACGCAGTCGCCGACCTTGACCTTGGCCTCCACCGGATACAGAGGTTGCGGCAGCTCGTTCCCGGTCATGTGAGTGGCCTCGACCCGGGCGCCGTCCGCGTAGGCGAGCGACCACACGAACGGGGTCACTGTGATGCTCTCCGGGCCCTTGTTGCAGACCTTCACCTCAAGGGCAGCCCACTTCTGGTCGGCGTTCAGCAGGCTCACCACGTCGGGGATGCCCTCGTCCTTGTAGATGCGCGTGGCGGCGCTGAGCTTGCCTTCAGCATCGATGTCGGCAGTGTCGCCCAACTTGAGCGTCTCCCGGCTGGGCGACGGGGACGGGCTCGGTGTCGGGCTGGCCGACTGGGTCTCGGAGGCTTTCGCGACGGTCGGCTTCGAGTCGTCGCCGTTTGAGGAGCAGCTCACTGTGCCGGCGAGGAGCAGGCAGGCGGCGAGTGCGGTAATGGTGTGGCGCATGGTCCCCCCAAGGTGCCTTGTATCAAGAGAGCATCATGCGTCCCGCGAAGGTCACGCGTGGGGCATGTGGCCGTCTTGTGACCGTTGTGGTAGGTCCCGACCCCGTACCTGTAACCGCATGAGGTATGCGGTTGGCTGGGTTTGACCTGCACGTTTGCGGGCTGATGGCACTGGCTTGGCACGTCTCTGGATGCGTCTTGCGGGTCGGGGTGGTGCACTCGGTACAGGGGGTTGTCGGCTGGAGGCGCTATGGCTGGCAGCGAGAGAGGCCGTGGCCCGGTCTGGCGCGTGCGGCGACGGTGGGCGCGCATGGGACTGCTGGCCAGAATCGCCGCGGTGATCGTCGGGGTTCTGATTGCGTTCGTGGCACTGGGGGCCGGGCTCGAAGCGTGCTCCCCCTCGGACGATGGGCCGCGCCAGCCGGTACCAACGACGACCACCCCGGGCACGTCCACACCACCCCCTGAGGATGCAGAGACGCCACCGGCCCCGGACACCGAGGTGCCAGAGCCGCCCGCTGAAACGGTCACGGAGACCGTGACGGACACGGAAGGCACGACGGCGGACCCAGAGACGAGCTCGCCAGCCTCGGACGTGTACTACGACAACTGCGACGAGGCACGAGCCGCCGGCGCCGCTCCCCTCTTTGTCGGCGAACCCGGGTACGGGCCGCACCTGGACCGTGACGGCGACGGGGTCGCGTGCGAACCCTGATCCAGCGCGGGAACGGCTCCTAGAGATGCGCCGCCCACCCCCTCTATGGCCACTACTGCGCAGGTCGGCGGCCACGTTCACCCCCTGGCATGCCGCGGCTCGTTGTGCGGGCCGGGCCGGAGTGGCGTGGTCAGGTCTTGGGGCAGAGCGTCTTGCGCAGCCCGATGTTGAGGTGCGCACCGTCGTCGTCGGTGAGCGTGATCCCGTTGTAGGAGAACCGCTCAGCGGCGAGGTGGTCCGGGTTCTTGGCGCCGCCGTTGAGTCCCGAGCACTGGTTGCGTGCGGCGTCGATGGCCTTGTCCTCGTCGGCGGTGAGCTTGGCGTTGACGTCGTGGATGGCGGCGAGGAGGGCGTCACGCTTGGCGCCGGTGGGCTCGGCGGGGATGCCGGCGGCCTTCTCAGCGGCACTGTTGTCGGTGCTGGGCTGGCTGCTGCTCTCGGTGGTCTTGGGCTCGCTGTCGTTGTTGTCGCTGCTGCAGCCGACGAGCGTGATGGCGAGCGCGGCCGTGGCTACGACGATGGTCGTGCGGATGCGCATGATCCCCCCTGGTAGTGCTGGTGCGTCACGGGTGTGACGTGTGGGGGTTGGCGATGGTTGTGCTGTGACACGACGAAGCCCCGGCTGCCGCTCACAGTCGGGGCTTCGTCGTGTGTCTGTGGTGCCGGTTGAGGGCACAGTTGTACACCCGGATCGTGATACGCGGCTGACCTGCGGTCAAGCGGCGTTGCGGGTGGGGCGGTCGGCGAGGAGGGCAGCGACGTCGCGGGCGGTGTAGTAGCCGGGCGGTGCTGCCAGTTCGTCCATGACCCCATGATGCGGCAGGGAGGGAGAAGGCGCGGGGGAGGCTGAACCCCCGTTTGCGGGGTCCTGGAGGGATCTCGCAAGGTGCCTCCCTCGCCTCCCTGACTGGCCATTTCCGCAGGTCATATACAGGGAGGCGGGCAGGGAGGCCGGTGGGGAGAACTCCCTTACTCTTCGTCGCCTCCCTCGTCTTCGTCGTCCTCGTCCCGGGCCGCGATGGCCTCCAAGACGCGGTCCAAGCTGACGTGCTGACGGCCGCCGGTCTTGTACTCGCCGTGCCCGACGTCGTCGAGGACGCGCCGCAGATCCCGGAACGTCCAGGCCTCGTACTCGGCCGGGTTGTTGTCGGCGAGGCCGCGCAGGACGTCCTGGGTGAGCATCTTCGGCTCGTGGCCGAGGACGGCCGCGATGTCGGCGAGGTGGTCGACCGGGGCGAACGCAGGTGCGTCGTCGGCCGGCTTGCCCTCGTACAGGCCCATGGCCCGCTCGACGACCGGCGTCACCTCGTCGATGCCCTTCTCCGGGTCCCGGGCGACGTAGTGGGAGCGGATCACCTCGAACGGCTTGGTGCTGAACCCGACGCTCACCGCCGTGCCGACGTCCTCGCCGGGGATCAGGGTGGTCGCGGTGATGCCGGCCTTGTGCTTGCCCGAGCCGAGCAGCCCATCGTTGGCGACGTGGTCGCCGACCGCGAACGCCAGGCGGTGGGAGGTGTTGCGGGTGACGTCGCGCGGCAGGCTGTCCGCAGTCGGGGACACGGTGGTCCAGATCAGAGTGATGCCGACCTTGCGGGCCTTCTTCATCACCTTGATGGCCAGCTCAGCGGCCTCCTTGCCGTACTCCTTGTGCATGAACAGCTCGTGGCACTCGTCGAACACGACGACCTTCGGCCGCATCCGCGGGTCCCTCTGCGCGAGTTCACGCGTCAGCTTGGTGGCCTCGCCGCCGAGCTCCTCCAGCAGCTTGCCCCGCTCGGACACCTCGTCGCGCAGGTTCCGCAGGGCGACCAGGGCGGCCTTCAGGTCGTCGTCCTCGTCGCCCTTGACCAGCACCCGCAGCCGCGGCTTGAGCGGGTCGTAGTCAACGTTGTAGGCCATGACGTAGGCCTCGACGACCACGAGCGGGTCGAGGATGGCGCCGAGCAGCAGCGTGATGACGATGGACGTCTTACCCGAGCCCATGATGCCGCCGACCATGTAGTTCGCGGCCATCAGCTTGCCGATGATGGGTTCGCCGCGCTGGGACACGGCGATGGGCACGCCCTTGAAGTAGTCGACTGTGCCCTCAGTGAGCAGCGGCCACGGCGGCACCACGCCGGACAGGGAGCCCTGGTCGGCTACCCACAGGTCGAGCACGCCGGGCTGCCTGGGGGGTTCGGTCGGCCACGTCTCGACGGGCTTGCGCATCAGGTTGTGCGCGAGGACGTTCTTCTTCCCGTTGATCATCTCGACGGTCACGCCGAGGGGGAGCTGCAACTGCGTGTGCCAGCCGTTCCCGGACCGGGTCGTGGGCTGCACCCAACGGGGCTGCCAACCGTCCTTGATGGCCTTGTTCAGCGGGGCGATACCCAGGTTGCCGAGGGCCCGCATGATGGCGTTCTCGTCGGGGACGACGTCCCGCTGCTCCGGGTCGCCAGGCAGGGCCCAGGCGGGGGCCGCCTGCCGGTGCCGGCCGACCGCCCACACTCCGGCGAGGGCGAGCCACGGCAGGGCGGCCAGCAGCGGATCCCAGATGACACCGGCGATGAACGCGGCCCATCCGACCAGCTCGATCAGGGTCCGGGTGGGGGTGAGTACGTCGGAGACGTCCTGGTTGGCCCAGGCGAGCATGATGCCGAGCATCAGCAGGATGCCCGCACCGCCGAGCGCGCCCATGGCGATGGCCTTGGGGGCGTTGATGGCCAGTTGCAGCAGCTCCATACGGCGCCGGTGGCGGGACTGGCGGAAGATGTAGGCGCGCTGCTCCCAGTCGCGGGCCACGTCCTCCTGCCCGGCCGCCTCCGCGGCGCGCATCATCCGCTCGTGTCGGGCGGTCGTGCGGGAGTCCCAGGCGCGGCGGGCGAGGATGCGGGTACCGCCGACGATGTAGGAGCCGTGCCGGACGACGACCCGGTATCCGTCGTTGCCGCGGACCTCGACGACGATCCGGCGCAGGGAGTCGATCCGTACCCGACGCCGCGGCTTCCCGGCCTGCTCGACGACGGGAGCCGGCGCCTGCTCAGGTGCGAACTTCAGTAGGGACACGGTGGGGTTGACGTGCCCGTTTACCCGCTCGGGCGCTGTCTCGGTCATGCTGGCCTTTCCTTCTCTCTGCGGAGGGACGGGAGGCCCGGGGCGGCCGGTGTCCTGGCCGGGAGACGGCCGCCCCGGGTGTGTAGCTATGGCTTCTGCTTGCGGTTTCGGGCCTGGTTCTCGATCCGCTCGACCTTGCGCTTCAGGTCGCTGATGTCGACGCCTTCGCCGGCCAGGCCGCGCTTGCCCATGCGGGCGACCAGGGCGGTGATGCGGGCCTGCTCGCCGATGGTGAAGTCGCTGAAGAACGACAGGTCGTCACTCATCGACGGCCGCGGATCATTCCGAAGAGGCCGACGACCTGGTCGGTGACGTCGGTGACCCGCCCCGACTCCAGCTCGGCCGCCCGGTCCTCCAGGCGCTTCGCGGCATCGTCCTTGCCGCGGTTCCGCAGCCCCTTTGCGACCTCACGGTTCTGGGCGGCCTGCTTCTTCATACGGTCAGACATGGGGTTCCTCTCGGTTGCGGGCCGGGCTGTCCGGCCCCACCGCTCCGACAGACAGACGGGGTGTCGGTCTGTCGGACGGAAGGGCAGGTCAGCGACCCTTGCGCTGCATGTCGCGCCACATGTCCCGCAGGACGAGGACGACGATCGCGGCGACGCCGCCGAGGACGGCCAGCGCGAGCGACGCGAACGCGATGCCGACACCGCCGACGCACACCGCGCAAGCGATCCCGAGCCACTCACCCGCGCTGCGACGCTGCTTGTGGTGCTGACAGACCTCCTGCCGGGAGGTCTGTTGCTGGGCGGCTGCGGTCTTGGCCAGCTCGACGGCCGCGAGCGCGATCTGGACCGCAGCCGTGTCCACCGCAGCCTCTCGGGCAGCCTGCTCGGCCTTCTCCAGGGCGTCACTCACCGCGTCCACCTCCCCGGTACGGGCAGGTACGGGCGGATCACGGCACCGAGGACGAACGCGACGAGCAGGGGCTTCGCCGCCAGCCCGGCGACGGCGGACGTGGTCAGGTCGAGGGCCTGCGGGACGGCGAGCAGCACACCGAGCAGGGCACCGAGGAGAAGCCACTTCATGACCGCTCACCGCCGACGACGTCGCGGCGCAGGTCGGCCGCTTCTCGACGCGACAGGCCGAGTTCGTCCTGAAGCGTCTTGATGGTCACCGGCCGGTTCGTCGACCTGACCGCCTCCCGGTTGAGGCTGCGGGCCTTCTTGCGCAGTTCAGCGGGGGTGAGGGTGATGACCTCGGTGACCACCTGCCGACCGGCATCGGCGGGCACTGCGGTGGTCATCTTGGGGGTCGCGTCACGCGGGCCGATGTGGTCCCACAGCCACGGGCTCGGTGCCGTCTGGGACAGGGGCGGCATGACCACCGGGGCAGGGTCGGGGGGCAGGCTTTCAGGACTGAAAGCCTGGTCATCCTCGACCGGCTCGGGCCGGGCCACGATCGGCAGCAACCGCACCCCTGCGGGCACCACGTCCGGACGCGGGGCGGGCGGGAGCGCTGGCCGCTCCTCGGGCACCCGCTCCACCGTGATCTCCTCGCCCGTCTCCCACGGCGACGCAAGATCGATCGTGGCCAGAGAGGCGGCGTGGCGGCGGGCGGCGAGCAGCTCCAACAGCTTCGTGCGCTGCTCCTCGGACGCGCCGGCCTGAGCCTTGCCCACGGCCACGGACAGACGGCGGGCCACCCGGGCACGACCGCGGTCCTTCGGGCCCATGTCGGCGAGCTTCGCGGCCAGGCCCACGGCCTTGACGGTCCAGCGGTCGCGGGTGATCTGCTCGGCGGTGCGGTCGCGGGTCGCGAGCCCGAGGCGGGACAGCAGCCGCTCACGCAGCTCCCGGGCGAGCAGGGCGGGCAGGCTCCCCGAGCCGGTGCCCGGCTTGGTGTGGCGTAGCTCGATACCCATGGCGAGGTGCCACAGCAGGGCGGCCAGGACCGGGCCGACGACGGCGCGGACGGTGCCACCGACGATGCCGGACTCGGCGTAGGCCGGGATGACCTGCACCCCGGTGATGACCCACACCAGCATCCCGGGCGTGCCGGGCGCTCCCTGGGTGCGGAGGTTCTGGCGGGCCATCAGAGCGCAGGCGAACAGGGCGAGCTCGGCGGCGGCGAACATCGCGCCGCGCTCCGTGGTCGACACCATGTCGAGGCTGTGCTCCGCGAACCGCCACGACGTGTCCGCGCTGTACGCGGTGCAGGCGAGGGCGGCGAGCGACGCGACGAGGACGGCGGCCGGGGTTCGGCGTGCGGCCCGGCGGCCGGCCACGACGAGCGCGACGACAGCGGCCACGACCAGGACGGCCACGAGGACCGCGGGCAGGGGGTGAGCTTGCGCCCACATCAGTACGGGGTTCATTCGCCCACCTCCGGGGCGGCGGCGCGCACCACACGGTGCGCGGCCAGGCAGACGCCCTCGCGGTCGCGGCGCTCGTTCGCTTCGAGCAGCGCGGCCATCAGGGCGGGGACAGGGGGGAGGGGCCGGGCGGACCGGGCCGCCGCGCGCAGGGCGGCGACCTCGGTCGGACGGCGCACGAGGGCGGTGCCGCTCACTGGTCACCTCGGGCGAGGAGTTCGGCGAGCTCACGGCCGAGGGCACGCAGCTGGTCGGCGGACTCGACGAGGGCGTCGGCGAGCCGCTCGACCTGCTCCGGGCTGTACGAGCCGGTGACGTCCTGCTGCTCGATGTAGAGCTGCACGGCGCGGGTGGCGCGCTCGGCGTAGGGGTTCTGGGCGAGCATGGCGCGGAGCAGGTCGATGCCGTTCGCGCCGATGGTGTGCTCGGGGCCGTAGTGGACGAGGTCGACCTTGAACTCGGCGTGGCCGCTATGGCGGCCAGCACACCAACCGGGCTCCTCGATCTCCAGGGACTTCACGACGAGGACCGGCACGGTCACGGTGCGGGGGAGGTGCTGAGTCACCGGCGCTCACCCCTCGCGCGGTTCTCGGCGTGGCTGAGCTGCCCGGGGCGGGTACGCGGGCCGTCGACCCAGGCGAACGGGCGGGTGCTGTCGGCGGCCTTGAAGACTCGGGTGGCCGCGCCGTCGGGGGCGTCGGGCAGGGCGTAGACGCGGCCACCGGTGAGGGAGGCGAGGAGCCGGGCGCCGTGGTGCTCGCAGCCCTTGGCGCCGCCGTTGTGCGCGTCGAGGACGGTGACGACCGGGGGCCCGTCGCACGGGGTGGGGTCCTCGGGGTGCGCGGCCGGGCAGCGCTGGTCGCCGCCAGGGGTACCGACTACTCGGTACCCCTTCTCGTCGTCCGGCTCGACGCCGAGGGCGCGCAGCAGGATCCGCACCGTCTCGGTGAGGGCGCCGTGGGCCCGGTTGAGGGCGAACAGGTCGCGGTGGTCGACGTCCTTGTGCTCGGCGAGGAGCATCTGCGCGACGCGGGCAGCCACCGCGAGGTCACTGGGGAGGGCCGGGGGCGGGGCGCCCACCGTGGTGGTGGGCGCCTGCTCGTTCTGCGTCACCGGGCACCGCCGGCGAGGGTGGCGATGCGGGCGACGGCGGCGACGTACTCGGGCTTCCTCGGGCGGTAGGCGCGGATCAGGATGCGGACCTGGCCGAGGGTGTAGCGGGAGACGCCGTGGGTGCGGTGGGCGCGGCCACCGGCGACGGTGCGGCGGGTGCGGGCGGTCGCGGCGGGGGTGACGCCGAGGCGCTTGGCGACGGTGCGCAGTCCGTTGGCGCAGCCGGCGGCGGTGGTGCGGTCGACCCCGGCGGCGATCGCCACGGTGGCGAGGCTGCGGGGGCGGCGCCGGCACGAGGCGGTCAGGCGGGTGGCGGCGGAGCGGCGGCGCAGCTCGGCGCGCAGGGTGCGGCGGGTGGTGCGACGCTCGCGGCGGATGGCAGCATGAGCCATAGCGGGTCTCCTGGTTGAGTCAGGTGGATTCCGTCAGGCCCTCGGTCGGTGTTGGTAGCACCGCCGGGGGCCGCTTGCGTTAAGAGAGTCTCAGTTCAGGCATTGCCCTGGCCGTAGCGGCGGCGGTCCTCGGCGCGGCGGAGCGAATCGACCCCCGGGTCCTCGCCGACATCGTGATGATCGGCGAGCTCGGGCTGGACGGGCGGGTGCGACCGGTGCGGGGAGTGCTGCCGGCGGTGCTGGCGGCGGCCGACGCGGGGTACGAGCAGGTGGTGGTGCCGGAGTGTGCCGCCGCCGAGGCCTGCCTCGTGCCCGGGGTGTCGGTGCTGGGCGTGCGCAGTCTGCGGCAGCTGATCGCCGTCCTGGCAGACGAACCCCTGCCCGACGAGGAGCAGGACGAGCTGGGCCGCCCGGACCCGCTCCTCTCCGGCCTGCGGCTACCGGGCACGGGCGCGGCCACGGGCATGCACAGCCTGGGTGCGGCCCAGCACGACCACGGTCACGACCTGGCGGACGTCGTCGGGCAGACATCGGCACGCACGGCGGTGGAGGTGGCCGCGGCGGGCGGACACCACCTCTTCCTCGAAGGGCCGCCCGGCGCCGGCAAGACGATGCTGGCGGAGCGGCTGCCGGCCATCCTGCCCCCACTCGGCCGGCAGGAGTCGCTGGAGGTCACCGCGGTCCACTCGGTGGCCGGCCTGCTGCCTTCCGGCAAGCCGTTGATCGACGTCGCCCCCTACTGCGCCCCCCACCACTCGGCCACGATGCAGGCACTCGTCGGCGGCGGCCCGGGCACCGCCCGGCCCGGGGCGGTGTCGCTGTCTCACCGCGGCGTGCTGTTCCTGGACGAGACGCCGGAATTCAGCAGCCATGCCCTGGACGCCCTGCGACAACCGCTGGAGGCGGGCCATGTCGTGATCGCGCGCAGTGCGGGAGTCGTGCGCTTCCCGGCGAAGTTCCTGATGGTCCTCGCCGCCAACCCCTGCCCGTGCGGCCGGTTCTCGCAGCGGGACGACCTGTGCGAGTGTCCGCCCTCGGCGATCCGCCGCTACCAGGCCAGGCTGTCCGGCCCGCTGCTCGACCGGGTCGATCTGCGCGTCGAGGTGGACCGCGTCACCCGCACCGAGCTGACCGCCTCCGGTGCCAGGGGCGAGTCGACCGCGACGGTCGCCCACCGGGTGCGGGCGGCCCGGCAACGGGCTGCCGAGCGCCTTGCCGACACCCCTTGGCGCACGAACAGCGAGGTGCCCGGCCGTGAGCTGCGCAGCCGCTGGTACGCGGTGCCCGGCGCGATGGACGAGGCCGAGCGGAGCCTGGAGCGTGGTGTCCTCACGGCCCGCGGACTCGACCGCGTCCTGCGCGTGGCCTGGACCGTCGCCGACCTCGTCGGCCATGACCGGCCCGACGCGACGGACGTCGCCCTCGCGCTCCAGCTGCGCACCGGAGTGCCGCGAGGCGTCCCCATGGCCATCGGGGCGCTGACGTGAACGCCGCGGAGGAACCGTACGGCGAACTGCTCGACCGTGTCCTGCTCACCCGGGTCATCGAGCCCGGTGACGAGGTCGGCGGGCGGTGGGTGCGGGAGTTCGGGGTCGGGGGAGTGGTGCGGCGGCTGAAGGAGCGCGGGGCCGCGCCGCCGGGGGTGAGCGCCAAGCGGTGGGCCGGGCTGGTGGCCAGGGCCGAGGCCGCCCGGCCGCACCAAGACCTGGAGGCGGCCCGGTCCGCCGGGGTGCGGTTCGTCTCTCCCGGAGGAGCGGAGTGGCCGGGACAGCTCGACGATCTCGGGGATGCCCGGCCCCTGGGGCTCTGGGTGCGCGGCCGGCCCAGTCTGCGCATGTGGGCGCTGAAGTCCGTCGCCGTGGTCGGTGCCCGGGCCTGCACCGGGTACGGGGCCCATATGGCCGCGACCCTCGCCGCCGGCCTTGCCGAGCAGGGCTGGGTGGTGGTGTCCGGCGGCGCCTACGGAGTCGACGGCGCCGCCCACCGCGGAGCGCTCGGGGCCGGTGGCGCCACCGTCGCCGTCCTCGCCTGCGGCGTCGACCGGCCCTACCCCCGCGGTCACACCCAGTTGATCAACAGAATCGCCGAACAGGGACTGGTCATCGGCGAGTTGCCGCCCGGCGACCACCCGACGCCGAACCGGTTCATTCTGCGGAACAGAGTGATCGCGGCGCTCACCCGCGGCACCGTGGTCGTCGAGGCCGCCCACCGCAGCGGCTCCCTGGTCACCGCGCGGGCGGCGCAGCGCCTCGGCCGGCACACGATGGGCGTCCCGGGCCCGGCCACCAGCGGACTCTCCGCCGGAGTGCACGATCTGCTGCGCGGGGAAGCCGTCCTGGTCACCGATGTCGCGGAGGTCGTCGAACTGGTCGGCGACATCGGAGAGCTGGCGCCCGACCGGCGCGGCCCGGTCCTGCCCCGCGACCTGCTGGAACCGGCCACCCGGCAGGTACTCGCCGCACTTCCGGGGCACGGGACGGCCCGGCCGGACGAGATCGCCCGCGCCGCCCAGACTGCACAGGACGACGCGATCGCGAGACTGTACGAACTCCGAGCACTCGGTTACGTCGAACGACACGGCGACGGCTGGAAGTTGACACGCCAGGCGGTGATGTCGGTCCGCGACCGTCACGGACCGTGTTGACCATCTGCGTTCGGCCGTCCGGGGGAACCCCGAGAACCCTTGGAAATGCGCCGAGTTGGGCTTCTCCGGTGATCACACCGAGCGACCGTGGCGCCTCGGGAGGACGTTCCCCGGAACGTATCTGCGCCCGCCTCCGCCTCCGCCCTCGCGCACCGCGACACCGCAGTCACGCTACGCTCACGAGGATCCCGACACGGACAGGCAACTCGACATCAGACAGACAGCTCACCCCAGCAGCACCACTCCGCAGCAGAACGGCACAAGGCGACGAATGCCCCAGCACACCTCCGGGTCCGACCGGGCGGCGATCCCCCCAGCCGCCCGTGACGGTGGCAGCGTGCGGCCGCCCGCTCCCTCGACGCTCGACGAGCTGTGGCGGTCGTACAAGGCGACGGGGGACGAGCGGCTGCGGGAGCAACTGATCCTGCACTACTCGCCCCTCGTGAAGTACGTCGCGGGACGGGTCAGCGTGGGCCTGCCGTCCAACGTCGAGCAGGCGGACTTCGTCTCGTCCGGGGTGTTCGGACTGATCGACGCGATCGAGAAGTTCGACATCGAGCGGGAGATCAAGTTTGAGACGTACGCGATCACCCGCATCCGCGGCGCGATGATCGACGAACTGCGGGCGCTGGACTGGATCCCCCGCTCGGTGCGGCAGAAGGCGCGCAATGTGGAGCGGGCGTACGCCACGCTGGAGGCGCGGCTGCGGCGGACGCCGACCGAGGGCGAGGTGGCCTCCGAGATGGGCATCGCCGTCGAGGAACTCCACGCCGTCTTCAGTCAGTTGTCGCTGGCCAACGTGGTGGCCCTGGAAGAGCTGCTGCATGGCGGCGGTGAGGGCGGCGACGGGCTCAGCGTGATGGACACCCTGGAGGACACCGCCGCCGACAACCCCGTGGAGGTCGCCGAGGACCGGGAGCTGCGCAGGTTCCTGGCACGGGCCATCAACACCCTGCCCGACCGGGAGAAGACCGTGGTCACGCTCTACTACTACGAGGGCCTCACCCTGGCCGAGATCGGGAACGTCCTGGGCGTGACCGAGAGCCGGGTCAGCCAGATCCACACCAAATCGGTGCTGCAGCTCAGAGCGAAACTGGCGAGCTTCGGCCGCTGACCTGGTCGATGCCGTCGGGTCGGCATCAACCACTCCCGTCCGGCGGGACGCGTCCGTAGAGTGTTGACGTGCCAAGGATTCGAGCGGCCTCCGTGGCCGAGCACCGGTCGATGCAGCGAGCCGCCCTGCTGGACGCGGCTCGTTCCTTGTTGTCCGAGGGCGGTACGGAGGCGCTGACCTTCCCGGCCCTCGCCGAGCGGACGGGCCTCGCGCGCTCGTCCGTCTACGAGTACTTCCGGTCTCGGGCGGCCGTGGTCGAGGAGCTGTGCGAGGTCGACTTCCCGGTCTGGGCGGCGGACGTGTCGGCGGCGATGGAGCGGGCCGGGACGCCCGAGGCCAAGGTCGAGGCGTATGTGCGCCGGCAGCTGGACCTCGTCGGGGACCGGCGGCACCGGGCCGTGGTCGCGATCTCCGCGAGTGAGCTCGACGCGGGGGCGCGGGAGAAGATCCGGGCGGCGCACGGCGGGCTGGTAGCGATGATCGTCGAGGCGCTGGCCGAGCTGGGACACGCGCAGCCCCGGTTGGCGGCGATGCTGCTGCAGGGCGTCGTGGACGCGGCCGTGCGGAGGATCGAGCTCGGGGCCGCGGAGGAGCCGGCCGCCATCACCGACGCGGCTGTTTCCATGGCTCTGCGGGGCGTGCGGGGCTGACGGCGTCGGACCGGGGCTGGACCTGAGGCCGGGGTTGGGCTGGGGGGCCGGGCGTTCTGCGCGCCGCCCCGTTTCGGCTTCCCGTCCTTCGCCTTTCCCGGCCCGGCGGAGCCGGTTGCCGCCGCGCCGACCCGGGCGGCAACCGGGGAAACCAGGCGGCACTCGTGCGAACACCCGTGCGGCACCGTGCGGCACCCGCCGTGCAGCCAACCGGGCGGCACCCGTGCACCAAACCAGGCGACACCCGTGCGGCAACCGGCGGCAGGCGGGCCCGCGGTTATGCGAGCGGCAGCAGCCTCGACGGGCCCCGGTGCAGGAGCCACGGCGGCAGGAGCGACAGCGGGTTCAGGTAGCTCTCGCCGCGGCGCAGGCCCCAGTGCACGCAGGGGGCCGTGCAGTGCGAGCCGCCCGGGTCCACCGTGCCGATCACCTCACCCGGTGCCACCTCCTCGCCCTCCTCGACCGAGGCCGTCACCGGTTCGTAGGTCGTGCGCAGGGGTGGGTCACCCGTCCCCGTGAGGTCCACCGAGACGACGCCCTTGCCCGCCACCCGGCCCGCGAAGGAGACCCGGCCCGCGGTCACCGCCCGAACCGGTGTTCCAGCAGTCGCCGCCAGGTCCACGCCCCGATGGCCGGGCCCGTAGACCGTCGCCGGGGGTTCCCAGCCCCGCAGGACGCTCGGGCGCAGGCCGACGGGCCAGGCGCGGCCGATCGCCGGCGCGGTGGCGTCCGCGGGGGGAGCATCCGCCGCGAACAGTGGTGGCGGTGGCGCCAGCAGGGCCGTCGCCGTGACGATCAGCAGCAGGATCAGGCGCGTACAGGCACGCGCACATCGGTTCGCTCGCATGCGGAAAGCGTCCCGGAGTGCCGACGTCACCGCTCGCCGCTGTGGACCGCCGCCCGGTTGTGGACAACGGCGTCACCCGGCACCTCGTGGGTCCCGTACACTTCTGGTGGCGACCCGAGCCATCGGGTCGACTTCGCACGCCCCGACACGAAGCCCGGCAAAGGGCCCGTGTCAGCGCCCCTCGGTCCCTCGTGGAACGGCGCGCAGTGGGCGTCAGGCGCGGAAGCCGTCCGGCATCCGCGGCACAACCGAGAAATTCAAGGAGATACGGCCATGGCCGTCGTCACGATGCGGGAGCTGCTGGAGAGCGGCGTCCACTTCGGTCACCAGACCCGTCGTTGGAACCCGAAGATGAAGCGCTTCATCTTCACGGAGCGCAACGGCATCTACATCATCGACCTGCTCCAGTCGCTGTCGTACATCGACCGCGCCTACGAGTTCGTCAAGGAGACCGTCGCCCACGGCGGCACGGTCATGTTCGTCGGCACGAAGAAGCAGGCGCAGGAGGCCATCGCCGAGCAGGCCACCCGCGTCGGCATGCCCTACGTCAACCAGCGCTGGCTGGGCGGCATGCTCACCAACTTCTCGACCGTCTACAAGCGTCTGCAGCGCCTCAAGGAGCTCGAGCAGATCGACTTCGAGGACGTCGCCGCGTCCGGTCTGACCAAGAAGGAGCTTCTCGTGCTCTCGCGCGAGAAGGCCAAGCTGGAGAAGACCCTCGGCGGTATCCGCGAGATGCAGAAGGTGCCCAGCGCCGTCTGGATCGTGGACACCAAGAAGGAGCACATCGCCGTTGGTGAGGCCCGGAAGCTGAACATCCCGGTCGTCGCGATCCTCGACACCAACTGCGACCCCGACGAGGTCGACTACAAGATCCCGGGCAACGACGACGCGATCCGCTCCGTCACCCTGCTCACCCGTGTGATCGCGGACGCGGTCGCCGAGGGCCTCATCTCCCGCTCCGGTGTCGCCACCGAGGGCAAGGGCGAGAAGGCCGCGGGCGAGCCGCTGGCCGAGTGGGAGCGCGACCTGCTCGAGGGCGAGAAGAAGGCCGACGAGGCTGCCCCCGCCGCCGAGGCCGCTCCGGCCGCCGAGGCCGAGAGCGCCCCCGCCGCCGAGGCCGAGAGCGCCCCCGCCGCCGAGGCCGAGAGCGCCCCCGCCGCCGAGGCTGAGGCCGCCCCCGCCGCCGAGGCCGAGGCCGCTCCGGCCGCTGAGGCCGAGGCCGAGAAGCCGGCCGAGGCCGAGCAGGCCTGACCCGTCAGTCCGAGTTGACGGCGGGAGCGGTACCGCATCCACCAGCGCCTCGGCGCGGTGAAGTCCGCTCCCGCCGTTAACCCGTAGGTCAGCGGAAGGAGCGCGCCTTCCGGCTCCATGGGCGCATCCGCATCCGCAGATCTTTCGATCTTCCAGACTTCGAGAGAGATTCACAGACTCATGGCGAACTACACCGCCGCCGACGTCAAGAAGCTCCGTGAGCTCACGGGCGCCGGCATGATGGACTGCAAGAAGGCGCTGGACGAGGCCGAGGGCAACGTCGAGAAGGCCGTCGAGGCGCTCCGCATCAAGGGCCAGAAGGGCGTCGCCAAGCGCGAGGGCCGCTCCGCCGAGAACGGTGCCGTCGTCTCGATCATCGCCGACGACAACTCCTCCGGTGTCCTGGTCGAGCTGAAGTGCGAGACGGACTTCGTCGCCAAGGGTGACAAGTTCCAGGCCGCGGCCAAGACCATCGCCGAGCACGTCGCCAAGACCTCCCCGGCCGACCTCGAGGCCCTGCTCGCCTCCGAGATCGAGGCCGGCAAGACCGTCCAGGCGTTCGTGGACGAGGCCAACGCCAACCTGGGCGAGAAGATCGTCCTGGACCGCTTCGCGCAGTACGCCGACGGCTTCGTGACGGCGTACATGCACCGCACGATGCCCGACCTGCCCCCGCAGATCGGTGTCCTCGTCGAGCTGGACAAGCCGAACGCGGAGATCGCCAAGGGCGTCGCCCAGCACATCGCCGCCTTCGCGCCGAAGTACCTCTCCAAGGAGGACGTGCCGGCCGAGGTCGTCGAGTCCGAGCGCCGCGTCGCCGAGGAGACCACCCGCGCCGAGGGCAAGCCCGAGGCCGCTCTGCCGAAGATCGTCGAGGGTCGCCTCAACGGCTTCTTCAAGGACGCCACGCTGCTCGGCCAGCCGTACGCGCTCGACAACAAGAAGTCCGTCCAGAAGGTCCTGGACGAGGCCGGTGTCACCCTGAAGCGCTTCACGCGCATCAAGGTCGGCATCTGAGTCCGTACCGCGCTCGACGCCCGGCCCCGATAGGGTCGACAGCAGTCGTCCGCGTACGCCGTCACATGAGTGGCGGACGACATCAGATCTGACGAGGAGGCCATTGCCGTATGGGATGCGAAACACGCCCCACCGGCAATGGCCTTCTTGGTATGTGCAACACGTGAAAGAGGCGGGATCCCCCATGACCACCAAGGCCCAGAAGAGCGACGACGGCAAAGTACGCGGCCGGTTTCTGCTGAAGCTGTCCGGAGAGGCCTTCTCCGGCGGCGGCGGCCTTGGCGTCGACCCCGACGTGGTGCACAAGATCGCCCGCGAGATCGCGGCCGTCGTGCGTGACGGTGCGCAGATCGCGGCCGTCATCGGCGGCGGCAACTTCTTCCGCGGTGCCGAACTCCAGCAGCGCGGCATGGACCGGGCCCGCTCCGACTACATGGGCATGCTCGGCACGGTCATGAACTGCCTCGCCCTCCAGGACTTCCTGGAGAAGGAGGGCGTGGACTGCAGGGTGCAGACCGCCATCACCATGGGGCAGGTCGCGGAGCCGTACATCCCGCTGCGCGCCGTGCGGCACCTGGAGAAGGGCCGCGTGGTCATCTTCGGGGCCGGGATGGGCATGCCGTACTTCTCCACCGACACCACCGCCGCGCAGCGCGCCCTGGAGATCGACGCCGAGGCACTGCTGATGGGCAAGAACGGCGTGGACGGGGTCTACGACTCCGACCCCAAGACCAACCCGGACGCGGTGAAGTTCGATCACCTCGGCTACGGCGAGGTGATCACACGCGATCTGAAGGTCGCCGACGCCACGGCCGTGACGCTGTGCCGCGACAACAAGCTCCCGATCGTGGTCTTCGAGCTGCTGGCGGAGGGCAACATCGCACGCGCCGTCAAGGGTGAGAAGATCGGCACGCTGGTGGGGGACCCCGGCAGCCGGGACTGAGGTTCCCGAGAACAACCCCGTCCGGGGGACGGACGGGACGGAGCCGGGCCGGGGGATGGACAATGTCCTGCCGGTCGGGAACCGTGCAGGAAGAAGACGCGACGCAGCCGGCCGCCGCCCCACATGGAACCGCAGCCGGGCCTACTCAAGACACGCAGGAGCAAGTGGTGATCGAAGAGACCCTCCTCGAGGCCGAGGAGAAGATGGAGAAGGCCGTCGTGGTCGCCAAGGAGGACTTCGCCGCGATCCGCACCGGCCGTGCGCACCCGGCGATGTTCAACAAGATCGTGGCCGACTACTACGGCGCGCCGACCCCGATCAACCAGCTGGCCTCGTTCTCGGTGCCCGAGCCGCGCATGGCCGTGGTGACCCCGTTCGACAAGAGCGCGCTGCGCAACATCGAGCAGGCGATCCGCGACTCCGACCTGGGCGTCAACCCGAGCAACGACGGCAACATCATCCGGGTGGTGTTCCCCGAGCTGACCGAGGAGCGCCGCCGCGAGTACATCAAGGTGGCCAAGAGCAAGGGTGAGGACGCCAAGGTCTCCATCCGCTCCGTGCGCCGCAAGGCCAAGGACGCCATCGACAAGCTGATCAAGGACGGCGAGGTCGGCGAGGACGAGGGCCGCCGTGCCGAGAAGGAGCTCGACGACACCACCGCGAAGTACGTCGCGCAGGTGGACGAGCTCCTGAAGCACAAGGAAGCGGAGCTGCTCGAGGTCTGATGAACGACTCTTCCTGGGGGGCGCCGCCACAGGCCGGCTACTGGGGGCCCACCGACCACGGGCATGGTCAGGGGCACGTCCAGGGCTCAGGCCACGGGCACGTCCAGGGGGCCGCCCCGACAGGTCCCGCATACGATGCGTATGAAGCGCCTCAGACTCGCCCCATGCCCATCGTGCCCGACGTGACCGCATTCGGCGGAAACCAGGATGACGACCGGGGGGCTGCTCGGCTGAGCGGCCCCCCGGTCCGAAACGACACGAATCCGGAGCCCATGCCCGACGCCCCGCACCCGGCGCCCAAGCCGCCGAAGAAGAGCGCGGGTCGCGACCTGAGTGCCGCGATAGGGGTCGGCGTCGGGCTCGGTGCGGTGATCGTCGCGTCGCTGTTCGTCGTCAAGGCCGTCTTCGTCGGCGTCGTAGCGGTGGCCGTCGTGGTGGGCCTGTGGGAGCTCACCACGCGGCTGGAGGAGCGCAAGGGCATCCGGGCACCCCTCGTGCCGCTCGCGCTCGGTGGTGCCGCGATGGTCGTCGCCGGGTACGTCCGGGGTGCCGAGGGCGCGTGGGTGGCGATGGCGCTCACGGCGCTGGCCGTCCTCGTCTGGCGCATGACGGAACCGCCCGAGGGCTACCTGAGGGATGTCACCGCGGGCGTCTTCGCGGCGTTCTACGTGCCGTTCCTGGCGACGTTCGTGGCGATGATGCTGACCGCGGACGACGGCCCCGAGCGGGTGCTCACCTTCCTGCTGCTCACGGTCGTCAGCGACACCGGGGCCTACGCCGTCGGCTGGCGGTTCGGCCGGCACAAGCTCGCCCCGCGCATCAGCCCCGGCAAGACCCGCGAGGGCCTGCTCGGCGCGGTCTCCTTCGCCATGGTCGCGGGGGCGCTGTGCACGCAGTTCCTCATCGACGACGGCGCCTGGTGGCAGGGTCTGGTGCTGGGCCTCGCGGTCGCGGTCACCGCCACGCTCGGCGACCTCGGCGAGTCCATGATCAAGCGGGACCTCGGCATCAAGGACATGGGCACGCTGCTGCCGGGTCACGGCGGCATCATGGACCGGCTCGACTCGCTGCTGCCCACGGCTCCGGTGGTGTGGCTGCTGCTCGTGCTGTTCGTCGGGTCCGGCTGAGGCGATCTCTGTCGGCGAGCCCCTGCCCTGCCGGGCGGGGGCTCGCCGCCGTCTCGGGAAGACGCCCGGGGGGCGAAGTGGGACGATTCAGATGTACCTCCCAAAGGAGGCCGTCATGGCCATCATCCGAGAGAGCATCGACGTCGACCGCCGCCCCGAGGAGGTCTACCAGTACCTCATGGACACTTCGCGCCTGCCGGAGTGGCAGCTGAGCGCCGTGTCCGCGGAGCGCCTCGACGAGGGGCCCGTCGGTATCGGCAGCAAGGTCCGTGTGACCCGGCACGTCGGCCGCCGCGTCATGCCGATGACCATGGAGGTCACCGCGTACGACCCGCCTCACAGCTGGGGCATGCGCGGCGTCGACGGCCCCGTCCGTGCCCAGGTGCACGGCGAGGTCGAACCCTACGACGAGGGGCGCCGCTCGCACGTCACGATCGACATCGACCTGGAGGGCCACGGCATGGGCAAGGTCCTGGTCCCCCTCGTCGTACGCCCCCAGGTCCGCAAGGAACTCCCGCGCAACGAGCAGCTCCTCAAGGACCGGCTGGAGCACACGGGCGGGTAGGCCGTCGCCGTCCCCCTCCCGGTGGCGCAGCCTTCCCCACACGGGTCGGCCTCCCCTGCCGCAACTTCATCCCTGGGCCGTCCGAAGCCGGCCGAAGCTGTCCGGCAGCACCCACGGGTGACCGCCCCCACCCTGATCCGGCCCGGGACCCCAGAGTTGATCTGCGACACTGGGAGGGTTATGCCTGCACCCGGAGAACTCACTTTCGTCGCCCCGCGCGGAGCCAAGAAGCCGCCGCGGCATCTCGCCGACCTCACTCCTGCCGAGCGCAAGGAGGCCGTTGCTGCTGTCGGGGAGAAGCCGTTTCGTGCCAAGCAGCTCTCGCAGCACTACTTCGCGCGGTACGCGCATGATCCGGAGCAGTGGACCGACATTCCGGCCGGTGCGCGGGGGAAGCTGCGGGAAGCGCTGCTGCCCGAGCTGATGACCGTCGTGCGGCATCTGTCGACCGATGAGGGCACGACCCGCAAGACGCTGTGGCGGCTGTTCGACGGGACGCTCGTCGAGTCCGTGCTGATGCGCTACCCGGACCGCGTGACCATGTGCATCAGCTCCCAGGCCGGATGCGGGATGAACTGCCCGTTCTGTGCGACCGGGCAGGCGGGGCTCGACCGGAATCTGTCCACCGCCGAGATCGTGCACCAGATCGTGGACGGCATGCGGGCGCTCAGGGACGGTGAGGTGCCGGGTGGGCCCGCGCGGCTCAGCAACATCGTCTTCATGGGCATGGGTGAGCCGCTCGCCAACTACAACCGGGTCGCCGGCGCCATCCGGCGGCTCACCGACCCCGAGCCCGACGGGGTGGGCCTCTCGCAGCGCGGCATCACCGTCTCGACGGTCGGGCTCCTCCCGGCCATCCACCGCTTCTCCGACGAGGGCTTCAAGTGCCGCCTGGCCATCTCGCTGCACGCCCCCGACGACGAGCTGCGCGACACCCTCGTGCCCGTGAACACGCGCTGGAAGGTCCGCGAGGTGCTGGACGCCGGCTTCGAGTACAGCGCCAAGTCCGGCCGCCGGCTGTCCATCGAGTACGCGCTGATCCGGGACATCAACGACCAGGCGTGGCGTGGTGACCGGCTCGGCCGGATGCTCAAGGGCAGGCCGGTGCACGTCAACCTGATCCCGCTGAACCCGACGCCCGGGTCGAAGTGGACGGCTTCCCGGCCCGAGGACGAGAAGGCGTTCGTCGAGGCCATCGCCGCCCATGGTGTGCCGGTGACGATCCGGGACACCCGTGGTCAGGAGATCGACGGGGCGTGTGGTCAGCTCGCGGCCACCGAACGGTAGTCTGACCGTCGTAGGCACACCCTCATATTCGACATCTGCATATTCCGACAGGGGAGCGCCACAGCGCTGAGAGTGCGGCACACGGCCGCAGACCCTCCGAACCTGGCCCAGGTCATTCTGGGTAGGGAGATCGGTCACCACTCGAGCTGTTGCGCCCTGCCCGGGACCTCACAAGTCCCGGGCAGGGCCGCGTCTTCTCCTGGTCACTCCAGGAGGAATCCAGTGAGCATCAACACAAAGCGGCTGACGGCGGCGGTCGTCGGGCTCGGCCTGGCCGGCACACTCGCCGCGTGCGGATCGTCCGACGGCGGACAGGGGTCCGGTGACTCCAAGACCGTGACGCTCGTCAGCCATGACTCGTGGGCCGCGTCCAAGGACGTCATCACGGCCTTCGAGAAGCAGTCCGGCTACAAGGTCGACGTCCTGAAGGACGGCGACGCCGGGCAGGCCGTCAACAAGGCCATCCTGACCAAGGACAACCCGCAGGGCGACGTCTTCTTCGGCGTCGACAACACCCTGCTGTCCCGCGCCCTCGACAACGGCCTCTTCCAGCCCTACGAGCCCAAGGGCTCGGACCGGATCAAGGCCGAGTACCGCGTCGACCAGGAGCAGCACCGGGTCACGCCCATCGACACCGGCGACATCTGCGTCAACTACGACAAGAAGTACTTCGCCGACCACGACCTGCAGCCGCCGCGCGACTTCGACGACCTGGTCAAGCCGCAGTACAAGAACCTGCTCGTCACCGAGAACGCCTCCGCCTCCTCGCCCGGCCTCGGCTTCCTGCTCGGCACCGCCGCCAAGTACGGCGACGACGGCTGGGAGGGGTACTGGAAGAAGCTCAAGGCCAACGGTGTGAAGGTCGTCGACGGCTGGGAGCAGGCCTACAACGAGGAGTTCTCCGGCTCGGCCGGCGGCAAGAAGGCCAAGGGCGACCGGCCGCTCGTGGTGTCCTACGCCTCCTCGCCGCCCGCCGAGGTCGTCTTCGCCGATCCGAAGCCGAGCACGGCGCCGACCGGGGTCGCCGAGGGCACCTGCTTCCGGCAGGTCGAGTACGCGGGGCTGCTCAGCAACGCCGAGAACCCCAAGGGCGGCAAGGCGCTCCTGGACTTTCTGATCAGCGAGCGGTTCCAGCAGGACATGCCGATGAACATGTTCGTGTACCCGGTGCGCGAGGGCGTCCAGGTGCCGCCGGAGTTCGTGACCTACGGGCCGCAGGCGAAGGACCCCGAGACCATGGACCCGGCGAAGATCGCCGACCACCGCGACCAGTGGGTCAAGTCGTGGACCTCACTCGTCCTGAAGTAGCCGTTCGGCGGCGGGGCGCGGCGGCGCGGTTCGGTCTGCTGGCCGTGCCCGTCGCGTTCTTCGCGGTCTTCTTCGCCTACCCCGTCGCCGCGATCGTCGCGCGTGGCCTCAAAGCCGACGGGACCTGGCACCTCGGGCGGATCGGGGACGTGCTGGCGCAGTCGGGCGTCCGGCACGTCCTGTGGTTCACCACCTGGCAGGCGGTGGTCTCCACCGTGCTCACGCTGCTCGTCGCGCTCCCCGGCGCGTACGTCTTCGCGCGCTTCGACTTCCCCGGCAAGCAGGCCCTGAGGGCGGTCGTCACCGTCCCGTTCGTCCTGCCGACGGTCGTCGTCGGTACGGCGTTCCTGGCGCTGGTCGGGCGGGGCGGTCCGCTCGACGAGCTGTGGGGCGTACGTCTGGACACCACGGTGTGGGCGATCCTGCTCGCGCACGTCTTCTTCAACTACGCGGTCGTCGTCCGCACCGTCGGAGGGCTCTGGGCGCAGCTCGACCCCCGGCAGGAGGAGGCCGCCCGGATGCTCGGGGCGTCCCCGCTGAAGGCCTGGCGGCAGGTCACCCTGCCCGCGCTCGGCCCCGCCGTGGCCGCCGCCGCCCTCATGGTCTTCCTGTTCACCTTCACCTCCTTCGGCGTCGTGCAGATCCTCGGCGGGCCCACCTTCTCCACCCTGGAGGTGGAGATCTACCGGCAGACGTCCGAGATCTTCGACCTGTCCACCGCGGCCGTACTGACCATGATCCAGTTCGTGGCGGTGGGCGCGATCCTCGCGGTGCACGCCTGGACCGTGCGACGGCGGGAGACCGCGCTGCGGCTGGTGGACGCGTCCGTGACCGCGCGCCGGCCCCGTGGCGCGGGGCAGTGGGCGATGCTCGGCGGGGTGCTCGTCACCGTCGCCTTGCTGCTCGTGCTCCCGCTGGCCGTGCTGGTGCAGCGGTCTCTGGGTGCGCCGGGCCTCGGCTACTACCGGGCGCTGACCCGCGAGGACGGGGGAGTGTTCCTGGTCCCGCCGATCGAGGCGATCGGCAACAGCCTGTCGTACGCCGTCGCCGCCACGCTCATCGCCGTGGCGATCGGCGGTCTCGCCGCGGTCGCGCTCACCCGCCGGGACGCCGGGCGGTTCGTGCGCGGCTTCGACGCGCTGCTGATGCTGCCGCTCGGGGTGTCCGCGGTGACCGTCGGCTTCGGGTTCCTGATCTCCCTCGACGAGCCGCCGCTGGACCTCAGGTCGTCCTGGATCCTGGTGCCGCTCGCGCAGGCGCTGGTCGGGGTGCCGTTCGTGGTGCGAACCATGCTGCCCGTGCTGCGGGCGGTGGACGTGCGGCTGCGGGAGGCGGCCTCGGTGCTCGGGGCCTCACCCTGGCGGGTGTGGCGGGAGGTGGACCTGCCGATGGTGCGGCGGGCGCTGCTGATCGCGGCCGGGTTCGCCTTCGCCGTGTCGCTCGGGGAGTTCGGCGCCACGGTGTTCATCGCACGGCCCGACCGGCCGACGCTGCCGGTGGCCGTGGCCCGGCTGCTCGGGCGGCCCGGGGATCTCAACTACGGCCAGGCGATGGCCCTCTCGACGATTCTGATGGTGGTGTGCGCCGTGGCCCTGCTGGTGCTGGAGAAGCTCCGCACGGACCGGACGGGGGAGTTCTGATGCTGGCTCTGCGGGGGGCGACGGTTCGCTTCGGAGGCCGTGCCGTGCTGGACGCCGTCGATCTGGAGGTCGCCGAGCACGAGGTCGTGTGTGTGCTCGGGCCCAGCGGCAGCGGCAAGTCGACCCTGCTGCGGGCGGTGGCCGGGCTGCAACCCCTCGACTCCGGGCGGGTGGTGCTCGACGGGCGCGACCAGGCGGGCGTGCCGGCGCACCGGCGGGGGGTCGGGCTGATGTTCCAGGACCACCAGCTGTTCCCGCAGCGGGACGTGGGCGGCAACGTGGCCTTCGGCCTGCGGATGCACGGCGAGCCGAGGCGGCGGCAGGCCGAGCGGGTGCGGGAGTTGCTGGACCTCGTGGGACTGCCGGGTGCGGGCTGCCGAGCCGTCGCCGCACTGTCCGGCGGGGAGCAGCAGCGGGTGGCGCTGGCCCGGGCCCTGGCGCCGAACCCCCGGCTGCTGATGCTGGACGAGCCGCTGGGGCAGCTCGACCGGTCGCTGAGGGAGCGGCTGGTCGTCGAACTGAGGGAACTGTTCGGCCGGTTGGGCACCACCGTGCTCGCGGTGACGCACGACCAGGGGGAGGCCTTCGCGCTGGCCGACCGGGTCGTGGTGATGCGGGACGGGCGGATCGCCCAGTCCGGGACGCCCCTCGATGTGTGGCAACGGCCCGCCGACGCGTTCGTCGCCCGTTTCCTCGGCTTCGAGAACGTGGTCGAGGCGACGGTCGGGGCGGAGGCCGCGGACACGCCGTGGGGCAAGGTGCCGGTGCCCGAGGGTGCCCCGCACGGGACGCGTACGCTGCTCGTACGCCCGGCCGGAGTACGCCTGGTGCCCGCTGACACGGGCCTGCGCTGCACGGTGACCGCCCGCACCTTCAGGGGCACCCACGTCGCCGTCCACCTCCAGCCGGAGGACGCCCCGCGCCTGGAGGCGGCGTGCGCGCTGCGGGCCGCACCGGAGGTCGGGGACGCGGTCGGAGTGGAGTTCGACCCGGCCGACATCGTGGTGCTCGGCTGATCGCTTCCGGCTCGGGGCGCCGGGCATGACGCCGCTCGCGCACGACCGCTGTCGCGACGAGATCGCCCACCGGGTCGGCCTGTCGAGGTCCGGCGTGATCCCGGGCACCGATCTGTCCGGCACCATGCCCACCTGCCCCGCCTGCCCCGGCTGCCCCGGCTGACCGCTGGAGGACCTGGTCCGGCATACGGGCGGGGCCCTGCGCCGGGTGGAGTCCATCGTGCGGACCCGGGTCCAGGGGGAGGTGCCCGAGGAGCGGGTGCCGCGTCTCGCGGGAGCCGCGGCCCGGGGCGACGCCGGGGGTGCCGGACGCGTGGCCGCCGGAGAGCGGCGAGCAGGTCGTCGCGGCGCTGCCCGAGGCCGGACCGGTCACCGAGGTGTGGGCCGCCCGGGCGGGGATCCGCAGCTTCGGGGGTCTGAACCCGCCGGGTGAGGCACAAGATCACCGCGCGGACGCCACGCTCGCCGCGGGGCTGCCCCGAGAGGTCGCGCCCGAGGTGGTCGCCGACGCGGTCCACGGGTGGCCGTAGAGCGTCCGGCACGTGCGGCGGACCGCGCCGGACGACGACGTGAGGGACCTGCGCGGCCCGGACCGCGGCATCCAGCCGCCCGCCACCGACACGGGCCCGGAGTGAACGCCGAGTGGCTCATCGAGCTCACCGAGGACGGTGTCTCCTGGCGCAGGGGGACCGAGAACCACGGTCGCCCTGCGCGGACCGCTCACCTCCGTGCTGCTGGGGTTCCACTGCCGACTCCCGCCATACGTCGAGGAGTTTCGGGTGCTCGGCGACCGGGAGCTGCCGGAGTTCCGGCTGGAGCGGGCGACGTTCGGATGAGACGTGACGTGGCCCGCCCCCCCCGGGTCGGGGGACGGGCCACGTCACGGTGTGCGCGGGCGTCAGCTGTCGCTGTTCGTCCCGCGACGGCGCATGCCGAAGAACACCGCACCGCCACCGACGACGACCAGGGCCGCCGCGATGCCGGCGATGACGCCGGTGTTGGAGTCGGCACCGGTCTCGGCGAGGTTGGAGTCACCGGCCGGGGCGGGCACGTTGCCCGCCGGTGAGGTGCTCTGGCTCTCCGACGGCTTCGGAGCCGGGGTCTCGGTCTCCTCGGCCGGCTTCGACGGGGCGGCCGACGGGGTCGGCGTCACCGGGGGAGTCGAGGCCGGGGGAGTCGAAGCCGGGGGCTTCTCCTCCTCCTTCTTCTTGCAGGCGGTGGCCGGAGTGACGAGGTTCGGTTTGATGTCCTCGTCGACGTAGCGCGCGGCCTTGACGTGGATGCGGTACTCGGCGTTCGGCTTCCAGTCGTCGGCGAAGGTGATGGTGGTGCCCTCGCGCGAGCCCCTCACCACCTGCTCGCCGATCTTCTTCACGTCGGCACCGTTGTTCTCCAGGTACACGGTGACCGTGGCCGGGATGCCGGCGGGGTCCACGTCGGTGACGGTGATGACGCCCTTGTCGCCGTCGCACTTGGCCTCGGCGGAGAACTCGCTGATGTCGCAGGCGAGCGCGTTGCCGGCGGTGCCGAGCGCGAGCGCGGCCGAGGCGGAGACGACACCGAGGACGCGCACGGCACGTGCGCGGCGGGATACGGACAGAACTGCCACGTTTGTCCTTTACAGGATTGCTCAAGCGGGGGGTTGAGGCAGTGTTGACTGAACATCAGCACTACCGGGAGGCTCACAGGTCTATAAGCGCTGCATAAGTAGTGTCAACGCATAGGCGGCTTGCCGGCACTTGCTTTGCCTTCTTATTAACCGCCGAGACGTTTCAGCGCCCCCGGCGCCTCCTCGATCCGCTCCACCAGCGCGATGCGCGCCTCCATCGAACGCTCCCGGGCCAGCGACCGGAGCAGCGGCCACGCGGGCAGCTTCTCCGTCCAGTGCGTGCGGTTCACCAGCACCATCGGCGTCGGCTCGCCGCGCGACTCGTAGTAATTGGGCGTCGCGTTGTCGAAGATCTCCTGCACGGTCCCGGCGGCGCCCGGGAGGAACACCACGCCCGCGTTGCACCGGGCCAGCAGGCCGTCCTCGCGGGTGGCGTTGGCGAAGTACTTGGCGATGTGGGAGGCGAAGGCGTTGGGCGGTTCGTGGCCGTAGAACCAGGTGGGGATGCCGACCGAGCGGCCGCCGCGGGGCCAGCGGGCGCGCACCTCGAAGGCGGCCGAGGCCCAGTGGGTGATCGACGGGGTGAAGTGCGGTGCCGCGCCGAGGAGTTCCAGTGACTCGGTGAGCATCTCGTCGTCGAACGGGGCCGCGTAGGCACCGAGGTTCGCGGCCTCCATCGCGCCCGGTCCACCGCCGGTGGCGACCGTGAAGCCGGCGCGGGCCAGTTCCCGGCCGAGCCGTGCGGCACCGGCGTACTCCTCGGTGCCGCGCGCCATCGCGTGGCCGCCCATCACCCCCACGACCCGGGCGCCGGACAGGAGTTCGTCGAGGGCGTCCGAGACGGAGTCGTCGTGGACCGCGCGCAGCATGGAGGCGTAGATGTCGCCGTCCGCCTTCGTGCGCTGGAACCAGGCGTAGGCCAGGGCGTCGGGCGTGGCCTCGTAACCGTCGGCCAGCGACGTGAAGAGTTCGTCCGGGGAGTACACCAGGCCGCGGTACGGGTCGAACGGCAGGCCCGGGACCGGCGGGAAGACCAGGGCGCCCTCCCCGCGGATCTTCGCGGCCGCCTCCTCGCGCATCGCGCAGCCGAGGAAGAGCGCGCCCGCCGTGTCCGTGCCGAGCAATGCGCGCGTACGGTCCGTGAGGTCGACGGCCTGGACGCGGTATCCGGCGAGCGAACCGCGCGCCGCGACGGTCGCGTCGAACTCCTCGAGGGTCTCTATCTCACGGTCGTCATGGTGGGCCGCATGGGCGGGCATCGTCTGCACTCGCCCATGCTGGCACAGCGCCGCTCAGCCCTGGACGGCCGCCGGGTCCATCCACACGACCTCGAAGGTGTGGCCGTCGACGTCGTCGAACGCGCGGCCGTACATGAAGCCGTGGTCCTGGGTCTCACCGGAGACGGAACCGCCCGCCGCGACCGCCTTCTCGACCAGTTCGTCGACCTTGTCGCGGCTCTCGGCGCTCAGCGCGAGCAGCACCTCGCTGGTCTTCGTCGAGTCCGCGACCTCCTTCTTGGTGAACTGGAGGTACTTCTCCTTGGTGTGCACCATGACCACGATGGTGTCGCTGATCACGACCGAAGCGGTCGTGTCGTCGCTGAACTGGTCGTTGATCGTGAAGCCCAGCTCCGTGAAGAATTTCTTCGAGGCGTCCAGGTCGCCGGTGCACAGGTTCACGAAGATCATCTGCTGGTACATGCCAGGTCTCTCCCATCAAGTCCGTGTCGTTACGCGGGGATGGACCGGGTGCCGGTCCGGGACTCATCGGCCTACGGAGAATTTTTTCGTACGACTTTTCCCAGTGGCTGCGGCGGGGCTCAGCGGGCCAGGGGCAGCGCGGCGAGTTCCGCGACCGTCAGGGAGAGGGGACCGAACAGGGCGAACAGCGCGCCCGTGCGGAGGGCGGCGGCACTGCGCAGCATCGTGGCGGGGGCGCCGAGGCGCAGCAGCGCGGCGGTGGTGCCGGCACGGGCCTGCCGGGCCTCGACGGCGGCCGTGAGGAGCGTCGCCACGGTGCAGCCGGCCACGAGGAGCACGCCGAGGGTGGTGAGCGGACCGAGCGAGAGCCCGTGCGGGGCGTGCAGCAGAGCCATGGCCCACGTGGCGGACGCGACCGCGCAGACGACACCCAGGGGACGCCCGATGCGGACGGACTCCGCCATGAGGATGCGGCCGGCCAGGAGCCGCAGGGCGCCCGGGCGGGCGGACTGGAGCAGCCGCCCGCACAGGTGGGTCAGTCCCGGACCGGCCAGGGCCAGGCCGACGGCGGCCAGCGCCCAGCCCGCCATCACGCCGGGGGAGGCACCGGAGAAGCTGAGGTCGGGCGGGGTGGGGGCGGTGCGGCTCGTGTAGGTCTCCACGGCCAGGCCCGCGGCCAGCACGGTGATGCCCCAGGGGAGACCGGAGGGGGCGGCGGTGCTGTCCGGCAGGGCCGCCTCGGGGGCGGGGCCGTCGAGGGCGTCGGGTGCGCCGGCGGTCGGGCCGGTGTGCCGTGCCAGGGCACCGGCGGGGCTGATGGCGCCGGCCGCGTCCGGCGCCGCGGCGCGCGGGCTGAGCCCTTGAGCGGATTCCGCGGCCGCGCTCTTCGCTCCTGTCGGCTCCGGTGCGGCCGGGTGCGGGGTGCCGGGCGCGGTGACCTCCACGGCCGCCTCTCCGGCGCCCGGGTGCGCCGCGGGTGGCCGAGGGGGGTCCGCGACCGCGCTCACCGACCCACCGGAACCGGCGACCGCGGCCGCAACCGACCCGCTGGTCCGGGCCGCCGGCGGGCCGCTCTTCGGGGCGGACCCGGCGGTGCCGCCGGTCTCCGGCCGGGCGAGTTGCCGGCCGAACCGGCCGTACGCCCCGAAGGTCTCGCGGTTGCTGGTGCGCCGGTAGGCGCCGAAGCGGCCGTACATCCGGGCCGGCCCGGACCGGGCGGGCGCCGCCTCGCGCGGCCGCAGGGCCAGCGCCACCGCCACCGACGCGCCGACGGGCACGAGCGCCAGCAGGGTCAGGGCGGCCGGCAGTGGCAGGGGCTGGTCCGCGGCGAGCCACTCGGCGGCGGCGCCGTCGAAGGGCATGCCCTTCAGGTCGCCCCGCAGGTGCAGGAAGACCAGCAGGGCCACCATCGAGCCGAGGGTGCAGGACAGGGCGGTCGTCGTCGCCGAGACGGCCATCATGCGCACCGGCCCGAGACCGATCGCCGCGAGGCCGGGGCGGGGCTCGGTGCCCGGGTCGGTACGGGCCACCGCGAGCGCGAAGTACACGGTGGCGGCCAGGGGAGCCGTGCACCAGGCCAGCCGCAGCAGGGCGGAACCGGGGGCGCCGGGGTGGCCCAGGGCGTAGCCGAGGGCGCAGAGCAGCAGGAAACCCGTGCCCGCCGAGGCGGCCGCGACCAGGAGGCGGCGCAGTTGGACGGCGGGGTGGGCGCCGCGGGTCAGACGGAGAGCGAGCACGCTGCCCGGCCTTCCGGCTCGGCGTTCTGGCTGACCGGAGGCAGGTGCACCGTCTGCACGCGCCGCCCGTCCAGCAGGGACACCGTGCGGTCGGCGAGGGCCGCGGTCTCCGCGTCGTGGGTGGCCAGGACGACGGTGATGCGGTGGGAGCGGGCCGCCGTGGTGAGGGTGCGCAGCACATGGGCGCGGTCGGCGCGGTGCAGGGGCGCCGTGGGCTCGTCGGCGAACAGGACCGAGGGCGCGGGGGCCAGGGCGCGGGCGATGCAGACCCGCTGGCGCTCGGCCTGCACCAGTTGGTGCGGGCGTTTGCGGGCGCTGTCGCCGATGTCCAGGCGCTCCAGCCACTCCAGGGCCGCGGTCTTGGCGCGGCGCCGGCTGGTGCCGCGCAGCATCAGCGGCAGGGCGGTGTTCTCCCAGACGTTGAGCTCCGGGACCAGGGAGGGCGCCGGGTCGATCCAGCCGAAGCGGTCGCGGCGCAGCCGCTCGCGGGTGAGGGTGCCCATGGTGTGCACGGGCACGCTGTTGAACCAGACCTCGCCGCGCCGGACGGGCACCAGACCGGACAGGCACCGCAGCAGGGTCGTCTTGCCGCTGCCGCGCGGGCCGCCGATGGCGAGGATCTCGCCCTCCCGTACGCCGAGCGAGACGCCGCAGAGCGCGGGCGAGCCGTCGTCGTGCTGGAAGTGCAGGGCGCGTGCCCAGAGCACGTCGTTGTCCGGCGGGGCCTCCATGCGCGTACACCTCGGTTCAGATCCGTAGTTCCCGTGTCCATCCCCCGTGCGGGGGAACGAAGGCAGGGCCGATCGGTCACTGGGCACGCTAGGCAGAAGGCGGCGGGACGCCGGACAGCACGCGGCCCCGGGCCACCGTTTCTCACTCGAACGGGCGGCACCGGGGCCGGTGTTGATCATCCAGAAAGACGATCTGAGCGGCGGGGCGTCAGAGCTTGGTCCACGCCTCCGAGAGGGTGGCGCGCAGGATCTGCTCGATCTCGTCGAACGTCGACTGGTCGGAGATCAGCGGCGGGGCGAGCTGGACGACGGGGTCGCCGCGGTCGTCGGCGCGGCAGTACAGGCCGTTGTCGTACAGCGCCTTGGAGAGGAAGCCGTACAGGACGCGCTCGGTCTCCTCGTCGTTGAAGGACTCCTTGGTGTGCTTGTCCTTCACCAGCTCGATGCCGTAGAAGAAGCCGTTGCCGCGGACGTCGCCGACGATCGGCAGGTCGTGGAGCTTCTCCAGGGTGGCGCGGAAGTTGCCCTCGTTGTCCAGGACGTGCTGGTTGAGGTTCTCGCGCTCGAACAGGTCGAGGTTGGCCAGGCCCACGGCCGCGGAGACCGGGTGGCCGCCGAAGGTGTAGCCGTGCAGGAAGGTGTTGTCGCCCTTGTAGAAGGGCTCGGCGAGGCGGTCCGAGATGATGCAGGCGCCGATGGGGGAGTAGCCCGAGGTCATGCCCTTGGCGCAGGTGATCATGTCCGGCACGTAGTCGAACTTGTCGCAGGCGAAGTAGGTGCCCAGGCGGCCGAAGGCGCAGATGACCTCGTCCGAGACGAGCAGCACGTCGTGCCGGTCGCAGATCTCGCGGACCCGCTGGAAGTAGCCGGGCGGGGGCGGGAAGCAGCCGCCCGCGTTCTGCACCGGCTCCAGGAAGACCGCGGCGACGGTGTCCGGGCCCTCGAAGAGGATCTGCTGCTCGATCTGGTCGGCGGCCCAGCGGCCGTAGGCCTCGGGGTCGTCGCCGTGGATCGGGGCGCGGTAGATGTTGGTGTTCGGGACCTTGTGGGCGCCCGGGACCAGCGGCTCGAAGGGGGCCTTCAGGGCCGGCAGACCGGTGATGGACAGGGCGCCCTGCGGGGTGCCGTGGTAGGCGACCGCACGTGAGATGACCTTGTGCTTGGTGGGCTTGCCGACCAGCTTGAAGTACTGCTTGGCGAGCTTCCAGGCGGTCTCGACCGCCTCGCCGCCGCCGGTGGTGAAGAAGACCTTGTTCAGGTCGCCCGGCGCGTGCCCGGCGAGACGCTCGGCCAGCTCGACGGCCTTGGGGTGGGCGTAGGACCACACCGGGAAGAACGCGAGCTCCTGTGCCTGCTTGAAGGCGGTCTCGGCGAGCTCGACCCGGCCGTGTCCGGCCTGCACCACGAAGAGGCCGGCGAGGCCGTCCAGGTAGCGCTTGCCCTTGTCGTCGTAGATGTACGTGCCCTCGCCCCGGACGATGGTGGGAACGGGGGCCTTCTCGTACGACGACATGCGCGTGAAGTGCATCCACAGGTGGTCGTACGCGGTCTGGGAGAGGTCCTTGCTCACGGCTATCGGGTCCTCACGGTTATCGGGTTCCCCACATGTAGGTCTGCTTCTTGAGCTTGAGGTAGACGAAGCTCTCGGTGGAGCGCACTCCGGGCACCGCCCGAATGCGTTTGTTGATGACGTCCAGGAGGTGGTCGTCGTCCTCGCAGACGATCTCCACCATCAGGTCGAAGGAGCCCGCGGTCATCACCACGTACTCGCATTCGGACATGGCCGACAGCGCGTCGGCGACCGACTCCACGTCGCCCTCCACGTTGACGCCGACCATCGCCTGTCTGCGGAAGCCCACGGTGAGCGGGTCCGTGACGGCGACGATCTGCATCACGCCCTGATCGAGCAGCTTCTGGACGCGCTGGCGCACGGCCGCCTCGGACAGGCCCACGGCCTTGCCGATGGCGGCGTACGGCCGGCGGCCGTCCTCCTGGAGCTGCTCGATGATGGCGAGGGAGACGGCGTCCAGCTGCGGCGAGCTGCCGTTCCTGGACTCGCGGGAGGACTCGCGGTGCTCCCGCGAGCCCTTCTGGTCTGCGCTTCGACTGGCCACGAGGTCACTGTGCACGAGGTCTCGACACATCCGCAAGCCTCGATCGATGAAATCCGTTGTCTGCGTCCCCTATACCTGCGGATTCCGCACGATCGAAGGGAGCGGGGGTGTTGAAAACGTGGGGCGGCCGACTAGGGTGGGTGTCTCAAGTACTGGACATCCGAACTGGAGGGCCGGCAGTGAGCACCGAGCTGCGTCGCTTGCGCAACTACATCGGCGGTGAGTTCCGGGACGCCGCCGACGGACGGACCACCGAGGTGGTCAATCCCGCGACGGGCGAGGCGTACGCGACCGCTCCGCTGTCCGGGCAGGCGGACGTGGACGCCGCCATGGCGGCGGCCGCCGAGGCCTTTCCCGGCTGGCGCGACACCACGCCCGCCGAGCGTCAGAAGGCCCTGCTGAAGATCGCGGACGCCTTCGAGGAGCGCGCCGAGGAGCTGATCGCGGCCGAGGTGGAGAACACGGGCAAGCCCATCGGGCTGACCCGCTCCGAGGAGATCCCGCCGATGGTCGACCAGATCCGCTTCTTCGCGGGGGCGGCGCGGATGCTCGAAGGCCGCTCGGCCGGTGAGTACATGGAGGGCCTGACCTCCATCGTGCGCCGCGAGCCGGTCGGCGTCTGCGCCCAGGTCGCGCCGTGGAACTACCCGATGATGATGGCCGTGTGGAAGTTCGCCCCGGCGATCGCGGCGGGCAACACCGTCGTGCTGAAGCCGTCCGACACCACCCCGGCCTCGACGGTCCTCATGGCCGAGATCATCGGCTCGATCGTGCCCAAGGGCGTCTTCAACGTCATCTGCGGCGACCGCGACACCGGCCGCCTGATGGTCGAGCACGACACCCCGGCCATGGCCTCCATCACCGGTTCCGTGCGGGCCGGCATCCAGGTCGCCGAGTCCGCCGCCAAGGACGTCAAGCGTGTCCACCTGGAGCTGGGCGGCAAGGCGCCGGTCCTGGTCTTCGAGGACACCGACATCGCCAAGGCCGTCGAGGACATCTCGGTCGCGGGCTACTTCAACGCCGGCCAGGACTGCACCGCCGCCACGCGCGTGCTCGTCCACGAGTCCATCCACGACGAGTTCGTCTCCGCGCTCGCGAAGGCCGCCTCCGAGACCAAGACCGGGCAGCCGGACGACGAGGACGTGCTGTTCGGCCCGCTCAACAACCCCAACCAGCTCAAGCAGGTCGAGGGCTTCATCGACCGGCTGCCCGCGCACGCGCGCGTGGAGGCCGGCGGCAAGCGGGTCGGCGACAAGGGCTACTTCTACGCGCCGACCGTCGTCTCGGGCCTGAGGCAGGACGACGAGATCATCCAGAACGAGGTCTTCGGCCCGGTCATCACCGTGCAGTCCTTCTCCGACGAGGAGCAGGCGGTGCGGTGGGCCAACGGCGTCGAGTACGCGCTGGCCTCCTCGGTGTGGACCAAGGACCACGGCCGCGCCATGCGGATGTCCAAGAAGCTCGACTTCGGCTGTGTGTGGATCAACACGCACATCCCGCTGGTCGCCGAGATGCCGCACGGCGGCTTCAAGAAGTCCGGCTACGGCAAGGACCTCTCCGGGTACGGCTTCGAGGACTACACGCGGATCAAGCACGTGATGACGTCGCTGGACGCGTAGTCACGCGGTGACGTGTCGACGGCCCCGGGCGGACCTCCGCTTCGCCCGGGGCCGTCGTGCTGCCCGCGGAACCCTTTTCGGTGGCCGGTGGCCGGTGGCCGGTGGCCGGTGATCGGCATCGCCTTCGGGGTGTTCGGGGTGGTCCCGCTGTACGTCGTGCGGCAGCGGAAAGCGGCTGGAGGCGCTGACCGCGCCGGTGGCCACCCCGGTGCTCAGCGGTCACTGAAACGGTTGTCCCGAGAACCTCACGCCGTCTCCCCGCGTGTGATCCCTCGTCCGCGGCACGGACAGCGCGCCGGTGCCGCGGTACGTCACGCGCGGGACGCCGGCCGATCCGGCGAGGGTGCCGCGGCGCTCGCGCGAGTGGCGCACAGTACGTCGACGCGGTTCGTCGTGATCGAGTCCACGCCCGCCTGAAGCAGCCGTCGCATGGAGCGGCGTGTGTCGGGGGTCCACACGGACAGCAGATGGCCGTCGCGGTGCACACGCTCGGCGAGCGGGCGGTCCACCAGCGAGAAGCGGTAGTTGAGCCAGCGCGGGCGGATCGCCTCCAGCAGGACGGGCCGGGGCGGGGCCAGTGTCGTCCAGGTGAGGGCGATCTCGGCGGCCGGATCCGCCGCACGCACGGCGAGCATGGCGTCGGCGCCCGCGCAGTAGTAGACGCGGTCCGCCGCACCGGCCTCCCCCACGACACCCGTGATCCGGCGCACCGCCCGCACGTCGGGCGAGCCGGGCAGGTCGATCATCACCCGGTGCCCGTCGGTCGCGCTCAGTGCCTCGGCCAGAGTGGGCACCCCGCCGCCGGTCAGCCCGCGCACCTCCTGCGAGGACAGTGCCCGCACCGGCCGCTCGTGCTCCCACAGCCGCTTCAGTGTCGCGTCGTGCAGCAACACCGGCACGCCGTCCCGGGTGAGCCGTACGTCGATCTCCACGACGTCCGCGCCCCGGCGCAGCGCGGAACGCAGCGAGGCGACGGTGTTCTCGCGGACGCGGTAGGGGTCGCCCCGGTGGGCCACGGCGACCGGGGCGGGTGTCATCGGGAGAGCCACTGCGCGGTGTACGAGTCGATCTCGTCCGCGATCCGGGCCTTGCCGGGCGCGTCCAGGAAGGACGCCTCGACGGCGTTCTTCGCCAGCTCGGCCAGGCCGCGCTCGTCGAGGTCCAGCAGCCGGGCGGCGACCGCGTACTCGTTGTCCAGGTCGGTGCCGAACATCGGCGGGTCGTCGGAGTTGATGGTGACGACGACTCCGGCCCGCACGAACTCCCTGATCGGGTGCTCGTCGAGGGTGCGCACCGCGCGGGTGGCGATGTTCGAGGTCGGACACACCTCCAGCGGGATCCGGTGCTCGGCCAGGTGCGCGAGCAGCTTCGGGTCCCGCGCGGAGCTGGTGCCGTGCCCGATGCGCTCGGCCCGCAGATGGGTCAGGGCGTCCCACACCGTCTGCGGGCCGGTCGTCTCGCCCGCGTGCGGTACGGAGTGCAGTCCGGCGGCGATCGCCCGGTCGAAGTACGGCTTGAACTGCGGCCGTTCCACGCCGACTTCGGGCCCGCCGAGACCGAAGGAGACGAGGCCCTCGGGGCGCAGCCGGTCGTCGGTGGCCAGCCGGGTCGTCTCCTCTGCGGCCTCCAGCCCCGCCTCGCCGGGAATGTCGAAGCACCAGCGCAGCACGGTCCCGAAGTCGGCCTCGGCGGCCTTGCGGGCGTCCTCGATCGCGTCCATGAAGGCGCGCTCGTCGATGCCGCGCCGGGTGGACGAGAAGGGGGTGACGGTCAGCTCGGCGTACCGCACCTGCTGCCGGGTCAGGTCCCGGGCCACCTCGTACGTCAGCAGCCGGACGTCCTCCGGGGTGCGGATCAGGTCGACGACCGACAGGTACACGTCGATGAAGTGCGCGAAGTCGGTGAACGTGAAGTAGTCGGCCAGCGCCTCGGGGTCGGTCGGCACCTTCGAGTCGGGGTGCCGTGCGGCCAGTTCGGAGACGATCCGGGGGGAGGCGGAGCCCACGTGGTGCACATGCAGTTCGGACTTGGGCAGTCCGGCGATGAACGCCGACAGGTCGCGCGGGGTGCGGGGGTCGACGAGATGCTGGGTCAAGGTTCCTCCCCGGAACGGCGCTCCGGCCGGCGCAGGGCGGGCGGGCGCGGGTGATCGGCTGATCGATGATTCGGCTTCATCGTATGCGGTGGTACGGCGCCGCTTCCCGGGGGCGCGGGACCTGGCCGGCCGAGGCCGCGCCGGGAGGCGACCGGCCGCCGCCCCCGCCCTGTGGCCCGCGTCGCACGGCCCCGTAGCATGGCGGCACGATCGACCCAGGGGGGACGCACGATGACGGACGCCACGCAGCCAGACGGCGGCAGCCACGACCCGTGGGCGCCACCGGAGAGCAAGCCCTCGCTCGACAAGGACCCGGCGCCGCAGCCACCGTCCGTGCACGACCAGGCCACGGTCACCTCCATGCCGGGCTTCACCCCGCCCACCGGCACGCCACAGTACGACCCGTCCGGCACCGGCACCCCGCAGTACAACCCGTCGGGCACCGGCATCCCGCAGTACGACCCGTCCGGCACCGGCGCCGTCCCGCCCCCGCCCGTGGCTCCCACCGGCCCGGGAGCGCCCGGCGGCTACGGCTACCCCGGATATCCCCAGTCCGGCTACGGCTGGCCCGGCATGCCCATGGCCCCTCAGAACGGCATGGGCGTGGCCGCGATGGTGCTCGGCATCATCTCCTGCGCCCTGTTCTGCCTCTACGGCGTGGTTTCCCTGGTCACCGGCATCCTCGCCGTGGTCTTCGGCATCAAGGGCCGCAAGCGCGCCGAGGCCGGGGTGGCCACCAACCACGGTCAGGCCCAGGCCGGTCTGATCATGGGCATCATCGGGATCATCCTCGGCGTCACCGTCATCGTCCTGATCGCCGTCGGCATCACGGCCGCGATCAACAGCGACGACCCCGACGACGACCCGTACTACGGAACCCTCGGTCCGGTGGCCACCGCTCCGTCCCACCGCTGAAACACGGGCTCTGCGGGCCGACTTGGCCACTACGATGCCCTGGTCTGACAACGGAGGGGAGATCGTCATGTCCAACACCAATCCGCCCCCGGGTGGGTTCGGCCCGCCCGCCCAGCCGCCGCAGCAGCCGGCCCCGGGATACGGCTATCCGCAGCAGCCCGGCCCGGGCTACGGCTACCCCCAGGGCAGCCCCGGCTACCCGGCGGCGCCGCCCGTGGGCTACCCGCAGACGCCCGGCTACGGAATGCCCGCGCAGCCGAGCAACGGCATGGGAACCACGGGACTGGTGCTGGGCATCATCGGCGTGGTGTGCAGCGTGACGTTCATCCTGTGGTTCTTCGGCGTGATCCTGGGCATCCTCGCGATCATCTTCGGTGCCGTCGGCCGCGGCAAGGCCACCCGCGGCGAGGCCACCAACAAGGGCGCGGCGACCGCGGGCCTGGTCTGCGGCATCATCGCCACGGTGATCCTGCCGCTGCTGGGCTTCCTGCTGTTCGCCGGCATCATGGGCGGGCTCGGCGCGGCTGCCTGAACGGCACCCCCGGAGGTTCGGGAGGGGCCGGTCCCCGGGACCGGCCCCTCAGTCATGCTCCGGTCGCCCGCAGCCGCTCCCGCGCCTCCATCAGCGCGAACCCCAGCAGGTTGGGCCCCCGCCACCGCTGCGGATCGGCCGCCGCCTCGTCGTCCGCAGCGAGACCGATGCCCCACACCCGGTCCACGGGGCTCGCCTCGACCAGCACCCGGTCGCCCGTGCCCAGCAGGTAGCCCAGCAGCTCGGGATGCGCGCCGAACTTGTGGACGCTGCCCTCCACGACGATCCCGAACCGTTCCCGCCGCCAGACCGTCTCGTCGAAGCCGCGTACCAGCCGTCCGGCCTTCTTGGCCTCGGCGGGATGCGCCGCGGCCAGCACGGCGCGCTCCGCCGCCGGGTCCTCGAAGAGCCGGGCTTTGGCGGCCATCATCCAGTGCTCGGCCGTCGCGTACGCCACCCCGTCGACCGTGAACGGCGCCGGCCACCACTGGCTCAGACAGCTCGCCCCGATCCGGCCGTCCGGCCGCGGCCGGTGCCCCCAGAAGTGCAGATACCTGATCTTTGCCCCCTCGCGGACCGCCCTGATCAGGGCCTCCTGCGAGCCGACCGCCCCCGTGATCTTCTCCATGCACGCGAGTGTGGCAGGCACCACTGACACAGCGTCCTGCCTTTTCGCGGCGGACTCGACACCTGGTCGACAGATTCCGTCGCGTAACCAAAAATCAACAACGGAATCACTTGTTGGAGTGGCATACCTCTGTCAGGATCGGCACTCAAATCGAGCCTGAGCCACGCCGGCCCCATCAGGGGACACGGAGGAGAGCCACATGCACAACCCGGGCATTGCCACCCCGGACCGATTTCCGGCCGGGGAACGCTTCGCGGAGGGCGCGCAGTACATCGCGGGCCGTCTGACCAAGGGCACCTCCGGCCGCACGCACGCGGTCGTCGACCCGGCGTCGGGCGAGGAGGTCCTCACCTACGAGCTGGCGGGCACGGCCGACGTCGACCGGGCCGTCGCCGCCGCCCGCGCGGCCTTCCCCGGCTGGGCGGGAGCGACGCCCGGCGAGCGGTCCGACGCCCTGCACCGGTTCGCCGCGGTCCTGGCCGACCGGGCCGAGGACTTCGCCCGCGCCGAGTCGCTCCAGTGCGGCAAGCCACTGAAGCTGACCCGCGAGTTCGACGTCCCCGGGACCATCGACAACACCGCCTTCTTCGCCGGTGCCGCACGGCACCTCCAGGGACAGTCCGCCGGTGAGTACTCCGGCGACCACACCTCGTACGTCCGGCGCGAGCCCATCGGGGTCGTCGGGTCGATCGCGCCCTGGAACTACCCCCTCCAGATGGCCGCCTGGAAGATCCTCCCGGCGATCGCCGCGGGCAACACCGTCGTCCTGAAGCCCGCCGAGCTCACCCCGCTGACCTCGCTGCTCTTCGCCCGGGCGGCCACCGACGCCGGGATCCCGGACGGGGTGATCAACATCATCACCGGCACCGGCAAGGAGGCCGGGGAGCACCTCGTCGGTCACCCCGACGTGGCCATGACCTCCTTCACCGGATCCACCGCCGTCGGCAAGCGCGTCGCCGAGGTCGCCACCGCCACCGTCAAGCGCCTCCACCTGGAGCTCGGCGGCAAGGCGCCCTTCGTGGTCTTCGACGACGCCGACCTGGAGGCCGCCGCCCACGGCGCCGTCGCGGGCTCTCTCATCAACACCGGGCAGGACTGCACCGCCGCCACGCGCGCGTACGTGCAGCGGCCGCTGTACGAGGCCTTCGTGGAGCGGACGGCGGCGCTGATGGAGACGGTCCGGCTCGGTGACCCCTTCGCCGCCGGCACCGACCTCGGCCCGCTGATCTCACACGTGCAGCGGGACCGGGTCGCCGGCTTCGTCGACCGGGCGCGTGCCTACGCGCGCGTGGTGACCGGCGGCGAGGCCCCCGAGGGGGAGCTCGCCAAGGGCGCCTACTACCGGCCCACCCTCATCGCCGACGCGGCCCAGGACAGCGAGGTCGTCCAGTCGGAGATCTTCGGGCCGGTCCTGGTCGTGCTGCCCTTCGACACCGATGACGAGGGCCTCGCGCTCGCCAACGACACCCCGTACGGGCTGGCCGCCTCCGCCTGGAGCCGGGACGTGTACCGCGCGAACCGGGCCACCCGGGAGATCAAGGCCGGCTGCGTCTGGATCAACGACCACATCCCGATCATCAGCGAGATGCCGCACGGCGGCTACAAGTCCTCCGGCTGCGGCAAGGACATGTCCGCGTACTCGTTCGAGGAGTACACCCAGATCAAGCACGTCATGTTCGACAACACCGCGGTGGCGGCGAAGGACTGGCACCGCACCGTGTTCGGGGACCGATAGTCGTATGCAGGCCGCCTGACCAACGGCCGTCCATTTTCCGAAAGGGCACCACGCGCATGGAGCAGTACGAGCCCGACCGCCTGTCCGCGGCCCAAGTGGCCGCCGTGCGGCGCAGTTTCAGAAACGGCAGGGCCGCCCTCACCCGGCGGTCGCTGCTGCGCGCCTCCGCGGGCGGGGCGCTCGCAGCCGGCGGACTCGGGTCGCTGAGCGCCTGCGGCATCCCGGCAGCAGGTCAGTCGCAGGGCGGCGTCTCGGCGCAGGACCACTCGGCCGAGGAGAAGACGGTGAGCTTCTCCAACTGGACCGAGTACATGGACGTCGACGACAGCGGCAAGCGCCATCCGACGCTCGACCAGTTCGCCAAGCGGACCGGTATCAAGGTCAAGTACACCGAGGACATCAACGACAACAACGAGTTCTTCGGCAAGATCAAGCCGCAGCTCGCCGCGGGCCAGGACACCGGCCGCGACCTGATCGTCCTCACCGACTGGCTGGCCGCCCGCCTCATCCGCCTCGGCTGGGTGCAGAAGCTCGACCCGGCCAACCTGCCGCACGCCTACGCCAACCTGTCGACCCAGTTCCGCAGCCCCGACTGGGACCCGGGCCGCGCCTACTCCTACGTCTGGCAGGGCATCTCCACGGTCATCGCGTACAACAAGAAGGCCCTCGACGGCGTCGAGGTGAAGTCCATATCCGACCTGCTCGACAATCCCAAGCTCAAGGGTCGGGTCGGTTTCCTGTCGGAGATGCGCGACAGCATCGGCATGACGCTGCTCGACATGGGCAAGGACCCGGCCGACTTCACCGCCGACGACTACGACGCGGCCATCGCCCGCCTCCAGAAAGCCGTCGACAAGGGCCAGATCCGCCGCTTCACCGGCAACGACTACACCTCGGACCTGACCAGCGGCGACTTCGCGGCCTGTGTCGCCTGGGCCGGGGACGTCGTGCAGCTCAAGGCGGACAGCCCCGACATCGACTTCCTCATCCCGGACAGCGGATACATGACGTCCACCGACAACCTGCTCATCCCCAACAAGGCGCGGCACAAGACCAACGCCGAGCGGCTCATCGACTTCTACTACGAGCCGAGGGCCGCCGCCGAACTCGCCGCGTACATCAACTACGTGTGCCCCGTCGACGGTGTGAAGGCCGAACTGGCGAAGATCGACGAGGACGCGGCGAACAACCCGCTGATCATCCCCGACAAGGCCATGGCCGCCAAGTCCCGTGCCTTCCGCTCGCTGAGCTCGAAGGAAGAGACCGAGTTCGAATCGAAGTTCGCGAAGCTGACGGGGGCGTGACCACCATGACGAACAAGACGGACCCCGGCGGCGACGTCCGCCTCACGGGCATCACCAAGACCTACGGCGCCTTCACCGCCGTGCACCCGCTCGACCTGACCGTGCCGCAGGGCTCCTTCTTCGCCCTGCTCGGCGCCTCCGGCTGCGGCAAGACCACCACCCTGCGCATGATCGCCGGGTTGGAGGAACCGTCCGCAGGCACCGTCTTCCTGGGCGACCAGGACGTGACGGCCCTCCCGCCGTACAAGCGGCCGGTGAACACGGTCTTCCAGTCGTACGCCCTCTTCCCGCACCTGGACATCTTCGAGAACGTCGCCTTCGGCCTGCGTCGGCGCGGCCTGAAGTCGGTGAAGAAGCAGGTCGAGGAGATGCTCGACCTGGTCCAGCTCGGCGAGCAGGCCCGCAAGAAGCCGCACCAGCTCTCCGGCGGCCAGCAGCAGCGCGTCGCCGTGGCCCGCGCCCTGATCAACCACCCCAAGGTGCTGCTCCTCGACGAACCGCTCGGCGCCCTGGACCTCAAGCTGCGCCGCCAGATGCAGTTGGAGCTCAAGCGCATCCAGACCGAGGTCGGCATCACCTTCGTGCACGTCACGCACGACCAGGAGGAGGCCATGACCATGGCCGACACGGTCGCCGTGATGAACGCGGGCCGCGTCGAGCAGCTGGGCGCGCCGACCGACCTCTACGAGAACCCGCGCACCACGTTCGTCGCCAACTTCCTCGGCACCTCCAACTTCATCGAGGCCGAGGTCGACTCCACAAGCGGTGACGAGATCGTGCTGAAGGCGGGCGGCGGCAAGCTCGTCCTGCCCGAGGCACGCTGTTCCGCCTCCACGACGACCGGCGGCAGGGTGCTGGCCGGTGTCCGCCCGGAGAAGATCTCCCTCACCCACGCGGACGACGCCGGCGAGATTCCCGAGGGCCGCAACCGCATCACCGGCCGGATCGCCGACTCCAGCTTCATCGGCGTCTCCACGCAGTACGTCGTCGACAGCCCGGTCTGCTCCGACTTCGGGGTCTACGCCCAGAACATCGACCGCGACCCCCGCCTGGTGCCCGGCGCCGAGGTGGTCCTGCACTGGAACCCGGCCCACACCTTCGGTCTGGACGCCGCCCAGGACGTCGACGCCGGAGTGGAAGAGGCGGCCTGATGAGCACACTCACCGAGGCGCCACCGCCGCTCGCGCCCCCAGCGCCCGAACCGAAGCCCCGAAAGCGCAGGGGCCGCTGGACGCCGTACTGGCTGCTGCTGCCCGGCATCCTCTGGCTGATCGTCTTCTTCGCACTGCCGATGATCTACCAGGCCTCCACGTCCGTGCAGACGGGTTCCCTGGAGGAGGGCTACCAGGTCACCTGGCACTTCGCCACCTACTGGGACGCGCTGACCACGTACTGGCCGCAGTTCGTCCGCTCGGTGCTCTACGCGGGCACGGCGACGATCCTGTGCCTGCTGCTCGGCTATCCGCTGGCGTATCTGATCGCCTTCCGCGCGGGCCGCTGGAAGAACCTGATCATGATCCTGGTGATCGCGCCGTTCTTCACCAGCTTCCTGATCCGCACCCTGGCCTGGAAGACGATCCTCGCCGACGGCGGCCCGGTCGTCGGCGCGCTCAACACGCTGCACGTCCTGGACGTCACCACCTGGCTCGGCATGACCGCCGGCGACCGCGTCCTGGCCACGCCGCTCGCGGTGGTGTGCGGCCTGACGTACAACTTCCTGCCGTTCATGATCCTGCCGCTCTACACCTCGCTGGAGCGCATCGACGGCCGACTCCACGAGGCCGCCGGGGACCTGTACGCACGCCCTTCGACGACCTTCCGCAAGGTGACCTTCCCGCTGTCGATGCCGGGTGTCGTCTCCGGCACGCTGCTCACCTTCATCCCGGCGGCCGGTGACTACGTGAACGCCGATCTCCTCGGCTCCACCGACACCCGCATGGTCGGCAACGTCATCCAGGCGCAGTTCCTGAGAGTGCTCGACTATCCGACGGCCGCGGCGCTCTCCTTCATCCTCATGGCGGCCATTCTGCTCATGGTCACCCTCTACATCCGCAGGTCCGGGACGGAGGATCTGGTCTAAATGCCCTTCGTCAACTGGCTCAAGAGGCATCTCGTCGTCCTGGCGGGACTGCTGACCCTCGGCTATCTGCTCCTGCCGAACATCGTCGTGACGGTGTTCTCCTTCAACAAACCGAAGGGGCGCTTCAATTACGCGTGGCAGCAGTTCTCGCTGGACGCCTGGAAGGACCCGTGCGGCGTCTCCGGACTGTGCGACTCGCTGTCCCTCAGCCTCCAGATCGCGTTCTGGGCGACGCTCGGCGCCACGCTCCTCGGCACCCTGATCGCCTTCGCCCTGGTCCGCTACCGGTTCCGCGCCCGCGGCGCCGTGAACTCGCTGATCTTCCTGCCGATGGCGATGCCCGAGGTCGTCATGGCCGCCTCGCTGCTCACCCTGTTCCTCAACATGGGTGCCCGGCTGGGCTTCTGGACGATCCTCATCGCCCACATCATGTTCTGCCTGAGTTTCGTGGTCACGGCCGTCAAGGCGCGTGTGATGTCGATGGACCCGAAGCTGGAGGAGGCGGCACGGGACCTGTACGCGGGCCCGTTCCAGACCTTCGTCCGGGTCACGCTGCCGATCGCGGCGCCGGGAATCGCCGCGGGCGCGCTTCTGGCCTTCGCGCTCTCCTTCGACGACTTCATCATCACGAATTTCAACGCCGGCTCGACCGTCACGTTCCCCATGTTCGTCTGGGGCTCGGCGCAGCGCGGAACGCCCGTTCAGATCAATGTCGTCGGCACGACGATGTTCCTCGTCGCCGTTCTGTTCGTCCTGGTTTCCATGATCGCCGGAAACCGCCGCAACAGGCACAAGGCATAACCGTAGGGAGTTGACATCATGGCCCCGAGCGCCATGAATCAGTGGACCCGTTCGCTTTCCGACGCCCAGCCGGTCCCGTACTGGCTGGACGACCCCGGCCGGCCCCGCCCCGAACCCGCCCTCACCACCTCGGAGACCTGCGACCTGCTGGTCGTCGGGGGTGGCTACAGCGGGCTGTGGACGGCGCTGATCGCCAAGGAACGCGACCCGCAGCGGGACGTGGTGCTGGTGGAGGGCCGCGAGGTGGGCTGGGCCGCCTCCGGCCGCAACGGCGGATTCTGCGCCGCCTCCCTCACCCACGGCCTGCCCAACGGCCTCGCCCGCTGGCCCGACGAGATCCACAAGCTCCAGGAACTGGGCGCCCGCAACCTCGACGCGATCGAGGCGGCGGTCGCCCGGCACTCCCTGGACTGCGACTTCGAACGCACCGGCGAGATCGACGTGGCCACCGAGCCCTACCAGGCCCGGGAACTGCGCCGGTGGCACGAGGAGACGTCCCGCCGCGGCCTGGCCGAGGGCGTCGAGTACCTGGACGCCGACGCCGTACGGGAGCAGGTGAACTCACCCACCTTCCAGGCGGGCCTGTGGGACCGCGGGGGCGTCGCCATGCTGAACCCGGCGAAGCTCGCCTGGGGCCTGAAGCGCGCGTGCGTGGAGCTGGGCGTGCGCGTCTACGAGCACACCCCCGCCCTGACCCTGAAGCCGTACGGCCCCGGCATGGCCGTGCGCACCCCCTACGGCGGGATCCGCGCCCGTCGGGTCGCCCTCGGCACCAACATCTTCCCGAACCTGGTCCGCCGGGTCCGCTCGTACACCGTCCCGGTCTACGACTACGCCCTGATGACCGAGCCGCTGAGCCGCGAGCAGCTCGACTCGATCGGCTGGAAGAACCGCCAGGGCCTCGGTGACAGCGCCAACCAGTTCCACTACTTCCGCCTGTCCGCCGACCACCGCGTCCTCTGGGGCGGCTACGACGCGATCTACCCCTACGGCGGCCGCGTCCGCGCCGAGTACGACGACCGCCCCGAGACCTACGCCAAGCTCGCCGGGCACTTCTTCACCTGCTTCCCGCAGCTGGAGGGGGTGCGCTTCAGCCACGCCTGGGGCGGCGCGATCGACACCTGCTCCCGCTTCTCGGCGTTCTTCGGCACCGCCCACCAGGGCAAGGTGGCCTACGCGGCCGGCTACACCGGCCTCGGGGTCGGCGCCACCCGCTTCGGCGCCGAGGTGATGCTGGACCTGCTGGCGGGGGAGCGCACGGAACGCACGGAGCTGGACATGGTCCGCAAGAAGCCCCTGCCCTTCCCGCCGGAGCCGTTCGCCTGGACGGGCATCGCCCTCACCAAGTGGTCGCTGGCCCGCGCGGACGCCCAGGGCGGCCGCCGCAACCTCTGGCTGCGCACGATGGACCGGCTGGGGCTGGGATTCGACAGCTGAACGACCGGGTGTGATCCGGTTCACTCCAACGAGACGCGACGGGGAACGACGGTTAGCGCCCTACCGCCGCGGTGCCGCCCGGAACGTCCGCCGCCGTCGTCCGCCGGAGGAACAGCCACAGCGACGAGAGCAGCACCGCGCACAGACACCAGCTGCCCACCACGTCCAGCGGCCAGTGGTAGCCGCGGCGGACCAGGCCGTAGCTCGCGCCGAGGACCAGGGCGGCGCAGAGGGCGGCCAGGGCGCGGCGGGCCAGGGCGGTACGGAGCCAGGGGAGCAGCAACAGGGTCGCGGAGCCGTACGCGACGGCGGCCGTGGCGGTGTGGCCCGAGGGGTAGTAGCCGGTGCCGGGCGGTTCGGCCGGGGTGCCCGGGCGGGCCAGGAGCGCCTTCAGTGGGACGACCAGTGCCGGGACCAGGGCCATGAGCAGGACCGCCGCGGCGACGGGCAGCCACCAGCGGTCCGCACCGGCGTCGCGGTGACGCACGGCGACGTAGCCGAGCGCGACGGCGAGGACCGGGACCGCGACCGGGATGTTGCCGAGGTCGGCGAGAAGTTCGGAGCAGCGGTCCGGGTTCACGAGGGCCCGGCTGAGTCGCTCGTCGAGCCGGACGAGCGGGCCGTCGGCGGCGACCTGCCAGGTGATCAGGGCGAAGAAGAGGGCCGGAAGGGCGAGCAGGAGGGCGAGGGAGCCCGCGAACGCGGTGCGTTCCCGGTTCGCGGAGATCGGCATGGGGCACAGCTTGGCACGAGCACAGACGCCGGCCCCTGCGGAGGAACACGTCTGACGGCAGGGGCGGACATGGAGGTCGGCCGCCCCGGAACAGGGGGGGGTGGTTCCGGGGCGGCCGACCGGACCGGAACGTCGCGCGCCCCGGGGGGTTTGGGGCGGGCGACCGTCCGATCGGTGAGGAGATCCAGAGCCTCAGGCTCCGGTGGTGTGCGCGAGGGCACGACCAGGTCGAAGCTGGGGAGGCCCCGGCCTGATCTCACCCACAGTCCCCTGTGGGCGGGGTGTATCTCTCATCTGGGTAGAACCTACGACAGGGCCGGGGCGCAGGACAGGCCGCGGGGCTCCCTGTCATCCACCTCGCACACCTTCTTCACACGCTCTGCCCTCGCCGCCCCGGTAGCGGAACGGGGCGGCTCACCTGCACGGACGACGGCTCAGATGCGCCAGCCGGGGGCTCAGACGCGGGAGAACGCCTGCTCGATGATGTCGAGGCCCTCGTTCAGCAGGTCCTCGCCGATGACCAGCGGGGGCAGGAAGCGGAGCACGTTGCCGTAGGTGCCACAGGTCAGGACCAGCAGACCCTCCGCGTGGCACGCCTTGGCGAGCGCGGCGGTCGCCTCCGGGTTGGGCTCCTTGGTGGCGCGGTCCTTGACCAGCTCGATGGCGATCATGGCGCCGCGGCCACGGACATCGCCGATGATCTCGAACTTCTCCGCCATGGCGCCGAGGCGGGCCTTCATGACCGTCTCGATGTTCTTCGCCTTGGCGTTGAGGTCGAGCTCCTTCATCGTCTCGATGGAACCGAGCGCGCCGGCGCAGGCGACCGGGTTGCCGCCGTAGGTGCCGCCCAGGCCGCCGGCGTGCGCGGCGTCCATGATCTCGGCGCGCCCGGTGACGGCCGCGAGCGGCAGACCCCCGGCGATGCCCTTGGCCGTGGTGATCAGGTCGGGGACGATGCCCTCGTCCTCACACGCGAACCACTGGCCCGTGCGGCAGAAGCCGGACTGGATCTCGTCGGCGACGAAGACGATGCCGTTGTCCCGCGCGAACCGGCTGATCGCCGGCAGGAAACCCTTGGCGGGCTCGATGAAGCCGCCCTCGCCGAGCACCGGCTCGATGATGACCGCGGCGACGTTCTCCGCGCCGACCTGCTTGCTGATCTGGTCGATGGCCTGCGCGGCGGCCTCGGGGCCGGCGTTCTCGGGCCCGGTCGGCCAGCGGTAGCCGTACGCCACCGGCACCCGGTACACCTCGGGCGCGAACGGACCGAAGCCGTGCTTGTACGGCATGTTCTTCGCGGTCAGCGCCATGGTGAGGTTGGTGCGCCCGTGGTAGCCGTGGTCGAACACCACGACGGCCTGCCGCTTGGTGTACGCCCGCGCGATCTTCACGGCGTTCTCGACGGCCTCGGCGCCGGAGTTGAACAGGGCGCTCTTCTTGGCGTGGTCACCGGGGGTCAGCTCGGCGAGCGCCTCGGCGACCTCGACGTACCCCTCGTAGGGCGTGACCATGAAACAGGTGTGGGTGAAGTCGGCCAGCTGCGCCGACGCCCGCCGTACGACGGCCTCGGCGGAGGCGCCCACGGACGTCACGGCGATGCCCGACCCGAAATCGATCAGCCGGTTGCCGTCGACGTCCTCGATGATCCCGCCACCCGCCCGCGCCGTGAACACGGGCAGCACGGACCCCACGCCCTGCGCGACCGCGGCGGTACGGCGGGCCTGCAGCTCCTGCGACTTCGGACCGGGAATGGCGGTGACGACGCGGCGCTCCTGCGGAAGTGCGGTCATGCGGGGCTCCTGGGGGTGGTGCGGATGGTCTCTGACAGACGCTCGGCTTCTTTTCTCGCAGGCTAGGGCGGGGAAAGGGGGGTGGGCATGCTCCATGTGGGCGTTGTCGGCGGAGCGCCTTGTCCGGGGTGGACATGGCAGTCTCGTGGACCGGTGCCCACGACCCGGCCGTGTAAGCGGTGAACTCCCCAGGGGAGGGCGTTAGATTGGCTCGCTGATGGTGGACGGAGCGGCTGGTCAGGGGGCAGGGGCGATGGACAGCGACGGGACGCAGGACCCGCGGGGTACGCATGCGAGTCCCGTGCCGCGTCCGGCGGGGCCGCCGGAGGTGCCGGCGATGCCTCCGCGGCCGCCGCGGGCACCGGTGACACCGCCGCTGCCGGACGGGTCGGCCTTCCTCGCCTGGCTGCGCGCGCCGCGGCCCGACGCCGCGCCGGGGGTGTGGCGGTTCGGGCACCGGCCTCGGCCGGCGGAGGAACCCGAGGAGATCCCCACCCGGCAGCTGCTGAGCGGCGCGCTGATCGCCTTCCTCGTGGGATGGCTGATCTGGTCGCTGCTGCAGAACGGCTACCTCGGTACCTGGTGGTGGGTGCCGTTCGACCTGATCGTCCCCGACGCCTGGCGGGGCGGCGACAGCGACCTCGGCGAGACCGGGACGTTCATCGTCTACCAGGGGTACGAGCTGCTCGTCGCCCTGGCGATCATGGTCGGGGCGGCCCGGCTCGGCCGCTGGGGCGAGCTGTGGCGCCGATTCGTCACCCCCCGCTTCCGCCGGCCGGAGGCCCAGGAGGCCCGGACGGCCCCCGAGGACGACCCGGCCCAGTGGAACGAGCTGCGCGCGGCCGGGGCCGTCGACGCCGCCGAGCGGCTCGCCGCCGAGGCCCGGTCCGGGCTGATGCGGGACGTCGACCACGCCCGGATCATGCGCGCCTGGCAGGGCGTGCGCACCGGACGGCACAGCCTCGCCACCTTCAGCGGCGCCGTGCTCAAGGACGGCGCCGCCGCCTGCCTGCACCCCTCCGGGGAGCGCGACCTGCCCGCCCGGCTCGCCCGGCACGACCTCGTCACCGGCCAGGTACGGCTCGGGACCACGGTGGACGACGCCCGCAACCCCTACGGCTACCGCGGTACCGGCCTCGCCCTCGGGCCCGACCTGCTCGGCACCTCGCTCGTGGCCGTCGGCCCCGCCGGGTCCGGCAAGACCGGCACCGTCGTGCGGCCCCTGGCCGAGTCGCTGTGCCTGCACGCCCTCGCCGGACGGGCCGCCGTGGTCGTCGTCGGGGCGGCCGGGGCGGGGCTGGGACCGGCCGACGCCTACGACGTGGTCGTGCGGATCGGGAACCAGGAGTCCGAGTACGACCTCGATCTGTACGGCGGCACCACCGACCCGGACGAGGCCGCGGCCGTGCTCGCCGAAGCGCTCGTCGGGGACCTCGCCGATCCGCACCCCGGCAGCGACAGCCGCCGGTCCACCACCGTCCTCGCCCAGCTGCTCGGGCCGTTCCGGGCCGTGCACGGGCGCTTCCCCTCCGTACCGGAGCTGCGGCAGCTGCTCGACGGCGCGCCGGGGCCGTTCACCGCGCTGCGGCGGGGGCTCCAGGAGGCCGGGCAGGAGTCGCTGCTGCGCGAGCTGGACGCCCGGGAGCGGCAGATGGGGCAGCCCGGGGACGTCGGCGGGGTGCTCGGCGACCGCGTCGCGCTGCTGGACCGGCCCGCCTTCACCGGGTTCTTCGACACCTCCGGGCAGTCCCGGCCCTTCACGCTCAAGGCCCTCGACCATCCGGTGCGGGTGCGCATCGACCTGCCCCAGCGCGGGCACGCCGACGCCTCCCGGATGCTCGCCCGGCTGGTGCTCGCGCAGTTCACGGCGAGTGTCGCGGTACGCGAGGACCGGTCGCTGTTCGCCTGCCTGCTGCTGGACGACGCCACGGGAGTGGTGACGCCCGAGGCGGTGCGCGGCATCCAGCGGCTGCGGTCCGGCAACGCCGGGGTCGTGCTCACCCTGCGGTCCCTGGACGACGTGGCCCGGCCGCTGCGCGGGCCGCTGCTCGGGGCGACCGGCTGCCGGATGGCGCTGTCGGGGCTCACCCCCTGGGACGGGCAGGACTTCGCCGAGGTGTGGGGCAAGGAGTGGACCGAGGCCCGCGACGTCACGGACCGGCAGATCATCGCCGAGACCCCGGCGGGCAAGGCCGTGCACATGCTGCGCCGGGTGATCACCGGCAAGGCCCCGACCGCGCGGGCGGTGACCGTGCGGCAGGTCGAGCGGGAGCGCTGGTCCGCCTCCGAGCTGGCGCACGCCGTGCCGGCGGGGCACGCGGTGCTGTCCCTGACCGACGTCAAGGGCGAGCACGCGCCACCGCTGCTCGTCGATCTGCGGGGCTGACCCGCCCGTGCGGGTACGCGGGGACCGTACGGTGAGGCAGAATCGTCACAGGTCGTTCATACGCGGCGGCCAAAAGACCACAGCGATCACACCGCCCTGACGCAGAAGGCCTCATGCCCCCGACGCTCGCCTCGCTCGTCCACCACTCCGCGCTGAAACTGACCGTGCGGGCGGGCCGGGACCGTCTCGACGTGCCGGTCCGTTGGGCGCACCCCAGCGAGCTCGCCGACCCCGTGCCCTATATGGAGGGCGGGGAACTGCTGCTGGTCACCGCGCTCAAGCTGGACGCCGAGGACCCGGAGGCCATGCGCCGCTACGTCCGGCGGCTGACCGGGGCCGGAGTGGCCGGGCTCGGCTTCGCCGTCGGCGTCAACTACGAGGAGATCCCCAAGGCGCTCGTCGACGCGGCCGAGGAGGAGGGCCTGCCGCTGCTGGAGGTGCCGCGCCGCACGCCGTTCCTCGCCATCAGCAAGGCCGTGTCGGCCGCGATCGCCGCCGACCAGTACCGGGCCGTCACCGCCGGGTTCGCCGCCCAGCGCGAGCTGACCCGGCAGGCCCAGAGCGGCGGCCCCGAGGGGGTGCTGGCCGCGCTGGCCGCCCAGGTCGACGGATGGGCGGCGCTGTACGACGCCTCCGGCGCGGTCGTCGCCACGGCACCGGAGTGGGCGGTGCGGCGGGCCGCACGGCTCACCGGTGACGTGCAGAAGCTGCGGGACCGCCCCGCGCCCGCCTCGTCGGTGGTCGGCGGGCCGGAGAACGAGGACCGGGTCGAGCTGCACACCCTCGGCACCGGCCGGCGTCCCCGGGCGGCCCTCGCCGTCGGCACGGCCGCCGCCCCGGGTACCGCCGAGCGCTACGCCGTCCACTCGGCCATCGCGCTGCTGACGCTGACCACGGAACGCTCCGGCTCCCTCCAGGCGGCCGAGCAGCGGGTCGGTGCGGCGGTGCTGCGCATGCTGCTGGCCGGGGAGCCGGACCACGCCCGTGCGGTGGCCGGGGACCTGTACGGCGAGCTGCTGGACGCGCCGTTCCGGATGCTGGTCGCGGAGCGGGTGCCGGTGTCGGCATCGGCCGCGCTGGCCCGGGCCGAGGCCCGCAAGGGCGCCCCGGCCGTGGACCGGCCCTCGGCCGCCGCGCTCGCCGCGGCCGACACGGGCGGGGATCCCCTCGCGGCGCTCTCGGACGTCGTGGAGTCCGCGGCGGCCCGCGCCGGCGAGGCCGTGCTGGTGGTGCCGGAGGGGGAGCGGCTGGTGGTGCTGGCCGCGGACGGTGGTGCCGCCGCGTCGGCCTGCGGGGAGTACGCGGCAGCCCTGGAGACGGCCCGCGCCGGCATACGCGAGAAGGTGCCGGGCGGCGAGGAGGACGAACTGGTCGTGGGCCTGTCGGCACCCGCCGGACCCATCGCCGCGTCCGCCGCCTACAAGCAGGCCGAGCAGGCGCTGTCGGTGGCCCGGCGACGCGGGCGCGTCCTCGTGGAGCACGAGCGGATGGCGGCCGGATCGGTGCTGCCGCTGCTGGCGGACGACGCGGTGCGGGCCTTCGCCGACGGCATGCTGCGGCCGCTGTACGAGCACGACGCCACCGGCCGGGGGGACCTCGTCGCCTCCCTGCGCGCCTGGCTGTCCAAGCACGGCCAGTGGGACGCGGCGGCGGCCGACCTCGGCGTCCACCGGCACACCCTGCGCTACCGCATGCGCCGGGTCGAGGAGATCCTCGGCCGGTCCCTGGACGACCCGGACGTCCGGATGGAGCTGTGGCTGGCTCTGAAGGCCGTCGGCACCGAATAGCCAAACCGTAGTGTCCGCGTCCCTCACTGCTACGGCTCGGACAAACGCCCTTCGCTCATCTCGCACCTACCGTTGATCCCGTAGCTCAGGATCACCCCCGACGCCGAAGGGCCGGAACCCCTATGACCTCCACCCACGCCTTCTGGCTCGCCGGCCGCCAGGCCACCGGCGAGGACACCTTCGACGTCACGTCCCCGTGGGACGGGCGGCTCGTCGGCAGGGTCAGCGTGCCGACGGACGCGCAGGTCGAGGAGGCCGTGGCCGCCGCACACGCCGTTTCGGACGAGTTCGCCGCCACCCCGGCCCATGTCCGGGCCGCCGCCCTCGACCACGTCAGCAAGCGCCTCGCCGAGCGCACCGAGGAGATCGCGCAGCTGATCTCCGCCGAGAACGGCAAGCCCATGAAGTGGGCGCGCGGCGAGGTCGGACGGGCCGTGTCCGTGTTCCGGTTCGCGGCCGAGGAGGCCCGGCGCTTCAACGGCGGCGAGGCCCAGCGCCTCGACACCGACCTCGGCGGCCAGGGCCGGCTCGCCCTCACCCGCCGCTTCCCGAAGGGTGTCGTGCTCGGCATCGCGCCCTTCAACTTCCCGCTGAACCTCTGCGCCCACAAGGTCGCCCCGGCCATCGCCGCCGGCGCCCCGATCATCCTGAAGCCGGCCCCGGCGACCCCGCTGTCCGGCCTGATCATCGGCGACCTGCTGGCCGAGACCGAACTGCCGGCCGGCTCCTGGAGCATCCTGCCGGTCGCCAACGACAAGATGCCGGCCCTCGTGCGGGACGAGCGCCTGCCCGTGATCTCCTTCACCGGCTCCGAGAAGGTCGGTTACGCGATCATGGACTCGGTGCCGCGCAAGCACTGCACCCTGGAGCTGGGCGGCAACGGCGCGGCCGTCGTCCTCGCCGACTGGGCGAGCGACGAGGACCTGGAGTGGGCGGCGAACCGCATCGCCACCTTCTCCAACTACCAGGGCGGCCAGTCCTGCATCTCCGTGCAGCGGGTCATCGCCGACGCCTCCGTGTACGACCGGCTCCTGCCGCGCATCGTCGCCGCCGTCGAGGCCCAGGTCACCGGCGACCCGAGCGACGACAAGACCGACGTCGGCCCGCTGGTCAGCGAGGACGCCGCCCGGCGCGTCGAGACGTGGGTCCAGGAGGCCGTGGACGCCGGGGCGCGGCTGCTCACCGGCGGCAAGCGCGACGGCGCCTCGTACGCGCCGACCGTCCTGGCCGAGGTCCCGGCCGACGTCACGCTCTCCTGCGAGGAGGTCTTCGGGCCGGTCCTCACGGTGCAGCGGGCGGAGAGCGAGGCCGAGGCCTTCGCCGCCGTCAACGACTCCAAGTACGGCCTCCAGGCGGGTGTGTTCACCCACGACCTGCAGACCGCCTTCCGGGCCCACCGGGCTCTGGAGGTCGGCGGCGTCGTCATCGGCGACGTGCCGTCCTACCGCGCCGACCAGATGCCGTACGGCGGCGTCAAGCAGTCCGGTGTGGGCCGCGAGGGCGTGCGGTTCGCCATGGAGGACTACACCTATGAGCGCGTGCTGGTGCTGACCGGCATCACCCTCTAGTACATGGGAACCATTTCCATATAGTCTCGGCGAAGAGGCCCGGCACCGATGCCTTCCGGTGCCGGGCCTCTTCTTTACGTCGTCCTGCTCCGGACCCTCAACCGGAGAAGCCGACGTGCGCGAGCCGCAGTGGGCCGCGCAGCCTGAGGTGCACGTCGTGGACGCCGGCGGCGACGACGGACGCGCCGAGGGAGACATAGTCGTACGGGCCCGAGGTCGGTGCGGCGGGAGACAGCATCGCGAGGACCGGGCCGCCGTCGAGGGACAGCTCGACCGAGCCCTCACCGGCCACTTCCACCGTCACGCCGGAGATGCCGCGTCCGAAGTCACAGGCGCGATAGACCAGTTCGCCCGCCGCCGCGTCCACCGGCGTCACCGCGTCGCCCGACACCTTCGTCCGGTCGACGATCTCGACGCCGCTCTGCTCGTCGAAGCCGGCCGCGGCCAGACCACCCGCGACGACCGCGCGCGGCAGGGTCGGTTCGCCGTCCAGCGTGACGGTCGACCGCAGCCGGACGTCCTCGCTGGACGCCCCGGCCAGCAGCTCGTACCCGCCCGGCTCCACGCGCCACCGGCCCTGAGCGACGTCCCAGAATCCGAAGGCGTCCACCGGGACCTCGAAGTCCAGCTCGGCCGTCGCCCCCGGGGCGAGGGTGACGCGACGGTGGTCCAGCAGCTCGCGGCGCGGACGCGGCACGGACGCCTCGACGGCCCGGCCGTAGAGCTGCGCCACCTCGTCGGCGATGAGGTCACCGGTGTTGGTGACGGAGAAGGAGACCCGCACCGTCGCGTCCTCGACCCGGGCCGTCAGACCGCCGTACGCGAACGACGCGTACGACAGGCCGTGCCCGAAGGGGTACAGGGGCGTCCCCTCGAAGTAGAGGTACGTCTGGCGGGCGCCGATCACGTCGTAGTCGAGGAGATCCGGAAGGTCGGAGTCGTCGGCGTACCAGGTCTGCGGGAGGCGGCCGGCGGGGGAGACGTCGCCGGCCAGGACGCGGGCCAGGGCGATGCCGCCCGCCTGGCCGCCGTGCGCGGTCCACAGCACGGCGGGCAGCTCGGCCGCGTCGACGGCGTACGGGTAGGCGGAGACCAGCGCCAGCACGGTGGCCGGGTTCGCCGCGCGGGCCGCCCGCAGCAGCCGCTCCTGCTGTCCGGGCAGGCGCAGGGTCGTGCGGTCCTCGGTCTCGCGGCCGTTGATGTGCGGGTCGTTGCCCGCGACCACCACGACCACGTCGGCCCCCGCGGCGGCACGCGCCACCGCCTCCTCGCCGCGCTCGGTGACGACCAGTTCGAAGACCTCGGGATCTTCGTCGGCAACCTTCACGCCGTCGGCGGCGACACACACGTGGCGACCCGTTCCCAGGTGCTTCAGGAGGTGCCCGTCCCCGTGCGGTTCCAGGCGGAACGTCTCCTGGACGACCCAGCCGCCCGGCTGGTCCGCGGAGGCTCGCAGGTAGCCGTCCTCGGCGACCGACAGGTAGCGGCCGTCGGGAGCGCGCAGGGTCAGTACGCCCTCACCCCAGTCGACCAGCGCCAGCTCGGTGCCGGTCGCGTCGGTGGCGAGCGGGGGCAGGTCCGTGCGGCCCGCGAGCAGCGCCGGGTCGAGCGCGCCCTCGGCCCCGCGCACCTCGTCGGCGGCCTCCTCGGCCACCGGCACGTGCAGGAACGCGCCCGCGGAGGTCTTCAGCCGGACCCGGTCCACCCCCTCGGCGAACTCCACCCGGTCCGCGCCGAACCGCTCGTACAGGCCTTCCAGCGGGGTCGAGCGGTGGATGAGCGTGCCGCTGTACCAGTCGAGCTTGCACTCGTCGGCGAGCAGCCCGACCACCGCGATCCGGGCGTCCGGGGCGAGCGGCAGTGCCCCTTCGTTCTTGAGCAGCACGATCGCCTGCTCGGCGGCCTCCTGGGCGAGGGCGCGATGCGCCGGGGTGTCGAACGCGGCGGTCGCCTCGTGCGGATCGTCCTGCGGGTCGAACTCGCCCAGCCGGAAGCGGACCGAGAGCTGCCGGCGGACGGCCGCGTCGAGATCGGCCTCGGTGAGAAGTCCGCGCTCCAGGGCACCGCGCAGCCGCCCGATCATCTGCGAGGAGTCCGTGCCGTGGTCGGTGAAGCTGTCGACACCCGCGACGAGGGAAGCGGCGGTGGCTTCCTCATGGGTGTCGAAGTAGTGCTCGGAGTCGACCAGGTTGCTCGGCGCCCCCGCGTCCGAGCAGACCAGCAACTCCTCGTCGGTCCAGGTCCGCAGGTGCTCGGACAGGTACGGGGAGACGTGGTTGGGACGGCCGTTGACCAGGTTGTAGGCCGGCATCACCCCGGCCACCGCCCCCGCCTCGACCGTCTCGCGGAAGGCCCGCAGGTCGTACTCGTGCAGCACGCGCGGACGCACCGAGCTCGACGCCGTGGAACGGTCCGTCTCGTTGTTGTGGGCCAGCCAGTGCTTCAGCACCGGCGCGGTGCGCCAGTAGGTCGGATGATCGCCGCGCAGACCGTGCGTGTAGGCCGTGGCGATCGCCGAGGTGAGCTTCGGATCCTCCGAGTAGCCCTCCTCGTTGCGCCCCCACAGGGGGTGGCGCAGCAGGTTGACCGTCGGGGCCCAGACGTTGAGGCCGACCCGGTCGTCCTTGGCGCGCATCGCCCGGACCTCCTTGGACACCGCGTCGCCCACGCGCCGCACCAGCTCCGGGTTCCAGGTGGCGCCGAGGCCGACCGCCTGCGGGAACACGGTCGCCGGGCCCATCCACGCCACGCCGTGCAGGGCCTCCTGCCCGGTACGGAAGGCGGCGACACCGAGCCGCTCCACGGCGGGCGCGAACTGGTGCAGGAACGCGGTCTTCTCCTCGATCGTGAGCCGCGACAGGAGGTCGTCGATCCGCTCCGCGAACGGCAGGCGCGGATCGCGGAACGGCGGCATGGGCGGCGGGTGTGCGGTCACGTGGGAATCCCTTTGCGATGGAGCGGCGAGGCGCTTTCGAAGCGCTTCGATGCTCATTCGACGTGGGGGCGGGTGTCAAGAGACCTCGGCACAACAACTCGCGCCATTCGGCGGCAATCCAAGCGGCATATGTGGCAGGTCGCGATCGTGCATACCTCGGAGGAATCTTGGAATCGCCCCCTTGTGCGCCCCTGGGTGTTCACTTAACCTCGCAGCAACATCGAAGCGCTTCGACTGTGAAGTCCGCCACCAGGTGGTGCGCATTCCTCCTCACGCGTCGGAGTATCGCTTCGGCTCAGCCAGTTCCACTCAAGACACCGCAGCCGACGGCCCACCGCCGGGTGTCCTGGTGCGCCATGAAGGGTTGACGCAATGACGCCGAACGCCGCCTCCGCCTCCTCCGGACCGAGCCGGAGAAGTTTCCTCGCCTCCACGGCGGTCGCCACCGCAGCGGTGGCGGGGGGGATGCCGCTGCTTGCCGCGTGTGGCGGTGGTCAGGAGGGACAGAAGGACGGGGCCACGTCCGGGAAGGACGCGGAGAAGCTCCTTCCGGCGTTCGTGGCGTCCAGCGTCGTGGCGCCGGACATCCCCGCCAAGAACGGCTCGGCGGCCGGCTTCACCAAGGCGATCCCGACGGCCGACCTGAAGACCTCGGTGCCGAAGAAGCTCGGCAGCGGCGGCACGCTGAAGATCATGGCCCCGTTCTGGGGCACGCCGCCGAAGGGCGACAACCCCTACTACACCGCGATGAACGAGGCCATCGGCGTCAAGGTCGCCTGGCAGAACCAGGACGGCGTCACCTACGACCAGAAGCTCGGCGCGGTCCTCGCCTCCAGTGACATCCCCGACGCCGTGGTGGTGCCCGGCTGGAACCTGAACGGCCGGATCCCCAGCGCCGTCAACGCCAAGTTCGCCGACCTCGGCCCCTACCTGTCGGGCGACAAGGTCAAGGAGTACCCGAACCTCGCGGCCGTCCCCACCGAGGCCTGGCAGCGCGGCATCTTCGGCGGCAAGCTGCGCGCGATCCCGATGCCCGGCTCCTACGTCACCGACATCGCGCCCCTGTACCGCAGGGACCTCTTCAAGAAGAAGGGCTACAGCGTCCCCAAGAGCCCGGACGAGTTCCTGTCCTGGGCCAAGGAGGCCACCGACGCCAGGTCGAAGCTCTGGGCCTGCGACGACATGAAGTGGACGGCGTTCAACGTCTTCGGCGTCCTGCCGGGCAGCGACAAGGCGCTGTGGTGGAACATGGACGGCGACAAGCTGATCAACCGCATCGAGACCGACGAGTACCTCGAAGCCCTGGAGTGGGTCCGCAAGCTCTACGCGGCCAAGGTGGTCCACCCGGACGCGGTCAACGGCAAGGCGGGCGGCACCTCGGGCAACCGCTTCACCGCCGGAGAGGTGCTGGTCTACAACAACAACATCTCCGACTGGTGGGGCAAGACGGCCGAGCAGGGCACCAGGGACTCGGACTTCGACATGGCCGCGTTCGACATCTTCGGCCCCGACGGCGGCGACCCCACGCTCTGGGCGGGCCAGCCGGCCAACATCTTCACCTTCATCAGCAACAAGGCCTCCGAGCAGCAGATCAAGGACTTCCTCGCCGTCTGCAACTTCTGCGCCGCCCCGTACGGCACCAAGGAGTTCATGCTCACCGCCTACGGCGTCGAGGGCACCGACTACGAGTTCAAGGGCGGCCTGCCCACCAAGACCCAGCAGGGCATCAACGAGGTCAACGGCGCCTTCGACTACACCGGCAACCCCGCCCCGTACATCGCCTACCCGGATCTTCCCGACGTCACCCGGGGCATGGTCGAGTGGCAGCAGCGCATGGGCGCCTTCACCAAGAAGTCCTCCTTCTTCGGGCTGACCGTCACCGAGCCCAACCGCTGGGCCAACCTCGCCGACGACTTCGAGCAGCTGGAGGACGACGTCGTGCGCGGCCGCAAGAAGATCAGTGACGTGCAGCAGGCGGTCTCCGACTGGAAGAGCAAGGGCGGCGACGATCTGCGGGACTGGTACAAGAAGCTGCTCGACGACACCGGCTCGGCGAAGTGACCCGGGGCTGAAGCAAGGAGAAGGCCGTGTCGCACAGCACGGTGCCTCGGAGTGAGACCGAGGCGCAGACGAGCGCGAAGACTCCGGAGGGGTCCGGCACCGCCGGGCCCGCGCCCCGGGGCGAGAAGGTCTCCGGGAAGCTGAGTCTCCGGCTCAGATTCAAGCGTGACCGCACGCTGCTCCTGATGACGTTGCCGGCCGTGCTGCTGGTACTGGTCTTCAACTACATACCGATCCTCGGCAACGTGGTCGCCTTCCAGGACTACGACCCGTACCTCAGCGAAAACGGCTTCGTCGCCATCTTCGAGAGCCCCTGGATCGGCGTCGAGCAGTTCGAGCGGATCTTCGCGGACTCGGCCTTCTGGCACGCGGTGCAGAACACCTTCATGTTCTTCTTCCTCCAGCTGGTGCTGTACTTCCCGATCCCGATCCTGCTCGCGCTGCTCATCAACAGTGTGGTCAGGCCCCGGGTCCGGGCGGTCGCCCAGGCGGTCATGTACCTGCCGCACTTCTTCTCCTGGGTCCTGGTCGTCACGGTCTTCATGCAGATCTTCGGCGGCGCCGGCATCATCGCGCAGACGCTCCGCCAGCACGGCTACCAGGGCTTCGACCTGATGACCAACCCGGAGCTCTTCAAGTACCTGGTCACGTTCGAGACGATCTGGAAGGACGCCGGCTGGGGCATCATCGTCTTCCTCGCCGCGCTGTCGTCCGTCTCCAACGACCTGTACGAGGCCGCCGCCATGGACGGTGCCGGCCGCTGGCGGCGCATCTGGCACATCACCCTGCCCGCCCTGCGCCCGGTGATCGCCCTGCTGCTGGTGCTGCGCGTCGGCGATGCCCTCACCGTCGGGTTCGAGCAGTTCCTGCTCCAACGACAAGCCGTGGGACCGGGCGCCTCCGACGTCCTCGACACCTATGTGTGGTGGAACGGCATCCGCAACCAGGACTTCAGCTATGCCGCTGCCGCCGGCCTCGTCAAGGGCGTGGTGGGCCTGGCCCTGGTGCTGACCGCGAACAAGGTCGCCCATCTCATGGGCGAGCAGGGGGTGTACAAGAAATGAGCGCCGTCCTCGACAAGCCGGCCGGCGAGCAGCCGCCGGTGAAGAAGCCCAGCCCCTGGGCGGCCCCGCCTCGCCCGGCCTGGGAGGAGGAGCCGGCCAAGGCCGGGCTCGCGGGCAAGGGACTCGTCCTGGGCATCGCCTGCTTCTCGATCCTCTTCCCCCTGTGGATCGTCATCGTCACCAGTCTCCAGTCCAAGCAGACCATCGACGAGGCAGGTGGTCTGGTGGTGATCCCGAAGGGCATCACCTTCATCGCCTACCAGGAACTCCTCAGCGGCGGCCAGGTGCAGAGGGCCGCGCTGGTCAGCGTCGGTGTGACGCTGGTCGGCACGCTGTTCAGCATGACCGTCTCGGTCCTGTGCGCCTACGGTCTCTCCCGCGTCGGCTCGCTCGGCCACCGTTGGATCCTGATGGCCCTGCTCGCGACGATGTTCTTCGGCGCGGGGCTGATCCCGACCTACCTGCTGGTGCAGGCCCTCGGCCTGACCGACACCTACCTGGCGCTGATCCTGCCCAGTGCGGTGAGCGTCTTCAACATCCTGGTGCTGCGCGCGTTCTTCATGAACATCTCCCAGGAACTGATCGACAGCGCCCGCATCGACGGCGCGGGCGACTGGCGCATCCTGTGGAAGATCGTGATGCCGCTCTCGCGGGCGGTCCTCGCGGTGATCGCGCTCTTCTACGCGGTCGGCTACTGGAGCGCCTGGTTCAACGCGTCGATCTACCTGACCGACCAGGACATGATGCCGCTGCAGAACGTGATGATCCAGCTGGTCCAGAAGCAGGAACGCCCGGTCGGTCTCGCCGCCCAGGTCAACACCGGGGAACTTTCCGCCCTCGCCCTCCAGATGGCCGTCATGGTGATGGCCCTCCTGCCGGTCGCAGTCCTCTCTCCCTTCGTCCAGAAGCACTTCAAGAAGGGCATGCTCACCGGCGCGGTGAAGGGCTGACGCCCTGACGGATCACGGGCGGGGAACAGCTGTCATCGGTCGGCCGCGGGGTCGTCGTGGCTGTTCCGCAGGCGGCTCCGCCTGCGGAACAGCCACGCCCCTCAGCACGCTTCACTCTCCCCCTTCCGAGAACAACGAGGTATGTCATGTGCACGTCCCCCCTCAGCAGACGAGCCGTTCTCGCCGGGACCGCGGCCGCGGCCGCGCTCACCAGCGTCCCGTTCCTCCCGGCGCGCTCGTACGCCGCCGAGAGCGCGCCCGGCGCCGCCACCTCCGCCTACCGCTGGCGCACCGCGGTCATGGGCGGCACCGGCTTCGTCACCGGTGTCCTCTTCCACCCCTCGGTCCGCGGTCTCGCCTACGCCCGGACCGACATCGGCGGTGCCTACCGCTGGGACGACCGGACCGACCGGTGGATCCCGCTGACCGACCACATCGGCTGGGACGACTGGAACCTGCTCGGTGTGGAGGCCATGGCCGTCGATCCGGCCCATCCGAACCGGCTGTACCTCGCTCTGGGTACGTACGCGCAGTCCTGGGCCGGCAACGGGGCGGTGCTGCGGTCCGAGGACCGGGGCGCCACCTGGAAGCGCACCGACCTCACGGTGAAGCTCGGGGCCAACGAGGACGGGCGCGGGTGCGGTGAGCGGCTGCTCGTCGACCCGTGCAACAGCGACACCCTGTGGCTCGGCACCCGCCACGACGGGCTGCTCAAGTCGACCGACCGAGGGGCCACGTGGCAGGCCGCGAGCTTCCCGGCCGCGCCGAGCGCCACCGGCCAGGGCATCACGCTCCTCGTCGCCGCGGGCCGCACCGTCTACGCCGGCTGGGGCGACTCCGACGGTACCTCCGCGAACCTCTACCGAACCTCCGACGGCACCACCTGGAAGGCCGTCCCCGGGCAGCCCGAGGGCACCGCCGCCAAGGTCCCGGTGCGGGCCGCGTACGACCGGCACACGCGCGAGCTGTACGTGACGTACGCCAACGCTCCCGGCCCGAACGGGCAGTCCGACGGCAGTGTGCACAAACTGCGGACGACGAACGGGAAGTGGACCGAGGTCACTCCGGTCAAGCCCGGCGGGCCGACGAGCGACGGCGGGACCGACTCCTTCGGCTACGGCGGTGTCGCCGTCGACGCCCGTCGGCCCGGCACGCTCGTCGTCTCCACCAACAACCGCTGGTCGCTGATCGACACCCTGTACCGGAGCACCGACGGCGGCCGCACCTGGACGTCCCTGAAGGACACGGCCGTCCTCGACGTCTCCGAGACGCCGTTCCTCACGTTCGGCGCCGACAAGCCCAAGTTCGGCTGGTGGATCCAGGCCGTCGGCCTCGACCCCTACGACTCGCGGCACATCGTCTACGGCACCGGCGCGACTCTCTACGGCACGCGGGACCTGAGGAACTGGGCCCCGCAGATCCGTGGACTGGAGGAGACGTCCGTGCGCCAGCTGATCTCGCCTCCGACCGGGGAGGCACATCTGATCAGCGGGAACGGGGACATCGGCGTGATGTACCACGAGTCGCTCACGGCATCGCCCTCGCGCGGCATGGCGTCGAACCCGGTGTTCGGCTCGGCGACGGGACTCGCCCAGGCCGCGGCCAAGCCGGCGTACGTCGTCCGGTCCGGCTGGGGCGACCGCGGCAACGGCGCCTACTCGAACGACGGCGGCAAGACCTGGGCGCCCTTCAAGGCACAGCCCGCCATCGCCAAGGACGCGCCGGGGCCGATCGCCGCCAACGCCGACGGCAGCGTGCTGCTGTGGTCCTTCTCGCACTGGGACGGCACCAGGTACCCGGCCCACCGCTCGGCGGACAACGGCGCCACCTGGACCGAGGTCACCTCCTACCCGAAGGGCGCCGCCCCGGTCGCGGACCCGGTCGATCCGAAGCGCTTCTACGCCTTCGACACCACCACCGGCACCCTCCACGCCAGCACCGACGGCGGCCGGACCTTCACCGCCCGGGCCACCGGCCTGAACTCGGGCGACACCGAGTTCCAGCTGGCCGCGGCGCCCGGACGGTCCGGAGACCTGTGGCTGAGCCTCAAGGGGAACGGGCTGTACCGCTCCACCGACGGTGGCGCGACCTTCACCAAGGTCGGCAGCTGCCGGTCCTCGTACGCCCTCGGTTTCGGCAAGGCCGCCCGGGGCGCCTCCTACCCGGCGGTCTACATGGTCGGCTCGACCGAGACCATCACGGCCGTGTACCGCTCCGACGACGAGGCGAAGACCTGGGTGCGGGTCAACGACGACCAGCACCAGTGGGGCTGGATCGGCGCGGCCATCACCGGCGACCCGCGTGTCCACGGCCGGGTCTACGTCGCCACCAACGGGCGTGGCGTCCAGTACGGGGAGCCCGCCTGATGCCCGACCTGCGTGACGCCGCCCGGGGCCGTCTCCTCTTCGGGGGCGACTACAACCCGGAGCAGTGGCCCGAGGAGACCTGGCACGAGGACGTCCGGCTGATGCAGGCCGCCGGCGTCAACTCGGTCACCCTCGGTGTCTTCTCCTGGTCGACGCTGGAACCGGAACCGGGCGCACGGGAATTCGGCTGGCTGGACACGCTGATGGACCTGATGCACGACAACGGCATCGGCGTCGTCCTCGCCACCCCGACCTCCGCGCCCCCGCCCTGGATGGGCCGGCTGCACCCCGACACCCTGCCGGTCACCGAGGAGGGCCGCACCGAGTGGTGGGGCGGCCGGCAGCACTTCTCGCACTCCAGCGCCACCTACCGGCGCTACGCCGCCGCCATCACCGAGGACCTGGCCGCCCGCTACGGCGGCCACCCGGCCCTCACCATGTGGCACATCAACAACGAGTACTGCACCTTCGACTACGGCGACGAGGCCGCGGCCGCCTTCCGCCGCTGGCTGCGGGAGAAGTACGGCACGCTCGACGCCCTCAACGAGGCCTGGGGCACCGCCTTCTGGAGCCAGGGCTACGACACCTGGGACGGCATCCTGCCGCCTCGCCTGCCGCACTACATGCGCAACCCCGGTCAGGTCCTGGACTTCCGGCGCTTCACCTCCGACATGCTCCTGGAGTGCTACACCGCCGAGCGGGACATCGTCCGCCGCCACACCCCGCACCTGCCGGTCACCAGCAACTTCATGCCGCTGTGGTTCGGGCAGGACGCGTGGCGCTGGGCGGAGGAGGAGGACGTCGTCTCCGTCGACCTCTACCCGGACCCGCGCGACCCGCTCGGCGCCCAGAACGGCGCTCTGGTCCAGGACATGACCCGCTCCCAGGCCCGGGGACCGTGGATGCTCATGGAGCAGGCCGCCGGGCCGGTCAACTGGCGGGGCGTGAACCACCCCAAGCCGCGCGGCCTCAACCGGCTGTGGTCCCTGCAGGCCGTGGCCCGGGGCGCCGACGCCGTCTGCTACTTCCAGTGGCGGCAGTCCCGGCAGGGCGCGGAGAAGTTCCACTCCGGCATGGTCAGCCACGCCGGGGAGGAGGGCCGGACGTACCAGGAGGTCAAGCAGCTCGGCGCGGACCTGGCGCGGATCGCCCCCGAGGTGACCGGCCGGCACCTCACCGCCGGCATCGCCGTGCTGCACGACTGGCACGCCTGGTGGGCCGGTGCCCAGGACGGCCGCCTGTCCAGCCAGGTGGAGTACCCGGACGTCCTGCGCGCCTGGCACCGGGCCCTGTGGCAGGCGCACCTCACCACCGACTTCGCCCACCCCGAGCACGACCTGACGCCGTACCCGGTGGTCGTGGTGCCGCAGCTGTACGCGCTCACCGACGCGGCGATCGACAACCTCCTCGCCTACGTACGGCAGGGCGGCACGCTGGTCTGCGGGTTCCTCACCGGTGTCGCCGACGAGGACGACCGGGTGCGCACCGGCGGCATGGACGCCCGGCTGCGGGAGCTGCTCGGCATCCGCACGCTGCACGAGTGGTGGCCGCTGGACGCGGGGGAGACCGTGGCGTGCGAGGGCTTCCGGGGCACGCTGTGGTCCGAGGAGATCGAGCCCGCCGACCCCGACGGCACGACCTGCTACAAGGGCGGCGAACTGGACGGCATGCCCGCCGTCCTGCGCAAGGGCCGGGCCTGGTACGTCTCCACGCTCCCCGAGCCCGAGGCCCTGCGCGATCTGCTGGCCCGGATCGCCGGTGACGCGGGCATCCGGCCGGTGCTCGACGGCCTCCCCGAGCAGGTCGAGGCCGTACGCCGGGGCGAGGTGCTGTTCGTGCTCAACCACGGCCGCGAGCCGGTGACCGTCGAGGTGCCCGGCACCCACCGGGACCTGCTGACCGGGACCGATGTCACCGACCGGATCACCCTGGGCCGCTACGGGGCGGCGGTACTCGGGCCATGACCGCCTCCGCCCCCGTCCACGGCACCTGGGAGCCGCACCCGGCCGCCCGCTGGGAGGACGCATTCCTCAGCGGCAACGGCCGGCACGGCGCCCTGGTGTTCGGCGACCCGCACGCCGAGCGGGTCGTCGTCACGCATCACACCCTGGTGCGGCCCAACGGCGGGGACCCCCGCCCACCCGAGCTCGCCGGTCGGCTGTCCGCCCTCCAGGACCGCCTCCTCGCGGGCGACACGACCGCCGCCGAGGACTTCACGGACGGCCGCCCGCACCAGTGGGTACAGCCCTTCCACCCCGCCTTCCAGGTCCGGCTGGACCGCGTCGCGGACACCACCCACGACTACCGCAGGGACGTCGACTTCACCACCGGCGAGGTGAGCGCGACCTGCGCGGGCTGGACCAGCCGCGTCTTCGTCTCCCGCGCCGACGACGTGATCGTCCAGCACGTCGTCGGACCCGCCCTCACCCTCGGCATCGGCCTCGACCCACGGCTGCCCGGCGCCCCCGCCCGTCTGGGCATCGGCCACGGAGCCGTCCTCACCCCCGAGGGCGCCCTGCTCAGCCTGCGCGCCCGCTACCCGGACAGCGACCAGGCCTGCACCGGCGTCACCCAGGTCACCGTGACCGGCGGCACCACCACCCTCGTGCCCCCGGGCGTGCACATCGTGGGCGCGCAGTCCGTGCTGCTGCTGACCCGGGTGCACCGGCACACCGGCGAACTGGACGTGGTCGCCGAGGGCCGTGCCCTGCGCGACCAGACCGGTGAGTACGACGAGCTCCTCGACCGCCACACCGCCCTGCACCGCACCGCCTACGAGCGCGTCACCCTCGACCTGGCCGCCAGTCCGGCCGAACGGGCCCTTCCCGGATCGGAGTTGCTCAAGCAGCCGCGCAGTACCGCCCTGCTGGAGCGCCTCTTCGCCGCCGGCCGCTACCACCTGCTCTCCGCGAGCGGCCTCTTCCCGCCCCGCCTGACCGGACTGTGGACCGGCGACTGGAACACCGCCTGGTCGGGCGCGTTCACCAATGACGCCAACCTCAACCTCCAGACGGCCTCCGCCGCTGCCGCCGCCCTCCCCGAGGTCACCGAGGCCCACGCGAACCTGATCGCCCGCCAGCTCCCCGACTGGCGCGACAACGCCCGCGCCGTCTTCGGCACCCGGGGCGTGGTCGCCCCCGCCCACACCGACGGCGAGTCCGGTCACTCCTACCACTACAACCGCGAGTACCCGCTGCACCTGTGGACCGCGGGCGCCGACTGGCTGCTCAAGCCGCTCGTCGACCACGACGAGACGTACGGCACCCGCGACCCGCGCACCGCCGCCGCACTCGCCGAAGTCGCCCGGTTCTACGAGGACTTCCTCACCAGGACGGACGACAACGGCCACCTCGTCGTCGTCCCGTCCTACTCACCCGAGAACCGTCCCGCCAACGCGAGCTGGGGCACCCTCAACGCCGCCATGGACCTCTCCGCGGCCCGCCACGCCCTGCGCACCGCCGCCGCCTACCACCCGGGCCCCGACGCCGACCGCTGGAACGCCCTCGCCGACCGACTGCCACCGCACCGGATCAACGAGGACGGAGCCTTGGCCGAATGGGCCTGGCCCGGCCTCGAGGACTCCTACGACCACCGCCACCTCAGCCACCTCTACGGCGTCTGGCCGCTCGACGAGATCACCCCCCACGACACCCCCGGACTCGCGGCCGCCGCGCACCGCGCCCTGGAACTGCGCGGCGCCGAGAACGACTCCGCGCACGGCCACCTCCACCACGCCCTCGTCGCGGCCCGGCTCCGGGACGCGGGCCGCGTCGCCCACGCCCTCGGCCAGGTCCTGGACGGCGACTTCTTCCATGCCTCCCTGATGAGCGCGCACTACCCCGGCCGCGACGTCTACAACGCCGACGCGGCGCACACCCTGCCCGCCGTGCTGATCGAGATGTTCGTGCAGTCGACCCCCGGCCGGCTGGTGCTGCTCCCCGCGCTGCCGGCGGCGTACCCCGGCGGCGCGCTGTGCGGAGTGCGCACGCGGTTCGGTGCCGAGCTGGACCTCACCTGGAGCCCGGACGGCCGGGTGACCGCCGCTCTCCGGCCGAGCCGTACCGTCCGCGTCGAACTCAGGACTTCCTCCGGTGCCGAGCCCCTCGACCTCGTCGCCGGAGAAGACCACGTCCTCACCGTGAGGGCGCGGTAATCCCCCCGCAGTTCCCCCCCCACCCATGGAAGGGACACCATGGCAACACGCACACTGAGCAGGATCAGCAAGGTCCTGCTGGCCCCGGCCCTCGCGCTGGGGGCCACCATCGGCCTCGCCTCCGCCCCCGCCTCCGCCGCCGTCTGGAACTCCTGCGACCAGTGGGGCAACACGAGCCTGAACGGCTACACGCTCTACAACAACATCTGGGGCTCCGGCGCCGGCAGCCAGTGCATCTGGGCCAACTCCGGTACCAACTGGGGCGCGTGGGCCGACCACCCCAACACCGGCGGCATCAAGTCCTACCCCAACTCCAAGAAGGTGATCAACAAGACGATCACCTCCCTCTCCTCACTCACCAGCAACTACAACGTCAGCGTCCCGTCGTCCGGCGCGTACAACACGTCGTACGACATCTGGGACACCGACTACGACTACGAGATCATGCTCTGGATGAACTACAACGGCGCCGTCGGCCCGATCGGCACCTCCCAGGGCAGGGTCACCCTCGGCGGCCACACGTGGAACGTCTACAAGGGCAGCAACGGCCACAACGAGGTCTTCTCGTTCCTGCGGACGTCCGACTCCAACTCGGGCAGCGTCAACATGCTGCCCATCCTGAAGTGGATCAAGGACACCAAGAAGTGGATGGGCAACGAGACCATCGGTGACGTGCAGTTCGGCTACGAGATCACCTCGTCGTCCGGCGGTCTGAACTTCACCACCAACAACCTGACGGTCAGCAGCAGCTGATCCAGGTCGCCGGGGCCGGGGCCGGCCGTGCCGTTCAGGCACGGTCGACCTCGGCCCGCAGCGCGTTGTACTCCGCGAACGCCGACTCGACGTCCGTCCGGGACAGGCCGTAGCGGGACAGGTCGTAGGTGTGCTTGCGGGTGCCCCGGGGACGGGCGACAGCGGCCGGGAGACGGGCCGCGTCGGCCTCGGTCCAGGGGGCGCCGACGGCCGCGTAGAGCTTCGGCGCGCCGGTGGCGGGGTCGGAGCCGAGCCAGGAGTACGGGGCGTCGACCAGCTGCTCCGCGGGGAGGGTGGCCCGGGCCGCGAGGCCGCGGTTCATGGCGCGGCTCAGCAGGTCCAGCCAGGTGGCGCCGATGCCCGGCAGGTCGACGGGGCGGGTGCTGACGGCCATGCCGTGCTCGATCAGGGAGCAGAAGGACGCCATGACGGTGACCGGGTCGCGGTGGCACCACACGATCGTGGCGTCCGGGAAGACCGTGCGCAGCGCCTCCAGGTTCTCCAGGTGCATGGGGGACTTCAGCATCCAGCGCCGCCGCGGACGGCCGAACTGGAGCACCTGGTAGACCTGCTTGAGGTACCGGTAGTCGGCGGTGAAGTCCCGCGCGCAGTGCCACTGCCGGTACTGCGGGATGCGGGCCTGGGAGAACGGCATCAGGGCGTGCGGCAGGGCGAACGTGCACTCCTCGGGCCCCTCGGCGGCCATCGCGTGGATGTCGCGGAAGCGGGGTGCGAAGAGGTCCGTGCCCTGCACCATCCGGCGCCCGGCCGTGACCGCCTTGCGCCGCTGCCGGGACGGCAACTCCAGGTCCGGAGCGAGCAGTTCCCACAGCAGGGGACACCGGTGCCGGTCCGATATCGACAGCACCGAGTGCGTGACGGTGGTCGCGGTGCGGGGCAGTCCCACGACGAACACCGGCTTTTCTATCGGCTCCCGTTCGATCTCCGGGTGCTCGGCGATCAGCCGCCGCACCCGGGCCCGGTTGGCCAGGTGCCGCCGGACGTGCGTCTGTGCGGCCTGCCAGCCGACCGGTGTCAGGTTCCCGGCCTTCGCCCACCAGCCCAGCAGGGCCCGGAAGTCGTCGACGAACTCCCGGTCACCGGGCGCCTCCCCGGTCTCCACCACGATGCGGTCGAAGATCCGGCCGGGGTCACGGCGGGAGCCGAAGGCGGGCCGCAGCAGCGCATTGGCGAGGGTGAGGGCGAGGGGAGACGAGGACACGCAGGAAACCTAGCCCGTCGAGATCGAGTGCGGTGGACACAAGTCGGCCGAACAGCGGAAGGGGTGGCCGGAAGACCTCCATCGATCCGGCCGCCCCTTCCGACACGGCTACTCCGCTACAGGCAGCCGCGCCCCGTCCCGCAGGAACAACGGGATGCGGTCCAGCGGGGCGTCGACCGTCACGGCCCGGCCGCCCTCGTACGTCTCACCCGTCCACGCGTCCGTCCAGCCGGCCCCGGCCGGCAGGTACGCGGTACGGGCGGTGGCTCCGGCCGTCAGCACCGGGGCCACCAGCAGGTCCGGGCCGAACAGGTAGGAGTCGTCGACCGACCAGGTCGCCGGGTCGTCCGGGAACTCCAGGAACAGCGGCCGCATCACCGGCAGGCCCTCCTCGTGGGCCGCCCGCATGACCTCCAGCACATACGGCTTCAGCCGCTCCCGCAGCCGCAGGTACCGCTCCAGGATCGCCCCGGCCTCCTCGCCGTAGGACCACACCTCGTTGGGGCCGCCGGTCATCTCCGGGCCCAGCGGCATGCCCGGGTCGCGGAAGCCGTGCAGGCGCATCAGCGGGGACAGCGCGCCGAACTGGAACCAGCGGACCATCACCTCCCGGTAGGCCGGGTCGTCCGGGTCGCCGCCGTGGAAGCCGCCGATGTCGGTGTTCCACCACGGGATGCCCGACAGGGCCGTGTTGAGGCCGGCCGCGATCTGGCGGCGCAGGGTCGGGAAGTCCGTGCCGATGTCACCGGACCACAGGGCGGCACCGTAGCGCTGACTGCCCGCCCAGGCCGAGCGGTTGAGGCTGACGACCTCCTCCTCGCCGGTGGCGACGAGGCCCTCGTAGAACGTACGGGCGTTCTCGGCCGGGTAGATGTTGCCGACCTCCAGGCCCGGTCCCGCCCAGTAGCGCAGGTTCTCCTGGAACCCCGGCTTCAGCTCCGGCTCGCAGGCGTCCAGCCAGAACGCCGTGATGCCGTACGGGTCGAGGTAGTTCTCCTTCACCCTCGACCACACGAACTCCCGGGCCTCCGGGTTGGTGGCGTCGTAGAAGGCCACCTGGACCGTGGAGGCGACCTCCTTGTCGGGCCAGTCGGCGTGCGCCATCGGCCCGTACTGGGTGCCGATGAACCAGCCGCGCTGCTCCAGGACCGGGTGGTTCTCGCTCAGCGGCGACACCGACGGCCACACGCTCACCACCAGCTTGATGCCGAGCTCCTCCAGCTCGCGCACCATGGCCGCCGGGTCCGGCCACTCCTTCGGGTCGAACTTCCAGTCGCCCAGGTGCGTCCAGTGGAAGAAGTCGCAGACGATCGCCGAGATGGGCAGGCCGCGCCGCTTGTACTCCCGGGCCACCGCCATCAGTTCGTCCTGGGTGCGGTAGCGCAGCTTGCACTGCCAGAAGCCCGCCGCCCACTCCGGCAGCATCGGGCTGCGGCCGGTCACCGCGCTGTAGCGGCGCTGTCCGTCGGCCGGATCGCCCGCCGTGATCCAGTAGTCGATCTGCCGGGCCGAGTCGGCGACCCACCGGGTGCCGTTGTGCGCCAGCTCCACGCGGCCGATCGCCGGGTTGTTCCACAGCAGGGTGTAGCCGCGGCTGGAGGTCAGCACCGGGATGCCGACCTCGGCGTTGCGCTGGATCAGGTCCAGGACCAGGCCCTTCTGGTCGAGGCGCCCGTGCTGGTGCTGGCCGAGGCCGTACAGCTTCTCGTCGTCGTAGGCGGCGAAGCGCTGCTCCAGGCGGTGGTGGCCGTTGCCGACGGCCGTGTAGAGGCGGGAGCCGGGCCACCAGAAGTGGGCGCGGTCCTCGGCGAGGAGCTCGCCGGAGTCCTCCGTCCGCAGGAACCGGATCAGGCCCTCCGCGCTCACCTCGACGGTGAGCGCGCCGACGGCCAGCAGCCCCCGGCCGTCCTCGATCTTCACCGAGGCCGGTGTCGCGGGAGCCTCGTCGAGCAGGGCGCCCGGGAGTCCGTCGAGGACGGGGCCGCCGAGCCGGGCACGCACCCGGACGGCGTCCGGGCCCCACGGCTCGATCCGGAGGGTTTCCTGGCGGCCGCTCCACTCCAGCGCGCCGTCCCGCTCGCGGAAGGTACCGACGGTGGGGGAGGACTGCGCCAGGCTCACCTGGGGCGGGGTTTCGGCATGCTGATTCACGCGTGCTCCTGTGCTCCTGTGCTCCTGGAGGAGTGCAGACATGGGGGTGCCCGAGAGGAGGGCGATGGTGACGACGGCCGGGGAGAAGGGGGGCCTACGGCCGGCTCGGCGCCGGTCCGGTGCTCCCTCGTACCGTCAGCTCGGGTGCGATCAGCACGACCTCGTCGCTGCCGCGCCCGTCGAGCTTGGCGACCAGGTGGTCCACGGCGTGCCGGCCCATCTCCTGGGCGGGGATGGCGACCGACGTGAGCCGCACCGAGGCCTGCGTCGCGACCTGGTCGGGGCAGATCGCGACCACCGACACGTCCTCGGGCACGGCCCGGCCCTGCTGCCGCAGCAGCGCGAGCAGCGGCTCGACCGCCGACTCGTTCTGCACGATGAGCCCCGAGGTGTCCGGGCGTTCGTCGAGGATCCGGGCGAGTGTGGTCGCCATCGCGTCGTACCCGCCCTCGCACGGCCGGTGCAGCAAGCGCACGCCCAGCTCCCGGGAACGCGACCTGAGTCCGTCGAGGGTGCGTTCGGCGAAGCCGGTGTGCCGCTCGTAGACGGCCGGGGCCTCCCCAATGACAGCGATGTCCTGGTGCCCCTGCTTGGCGAGGTGCTCCACGCACAGTGCGCCGGTCGCCCTGAAGTCAAGATCGACGCAGGTCAGGCCGGAGGTGTCGGCGGGCAGCCCGATCAGCACGGACGGCTGGTCCGTCGCCCGCAGCAGCGGCAGCCGCTCGTCGTCGAGTTCGACGTCCATCAGGATCATGCCGTCGGCGAGCCCGCTGCCCGCCACCCGGCGTACCGCGTCGGGGCCCTCCTCGCCGGTGAGCAGCAGCACGTCGTACCCGTGGGCGCGGGCGGAGGTCGCCACCGCGATGGCGATCTCCATCATCACGGGCACGTACATGTCCCTGCGCAGCGGGACCATCAGCGCGATGATGTTCGACTTGCTGCTGGCCAGGGCGCGGGCCCCGGCGTTCGGGTGGTACCCAAGCTCGCGGATGCTCCGCTCGACCCGCTGCCGGGTGTTCGCGGAGATGGACCGCTTGCCGCTGAGGACATAGCTCACCGTGCTCGCCGAGACTCCGGCGTGCTGGGCGACCTCGGCGAGGGTGACCATCCAGCTCTCCAAGCTCTTGTGAAGCGCTTCGACAGTGCGCATTGTTGACAAAGGTGGGTGGGGGTGGTTCGACAGTAGCTCCAGCACGGGTGGGTGTCCATAGCCTGTCGAAGCGCTTCGATGCGGATTTCCCGGAGCGCTCTCAGGACCGGGAACCGCCGCCGGGACGACACCTCGATGCAACACCGTCGTCAGGCGCGCGACAAGGGGCGCGAGCACTCCACCCCCTTCGGCTGAACGGACGCGCGAGGACTGGTGGGAGCGTCCGGATTCGGGTACCAACGATCCAGTAGCACTGGTCGGTAACGAAACGGTCCTCCATCTTCTAGTTGCGGCGAGGTGCCCCTCATGTCCGCTTCCACCACTCCCTCTTCCCGTCCCGCCGTCACCGAGCGGGAGGCCCGCGAGGTGGCGGAGGCCGCCCGGGAACAGCACTGGCGCAAGCCCAGCTTCGCCAAGGAGCTGTTCCTCGGCCGCTTCCGGCTGGACCTCATCCACCCCCACCCCCTGCCGGGCGACGAGGCGGCCCAGCGCGGCGAGGAGTTCCTCGCCAAGCTCCGCGACTTCGTCGAGACGAAGGTCGACGGGGCCCTCATCGAGCGCGAGGCCCGGATCCCCGACGAGGTGATCGACGGGCTGAAGGAGCTCGGCGCCTTCGGCATGAAGATCGACACCAAGTACGGCGGGCTCGGCCTCGGACAGGTGTACTACAACAAGGCACTCGCCCTGGCCGGCTCCGCGAGCCCCGCGATCGGCGTGCTGCTCTCCGCGCACCAGTCGATCGGCGTGCCCCAGCCCCTGAAACTGTTCGGCACCCAGGAGCAGCGGGAGCGCTTCCTGCCCCGCTGCGCCCGCACGGACATCAGCGCCTTCCTGCTTACCGAGCCCGACGTCGGCTCCGACCCGGCCCGCCTCGCCACCACCGCCGTGCCCGACGGCGACGACTACGTCCTCGACGGCGTGAAACTGTGGACCACCAACGGCGTCGTCGCCGACCTGCTGGTCGTCATGGCCCGGGTCCCGAAGAGCGAGGGCCACCGCGGCGGCATCACCGCCTTCGTCGTCGAGACGAACTCGCCGGGTGTCACCGTCGAGAACCGCAACGCCTTCATGGGCCTGCGCGGCATCGAGAACGGCGTCACCCGCTTCCACCAGGTCCGCGTCCCCGCCGCCAACCGCGTCGGCGAGGAGGGTCAGGGCCTGAAGATCGCCCTGACCACCCTCAACACCGGGCGGCTCTCACTGCCGGCCTCTTGCGTCGCGGCCGGCAAGTGGTGCCTGAAGATCGCCCGGGAGTGGTCGGCGGCCCGCGAGCAGTGGGGCAAGCCGGTCGCGCACCACGAGGCGGTCGGCTCCAAGATCTCCTTCATCGCGGCCACCACGTTCGCCCTGGAGGCCGTGACGGACCTGGCCTCGCAGATGGCCGACGAGGACCGCAACGACATCCGCATCGAAGGCGCCCTCGCCAAGCTGTACGCCTCCGAGATGGCCTGGACGATGGCCGACGAACTCGTCCAGATCCGCGGCGGCCGGGGCTTCGAGACGGCCGATTCCCTCCGGGCCCGCGGCGAGCGCGGCGTCCCCGCCGAGCAAGTCCTGCGCGACCTGCGCATCAACCGCATCTTCGAGGGCTCCACCGAGATCATGCACCTGCTGATCGCGCGCGAGGCCGTCGACGCCCACCTCTCGGTCGCCGGCGACCTGATCGACCCCGAGAAGTCCCTCGGCGACAAGGCCAGGGCGGGTGCGAACGCGGGCGTCTTCTACGCCAAGTGGCTGCCGAAGCTGGTCGCCGGACCGGGCCAGCTGCCGGCCTCCTACGGCGAGTTCAAACACGAGGTGGACCTCTCCGGTCACCTGCGCTACGTCGAGCGCACCGCCCGCAAACTGGCCCGCTCCACCTTCTACGCCATGTCCCGCTGGCAGGGCCGGATGGAGTCCAAGCAGGGCTTCCTCGGCCGGATCGTCGACATCGGCGCCGAACTGTTCGCCATGAGCGCCTCCTGCGTCCGGGCCGAACTCCTGCGCGGCCAGGGCGACCACGGCCGTGAGGCCTACCAGCTCGCCGACGTCTTCTGCCGCCAGGCCAGGATCCGTGTCGAGGAGCTCTTCACCCGCCTGTGGACCAACACCGACGACCTCGACCGCAAGGTCGTCAAGGGCGTCCTGTCCGGCACCTACGAGTGGCTGGAGCAGGGCATCGTCGACCCGTCGGGCGAGGGCCCCTGGATCGCGGACGCGACACCGGGGCCGTCGCAGAAGGAGAACGTCCACCGGCCGATCCGCTGACCCCGGCCTTCACAGGGGCGTGCGCAGATATGGCGCGCGCCCCCGTGGAGGGGATGCGCTGTCCTCACACACGGCCCTTACGGCGACAATGGAGCAATGAGCGACAGTCCAGCCCCCTCAGGGCACGGGCCGCAAGCCCCGTCCGCCCTGCGACGCCCCGCACGCACTCTCGCCGCACCGGGCGCCGACCCGAGTACCTCCCGCACACGGGACAGCGCCCGGCACGGCGAGAGCACGCTCCCCCAAGCTCTCGACGTCGCTCGAGCAGGGGGGACGTCCTCCGGGCGGACGACGGGGCTCGCGGCCCGTGCCCTGGCCGACCCCCACCTCGTCCACGACCCCGTGGCGGGGGACGGCCCCAAGGACGTGGTGATCCTCGGCTCCACCGGGTCCATCGGCACCCAGGCCATCGACCTCGTGCTGCGCAACCCCGACCGGTTCCGCGTCACCGGCCTCTCGGCGAACGGCGGCCGGGTCGCCCTCCTCGCCGAGCAGGCGTACCGGCTGCGGGTGCGGACGGTCGCGGTGGCCCGCGAGGACGTCGTACCGGCCCTGCGCGAGGCGCTCACCGCGCAGTACGGCACGAGCGAGCCGCTCCCCGAGCTCCTCGCCGGCCCGGACGCGGCCACCCGGCTGGCGGCATCCGACTGTCACACCGTCCTGAACGGCATCACCGGCTCCATCGGCCTCGCCCCGACCCTGGCCGCCCTGGAGGCGGGCCGCACCCTCGCGCTCGCCAACAAGGAGTCGCTCATCGTGGGCGGCCCGCTGGTCAAGGACCTCGCCGAACCCGGGCAGATCATCCCGGTCGACTCCGAGCACGCCGCGCTCTTCCAAGCCCTTGCCGCGGGCACCCGCGCCGACGTCCGCAAGCTCGTCGTCACCGCCTCCGGCGGCCCCTTCAGAGGCCGCACGAAGGAGGAACTGGCCCACGTCACCGTCGAGGACGCCCTCGCCCACCCCACCTGGGCCATGGGGCCGGTCATCACGATCAACTCCGCGACCCTCGTCAACAAGGGCCTGGAGGTCATCGAGGCGCACCTGCTCTACGACATTCCCTTCGACCGCATTGAGGTCGTCGTGCATCCCCAGTCGTATGTCCACTCGATGGTTGAGTTCACGGATGGATCGACACTGGCCCAGGCGACCCCGCCCGACATGCGCGGGCCCATCGCCATCGGCCTCGGCTGGCCCGAGCGCGTCCCCGACGCGGCGCCCACCTTCGACTGGAGCAAGGCCTCGACCTGGGAGTTCTTCCCACTCGACCACGAGGCCTTCCCCGCGGTGAACCTCGCCCGGCACGTGGGCGAGCTCGCGGGCACCGCCCCGGCGGTGTTCAATGCGGCCAACGAGGAGTGCGTGGAGGCGTTCCGTCAGGGCGCACTGCCCTTCAACGGGATCATGGAGACCGTCACCCGGGTCGTCGAGGAGCACGGCACCCCGCGTACGGGAACCTCACTCACCGTGTCGGACGTCCTCGAAGCGGAGACCTGGGCGCGGACCCGGGCCCGGGAACTGGCGGCACAGACGGCGGAGGCTCGTGCATGACAACCCTGATGTTCATCCTCGGCATAGTCGTCTTCGCGGTCGGCCTGCTGTTCTCGATCGCGTGGCACGAGCTGGGGCACCTGTCCACCGCCAAGCTCTTCGGCATCCGCGTGCCGCAGTACATGGTCGGCTTCGGACCCACGCTCTTCTCGCGCAACAAGGGTGAGACGGAGTACGGCATCAAGGCCATCCCGTTCGGCGGCTACATCCGCATGATCGGCATGTTCCCGCCCGGCCCGGACGGCCGCATGGAAGCCCGCTCCACCTCCCCGTGGCGCGGCATGATCGAGGACGCCCGCACCGCCGCCTACGAGGAGCTCAAGCCGGGCGACGAGAACCGCTTGTTCTACACGCGCGCCCCCTGGAAGCGCGTGATCGTGATGTTCGCGGGCCCCTTCATGAACCTGGTCCTGGCGGTGGCGCTGTTCCTCACCGTCCTGATGGGCTTCGGCATCAGCCAGCAGACCACCACGGTCAGCTCGGTCTCCCAGTGCGTCATCGCGCAGAACGAGAACCGCGACAAGTGCGAGAAGGGCGACCCGGCCGCCCCCGCCGCCGCGGCGGGCCTCAAGGCCGGCGACACGATCGTCTCCTTCAACGGGGTGAAGACCGACGACTGGAACAAGCTGTCCGACCTGATCCGCGCCACCCCCGGCAAGGAGGTGCCGATCGTCGTCGACCGCAAGGGCCAGGACGTCACCCTGCACGCGAAGATCGCCACCAACCAGGTCGCCAAGAAGGACGCGAGCGGCCAGATCGTCGAGGGCCAGTACGTCCAGGCGGGCTTCCTCGGCTTCAGCGCCGCCACGGGCGTGGTCAGGCAGGACTTCGGTGACTCCGTGACCTGGATGGGCGACCGGATCAGTGAGGCCGTCGACTCCCTCGCCGCCCTGCCCGGCAAGATCCCGGCCCTGTGGAACGCGGCCTTCGACGGCGCCGAACGTGAGGCAGACTCCCCGATGGGCGTGGTCGGCGCGGCCCGCGTCGGCGGCGAGATCTTCACGCTCGACATCCCGCCCACCCAGCAACTGGCCATGGCGCTGATGCTGGTCGCCGGCTTCAACCTCTCCCTGTTCCTGTTCAACATGCTCCCGCTGCTGCCGCTCGACGGCGGCCACATCGCGGGAGCCCTGTGGGAGTCGCTGCGCCGCAACACGGCCAAGGTGCTGCGCCGCCCGGACCCGGGCCCCTTCGACGTGGCGAAGCTCATGCCGGTCGCCTACGTCGTCGCCGGGATCTTCATCTGCTTCACGATCCTGGTCCTGATCGCCGACGTGGTGAACCCGGTGAGAATCTCCTAGCCATACGGCGTTCACGGCGGCCCGGCACGCAATTCGCCGGGCCGCCTCCCATCGGGTGGCACGGTGGGTGGGATGTGTCCGCGCCGAGGCATGTGCCGTAATCTCGAAGCTCGGAGCCCGCTGCTCACGGGACCGGACCTTGATCCACGACTTGGGGTTGCACAGCAGATGACTGCGATTTCTCTCGGCATGCCGTCCGTTCCGACCAAGCTCGCCGAGCGCCGGAAGAGCCGCCAGATCCAGGTCGGGTCCGTGGCCGTCGGCGGGGACGCCCCGGTCTCGGTGCAGTCGATGACCACGACGCGCACCTCGGACATCGGCGCGACCCTCCAGCAGATCGCCGAACTCACCGCCTCCGGCTGCCAGATCGTCCGGGTCGCCTGCCCGACCCAGGACGACGCCGACGCCCTCGCGACGATCGCCCGCAAGTCGCAGATCCCCGTCATCGCCGACATCCACTTCCAACCGAAGTACGTGTTCGCCGCCATCGAGGCCGGCTGCGCGGCGGTCCGGGTCAACCCGGGCAACATCAAGCAGTTCGACGACAAGGTCAAGGAGATCGCCAAGGCGGCCCGGGACCACGGCACCCCGATCCGCATCGGCGTCAACGCCGGCTCCCTCGACCGGCGCCTGCTGCAGAAGTACGGCAAGGCCACTCCCGAGGCCCTGGTCGAGTCGGCCCTGTGGGAGGCGTCCCTCTTCGAGGAGCACGACTTCCGCGACATCAAGATCTCCGTCAAGCACAACGACCCGGTCGTCATGATCGAGGCGTACAAGCAGCTCGCCGCCCAGTGCGACTACCCGCTGCACCTCGGCGTCACGGAGGCCGGCCCCGCCTTCCAGGGCACCATCAAGTCGGCGGTCGCCTTCGGCGCGCTCCTCTCCCAGGGCATCGGCGACACGATCCGGGTGTCGTTGAGCGCGCCGCCCGCCGAGGAGGTCAAGGTCGGCATCCAGATCCTGGAGTCCCTGAACCTCAAGGAGCGCGGCCTGGAGATCGTCTCCTGCCCGTCCTGCGGCCGCGCCCAGGTCGACGTCTACAAGCTGGCCGAAGAGGTCACCGCCGGCCTCACCGGCATGGAGGTCCCGCTCCGCGTCGCCGTCATGGGCTGCGTGGTGAACGGTCCCGGCGAGGCCCGCGAGGCCGACCTCGGCGTCGCCTCCGGCAACGGCAAGGGCCAGATCTTCGTCAAGGGCGAGGTCATCAAGACCGTCCCCGAGTCCAAGATCGTGGAGACCCTCATCGAAGAGGCCATGAAGCTGGCCGAGCAGATGGAGAAGGACGGCGTGACCTCGGGCGAGCCGTCGGTGGCGGTCGCGGGCTGAGCCTTCGGACCGGCGATGGCCCCGCGCCCCTTCCTGGGGCGCGGGGAACGGCGCGACAAGCCACGACGGACCCGCACCCGCCGGCGAACCGTCGCTCCCGAGCTCCCGGGCGACCCGCCCAAGCCGCGCGGCTATAGTGCGGGGATCAGCCGACCCCAGTGTGTGAGGCCCCCGCACGTGTTGACCCAGACGACCTCACGGGTCCTCGAACCGAGCGACCTGGACGCCGCGCTCGCCGTCCTCGACCGCGAGCCGGTCGTGAACGCCTTCGTGACGTCCCGCGTGCAGATCGCCGGACTCGACCCGTGGCGGCTCGGCGGTGAGATGTGGGGCTGGTACGAGGACGGCATCCTCACGTCCCTCTGCTACGCCGGAGCCAACCTCGTCCCGATCTGCGCCGGCCCGCGCGCCGTCCGGGCCTTCGCCGACCGCGCCCGCCGGGCCGGGCGCCGCTGCTCCTCCATCGTCGGCCCCTCCGGCGCGACCTCCGACCTGTGGCGGCTGCTGGAACCCCACTGGGGCCCGGCCCGCGAGGTCCGCCGCCACCAGCCGCTCATGGTCACCGACCGCCTTCCGGCCGACGTCACCCCGGACCCCTACGTCCGCCGCGTCCGCAAGGACGAGATGGAAACGCTCATGCCGGCGTGCGTCGCGATGTTCACCGAGGAGGTCGGCGTCTCCCCGCTGGCCGGCGACGGAGGCCTGCTCTACCAGGCCCGCGTCGCCGAACTCGTCGGCTCCGGACGCGCCTTCGCCCGCTTCGACTCGGACGGCAAGGTCGTCTTCAAGGCCGAGATCGGCGCCGCGACCGACCGCGCCTGCCAGATCCAGGGCGTGTGGGTGGCCCCCGAACACCGGGGCACCGGCATGGCGGCCCCCGGCATGGCGGCCGTACTGCGCTACGCCCTGGCCGACGTCGCCCCCGTGGTCAGCCTCTACGTCAACGACTTCAACACGGCGGCGCGCAGCACGTACCGCCGGGTGGGCTTCGAAGAAGTGGGCGCCTTCACGAGCGTCCTCTTCTAGGACCCGGGCGTGAACCGGCCTTCAGGGGCGTGGGTGGCGATGCGCGACTCCGCCGGCGGCGTGCGAGCGGACCACATCGACCGGCACCCGGACGGCGACGGAAACCCCCCTGTAGGCTCCCCGCCATGGACCTGGTGATCGGCCCCCTCGACCTCTCCGCCCACGTAGACGAGGCCCTGGCCGTCCAAGCCGTGGCCTTCGGGCTCGGCCCCGACGAAGTCGCCGTCCGCCGCCAGATCGTCCTCCGTCACATGACCTACCCCGGTGCCCGCGCCCTCGGCGCCACGGCCGGCGACGACCTGGTCGGGTTCGTCTACGGCATGCCCAACGACCGCACCCACTGGTGGTCCACCGTCGTGGAGCCCTACCTGCGCGACCGGCACAACGACCACTGGCTCGACGACTCCTTCGTGATCACCGAACTGCACGTCCACCCCGCCTACCAGAACCGCGGCCTCGGACGTTCCCTGATCACCACGATCACCGACAGCGCCGCCGAACCCCGCTCGATCCTCTCCGCGATCGACACCGACAGCCCCGCCCGCGCCCTCTACCGCTCTCTCGGCTACCAGGACCTGGCCCGTCAGGTCCTCTTCCCCAGCGCGCCGAAGCCCTACGCCGTGATGGGCGCCCCGCTGCCCCTGCGCCACGGATAACCGATTTCCACCGCCCCGCACCCCCCGGCTAACCTCCTGCCATCACCTTCCCCCGCTCCCGGCTCCGCCCGGAAGCGGAGGACCCCCAGCAGCAGGAGCAGAGGAACCATGGCGAACGTACCGGTCCAGCGCATGTCCCAGTTGTTGGCGAAGACGTTGCGCGACGACCCGGCCGACGCCGAGGTCCTGAGCCACAAGCTCCTCGTCCGCGCCGGGTATGTGCGCCGCACCGCCGCCGGCATCTGGAGCTGGCTGCCCCTCGGCAAGAAGGTGCTGGCCAACGTCGAGCGGATCGTCCGTGAGGAGATGGACGCCGTCGGCGCCCAGGAGGTCCTGCTCCCCGCCATCCTGCCGCGCGAGCCCTACGAGGCCACCGGCCGCTGGGAGGAGTACGGCCCCGAGTTGTTCCGTCTCCAGGACCGCAAGGGCGGCGACTACCTCCTCGGCCCCACCCACGAGGAGATCTTCACCCTCCTGGTGAAGGACCAGGCGTCCTCCTACAAGGACCTGCCGGTCATCCTCTACCAGATCCAGAACAAGTACCGCGACGAGGCCCGCCCCCGCGCCGGCATCCTGCGCGGCCGCGAGTTCCTGATGAAGGACTCCTACTCCTTCGACACCGAGGACGAGGGCCTCGCCGCGTCGTACGCCCTGCACCGCGAGGCCTACCAGAAGATCTTCGCGCGCCTCGGCCTCGACTACCGCATCTGCGCCGCCACCGCCGGCGCGATGGGCGGCTCCAAGTCCGAGGAGTTCCTCGCCCCCGCCGAGGCCGGCGAGGACACCTTCGCCGACTGCCCGAACTGCGACTTCGCCGCCAACACCGAGGCGATCACCTACCCGTTGAAGCCCGTCGACGGCTCGGGCGTCCCGGCCGCCGAGGACATCCCGACCCCCGACACCCCGACCATCGAGACCCTCGCCGCCTCCCTCGGCGTCCCCGCCTCGGCCACGCTGAAGAACCTCCTCGTGAAGGTCGACGGCGAGATCGTCGCCGTCGGCGTCCCCGGGGACCGCGAGGTCGACATGGGCAAGGTCGAGGCGCACTTCGCCCCGGCCACCGTCGAACTGGTCACCGAGACGGACTTCGCCGCCCGCCCCGACCTGGTCCGCGGCTACGTCGGGCCGCGCGGCCTGGACAAGGTCACCTACATCGCCGACCCGCGGGTGGCGCCGGGCACGGCCTGGATCACCGGCGCGAACAAGGCCGGCACGCACACGAAGAACGTGGTCGTGGGCCGTGACTTCGAGGTCGGCGAGTACGTCGACGTGGTGGTCGTGCAGGAGGGCGACCCCTGCCCCGAGTGCGGCACGGGCCTCGTCCTCGACCGCGCCATCGAGATCGGCCACATCTTCCAGCTGGGCCGCAAGTACGCCGACGCCCTCAAGCTCGACGTCCTCGGCCAGAACGGCAAGCCGGTCCGCGTCACCATGGGCTCCTACGGCATCGGCGTCTCCCGCGCGGTGGCCGCCCTGGCCGAGCAGAGCGCCGACGACAAGGGCCTGTGCTGGCCCAAGGAGGTCGCCCCGGCCGACGTCCACGTGGTCGCCGCCGGCAAGGCCCTGCAGACCGAGCTGGCCCTCGACATCTCCGGGAAGCTGGCCGCGGCCGGGGTCCGCGTCCTGGTCGACGACCGCCCCGGCGTCTCCCCGGGCGTCAAGTTCACGGACTCCGAGCTGATCGGCGTACCGCACATCCTGGTGGCGGGCCGGCGCGCCGCCGACGGCGTGGTGGAGCTGAAGGACCGCCGCACCGGCGAGCGCGAGGAACTCACGGTCGAGGAGGCCGTCGCCCGGCTCACGGCGTAGCACGCACGGCGCCGGGCGGGCCGACCCGTTCCGTCCGGCGCTTCCGGGTACCGGCGGAACCGGCGGTCCGGGGGGTGCCCCTGCTCCTCGGTGCTACCGGCGGTCCGGGGGTGCCCCGGACCCTCGGTGCTACCGGCGCCCTACAGCCAGCCGGCGAACTCCAGCAGCAGCTCCGCGTCCCGGGGCCGCCCCACCCGGCCCGCCCGCACCCCGGACTCCACGGCCCGGAACAGCGTCCAGCCCCGCAGCCTGCCCTGGTCCACGTCCAGGGACTCGGCCAGCCGCTTCACCCGACGCCGGGTCGTGGCCGCGCCGGACGGCTGGGCGATCAGGTCCTCCACCCGGTCCCGGACCAGCCGGGCCAGATCGAACGCGCACTCACCGACCACCGGGTCGGGCCCGACGGCCAGCCACGGCATCCGCTCCCCGGCGAGTACCTTGCTCTGCCGGAACGTGCCGTGCAGCAGCCGGTGTTCGGGCGGCGCCGCCAGCAACTCCTCGCGTGCCGCGAGCGCCAGGTCGACCAGCGGGGCCACCGCGGGATCGGCCCGCGCCCGGGCCCGCATCGCCTCGGCCTGCCGCCCGGTCCGTTCGGCCACGGTCTCGAAGGGGAAGTCGGCGGGCGGCTCCACCCACAGCCGCCGCAGCGTCCCCGCCGCCTCCAGCAACGCCTTCGCCTCCGGCAGCGACCGCACCGACACGTCCGGGTGCAGCCGCTCCAGCAGCAGGACACCCTCGGTCGAGAAGGGTTCCAGCAGGTGTACGGCGCCCCGCCCGGCCCAGTGCGCGAGGGCGGCCCGCTCGGCCTCCGGACGGGCCCGGCCCGGCGCCAGCTTCAGCACGGCGGGCGTCCCGTCGGCCGCCCGCACCAGCACCACCAGGCTGCTGCGCCCGCCGGGCACCTGCACCCGCTCCACGGTCAACTCACGCAGCGCGACGGCCTGCTGCGCCGCCACGGGCAGCTTCTCCAGCCAGTCGTCACCGTCCGGCGCCGTCTCACCGAGTGCCCTGACCAGGCGCTCAGGCGGTTCGAAAACCATGCGCGAGTCGTTCCCTTCGTGCTGTCCGCGGTGCGTGCCCCGCGTGGGTCACGCCGTGGGCGCCGCCGAGGGCGGGGCCGTGCCGGCCCGCTCGGCGAGCCCAGGGAAGGCTACGCTCCCGCCGCGCCAGCGCACCGCCCGCACCGCCGCCTCCCGCAGCGCCTCGGCGGCCAGGGCGCGCCGCCCGCCGCCCGCCGCGCGCACCAGGTCGGCGTACACCCCGGCCACCCGGTCCTCCAGCTCGGCGGCGAACCGCACGGCCGCCGCCGCGTCCGGCACCGCGAACGGCAGCGCGTACCCGGCGGACGCGGCCACCGGCCGACCCCCCAGGTCCTTCACCTCGCGCACCAGCGCATCCCGGCGCGCCCGGTGCGCGTCGAACGCCGTGTGCGCCTCGGCGCGCTGCCCGTCGCCGATCTTCCCGCCGACGACGCCGTACCCGTACACCGCCGCGTGCTCGGCCGCCAGTGCCGCCTGAAGGGCCCTGAGCTCCTGGTCCTTCGCCTCGCTCACGCGTCCCCCTCCGTCAGCAGATACACGTGCGCCGCCCCGGCCGCCGCCACCGACGCCAGCAGCCGCGCCAGCTCTCCCGGCACCCCGCCCAGCGCCTTGGCCCGCCGGTCCGCGAGCTCCCGTTCCGCGGCGGCGAGCCCGGCGAGGGCGTCCTTGTCGTTCCCCGGCACAGCCGCGGACGGCGCGGACGGCACCGAAGCGGACGCCGATGGAGAGCCCGCAGGAGACACCGACGCGGATGCCGAAGGAGAGGCCGAGGACGTCCGGCCACCGCCGAACGCCCGCGCGTGCCGCACCACCTCCTCGCGCAGCGGTCGCAGCCGCTTCGCGAGCCCGGGCCGGGCGGCGATCACCGCGTCGTACCGCTCCACCAGCTCCTCGCTGTCCCGGGCCGCACGCGCGCGTGCCCGGTCGGCGGCCGACGGCCCGTCGCCGGCCGGCCCGCCGCCGGTGCAGCTCGACAGGGCGAGAGCCGCCGGGGCGAGGGCGAGCAGACTCCTTCTGCGCGGCCCCGAGCGGGCACGCGGCGATGGGGGGAACGGCACGTCAGACGTCCTCGGGGGCTCGTTTCGAGAAACATTCGAGAAAGAAGGGACGGCAAGGGCTGCCCGCCCGTGATCACGGTACCCGGGCCCCCGCCCGGCATCACTCAGCGGCACCGTTCGTGACCGGGTGGACGGCAACACTCCCCGCGACCGGATACCCTTTGACCAGACACGCGCCCCATCCCACAACAGCACACGCGGCCGAGGAGTCACCCGGATGAGCACCACCCAGAGCGAGAGGCTGCGAGGACTGCTGGAGCCGCTCGTCACCTCTCAGGGCCTGGATCTCGAAGAGATCGAGGTGGACTCCGTCGGACGCAAGCGTGTGCTGCGGGTCGTCGTCGACTCGGACACGGGCGCCGACCTGGACCAGATCGCCGATGTGAGCCGCGCGCTCTCGGCGAAGCTCGACGAGACGAACGCGATGGGCGAGGGCGAGTACACCCTCGAGGTCGGCACCCCGGGCGCGGAGCGCCCGCTCACGGAACACCGGCACTACGTCCGCGCCACGGACCGGCTGGTGAGGTTCCAGCTGGCCGAGGGCGGCGAACTGGTCGCCAGGATCCTGAAGGTCGACGACGAGGGTGTCGACACCGAGGTGCCCGGGGTGAAGGGCCGCAAGGCCACCGCGCGCAGACTCGTCTTCGACGACATCGTCCGGGCACGTGTGCAGGTCGAGTTCAGCCGCAAGGACAAGAAGGAAGAGGAGGCGTAGCCGTGGACATCGACATGAGTGCCCTGCGGGGCTTGGTTCGGGAGAAGGAGATCTCCTTCCCCCTGCTGGTCGAGGCGATCGAGTCGGCCCTCCTCATCGCCTACCACCGCACCGAGGGAAGCCGCCGCCACGCGCGCGTGGAGCTCGACCGGGAGACCGGCCATGTGACCGTGTGGGCGAAGGAGGACCCCGCCGACCTCGAGGAGGGCCAGGAGGCCCGCGAGTTCGACGACACCCCGTCCGGCTTCGGCCGTATCGCCGCCACCACGGCCAAGCAGGTCATCCTGCAGCGCCTGCGCGACGCCGAGGACGACGCGACGCTCGGCGAGTACGCCGGCCGTGAGGGCGACATCGTCACCGGCGTGGTCCAGCAGGGCCGCGACCCGAAGAACGTGCTCGTCGACATCGGCAAGCTCGAGGCCATCCTGCCGGTGCAGGAGCAGGTGCCGGGGGAGACCTACCAGCACGGCATGCGGCTGCGCAGTTACGTGGTCCGGGTCGCCAAGGGCGTCCGCGGCCCGTCCGTGACGCTGTCGCGCACCCACCCCAACCTGGTGAAGAAGCTCTTCGCCCTGGAGGTGCCGGAGATCGCCGACGGTTCGGTGGAGATCTCCGCGATCGCCCGTGAGGCCGGTCACCGCACGAAGATCGCCGTACGGTCCACCCGCTCCGGCCTGAACGCCAAGGGCGCCTGCATCGGCCCCATGGGCGGCCGTGTGCGCAACGTCATGGCCGAGCTGAACGGCGAGAAGATCGACATCGTGGACTGGTCGGACGACCCGGCCGACATGGTGGCGAACGCGCTGTCCCCGGCCCGGGTCTCCAAGGTGGAGATCGTGGACATGGCGACCCGGTCGGCCCGGGTGACCGTGCCCGACTACCAGCTGTCCCTGGCCATCGGCAAGGAAGGGCAGAACGCCCGCCTCGCGGCCCGGCTGACCGGCTGGCGGATCGACATCCGCCCGGACACGGAACCGGCCGGCAACCACTCCGAGGAATAGATCCAAGCCGCGCGCCGTTCAGATCACGACAGGTTCATGCGCGCCAACTGTTCGAATGCTGCCCCAAAGGGGTGAGGCGCGCATGGGGAGGTAGACTTGACGGTGTCTGGCCGGACGCGGGACCGAGCATGCCCTGAACGCACGTGTGTGGGGTGCCGGGAGCGAGCGGCCAAGACGGAACTGCTGCGGATCGTAGCGATCAGGGACGCATGCGTCCCTGATCCACGCGGTACGCTGCCCGGCCGGGGTGCGTACGTTCACCCCGCACCGGTCTGTCTCGACCAGGCGGTACGCCGCCGGGCGTTCCCGAGGGCACTGCGCGTCCCGGGACCGCTCGACACAAAGGCGTTGCGCCGATACGTCGAGCAGACGACAGTTGCCGAGCAGGCAACACGGTAAGACGTGCCGTACGGAACCCCGTGCGGCTAGGTACCTCGCGAGTCGAAAGCAGGTCGAGATTGCGATGAGCACTCGATGAGTACGCGATGAGTACGCCCATGAACTAGCGACGGTCCGGACGCAACCCGGACCTCAAAGGAGCGAAGTGGCTAAGGTCCGGGTCTACGAACTCGCCAAGGAGTTCGGTGTCGAGAGCAAGGTCGTCATGGCCAAGCTCCAGGAACTCGGTGAATTCGTCCGTTCGGCGTCTTCGACGATCGAAGCGCCTGTTGTACGCAAACTGACGGACGCCCTCCAGCAGGGCAGCGGAGGCGGCAAGCCCGCCCCTGCCCGCAAGACCGCCCCGGCGAAGCCGGGCGCCCCCTCACCCGCGCAGGCCGCCCGTCCGGCCGCCCCGCGCCCGCCGGCCCCCAAGCCGGCCGCCGAGAAGCCCGCGGCCCCGGCCGCGCCGGCTGCTTCCGGCCCCCGTCCCACCCCGGGCCCGAAGCCCGCGCCGCGGCCCGCCCCGGCGTCCCCGGCTCCGACCACGCCCGAGTTCACGGCACCCCCGTCGGCTCCCGCCGCGCCGTCCTCGCCGTCTTCGTCCCAGGGCTCCCAGGGCTCCCAGGGCTCCCAGGGCTCCCAGGGTTCCGGTGCGCGTCCGGGCGCCCCGCGTCCGGCCGGCCAGGCGCCGCGTCCGGGTGCTCCGCGCCCGGGTGGTTCCGGACAGGGCGGCCAGGGTCGCGGTGACCGTGGCGACCGTCCCGGCGCTCCGCGCCAGGGTGGCGGCGCCCCGCGTCCCGGTGCCCGTCCGGCGGGTCCCCGTCCGGGCAACAACCCGTTCACCTCTGGTGGTTCCACCGGCATGGCGCGCCCGCAGGCGCCCCGTCCGGGTGGTGCCCCGCGTCCCGGCGGCCCCGGTGCGCCCGGGGGCGCCCCGCGTCCGCAGGGCCAGGGCCAGGGCGGTCCCCGTCCGCAGGGTGCCGGCGGCGGTCCTCGTCCGCAGGCTCCGGGCGGCGCGCGTCCGACCCCGGGCGGCATGCCCCGCCCGCAGGGCGGCGGCCCCCGTCCCGGCGGCGGTCCCGGCGGTCCGCGTCCCAACCCCGGCATGATGCCGCAGCGTCCGGCTGCCGGCCCGCGTCCCGGTGGCGGTGGCCCCGGCGGCCGCGGTCCCGGTGGCGGCGGTCGTCCCGGTGGTGGCGGCGGCGGTCGCCCGGGTGGCGGCGGCTTCGCCGGTCGTCCCGGTGGCGGCGGTGGCGGCGGTTTCGCCGGTCGTCCCGGTGGTCCCGGTGGCGGTGGCGGCGGTTTCGCCGGCCGTCCCGGTGGTCCCGGCGGCGGTGGCCGTCCCGGCTTCGGTGGTCGTCCCGGTGGTCCCGGTGGCCGTGGTGGCACGCAGGGTGCCTTCGGCCGTCCCGGTGGTCCGGCGCGTCGCGGCCGCAAGTCGAAGCGGCAGAGGCGCCAGGAGTACGAGGCCATGCAGGCCCCGTCGGTCGGCGGTGTGATGCTGCCTCGCGGCAACGGCGAGACCGTTCGCCTGTCGCGCGGTGCCTCGCTCACCGACTTCGCGGAGAAGATCAACGCCAACCCGGCGTCGCTCGTCGCGGTCATGATGAACCTCGGCGAGATGGTCACGGCCACGCAGTCCGTCTCCGACGAGACGCTGCAGCTCCTCGCCGACGAGATGAACTACACGGTTCAGATCGTCAGCCCGGAGGAGGAGGACCGCGAGCTCCTCGAGTCCTTCGACATCGAGTTCGGTGAGGACGAGGGCGACGAGGAGGACCTGATGGTCCGCCCGCCGGTCGTCACCGTCATGGGTCACGTCGACCACGGTAAGACCCGGCTCCTCGACGCCATCCGCAAGACGAACGTCATCGCGGGCGAGGCCGGCGGCATCACCCAGCACATCGGTGCCTACCAGGTCGCGACCGAGGTCAACGACGAAGAGCGCAAGATCACCTTCATCGACACCCCGGGTCACGAGGCGTTCACCGCCATGCGTGCCCGTGGTGCGCGGTCGACCGACATCGCGATCCTGGTCGTCGCGGCCAACGACGGCGTCATGCCGCAGACGGTCGAGGCGCTCAACCACGCCAAGGCGGCCGAGGTCCCGATCGTCGTCGCGGTCAACAAGATCGACGTCGAGGGCGCCGACCCGACCAAGGTGCGCGGTCAGCTGACCGAGTACGGCCTGGTGGCAGAGGAGTACGGCGGCGACACGATGTTCGTCGACATCTCCGCCAAGCAGGGTCTGCACATCGACTCCCTGCTGGAGGCCGTGGTCCTCACGGCCGACGCCTCGCTCGACCTGCGGGCCAACCCGAACCAGGACGCGCAGGGCATCGCGATCGAGTCCCGTCTCGACCGCGGCCGTGGTGCCGTGTCGACGGTCCTCGTCCAGCGCGGCACGCTGCGGGTCGGCGACACCATGGTGGTCGGCGACGCGTACGGCCGAGTCCGGGCGATGCACGACGACAACGGCAACAGCGTGGCCGAGGCAGGTCCCTCGACGCCGGTGCAGGTCCTGGGCCTCACCAACGTCCCGGGCGCGGGCGACAACTTCCTCGTCGTCGACGAGGACCGTACGGCCCGCCAGATCGCGGAGAAGCGCGCCGCCCGTGAGCGGAACGCCGCGTTCGCCAAGCGCACGCGCCGTGTGTCGCTGGAGGACCTGGACAAGGTGCTCAAGGCCGGCGAGGTCCAGCAGCTGAACCTGATCATCAAGGGTGACGCTTCCGGATCCGTCGAGGCCCTCGAGTCCTCGCTGCTCCAGCTGGACGTCGGCGAAGAGGTCGACATCCGCGTGCTGCACCGTGGTGTCGGTGCGGTCACGGAGTCCGACATCGACCTGGCCATGGGCTCCGACGCCATCGTCATCGGCTTCAACGTGCGCGCCGCGGGGCGTGCGCAGCAGATGGCCGAGCGCGAGGGTGTCGACGTCCGGTACTACTCGGTCATCTACCAGGCGATCGAGGAGATCGAGGCGGCCCTCAAGGGCATGCTCAAGCCGGAGTACGAAGAGGTCGAGCTCGGCACGGCGGAGATCCGCGAGGTCTTCAAGTCGTCCAAGCTGGGCAACATCGCGGGTGTTCTCATCCGCTCCGGCGAGGTCAAGCGCAACACCAAGGCGCGCCTCATCCGCGACGGCAAGGTGGTCGCGGAGAACCTCAACATCGAGGGTCTGCGTCGCTTCAAGGACGACGTCACCGAGATTCGCGAAGGGTTCGAGGGCGGTATCAACCTCGGCAACTTCAACGACATCAAGGTCGACGACGTGATCGCGACGTACGAGATGCGCGAGAAGCCGCGCGTCTGACCTGAGCCACGATCGGGGCCGATCGGCGGGACTTATTCCGTCGATCGGCCCCGGCCGTTGCGTGTACGGTTCCCGTATCGGCGTCGAAGCGTGGCGCCCGTACCCCGAACCGGCGGGACATCCGGATACACACATGTATGTGGGGACTCTGTCCTTCGATCTGCTCCTCGGCGACGTCCACTCGCTCAAGGAGAAACGCTCTGTCGTCCGTCCGATCGTGGCCGAACTCCAGCGCAAGTACGGGGTGAGCGCGGCGGAGACGGGTAACCAGGACCTCCACCGCAGGGCCGAGATCGGGCTCGCCGTGGTCTCGGGGGAGACGGGACACCTCACCGACGTACTGGACCGCTGTGAGCGGCTGGTCGCCGGGCGGCCCGAAGTCGAACTGCTCTCGGTTCGACGCAGGCTCCACAGCGACGAAGACTGAAGCAACGAGTAAGCACTTAAGGAGACGGACCAGTGGCCGACAACGCGCGGGCTAAAAGGCTGGCGGACCTCATCCGAGAGGTGGTGGCCCAGAAGCTGCAGCGCGGGATCAAGGACCCGCGGCTCGGCTCGCACGTCACCATCACGGACACCCGGGTCACGGGTGACCTGCGGGAGGCGACCGTCTTCTACACGGTGTACGGGGACGACGAGGAGCGCGCGGCGGCCGCCGCCGGCCTGGAGAGTGCCAAGGGCGTCCTGCGCTCCGAGGTGGGCAGGGCCGCCGGGGTGAAGTTCACGCCGACCCTGGCCTTCGTCATGGACGCCCTGCCGGACAACGCCCGCACCATCGAGGACCTCCTCGACAAGGCGCGCCAGTCCGACGAGAAGGTGCGCGAGGCGTCCGCGGGCGCGAAGTACGCCGGCGAAGCCGACCCGTACCGCAAGCCCGAAGACGACGACGAGACGGACGACGCCGCCGAATGACCCAGAAGCACACCACGCCCGACGGCCTTGTCATCGTCGACAAGCCGTCGGGCTTCACTTCGCACGACGTCGTCGCCAAGATGCGCGGCATCGCCAGGACGCGACGCGTCGGGCACGCCGGCACGCTCGACCCGATGGCGACGGGCGTCCTCGTCCTCGGCGTCGAGAAGGCCACCAAGCTCCTCGGCCACCTCGCGCTGACCGAGAAGGAGTACCTGGGCACCATCCGGCTCGGGCAGAACACCCTCACCGACGACGCCGAGGGGGAGATCACCTCCTCCACCGACGCCTCCGGGATCACCCGCGACGCCGTCGACGTCGGCATCGCCAAGCTGACCGGCGCCATCATGCAGGTGCCGTCCAAGGTCAGCGCCATCAAGATCAACGGCGTGCGCTCCTACAAGCGGGCTCGCGAGGGCGAGGAGTTCGAGATCCCGGCCCGGCCCGTCACGGTCTCCTCCTTCGGCGTGTACGACGTCCGGGAAGCCGTCGCCGACGACGGCACGGCCGTACTCGACCTGGTCGTCTCGGTCGTCTGCTCCTCCGGCACCTACATCCGGGCCCTGGCCCGCGATCTGGGCGCCGACCTCGGCGTCGGCGGTCACCTCACCGCCCTGCGCCGCACCCGCGTCGGCCCCTACAAGCTGGACGCGGCCCGCACGCTCGACCAGCTCCAGCAGGAGCTGACCGTGATGCCCGTCGCCGAGGCCGCCACGGCCGCGTTCCCCCGCTGGGACGTCGACACCCGGCGGGCCAAGCTGCTCACCAACGGCGTACGGCTGGAGATGCCCGAGACATACGCGGGCGCCGGACCCGTCGCCGTCTTCGACCCGGAGGGCCGCTTCCTCGCGCTCGTCGAGGAGCAGCGGGGCAAGGCCAAGAGCCTGGCCGTCTTCGCCTGACGGGCGAACCGGGGGACCGGGAGCCGCCCGTGGAGCGGCGGCCACGGGGTACCTCCACTTCCGCCGCTCCACGGTCCCCCCCCCTCGGTTCCCCCACCCCTAGGGTGTATCCAGCCGTCCCGGTTCCTTCACCCGTCCGTGCGGGCGCTCGGAGTGAACCGGGGGAGCGGAAGGGGGCGCTTTCGCAGAGCGGCCTGTCCCGCTGATCATCCCGCCCCTACCGTCGAACACAAGGGCACGGGTGTACGGCGGGGAGGCTCGACGAATGGCGTCGCGGAACCGGTCCCGGGAGGCGGACGACAGCCCACAAGGCTCCCTGGTCCGCCCCGGAACAGCGGGGCACGAGGAGGGGGCGATCCCCGAGGACGCCCTCGTCCGTATCCACGATCCGGCCGGCCGCCCCCGCGGCACCGGCTTCCTGGCCGACCACCACGGCACGCTGATCACCAGCCACGAGGCCGTCGACGGGCTGCCCCGGCTCGTGCTGCACGGGGCCGGGGACCGCCGCCGGGTCGTGGCCGCCGACGCGGTCGTCCCGCTGCCCGCGCTGGACCTGGCCCTCGTGCGGACCGAGGGCCTCGGCGTGCCGCCCCTGCCCGTCACCGTGCGGGAGCGCCCCGGGACCGGCGCCTATGTGCGGATCGCCGCCGGCGGCTGGCGCGAGGCCCGGGTGCTGGGCCCGGCCGCCGTGACGTACACGGCCACGGACCGCTTCCACCGCCTCCACGCGCTGGAGCTGGCGGTCGGCACGGCGGGGCGGGACGCCCTGCGGCCGAGCGGCGGAGCGGCCGGCGGGCCCGTGCTCGACGCCGAGACGGGCGCCGTCGTCGCCGTCCTCGGCACCGCGCTCAGCTCCGACCACCGCGACGTCGGATTCGCCGTACCCCTGCACTCCCGGGTCCCCGGAGCGGGGGGCCCGCTCGCCGAACTGCTCGCCGACAACGCGGCGACGGTCCCCGCCTACGGGCCCGATCTCAACCTGGCCGGGGTGCTGGAGCTGACCGGCACTTCGGTGGGGCTGGACGGTCCGCCCGGCGGGACCGGTGTGCCGGACCCGGTCGAACGGGCGGGCATCGCGGCCGAGTTGGACGCCTTCACGGCGGGCCGGACAGTCGTCCTCGGTCTCGTCGGAGCACCCGGCAGCGGTCGTACGACGGAACTCGCGGCGTTCGCCGCGCGCCGTGGCCGCAGCGGGCAGCCCACGCTGTGGCTGCGCGGCTGCGAACTGCGGGACGACGACACATCGGTGGCGGACGCCGTACGCCGCGCGCTCACCCGGGCCGCTCCCGCCGTCGCCGCCGCCCGGAGGCTCCCGCCCCCTCTGCCCTCCCCGGCCGACCCGGGGGACACCACGCCCGAGCGCCTGGCCCGCCTCGCCGGTTCCCTCGGCCGGCCCCTGCTGCTCCTGCTGGACGGCCCCGAGGAGATGCCACCGGCGGTGGCTCGCCGCCTGGCCGACTGGGCGGACGCGACCGCGGGCTGGCTGCGGGAGACCGGGGCGCGGCTGGTGGTGGCGTGCCGCCCGGAGTACTGGGGGGAGATGCCGCAGCCGCTGCGTCGACCGTGCGTACGACTCGGCGACCTCACCGAGGACGAGGCCCGCGAGGCCCGGCTGCGGCACGGCATCGCCGAGGGCGCCCTCGTCGGCACCGGCGCCCGGCACCCCCTCACCCTCCGTCTGCTCGCCGAGATCCGGGACGAGCTCGGCGACGCCGCCGACCCTCCGGTCGTCCTCACGGCCCCCGTCGGCCGGGACGACGTCTTCTCCGCCTACCTCGACCTGATGGCCCTGCGCATCGCCCGGCGGCTGGCAGCCGGCCACGGCCTGCGCGGCGGTGCCGTACGCCGGCTGGCCGCCAAGGTGGCCGGACAGGTGCACGAGGCCGCCCGGCGCAGCCTCGGCCCCGGACCGGGGGACCTGGACCGGGAGGCGTTCGAGGCGGTGTTCCCGTGGGGGCCCGCCCCGGCGCGGCTCGGCGGCTGCCCCGGCTGGGCGTCGGCCGTACTCGCCGAGGGTCTGCTCGTGCCCGCCGGGCCCGGCTACCGCTTCGCGCACGAGGGGCTGGCCGACTGGCTCCAGGGCATGCACCTCGACCTCGACGAGGCCCTGCACGTCCTCGTCCACCGCGGTGCGGACGCTCAGCCGGACACGGTGCCGCACCATCGCATCGGGCCGGTCGTCCAGGCCCTGCTGTACCTCGCCCGTCACCGCGGCGCCGGTCAGCTGGCCTCCCGCCTGGCCGACCTGGTGCACGCCCTGGACGCCGATCCACGCTCCTGGTGGGCCGCCCGGCTGCTCGCCGGGACGCTTACGGCCCTGCCCGACGCGACGCCGTACACCGAGGTGCTGCGGCTGCTCGCCGATCGGATCGTGGCCTGGCGGCGACAGGAGCGGCCCGTGCCGCGGGAGCTCGGCCCCGCCTTCTGGACCGGCGTAGGGCTGCCCGAAGAGGCGCGCTGCGCCCTGCTGCGGCGGCTGGTGCACGCCGACGGGCCGCCCTGCCAGGCCGGGCCCCGTTTCCTGGACGCCGTCGCCGGACTCCTCGTCGCCGACCCCACCGCCGTGCAACCGCAGCTCGCCCGCTGGTTCGACGACGAGCAACCGCTGCCCGCCACCCCGCACGCGACCGTGGCCACCGCGGCACAGGCGCTGCTGTACACCCACCGCCACGGCGCCCTGGACGACCTGACGGACATGCTGGTCGACCGCGCGCACCGGCGGGCCGACGAACTGCTCGCCGTGCTGGCCGAGGAGGAGCCGTCGGCGGTGTGCCGGGCCGTCGACCGGTGGGCGCGCGACGAGCGGCAGGTGCGCAGGGGCGCCGCGGCGGCGCACGGACTGCGGGTCGCGCCGCACGTCAGCACGGGAGACGACCGCGCCCTCCTGCGCTACGCGGCCCTCACCCTGCTCGCCCGCCCCGCCGACCGCGCCCTGCACGGTGGCGCGCTCGCCCTCCTCGCCCAGGACCCCCACACCCGGGCGCGCTACCTCCCGAGGGCCCTGGAGTACTTCGCGGCGGGCGACCCGCGGTTCGCACCGGACGTGCTCGCCGGGGCTCTCCCGACCGACCCCGAGCCGGTCCTCGGGGCCTTCGCGGCCCGGCTGGAGCGGCCGGACGCGGAGGAGGCGCTGCGGGCCCTCGTCGACGCCACACCGCCCGGCCTGGCCCGGCGGATCGCCGCACTGGTATGCAGGGCGGCACGGCAGCGGCCGGAACTCGCCGGGCAGGTGGCCGCGTACGCGGACCAGCGACTGGACCGTGGCCCCGCCGCCCGGCCCGTGCTCCTGCCGCTGGTCACCGGCCTGCTGGAGGACGGCGACGTACGCCTGCGGTGCGCCCTCGCCGCCGTTCTGTCGCCGCCCGGCATCCCCGCCTCGCGTCCGCTGCGCCGCGAACTGCGCGAAGCCCTTCTGACCGGGGAGCACGACACCGACGTCCTCGACGCTCTGCTGCACGCCGCCGCCCGCAACGGCGGCGACGACCTGCGCGAGCTCGTCCACCGCATCGGACTGCTCCTCGTGCGCACTCCGGAGGGCGCCGCCTGCTTCGACCGCGCCCTGGTCGACCTGGGCCGGCACGTGCCCGGCTTCGCCGCCCGTGCGGCCGGCTGGCTGGCCGAGGCGCCCGAGCGGTGGGCGGCGCTGGTCGGGCCCAGCTCCCACCGGATGATCGAGAACCTGGCGGGCACCGGCGTCCCCGCGTGACCGGCCTCCCGCGCGCCGGGCCGCGGTACGGTGCCGTGCGCCCTGTCACAGCCCCCATGCCGATGCGGGCAGGAAGCACCCGGCATGGCACCCTTAGACCTGCGCACGAGGCAACCACGGACAACGACCGGACACGGGTTCGACGAGCTTTCGACAAGGAGCAGGCACAGTGCAGCGCTGGCGTGGCTTGGAGGACATCCCCCAGGACTGGGGGCGCAGCGTCGTCACCATCGGCTCCTACGACGGAGTCCACCGCGGACACCAGCTGATCATCCGGCATGCGGTGGACCGCGCCCGGGAACTGGGCGTGCCCGCCGTCGTCGTCACCTTCGACCCGCACCCCAGCGAGGTCGTCCGCCCCGGCAGCCACCCGCCGCTGCTCGCCCCGCACCACCGCCGCGCCGAACTCATGGCCGGTCTGGGCGTGGACGCGGTGCTCATCCTCCCCTTCACGACCGAGTTCTCGAAGCTGTCCCCGGCCGACTTCGTCGTCAAGGTCCTGGTCGACAAGCTGCACGCCAAGGCGGTCGTCGAGGGCCCCAACTTCCGCTTCGGCCACAAGGCCGCCGGGAACGTGGAGTTCCTGTCCACGCAGGGCAAGATCTACGACTTCGAGGTCGATGTCGTCGACCTGTTCGTGACCGGTGAGGCGGGCGGCGGCGAGCCGTTCTCCTCCACGCTGACGCGACGGCTGGTCGCCGAGGGCGACCTCCAGGGCGCGGCGGAGATCCTGGGACGTCCGCACCGGGTCGAGGGCGTCGTCGTCCGAGGCGCGCAGCGCGGGCGCGAACTGGGCTTCCCCACGGCCAATGTCGAGACCCTGCCGCACACGGCCGTCCCGGCCGACGGTGTGTACGCCGGCTGGCTGCACGCCCAGGGCGAAGTGATGCCGGCCGCGATCTCGGTGGGGACGAACCCGCAGTTCGAGGGGACCGAGCGCACGGTGGAGGCGTACGCCATCGACCGGGTGGGGCTCGATCTGTACGGGTTGCATGTCGCGGTCGACTTCCTGGCGTTCGTGCGGGGGCAGGCCAGGTTCGACACGCTGGACGCGCTTCTGGAGCAGATGGCCGAGGACGTCAAGCGCTGCCGGGAGCTGGTGGCGGCGGCCGAGCGGTCCGTCTAGCGATCCCCGGCAGACCCGCCCGCGCGCGCTGCGCTCACGCTTCGTCCGGGTGGAGGGCGTCGAGGACGAGGGTGAGGCCGAAGACGAACTCGTCGGCGTAGTCGTAGCCGGGCTTGAGGACGTGTTCGGTGGCCAGTTCGGTGAGGTGGGGGTAGGTGTCGGCGGGCATGTCGCGCAGGATGGCGCCCGCGACCTCGTCCAGCTCGGCCGCGCCTCGGAACGGCAGGCTCAGCTCCTGGAGCACGAACCCGTACAGGTAGCTGTCGATCAGTGAGACGGCGTGCGCGGCCATGGAGACGGAGAACCCTCCGGCGCGCAGCGTGCCGATGACGGCGTCGTGATGGCGCAGGGTCGCCGGGCCGGGCCGGGAACGGGAGTCCATCAGGCCGACGGCCCAGGGGTGGCGCCTGAGGACGGCGCGGGCGGACTCCGCGCGGTGGCGCAGGGCACTCTTCCAGTCCGTGTCGCGCGGGGGCAGGTCGATCTCGCCGAACACCGCGTCCACCATGCCGTCCAGGATGTCCTCCCGGCCCGCGACGTGGTGGTAGAGCGACATCGCCTCGACGCCCAGTGGTTCGGCGATGGCCCGCATGGTGAGGGCCGCCACCCCCTTCTCGTCCGCCACGGCCACGGCCGTGCGAACCACGCGCTCACGACTGAGCGGAGTGCGCCCCGAAGCCCCGCGCCGGCCCTTGTTTCCCTCGCGCATCCAGACCCCTCCCGCTCGCTTCCCCGTGCGCTCTCCTTGACCGCCTTACGGCATAAGGCTACCTTGCCTTACAACATAAGGTTGACATTCCGGCGAAGGGGCTGCGCCATGGGAACGGATCGCGTGAAGAAGGTCTGCGTCATCGGGGCTTCGGGGAAGCTCGGGCAGTACATGGTCGGGCACGCGCTGGAACGCGGCTACGAGGTGGTCGGGGTGTGCCGGGAACGCAGCGTGCCGAAGCTGGCCGCGTTCGAAGGCCGGATGACCGTCGTCCCCGGGCCCACTGACGACCCGGAGGTGATCCGGCGGGCGGTCGCCGGGTGCGACGGGGTGCTCACGGTGCTGGTGCCGTGGGGTGTGCGGCAGTACGCGTCGGGCACGGCGCAGGCGGTGCTCGACCACGCACAGCCGGGCGCGCGCCTGGTCTTCTCCTGCGGCTGGCACATCACACGCGACGGCAAGGACAGTTACTCACGGATGTTCACCCTGGGCGTCCGGATCGCCGCCGCGCTGGGCAAGCTCCTCCGCGCCGTCGAGATCGACGACCAGGTCGAGGCCTGCCGACGGGTGTTCGCCAGCGACACCCGGTGGACCGTGGTGCGCGGCAGCAGCCTGGAGGAGGGCGAAAGCCAGGGCCTGCCCGTGTGGAGCCGGCGTGTCGGCGACCCGGTACTGGCCAGCAACCGGACGCGCCGGGTGGACTTCGCGTTGTTCATGGTGGAAGCGCTCACGGACGACACGCTCGTCCGGGAAGCCCCGGCGATCGTCGGCTGCCGAACCCCCAGCGCCCTCGCCCACGCCGGGAAGCCCGTCGCCTAGCCGGCGACGCACCCGGGCACTGCGCTCGGCTTCGCTTCAGCGCGCCGCCCAGTGGCATGCGACCTGGGCCGTGCCGCCGCCGCCGAGGATCTCCGGATCCTGGCCGCGGCACGCGTCCGCGACACCCGCCCGTTCCGCCTCACCGCTCGCCAGCACCTGGCAGCGGGCATGGAAGCGGCACCCTGGCGGCACACGCGACGGGTCCGGGGGCTCCCCCGTGAGAACCACCGGGGCGCCGGGGGCCTCCGGGAGGACCGACAGCAGGGCCTGCGTGTAGGGGTGCCGAGGAGCCGTCAGCACCCGCTCCACCGGCCCCGTCTCCACGATCCGGCCCAGGTACATCACAGCGACCCGGTCGGCGATGTTCCACGCCAGGCCCAGATCGTGCGTGACGACCAGCGCGGACAGGCCCAGTTCGGCGCGCAGTCGCAGCAGCAGGGCGAGGATCTCACCGCGTACCGAGGCGTCCAGGGACGCCACCGGTTCGTCCGCGACGAGGAGTTCGGGTTCCAGGACGAGCGCGCCGGCGATGACGACACGCTGGCGCTGCCCGCCGGACAGTTCGTGCGGGTAGCGCAGGAAGAAGCGCTCCGGGGGACGCAGACCGGCCCGGGACAGGGCCTCGGCGACCGCTGTGCGCTCGTCGCCGCCGTAGCCGTGGATGCGCAGGCCCTCGGCGACCGCGTCGTACACCGTGTGGCGGGGGTTGAGGGAGCCGCTCGGGTCCTGCAGGACCAGCTGGACGCGTTTACGGTAGGCCTTGAGGGACCGGCCGGAGTAGTCCAGCGGGCGGCCGTCGAAGGTGACCCGGCCCGCCGTCGGCTCCACCAGTCCCAGCAGACTGCGGGCCAGGGTCGTCTTGCCGCAGCCGGACTCGCCGACCAGCGCGACGATCTCGCCGCGGCGGATGTCGAGGTCGACGCCGTCCACCGCGCGGGCCCGGGGGCCGCCGTGCCGGCCGGGGAAGGTGACGTGCAGGCCCTGGGCGCTCAGCAGCGGGGCCGTGGTGACCTCGGGGGCCGTGGGGGAGAGGGTCATGGCGTGCTGGGCCTCGCTTCCTCCAGGGCTTCCGGCTCCTCGGCCGCCCGCTCATCCCGGGCCGCGGGATCCGGGACAGCCTCCCGGGCCGCCGGATCCCGGACCGCCTCCCGGGACTCCGGTTCCGTCGCCGTCCGCGCCTCGACGGCCGCCGCGCCCGACGGGCCGACCAGCACGCACGCCGCCCGCCGCTCCTCTCCCGCCGCGCGCAGCGCCGGATCCTCCTCGGCGCAGGACTCCAGCGCCACCGGGCACCGGGGATGGAACGTGCAGCCGGACGGCAGCGCAGCCGGGTCCGGTGGGTCACCCGCCAGCCCCCGCGGCGCGAACCGGGACGCCGGGTCGCCGATGCGCGGGAACGCGGCGGAGAGCGCCTCGGCGTACGGGTGCCGGGCGTTCTCGTACACCTGGGCGGCCGGGCCCTCCTCGACCACCCGGCCCGCGTACATCACCGCGAGCCGGTCGCAGGTGTCGGCGAGGACCGCCAGGTCGTGGCTGATCATGACGAGGCCGAGGTCCTGGTCCGCGACCAGCTCCTCGATGAGCCGGAGGATCTGGGCCTGGATCATCACGTCCAGGGCGGTGGTCGGCTCGTCGGCGATGACCAGCCGGGGGGCGCAGGCCAGCGCCATGGCGATCATGACGCGCTGGCGCTGTCCGCCGGACAACTCGTGCGGGTAGGCGTCCGCGCGGGCCGCCGGCAGCCCCACCTGCTCCAGCAACTCGCCGGTCTTCCTCTTCGCCCCGGCGGCGGTGGCCTTCCTGTGCAGCAGAATCGGCTCGGCGATCTGGTCGCCGACGCGGTGCACGGCGTTCAGGGAGTGCATCGCGCCCTGGAAGACGATGGAGGCCCCGGCCCAGCGGACCGCCCGGACCCGGCCCCACTTCATGGTCAGCACGTCCTCGCCGTCGAGGAGCACCTCCCCGGTGATCCGGGCGCCCGCCGGCAGCAGCCGCAGCAGGGCCAGCGCCAGCGTGGACTTGCCGCAGCCGGACTCCCCGGCGAGGCCGAGCTTGTGGCCCGCCTCCAGGCGCAGGTCCACCCCGCGCACGGCGGCCACCCCGCCGGCGTACGTCACGGTCAGGTTCCTGACGTCGAGCAGACTCAACGCGACACCCCCAGCCTGGGGTTGAGGACGGACTCCACGGCTCGGCCGCACAGCGTGAACGCCAGCGCCACCACGGCGATGGCGAGGCCCGGCGGCACCAGGTACCACCAGTCCCCGGCACTGACCGCGCCCGCCTCCCGCGCGTCCTGGAGCAGCCCGCCCCACGACACGACCGTCGGGTCGCCCAGGCCGAGGAAGGCGAGGGTCGCCTCGGCGAGGATGGCCGAGGAGATGATCAACGTCGTCTGGGCCAGCACCAGCGGCATCACGTTGGGCAGGACGTGCCGGGACATGATGTGCCGGTGGCCGCCGCCGAGCGCCCTCGCCCGCTCGATGTACGGCCGGGTCTCCACGGCGAGGGTCTGGGCGCGCACCAGCCGGGCCGTGGTCGGCCAGGTCGTCACGCCGATCGCGACGACCGTCGTGGTCAGCGAGCGGGACATCACGGTCGCCAGGGCGATCGCCAGCACCAGCGTCGGCATGACCAGGAACCAGTCGGTGATCCGCATCATCACCGTCGCGTACCAGCCCTTGAAGTGCCCCGCCGTCACCCCGATCAGGGTGCCGATCGACACCGACAGCACGGCGGCGAGCAGCCCGACCAGCAGCGACACCCGCGAGCCCCAGATCACCAGGCACAGCAGGTCCCGCCCGAACTGGTCGGTGCCGAGGGGGAACTCGACGCTCGGGCTCTGCATCGGACGCCCCGGCGCGGTGGTCACGCTGCTCACGTCGGAGCCCAAGAACAGCGGTGCGAACAGCGCCAGCAGCGCGCACAGCGACAGCACGGTCAAGCCGTACAGCCCTGCCCGCTCGGAGCGGTACCGCCGCCAGAAGCGGGTGACGGACGCCCGTCGTCGCCGCCGGGCGAGGGCGCGCGGGCTCGGGGCCGTATCGGTCGTCGTCGTCATCGGGCCACCCGGGGGTCCAGCAGCGGATAGACCAGGTCGGCGAGGGTGTTCATCAGGATCACCGCGGCGGCGAACACGAAGAACAGGCCCTGGACGAGGGGCAGATCGGGCACACTCAGCGCCTGGTAGAACAGCCCGCCGAGACCGGGCCAGGAGAACACCGTCTCCACGAGGATCACGCCCGCCACCGTCCGGCCGAGGTTGATGAAGATCAGCGTCACGGTCGGCAGCAGCGCGTTCGGCACGGCGTGCCGGCGGCGCACGAGGTCGTCGCGCAACCCCTTGGCCCGTGCGGTCGTCAGATAGTCGCTGCCCATCTCGTCCAGCAGCGCCGACCGCGTGACCAGCAGCGTCTGCCCGTACTCCACGGCCACCAGCGTCACCACCGGCAGCACCAGATGGTGCGCCACGTCGAGGACGTACGCGAAGCCTTCCTCGCCGCCCGACTCCATGCCGCCGGTCGGGAACATGCCGGGCAGCGGGCCGATGCCCACCGACAGCACGATGATCAGCAGCAGTCCCAGCCAGAAGGACGGGATGGAGTACAGCGTCAGTGCGAGGCCCGTGTTGACGCGGTCGCCGAGTTTGCCGTGCCGCCAGGCCGACCGGGTGCCGAGGAGGATGCCCAGCGCCGTGTAGAGGACGAACGCGGTCCCGGTGAGCAGCAGGGTGTTCGGCAGCGCCTCGGTGATCTTGTCGACGACGGGGGCGCGGAACTGGTACGACGTGCCGAAGTCGCCCGTGAGGGCCTTGCCGCAGTAGTCGGTGAACTGCCGCCACAACGGCAGGTCGAGCCCGAACTCCTCCCGATAGGCGGCCAGCTGCTCCGCCGACACCTGACGGCCGCCGGTCATGGTCTTCACCGGATCGCCGGGGATCAGCCGGAAGAGGAAGAAGCTGGTCACGAGCACGGCCAGCAGCGACACGGCGGCACCGGCCACCTTGCCCGCCAGGTACCGCGGGTACGCGGAGCCCTTGCGTACCCGCGGCCCTGCGGCCGTCTGCTGCTTGTCCTCGACCAGCGCGGGGGTCGCGTCACCGGTCATGAGTAGCCGCTCGCCGCCCTACTCGCGTTCCTCGGCGGTGGCCCGCCGCCGCATCGCCGCGAGGACACCGAGCCCGGCCAGGACCACGACACCCGCGGTGATGCCGACCACGACCCCGGTGGACGACGCGGTGTCGGAGGAACCGCCGGAGTCCGCGGGGACCGCCGACCACCAGCTCCAGTAGCCGTCCTGGCCGTAGATGTTGCCCGCCTTCGCCGGCATGGTCGTGATCGACTTGATCTGGTCCGTCCGGAAGGCCTCGACCGCGTTCGGATACGCCATGACGTTCATGTACCCGAGGTCGTACAGCCGCGACTCCATCTGCTTGACGATGTCCGCCCGTTTGGCGGGGTCGTACTCGGCGAGCTGCCGGGCGTAGAGCTCGTCGTACTTCTTGTCGCAGATGAAGTTGTCCGTCGCGCCCGTGTCCTTCGGGGTCGCCGGGAGCGCGCCGCAGGTGTGGATGGACAGCACGAAGTCCGGATCGGGGTTGACCGACCAGCCGTCGAACGCCAGGTCGTACCTGCCGGCCAGCCAGGGGTCCGTCACGTTGTCCAGGCAGTTGAGCCGGACGCCGATGCCGAGCTCGCCCCACCACTCCTGGAGGTACTTGCCGACCGCCTTGTCGTTGGGGTCGGTGGCGTGGCACAGCACGCGGTAGGTGATCGGCTTGCCGTCCTTGCCGACGCGCTTGCCGTCGCCGTTCTTCTTGTACCCCGCCCGGTCGAGCAGCCGGGCGGCCTCGGCCGGGTCGTACGCCAGCTTCTGGCTCGCGGAGGGCTTCCAGAAGTAGTCCTGGAAACGCGGCGGGATGTAGCCCTCGCCCTCGACGGCGTGGCCCCGGAACACCTTGTCGATGATGGCCCCTCGGTCGACGGCCCGGAACAGGGCGTTGCGCACCCGCTGGTCCAGCAGGGACGGGTGGCCGTCGCCGAACTTCTCGCCGTTCTTCGCCTTCGCACCCGGGTTGGTGGCCAGGGCGTAGAAGCGGCGGCCGGGGGCGTCGTTGACCTGGATGTCGTCCGCGCCCTTCAACGACTCCGCCTGAGCGGGCGTCAGGGACGGGGACCCGGCGACGAAGGACACCTCGCCCTTGCGCAGCGCCGACACGGCCGCGTCCTGGTCCTTGTAGTAGCGGAAGACCAGCTCGTCGAACTTCGGCGCCCCGCGCCAGAAGCCCTTGTTGGCCTTGAGCCGGACATAGCTGTCGGCCTTGTATCCGCTCAGCACGAACGGCCCGTTCCCCACCACGGGGAAGCTCTTGTCGTTGTTGAACTGGGAGAAGTCCGAGACCTTCTCCCACACGTGCTTCGGCACGATCGGCACGTCCAGCGCGGCCATCGTGGCCTGCGGCTTCTTCAGCTCGATGACCAGTTCGGTGGGGCTCGGGGCGCTCACCTTGCGGAAGTTCCCGACGTAGCTGCCGTTCGCCGTGGCCGCGCCGGTGTCGGTCATCATCTTGGTGAACGTCCAGGCCGCGTCCTCGGCGGTGGCCTGCTGCCCGTCCGACCACTTGGAGTTGTCGCGGATCGTGTAGGTCCAGGTCAGCTTGTCCGCCGAGGGCTCCCACTTGGTGGCCAGGCCCGGGATGGCGTGGTTGTCCTTGGGGTCGTAGTTGGTCAGGTACTCGTACATGAGCCGGTGGATGCTCGTGCTGAGCAGCCGGACCGCGAGGAACGGGCTGAGCGAGTCCACGCTCTGCGCCACCGCGACGGTCAGCACCTTCTTGCCGTCGTCGGCCGCCCGGGCCCGCTGGGGCGCCGGGTCGAGGGGGGTCGCGAGGCCGGCGGTGAGGGTGAGCGCGGCCGCCCCGGCCAGGGCGACGAGCCGGAGGCCGTGCGGGAGGCTGCGTTTCTGATCGTTCGTGCCCATGGTCGGACCTCGCGTCATCGCTCGGACGGGAAGGACGGGTTGATCAGGTGTCAGATGCGTGCTGTGTGTGTACCAGCGGCCGTCTCCACCCGTCAACGGCGTGTTCACCCCTTGTGGCCTGCGGAAATAACGAATTGGCGAGCTTTTCGCACCCATTGGTCGAGACCACTGACGCGCCCCTGGCCAGGGCGTGGCAACGGAATTCACCCCTGAACGCGCCAAGGCCCGCGCCGAGTCGGAACGGCGCGGGCCGGGCGGGGATCGGCCCCTCGAAAGGGGCCGATCGGGTGAGGCGATTACTGCGTCGGAGGCGGGGGCGGCGGCGTCTGCCCGTCGGGCTGGGCCGGGTGGCCGGGCTGCGGGTAGCCGTAGCCCGGCTGCGGGGGAGCGGCCGGGGGCTGACCGGGCTGGGGATACGGCTGCCCGGGGTGGGCCGCCGGCTGCCCGGGCTGCGGACCCGGCTGCCCTGGCTGCCCTGGCTGCCCCGGCTGTCCCGGTTGGCCAGGCTGCGGGTAGGGCGGCTGGCCGGGCTGCGGGTACGGCTGACCGGGCTGGGCCGGGGGCTGACCCTGCTGCGGATAGGGCTGGCCGGGCTGCGGATACGGCTGGCCGGGCTGCGGGTATGGCTGACCGGGCTGGGCCGGGGGCTGACCCTGCTGCGGATAGGGCTGGCCCGGCTGGGCATACGGCTGACCGGGCTGCGGCTGCTGCGGGTACGGGCCCGGCTGGCCGGGGACCTGCTGACCGGGTGCCGGGTGCTGGGGCCCGGGGTACGGAGGCTGCTGGCCCGGCTGGGCGTAGGGCTGGCCGGGCATGGCATGGCCGGGCAGCGGCGGGGCCGCGACCGGCGGCGGGTTGCCGTCGGAGGTCCACAGGCCGTGCGACTGCTGATGCCGGACGAAGTCCTCGGCGACCATCGCCGCGAGGTTGAAGTACGCCTCCCGCACCTTGGGCCGCATCATGTCGAGGTCGACCTCGGCACCGGCGGCGAGGTGCTCGTCGAACGGCACCACGATGACGCCGCGGCAACGCGTCTCGAAGTGCGTCACGATGTCCTCGACCTTGATCATCTTGCCGGTCTCGCGCACTCCGGAGATGACGGTGATGGACCGCGAGACGAGGTCGGCGTACCCGTGCGCGGACAGCCAGTCCAGGGTGGTGCTGGCACTGCTCGCACCGTCCACGGACGGCGTCGAGATGATGATGAGCTGGTCGGCCAGGTCGAGCACACCGCGCATGGCACTGTAGAGCAGACCGGTACCGGAGTCGGTGAGGATCACCGGGTACTGCTTGCCCAGCACGTCGATCGCGCGCCGGTAGTCCTCGTCGTTGAAGGTCGTGGACACGGCCGGGTCGACGTCGTTGGCGATGATCTCCAGACCCGAGGAGGCCTGCGAGGTGAACCGCCGGATGTCCATGTACGAGTTGAGGTACGGGATCGCCTGGACGAGATCACGGATGGTGGCCCCGGTCTCCCGCCGCACCCGGCGCCCGAGGGTGCCCGCGTCCGGGTTGGCGTCGATCGCGAGGATCTTGTCCTGCCGCTCGGTGGCCAGCGTGGAGCCGAGCGCGGTGGTCGTGGTCGTCTTGCCGACGCCGCCCTTGAGGCTGATCACGGCGATCCGGTAGCAGGACAGCACCGGCGTGCGGATCAGGTCCAGCTTCCGCTGCCGCTCGGCCTCCTCCTTCTTCCCGCCGATCTTGAATCGACCACCACCGGCCACCGGACGGCTGCTCTTCGCCTTCTGCTTCTTGCTGTTGAGCAGCCGGTCGGACGACAGCTCCACGGCGGCGGTGTAGCCGAGCGGCGCGGCCCCGGGGTTGGTGGGCTGCCGCTGGTCGTGTCGCATCGGCTGCGGCCAGGCGGCACCGGTACGGGGGTCCACGGGCTGCTGGGACTGTCCGGGGTACGGCTGCCCGGGCTGACCCGGATGGGCCGGCTGCCCCGGCTGCTGCTCATGCTGCCCGGCATGCGGAGGCTGGGCCCCGGGCTGCGGCTGGGCCTGGGGCTGCTGGCCGGGCGGCTGGGGGAAGCCGTAACCGCCCTGGGCGTGGGGCGTGCCCGGCTGCGGGAAGCCGTAGCCGTCCTGCGGGGTCGGCGTCGGTCCGGCGGGCTGCTGGGCCGGGGGCTGCTGCTGTGCTGCCGGGGCCGGGACGCTCTGTTCCGGGAAGCCGTAGCCGCCCTGCGGGGGAGGCAGGGGCGGGCCGTCCGGCTGCTGGGCCGGTGCCGGGGGCTGTGCCGCCTGTGCAGGGGCGCCGGGGTGGGGGAAGCCGTAGCCGCCCTGGGCGTTCGGCGCGGCCGGGGGCTGGGCTCCCGGGTGCGGGAAGCCGTAAGCGGGCTGCGGTGCGGGCTGGGCGGGCGGCTGGTTCCACGCGGCAGGCGCGGGCTGCGGCGCCTGCGGCTGGAAGGGCGGCTGCTGAGCCGGTACCGGCGGCTCCGGCGGCACCGGCTGCTGCTGCCCCTGCGCCGCCATCGGCTGCGCGGGCACGCTCGGGGCCGCGGGCTGGGCCTGCGGCTGTTGCTGCGGCTGTGCGGGCCAGTGGCTCGCGGGCGCCGGGGCGGCCGGCTGGTACGACGGCGGCAGCGGCGGCACGCCCTGCGGGGCCGGGGGAGCCCAGGCCGGCTGGGCGTCGCCCGTCCCCGGTCCGGCGGCATCCTCGTGAACGCTGTCCTGGGGAACGCTGTCGACGGGCTCGGCATCCGAGGGCTGGGCGTCGGAGGGCACCGCGTCGGCGGGCTCGGCGCTCACAGGCTCGGCGTCCGCGAGAGGAGCGCCGGAAGCCTGCGAGTCGACAGGCTCCGCAGTAGCCGCGCCCGCGTCCTCGCTCTCCTGGGGCTGGGGCTGGGGCCGGGGCTGGTGCTCGGCTTCGGCCGGTACGGCGTCCAGGGGCTCGTCTGCCTTCGGCCGAGCGTCCTCAGGGTCGGCCTCCTCGGACCCGGTGCCCTCCGCCCCGGTGTCGTCGGGCGCGGAGTCCTGGACATCGGCTTCTTCGGACGGGGTGTCCTCGGACGCTGCGACCTGCGGCTCGGGGAGACCGGATGCCACGTCCTCGGCTTCCGACCGCGTGCTGGCCGACTCGGACTCCTCGGCCGGCGGCACGTCGGCGAACGCGTCCGCGTCCAGCGCGTACTCCGAGACCGTGTCGGAGGTGTCGTCCTCCGCCTCATCGGTACGGGTACCGCTGTCGGCCCCGTCGGCGTCCTTGCTCTCGGTGTCACCGTCGCCAACTACGCCCGGCACCTCGGGGGCGTCGGCCGTGGAAACCGCCTGCGCCGCTGCACGCTCCTCGATGTCCCGCTGCAGGGCCACGGCGGAGAAGCGCATGGTCGCGCCACTCTCGAGGTCACCGGCGCCCGGCTCCTCGGCGTCGTCGGCGACCGGATCAGCCGAAACGTCGGGCGCGGTCGGGGCCTCAGGGGCGGCAGGAGGAGTGGCAGGGGGAGTCGCCGGAGCTTCGGGAGCGTCCGGGGCCTGCGGCGTCCACTGCGCCTGGTACCCGCTCACGGGGATGTTCGGCACGGCCGTGGGAGAGGCCGGGCTCCCCGCCGGTGCCTCGGTCTGCCCCTGGGGCTGAGCCCCCGGCTGCGGTCCCTGCGGCTCGAAACCGCTGCCCATCGGAAGCCTGGGCACGGCGGAGGAACTCTGGGAAGAGGGCGCGGGCGCCGTCGGTGGCGTGAAGGGCGCACCGGGCGCGGGCGCGGGAGGCGTGAACGGAGCGCCCGGAGCGGGTGCCGGCGCGGGAGGAGTGAAGGGCGCCCCGGGTGACGGAGCCGGGGCGGAGGCCTGCCCCGGCAGGGACGTCGGAAGGGACGAAGGACCACCGGAAGGGTTGGCATGCGGCGGCGGAGTGAGCCCCGGCAGCGGCGGCACCGGCCCCGGCGGCATTCCGGAACCACCGGGCGCCCCGGCCGCCCCTGGACCCCCCGATCCTCCGGTGGGACCGGAAGCCCCATGCGACCCGGTACCTCCGGGCACGCCGGAAGCTCCCGGCGCCCCCGAACCCGAGGGCGCCCCCGAAGCGCTGGAGTCCTCGGACGCCGCCCCCGCCCCCTGCCCCGCACTCGAGCTCCCCGAGGCGTTCTGCGTGTACCAGGCGGGCGGCGCGTAGTCGATGGTGAACTCGCCCGTCACCTCTGCCGCGGACTCCGCGTCGGGCTGGTCATCGCCGGGTGTCGCCCAGCCCCCGCGGATCCCGTCCCGATCGCTGCTCACAGTGTTCCTCCTGGTGTGGTCGAGCACCCTCATAGCGTGCTGGGCGACCCTTGCTTGTCGTCCGACGTCGTGCGTAGTCGCTTGAGGCGAATCGAGGTCGTCCGAGGTCGTCCGCTCCACAGGCTCCCCCGCCTTCCCCCTGGGACGCCGACGCCTGCCACGGTTCCGACGGCGCGCCCCGTCCCAGCCTAATCACCACAAGCCCCGCCCCGGCAGGCCCGTCCACCCCCGAGCAGCCGTCCGTCGCGTCACAACCTGCCCAGAAGGTGCCCGGAAGTGACGTATACGGCACGCACTTTGGTGAACAAACCGGTCGATACATGTGAAGAATCGCGAACCGCCTTGCGGCGCCACCGTCTTGGGGCCACGAGGAAGCATCAGCCTTGAGGCGCGCGAGACATACGGAGCAAGAGACATGGGAAGCGCAAGACACACGAAGCGCAAGACACACGAAGCACAAGACATACGAAGAGGGGCGGCCGTTCACCGGCTCACCCCTCGTCGTCCACCGCGCCGCTCACCGACCGGCTTCGGGCCCCCCGCCGCGCGCCCCCGGCTCAAGATCGAATTCGCCGTCCCGCGCCCCCAGCACGAACGCCCGCCACTCCGCCTCCGTGTAGCGCAGCACCGTCTCCGGGTCGAGTGACGAGCGCATCGCCACGGCCCCCTCGGGCAGGTAGGCGATCTCGACCCGCTCCTCGTGGCCCTCGGTTCCCGGCGCGCCGTGCCACTCGACACCGGAGATGTCGAGGGCGTAGAGCTCGTCCCGCTCCCGCTCCTTGCGTGCCTTGATCTCCTCAGCCGTCTCCGCCATGCCGCAGCGACCCCTTCCCGACGTACGAACGGTCCGAATCCGCTCACCCTAGTGGCCCCCTCCCCTCCGGCCGGGAGGTTCGAAGGACCAGGGCAAAGAGGGCCCCGACCGCCTGATACTCTGGACGACGGCCGTTTGTGTACGCACCCCCGGAGCTCACCGCTCTGGAGGCCGCGCCCAGCGGATCCCCGCCTTCCGAGTCATGGAAGCTCCCCCGAGACACAGACCGGGGGCACTCGGTGGCCATCACAGACTACGAGGAGTACGCGTGCCGCTCGACGCCGCTACGAAGAAGCAGATCATCACCGAGTTCGGCCAGAAGGAGGGCGACACCGGCTCCCCCGAGGTCCAGGTCGCCATGCTCTCGCGCCGCATCTCGGACCTGACCGAGCACCTCAAGACCCACAAGCACGACCACCACTCCCGCCGTGGCCTGCTGATCCTGGTGGGCCAGCGTCGCCGTCTTCTCCAGTACCTGGCGAAGAAGGACATCCAGCGCTTCCGTGCGCTGGTCGACCGCCTCGGCATCCGTCGCGGTGCGGCGGGCGCCAAGTAAGACGCCGTGAGGGGAGCGGTTCCCGAAGGAAAGGGGACCGCTCCCTTTGCTGTACGTGCGGAGTGTCACCACTGCTTTGTAGTGTGGTAGCACAACGCAGGACGAAAGACACAGCACGACAAGAAGAGGAGAGGCGCACCTAGCCGCCGCCGGTCCTCGGTAGTGGCCCCCGGGGGAAGCGAGCCCGGGTGCTTCGATCGAAGACCGGCCCGCACAGCCCGGAGCGCTTCTTCGCAACCGTCTCCCCGCCACACGGGCCGGGAGACGAGGACGAGGAGAAAGCACTAGTGGAGAACGAGACCCACTACGCCGAGGCCGTCATCGACAATGGCGCCTTCGGCACCCGCACCATCCGCTTCGAGACGGGCCGCCTGGCCAAGCAGGCCGCCGGCTCCGCCGTGGCGTACCTGGACGACGACACCATGGTGCTGTCGGCCACCACCGCTTCCAAGAACCCCAAGGACCAGCTCGACTTCTTCCCCCTCACGGTGGACGTCGAGGAGCGGATGTACGCCGCCGGCAAGATCCCCGGCAGCTTCTTCCGCCGCGAGGGCCGCCCCTCCGAGGACGCGATCCTCACCTGCCGCCTGATCGACCGCCCGCTGCGCCCCTCCTTCAAGAAGGGTCTGCGCAACGAGATCCAGGTCGTCGCCACGATCATGGCGCTCAACCCCGACCACCTGTACGACGTCGTGGCGATCAACGCCGCGTCCGCGTCCACGCAGCTGGCCGGCCTGCCCTTCTCCGGCCCGATCGGCGGCGTCCGCGTCGCGCTGATCAACGGCCAGTGGGTGGCCTTCCCGACGCACACCGAGCTCGAGGACGCCGTCTTCGACATGGTCGTCGCGGGCCGCACCCTGGAGGACGGCGACGTCGCGATCATGATGGTCGAGGCCGAGGCCACCGAGAAGACCATCCAGCTGGTCCAGGGCGGTGCCGAGGCGCCGACCGAAGAGGTCGTCGCCGCCGGTCTGGACGCCGCGAAGCCCTTCATCAAGGTGCTCTGCAAGGCCCAGGCCGACCTCGCCGCGAAGGCCGCCAAGCCCACCGGCGAGTTCCCGATCTTCCTCGACTACCAGGACGACGTCCTGGAGGCGCTCACCGCGGCCGTCAAGCCCGAGCTCGCCCAGGCGCTCACCATCGCCGGCAAGCAGGAGCGCGAGGCCGAGCTGGACCGCGTCAAGGGTCTGGCCGCCGAGAAGCTCCTCCCGGAGTTCGAGGGCCGCGAGAAGGAGATCTCCGCCGCGTACCGCTCGCTCACCAAGCAGCTGGTCCGTGAGCGCGTGATCAGGGAGAAGAAGCGCATCGACGGCCGCGGCGTGACGGACATCCGTACGCTCGCCGCCGAGGTCGAGGCCATCCCGCGCGTGCACGGCTCCGCGGTGTTCGAGCGTGGCGAGACCCAGATCCTGGGCGTCACCACCCTCAACATGCTCCGCATGGAGCAGCAGCTGGACACCCTCTCCCCGGTGACCCGCAAGCGCTACATGCACAACTACAACTTCCCGCCGTACTCCACCGGCGAGACCGGCCGCGTCGGCTCCCCGAAGCGCCGCGAGATCGGCCACGGCGCCCTCGCCGAGCGCGCCCTGGTGCCGGTCCTGCCGACGCGCGAGGAGTTCCCCTACGCGATCCGCCAGGTCTCCGAGGCGCTGAGCTCCAACGGCTCGACGTCCATGGGCTCGGTCTGCGCCTCCACCATGTCGCTGCTGAACGCCGGTGTGCCGCTGAAGGCCCCCGTCGCCGGTATCGCCATGGGTCTGATCTCCCAGGAGATCGAGGGCGAGACGCACTACGTCACCCTCACCGACATCCTCGGTGCGGAGGACGCCTTCGGCGACATGGACTTCAAGGTCGCCGGCACCAAGGAGTTCGTGACCGCCCTCCAGCTCGACACCAAGCTGGACGGCATCCCCGCCTCCGTCCTGGCCGCCGCTCTCAAGCAGGCCCGTGACGCCCGCCTCCACATCCTCGACGTGATGATGGAAGCGATCGACACGCCGGACGAGATGTCCCCGAACGCCCCGCGGATCATCACCGTCAAGATCCCCGTGGACAAGATCGGCGAGGTCATCGGCCCCAAGGGCAAGATGATCAACCAGATCCAGGAGGACACCGGCGCCGACATCACGATCGAGGACGACGGCACGATCTACATCGGCGCGGTCGACGGACCGTCCGCCGAGGCCGCCCGCACCACGATCAACGGCATCGCCAACCCGACCATGCCGGAGGTCGGCGAGCGCTACCTGGGCACGGTCGTGAAGACGACCACCTTCGGCGCGTTCGTGTCGCTGCTGCCGGGCAAGGACGGACTGCTGCACATCTCGCAGATCCGCAAGCTCGCCGGCGGCAAGCGCGTGGAGAACGTCGAGGACGTCCTCGGCGTGGGCGCCAAGGTCCAGGTCGAGATCGCCGAGATCGACTCCCGCGGCAAGCTCTCCCTGATCCCCGTGATCGAGGGCGAGGACGCCTCTGACGAGAAGAAGGACGACGCCGACCAGTGACGTCCCGTGACTTCCAGGCGACGGCCCGCACCTCCTCGGAGGCGCGGGCCGTCGCCCGTACCCAAACCCTCGTCAAGGGCGAGAACGGCATCGGCACGGTCCGCAAGACCACCCTCCCGGGCGGACTGCGCATCGTCACCGAAACCCTGCCCTCGGTCCGCTCCGCGACCTTCGGCATCTGGGCCCACGTCGGATCCCGCGACGAGACCCCGGCCCTGAACGGCGCCACCCACTACCTGGAGCACCTGCTCTTCAAGGGCACGAACCGCAGGTCCGCCCTGGACATCTCCTCCGCCATCGACGCGGTCGGCGGCGAGATGAACGCCTTCACGGCGAAGGAGTACACGTGCTACTACGCGCGCGTGCTCGACGCCGACCTGCCGCTCGCCATCGACGTCGTCTGCGACATGCTGACGGGCTCCCTCATCCTCGAAGAGGACGTGAACGTCGAGCGGGGCGCGATCCTCGAAGAGATCGCCATGACCGAGGACGACCCGGGCGACTGCGTGCACGACCTGTTCGCGCACACGATGTTCGGCGACAACCCCCTCGGCCGCCCGGTCCTCGGCACGGTCGACACGGTCAACGCCCTCACCGCCGACCGCATCCGCCGCTTCTACAAGAAGCACTACGACCCGACCCACCTGGTCGTCGCCTGCGCGGGCAACATCGACCACAACAAGGTCGTACGGCAGGTCCGTGCCGCCTTCGAGAAGGCCGGTGCCCTCAAGGACCTCGCCGCCGACCCCGTCGCCCCGCGCGGCGGCAGGCGTGACCTGCGCACCGCGGGCCGCGTCGAGCTGGTCGACCGCAAGACCGAGCAGGCACATGTCGTGCTCGGCATGCCGGGTTTGTCCCGCACGGACGAGCGGCGCTGGGCCCTGGGCGTGCTGAACACCGCCCTCGGCGGTGGCATGTCCTCCCGGCTCTTCCAGGAGGTCCGCGAGAAGCGCGGCCTGGCCTACAGCGTGTACTCGTACACCTCCGGCTTCGCCGACTGCGGTCTGTTCGGCGTGTACGCCGGCTGCCGTCCGTCCCAGGTGCACGACGTGCTGAAGATCTGCCGCGACGAACTCGACCATGTCGCCGAGCACGGCCTGTCCGACGACGAGATAGGGCGTGCGATCGGCCAGCTTCAGGGCTCCACGGTCCTCGGCCTGGAGGACACCGGCGCGCTGATGAACCGTATCGGCAAGAGCGAGCTGTGCTGGGGCGAGCAGATGTCCGTCGACGACATGCTGTCCCGGATAACGTCGGTCACCCCCGACGACGTCCGCGAGGTGGCCCGCGAGATCCTGGGACGGCGGCCCTCCCTGTCGGTCATCGGTCCGCTGAAGGACAAACAGGCGACCCGCCTGAACGACGCCGTCGCCTGACCATCCACCTGGTGAAGGAAGCACAACAGATGAGCAAGCTGCGCGTGGCGGTCCTCGGGGCCAAGGGCCGGATCGGCTCGGAAGCCGTACGAGCCGTCGAAGCCGCCGAGGACATGGAACTGGTCGCCGCCCTCGGCCGGGGTGACAAGCTGGAGACGCTGACCGACTCCGGCGCCCAGGTCGCGGTCGAACTGACCACGCCCGACTCCGTCATGGCCAACCTCGAGTTCTGCGTCGGTCACGGCATCCACGCGGTCGTCGGCACCACCGGTTGGACCGACGAGCGCCTCGCGCAGCTGAACGGCTGGCTGTCCGCCTCCCCGGAGACGGGCGTCCTCATCGCGCCGAACTTCTCCATCGGGGCCGTCCTCACGATGAAGTTCGCGCAGCTCGCCGCCCCCTACTTCGAGTCCGTCGAGGTCGTCGAGCTGCACCACCCGAACAAGGTGGACGCCCCCTCCGGCACCGCCACGCGCACCGCCCAGCTCATCGCCGAGGCCCGCCGCGCCGCCGGCACCGCCCCGGCCCCCGACGCCACGGCCACCGCCCTCGACGGTGCCCGCGGCGCCGATGTCGACGGCGTCCCGGTCCACGCCGTCCGGCTGCGCGGTCTGCTGGCCCACCAGGAGGTCCTGCTCGGCGCCGAGGGCGAGACCCTCACGGTCCGGCACGACTCGCTGCACCACAGCAGCTTCATGCCGGGCATCCTGCTCGGCGCCCGCCGCGTGGTGAGCACCCCGGGCCTGACCTTCGGCCTGGAACACTTCCTGGACCTGAACTGAGCCCCTGACCGTCATGCGCGCGAAGCTCACCTACGCCCTCACCGCCGCCGTCCTGGTCGTCTATTTCGTCCTGGTCGGCAGCCGCGGCGTCCTGCTCATCGAAACCGGCACGGCCCTCACCGTCACCTTCGGTGTCGCCGTGCTGATCCTGCCGGTCATCGGCCTGTGGTTCCTGTGGAAGAACACCCAGTTCGCCCGCAAGGCCGGCCAACTCGCCGCAGAACTCGACGCCGAGGGCGGCCTGCCCGTCGACGAACTGCGGCGCACCCCCAGCGGGCGCATCGACCGGGACTCGGCCGACGAGGTCTTCGCCAAGCGCAAGGCCGAGACGGAGGACGCCCCCGACGACTGGCGCACCTGGTTCCGCCTGGCCGTCGCCTACCACGACGCCCGCGACACCCCGCGCGCCCGCAAGGCGATGCAGCGCGCGATCGCCCTGCACGACGGCAAGCAGCCCGAAGCCGCCTGAACCACCCCCGCTCATGCCTGCGGGGCCGGACCGTATGAACGGTCCGGCCCCGCAGGCATGAGCCGGGGACGTCAGCGTGGGCCGTACTCCTCGGCCCACGCCTCGACCGAGTCCGCCGCCCGGTCGAAGGCCTCCGCGCGGCCCAGGAAGTCCGCGTTGTGCGTGGTCAGCAGCGGCGAAGGGGCGGTGTCCCGGCCCTGGCGTCCGAGCAGCAGCGCCTGCCCCTGCACGGTCCGCGGCAGACTCAGCCAGCGCACCGGCTGCTGCACCGTACGCACGGAGGCGACCTGTTCCCAGGGCGCCGTACACGTCGTGAGGAAACCCACGTGCCGCAGCCCGCGCGCGCTGACCCACACACCCATGCGCAGCAGCCGCAGCGCCGCGGCGATGACGAGCAGCGCGAGGGCCAACACCACCGCGGCCGACTTCGGTTGGGCCGTCACGGCGATGATGACCGCCGCGAACAGCACGAACGAGGCGAGCAGCAGCGCGAGCGCCGCCGTTCCGACCCGCCACGGCCCGGGCCGGTACGGACGCCGCCAGCGGTCACGGTCGTCGTAGGGCAACGGAACGTCATCCGCCGCCTCGAAAACGCGGTCGGCCGTCAGGAAGGGCAGGGGCACGGCTGGTCCTCACTCGATCCATGCGTGGGCTGTGCCCGGTGAGGCTACCGATCTGTGTCCCCGGTCACCACTGGCGGGGGGCCGGATGGAGTCACCGCCGGTGCGGCGCGGTTCAGCGCCTCTCGGACGCCTGCGACTGCTGAGGCTGATCAGCCGTCTTGACGGATGTCAGCGCGGGCGTCCCGATGACCAGGGACCCCACGAGCCCCGCCACGATGGTGAGCCCCAGCAGCCAACGGCCGGCCATCTGACCGACGGACGACCGCTCGCGCGGTGGGGGAGTGACATTGCTGCGGAACCTGTCGGCCTCGGCTACGAAGGCAAACGGTACGGGTTCACGCCGACCGAACATCAGGGGAGCTTCTCCTTCGGGGTGGAACGGATCACTGTCGTCTGTAGAGACGAACGAACTCCCTCAGAGGTGCCCTGTTTCACCGACTTCATTGCGGCACGGCACCGATCGCACGGATTTCGGCGGGCCGTAGAGTGGCGTCGCCACACGACGAGATGGGAAGGCCCTGCCAACCGTGACCGACACCCCCGCCGACGACCTCAAGCCCAGCTACCGCAGCGACGTCACCGTCGAGCTGGTCAAGCACACCGCGTCCGATGCGGACGTCCTCTTCGCCGCCCGCGTCTCGACCCTGGGCGAGCAGTCCCTGGACGAGCTGAAGAAGGACCCCGAGCGTTCCAAGGGCCTGATCAACTATCTGATGCGGGACCGGCACGGCAGCCCCTTCGAGCACAACTCCATGACCTTCCTCATCAGCGCCCCGATCTTCGTCTTCCGCGAGTTCATGCGGCACCGCGTCGGCTGGTCGTACAACGAGGAGAGCGGCCGCTACCGCGAGCTCCAGCCCGTCTTCTACGTCCCCGACGAGTCCCGCAAGCTGGTGCAGGAGGGCCGCCCCGGCAAGTACGTCTTCGTCGAGGGCACCCAGGCCCAGCAGGAACTGGTCGGCCGTGTCATGGAGGACTCGTACCGCCAGGCGTACGAGGCCTACCAGGAGATGCTCGCCGTCGGTGTCGCCCGCGAGGTCGCTCGTGCGGTCCTCCCGGTCGGCCTGTACTCCTCGATGTACGCCACCTGCAATGCCCGCTCGCTGATGCACTTCCTCGGGCTGCGCACCCAGCACGAGCTGGCCAAGGTGCCGTCCTTCCCGCAGCGCGAGATCGAGATGGTCGGCGAGAAGATGGAGGCGGAGTGGGCACGGCTCATGCCGCTCACCTACGCCGCCTTCAACGCGAACGGACGGGTGGCGCCGTAACGCGCCCCGAGTCGCCGGTCAGGTACAGATGTACGGTTCAGCCGTGCGAAGTGTCCGTATTGCGGCATTTGGAGAAGTTCATCTAGCCTGATCAAACGGGTCCGGCACTGCTTGAACCCCCGAGCAGGCAGTGCCGGGCTCCACCTTTGTCGCGACTTGTCGCCCGCCCCACGGGCAGACCCGGTCCTGAGCAACGAGTAGCGTGTAACCCATGGCTCCGACCTCGACTCCGCAGACCCCCTTCGGGCGGGTCCTCACCGCCATGGTCACGCCCTTCACGGCGGACGGCGCACTCGACCTCGACGGCGCGCAGCGGCTCGCCACCCACCTGGTGGACGCAGGCAACGACGGCCTGGTCATCAACGGCACCACGGGCGAGTCCCCGACCACCAGCGACGCGGAGAAAGCGGATCTCGTACGGGCGGTCCTGGAGGCGGTCGGAGACCGAGCCCACGTGGTGGCCGGAGTCGGCACCAACGACACACACCACAGCATCGAACTCGCCCGCACGGCCGAGCGCACCGGCGCACACGGCCTGCTCGTGGTGACCCCGTACTACAACAAGCCTCCGCAGGAAGGTCTCTACCGGCACTTCACGGCGATCGCCGACACCACCGGCCTCCCGGTGATGCTCTACGACATCCCCGGCCGCAGCGGTGTCCCGATCAACACCGAAACGCTCGTCCGCCTCGCCGAGCACCCGCGGATCGTCGCCAACAAGGACGCCAAGGGCGACCTGGGCCGCGCCAGCTGGGCCATCGCCCGCTCCGGCCTCGCCTGGTACTCCGGCGACGACATGCTCAACCTGCCCCTGCTCTCGGTCGGCGCGGTCGGCTTCGTCTCGGTCGTCGGCCACGTCGTCACCCCTGAGCTGCGCGCCCTGGTCGAGGCGTACACCTCGGGCGACGTCCAGAAGGCCACCGAGATCCACCAGAAGCTGCTCGCCGTCTACACGGGCATGTTCCGCACCCAGGGCGTGATGACGACCAAGGCGGCGCTCGCCCTCCAGGGACTGCCGGGCGGGCCCCTGCGCGCCCCCATGGTCGAATGCGCGCCCGAGGAGATCGAGCAACTCAAGATCGATCTTGCCGCCGGCGGGGTACAGCTCTGACATCGGACTTCGCGCGGACCTCCGCGCAACTGCTTCACAACTGAATAAGCGGGCCACGTGCTCGCACCACCCCACACACAACTGCTCATGCACGAACGTCACGCGCGCCACGTGCCCCACCGGCACGTGGCGTGTGTGGTGAGGAGAGTCTTTTGAGTCATCCGCATCCCGAACTCCGCACGCCCCCGCCGCTCCCCGAGGGCGGCCTGCGTGTCACTCCGCTCGGTGGCCTCGGCGAAATCGGCCGGAACATGACCGTGTTCGAATTCGGCGGCCGCCTGCTGATCGTCGACTGCGGAGTGCTCTTCCCCGAGGAGGAGCAGCCCGGAATCGACCTGATCCTGCCGGACTTCTCGTCCATCAGGGACCGCCTCGACGACATCGAGGGCATCGTCCTCACGCACGGTCACGAGGACCACATCGGCGGCGTCCCCTACCTCCTGCGCGAGAAGCCGGACATCCCGCTGATCGGCTCCAAGCTGACCCTCGCCCTCATCGAGGCCAAGCTCCAGGAGCACCGCATCCGCCCGTACACCCTCGAGGTGGCGGAGGGACACCGTGAGCGCCTCGGCTCCTTCGACTGCGAGTTCATCGCGGTCAACCACTCCATCCCGGACGCGCTGGCCGTGGCCATCCGCACCCCCGCGGGCATGGTCGTCCACACCGGCGACTTCAAGATGGATCAGCTCCCGCTGGACAGCCGCCTCACGGACCTCCACGCTTTCGCACGCCTGAGCGAGGAGGGTATCGACCTCCTCCTCTCGGACTCGACGAACGCAGAGGTGCCTGGGTTCGTCCCGCCGGAGCGGGAGATCTCCAACGTCCTGCGTCAGGTCTTCGCCGGCGCCCGCAAGCGCATCATCGTCGCGAGCTTCGCCAGCCACGTGCACCGCATCCAGCAGATCCTGGACGCGGCGCACGAGTACGGCCGACGCGTGGCCTTCGTCGGCCGCTCCATGGTCCGCAACATGGGCATCGCCCGGGACCTGGGTTATCTGAAGGTCCCGCCGGGCCTGGTCGTGGACGTCAAGACGCTCGACGACCTACCGGACAGCGAGGTGGTCCTGGTCTGTACAGGTTCCCAGGGCGAACCGATGGCGGCCCTGTCCCGCATGGCCAACCGCGACCACCAGATCCGCATCGTCCAGGGCGACACGGTCATCCTGGCGTCGTCGCTGATCCCCGGCAACGAGAACGCGGTCTACCGCGTGATCAACGGACTCACCCGCTGGGGCGCCAACGTGGTCCACAAGGGCAATGCCAAGGTCCACGTCTCGGGCCACGCCTCCGCGGGCGAGCTGCTGTACTTCTACAACATCTGTCGCCCGAAGAACCTGATGCCCGTGCACGGCGAATGGCGTCACCTGCGTGCCAACGCCGAGCTGGGTGCCCTGACCGGCGTCCCCCACGACCGCATCGTCATCGCCGAGGACGGCGTCGCCGTCGACCTCGTCGAAGGCAAGGCCAAGATCTCCGGCAAGGTCCAGGCGGGCTACGTCTACGTCGACGGCCTCTCGGTCGGCGACGTGGGCGAGCCGGCCCTCAAGGACCGCAGGATTCTCGGCGACGAGGGGATCATCTCGGTCTTCGTGGTCATCGACTCGTCCACCGGGAAGATCACCGGCGGCCCGCACATCCAGGCCCGTGGCTCGGGCATCGAGGACTCCGCCTTCAGCGATGTCGCGCCCAGGATCACGGAAGTCCTCGAACGCTCCGCGCAGGACGGCGTGGTCGAACCCCACCAGCTCCAGCAGCTCGTTCGCCGCACGCTGGGCAAGTGGGTGTCGGACACCTACCGGCGCCGGCCGATGATCCTGCCTGTGGTGGTGGAGGTCTGACGGCCCGTCGGGCCTGAGCCCACGCCAACTGGGAGCGGGGCGCCTCGATTTGCATCGAGGCGCCCCGCTCCAGTAGGTTTACAACTCCTCCCGACGGGGCACCCGGGCCAACTCAGGCACCAGGACCATGCCCGGCCGGGGAGGAAAATCCGACTCAGAACTTCTGATAAAGTCGGAACCGCCGGAAAGGGAAACGCGAAAGCGGAAACCTGGAAAGCGCCGAGGAAATCGGGTCGAGAAAAGATCTGATAGAGTCGGAAACGCAAGACCGAAGGGAAGCCCGGAGGAAAGCCCGAGAGGGTGAGTACAAAGGAAGCGACCGTTCCTTGA
>NZ_JASKMS010000070.1 GCF_030124145.1 Streptomyces sp. 378
ACCGAAGGGAAGCCCGGAGGAAAGCCCGAGAGGGTGAGTACAAAGGAAGCGACCGTTCCTTGAGAACTCAACAGCGTGCCAAAAGTCAACGCCAGATATGTTGATACCCCGTCCATCGGACAACCGATGGTCGAGGTTCCTTTGAAAAACACACAGCGAGGACGCTGTGAACGGTCGGGCCTATTCCGCCTGACTGTTCCGCTCTCGTGGTGTTCATCCCGATTACGGGAAAACATTCACGGAGAGTTTGATCCTGGCTCAGGACGAACGCTGGCGGCGTGCTTAACACATGCAAGTCGAACGATGAACCACTTCGGTGGGGATTAGTGGCGAACGGGTGAGTAACACGTGGGCAATCTGCCCTGCACTCTGGGACAAGCCCTGGAAACGGGGTCTAATACCGGATACTGACTGTCACAGGCATCTGTGAGAGTCGAAAGCTCCGGCGGTGCAGGATGAGCCCGCGGCCTATCAGCTTGTTGGTGAGGTAATGGCTCACCAAGGCGACGACGGGTAGCCGGCCTGAGAGGGCGACCGGCCACACTGGGACTGAGACACGGCCCAGACTCCTACGGGAGGCAGCAGTGGGGAATATTGCACAATGGGCGAAAGCCTGATGCAGCGACGCCGCGTGAGGGATGACGGCCTTCGGGTTGTAAACCTCTTTCAGCAGGGAAGAAGCGAAAGTGACGGTACCTGCAGAAGAAGCGCCGGCTAACTACGTGCCAGCAGCCGCGGTAATACGTAGGGCGCGAGCGTTGTCCGGAATTATTGGGCGTAAAGAGCTCGTAGGCGGCTTGTCACGTCGGTTGTGAAAGCCCGGGGCTTAACCCCGGGTCTGCAGTCGATACGGGCAGGCTAGAGTTCGGTAGGGGAGATCGGAATTCCTGGTGTAGCGGTGAAATGCGCAGATATCAGGAGGAACACCGGTGGCGAAGGCGGATCTCTGGGCCGATACTGACGCTGAGGAGCGAAAGCGTGGGGAGCGAACAGGATTAGATACCCTGGTAGTCCACGCCGTAAACGGTGGGCACTAGGTGTGGGCAACATTCCACGTTGTCCGTGCCGCAGCTAACGCATTAAGTGCCCCGCCTGGGGAGTACGGCCGCAAGGCTAAAACTCAAAGGAATTGACGGGGGCCCGCACAAGCGGCGGAGCATGTGGCTTAATTCGACGCAACGCGAAGAACCTTACCAAGGCTTGACATACACCGGAAAGCATTAGAGATAGTGCCCCCCTTGTGGTCGGTGTACAGGTGGTGCATGGCTGTCGTCAGCTCGTGTCGTGAGATGTTGGGTTAAGTCCCGCAACGAGCGCAACCCTTGTCCCGTGTTGCCAGCAAGCCCTTCGGGGTGTTGGGGACTCACGGGAGACCGCCGGGGTCAACTCGGAGGAAGGTGGGGACGACGTCAAGTCATCATGCCCCTTATGTCTTGGGCTGCACACGTGCTACAATGGCCGGTACAATGAGCTGCGATACCGCGAGGTGGAGCGAATCTCAAAAAGCCGGTCTCAGTTCGGATTGGGGTCTGCAACTCGACCCCATGAAGTCGGAGTCGCTAGTAATCGCAGATCAGCATTGCTGCGGTGAATACGTTCCCGGGCCTTGTACACACCGCCCGTCACGTCACGAAAGTCGGTAACACCCGAAGCCGGTGGCCCAACCCCTTGTGGGAGGGAGCTGTCGAAGGTGGGACTGGCGATTGGGACGAAGTCGTAACAAGGTAGCCGTACCGGAAGGTGCGGCTGGATCACCTCCTTTCTAAGGAGCACTTCTCAGCTGGTCCTTCGGGGCTGGTTCAGAGGCCAGTACATCAGCGAATGTCTGATGCTGGTTGCTCATGGGTGGAACGTTGACTACTCGGCATACTTGATCGTCTTCTCCTTCTAGTACTGCTCTTCGGAGCGTGGAACGTTGAGGGGAGCGGGGAGTGTGTCGGGCACGCTGTTGGGTGTCTGAGGGAACGGATTTTTCCTCAGTCGCCGGCCCCGGTGAAGCATCGCGTAAGCGGTGTGTGACGGGTGGCTGGTCGTTGTTTGAGAACTGCACAGTGGACGCGAGCATCTGTGGCCAAGTTTTTAAGGGCGCACGGTGGATGCCTTGGCACCAGGAACCGATGAAGGACGTGGGAGGCCACGATAGTCCCCGGGGAGTCGTCAACCAGGCTTTGATCCGGGGGTTTCCGAATGGGGAAACCCGGCAGTCGTCATGGGCTGTCACCCGCTGCTGAACACATAGGCAGTGTGGAGGGAACGCGGGGAAGTGAAACATCTCAGTACCCGCAGGAAGAGAAAACAACCGTGATTCCGGGAGTAGTGGCGAGCGAAACCGGATGAGGCCAAACCGTATACGTGTGAGACCCGGCAGGGGTTGCGTATGCGGGGTTGTGGGATCTCTCTTTTACGGTCTGCCGGCCGTGAGACGAGTCAGAAACCGTTGATGTAGGCGAAGGACATGCGAAAGGTCCGGCGTAGAGGGTAAGACCCCCGTAGTCGAAACATCAGCGGCTCGTTTGAGAGACACCCAAGTAGCACGGGGCCCGAGAAATCCCGTGTGAATCTGGCGGGACCACCCGCTAAGCCTAAATATTCCCTGGTGACCGATAGCGGATAGTACCGTGAGGGAATGGTGAAAAGTACCGCGGGAGCGGAGTGAAATAGTACCTGAAACCGTGTGCCTACAAGCCGTGGGAGCGTCGGGCAAGCACTTGTGCTTGCCTCGTGACTGCGTGCCTTTTGAAGAATGAGCCTGCGAGTTTGCGGTGTGTTGCGAGGTTAACCCGTGTGGGGAAGCCGTAGCGAAAGCGAGTCCGAATAGGGCGATATAGTAGCGCGCTCAAGACCCGAAGCGGAGTGATCTAGCCATGGGCAGGTTGAAGCGGAGGTAAGACTTCGTGGAGGACCGAACCCACCAGGGTTGAAAACCTGGGGGATGACCTGTGGTTAGGGGTGAAAGGCCAATCAAACTCCGTGATAGCTGGTTCTCCCCGAAATGCATTTAGGTGCAGCGTCGTGTGTTTCTTGCCGGAGGTAGAGCACTGGATAGGCGATGGGCCCTACCGGGTTACTGACCTTAGCCAAACTCCGAATGCCGGTAAGTGAGAGCGCGGCAGTGAGACTGTGGGGGATAAGCTCCATGGTCGAGAGGGAAACAGCCCAGAGCATCGACTAAGGCCCCTAAGCGTACGCTAAGTGGGAAAGGATGTGGAGTCGCAGAGACAACCAGGAGGTTGGCTTAGAAGCAGCCACCCTTGAAAGAGTGCGTAATAGCTCACTGGTCTAGTGATTCCGCGCCGACAATGTAGCGGGGCTCAAGCGTACCGCCGAAGTCGTGTCATTCACACAAGAGCCCCAACGGGTGTGTGGATGGGTAGGGGAGCGTCGTGTGCCGGGTGAAGCAGCCGCGGAAGCGAGTTGTGGACGGTTCACGAGTGAGAATGCAGGCATGAGTAGCGATACAAACGTGAGAAACGTTTGCGCCGATTGACTAAGGGTTCCTGGGTCAAGCTGATCTGCCCAGGGTAAGTCGGGACCTAAGGCGAGGCCGACAGGCGTAGTCGATGGATAACCGGTTGATATTCCGGTACCCGCTGTGAAGCGTCAAACATCGAGCATCGTGATGCTAAGGCCGTGAAGCCGTCCTGGATCCTTCGGGTGAAGGGGAGTGGTGGAGCCGCCGGACCAAGCGGTTAGTAGGTGAGTGATGGGGTGACGCAGGAAGGTAGTCCATCCCGGGCGGTGGTTGTCCCGGGGTAAGGGTGTAGGACGTCAGGTAGGTAAATCCGCCTGGCAATAGTCTGAGACCTGATGCCGAGCCGATTGTGGTGAAGTGGATGATCCTATGCTGTCGAGAAAAGCCTCTAGCGAGTTTCATGGCGGCCCGTACCCTAAACCGACTCAGGTGGTCAGGTAGAGAATACCGAGGCGTTCGGGTGAACTATGGTTAAGGAACTCGGCAAAATGCCCCCGTAACTTCGGGAGAAGGGGGGCCACGTCCGGTGATGAGCTTTGCGCTCTGAGCTGGGGGTGGCCGCAGAGACCAGCGAGAAGCGACTGTTTACTAAAAACACAGGTCCGTGCGAAGCCGTAAGGCGATGTATACGGACTGACGCCTGCCCGGTGCTGGAACGTTAAGGGGACCGGTTAGTCACTCTTCGGGGTGGCGAAGCTGAGAACTTAAGCGCCAGTAAACGGCGGTGGTAACTATAACCATCCTAAGGTAGCGAAATTCCTTGTCGGGTAAGTTCCGACCTGCACGAATGGCGTAACGACTTCTCGACTGTCTCAACCATAGGCCCGGTGAAATTGCACTACGAGTAAAGATGCTCGTTTCGCGCAGCAGGACGGAAAGACCCCGGGACCTTTACTACAGTTTGATATTGGTGTTCGGTTCGGCTTGTGTAGGATAGCTGGGAGACTGTGAACTCTGGACGCCAGTTCAGGGGGAGTCGTCGTTGAAATACCAGTCTGGTCGTGCTGGATGTCTAACCTGGGTCCGTGATCCGGATCAGGGACAGTGTCTGATGGGTAGTTTAACTGGGGCGGTTGCCTCCTAAAGAGTAACGGAGGCGCCCAAAGGTTCCCTCAGCCTGGTTGGCAATCAGGTGTTGAGTGTAAGTGCACAAGGGAGCTTGACTGTGAGACCGACGGGTCGAGCAGGGACGAAAGTCGGGACTAGTGATCCGGCGGTGGCTTGTGGAAGCGCCGTCGCTCAACGGATAAAAGGTACCCCGGGGATAACAGGCTGATCTTCCCCAAGAGTCCATATCGACGGGATGGTTTGGCACCTCGATGTCGGCTCGTCGCATCCTGGGGCTGGAGTCGGTCCCAAGGGTTGGGCTGTTCGCCCATTAAAGCGGTACGCGAGCTGGGTTTAGAACGTCGTGAGACAGTTCGGTCCCTATCCGCTGTGCGCGTAGGAATATTGAGAAGGGCTGTCCCTAGTACGAGAGGACCGGGACGGACGAACCTCTGGTGTGCCAGTTGTTCTGCCAAGGGCATGGCTGGTTGGCTACGTTCGGGAGGGATAACCGCTGAAAGCATCTAAGCGGGAAGCCTGCTTCGAGATGAGTATTCCCACCTCCTTGAGAGGGTAAGGCTCCCAGTAGACGACTGGGTTGATAGGCCGGATATGGAAGCACGGTAACGTGTGGAGTTGACCGGTACTAATAGGCCGAGGGCTTGTCCTCAGTTGCTCGCGTCCACTGTGTT
>NZ_JASKMS010000071.1 GCF_030124145.1 Streptomyces sp. 378
CCCGCTCCCGCTCCACCAGCAGCGGCAACGGCTCACTGCTGGTGACGAGCTCCCGCAGCGGATACCGGGCCAGGACCTCGTCCACCTCCGGCGTCAACGCCGCCGCCAGACGAGACGCCGCGGGACGGCTCTCGTCCCGCAGGGCATCGACGGCGGTGAGGATCACGTCGCGCAGTCCCTCCTCCTCGGGCACACCGGCGGCCGCCCGCTCGTACAGACGCGCGCCCTCCTCCAGGACGACGTCCGTGTCCATGCCCGCCGGGATCTTGATCCGGGCATGATGACGCCAGGTACTGACCGGGTCCCCCCAAGCCTCGACGGTGAACGTCCACAGGCCGGTTTCCCCGGCGCTGACCGTGGCTCCCCACCGGTCCGTCCCCGGGGCGAGCTCACGCATCGGCGTCCACGGGCCGGGGCGGCCCTCGGGGTCCTTCAGGACGACATTGGCGGCCACCGCGTCATGCCCCTCCCGGAACACGGTCGCCGAGATCTCGAAGCTCTCACCGGTGACGGCCTTGGCCGGCCGGCGGCCGTGCTGGACCACCGGGCGGACGTCCAGGACGGGTATGCGCCCGACCGCGGTCGTCTCGCTCGCGCGTGGTGGTGGCGAGGCCGGTGGAGCGGCCTCGGCCGGGCGCGCGGGGCGTGCTTCGCCGCCGGGTGCGCGCGCCCCGGTGGTGCGGCGGTTGGGGGGTGCTGGCGAATGGTGCTTGGCGGGCATGACCGCTCCTGTCCGCGTCAACGTGGGTAGGCGGATGTGTGTGGGGAGGTGGGTCCTGCGTGATGCTCCTGAGAGGGGTACCCGCAGGAGCCTTCCCACCCTATTCGGGTGGGCAATCCGGCACTTTGTTAACTACTCACGCGTATGTCGACACACAAGACCGGCCTCGCCGCGACGGACGAGGCCGGCCCCCCGGCGTGGCTGCTCCTTCGCCCTACCCGCGCGGCACCCGCAGTAACTTGTCCGGCGAACCGGTGCCCCGGCCGGAGACCTTCCCGGTCGCCGCCGCGGTGGTCAGGGCCCTCCCGACCTGCGCCGGAGTCGCTTGCCGATGATCGGCGAGATAGAGCGCGGCCACACCCGCGGCATGCGGAGACGCCATCGAGGTACCCGAAGAGACGGCCCGCGCGGTGTCGCTCGCGGCCGACGCCGAGGTGATGGCGACGCCCGGGGCGAACAGATCGAGGGCGGGACCGTCGTTGGAGAAGGCCGGTTTCGTATCCCCCCGGTCGGTCGCGCCGACCGTGACGGCCTGCTCGACGCCGCCCGGGGAGTACAGGCCGGCCGGCCTGCCGTCGTTGCCCGCGGCGACCGTGTAGGTGACGCCGGAGGCGATGGAGGCACGGACCGCGGCGTCCAGCCGGTCGTTGCGCGGGCCGCCCAGGCTGAGGTTGGCGACCGCGGGCTTCTTCGCGTGCCGGGTCACCCAGTCGATCCCGGCGATCACCCGGGCCGTGGTGCCCCCGCCCACGGCGTCCAGGACGCGCACGGAGACGATCCGGGCCTTCTTGGCGACGCCGTGGACCGTCCCGGCGACGGTGCCGGCGACGTGTGTGCCGTGACCGTTGGCGTCCGAGGCGACCCGGTCGTTCCCGACGAAGTCCCAGCCGTGGCCCGCCCGGCCCGCGAAGTCCCTGTGGGTGGTGCGGACACCGGTGTCGATCACGTACACCGTCACCCCCGCCCCGGCCCGCCCCGGCCAGCTGTAGCTCCGGTCCAGCGGCAGCTTCGGCTGGTCGACGCGGTCCAGCCCCCACGACGGCGGGTTCCGCTGGGTGCCGTCCAGCCGCACGCGGGTGTCCTGGACGACCGAGGCGACCCGGGGATCGGCGGCCAGCCGCCCGGCCCGTCTCTCGTCCGCCCGGACCGCGTAACCGTTGAGGACCGTGCCGTAGGTGTGGCTGATCTCCACCCCGTACTGTTCGGCGAGGCGCTTTCCGGCCGCCGACCGGGCCCCTGTGCCCTCCCTCAGCGTCACCAGGTAGCTCCCGTGCACGGAGCCGGGTGATCCGGCGCCGAGTATCCGCCCCTCCGGTACGGCGTGCGCGGGCAGGGTGGTGGCCGAAAACGCCGCGGCGCAGAGCAGCGCGCTCAGGCCCCCCGTCCTGCGCAGACGCCGCTCGCGCGTCCGAGCCATGGTCCGAGTTCCCCTCCTCGACTCGGCGTACGGCTGCCGCGCGGCGCCGCGAACGGCGGGTGCGGGCCGGTACGCCAGAGGCAGCCTCTCGTGACGGGTGAAGCACCACAAGGACGCCTATGGGGTGGAATCGGCCATATCCGTGGATGGTGCTGTTCAGGCCGATCGAGGGTCCCGGGGCGGAGCTTCAGCGGCGGGGGCACCGACGCCGGTACTGTCGTAGGAGACGTCGTCGAAGCCCTGCGAAATCCAGCGAACGCGCCGAGGTGGAACCCGTGAAGGCGATCCGTCGATTCACCGTCCGACCCGTTCTCCCCGACCCCCTCCGGCCCCTCAGTGATCTGGCCCGCAACCTGCGCTGGTCGTGGCATGCGGAGACCCGTGACCTGTTCCGGTCCGTCGACCCCGAATGCTGGGCGGCCTCGGGCGGCGACCCCGTCCGGCTGCTCGGCAGCGTGCCGCCCGGGCGGCTGGCGGAGCTGGCCCAGGACCGCCCGTTCCTGCGCCGCCTCACCGCGGTCGCGGGCGATCTGCACGACTACACGACCGGAGACCGCTGGTACCAGACCCAGCCGGAGGAACTGCCCGCCGCGATCGCCTACTTCTCACCGGAGTTCGGCATCACGGCCGCCCTGCCCCAGTACTCCGGCGGCCTCGGTATCCTGGCCGGCGACCACCTCAAGGCCGCCAGCGACCTCGGCGTCCCCCTGATCGGCGTCGGTCTGCTCTACCGGCACGGCTACTTCCGCCAGACCCTGTCCCGGGACGGCTGGCAGCAGGAGCACTACCCGGTCCTCGACCCGAACGAGCTGCCCGTCGCCCAGCTGGAGGAGCCCGACGGCACCCCCGCCCAGGTCGCCCTCGCCCTGCCCGGTGGCAAGCAGTTGCACGCCCGGATCTGGCTGGCGCAGGTCGGCCGGGTCCCGCTGCTGATGCTGGACTCCGACGTCGAGGAGAACGACCTCGGTGAGCGCGGCGTGACCGACCGGCTCTACGGCGGCGGCAGTGAACACCGGCTGCTCCAGGAGATGCTGCTCGGCATAGGAGGGGTCCGGGCGGTACGGACGTACTGCCGGCTGACCGGCCACCCCGCACCGGAGGTCTTCCACACCAACGAGGGGCACGCCGGGTTCCTCGGCCTGGAGCGCATCGCGGAACTCTGCGACGAGGGGCTGGACTTCGACTCCGCGCTGGAGTCGGTCCGCGCCGGGACGGTCTTCACCACCCACACCCCCGTCCCGGCCGGCATCGACCGCTTCGACCGCGCGCTGGTCGCCCGCCACTTCGGCCCCGACGCCGAGCTGCCCCGTATCGACGTCGAGCGCGTCCTGCGGCTCGGCATGGAGACCTACCCCGGCGGGGAGCCCAACCTGTTCAACATGGCCGTCATGGGCCTGCGCCTGGCCCAGCGCGCCAACGGCGTCTCCCTGCTGCACGGCCACGTCAGCCGGGAGATGTTCGCCGGGCTGTGGCCCGGCTTCGACGCCGACGAGGTGCCGATCACATCCGTGACCAACGGGGTGCACGCGCCCACCTGGGTCGCCCCCGAGGTGTTCCGGCTCGGCGCCCGGCAGATCGGTGCCCAGCGCGCCGAGGACGCCCTGACCGTCGGCGGCTCCGACCGCTGGGACGCGGTCGCCGACATCCCCGACCAGGACATCTTCGAGCTGCGGCGCGTGCTGCGCGAGCAGCTCGTGACCGAGGTGCGCGAGCGGCTGCGGGCCTCCTGGCGGCAGCGCGGCGCGCATACGGCCGAGCTGGGCTGGATCGACAGCGTGCTCGACCCGGACGTCCTCACCATCGGCTTCGCCCGGCGCGTCCCCTCGTACAAGCGCCTGACGCTGATGCTGCGCGACCGGGACCGGCTGATGGACCTGCTGCTGCACCCCGAGCGGCCGATCCAGATCGTCGTGGCGGGCAAGGCGCACCCCGCGGACGACGGCGGGAAGCGGCTGGTGCAGGAACTGGTGCGGTTCGCGGACGACCCGCGGGTGCGGCACCGGATCGTGTTCCTGCCGGACTACGGCATGGCGATGGCGCAGAAGCTCTACCCCGGCTGCGACATCTGGCTGAACAACCCGCTCAGGCCACTGGAGGCCTGTGGCACCTCCGGCATGAAGGCGGCGCTCAACGGCTGTCTCAATCTGTCCGTGCTCGACGGCTGGTGGGACGAATGGTTCCAGCCCGACTTCGGCTGGGCCGTCCCCACGGCGGACGGCGTCGGGACCGACCCGGACCACCGTGACGACATAGAGGCCGCGGCGCTGTACGACCTGCTGGAGCAGCGGGTGACGCCCCGCTTCTACGAGCGTGGGCAGAGCGGCCTGCCCGACCGGTGGATCGAGATGGTCCGGCACACGCTGAGCCTGCTCGGGCCGAAGGTGCTGGCGGGTCGGATGGTCCGCGAGTACGTGGAGCGGCTCTACGCGCCGGCGGCCCTGTCCCACCGGTCCCTGGGCCCGGATGCGGCGCGCGATCTGGCCGAGTGGAAGACCAGGGTGCGGGCGGCCTGGCCGGGGGTCACGGTCGACCATGTGGAGACGTCGGCGTCGGAGACCCTGGCGGAGCTCGGTACGACACTCGCGCTGCGGGTGCGGGTGGGGCTCGGTGACCTCGGGCCGGACGACGTCGAGGTGCAGACCGTCTCGGGGCGGGTGGACGAGGAGGACCGCATCGGTGACGCGGCGGTCGTTCCGCTGAAGCCGGTGGGCGTGCCCGACCAGGACGGGCGCTGGGTGTACGAAGGGCCCCTGTCGCTGGATCGCACCGGGCCCTTCGGATACACGGTGCGGATCCTTCCCGCGCATCGGCTTCTGGCCTCCGGCGCGGAGCTGGGTCTGGTGGCCGGGCCTTCCGAGGAGTTGGTGGAGGCCGCGGGGCTGTTGATGCGGTGAGTTCGCCGTTCGCGGATGCGTGGTGGGCTGAGCGCGCCCACGCGGCGGAGCCGCACATCGATACGGCCCCACGCCCCTAGGCCCCTTCTGATGGATCTCCGCGGCGTCGCGACGCCCGGCACGCTCCCCCGTTCTCGGCTTCGCTCG
>NZ_JASKMS010000072.1 GCF_030124145.1 Streptomyces sp. 378
TTCTATTGATCATCGTCATCGATGGGTTCGGGCTCGCGGGTGTAGGCGAAGTCGAGGACGTAGCGTTCGGTGACGGGGCAGTTGTTCCAGGCTTCGGTGAGCTGGTCTTCCGGGGAGTCGTCGGTGAGCTGGTCGAGGGTGGTGTCGTAGTAGTCGGCTGCTGCTTGGCGGTTCTGCCACCAGGCGTGGCCTTCGTAGACGCCGGGGCGGGGCAGGGTGATCTCGCCGGCGGGTCCGCGGTCGAGTTGACCGATGACCAGGATGCCTGTTTCGGATTCCAGGCTGACGTCGGTGTGACCTTCGGCCTCGGCAGGCGGGGCGGGTGGTGTGTCCCAGATGCGGATCGTCATCTGGACTTTCATGTCGGGTTGCAGGCTGAGGAGGTACAGGTGGTAGCCGTTGCCGGCCACCACCTGTGTCTCCGCGGCGTCCATGGCTGCTTCGTCGCCGAGGTAGGCGTCCGCGTCGTAGACCTCCAGCACGCGGCGGCCGGGGGTGGCGGTGACGTTGTGTTCGGCGAGAAGCGCCATGGTCAGTGGTGTCTCCCTGCTAGTTGGTGATCTTCACGTAGAAGGGGTCGCCGTCCAGGATGCGGTTGAGGGTGTACATCTCGTTGAGTCGCTCTCCGCCCTTGCGGTTGTCCTTACCGTCGATCAGTCGGACGGAGAAGCGGTTGTCGCCCTTGGTGGACCCTTCCTTGGTCGAGGCGAAGGGGTACTCGTCGCACTCCAGGCCGCTGCCGGCGTAGTCGCCCCAGACCTTCTTGCATTCCTTGATGGACTGCTTGCGATTGTCGTCGATCTTCTTCGGATCGCCGACTCGGCGCAGGGGTTCCTTCGATCCCGGGACGCTCTTACCGGGCCACGAGGGGAAGGTGCGCTCGGGGCGGTTCAAAGCGTCGTAAATGTGCACGGCGCTTTCGTTGACCGCCGGGTCCCTCTGACTCATCACGAGTTCCACACGGGCCTTGGTGAAGACGGTGCCCTTGTGCTTGCCCGCGACCGGTCCGGCGTAGTCGTAGCGGACGCTCGAGTTGTAGACGTTGCTTCCCCCCGTGAAGGGGGCGGAGTTGGGGGAACTGGCGCTGACGTCCATCGCGACGGTCAAGAAGACGCGCTGCTGGTTGCCCTGGTCGAACAAGGCACCCTTGTCCGGGGAGGTGTAGGTGAGGTTCCAGTGGGGCTGGGTGTCCCACACGCCGAGCAGTCCGTCACGGTTCACGGTCTGCGGCGCGGTCACCTGAGGGTCCGCATCGCTGCTGGAGGCGTTGACACTGTGGTGGAAGTGCTGGCCGATCCGCCACTTCTTGGCATCTTCGGTGGGTATCGGCTGAACGCGTATATTCTCGATGCTGGAGACATAGTCGACGCGCCGGCTGCCGTCGTAGGCGAAGCCGAGGACCCATTGGTCGAACCAGAGGCGACCGAGCGTGGTGGTGCCCCTGACGTCCCGCAGGACCAGGTCGAAGGGACGCTTCTGGCAGCTCTCGAAGCGGGACTTGAGCCAGCCGGTGGCGGTTTTGGCCTGCGCCGCGTGGTTGGCGCACTGCTGGCGCAGATCCTGTTGGTCGCCGGGAGCCGGGTCGGCCGCTGCCCGCGGCGCCGCAGACTTCGAGTTGTGGGATCGGGCGTATTCGGCGTACGGGATGGGTTGGTCGAGGCCGCGCAGTTCGTCGGCGGGAAGCGAGGCGGCGTCGACGAACACCGTGCCCTCGGGGGCCGGGTCGTTCGTGGTCGCCGCGGCGTGGGTGGCTGTGCTGGTGGCCGCGGTGAGTAGGGTCAGGGCCGCCGTGGTGGCGGTGGCGCGGGCGAGACGTATGAGTGCGGTGCGTATGTTCACCAGTGGACTCCTTGCGGGCGTGCGGAAGCGGCGGGGTATCTGCGGCACGTGGGGATCACGAGGCATCGCAGAGGTCGCCCCAGCACGCCTCCAGCAGTGCGCCGGTGTGTGCGGAGTAGCGGGCGGTGAAGCCGTCGAAGCGGCGGTCGGTGCGCTGCAGTCCGGGGGTGGAGTTGGTGGAGGTCACCGTCCAGGCGGCGTCGCCGCTGATGTCGACCTCGTGCGGGTGGGACCTTAGCGCGGCGGGTGAGGTGGGCGGCTGGACGGCGAGGGCGTCACTTGGGACATCGAAGGCGGCTGCGGCCCGGGCCCGGATGTCGGCGGCCGATACGTCAGCGTCGGCTGCGGCGTCCTCCGATGGCCCACCGGACGGCAGGGCGGCGGCGTTGCAGACCCGTACGGTTGCCACGCACTCCGACAGGCCGGGCACGGTGGCCAGGCAGTTGTCGGGGTCGTTCTCCAGGCAGGCTTGCAGAGCCTGCTGGTCCACGCCGTTGAACGTGGCGGGCAGGCCGGCCGTGGCAGCGTCCCGGCTGTGCGTCGGGGCAGTAGGCCCGGAGGCCGCGGCGGCCTGCCGGCGCGGCTTGCTCACCGTCCACTGGGTGAACTTGCTGTTGTCGGTCAGCTTGGTGGTGAAGCAGTCCGGCGGCTTATGGGTCGTGCTGCAGACGGGGAGCGTGACGGACTTGGCCACGTTGGCCGTCGCCACCTGCTGCCACACCTTGTTCCCGGTCATGAACTGCATGCGGTTCGCGATCGAGGGGACGTTGATGTACTTCGGTCCCATCACCTCGAGACCGACGTCGATGCGGTTGGTGTTGCCGCCCAGCACCTTGAGCTGTTTGGTGGTGGAGCCGACCTTGTTGAAGTCGTAGAGCACGTCCCACTGGTTGCCGCTGTCCTGGCGGACGGTCATGTAGGTGTGGTTGCGCTTGTCGGGCTTGGTCGGGTTGACCCCGGCCTTGATGGCTGTCGTGCGACCACCGCTGGTGGTCAGCTCCGACCAGCGCGGCCCGTAGGTGTGGGTGGTCTTCCCCGTCTTCTCCGCGTACAGGCCGATCTCGATGTTGGGAGCCAGCGGACCGCTCGACGTGTTCGGGCTGACGCGCATGTAGTTGGCCACCTGCACGGTCGCAGACCCGGTGTCGACCTGATCGAAGGTGATCGGTATGTTGCGCCAGGTGGCGAAGCCGCCGATCATCGGCTCGCCCGGCTGACTGCACGTCATCGCCCAGAAGGTGATCCGGGCGTTGTAGAGGCCGGTGCAGGCTTCCTTGGGTGCGGCGGCACTCGCGGACGGGACGGTGCCGAGGATAGTGAGTGCGGTGACCCCGGTGCATGCCGAGGCCAAGAATCTCGCGCGCGAACGCGACAAAGTTCCCCCTAGGAACGATCAAGAGTGGTCACAGGGGAACCTACAGTCACACCTCTCCCAACCTGTCCGCTAATAAGCTGAGTTGACTAAATTTCGACGCGTGATCCGCGTCACGCCAATCACAGCGAACACAGATAGCTTTAGACGGTGTCCTATGTGGTGATCACTCGTTGGGCCCTGTATGGGGCGGGGTACGTGGAGTTGGATTGTTCCGGACGGGCTGTGGGAGATCGCGAAGCCGCTGATCCCACAGTCGAAAGTGCGGCCGCAGGGCGGCGGCACACAACACACGCCTGATGAGACGCTGTTCGCGGCGATCATCTACGTGCTGGTCAGCGGGTGTGCCTGGCGAGCTTTGCCTCCGTGTTTCGGCATATCGAAGTCGACGGCTCATCGCCGGTTCATGATCTGGTCCAGAGCCGGTGTCTGGGGACGGCTCCACGAAGCTGTCCTGCACCGACTCGACGACGCGGGCCTCATCGACGTCTCCCGCGTCGTCCTCGACTCCGCGCACGTGCGCGCTAAAAAGGGGGCGAACACACAGGTCCGAGCCCCGTGGACCGGGGCCAGCCGGGTTCCAAGATGCACGTCCTGTCGGACGCGAACGGACTGCCCCTGGTCGTCGGCGTCTCCGCCGCCAACGTCCACGACAGCGAAGGGCTGAAGCCGATGGTGGCCGGTCACCAAACGAGACACGACCCCCAGCGCGGCCGTCACTTCAAGCCCCAACGGCTCCATGCAGACAAGGCATACGATGTGCCTCAGCTGCGGAAATGGTTACGCGGCAAGCGCATCGGCGTGCGCATCGCCCGCAAAGGCATCGAGTCCAGCGAACGATTGGGCCGCCGCCGGTGGGTCATCGAGCGGACCATCTTCTGGCTGTCCGGCTACCGTCGGCTCAGCCCCCGCTACGAACGAAATCCCCGCAACTACCTGGCCTTTCTCGGTCTCGCCGCCGCCCTGTGCTGCTACAAGCGACTCCTCCGCCTCACCACATAGGACACCGTCTACTGAGGTTGAACTCGTGATGTCGCTGGGTTGATCAGGCAGGTCTGATGGTCAGGCCGGTCTCGGTGAG
>NZ_JASKMS010000073.1 GCF_030124145.1 Streptomyces sp. 378
ATTAGCTCAGCGGGAGAGCGCTTCCCTGACACGGAAGAGGTCACTGGTTCAATCCCAGTATCGTCCACAGCACACAGGAGCCCCCGGCCGTTCGCGGCCGGGGGCTCCTGTGATGTCGCGACTCAGGACGAGAACAGCATGCGCCCGAAGCTCTTGTTGCGGTGGTGACCATGATGGCCGTGGTGACCGTGGTGGTGGCCCTGCGGGGCGCCCCAGGCGGGGGCCGGTGGGGCCGGGTAGGCCTGTGGGGCCGCTGGGGCCGGGTAGGCCTGTGGGGCCGGCGGGGGCGGCGGGGCGGACTGGGACCACTGGGCCTCCAGGCGGGTCAGCGACTCCAGCTCGCCGTAGTCGAGAAAGATCCCGCGGCAGCCGCTGCACTGCTCGATCTGGACACCGTTGCGGTTGTACGTGTGCATCGGCGCACGGCACTTGGGACACTGCATGGTCGTTCAACTCCTCGCCGGTCGGTCCTGCTTCACATCTCGCAAGGACAGACTCTGTCCCGCTGTGGTCGGTTGCACCCTACTTCGCGTGCTCCTGCGCGAACTGCGGCGGGACGGTAGCCATTCGGTCACAGGCGTCCACGAGCGACTGTTCCACCTCGTCCAGTGACCGGCCGGCCGCGACCGCCTTGGCGACGGCCCGGGCCGCGGTCTGCGCGGTGAGGGCACGGGCCGGGACGTCCAGAGCGGGCCAGGGGTCGCCCTCGGCCGGGACGGCGGGGCCACTCGCCTCCCGGTAGGCGGCGAGGAAGCGGGCCCAGACGTCGGGCGGGAGCAGACCGCAGGCGTACCAGGCGGCGGGGCGGGCGAGGTCCCAGGCGGGGACGCCGACGCCGAGGTCGTCCACGTCGATCAGCAGCCAGGGGCCCGCCGGGGCGGGGTGGCGTACGAGCTGGCCGAGGTGGAGGTCGCCGTGGCAGAGGGTGTCGGTCCGCGGCATCCGCGCCTCGGCCCGGGCCCAGGGCGGGAGGGTGGCCCAGGCGCGCAGGACGGAGGCGGCCGCGGGGTGCGGGCCGACCTCGCGGAGCCGGGCGACGGCCTGGGCCGCCTTGGCCGGGCCGCGCATCGCGGGCAGGTTCCGCGGCGTCGGGGTGCGGTGAAGGCGGGCGAGGAGTGCGGCGGCGCCTTCCCAGGGTGCGGCGTCGGGATCCTCGGGATCCACCGGGGCGCCGTACGGCCAGAACGTCACCAGGCGGCCGTGCAGGGCGACCGGGGCCGGGTCCAGCGGGGGCAGGAGAATGCCGGGGTGCCGGCCGGCGAGGGTGAGACGGCCGGCGAGTTCGGCCGGGTCGGTGCCCGGGGGGTGGGCCTTCGCGACGGTGTCCGCGTGCCGCACCACCAGGCCGTCGGGGCGGTCGGCCAGCGTCGCCGCGCCGCAGGGGCAGGCCGACGCGCGTGCGTGGGCGGTGGCTCGGGCCTTGGCGGTGAGGTCGGCCAGGAGCGGGCCGGGGGCGGAGTTCACCGGGTGAGAGTACGCGCGGCCGGGGCCCCGGCCGCAGGGAACCGCCTGTTCCGGGTGCCTGGCGCCTGCCGGACAAAAGCAATGCCGGCGCAGCTCCCCAGCTGCGCCGGCATTTTTTGCCGTCCGCCGCACCCCCGTCCCCACGGGGTTTCATGGGTGGGATGTCCCCGCCCGGACCGCTCTTCCGGGCCTGGGGTCGCCGCTCAGCGCCCCAGCATCTCGCCCACGGACGACGCCTGTATGGCCACTGTCTCCCACCCGTCGAAGACGAGGAGGAGCAGGACCGCCAGGGGAAGGGCCATCAGCGTCGCCACCACCGGGTGGCGACGGCCCTGCCGGCGGCGGAACGCGGCGGCGTACACCTTGCGTCCCTCTTCGCGGAACAGCGTCCGCGGAGCCGTCTGGGCCATGGTCCCTCTCCTGACCGTTCTCCGTTGTCGTTTGCAGCGGCGGGCGTCTGACCTCGGGGGACGAGTGCTGCACCCGCCGCTTGACCTCAAATCTAGGCGTCCGGCCCTTCCCGGGCGTCATGCCCTCGTACCGATTGCCGGGCCTCCCGGAGGATGAGGCGTCACCTGCGATGTACTCCCCTGGGTGGAGACGGGGACACGGGTCTCAGGGTCTTCCCCCACGGGGCACCCGGCTCATTCCGCTTTCTCCCGGCTTTCCTCCCGCGGAATCGGCTGTTCCACCAGGGCCAGCACCCGATTCGCCATGAAGCGGGCGGTACGTACGACCGCCCCGGTACGCGTGACTTCGCTCACTTCCACGACACCTCGGCGTACAGCCGTCTCCACCCTGCGGCCCGCCCTGCTCGCCACCACCTCGTACGTGCGCGTTGTGTCCCCCGCATCCACGACTATCTCCACACGATCACCCTTCACAGGATCAATCCCCCTTCTGCGACGGGCGGTTGGAAGCATCCACTGCGCGAAGTCCGCCTCTTCGCGCCCTCCCTGACCACCTTTCAAGTCTCCCACCCACCACTGACAATCCATCACCCTGAGAGGGCGCGGCCTCTGCGCGCGGGCGGCCGTGGAAACGTAAGCTGTGGCTCGTCACAGGACCGGGCAGCGGGGATGAACATGGCGATGATGCGCCTGAGGCGCGAGGACCCGCGCGTCGTCGGCTCGTTCAGGCTTCACAGACGGCTCGGCGCGGGCGGAATGGGCGTGGTCTACCTGGGCTCCGACAAGAAGGGGCAACGGGTCGCGCTCAAGGTCATCCGGCCCGACCTGGCGGAGGATCAGGAGTTCCGCTCCCGGTTCGCACGCGAGGTCTCGGCGGCCCGGCGGATCCGCGGCGGCTGCACCGCCCGGCTGGTGGCCGCCGACCTCGACGCGGACCGCCCCTGGTTCGCCACCCAGTACGTGCCCGGCCCTTCCCTGCACGACAAGGTCGCGGCCGAGGGGCCACTCGGCGCCGCCGATGTCGCGGCCGTCGGTGCCGCCCTGTCGGAGGGCCTGGTGGCCGTGCACGAGGCCGGGGTGGTGCACCGGGACCTGAAGCCGTCCAACATCCTGCTGTCTCCGAAGGGGCCGCGGATCATCGACTTCGGCATCGCCTGGGCCACCGGCGCCTCGACGCTCACCCACGTCGGCACGGCCGTCGGCTCGCCGGGCTTCCTCGCGCCGGAGCAGGTGCGGGGGGCCACCGTCACGCCGGCCACCGATGTGTTCTCGCTCGGTGCCACGCTCGCGTACGCCTCGATGGGCGACTCGCCGTTCGGGCACGGCAGTTCCGAGGTGATGCTGTACCGCGTCGTGCACGAGGAGCCGCAGCTGCACGGCGTGCCCGACGCGTTGGCTCCGCTCGTCCGGGCGTGCCTGGCGAAGGACCCCGAGGAGCGACCCAGCACACTGCAACTGTCGCTGCGCCTCAAGGAGATCGCGGCCCGGGAGTCGCAGGACCTCGCCGGGGTCCGGCCGCCCACGCCACGCGGCGCCGAGACCGAGCGGACCGCCGACACCTACCCCGAGCGGACCCGCCGTCCGCAGGGGCAGCAGGGCGCGGGCGCGTCCGGGGCGCGGCGGGGCCGGGGCACTCCCCCGCCGCGGGGTTCCGCGCCGTCCCGGGACGGCCATCCGTCGCCGGACGGTACGCCCTCCCAGGGCGGGGCCGGTACGCGGGGCGGGAACCGGTCGACGGGTGGTGGAAGCCGTGGCAGGGCCCCGATGCGCGGGCCCGGCGCCTCGCGCGGCGGCGCCCCGTCGCGGTCCGGATCGCGGCCGACGCCCACCGGGCGCGAGGGCACGCGGTCCGCCGGCGGCAGCCGTCCCGCTCCGCACAGCGGCACCGGGCGTCAGGGGCCGAGGAACACGGGGACCGGGCTACGGCCCGCCAATCCGCGGCTGCTGCGCCAGCGGCTGTTCGTGTTCGTCGTGGTGACGCTGCTGGTGGCGGTCGGCATCGCCCTGGTCCAGGGCTGTCAGGGCCCGGCCCGGGGGCTCGGCGGCGACGGAGGCGTCGTACGGCAGGAGCACGTCCGGCAGGGCGACGGCACTTAGGCCCCTTCTGATGGATCTCCGCGGCGTCGCGACGCCCGGCACGCTCCCCCGTTCTCGGCTTCGCTCG
>NZ_JASKMS010000074.1 GCF_030124145.1 Streptomyces sp. 378
GGACGCACTCAACCTGGTGGTCGGCGACATCGCCTATCGAGGCGGATCCCTCTACCACGCTGCGCACCCGGACGAACTGTTCCTTACCACCGGCGCGATCGTCATGACCGCCGTTCTGCTCGGCGGCCTCCTCGTCCGCCAGAAGCGAGGCTGGCTCAAGATCGGCTTCGACGGCATCCTGCTGATCACCATCTACGCCAGCATGGTTGCCGTGCTCGCCCTCTGAGAGACGAGCGCCCCTTCTCCCCCCGGATGCATATGACCAGCGCTCAGTGCTCGGTGCAGCAGGTGATTGAGGGCGCTGCTGGACACGGCGGTGGGCGTAGCCGTGAACATGCTGGTCGGCTGCCAATGAGCAGTACCAGAGAGCGCCGCGAGGGAAGACAAAGGGAGTTCGGGACCGGTGTGGTCCGGGTGCCTGGGCGTGGCAGCCGGACCCTTTGGCGCTGGCGAGCAGTCAGTCCTTCTTCGCACCCAGCTTCTCGACGTAGTCCTGGGCCTTGTCGACGGCGGTGTCGATCTTGTCGCTGTGCTTGCCGTCGGTCCTGTCGTCGATGAAGTCGCCGACCTTCTCCAGCCCGTCGGAGATCTTCTCTCCGTGGGCCTCGGCGAGATCCTCGGCCTTGTCCTTGAGGTTCTTCAGGGCATCGAACATATGGCGGTTTTGTCTCCTTCACTCAAGCTGCCTGGTGAAGGCAATGATTCCACGGTGGATACGGCGCACAAGACGGCCTTGGCGAACGTTTCCGGGGGGGTTAAGGACGGTGGGTTGTGGGCGCCGGTGTGCTCACAGCAGTCGTAGCAGAGCGTCGTCGATGGGACAGACAACCGCCTGAGTGGGTGGGGAACTGATGTGTGCGAGCTGGCGTACCGGAGTCGATAGGCTGCGCGGGCAGGTCTTCGGCCGCGAGCGCGAGGAGTACATCTAGGTCATGGTGGGTCAGCAGGGTTGGTGGGGGCGGAGCTTGGCGCTCGTGGCGGTGCTCGCGGTAGCCGGGTGCTCGGCGGTCGACGAGGCGGTATCGCCCACGGACGCGGACGGCAAACCCTCCGTCTCGGCCTCAGCTGGGGCCGGCGGCGGTCAGGCGGCCGACGACGGGACCCTGCCGGGCGTGCCGGGCGTCGCACAGGCGCGGGAGGAACTGGCCGGGCTGGAGGTGACCGCGCACGGCTCGATGTCCGGCTACAGCCGCGCCAAGTTCCCCCACTGGGCCGAGCAGGACAGTTGTGACACCCGGGAGACGGTGCTGGAGCGCGACGGCACCGACGTGAAGCGGGACGACGAATGCCGGGCCGTGTCCGGGAAGTGGGTCAGTGTCTACGACGACGAGGCGTTCACCGACGCCTCGGAGTTGGACATCGACCACACCGTGCCGCTCGCCAACGCCTGGCGCTCGGGGGCCAGTACCTGGAGCCAGGAGAAGCGCAAGGCGTTCGCCAACGACCTCACCCTCCCGCAACTGCTGGCGGTGTCGGCGGCTTCCAACCGGTCCAAGGGCGACCAAGGGCCGGATGAGTGGCAGCCACCGTCCAAGACGTACTGGTGCACCTACGCCCGCTCTTGGGTCTCGGTGAAGGCGACGTACAAGCTGTCGGTGACCGGGGCGGAGAAGGACATGCTGGGCGAGATGCTGGACACCTGCACCGCATGAACCCACACGACCCGGCAGCACAGCCGCAGAAACTCGTGGACGACGTCCAGGCAGGCCCCGGCGGGGCGATGACCGACGAAGTCGGCGTCATCACCGGAGAGCTGACCGTCGCCAGCAGCCTCCGACCCGACAGGCGTGCTGACATCGCCATCCAGTACACCGGCGCCGACGAGTGGTACACCCTCACAGGCAGCCCCACACCCCTGCCGCCCGGAGGGCTGACCGCCCTGCACCACGACATCCTGGACCGGATCCGCCACGGAAACGGCGCACAAGCTCCACTCTGATAAGCCCAGGAGACTTCAGCGACCGCCCCTCCGATAGTTTGTACCGCGCGCCGAGAGGGATGACACCGGCGGTGGAGGTCGACTGCAGTGGAGGTGGCTCCGTGCTCGGCTCGTGCACGAAGCCGGTGTTAGGGAAAAGCAGGTTGGGTCAGGCATCACCCGGCCCGGAGAGGGACGGCGTTTCCGGGGTCGCTTTGCTCCTGGCCGGTGGATGTCCCGGAGGATGAGGAGGGCGGCTGCGAGGACCGCCTGCTCCGCTCGGTACCTTGACTCGGCCTCGGCAGCGCGGGACTCTGAAGCTTCCCCTTGATCGTGGACACCTGGAGACTGGGACCTGAGGTTCCAGAGGAAGTAGCACCAGGTGGGAAACAAGTACACGAAGCGGTACACCGAAGAGTTCAAGCGGGACGCGATCGCGCTCGTCGACTCCTCGGGCAAAACGGTCACGGCGGTCGCCCGGGAACTCGGCATCAGCTCCGAGTCCCTGCGCGGCTGGTACCGCCGGGCCAAGGCAGACCAGAGCGAGGGGCAGCCGGGCGAGCTGACCAGCGCCGAGCGCGAGGAACTGCGACGGTTGCGCAAGGAGAACCGCGAACAGCAGCAGACCATCGAGATCCTGAAAAAAGCGACCTTAGATTCAACCGGTCAGAGCAACAGCGCTGGTTGAGGACGGTATACGTGGCGAGACTGGGTCGGCCGGGGATGTCGGACGAGATGAAGGCCGACCTGTGGCGGCGGTGGAGGTCCGGGGAGTCGATCAGCGTCATCTCGAGACAGATCGGCAAGCCGCCCGGCTCGGTGTTCACCGTCCTCAAGCACCACGGAGGAATCGCTCCCGTGCCCCGCAAGGCGCGTGCCGGAAGCTTGACCATGGGCGAGCGGGAGGAGATCTCACGCGGGCTTTGTGCCGGCAATTCCTACCGGGCGATCGCCGGCCTGCTGGGCCGTGCGGTGTCGACGATCAGCCGCGAAGTCAACAACAACGGCGGACGCGACGTGTACCGGGCAATCGCTGCGCAGGAACGCGCACTTGACCGCGCCCGGCGGCCGAAGCAGTGTCTGCTTGCCCGCAGGCCCGCGCTGAGGGAGACGGTGCTGCTTCTGCTGAGGGAGGAGTGGTCGCCGGCACAGATCGTCGGCCACTTGCGTCGGCATCATGGTGACGACCCGGGGATGGAGATCAGCCACGAGACGATCTACCGATCGGTCTACACCACCCGCTGGAAAGTGATCCCCCGCGAGCTGTCCAAGCGCCTGCGAACTGGCCGCCCGATCCGGAAGAACAAGCGCCACACGGTGAAAGGACAGTGGCGCTCACAGATCACCGATGCCCGACCAATCGAGCACCGGCCCCAGGCGGCGGAGGACCGCAGCGAGTTCGGGCATCTGGAAGGCGATCTGGTGATCGGCTCGAACAACAGCCAGGTCGCCACACTGGTCGACCGGAAGTCACGGTTCCTCACGATCGTGAAACTCGCCAGCCGCCACACCACCGTGGTCGTTCCCGCTCTGGCCGAGACCTACGAGCGCATGGACCCCCGACTACGCGGCACGCTGACCTGGGATCGCGGCATGGAACTGGCAGCCCACAAGCGGTTCACCGCCGACACCGGTGTCGACGTGTTCTTCGCAGCCCCGCGTAGCCCTTGGCAACGTGGCACCAACGAGAACACCAACAAGCTGCTCCGGCAGTACCTGCCCAAAGGCACGAACCTGTCGACGTTCAGCCAAGACGATCTTGATGCCATCGCGACGAAACTCAACAACCGTCCGCGCAAGTGCCTGGGATTCCGCACACCAGCCGAGAGTGTTGCCTTGACCGGTTGAATCTAAGTGGACGTTAAGTCCGATCTTTCTCAGTTCGTGATCACTCGATCGAGGTACTGGTCGCCGGG
>NZ_JASKMS010000075.1 GCF_030124145.1 Streptomyces sp. 378
GAGGCGGCGCAGATAGGCGGCGTGGGAAGTCCCTGGCGACAAGGCGGGCACAGATCCTGGTGATCACGGAGTTGCAACGCTCTGTGATCACTGGGCAGACCTGCGCATGCGTTGCAGTCATGCTCAGGTCTGAGCCGGGTGGTGGGGGTCGGTGTCAGCTGAGTGTTTCGCCGCCATCGATGGTGATGATCTGGCCGGTGACGTAGCTGTTGGCCATCAGGAAGAGGGCCGAGGCGGCGGCTTCCTCGGCGGTGCCGAAGCGGCCGAGGGGAGCGGTCGATCCGGGGCGGCGATCGCGCGACCTCTTAGCAGAGCCGCACGCGCGAGGTCGCCGAGGTCAGTGGTGTGATCGGCGTAGCCCTGCGACGAGGAGTTCGGCCATGCGGCGTGCGTTGTAGCGGGGATCGCTCTCCGTGCCGATGCAGAGGTTGCCGACGCCGCGCATGAGCTGGTACGCGTCGATGTCGGGGCGGATCTCGCCGGCGACGGCTGCGGCTTCGAGCAGTTCGGTGCAAACGGGGAGGAGGCGGTCGATGAAGTAGGCATGCAACGCCTCGAAGTCGGCGTTGTCGGCCTGCAGCACGGCGGCGAGTCCGTGTTTGGTCACCAGGAAATCGACGAAGAGGTTGATCCACTGCCCTAGGGCTGTGTACGGAGAGCTAGTCGCCAGCAGGGCCGGACCGGCATCGGCGCAGGCGTCGACCTGGTGCCGGTAGACGCCGATGATGAGGTCTGCTCGCGTCGGGAAGTGGCGGTAGATCGTGCCCAGCCCGACGCCAGCCTTGGCCGCGATGTCGCGTACCGGCGCGTCCACGCCTGACGTGACGAAGACCGTGGCGGCCGCATCGAGCAGGGTTTCCTTGTTACGTCGGGCGTCCTTCCGCCCGGACGGGGCCACCTGCCTTGCGCCCTCGTCGCTGTCGCTCACCGCACCCTCCTTCCACTCGCGCTTGCAAAAGCGGAACGATGTTCCGTATCGTTCCGGAACAAGGTTCCGTTTTGCTCATGATGTCAGAGCAGGGCCCGGTAACCAAGCCATGTAATGCACCGCGCTTCACCCCTCATGAGGAGACACGGTCATGCAGTACCGCATCTTGGGCCGCACCGGTGTGCAGGTCAGTACCCTCGCGCTCGGCACGATGAACTTCGGAAAGATCGGGCGCACCACCCAGGACGAGGTCACAGCCATCGTCGACGCCGCGCTGGAAGCGGGGGTCAACCTGATCGACACTGCCGACGTGTACAGCGGCGGCGAGTCGGAGGAGATGGTCGGCAAGGCCATCGCCGGGCGCCGCGACGACATCGTGCTGGCTACGAAGGCGACCATGCCGATGGGCGACGAGCGCAATCGCCAGGGCAGTTCGCGCCGCTGGCTGGTCACCGCGCTGGAGGACAGCCTGCGTCGGCTCGGCGTCGACCACGTCGACCTCTACCAGATCCACCGGTGGGACTCGAACACCAGCGACGAGGAGACCCTGTCGGCGTTGACCGACCTGCAGCGCGCGGGAAAGATCTGCTACTTCGGCTCCTCGACCTTTCCGGCCTACCGCATCGTGCAAGCCCAGTGGGCCGCCCGCGAACATCGCTTGAGCCGTTACGTCACCGAACAGCCCAGCTACTCGATCCTGCAGCGCGGCATCGAGACCCACGTCCTGCCCGTGACCGAGCAGTACGGGCTCGGAGTGATGGTGTGGAGCCCGCTGGCCTCGGGCTGGCTGTCGGGCGCGATCCGCGAGGGCAGTGAGATCACCACCAGCCGCTCAACCTTCATGCCGCAGCGCTTCGACACCACCATCCCCTCCAACCGGGCCAGGCTCGACGCCGTCGAGCAACTGGCCAAGGTCGCCGACGAGGCCGGCCTGACGATGATCCAGCTCGCACTCGGCTTTGTGACCGCGCACCCCGGCGTGACCAGCGCCCTCGTCGGCCCTCGCACGCTGGACCACCTGTACTCGCAGCTCGCCGCCGCAGACATCACGCTCTCCGCCGACGTACTCGACGCGATCGACGGCATCGTCGCCCCCGGCACCGATCTCGCCGCACACGAGAAGAACGACACTCCGCCCGCGCTGCTCGACTCGTCACTGCGGCGACGCTGATCGTCCCAGCGACAGCCTCCACATCCTCGTGTGCGACATCCCGAAGCTGCAGCAGTGGATGGCGATAGCAAATTCCGCTTCATGGTCGGCTTATGGGACTTCCATCACCTGGCGGCCCATCAGTAATCCGCCGCACTCGCGCAGATAGGCGGCGTGGGAAGTCCCCGGCGACAAGTCGGGCCCAGGTCCCGGTGATCATGGAGTTGCGACGCTCTGTGATCACTGGGGGGACCTGTGCCCGTGCTTCCATCATGGCTGACTGACCCGCTCTGGAACCAATTCGCGGCGTTCTTGCCCGAGCGCCCTACGGTCGATCCGTCCCACCCGCTGGGGTGCCACCGCCGCCGTATCAGCGACCGGATCGTGTTCGACAAGCTGTTGCAGCTTCTGCGGTTCGGCTGCTCCTACCAGGCGATCTCCGACACGACCTGCTCGGCGACCACCATCCGCAATCGCCGCGATGAGTGGATCCGGCTCGGCGTCTTCGCCCGGCTCAAGCAGATCGTGCTGGAGTCCTACGACCGGATCGTCGGGCTCGTGCTCGACCAGATCGCCATCGACGGCTCCATCACCAGGGCTCCCGGCGGCGGGGAGGTCGCCGGGCCCTCACCGGTCGATCGCGGCAAGCAGGGCTTGAAACGCTCGGGCATGACGGATGGTTACGGGATCCCGCTCTGCCGGGTCCTGGCCGGGGCGAACCGCCACGACTCACCGCTTCTCGCGCCGACGCTGGACCTTCTGGACGACCTCGGGCCGCTGCCCGACGACATCACAGTCCATCTGGACGCCGGCTACGACTCGGACAAGACCCGCACCGAACTCGCCGCCCGCGATTTGCACGGCCGCATCGCGCACAAGGGGAAGAAGGCGCCGATCCAGGCGAGCCAGCGGTGGCATGTCGAGCGCACGCACGCCTGGCAGAACGCCTTTCATCGCCTTGCCCGCTGCTACGAGCGCCGTGCGACCGTCGTCAACGCCTTCTTCGACCTCGCGGACACGATCATCACCATCCGTAGCCTGATCCGCCGAGCCTGGACCACCCACCGCTGGGACGACCGCCCCAAGCAACGCCCATGAGCGCCCGCCTATCTGCGCAACCTCT
>NZ_JASKMS010000076.1 GCF_030124145.1 Streptomyces sp. 378
TAGCAGGTCAGGGCCGCGATGGAGATGCGTCTGCGGGACCGGCCGCGGACTCGGACCACTGGTTGTCGGCGTACAAGCGAACGTGCGCCACCTCGTACGGATGAAAGTGCACCGTTGTTGATGCGGTGACGGGGTGTTGGCCGTGAGTCTGCTGCTGTCGGTTCGGGATGGCAGGGAGGCGGCTGGCTGTGGTCTTGGATCCGCATCGCTGGCTGGAGTTGAGGCGGTTTCGTCCGCTGTACGAGTCCGGTGCGATGAGCCTGCGGGAGATCGCGAAGGAGACGGGGCTGAACCGCCGGACGGTCGGCAAGTACCTGAAGGACCCTGCCTCGGCCGCGCCACCGAAGAGAGAAGCAGCAGGTCAGCGGCCTCGGCGGGTGGCGGATGAGGTCGCGCCGCTGATCGACGCGATGCTCAGGTCGGAGATCCTGCTCAAGGGAAAGGTGATCCACGAGCGGCTGGTCCAGGAGTACGGGGTCAGCATCAACTACCAGCGGGTGAAGCTCTATCTGCAGGAAGCCCGGCCCCGGATCGCGGAGGAACTGGGCATCAGCCCGGGTGACCTGGCGGGCCTGCACCGGCGGTTCGAGGTCGTTCCGGGTGCTCAGGCTCAGGTGGACTGGGGTGATGAGGGCAAGATCCTCGCCCATGTCGGCATCCCGAAGGTCTACTCGTTCCACATGACGCTGTCGTACTCGCGCGACCCATTCTGCTGCTTCACCACGAGTCAGGACCTGGCGACGTTCTTCGACTGCCACCGTCAGGCGTTCGCGCACTTCGGCGGGGTTCCGATGAGCATCGTCTATGACCGGACCAAGACGGTCGTGCGTCGGCATGTCGCTCCGGGCGAGGCGGTGCCGCTGCATCCGGAGGCGGTCGCCTTCGCCGGGCACTGCGACTTCGACATCGACGTGCTGGCCGCCTACCGGCCGCAGGGCAAGGGCCGGGTCGAGCGGCAGGTGAACATCGTCCGCGACCACGTCCTGGCCGGGCGAGGCTTCTCCTCGATCGAGGAGCTGAACGCCGCGTTCACGGCCTGGGTCCCGCTGCGGCGGGCGAAGGTTCACGGCACTCATGGCGAGGTCATCGGACATCGGGCCGTGCGCGATCACATGGCTCTGCGCCCGCTGCCGAAGACTCCCTATGTGGTGGCCCAGCGGCATCTGCGGCACGTCGGCAAGGACTGTCTGGTCGCCTTCGAGGCGAATCTCTACTCGGTGCCCGCCCGCAAGGTCCGCCCCCGCCAGCTGGTCGAGATCAGGGCCACGAAGTCCCAGATCTCCCTGCACTCCACTGTTGCCGACGCAAGCGGCCAGACGCTGTTGGCTGTCCACCCCCGGGCCGTCGGCCGCGGAGCCCGCATCGTGGATGAGACGCACTGGGACGGCCTGCCCACCGGCGCCGGCCGCCGCGTCACCACCGGCAACGATCTCCCGTCGCCCCGCCGCAGCCAGCCTCTCGGGCCGGAGACCGGACCGCTGCAGGCCCTGCTGAACCGGGCCGCAGCCGCGAACGTCGAGGTCGGCCGCCGCCCGCTGTCGGTCTATGACGAGCTGACCGGCACCCGCCCCTCCTCCGCCAAGTCACCGACGAAGGAAGCCCGTTGAGCGAGCTGACCAGCACCCGCATCCGCACCACCGCCGCCAAGCTCGGCCTGCCACACCTGGCCGAGGCCCTGAACCAGTACGTCCAGCGGGCCGACGAGGCGAAGATGGGCTACCTCGACCTCCTCGACCTGGTGCTGGCCGAGGAACTCGCCGTCCGTGACGACCGCCGCTTCCGCAACGGCCTGCGGCTGTCGAAGCTGCCGCACCACAAGACGCTGGAAGACTACGACTTCTCCTTCCAGCCCGACCTCGACCCACGCAAGGTCAAGGACCTGGCCACCCTCTCCTTCGTCGAGGACAAGGCCAACGTCGCTCTGCTCGGGCCGCCCGGTGTCGGCAAGACGCACATCGCCGTCGCTCTCGCGGTCGCGGCCTGCCGGGCCGGCTACTCGATCTACCTCACCAGCCTCGACGACATGGTCCGCCACCTCAAGGCCGCCGAGGAACAAGGCCGCCTGATCAGCAAGCTCACCAGTTACCTCCGCCCGAGCGTCCTGGTGGTCGACGAGGTGGGCTACCAGCCTCTGGAGCGGGCGGAGGCGAACCTGGTCTTCCAGGTGATCTCCAAACGCTACGAGAAGGGCTCGATCACCCTGACCTCGAACAAGACCTTCGGCGAGTGGGGCCAGGTCTTCGGCGACGAGGTTCTGGCCACCGCGATCCTCGACCGACTCCTGCACCACTGCGAGGTCGTCTCGATCAACGGCAACAGCTACCGACTCAAGAACCGCCTCCAGGCCATCGAGCGGGACACCAACGTGGCCTGAGCAGTGGTGCACATAACTTCGTACTCGGTGGTGCACTCAGACGAGTACGCGGACACTGGTGTCCGGCCACGCTGTGACCAGGTCTTGGCCTGCGGCGGCGTCATGGAGAATCCGGC
>NZ_JASKMS010000077.1 GCF_030124145.1 Streptomyces sp. 378
GTTGAACTCGTGATGTCGCTGGGTTGATCAGGCAGGTCTGATGGTCAGGCCGGTCTCGGTGAGGCAGCCGTCTATGAGGTGGCTGCGGTACTGGATGTGCCGTAGGCCGCGTCGGATGCGCTGGACGAGGTGTTCGGGGGTGCTGAACGCGACGTTGGAGAGCCAGCCGCGTCGCAGGAGGGACCAGATTCCTTCGACGGGGTTGAGGTCGGGTGCGTAGGGCGGCAGGTAGTAGATGGTCAGCCAGTCCCGGGCTTCGGCGAACTCCCGCAAGTTGGCGGCTTTGTGGACGTTGAGGATGCCCCTATGTTGCGTCAAGCGGCAGAAGACGAGGCGGCGAGGCCGGCGCCTGATGGATCTCACGGTAGATCTCGCGGGCGACGTAGCGTTTCAGGCAGCGGATGATCTCGCGTTTGGACATGCCCTGTTTCGTGCGTCGTTCGAGGTAGAGACGTGTGCGGGCGTCACGGCGGAGGCGGGTCACGACGATGCGGTAGAGGGCGGCGTTGGCCTGCCGGTTGCCCCCGCGGTTCAGCCTCCGGCGCTGGGTCTTCCCGGAGGACTGCTCGACGGGGCTGACGCCGCACAGAGCGGCGAACGAAGCCTCGCTGGCCAGCCGCTCCGGGTTGTCGCCGGCGGCGATCAGCAGGGCGGCGGCACTGTCGGGCCCGACACCAATGACGTCCAGGAGCTGCGGATGGCAGCGACGGACGGCCTTGGTGACCCGGCGGGCGAGTTCCTTCACCTCGGTGGTCAGCTGCTGGATGCGCCGGGCCAGCAACCGGAGCGTGAAGACGGCCGCGTCGCCGGAGTCGGGAAGGTCGGCGCACCTGGCGATCAAGGCTGTGTTGGTGAGCTTGGAGAGTGCCTCGCGCAGCGCGGGATCAACTCCCAGTAGCACGGCCTTGAGCTGGTTCTTCGCCTGCGTGCGGGCCTTGACAGCCGACTCCTTCGCCAGCCGCAGCACACGAATGTCGGCGGCCGGGCCCTCGCCGGTCTTGGGCGTGACGTCAGCGCGGCCGGACAGTACCGCGCGGGCGGCGGCCTCCGCATCGACGGCGTCGGTCTTGCCGCGCTTGCGGCGGATGGCGCGGTCGGGCTGATTAACCTCGAGAACCTGGACCTTCTCCCGGCTGAGGTGGCGTGTCAGGGCGGCTCCGTAGGATCCGGTGCATTCCACACCGGATCGGCGCAGGGTACCGAACGAGCGTGCCCAGGCGAGGAGTTGGCGGTATCCGGCGACGGTGGCTGGGAACTCCTTGTGGGCCAGGAGCGCGCCGAGCACGGTGATCACGGCGGCGACATGCACGTCCTTGTGGGTGTCCACCCCCAAGATGACGTCCTCTGCCGGCGATTCTCCCGGCTGTGCGGACAGAGTCGGCTGGGGCATGCTGGTGATGGTCACGCGGCTCCTCGATCGGCACGGGGCTGTGGCCGACGTCGGGCCGGTGGGCGGTCAGAACTGTGACGGTGCCTTGTGCGGCAAGGCCCCTATCGAGACACGCTCCCCCGGTCCGGCGGCAGCAAGCACCACCCGGGACCGCGGGCCGACAGATCCTCAACAAGGCAGCTTGGGCCAGTTGTCCCACGGGTCAGACCCTGGCCCCGGACGGCGCCCCATGAGTCTCACAGTTGTCCCAGATGAGCACGATCGGGCCGCCGAGCTGCTGGTGGGCTGCGATCAGCAGGTCTCGGTAGTCGCGCCAGGAGAAGCTCTTGCGTCCGTCGCGTTGGCCGTCGTCTCGTCTCGGCCGGTAGATCAGCCGGGATCGGTGGCCGGGTTTGTAGCAGGTCAGGGCCGCGATGGAGATGCGTCTGCGGGACCGGCCGCGGACTCGGACCACTGGT
>NZ_JASKMS010000078.1 GCF_030124145.1 Streptomyces sp. 378
AGCTTGGCGTTTATCCTCGCTGAGCTCGGTGCTCCTTGATCGATTCAGCGCGTTTGGCTGTCTTGCCAACGTCGTGGTGCCTGGCCCTGTGCTTGTTCTTCGAGCCGGCAGGCCGTCCCGGTCCTGGCCGGGAGGGTTTCGGTGCGGCTGCCGGACGGGCCGTGGTCGCGCGGACGTTGCGAAACCCGCGCCGCACCCGGGCCGGGGTGAGGCGGCGGGGTTCGGTGCGGCGTTCCCAGGGGCGGCGCAGGTCCTCGGTGAGGGGGCGGGCGAGACGGAGCTGGGTGTGGGCGGCGATGATGAGCCAGGTCCACAGGTCGGCGGTGTCCGTGTGGCGGATCTTCGGTGCTGTCCAGCCGAGGGTCTGCTTCATCAGCCGGAAGGTGTGTTCCAGGTCGAAGCGGCGCAGGAACGACTGCCACCAGCGGTCGATGTCCGCGGGTGTGGCACTGTCTGCCGAGGACCACAGCCAGACGGGTTTCGGGTCGCGGTCGCCCGGCAGGCGCTCGACCTTCAGCCGGATCAACGTGCCGTGGAGGATGGGCAGTTCCTCGTGAGCGTGTTCCAGCCAGGGGCCGCGGTGGGTGAGTCTGGGGTGCATCCGGTCCCAGGAGGTCGCCTCGGCGGTGCCGTAACGGGTGGTTGCGGTGGATGTGGTGAGGTCGGGGGTGTGCCAGGTGTCGGGCTTGGCGAGGGTGAGGACGCCGCCGTGGCGGCGCGGCCGCCCGCCGCGGGGCCCGGAGCGGGCGGGGCCGGCGTCGCGGAGCATGACCCGGTCCGAGCGCAGACGTCCCACCAGCACCACCGGGAGGTCGGCCAGGATGTGGGAGAGGTAGGCGGTGTCGTAGCCAGAATCCATGACGATCAGGATTTCGGGATCGCCCGGCTGCCAATGCCCGGCCGTTACCAACCCGACTACCACGTCCCGAAGTTGCCGGGCCGTGACTTGGGTGGCGTCGTCCGCCCGGCCCAGGCGGACCGCGTCCAGGAGAGCGACCCAGGAGGTGCGGCCCGTTTCCAGGGCAGCGACGAAGGAGTACGGCCAGCCCGGCACGAACTGGTCACTGCTGCGGTCCCCGCGTCCGTAGACGTGGCAGAACAGCCGCTCGTCGCTGGTCGGTGCGTCGGGCCGCAGCCAGTGCGACACATCCACCGCGAGCACGATCCGCCCGTCGGCCGCCCTGGGCACCGGCAGGCCGGTGAGCACGCGGCGCAGTCGCGCCGGCTCCAGCCAGCCCCGGTCCAGCGCGGCGTACAGGGCTCCGTGCCCGCGCCGGTGCTCGACCGCCAGCGACAGCTCCACCAATGTCTTCACCGGCCCGTCCGCACACAGCACCGCGTCGGTGAGCTCGAAGAGCGTATCCGCCCGCTTGTAGAGACACTCGTAGAACTCGACCCGAAAGCGGGACAACAGACCCAACGCCTCACTTCCGGGCACATCGGCAGGCAGACTCATGCGCAGCGGCCGTTCTCTCGCACTTCGTTACTCGACATCTCGAAGCGTGGAGAACGGCCGCCCACGCTGTCCCGGGAAGAACCGCAGGTCAGCAGGACGAGTGACCTGCGATGTTAAACGCCAAGCT
>NZ_JASKMS010000079.1 GCF_030124145.1 Streptomyces sp. 378
ATCAGTGGGCGGTTCGTGAGTTGATGTCCGTTCCGGACTTGGTTACTGCTTCTTGCTGAAGGTGCCGGGCTCGGCCTCGGTGAGGATTCCTAGTGTGACCAGGCGTTTCATCTTGGCTCGGGTGCGTTCGATGTGTTTCGGCAGGAGCTCGAAGTCAAGGGTCTGGCAGATGTCGCGGGCCCTCAGGGGGCCGGTGGTGTCGTTGAAGACGGCGAGGATGCGCGGGTAGTCCGGGTGCTCGGGCAGCTCCAGACTCTCTGATGGCTCGGGGCTCTGGACCGGGATTCGGTCGGCGAGGCCGGTGATGGTCGTGCGGGTGATGGCGAGGTGTTCCAGACGCAGTTCGGCCTCTCGGAGCTGGGTCTGAAGGGTGTCGATCTGGGTGCGGAGATCGCCGGCCAGGGCCCGGGCTGCGTCTTCCTGAAGGTCGAGCGCCTGAAGGAGGGGGCTGAGGTTCACGCGCCGACCACCTGCGGATCGCGCCAGGTGAGCGTGTTCGTGTCGGTGAGCCGACGGGCCATGACGTGGGTCATGGCCCAGTAGACGCGTGAGGTTGAGGAAGCCGGGCGGTGTTCGTAGTCGCGGACCAGGCGCCGGTGAAGTATCAGGGTCCCGAACGTCTGCTCCACCCGCCACCGTTTCGGCTGCGGAACGAATCCCCGCTCCTCAGGGTTGCGCCGGACGATCTCGACGTCGATGCCGAGTCCGGCCCCGTGCATGACGACCTGGTTCTTGAAGCCCTGGTCGACCAGGGCCTTGCTGACCGAGCCGCCGGCCGCGACGGCGACTTGATCGAGCAGAGCGATGCCAGCGGCGTTGTCGTGGACACTCGCGGCTACCACGGTGACGGCGATGACCAGGCCGAGGACGTCCACGGCCAGTCCCCGCTTGCGGCCAGGCATTCGTTTCGCGGCGTCTTTGCCCGTCGTGACCGCGGGGACCCCGGTGGCGGCCCGGACACTCTGGGTGTCCAGGATCACCAGGGTCGGGTCCTCTAATCGCCGGTTCCTCTCCCGCACCTGGCAGCGCAGGAGTTCATGGATCTGCTGGTCGGTGCCGTCGTCCCGCCAGGCGGCGAAGTAGTAGTACGTCGCGCTCTTCGGCGGCAGGTCGTTCGGCAACAGGGCCCACTGACAGCCGGTCCGGGACTGGTAGAGGATCGAGTTCACGATCTCCCGCATCGGATAGCGGCCCTGGTGGCCGCTCACGGAACGGTGCCGGTCCTTCCAGGCCGTGAGCACCGGCTCGATCAACGCCCACTGCTCGTCGGACAAGTCGCTCTGGTACGGCTTGCGTTCACTCATCCCACCGATCCCAGCAGGCCACCGGCACCGGACCGGAACGTTCCCGGCTTCGCCCACACCATCAGGCGACGCCAGAACCACCCATAGGCTCACGAACCGCCCACTCA
>NZ_JASKMS010000008.1 GCF_030124145.1 Streptomyces sp. 378
CTCCCGTTCGAGCGAAGCCGAGAACGGGGGAGCGTGCCGGGCGTCGCGACGCCGCGGAGATCCGTCAGAAGGGGCCTAGGGCGACGGCCCCGTGCCGGGTCTGCGGTCGTGCCCTCGCGCCGGTGTGGCCGCTCGGTGTGCTCGACCGTCTCCGGCACCCCACGGTGTCCGAGGCCGTCACGGCAGGGCCGCGGACGAGGTGAGCGTCACGCCGCCGTCTCCTCGTGCGGCTGAGGCTGGAGGGCGAAGGAGTAGGGGGCCCACGGACCGCTGATCTCCACGCGGAGGCCGGGGACGCCCCGGGCGGCCGCCAGGATGCCCGTGCGGAAGGCGGCGACCCGGCCCTTCGGAACGAGGTAGGCGTCGTTGCCGATGTTGGTGCCCGGGGCCGAGCCCGCCAGGCTACCGCGTTCGGGGGTGTGGGCGACGCGGTCGACGGCGAGGGCGCCGGCCGTTTCGGTGAGGCGGGCGGCGGCCAGGGCGACCGTGCGCCAGGCGTCGTCGTTCCGGCGTTGTCTGCGACGGCGGATCACCTGGTAGGCGCGGCCGACTCCGAGGCCGGTGACCGGGTCCTGCTCGGGCTCGGTGCCGGCTTCGGGCGGGGTGATGTCCGGGGCGGCGTAGATCTTGACGCCGAGTTCGACATGGCCCGTGAGGCGGTCGAGCAGGGAGAGGAAGTAGCCGCGGCGGGTGTCGAGGGCCTGCCGGGCGGTGTCCTCGTCGCGGTAGACGGTGGCCAGGCGCAGGGGAAGCACGGCGGTGCCGGAGGCGACCAGGGCGGCCACCACGGCGTGGTGGGAGCGGACCGTGGATTCCAGCCAGTCCAGGTCGTCGAGGTGGGCCTGGAGGGGGGCTTCGGCGTAGTCGGCCGACGGGACGTGGCCGACGGCGAAGGCGAGTTGGGCGCCGGTGACCGCCGGGGCGACCAGGTGGATCGGCTCTCCGGCGACACCGCTCAGGTGGGCCGTCGCCGCTGCGGCCTCGGGGGTGCGGCGCAGGACCGCGTAGGCGTAGACGAGGTTCGTGTCGCTCATGACTGCGGGCTCCTGTCGGTGGCCGTGCGATTCCTCTCGCGAGACTCCGTTCTCGTGCCGTCCCTGCGTCCGTAGGTACGGAGGTGGCGGCGGAGGTGTTCACCGGAATAGCGACCGGGATGACCTTGCCCCTGGGGCAGGGCCGAGGGGCACGGCAGGAACGAGGACTTCCCTGTGCGCCGGACGCCGTACAGCGATCCGGGGAACTCGACACGGGGCACTGTCCCGCGAGCCGCGTCGGGCCTGCCGGCAGGGGCGCGCGGGGAGCGCCGTCAGGTGGCCCGTTCGCTGAACGGGGTCGCCTGGTGGAACCAGAGCAGCCAGCGGCCCTCCGTGCGCCGCCACAGCGAACTGCGGTGGGCGCGGCTGCCGTCGTACTCCGTGTCGTAGGTGAGATGGACCAGGTCCGGGGCGAGCTGGACGCCTCTCAGCGCGGAGACGGTGACGGGCCGGGCTCCCGGCTCACTGGTCGCGGCCAGGGAGGCGATGATCGCGGCCCGGCTCCAGTGCCGGCCGGAGGCGCCGAACTCGTGGAAGTCGGGGTGCAGCAGCGCCCCGACCCGCTCGGGCGAACGGCGGATCTCCGGGGTGAGCAGGGCCAGTTCGCCCTCCATCGCCGACTCGACGGCCGCGTTGTGCTCAGGCACCGGTCATCTCCACCAGCTTGACGACGGTGTTCCAGTTGCGGGTCGTGGCGATCACGCCCTTGTTGATGCGCGGTTTCGACAGCTGTTCGGCCAGCTTGGAGCGGCCCAGGCCGTTCGGGGCGTACAGGTACAGGGCCCGGTCCGCGAGGCGGAACTCCTCGGGGAGGCAGGCTTCTCGGTCGATCTCCGCGAAGCGGTCGGGGGTGACGGGCGCGGAGAAGTAGGTGACGTGGAGCTGCTTGGCTGCCAGGTCCGCGGCCGGGAACGGGCAGGCGTCGGCGATCGCCCGCAGATAGGCGTGGTCGCGCACGATCAGGTCGACGGCGAAGCCGAAGTGCTTCTCGACGGCCCGCGCGATCTCCGCGGCCAGGGACTCCTCGTCCCCGTGGCCGGAGGAGAACACGGCCTGGCCGCTCTGCAGGTACGTACGGACGTCGTCGAGGCCGAGGTCGGCCAGGAGCGTGCGCAGGTCGGCCATGGGGACCTTCCTGCTGCCGCCCACGTTGATTCCGCGCAGCAGAGCCGCGTATGTCGTCGTCATCCGCTCACGATAGAGCGGCCGTCGTGCCCCGTGGGGGTGGGCACGACGGCCGCGGCGGGCAGCTGCCCGGCCCCGTAAATTACTCACCGGTCTTCGCGGGGCACAACCGTCTGCTCAGGATCCACACACCCGGGGAGCCCGGTATGTCTCCCGATAGGTGTAAGGGACCACCGTCCGTGGGGGTCCTCCCCAGAGGGGAGGGGGTTCGCTCCGTGGGGATGAGGTGCGGCTCCGCCCTTTCACCGGGCAGCACGACGAGACGGCTTGATCCGTCCCATACCTTCGGAACGGAAGGGGGCGGCAGGGGGTCGCCACCGCATCACGAGGGGGCAGGCCCGTCATGGGGAACGGAGACATACGGGTGCGGGGGCTCGCCGCCCGGGCCGGTGGCTGGAGCGCCCGGCACCGATGGGCCGCCGTCGGCATCTGGGTGCTGTTCGTCGTCCTGGCGATGGGGCTCGGTTCGGCGGCGGGCCGGGTCGACGTCAAGGACAGCGACCAGCTGAAGGGCGAGACGCACACCGCCGCGCGGATCATCGAGGACGCCGGGATCGACGAGCCGGCCAGTGAGACGGTCCTGATCCAGGCGAAGCGCAGCGGCCTGAAGGCGACGGACGCCGAGTTCCGGGACGCCGTCGGCGCTGTCGTGCGGGCGGTCGAGGGGACGGGCCGGGTCACCGACGTGACCTCGCCGTACGACACGAAGACGATCTCGAAGGACGGCCGCAGCGCGCTCGTGCAGTTCGACGTGCGGGGCGAGCCGGACACCGCGGGCGAGCGGATCGAGCCGGTGCTGAAGGCCGTCGAGGGCGTCCAGCAGGACCACGCGGCGCTGCGGATCGAGGAGATCGGCGGCGCCAGCATCATGAAGACGTTCGACGACGCGTTCGGCGACGACTTCAAGAAGGCCGAGTACTCCGCGGTGCCGGTTGCCCTCGGCATTCTGCTCATCGCGTTCGGAGCACTGGTCGCGGCGCTGCTGCCGGTGGCGCTCGCGGTCACCGCGATCATGGCGACGATGGGCCTCATGGGCGTCGTGAGCCACGTCATGCCGATGAGCGACACGGCCAACTCCGTGATGCTGCTGGTCGGTCTGGCGGTCGGCGTCGACTACTGCCTGTTCTACCTGCGCCGCGAACGCGAGGAGCGCGAGGCCGGCCGGGACGCGCAGACGGCCCTCAGGATCGCCGCCGCGACCAGTGGCCGGGCGATCGTCGTCTCGGGTGTCACGGTGTGCGTGGCGATGGCGGGCATGCTGTTCACCGGGCTGGCCGAGTTCGAGGCGATGGGGCTGGCCTCGCTGATGGTGGTGGCCGTGGCGATGGTGGGCTCCGTGACGGTGCTGCCCGCGCTGCTGTCGCTGCTGGGCGAGCGCGTCGAGAAGGGCCGCATCCCGTTCCTGCGGCGGCGCAAGCGGGGCGGCGACAGCCAGGACAGCCGGTTCTGGACGGCCGTACTGCGGCGCGTCCTCGCCAAGCCGGTGATCGCCGTCGTCGTGGCGGCCGGTGCGCTGCTGGCCATCACGGCTCCCGCGCTCGGTATGAAGACGCAACAGTTCACCCTGGACCAGGAGTTCGGCGACTCGCTGCCCATCGTGCAGACGTACAACCGGCTCAACGACGCCTTCCCGGGCGGCTCCGAGCCGGCCGAGGTGATCGTCAAGGCGGACGACATCAACGCGCCCGAGGTGAAGTCCGCACTCGCCGACTTTCGCGAGCGGGCGATCAGTTCGGGCGCCTCGCGCGGCCCGGTGGAGATCAAGCTGCACGACGCGCAGAACGTCGCGTTCGTCTACGTCCCGCTGGTCGGCGGCTCGGACCAGGACAAGGCGGGCGCGAGCCTGGACAAGCTGCGCGACGAGGTGCGTCCGGCCACGCTCGGCAAGGTCGACGGCCTCGAGGCGCCCATCACCGGGCAGGTGGCCGGTTCCAAGGACTTCAACGACCAGCTGGCGGGCGCCGTCGTCCCGGTGTTCGCGTTCGTGGTGCTCTTCGCCTTCGCGCTGATGCTGCTGTCGTTCCGCTCGCTGACCATCGCGGTCACGTCGATCGTGCTGAACCTGCTGTCGGTGGGCGCCGCGTACGGCATCCTCGTCGCCGTCTTCCAGCACGGCTGGGGCGCGTCCCTGGTGGGCGCGGAGGGTGTCGGCGCCATCATCACCTGGTTGCCGCTGTTCCTCTTCGTGATCCTGTTCGGGCTGTCGATGGACTATCACGTGTTCGTGGTCTCCCGGATCCGTGAGGCGCGGCTGCGGGGCCTGCCGACGACGGACGCGATCCGGCACGGTGTGGTCACCACGGCCGGGGTGGTCACCAGTGCCGCGGTCATCATGGTCGCCGTGTTCGCGATCTTCGGGACGCTGTCCATGCAGTCCATGAAGCAGATGGGCGTCGGCCTCGCCGCCGCGGTGCTCATCGACGCGACGATCATCCGGGGCGTGCTGCTGCCGGCGGTGATGGCGCTGCTCGGCGAGCGCAACTGGTACCTGCCGAAGTGGCTGCACCGGCTGCCGGACCTCACGCACGACGAGGCACCGCAGGCGATCGCCCGACCGGCGGCGCGGGACGACGAGGGCGAGCCCGTCAAGGTCTGACCGAAACCGCCGCACGAAGGGCCCGTCGGTCTCCGGGGGAACCGACGGGCCCTTCCGCATCTGCCGCCGAGCAGCTGTTCGGGAGCCCCGAACCGGCTTCGGTCCCGCGGTGGACGGTCACCACCGGCAGACTCCTGAGCCTGAACTCCGAGTAGGGCCGAGACCCCGGGCCCTGATCGGTGACACCGCCTTCGCCTACGAGACGATGGAGCACGTCACCGGACGTCAATGCCTGGTCTGCCATGAGGCGTCCAGTGCGGCCTCGATGAGGTCGGCCGCGCGCCCGGTGCCGCCCTCCCGGGCCGTCTGCGCCTGGAGTTCCTTCAGCCGGCGTGCCACCTCGGGATCACCGGCCAGGGCGAGGGCCGCCTCGCGCAGGGTCTCGCCGGTCGCCTCCTCCGTAGGGAGGTACCGGGCCACGCCGAGACCCCGGAGCATCTCCGCGTTGGCGAACTGGTCCACTGCCTGGGGGACGGCGATCATCGGCGTGGCGGTGGCCAGGCCCTCCTGGCTGCCGCCGGCGCCGGCGTGCGTGACGAACAGGTCGGCCTGCTTCAGGATCGCCAACTGCGGCACCCAGGAGTGCACCTCGACGTTGGCCGGGACGTCCGCGAACCCGGCCGGGTCCACGTGCTTGCCGACGGAGAGCACCAGATGCCAGCCGGGCAGGTCGCCGAACGCCTTGACGCACTCCCGGTAGAAGCCGGGCTGTTTGGTGAAGGCGGAACCCAGGGACACGAGCACGACCTTCTCGGCGCCGGCGGGCCGCTGCCAGTCGCCGTCGGCCGCGCGGTCGCCCTGGCAGGCGCCGACGAAGGAGTACACGCGCTCGTCGACCCGGTCCGCGTTCGGCTGGAGCGCCTTCGGCAGCAGGACGATCGAGCGGTCGGGCCGGCCCGCGAAGTCGTCCGGGTGCAGGGTGATCCCGTTCTCCTCCAGCCAGGCGTGGAACCGGGCGTAGTAGGCGCGGCCCCGTTCCGTCTTCTTCGGCTCCTCCCACAAGGGCCGGGCGACCTCCTCCTCGTACCCCTCCCAGGCGACCATCGCCGGCGAGAGGGAGATCGCGGGGAGGCCCCAGCGGTGGGCGAGGACCCGGGCCGGGTAGGAGGCGATGTCGTGCAGGACGAGGTCGGGCTCGTCACCCGCGTAGGCCTCGGTCAGCTGCGGGAGGGCCTGGATCGCGTCGGTGAGGAACGGCTCCACGTTGTCCAGCAGCGTGCTCCCCCACGCCTCCGGGTCGTCGTCGGGCGAGGGCAGGGTCGTGTTCCAGGGCTTCACCTCCGCACCGGTGGCCGCGACCTTGCCGGCGAAGACCGGTGGGATGGCGTAGGTCACCCGGTGGCCGCGCGCCACGAGCTCGCGGATCACCTCCAGGCTCGGATTCACGTGGCCGTGGGCGGCGATGGAGAACATGGCGATGTGGACGCGAGGGGTCATGCCCAGACCGTACGCGAGACGATACGTCTCGTGCAATCAATATGCGCCGCAGCACCGGTAGCGCGCCGGCACCAGGTGCCGTCCTCCTCCAGTCGTCTCCGCAGCACACCGTCGCGGGTGCCGCCCCAGAAGCAGCCGGCCGCCGCCCGACCTGTGCCGATGCGACACTGACCGGTGAACGGCCGGGACCCGACGGCCGAAGCGCGGACGACGGAGGCGGACGATGGACGAGGCTCGGGCGCGGGACGTACTGGCGGCGGCAGGGGTGCTGCCCGGTGCGACCCGGAAGGCACGGCTGCTCGCCCTGGGCGAGAACGCGGTGTTCGCCGCCGGTGACCTGGTCGTCAAGGTGGGCCGGGACGCCGAACTCCTGGACCGGGCGCGCCGTGAACTCGACATCGCGGTGTGGCTCGCCGGGGCGGGTGTGCCGGCGGTGCGGGCGGCCGAGCCCGAGGCGCTGCTGGTGGACGGGCATCCGGTGACCCTGTGGCACCGGCTGCCGGATGCCGTGCGGCCCGCCGAGCCGCGGGACCTGGCCGCACTCCTTCGGGTCGTGCACGCCACCGCGCTGCCTCCGTTCGAGCTGCCGGGCCGCGATCTGCTGGGCGGTGTGGAGCGCTGGCTGCGGCTCGCGGGGGACGCGATCGACCCCGCGGACGCGGCGTATCTGCGCGAGCGGCGGGACGGGTTCGCCGCGCGGGCGGCCGCGCTCACCCCGCGTCTGCCGCCGGGGCCGATTCACGGGGACGCGCTGCCGCGCAATGTGCATGTCGGCCCCGACGGGCCCGTGCTGGTGGACCTGGAGACGGTGTCCGCGGATCTGCGCGAGCACGATCTCGTGGTGATGGTGCTGTCCCACGACCGGTACGGGCTCGGGGACGAGGCCTACGCGTCGTTCGCGCAGACCTACGGCTGGGACGTACGCGTATGGGAGGGCTGCGGTGTGCTGCGCGGGGCCCGGGAGACGGCCAGTTGTGCGTGGGTCGCCCAGCACGCGCCGAGCAACCCGAAGGCGCTGGCCGAGTTCGAGCGGCGAGTGAGGTCCTTGCGGGAGGAGGACGAGACGGTGCGGTGGTATCCGTTCTGACGGCCGGCGAACTCTGTCAGACCGGTTCGTCCGCCAACTCCCGCACGGGCCATGTCCCGTCGACCAGCGCCGTCGCGTCGCCCTTGCCACGCAGGAAGCTCTGGAAGTCCGCCGCCCACCGCGCGTACCACTCGATCTGGCGGTGGTGCAGGGCCGCCGGGCCGAGGGTGGCGATCTTGGGGTGGCGGTCGGCTATCGCGCCGGCCAGGCGGGCGGCCGCCAGAGCGTCGGCCGTGGCGTCGTGGGCGGCGTCGAGGACGACTCCGTATTCGGCGCAGACGGCTTCGAGGTTGCGCTTGCCGCGGCGGTAGCGGTCGACCCAGCGGTCGATGGCGTACGGGTCGATGACCGGGGCCGGGTCCATCCCGCCCAGGCGGTCGCGCAGGGACAGCAGGCCGTGGCGCCGCAACTCCGCGGAGAGCAGGGTGAGGTCGAAGGTCGCGTTGTAGGCGACGACCGGCACACCCGTCTTCCAGTAGGAGGTGAGGACGTCGGCCAGGGCGTCCGCCACCTGGTCGGCCGGTCTGCCCTCGGCCGCCGCGCGTTCGTTGCTGATGCCGTGCACCGCCACCGCGTCCTCGGGGATCGGAACTCCCGGGTCCGCGAGCCACTCCCGGCGCCCCATCGGCTCTCCGCCCCTGACCTCGATCACGGCCCCCGTGACGATGCGCGCCTCGCGCGGATCCGTGCCCGTCGTCTCCAGGTCGAAGCCGACCAGCAGCTCCCGGTGCCAGCTCATGGGCGGTCCCCCTTCTTGTGGTGCGTTCCCCCAGTGGCCTCCACCTTCGCACGCACCACTGACAATCAGAGGGCCGCGTTCCGCTCACGCCCGCCGACGGACCGGGCACCACCGCGCAAGGGGGGCACAGTTCACGACACCGGCCGCGAATCCGCCCACATCACCTCGAACTCCTCGCGATAGGTGGGGAAGAGGCCGCTTTCGTAGATCTCGCCCGACTTGACCACCTTGCCGCTGTTGCGCAGCACGAACACCGGTGCCTCCATGCCCCGCGTCCGGCGCAGGTAGTTCTGCACGACCGCGATGCCGTCCGCGCCGTCGCCGTCGACCAGGTACGCGGTGAAGCGGGGCGTCTCGTCGAAGACCTGGATCTCGAAGGCGCCCGGGTCGCGCAGCCGGGCGCGCACCCGGCGCATGTGCAGGATGTTCATCTCGACGGCCCGGCTGAGCTCACCGCGTTTGATGCCGAGTTCGCGCTCGCGCCGCTTCACCGCGCTGGAGGCCGGGTTGAGGAACAGCAGCCTGACCCGGCAGCCGGACTCGGCCAGCCGCACCAGGCGCCGGCCGGAGAAGTTCTGCACGAGCAGGTTGAGGCCGATGCCGATGGCGTCGAGACGGCGAGCGCCGCCGAAGATGTCCTCGGCCGGGAACTGCCGCATCAGCCGCACCCGGTCCGAGTGCACGGCGACCACGTCGGCGTACCGGTCGCCGACCAGGTCCTCGACCGCGTCGATGGGCAGCCGGCGCGCGGACGGCACGTCCCCACCGGCGACGAGCATCTCCAGCAGCCGGGCAGAGGCCCGCTCCGCCTGGCTCAGCACGGCCTCGGACAGGGCCCGGTTGCGGGAGACGACGTTGCGGGTGACCTCCAACTCGTCCAGAGCGAGCTCGACGTCCCTGCGGTCGTCGAAGTACGGCTCGAAGCAGGGCCAGTGCTGCACCATCAGCTCGCGAAGCTGCGGCAGGGTGAGGAAGGACAGCACGTTGTCGTCGGCCGGGTCGAGCAGGTAGCCCTTGCGGCGGCTGACCTCGCGCACGGCCACCGCGCGCTGCACCCACTCCTGGCCGGCCGGTCCGGCGGCGGCCACCACCCAGTCCTCGCCGTGCACCGGTTCGTAGACCGGCCGCAGGACGGCGGCGACCACCGCGCGCAGCCGCTGTTCGACGAGGTTCAGCCAGATGTAGGCCCGGCCGGCCCGCTGGGCGCGGGTGCGCACCTCGCGCCAGGCGTCGGCGTCCCAGTCCAGTTCCGGGCCGATCGAGCCCGTCGCGTCCATCGGCCGCGCCAGAGACACGGCACCGGTCGGGACGTCTGCGGAGTGCCCCTCGTGACCCTCGTCACCAGGGGGCAGCTCCAGCCCTCCCGAGCCCACCCGCGCACCGCCTTCCGCTCCCCCGGGCACCGCCCTTGTCAACGATCAAGGAAGGGTACTCCGGGAGCGGTCGGCGGTGCAGCCGGATGGGCAGGGTGGTTCTCAACCGCGCGGCCGCCATTGGCCGTTCTGCCAGGCGAGCTCGGCCGGAGTGAGCGGATTCATGGCGGTGACGTCGCGCGGGGCGATGGAGAAGCCCTGCCAGTGGACGGGCATGGGCTGCTGGTCCTCGTCCCGGGCTATGTGGTGGAAGCCGATGTTCATCCAGACCACCGGGTGGGTCAGGGTCTGTCCGTTCACCCACTTGTCGACGGACTTTCCGGCTCCGGCCCCGCAGTTGCCGGGGTTGTGGCTGGCGAACAGTTCGCACTTGTTGTACTGCGTGATGTACAGGTCACGCTTGGTGTAGCTGCGGCCCGGGTACTTGGTCGTGGCCCCGGGGACGATCTCGTAGGAGCGCGCGTGTCCGTCCTTGTTCTTGCCGGTCGCGCTGACCATGCGCCACCAGCGGTAGTTCTTGCTGTCTCCGGCCAGTTCCTTGGTCACCTTGGTGCGGGTCGTCCTGGTGGTGGGGGCACCCTGGCCCCGGGTCGGCGCGGCGACGGCGGAGTCGTACTGCTCGACGCGGTTCTTGGTGGAACCGTCCAGGGCGAAGTCGAGCCGCCAGAAGACGTTGTGGCTGTGGCTGGTGGCCTTGGCTCTCGCGCCCTTGCCGATGGGCCAGCCGCGGCCGTCACCGGCGTCGTAGTCGTCCCAGGACAGGCTGCCGGTGGCGCCGACGTTCATGGTGATCGTGCCGTCGTCCTGGAAGCGCCACTCGGTCATGTACTCGTACCAGCCGACCTGGTTCACCGTGTAGACGAGGAGGTCCTTGCCCTGGGCCTGGTAGACCTTGTTCGCGGTGTCGCCCTGCATGCGGTAGGCGTGGCCGCGGGAGCGGGTGGTGGTGCACAGGCCCTTGACGTTCGGGTCGTCGGTCCAGGAGTCGGGGACCTTGACGGTCTTGATGGCCCCGCCGGGGCACTCGCCCGGTGCCAGGTTCATCAGGCCCTGGGCGAAGCCGAAGCCGGTGAGGTCGTCGTACTCGACCGAGCCGTCGTCGTAGGGGACGTGGATCTGGCCCAGGCGGGCGCTGTTGAGGACTCTGATCGGTTTGGGCTCGCCCTTGGGCTGGTACGAGATCTTCTCCAGGACGAGGCCGGCCTTGCCGTCGTAGCGCCAGCACATCCGCCAGGTCGTGCCGGAGGACAGCTTCTGCTCGATGCGGTAGGCGGCGCTGCAGTCGGCGGCCGGTGCCGCCGCGGGGGCGGCCTTCGGCTGGGCGGTGGCCGGTCCGGCGCCGGCCGTGGCGCCGGCAGCCAGCACGGCCACGGTCAGGCCCACGGCCGCCCGGGTGCGGACCTTGGTGTTGCTGTTCACACGCATGACGAGATGACTCCCTGACGAGGAGGAGCGAGGTGGACGGGTGAGCGAAGAGGGTGCGTCAGCCGAGCCGGGCGACCTTGCGGGCGCTCAGGTCGATCACCAGCGACCTGGCGTCGACCCACGGCCCGTTCTTGATCTTCGGGAACAGCCGGACACAGCGGTGCTCCCCGCACCGGTCGAGCGCGGCGGGCTGGGCGCCCGGCGCGGCCCGGTAGACGGCGCCGCTGAGCTGGAGCTGGTCCGGGGAGGTGAGCGCCTTGCCGGTGGCGTCCTGGTAGTCGGCCCTGAGGTCCGCCCCCAGCGGGTCGGCGATCAGGAGTGCGGCCGCCTCGGCCTTCTCGGCGCGACTGAACGGCGGCTGGACGCCGTGCTGGGTGCCTGTGCTCACCACCTTGCCGGTGCCGAGGTCGACGGTCCGGGTGACGAGGGTGTCGTCCCGGTAGTCGTAGAACGTCACGTCGGCACGCCGGGGCGCGTCCGGCTTGCCCACCTCGTCGGCCTCGGGTTCGGCGAGGTCGACGCCGAGGCGCTGCGGGCCGCGGTCGCCGTCGACGCTCTCACTGCTCTGGAACAGTTGCCGGCTGAGAGCGATCTTCTCGACCCGCTTCAGCTCGTCGTCGGTCAGCGGATCACGGCCCTCGCCCCGCTGCCCTTCGTCCGGCGCCTCCTCCACGACCCCCGGCGCCACGGCCCGGCTCCCGCCCGCCGGACCGCCGTCCGCCGGACCGCCGGTCTCCCGCGGGACGGACTGCCCCGCACGGGTCCCCGTGTCGTCCGCCCCCGCCGTGCCCGGCAGGGTGATCCCGATCATCACGGCGGTCCCGGCCACCGCGATGGCCGTACCCGCCACCACCTTGCCCAGGTGGCGGTGCACTATGTTGCGCACGTCTTCCCCCTACTCCCCCAAGCCCCGGGAGTATGTGATTGCCCCAATGGTTTGGCATACCGCGTATGCACTGGTCACTCGGTAAGAGGGAGATAAGTCATAGGAGGTTCCCTCACTTTCGGGGAGACTCGGGACCAAGGCGTCCCCACCGGCGCCGCACACCTGAAAGAGTCGTATTCATGCAGGTCTGGCCTGGCGAGGCGTATCCACTCGGTGCCACGTACGACGGCGCCGGTACCAATTTCGCGGTCTTCACGGAGGCCGCGGACCGAGTAGAGCTGTGTCTGCTGCACGACGACGGCTCGGAGACGGCGATCGAGCTCCGGGAGAGCGACGCGTTCGTGCGGCACGCGTATGTGCCGGGCATCATGCCGGGACAGCGGTACGGGTTCCGGGTGCACGGCCCGTACGCACCGGAGCGCGGACTGCGCTGCAACTCCGCGAAACTGCTGCTCGACCCGTACGCGCGTGCGATCAGCGGTTCGATCCAATGGGGCGAGGAGGTCTACGGCTACCACTTCGACGATCCCGACCGGCGCAACGATCTCGACTCGGCGCCGCACACGATGACGTCGGTCGTGGTCAACCCCTACTTCGACTGGGGCGACGACCGGCGCCCGCGCACCGAGTACCACCACACGGTGATCTACGAGGCCCACGTCAAGGGCCTCACCATGCGCCACCCCGGCCTCCCGGAGGAGCTGCGCGGCACCTACGCGGCCCTCGCGCACCCGGCGATCATCGAGCACCTCACCGAGCTCGGGGTCACCGCCCTGGAGCTGATGCCCGTACACCAGTTCGTGAACGACCACCGGCTGGTCGACATGGGCCTGAACAACTACTGGGGCTACAACACCATCGGCTTCTTCGCGCCGCACAACGCCTACGCGTCCTGGGGCGACCGGGGGCAGCAGGTGCTGGAGTTCAAGTCGGCGGTCAAGGCGCTGCACGAGGCCGGGATCGAGGTGATCCTCGACGTGGTCTACAACCACACCGCCGAGGGCAACCACCTGGGCCCGACCCTGTCCTTCAAGGGCCTGGACAACTCGCGCTACTACCGGCTGACGGAGGACCCGCGCTACTACATGGACACGACCGGGACGGGGAACTCCCTGCTCATGCGGTCCCCGCACGTGCTCCAGCTGATCATGGACTCGCTGCGGTACTGGGTGACGGACATGCACGTGGACGGGTTCCGCTTCGACCTGGCGGCGACGCTGGCCCGGCAGTTCCACGAGGTGGACCGGCTGTCGTCGTTCTTCGACCTGGTGCAGCAGGACCCGGTGGTCTCCCAGGTGAAGCTGATCGCCGAGCCGTGGGACGTGGGCGAGGGCGGCTACCAGGTGGGGAACTTCCCGCCGCTGTGGACCGAGTGGAACGGCAAGTACCGGGACACCGTGCGCGACCTGTGGCGGGGCGAGCAGCGCACGCTCGCGGAGTTCGCCTCCCGGCTGACCGGCTCGTCCGACCTGTACCAGGACGACGGGCGCCGCCCACTGGCCTCGATCAACTTCGTGACCTGCCACGACGGCTTCCCGCTGCACGACCTGGTGGCCTACAACGACAAGCACAACGACGCCAACGGCGAGGGCAACCGGGACGGCGAGAGCCACAACCGGTCCTGGAACTGCGGAGTCGAGGGCGAGACCGACGATCCGGACGTGCTGCGGCTGCGCGCCCGGCAGATGCGCAACTTCATCGCGACGCTGATGCTGTCCCAGGGCGTGCCCATGATCAGCCACGGCGACGAGTTCGCCCGCACCCAGCACGGCAACAACAACGCCTACTGCCAGGACAACGAGCTGTCCTGGGTCGAGTGGCCGGAAGAGGGGGAGGACGCCGAGGGCGGGCTGAGCCGGGAGCTGCTGGCCTTCACGCGGGCGATGGTGTGGCTGCGCCGGGACCACCCGGTCTTCCGCCGCAGGCGCTTCTTCCACGGACGGCCCGTGGAGGGCACGCACGACGACCTGTCCGACATCGCCTGGTTCACTCCCGACGGCCGGGAGATGACCCAGCGCGACTGGGACTCGGCGCAGGCCTCGGCGCTGACGGTGTTCCTCAACGGCAACGCGATCTCCGAGCCGGGCGCGCGCGGGGAGCGCATCACCGACGACTCCTTCCTGCTGATGTTCAACGCCTCGCCGAAGCCGTTGGAGTTCGTGGTTCCGGTCAATCACGGGCGGCAGTGGGAGGTCGTGGTCGACACGGCCCGCGCGAGCGGGCTCCCCTCCGACACCGGCCCGAAGGTGCAGGCCGGGGACCGGCTGACCCTGACGGACCGGAGCATGACGGTGCTCCAGCGGCCCGTGTGACCGCCCGGCGGCCCCCCGGGGCCGTGCCGCCGCCGCGTCGTCCGGAAAGAGCCACTCGTCCGGGCGACGCGCGGCGCACCTGGCGCGAGCGATGACACGAACGGCGGCGTGGCGGGTACGTACGTTTCCATGACACCTGAGCGACCTGACCCCTTGGTGCCCACGGCCACGTACCGGCTGCAGCTGCAGCCCGACTTCCCGTTCGGAGCAGCCGCGGCCGCCGTGCCGTACCTGGCCTCGCTCGGCGTCTCGCACCTGCACCTGTCCCCCGTCCTGGAGGCGGTGCCGGGCTCGACGCACGGCTACGACGTCGTCGACCACGCGCGCGTGCGTGAGGAGCTGGGCGGCGAGGAGGGGCTGCGGGCACTGGCACGCACCGCACGCGAGCACGGCCTCGGCCTGGTGGTGGACATCGTCCCCAACCACATGGCCATGTCCCCGCGTCACAACCGCGCCCTGTGGGAGGTGCTGCGCGAGGGCCCGAAGTCGCCGTACGCGCGCTGGTTCGACATCGACTGGGAGGCGCAGGACGGCCAGGTGCTGCTGCCGGTCCTCGGCGGGCCGCTGGGCGAGGTGCTCGACGAGCTGCGCGTCGACGGTGACGTCCTGCGCTACTACGACCACGTCCTGCCGCTGCGCGAGGGCACCGAGGACCTGCCGCTGCCGCAGCTGCTGGACGCCCAGTGGTACCGCCCGGTGTGGTGGCGGCTGGCCCGGACCGAACTCAACTACCGGCGCTTCTTCAGCATCTCGGAGCTCATCGGGGTCCGGGTGGAGGACCCCGAGGTGTTCGAGGCCACCCACGGCACGATCCTCCGGCTGCTCCACGACGGTGTGATCGACGGGCTGCGCGTCGACCACCCCGACGGGCTCGCCGACCCCGACGACTACCTCACGCGGCTGCACGAGGCGACCGGGGGCCGCTGGACGGTCGTGGAGAAGATCCTGGCCGACGGCGAGCACCTGCCGGCGTCCTGGCCCGTCGCCGGGACCACCGGCTACGACGCCCTGCGGCACGTGGACGGGGTCTTCACGGACCCGGCCGGGTTCGGGGACCTCCTGGGGCGGTACCGGCGCTACGCGGCCCCGCAGACGGACCGGGGCGGGCAGTGGGAGGCGACGGTGCGGCGGGCGGCGTACAAGGTCCTCACGCACGAGCTGGCCACCGAGACCGACCGGCTGACGCGGGTGGCGACCCGGCTCTGCGCGACCTCACCGGAACCGGCCCTGCGCGACCGCGCGCCCTGGGCGCTGCGCACGGCACTCCAGGAGCTCCTCGTACGGATGGAGGTCTACCGGTCCTACGAGTCCGTCGACGCGGCGACCGTGGTCACCGAGGCGGCGGCGGCCGAGGCCCGGCAGGCCTTCGCGGTGCCCGAGGAGGCCGGTGCCGTGGACGTCGTCCGGGACCTCGTGCTGGGGCGGTACGGCGACGGGCCCGCGCAGCTGGAGTTCCGGACGCGGTTCGCGCAGACCTCGTCGGCGCTGCGGGCCAAGTCGGTGGAGGACACGGCGTTCTACCGGTACGTGCCGCTGCTGTCGGCGACCGAGGTGGGCGGGAATCCGGGCGCTCCCGCGCTGTCGCCGGAGGAGTTCCACGCGTACTGCGCCCGTCTGCAGCGCGACTGGCCGGTGTCCGGCACCGTGGCCTCGACGCACGACACCAAGCGCAGTGCCGACGTCCGGGCGGCGCTGCACGTGCTCACCGAGTGCCCGGAGCGCTGGGCGGACGTGCTCGCGGAGGTGACCCGGGCCGGGGAGGGCGCGCCCGACGCGCAACTGGCGTGGGCGGCCTGGCAGACGGTGTTCGGACTGGGCCCGGCGTCTGGGGCGCTGGAGCGGGTGCGGGGGGCGCTGCTGAAGCATGTGCGGGAAGCCGGCCTGTACACGAGCTGGACCGAGCGGCAGCCGCCGTACGAGGAGGCGGTGGAGCGGTTCGTGGCGGCCGGGCCGTGCGGGGCGCCGGGTGAGCGGGTCGCCGCCTTCCGGGAGTCACTGGCGCCGCACATCCGGTCCAACGTGCTGGGCACGGCCCTGGTGCAGCTGACGATGCCCGGCGTCCCGGACGTCTACCAGGGCACGGAGGTCGAGTACCGGGCGCTGGTCGACCCGGACAACCGGCGGGCGGTGGACTTCCCGCCCGAGGAGTCCGGCGGCGCGTCCGCGCAGAAGGCGGCGGTGACGCGGGCGGCGCTGGGACTGCGGGCCCGGCGGCCCGGCGCCTTCGGCGACACGGCGACGTACACGGCTCTGCCGGCCGAGGGACCGGCGGCGGCCCACTGCCTGGCCTTCGTCCGCTCCGGAGAGGTGCTGACGGCCGTGACGCGCCTGTCCCTGCGGCTCGCGGAGGCGGGCGGCTGGCGGGACACAGGGCTGCCGCTGCCGCCGGGCCGCTGGGCGGACGTGCTGGAGCCCGGGCGGGAGTTCACGGGGCACGCGCGCGTGGAGGAACTGTTCGCGGGGGTGCCGGTGGCGCTGCTGGAAAGGGTGGGTGACTGAGTTCAGGGGACGGGGGGCAGTGCTCGGAGCAGTCCTCGTCGGCGGCTCCTCGCCCCGGCGGGCGGGGGCTGCACCAGCAGTGGCCGGCGGCCAGTGCTTCCGGGCGCCCCCGGGAGCCTCCCCGGTCGCGCCCTTGACACCGCACCATGGCCGTGGGGTACTGCGATGGCGAACTCGGGCGGATGTGACGGGGGTGAGTGTCCTGCCGGAGCTGCGCTACCCGACGGTGACCGAACAGGTCTCTGCTGCCCGGGCGTTGACCGCTCAGCGCCCCGGAGTGTGCACCCTGCGGCAGGTGGGTGCCTCACGCGCCGGCAGACCTCTGCACCTGCTGTCCGTAGGCCGCGCCCCTCGCGCGGTACTGGTGGTGGCCGGCGCCCATGCCAACGAGCCGACCGGCTCCTGCACCCTGCTCGCGCTCGCCCGGCGGGTCCTGGAGCAGCGGGAGCTGCGCGACGGCATCGCGTGGCACTTCCTGTTGTGCGCGGACCCCGACGGGGCGAGCCTGCATGTGACGCCGGCGCCGCGCAGCCTCTTCGACTACCACCTCGGCTTCTTCCGCCCCGCGGGCCCGGAGCAGCCCGAGTGGGCGCCGTCGTTGCTGCCGCCGGACCGACTGCCGCCCGAGACCCGGGCCCTGACGGGCGTCATCGACGAGCTGCGCCCCTACCTCCAGGTGACGCTGCACGGCACGGACCTGGGCGGCAGCTGGGTGCAGTTGACGAAGGACGTCCCGGGGCTCGCCGAGCCGTTCGCGAAGTCGGCGGCCGAGCTGCACATCCCGGTGGAGACCGGTGCGTCGGACGCCGCGGGCTGGCCCGCGTCCGGGCCGGGCGTGCACGTCATGCCCGCGCCGGAGATCGGGCCGGCGTACCCGAGCCTGCCGGACGACGCGCGGCACAGCACCTGGTACCACACCCACCGGTACGGCGGGCTGACCGCGGTGGTCGAGGTGCCGATGTGGGCGAGCGACCTGGTCGACGACCCGGCTCCGCATCCTGCTCCGGCGGCGGCGATCGGGCGGCTGGCGCGCCGGCTGCAGAGCGACGCGCGGGAGGTGACGCGGGTGCTCGACGGGGCGCTGCCCCGGCTGGCGGACCTGGACGGGCCGTTGCTGCGGGCCGCCCGGTGGGGGTTGGAGCTGGTGCCGGGTCTGGCCGCGGACCTGGTCCACACTCCGCCCGCCGATCTCACCCGCGCGTACGTCGGCAGTGTGGACGCCTTCGCGCGCCGCGTGCCGCTGCGGGCGGCGGCCATGCTGCTGCGGGTGCTGCGCGGGACCGACGACGAGGCGGCGAAGCAGTTGGAGGGGCTCGTCTCGACGTGGAGCGACGCATTCGCGGAACGTTTCCGCGCCCGCTGGGTGCCCCTGGAGCACCAGGTGGAGCACCAGTCCCGCACGGTCGTCGCGGCGGCGCTGCACGCCCGCGAGAGGGCTTCGTAGCGTCGCGGGTCCGCGCGGCGGGGTGCTCCGGACACCGCGGGGCGCCCCGGCCGTTCCGCGTTCTCAGTCCCGCTGCACCGGCACGGTCTCGCCCGAGCCCGAGCCCGAGCCCGAGCCCGAGCCCGAGCACGCGGGCGCGTGCCGTCCGGCCAGCTCGAACGCGGCGAGCACCACGCGCATCTGGTACTCGGCCTGGCGGGCCACCGGGATCCAGCGCGCCCGGCAGCCGTCGCGGTAGTCGGCGCACCACGCGTCGATCAGCCGGTCCAGCTCCGGCAGCGCCCCGGCCGGGTCGCTGCCGGCGGCCCGTACGAGCTGGTGCAACAGTCCCGCCGTGCGCAGGGCGAGCCGCCGCCCCGAGATGCGCAGGGCGACGAGGTGGGCGGTGCTCAGCGCGGGGAGGGGGTGGGCCGGGCTGTCACCGGTGTCGGGGTCCCAGGCGTCGGCGAGGCCGGGGCAGACCAGGAGGTAGTCGTCGACCGGGGCGAGCAGGCGGGCCGCGTCGGGCACGTCGGCGAGGTGCGGTCCGATCCGGGTCAGCAGGTGCCGAAGGAGGCCCGTGTCGTGGCGCAGGATGCGGCTGACGGCCCGCAGCACGGCGTCCCGGTCCGCGGGCGGGGAGTCGTCCGCCACGGCCGTCACGCCCCACATGGGCGCCTCGACGACCGCGGTGACGGTGCCGTGCCGGTAGGGGTGGAACCACGTGGACTCGACGGCGGCCTCCGTGATGGCCGCGGCCAGGTCGGCCCGGCGCGGCGGCGGGATGCGGTAGACGGCGGGCCCGAGGCCGGGCCAGTACAGGGCGTCGTAGGCACCCAGTTCGCGGGGGATGCCGAGCCGGGCGGCGATGTGGGCGAGACGCCGGTCGAAGCCCGGGAGGTCGTGGGTGAGCTCGACGAAGCCGCCGCCGATGTCCACGCCGTGCAGGGAGCACTGGAGGAACGGGCGCAGTTCGTCCTGGAGGCCGAGCAGGGCCCGGGTCTCCGGCAGGGCGGCACCGGCCGCGCCGTCGGGCAGCCACTCGGGCTGCTCGAAGAAGCCGGGCCGGAAGAAATTCCGGACGTACCGGCCGAGCGTGTAGGGGCCGGCCAGCCAGCCCTCGTTGCGGCGCGAACCGTCCGGGTCGAGGCACAGCAGCAGGTTCCAGGTGGCGTCGGCCCTCTCGGTGAGCCGCGGGTCGGCCAAGGTCCGCTCGGCCAGGCGCAGCACGGTGGCGCCGCCCACCGGTTCGTTGGCGTGAGGGCCGGCGACGACCAGGGCCTGGCGGCTGCCGTGGCCGACGGAGAGCAGCCATAGGGGGGTGCCCGCGCGGGACGTGCCGACCCGGCGCAACCGGGCGTCACGGGGGTGGCGGGCGACGAGGGCGGTGGCCCGGGCGCCCAGTTCGTCGACGGTCGGATAGCGCGGGAGGGGCGGCAGGGCACACCTCCCCCATGCGGTGCCGTCGGTTCACCAGGTGTAGATGGCGTACGCACAGTCAGTCACGACTTCAGGGGTACGTCAACACCGTGAACGGCAAAGGCGTTTCGGCCACGCTTCCGCGACCGGCACGCGGTCATGCCCAGGCCAGCGCTGGGGCGAGGCTCTGTTTCCGGTCAGCCGGCCGACAACCGGAACGTGATCCGGCCGAAGCCCACCTGATCCCCCTCGCGCACGACGGCCGCGCCGACGACACGCCGTCCGTTCACCGTCGTGCCGTTGGTGGAACCGAGATCGCGCAGGACCCACAGGCCCCCCTGGTGACGGAGTTCCGCGTGCACGCGGGAGACCGTCTCGTGGTTGAGGCGCAGTCCGCTGGCGGGGTCGCGGCCTATGCGCAGCGGATGGCCGTGCGAGGGATGCGGCAGCAGCAGCTTGGGCAGCCGCTCGGACTGCCACGCCCTGCGCATGCGTACGGTGAAGCCCGAGACCGCCTCGACGGTGCCGAACACCAGGCGCGAGAACCGGCTCTCGGTGCGCAGGTCGGCGGTGAGCACGGCGAGTTCGTCCGGGCGGCGGGCGGCGAGCGCCAGCTCCATGCGCCGGACGAACGTGTCATGGGACAGGCGGCCCATGGCGACGCCGTCACGGAGTACCTTCAGCGCCCGGTCGCGCTCCGCGTCGGAGAGCCGCGCGGGGAACGTGTTGAACTCGAAGGACGACGTCACCCTGGTGATTGTCGGGCAGCGCGGCCGGGCTGTCCAGAAAGCGGGAAACCCGGTGCCACGCGCGCGTAACCGGCGAGACCCGCCGCAAAAGGGTGGATGCACCGGCGGATTGATCTCGTTTGACGCACCATGGACGGGCTACATCACGGTGAGCAGACGAAGGGGAACCGTCCGTGCAGTTCGAGGTGTGGGCACCACAGGCCGGCCGTGTGACGCTCCGGTGCGACGACGTCACACGCGCGTTGGAACGCGATCCGGAACGGGCGGGGTGGTGGAAGGGCGAGGCCGAGGCGCGCGACGGGTCCCGGTACGGCTTCGCGCTGGACGACGGTCGCGTGCTGCCCGATCCGCGCTCGCGCCGGCAGCCGGACGGCCCGGACGGGCTGAGCGCCGTCGTCGATCACGAGCGGTACGCGTGGCGCGCGCGGTGGCGGGGGCGGCCGCTGCCCGGCGCGGTGCTGTACGAGCTGCACGTGGGGACGTACACGCGCGAGGGCACCCTGGACGCGGCCGCCGAGCGGCTCGGCCATCTCGCCGAACTGGGCGTCACCCACGTGGAACTGATGCCACTGTGCCCCTTCCCGGGCACGCACGGCTGGGGCTACGAGGGCGTCTCGCTGTGGGCGGTGCACGAGCCGTACGGCGGTCCCGAGGCGCTGAAACGCTTCGTCGACCGGGCCCACGCGCTCGGCCTGGGGGTGGTGCTCGACGTGGTGCACAACCACTTCGGGCCCTCCGGCAACTACCTGCCCGTCTTCGGGCCGTACCTCACGGACACCCACCACACCCCCTGGGGCGCGGCGGTCAACCTGGACGCGCCCGGCTCGGACGAGGTGCGCGCCTTCCTGATCGGCAGCGCGCTGGCGTGGCTGCGGGACTACCGGCTCGACGGACTGCGCCTGGACGCGGTGCACGCGCTGGTGGACACGCGCGCCCATCACTTCCTCGAGGAGCTCTCCACCGCCGTCGACGCGCTGGCCGAGGAGGTGGACCGGCCGCTGTTCCTGGTCGCCGAGTCGGACCTGAACGACCCCCGGCTCATCACCTCCCGCGCGCAGGGCGGTCTCGGGCTGCACGCGCAGTGGAACGACGACTTCCACCACGCCCTGCACACCACGCTGACCGGCGAGTCGCAGGGCTACTACGCCGACTTCGCGCGTGCCCCGCTGGCGGGGATCGCCAGGACCCTCACCGGCGGCTACTTCCACGACGGGTCCTATTCGAGCTTCCGCCGGCGGCACCACGGGCGCCCGCTGGACCGCACGCGGGTGGCCGGGCACCGGCTGCTCGGCTACAGCCAGACCCATGACCAGGTCGGCAACCGCGCCCAGGGCGACCGGCTTTCGGCCCTTCTCTCGCCCGGGCTGCTGGCGTGCGCGGCCACGCTGGTCCTGACGGCGCCGTTCACGCCGATGCTCTTCATGGGCGAGGAGTGGGCCGCGGGCACGCCCTGGCAGTTCTTCACCGACCACACCGACCCGGAGCTGGCGGACGCCGTACGGCGGGGCAGGCGGCGGGAGTTCGCCGAGCACGGCTGGAAGGAGGAGGACGTTCCCGACCCGCAGGACCCGGCGACCCGGGACCGCTCCTGCCTCGACTGGTCCGAGCCGGAACGCGAGCCGCACGCGCGCGTGCTGGCCTGGTACCGGCGGCTGCTCGCCCTGCGCCACGAGCAGCCCGACCTGACCGACCCCGACCTCGCGGACACCAAGGCGGCCTACGACGAGGAGCGCCGCTGGCTCGCCTTCCGGCGCGGAGACGTGCTGGTGGCGGTGAACCTGGCCCCCGGGGCGGCCGAGCTGCCGCTCGGGGTACCCCACGCGAGCGTGCTGGCCGCGTGGGAGCCGGTGGACCCGCCCGGGGCGGACGGGGTGGTGCGGCTGTCCGGGGAGTCGGGCGTGGTGCTGCTGCGGGAGTGAGCGCCCGGCGGGTCGGCGCGGGTTCGCGTCGCGCCCCTCGATGACAGCCGTGCGGGACGGGGTGCCCGGCCCGCTACAGGGCGTCGTCCGCGTCCCCCAGGTCCGTCACCCGCTCCAGCAGGATCGGCTCCCATGCGCGGCGCAGCCGGGTCCCCGGGAGGGCGGTGTCCTTGCCGGTGAGGGCCTCGGCGAGATGGACGACGGTGTCGCAGCGGGCGAGCCACAGGCCGCGCAGGCAGGGGCGGGCGCCGTAACCGGCGAGGGTGGCGGCGCGGACGGCGGCGGGTGAGCCGACGGCGAGCGCGAGGCCCGCGATGTCCTCCGCGGGGTCGCCGACGACCGCGCCGGCCCAGCCGAGCACGCCGCGCACCCGGCCGTCGGCGCTGACCACGAGGTGGCCGCCGGTCAGGGAGTGGTGGGTGAGGACCGCCGTCCCGGGCTGGGCGGCGAGCTGGGCGGCGGCGGGCGGGGTGAGCTGGTTCAGGCGTGCGGCGTCGAACTCGTCGGCTGCGGCGAGGCGTTCGGCGGCGCGCACGGCGGCCCGGCGCAGGGCCTCCAGGGAGCGCGGCGCGGCGCGCGGCACGCCGAGCGTCTCGGCCTGCCGCACCGGTACCTCGCGCAGGCCCGTGAGGAGCGCGGCGAGGTCGGCCTCTCCGACGGCGGACACGTCGTGCTCCTCCCCCGAGCCGCCGGGCACCTTGGTGTCCAGCGTGTAGGCCAGCCCGGGCTCCCACTCGCCGTGCGCGACGCTGGCCGGCACCGCCATCGGGACGTGCGGGCGGACGAGGTCGCGCAGGCGCAGCTCACGTCGCTGGCGCAGGGAGGCCTCGCGGTCGGGGGCCAGGCGCAGCACGTGGCGGGTGCCGACCCACCAGGTGACGGGATCGGTGCCCGGCGTGGCGGGGCGGACGTCGGGGCCGGGGCCACTCCCGCCCGGGCGGGAGTCCTTGCCGCCCCGGGCGTCCTTGCCGTCCTGGGCGTCCCGGGCGTCCTTGCCCTCCTTGCCGTCCTGGAGGAGGGAGAGGACGAGCCGGCGGACGGTGTCCGCGGTGGGTGTGGGTGCCTGGGTCATGATCGTGCCGTTGCCGTTCGGGAGGCGGGCTGGGGACATCGGGGCCTCACTCCACTATGACCAGCTCGCGCGTGGTGGTGTTCAGGCGTCGGCCGCCGTCCTCGGTGACGGTGACGATGTCCTCGATGCGGACCCCGAACCGGCCTGGCAGATAGACGCCGGGTTCCACGGAGAAGCACATGCCGGGCACGAGGGGCCGCTCCTCGCCCTCGATCATGTAGGGCGGCTCGTGCGTGGTGACGCCGATGCCGTGTCCGGTGCGGTGGATGAAGTACTCGCCGTAGCCGGCGTCGGTGATGACCGCGCGGGCGGCGCGGTCGACGTCCTGGCAGGCGGCACCGGGCCGCACCGCGCGGAAGCCGGCCTCCTGGGCCTCGCGCACGAGGGCGTGCACGCGGCGTTCCTCGTCGGCGGGTTCGCCGACGTGGACCGTGCGGGAGGTGTCGGAGCCGTAGCCGTCCCGCAGGCCGCCGAAGTCGAGGACGACCATGTCGCCGCGGGCGATGACCCGGTCGCCCGCCTCATGGTGCGGGTTGGCGCCGTTCGGGCCGGAGGCGACGATGGTGAAGTCGACCTGCTCGTGGCCGTGCCGGCGCAGCAGCCGGTCGAGGTCCGCGGCCACCTCGGATTCCCGGCGGCCGGCGAAGGGCAGGTTCCGGATTTCCTCGAACGTCGCGTCGGCGGCGGCGCCGGCAGCCGCCATGAGGTCCAGTTCGGCCGCGTCCTTGACGGCGCGCAGCATCGGCAGGGCCTCGGTGAGCGAGGCGTAGGAGCTGCCGGGCAGGGCCTGCTGGAGGGCCAGCAGGTGCAGGGCCCAGGCGTTGTCGCTGATGCCGAACCGGCCCTTGGAGTCCACGAGTGCGGCGGTGGCGGCGTAGGGGTCCTTGCCGTCGGTCCAGTCGCGCAGGGTCAGGGCGGCCGCCCCGGCCGCCCGGCGCGCGTCCGGGGCCTCCAGGGCGGGGACGACGAGGACGGGGTCCTGCCCGGCGGCGAGGACCAGCAGGGTGAGCCGTTCGGTGACCGCCGGGGGCGTGTAGCCGGTCAGCCACACCAGGTCCGGTCCCGGGGTCACCAGCAGGCCCGCGAGGCCTGCCTCGGCGGCCGTGCGCGCGGCCCGCTCCATGCGGGCCCGGTAGTCGCCGGCGGTGAACGACGCGGCCGTGCTTCCGGTCATCCGGGCCTCCCAGGACGGACGAAGGGGCTACGGGCAGCATCCTGCCCGCCCGGAGGGGGCGGCGCGAGCCGTCCGCGGGTATTCGGCCCGGGCACCCTGCCTAACGCCAGAGCGCTGCTGGAGCATTAGCTCTAATGCTTAGATACTTGTCTTCCATTAGTTATCGACAAGGGGGCGTACGACGGTGCTGGTACTCGCGCACATCAGTGATCTGCATCTGGACGGGAGCGCGCGGGCGACAGAGCGCGCCGAGCGGGTGCGCGACCGCCTGTGGGAGCCACCGGGACACGTGGACGTGTTGCTGGTGACGGGGGACATCGCGGACCACGGCACGGAGCCGGAGTACGAGGAGGCGGCCCGCATCCTGGGGCTGCACACCGGCGACGCCCCGTTCCCGGTACTGACCTGCCCCGGCAACCACGACAGCCGTACCGCCTACCGCAAGGCGCTGCTGGGCCGGCCCGGGGCCGGGGGGCCGGTCGACAGCGTGCACGTCTTCGGCGACGGCGCGGTGCTCATGTGCGACTCCAGCGTGCCGGGCCGCGACGACGGGGAACTGGACGAGGAGACGTACGACTGGATCGAGACGACCCTCGACGGACTCGACGACGGCCTTCCGGCCCTGCTCGCGTTCCACCACCCGCCGGTGCCCCTGAACCACCCCCTGCCCGACGCCCACCCCTTGCGGCACGCGGACCGGCTGACCGTCCTGCTGGCCCGCCGCCCCCAGGTCGCCGGGCTGATCACCGGCCACGCCCACACCCCCGCCGCCACCATGTTCGCCGGGCGGCCGCTCGCCGTCGGGCCCGGGGTGACGTGGACGCTGCGGCTGCCCTGGGAGGGCGAGCAGGTCGCGGACCGGGACGCGCCGCCGGGTACGCGTTCCATGTCCTGGACGACTCGGGGCGGCTCACGAGCCACTTCCGGGTCGTGACCTGAGGGCGCGCCTCACGCGGCGACCGCCGGTACGAGCGTCAGCTGCTCGTAACCGCCGCCGCGATGGCGGACCGTCAGCCTGACCTCGGAACCAGGGTGGGCGCGGGCGACGGCCCGGACCAGATCGGCGGCGGTGTCGATCCGGGTCCTGCCGAAGGCGAGCAGGACGTCGCCACGCACCAGACCGGCGGCCTGGGCCGGGCCGGGGACGTGCAGCCCCACGACCACGGCACCCGGCTTGCGGGCGTCCATGACCTGCACGCCGAGGGTCGCGGTGACGGGCTCGGCGGGAGCGGCGGAGGGCGAGGGGCCGGGGCCGGGGAGCGACGGCGTGCGCCAGGCCCGCGGGTCGAAGCGCCCGTCCTGGCCGGCCACGGTGACGCCCATCGCCCCGAGGCCGATCCCCGACAGCACCAGGACCGCGCCGGCGAACCCCGCCAGCAGGACGTTGAGGAGCCGCCGGCCACGTCGCCGGGCGGCGTGCGGGCGGGGCCGTGACGGGCCGGGCCCCGTCGCCGGCGCGGCCGACCCGGGTTCCTGACCCGGCATCGGCTTGGGTCTCAGCGCTGTCTGTTCCATGGCTCACCTCCGGATGGTGCCGATCGCCTCCGGCGGATCCCGGAGCGATCACGGCAGGTGCTCTACCCGGCACATCGGCGGCCGACGAGTCACGAACGAGTGAGACTGAACGGGGCCCGGCGCGGTCACGGAGAAGCGCGGAACGCGGACACGGCTCGCATCGCACCCGGTCGCCGGATGCGGTACGAGCCGCGGAAGGGGAGGGCCAACCCGGCAGCCCGAGCGCCACCCCCGCCTCAACGCAAGACGGGCACCGGCACGGCCCCGCAGGAACGGGAAAGCCAACCCGGCACCCCGAGCGCCACCCCCGCCTCAACGCAAGACGGGCACCGGCACGGCCCCGCAGGAACGGGAAAGCCAACCCGGCACCCCGAGCGCCACCCCCGCCTCAACGCAAGACGGGCACCGGCACGGCCCCGCAGGAACGGGAAAGCCAACCCGGCACCCCGAGCGCCACCCCCGCCTCAACGCAAGACGGGCACCGGCACGGCCCCGCAGGAACGGGAAAGCCAACCCGGCACCCCGAGCGCCACCCCCGCCTCAACGCAAGACGGGCACCGGCACGGCCGGGGGGCGGTCCGGGAGGAAGCCGTGGGCGCGGCGGGACAGCCACGCGTCCTTGTAACGGTCCACCTCACGGTGCCAGTTGAGGATGCCGGACATCCAGTTCCGCAGGTCCGCCACATACGTTCCCATCGCCGCGCGTGCCTCCCGCGTGAGCTGGAAGTCGTCGTACAGGATGGGCAGTTCGTGCTCGACGACGTGCTCGAACTGGCGCATGCGCCGGCTCATCAGGTCGTGCACGATGCCGAGCCCGGTCGGGTAGTCGCAGCCGAAGAAGGACTGCACGACGAGGATCGCGTTGTGGATCTCCCCTTCGAACTCGATCTCCTTCTGGTACGAGAAGACGTCGTTCAGGAGGCACGCGAAGTCCATCGCGGCGTTCTCCAGGGAGCGGACCGGGCCGCTGCGGTAGACCTCGGGCGGGACGGCCGGGCCGTGTCCCATCCGGCACAGGCTGAGGGTGAGGTCGGAGCCGAAGGTCGCCCGGCGCATCTCCAGGTAGTCGACCGGGTCGGGCACGCGGTTCTGGAGCTGGTTGGACAGCTCCCACACCCAGCTCTCGGTCATGACGTTGATGGCGTCCTTGAGGGTGCGCCGTGTCTCGGGCGTCATCTCGGCGGTGGTGCGCGCCCACAGGTCGGCCAGGCCGCGCTCCATGGCGTTGACCGGGATCGGCGGCTCCTCCTGGGCGATCGGCATGCAGTCGGACAGGCGGGCCGTGGTCAGGCGGGCGGCGGCGAGGTCGCGGCGGTGGCCGTAGACCAGGGGGTAGTAGTCGTCGCCGTAGGTGCCCCAGGCGAGCCATTGCGCGCTGAGGTCGAGGGCCTCGGGCGTGGCGTCCGGGTCCAGGCCGGCCGAGCAGAGCGGGAGGTCGTAGGCCCGCAGCTTGTCCTCGTCCCAGACGCCCTCGGCGAGGATGCCCATGCGTTCCACCCAGGCGCGCAGGCTGCGGCGGGAGTGGTCCAGGTGCGGGCTGAGCTCCAGCGGGAACGGCATGCGGATGTCGGGGATCCGCGACGGCCCGACCTTCTGGTACGGCACGTGCGTGTAGGAGCGCAGACGGTCGGCTCCCGCCGTCGCGAGCAGGGCGCGGACGTCGGCGGCGGAGGTGCCGATGCCGGTGCATCCCGGCCATGGGCCGCCGCCGCGCACCGCGTTCTCGTTCATGTAGCGGCTGGAGCGCAGATGCCATTCGTGGCCGCCGGACTGCCAGTCCTGCAATCCCTTCGTGTACGCCGCCACGGCCGCGACCTCGTCCGGTCCGAGCCCCTTCTCCAAGGCCACCGCGGGCACTTCGGTGAACGCCGTGTGCTCGAACTGGTGGAGGCGGGAGGTGAGGATGTCGTTGACGGTGTCGGCGGCCTGCTGCGTGGTGCAGCCGAAGAAGGTCTCCAGGACGAGCACGCCGTTGCTGTTCTCGCCCTCGTCCTCGACCTCACGCTGGTAGGAGAAGAGGTCGTTGCGCAGGTGCACGGCGTCGGCGAACGTCTCCATCAGCACGCGCAGCGGCCTGGTCGCGGCCACCGCGGCGGGCACTTCGGCGGTCGCGTACTCCACGAGACCCGCCGACCAGGGGGCGCCACCGACCTTGCGGCGCATCTCGATGTACTCGACGGGGTTGGCGATCCGCCCCTCGTTGATGTTGGACAGCTCCCACATGGACTCGTTCAGCAGGTGCTCGGTGGCCACGGCGAAGCGGCGGCGCCAGTCCTCGGACATCGTCGGTACCGTGCGCGCCCACAGGTCGGCGAGGCCCGCCTCGACCGGGTTCCGCGGTTCCGGGACGGGGGCCGACAGGTCCAGCGGCATGAACAGGGGCAGCCGGTCCAGGTGGGCCTTGCCGGCGGTGCGGTCCTGGCTGCGCTTGTACATCTCCAGGAAGTGGTCGTCGAAGAAGAAGACCCACACGTACCAGTCGGTGATGAGGGAGAGGGCGGGGGCGTCGCAGTCGGGGTGGGTGTAGGCGCAGAGCAGGCCGTAGTCGTGCGCGTCGAGGTCGGCCCGCTTCCAGACGCCGGATCCCTCCAGCATGCCCATCTCGCGCGCCCACTCGGTCGAATGGGCACGGGCCTCGTCGACATGCGGGTTCAGCCGCGCGGGGTGCGGCAGGTAGAAGTGCGGGAGTTCGAACGGCTGCGTCATGGCCGGGCCCTACCCGGCGCCCCGCGGCGGCATCCGCCGGGCCGGACATGATCACACCATCGCGTGAATCGGAGGCGAATGCGGGCTCTCCACGCGGCCGTTGTGGCGTTCGCCCCTCAAGGCCCTGCGGGCCGAAGGTGCCACCGCCCCCTTACCCGGCCTCCCGTACCCGGATCTCTACCGGGCGTCCCGTACCTGGATCAGCGCGTGCGTGCCACTGGTGCGCCAGCGGTGGTCCTCCGCCGCGACGAGGGCGGCCACGGTGTCCGCGCCGAGGCCGGTGATCACATCGGACTTCAGGGTGCGCAGGGCGGCGACCGGGCCGGGGAAGTAGCCGGTGACGTCCGCGAAGGAGGTGGTCGGGGCCCAGCGCCGGTCGCCCACCAGACGGCGGTAGTTGAGGTCGCCCTTGACGATCGTCAGCGTGGCCGACGCGAACTCCGCGCGCAGATCGCCGGGCATCTCCTGGTACGGCAGCGGGGCACAGGAGAAGGGATGGGCGCGCAGGGCGAGACGGTCGTCGGCCAGGGCGGACCACAGCCGCCGCCCGTACGCGGCGGCCGCTCCCCCGGCGCCGGTCAGCCGGCGCAGGGCGTCGACGACGTCGGCGGTGGTGGCGTCGGAGACGTAGTAGGGGTACGGCTTGACGTGCAGGACCGCCCGTCCGATGCGGCCGCTGTCCAGGAGATGGGCGATGAGGAGGAGATCGGGGACGAGTTCGCGGCCCGCGTTGTCGGCGACCAGGCACAGGGTGCCGTCCCTCGGGCCCGGGGTGTCGAGCAGTGACCAGAGCCGGTCGCTGTCGTCGGCCACCAGGCCGGGAGCGGCGTCCGCGTCCCGCGCGCCCTCGGCGGAGAGGCGGAAGCCGAGGTCGGCGCGGTTGCCCCAGAGGGAGCCGTGCAGCAGGGCCTGTGCCTGTTCGGCGGCGGGCCGGCCGGTGAGGTCGTCGAGTGCGGCGAGTTCCTCGTCGGTCTCGGCGGAGTCGAGCTCGGCGCGCTTGAAGGGGCGGAAGGGGTCGATGCCCTGCCAGGGGCCCGGGCCGAAGTAGCCGACGGCCTGGAGCAGTCGGCGGTAGAACCAGCTCTCGGACCACAGCCACGGTACGTCGAACCAGGACCGGCCGGTGTACGCGCGAAGTCCCCAGCTCTCCCAGTGATCCCGGTCGGGCGCGTCGGCGGGGAGGGGTTCGATCGTGCCCTCGGTGCAGTTGGCGAGGAGTTCGTCGAGGGCGCGGTGCTGGGCCGGCTCGTACGGGAAGGCCTCGCGGACCTGCTTGATGATCGCGGGGTGCCGCTCGGCCAGCACACTGTGGGGGAAGGAGCCCGGCTGATTGCCGAGGAGCACGGGGGCGGAGGGGATGTCGGGCATGGGCCTCACCGTAACGCGCGTGCGCGGGTACCGGACGAGCCGCCCGGCGCTCCGGTCACACCGGTGCGATCTCCCGCTCCAGACGCGCGGCCAGGCTCAGATAGCGGGCGCGGCGGGTCACCGGGACCAGGCCACGGATGAGTATGTTCCACATCTCGGCCGTCCGACGGGGTTGGCGCGCCACCGGTTCGCGGGAGCGGCCCACGACACGGGTGCCGACGAAGAAGCAGACCAGCGAGTGGGCCACGACGTCGATGTCGATGTCCGGGTGCACGTCGGACTCCTTGACCGCGCCGACGAGCCGGGCCGTGACGATGTCCAGCCACTCCGTGAACGGGTGGCTCAGGGGCGGCCGCGGCCGGATCCCGCCCGTGGCGAGCCGCAGACCGGCCCGCAGCACCGGGTCCTCGACGGACATGCGGGTGATGCCGAACGTGAGGCGCATCAGCGCCTCCAGGGAGGTGTGGCCGCGATGGTCGGTCTCCGTCGCCAGCCGGCGAGCGGTGTGCGACTGGAGTTCGAGGATCGCGTGGGCGAGATCCTCCTTGGCCGCGAAGTGGAAGTACAGGGCGCCCTTGGTGACGTGGGCGTGTTCCACGATGTCGCTGAGACTGGTCGATTCGTAGCCGCGACGGTCGAACAGGTCGGCGGCGGCCGTGATGATCGTCGAGCGGGTCTGCTCGGCTCGCAACTGCCTCGCCATCGACTGAACTCTCCCGGGACGGAAATGAACGGGTCATGCCGTTTGTTTTTACCCCCCGTACACGATAACTCACCCTGAGACGGCCCTCATCACACAAGTATGCCGGAGTGCGGGTGCACATCCGGCAAAACAAACGCGACCGGTGAAAAGAAACAGCGGGTTCGGTATCTAACGGTGGGATGTGGGGCCGAACGCAAAGGCGGGCCGGCCGGTGCCCCATCCGCACCGGCCGGCCCGCCCGCTGTGTGGCCTGCCTTGTTCAGCGTTCCCCGAAGAGGATCAGAGTGCTCAGAAGGTCAGCTTCCAGCTGTTGAGCGTCCCCGTGTCCTGCGCCGCGGTGTCCTGGACGCGCAGCTTCCAGGTGCCGTTGGCCACTTCGGCGGAGGCGTTCACCGTGTAGGTCGTGTTGACGTTGTCGGCGGAGTCCGACCCGGCGGACTTCAGGCGGTACGCCGAACCGTCCGGCGCGACCAGGTCGATGAGGAGGTCACCGCGGTAGGTGTGGGTGATGTCCACGCCGACCTGGAGAGCCGAGGGGGCGTTGCCGCTGCGGCCGGTGACGCTGATCGACGACTCGATCGCCGCGCCGTCGTCCGGGATGGCGACGGCGGTGGTGCTGGAGAAGGTCGTGCCGGTGGAGGTACCGCCCTTGACGGCCTGGACCGTCTTGGCGGCGTCCGCGAGGCCCGCGCCGCAGCCGCCGGAGCAGGTGCCGGGCAGGGGACGGGCGTTGGCCTTGACGGCCGACTCGATCTGCGCCGGGGTGAGGGCGGAGTTGGCCGACTTCATCAGGGCGGCGAGGCCCGCGATGTGCGGGGCGGCCATGCTGGTGCCCTGGTAGTGCTTGTAGCTCTCGCTCGACGGCGTCTTGGTGCCCGAGTTCAGCGTGGACAGGATGCCGTTGGCCGTGGAGGTCCGGGTCTCACCGCCGGGGGCGGCGATGTCGACGGCCGAGCCGTAGTTGGAGTAGGAGGCCCGGCCGCCCGCGCGGTTGGTCGCGGCGACGGTGATGACGTTGTTGCAGTTCGCCGGGGAGGAGTTGGCGGCGTTCTGGTTCTCGTTGCCGGCCGCGACGACGACCGAGGTGCCTCGGTTCACGGCGCCGTTGATGGCGCTCTGCGTGGCGGTGGAGCAGGCCCCGCCGCCGCCGAGGCTCATGTTGATGACCTTGGCGACGTTGGTGTTGGCGGGCACGCCGGAGACGCTGCCGCCGGACGCCCAGGTGATGGCGTCGATGATGTCGGAGTCGTAGCCGCCGCACTTGCCGAGGACACGGACCGGGGAGATCTTCGCGCCGTAGGCGATACCGGCGACACCCTTGCCGTTGTTGGTGGCGGCGGCGATGGTGCCGGCCACGTGGGTGCCGTGCCAGGAGGAGGTGGACGCCGGGATGCCCGCACCGCACTCGTTGGCGTTGTACCAGTCGCCCGGGTCGGCCGGGTTGCTGTCACGGCCGTTGCCGTCGACGCCGACGGCGGGGTCGGAGATGAAGTCGTAACCGCCGACGATGTTCGCGGCCAGGTCGGAGTGGGCGACGTAGCCGGTGTCGATCACGGCGACGGTGACGCCGCTGCCGGTGGTGGTGTCCCAGGCGCCGGGGACGTTCATGCCCGCGGTGGACTCGAACAGGTCCCACTGCTTGCTGTACTCGGCGTCGTTCGGGGTGACGGCCGTCGGCTTGTTCAGGCGGTCCGGAACGACGTAGGCGACCTGCGGGTCGGCCTGGTACGCGGCGACGACGTCGGCGACGGACGCCCGGGTGGTGTCGGCGCCCAGGTCGACGAGGGCGGCGCCGGTGCCGAGGCGGCGCTGGAAGTCGACGTCCTCGCCCGTCTTCTCGGCCTTGGCCGCGGCGTCGGCGGCGGCGGCCTTGTTGGACGTGGCCTCGCCGGCGCCGGACTTGTAGCCGACGATGAGGCGCTCGGCCGTGGTGCCGGGGGCGGCCTCGGTCTGTGCGGCCGGGACGGCGGCCGGGGCGGGGACGGACTCGCGGGCGACGGCGACCGAGGCGGGGGCTGCGGTCAGCAGGGCCGTGGAGACGACGGCGACGGATATCAGCTTCCGTCGGAGCTCTGGGGAGATACGCACGGCGTTGCCTTTCGTGGCCGGACTCCGGGCTGGGCGGAGCGGCGGTGGAGTCGCTTCGTCCTCGAAGCGGAGGGGGGTGGTTCGAAAAGCGAAGAGCGACGCGATGGCCGGCCAGGCGCGAGACAGCCGCTGACCCGTTCGGGGTTACCTGTGGGTCAGCTGTGCTCGAACGATAGGCAAAGGGAAGGTCATCGGGATACGGGGGAAACCCTCGATCCGGTCGCCACGCGACCCTCTATGGCGGGCAGTTGAGCGCTCAATGGACCCTTTTCGAGCAGGTCGTGGCGTGATGAACGCACCGGGCCGGTTTCCCGTACTGCATACCGAACGTCACCGCCCCGGCCGAGGAGACGCAGACGGATGTCTCGTAGACCCGCACACCGCACCGCCCTCACGGCCGCTCTCGTGACACCGCTGCTGCTGCCGTTGTGGACGGCGGGGACGGCCCGGGCGCACGGCGCGCCGACGGACCCGGTCAGCCGGGTGGTGGCCTGTTCCCCGGAGGGCGGTGACCGCGCCGGCTCGGCGGCGTGCCGTGCGGCCGTCGCCGCGAACGGGGCGCCCTTCACGGCGTGGGACAACCTGCGGGTGGCGAACGTGAACGGCCGGGACCGCGACGTCGTCCCCGACGGGAAGCTGTGCAGCGGTGGGCTGCCCGCCTACCGGGGACTCGATCTCGCCCGCGCCGACTGGCCGTCGACGCGGGTGACACCCGGCGCGACGCTCACGATGCGGTACGTCTCGACGATCCCGCACGCGGGCACGTTCCGGATGTATCTGACGAAGCCCGGCTACGACCCGTCCGGGCCGCTGTCCTGGTCCGATCTCCCCGGGAAGCCGTTCGCGGAGGCGACGGACCCGGCCCTGACGGACGGCGCGTACCGCTTCGAGGCGACACTGCCGTCCGACCGGGCCGGGCGGCACGTGCTGTACACGGTCTGGCAGAACAGCAGCACGCCGGACACCTATTACTCGTGCTCGGACGTGGAGTTCCCGGAGACGAAGAAGAAGGAGCCGCAGCCGACGGAGGAGAGGGAGAAGAAGCGGAAGAAGCCGCGGGAGGCGCAGGAGCCGCAGCCCGAGCGGAAGGGGGAGGCGGTGAGAAAGGAGCCGGCGGCCGGCCCTGCCGCGCACACCCCCACCTCGCGCCCCCGGGGCGACCGGACGCCCCTGGCCGGTACCTCCGGCCAGGCCTCCGGCCCGTCCGCGCCCATGCTGGCGGGCGGCGCCGCGGCGGTGCTGTTGCTCACCGGCGGCGCCGCCCTGGCCGTACGGCTACGGCGACGCTGAACCAATAGACCCCGCGGTTCAGTTGACGTGGACGGCGACGCCGCCCGCGGTCACCGGGGCGTACTTGGCGGTGAAGAACGCGTTGGCGAAGCACAGCGACGAGCCGGACACCTTGGTGAAGTGCTGGTTGCTGAAGGAGATGCTGTTGTCGGCGTTGTTCGCCGTGCCGGTCAGCCCGGGGGCCTGGTAGACGCAGGTGATGGAGCCGAGCAGCGTGCGCAGCTTGACGGTGGACTGGACGGTGGAGCCCGCGGCCGGGGTCACGGAGACGTTGCCGTCGGAGGAGACGCTGGTGGTGTAGGGCAGGTTGTCGACGGTGATGCCGCTGACGCCGAGGACTCCGACGACGTTGGTGCTACAGCCGCTGGTGTCGAAGCTGTGCTGGGTCAGGGACTCGGTGGCGGTGCCGGGGGCGGCCGGGTTGTCGGTGACGGTGGCGGAGAACGCCGACTTGGTGCAGGAGATGCCGCTGGTGCCGGTCGCGCTGGAGTAGAAGGTGGCGGCGGTGCCGCTCGCCAGGGACGCGTCGAGGACGTCTCCGACCGCGACGGCCGCGCCGTCGGTGGTGGTCAGGACGGGGGTGTCGGCCGCGGAGGCGGGGGCGGCGAGGCCCAGGGCGGCGACGGTGGCGGTGAGGGCGAGGAGGGTGCGTGTACGCATGCGGGTGTACCTCTTTCATAGCGGGGGTGTGGGGTGGGGGTGCGCCGGGCGTCCGCCGTTGCCGGCTCGTCACGCCTTCTCCGTACGTGACGGGCCGGCAACGGCAGGCCGGTCACCGGCCGCAGGCCCACACGGGAAGGGACCTGCGGCCGGGCCGGGCGGGGGGTGGCTGGTGGCACGGCTCCACGGAAGCGGCCGTGCCGTGGCGGGGGGACTCGGGCGAGGGAAAGCCCGTGCGGACGCACCGGGTGACGAGCTGTCCGTGCGGACGCACCGGGTGACGAGCTGCCCGTACGGGGACGAGCGGGTCCGGGGCACGCGGACGGTGCCGCGCGGCGGATCCGGCGCCACGGATCCGGCGCCACGGATCCGGTGGGACGAGGAGAGTTGTAGACCTGCGTCTCCGTCAACGTCAAGGCCCCGCAACGGAGTTGTGAGCCGGCTGAGCCTTTCACGGCATCGGTGACTCACCTGCGGCGCAGAATCGACACTCTTTGTTCACACTTCCCTTGACCCTTGATGTAACCGCCGGTAACTTCCTCGATGGCTACTGCGGCGTAACCAGAAAGCCCTTGCAACCGCCGGGAGTTGCGGGGGATGTGCGTACGCCGTCGATGTCCGCGCCAGGGCAATGGGCCACCGACGTCCCGATCCGCACCCACCCGCACCTGGAGCAGACATGACCTCCTCCGCCGAACACACCCCCGAGAGAGCCGACGGCGCCGCCGCCCCGGACACCGGCAGCGACGCTCCCGCGCGACGCGGGCGGGTCCGGGCACGCCGGGCCGCGGTGATGGCGGTGCCGGCCACCCTGGTCGCCGCCGGCCTCGCGGTCCTCACCGCCGAAGGGGCGCTGGGCGTCCAGTTCGCCATCTCCGGCATGCCGTTCACGGTCACCGCGACCGAGCTGAACGGCACCGGCTTCGCGCAGTTCGGCGGCCTGGACGAGATGGCCGAGGGCAGCCCCAACGCGGGTGACACCGGCGGTCAGGTGCTGGTCGTCACGTCCGTGATCAAGAACGCGTCCCTCACCAAGCTGTGCCAGAGCGTGGACCTGGGCGGCACGAACCTGGTCATCAGGGCGGGTGAAGGGGCGCAGAAGGTCACCGCCAGCGATCTGACGACCGACTCCACCGAGCTGACCGGTGACGCGGCGTTCAACAACATCGAGATCGGCAACGACGCCAGCACGCTCGACAAGGCCGGGCCGAAGGGCCGCGGACCCAAGGGCGTGTTCAGCCAGCAGTCCGACACGGTGCACATCGCCAACCTGCGGCAGACCAACTACGCCACGACGGCCGGCGTCTTCAAACTGCCCGGACTGAAGCTGGGCTTCAGCGGATCGGGTTGCTGATGCCGCGCGGTCCGCGCGAGGGGTTCCGGCCCGCCTTCGGGCAGTGGCGGGCCGGCCGGCCGTTCTGGGGCGGGCTGCTGCTCGCCCTGGGCGGCGCGGAGGTCCTGCTCACCCTGAAGGCGTCGCTGGACGTCATCCTGCACGTCGGCATGCAGGGCCTGGCCGGCTACCTGCTCCCGGCCGTGATGCTGCTGTGTGGCGTGCTGATCCTCGTCAACCCCGCTCAGCGCCTGTTCTACTCGGTCGTCGGGGTGCTGGTCTCCCTGGGCACCTGGCTGACCTCCAACCTGGGCGGCTTCTTCGTCGGCCTGCTCCTGGGCGTGGCCGGCAGCTGCCTCGCCTTCGGCTGGCTCCCGGACCAGGAACCCCGCGTCAGCCGCAGGCAGCGCCGGAAGGAGGCCCGGGCGGCGAAGACCGCGGCCCCGGCGCCGGTGGGGCAGCCCTGAGTCCTGTGGTGAAGCGGCTCCCGGCACGCGGGGCCCGCCGCGCTACCGGCCCTGTCCGGCGGTCACCGGCGTGGCGGCCCGGGGCTGCTCCCGGGGCCACGCCGCAACCGCCCTCCCTCTTCAGGACCCTGGCCTCGCTCTGGAGGATCCGCATGGTGCGGCCCGGCGATCGGGCCGGGTCCGGCAGCGTGTTCTCGCCGTAGACGGCCGGCCTGTGCGGGCGCCCCGAGCCGGAGCCGGTCGCGGTGGCGGTGATCGCGAGCGGAGGCCCGGCGCCGCCCCAGTCCACGGGGCGGCCGAACCGCACGGACGGTACGGAAAGCCGAGGTGAGAGCTACCCCCGGCGCCGTTGTTCGACCCGTCGGACAGATCATCACGATGCGGCACCATCAACTCACTGCATGTGCGCGCTCACTTGACGACCGGTGGTCACACACGGTTGGCTCCGGGCCAGCGAGAGTCATCCGGCCGTGCACACCCTGCGGCCTTTCTGCACTCTCACCCTGCTCTTGCTCGGCCGCACAGCGAGGTCCGCCCCTCATGAACACTCCTCCCCCGCCGCACACCTCCGTGAGACGCACGCGACTCGCGGCCCTGGCGTCCGCCCTGTGCCTGCTGGTGTCCGGCTGCTCCCCCTTCGGCGCGGCCGACGACGGGCCGGACACGGCGGACGGGCCGGGCGGCGGGATGAAGGTCACCCTGGTGACGCACGGCGGCGAGGGCGACGCCTTCTGGGATCTGGTGCGCAGGGGCGCCGAGGTGGCGGCGGCCAAGGACGGTGTCGACCTGACGTACGTCAGCGACGCCGACCCGGCCGCCCAGGCCGACCTGATGCGGGAGGCGGTCCGCGACAAGGCCGACGGCATCGCGGTGACCCTGGCCAAGCCGGCGGCGATGCGCGGCCCGGTCGCCCAGGCCAAGGCGGCCGGCATCCCCGTCGTGGGGCTCAACTCCGGTATCGACGCCTGGCGCCCGGCCGGGCTCCTGCAGTACTTCGGTCAGGACGAGTCCGTCGCGGGCCGGGCCGTCGGCGACAAGCTGGACGGCCTCAAGGCCGAACACGCCCTGTGCGTGGTGCACGAGCGGGGCAACGTGGCGCTGGAGGCCCGCTGCGCCGGTGTGCGCAAGACGTTCCGCGGCGCCACCGACAACCTGTACGTGGACGGCAGTGACATGAACGCGGTGACCGCCGCGATCGCGGCCCGGCTGCGGCAGGACTCGAGCATCGACGAAGTCGTCACGCTGGGCGCCCAGTACGGGCTCAGCGCCGTCAAGGCGGTGCGGCAGGCCGGCAGCAAGGCCCAGGTCGCCACCTTCGACCTCGACAAGGACCTGGTCAAGGCGGTCCAGAGCGGCCAGGTGCAGTTCGCCGTGGACCAGCAGCCGTATCTGCAGGGTTATCTCGCGGTGGACGCCCTGTGGCTGTACCGGACCAACGGCAACGTCAGCGGCGGCGGGACGGCGCCGGTGCTCACCGGTCCCGCCTTCGTGACCAGGTCGAACGTGTCCGTCGTGGCGCGGTTCGCAGCCGCCGGGACCCGGTGACCGGAACTTCCTGTGACGGTGTCGCCAAAGATTCGGTCAGGCCCGGCCCGTACGTCCACTTGTACGGATAACATCCTGCGCATCCCATGTGCCATGCCCGGGAAGGCACCACACCTGCGCCCGTCCCCCACACCCCCCGACCCCTCCCCGTTCCCCACCCGCCGCTGATCGCCCCTAGGACGACGATGTCTCGACGGACAGGTACCCGGCGCCGTCTCGGTTCCATACGCCTCTCCCTGGTGCTCCTGGCCCTCGTGCCCGGCGTCACCCTCGCCGCCATGTGGGGCGTGACGACGATCCAGATGTTCTCGGAGGGCCTCCGGCTGCGCGACCAGACGGACCTCAGCCGGTCGACCGGCGCCATGGGCACCGACGCGACGCTCGCGCTGCAGCGGGAGCGCAGTCTGTCGGCCGCGTGGCTGGCCTCGCCGAAGGGCTCCCGGACCGCCCTCGACGCGCAGCGCGAGGAGACCGACAAGGCGGTCGCCAAGCTGGTCGGGCAGGCGGACGCGATCGAGAAGGCGCCCTCCCGCATATCCGACCGGCTGTACTCGGTGCTGGGCTCGGTGGGCAGCCTGGAGTACTACCGGGACCAGGTGGACGACCCGACCGACATCACCGCGCAGCAGGCGCTGGACCAGTACTCCTCGATCATCGACGACCAGATCCACGCCTTCCAGGAGCTGTCCCAGGTCGACGACGGCGACCTCACCTCGCAGGCCGGCCCGCTGATCGGTCTCGAGCACGCGGCGGAGCTGGTCTCCCAGGAGGACGCGCAGCTGACCCTGGCCTGGCCGTCCGGGCATCTGGACGACGAGGCGTGGACGCGGTTCACGGAGTTGGTGAACACACGGCGCTGGCTGGTCCAGGACCAGGTCGTGCCGCAGCTGACGGGCGAGGCGAAGACACAGACGGAGCGCATCCTGGCCGGTCCGCAGTGGCAGACGCTGCAGTCCGTCGAGGACCAGGTGCTGGCGGCCCGCCACTCCGGCGCCTCCGCCGACCGGATCGCCCTGCCGGACGCGCGGCAGCGGTGGAACACCGCCATGGACAAGCTGTCCGAGGAGTACGCGGGCCTCATCCAGCAGCAGACGGCGGGGCTGCTGGAGCGCAGTGCCGAGAAGGCGGACGCCCTGCTGCTCAAGGCGGCGCTGCTGAGTGCCGGCGGGCTGCTCGCGCTGCTGGTGTGCGTGGGCATGTCCTGGCGGATCACCCGTTCGCTGTCCCGGCGGCTGCGCGGCCTGCGCCGGGCCGCCGTCAGCCTCGCACAGGAGCGGCTGCCCGACGTGGTGGCGCGGCTGGAGCGGGGTGAGACGGTCGATCCGGAGTCGGCGACGACCGAGCTCGACTACGGTCACGACGAACTCGGCCAGGTCGCCCGCGCGTTCAACACCGCGCAGCGCACGGCCGTGCACACCGCCGTCGAACTCGCCGACACCCGGCGCGGCTTCCAGAAGATCATCCTGGGTATCGCGCGGCAGAGCCAGAACCTGGTCAACCTCCAGCTGAGCAAACTCGACACGCTGGAGCGTGAGCACACCGACCCCGACATCCTCAAGGGTCTGTACGAACTCGACTCCACCGCCAGCCAGTTGCGCCGCTACGAGGAGAACCTCGTCATCATCAGCGGCGAACGGCCCGGCCGCAGCTGGACCGAGCCGGTCGCGCTGATGGACATCCTGCGCAGCGCGGTCGGGGAGGTCGCCGAGTACCAGCGGGTGGACGTGCTCACCGAGGAGGAGGTGTACGTCGCGCCGCCCGCGGTGGCGGACGTCATCCATCTGCTGGCCGAGCTCATCGACAACGCGACCGCGTACTCCCCCGCCCCGAGCCCCGTCACGGTGCGGGCCGGGATGGTGGCCAGGGGCCTGGCCGTCGAGGTGGAGGACCGCGGCCTCGGCATGTCGGAGGAGGACTACGCGTCCTTCAACGAACAGCTCGCCGTACCCCCGAAGTTCGACGTGGTGGCGCTCGCCGACGACCTGCGCCTCGGCATGTTCGTGATCGCCCAGCTGGCCCACCGGCACGGCATCGCCGTCACCCTGCGCATGTCGCCGTACGGCGGGACCACGGCGATCGTGCTGATACCGCACGAGATCGTGGTGCGGGAGATCGCGGACGGCGGGGCGCAGCGGGCAGGGACCGCCTCGGACGGAGCCGGGGTCGACGGCCTCGCGGTCCCGGCCGGCGGTGCGAAGAACGGTGGCACCCCTGAGGGCACACCGGTGGCGGAAGGACGGGGTGCGATGGACGCCGAGCCGAGTCAGGCGCCGCAGCGCTCCGACACTCCCGGGGCCGCCGGGGCCGCCTGTGAGCCCCGTCCCCTCGTCACGGCCCGCACCGCCTCCACCGCCCCGTCCGCCACGCGCGAGGTCGTCCCCCGCCGGGACGGTCTCGCCCCGCTCCCCCGCAGGGTGCCGCAGACCAGCCTGGTGGAGGAGCTGCGCGAGGAGGCGGCGCCCGCCGGTGACGACGGTTCCCTCGACGACTTCACCGCGGAGGCCGCCGCGTCCTCCCTGGCCGGTTTCCAGCGCGGCACGCTCCGGGCCCGTGACGACGACGCCGAGCCGCCGTACGACGTGGAAGCGGCCGCGGCACCCGGGCAGGCCGCCGCCGGTCCCGTCCCCCCGACTCCGCCCGCCGACCGCTGACGAAGGACACCGCAATGACACGCCCCATCCCCGCCACGCACACCCAGCTCGACCAGCTGCTGACCGGACTCGTGGAGCGGGTCGCCGACGTGAACCAGGCGGTGGTGCTCTCCGAGGACGGCCTGGTGGTCAGCAAGTCCACCGGATTCCTGCGCGACGACGCCGAGCGGCTCGCGGCGACCGCGTCCGGGCTGATGAGCCTCAGCAAGGGCGTCAGCATGGACTTCCGGGGCGGTCCGGTGCGCCAGGCGCTCATCGAGATGGCCAACGGCTATCTGATCCTGACCTCCGCCGGTCCCGGCGCACATCTGGTCGTGCTGACCGGGCCCGGCGCGGACGTCGGAGTGGTGGCCTACCAGATGAACATGCTGGTGAAGAAGATCGGCGAGCACCTGAGCGCCGCACCGCGGGGCGTGGCCGGCCCCGTCGTCGACCCCGGCGTGTGAGGTGGGCGGAGGTGATGCGGCGGGCCGGCTCGTCAGGCCGTTCGCTCTGACCGGTGGCCGGACCCGGCCCAGCCGCGCCGACTTCACGCTCATCTCGACGGTCACGGCGGTCGATCCGCAGCCCGCCTCGGCCGCACGGTGCCAGCCCGAGCACACCCGGATCCTGCGGCTGTGCGCCGAGCCGCTCGCCGTGGCGGAGTTGGCCGCCCGGCTCGACCTGCCGGTGAGCGTGGTCGTCATCCTGCTCTGCGATCTGCTGGAGGCGGGCCGGATCACCGTCCGCCCACCGCGCCTCGTTTCCCGCACCACTCCGGACCTGGACCTGCTGCAGAAAGTGAGGGACGGCCTTGGCCGGCTCTGACCTTGCCACTGACGCGTCTTCGGCACCCGACACGGTCAAGATCCTCATCGCCGGGGGCTTCGGCGTGGGCAAGACCACCATGGTCGGGTCGGTCAGCGAGATCGTCCCGCTGCGCACCGAGGAACCCCTGACCGTAGCCGGTCTGGACGTCGACGATCTCGACGGCATCGAGGAGAAGCGGGCCACCACCGTGGCCCTGGACTTCGGCCGGATCACCATCAGCCGGGAGCTGGTGCTGTACCTGTTCGGCACCCCCGGGCAGCAGCGGTTCTGGTTCATGTGGAACGACCTGGCGCTCGGCGCGCTGGGGGCGGTGGTCCTGGTCGACGTCCGCAGACCGGAGTCCAGTTTCGCCGCGATCGACTTCTTCGAGCGCCGGGGCATCCCGTTCGTCGTCGGGGTCAACGGCTTCCACGGCGAGCACCCGTATCCGCCCGAGGACATCCGGGAGGCGCTCGCGGTGCCCGATCACGTGCGGGTGCTGTTGTGCGACGCCCGGGACCGGGAGTCGTGCCGTGACGTACTGATCGCCCTGATCGACCAGTTGATCGCGTCGGCGGTGCAGGCCTGAGGCGGAACGGTTCAGCTCCGGCCGGGAGCGGCGCCCGGCCACTCGGTGTACGGCACCGGGCGGCCCGTGAACGCGTCCAGGACGATGCGGTCGCCGACCGGCCGGTCCAGCTTCACCGTCACCCTCTCGCCGAGCAGTTCGGTGGTGCAGGGACCGTCCTCGGCGCCCGTCACGGCGGCGGACAGCACCACGCTGCCCTCGGTCTCGTGAGCCGACACGACGGGGCCGTCGTCGCAGGAGCCGTGCTGCGCCACGACGGTGACGGACCGGCCGTCCCGCGCCACCGTCGTCAGGCCGCCGAGCGGTGCGAGCACATCGGTGGGCACGTCCGGCCGGAGCGGCCCGATGGGCGGCTCCGGCGGTGCGGAGGGGCTCACCGCGGCGCTCTTCAGCGGACCGGCGTAGCCCTCCAGGGTGAACAGCCAGGCCGGGACGGTCGTCGGCCCGCGGGCGGTGAGCACCGTCATGCTCCCCAACTCGGCCCGGGTGACCGTCAGCCGGGGGCCGGGGCCGCTGTTGCGGTCCAGGGTCCGGTAGACCCGGTCGGCCGCCATGAGGGGCCTGGTGAGCGAGCCCCCGTCCTGCCACGTCACCCGGCCGCTCTTGTCCCGGGCGGGGGGAAGCGGGGCCCGCAGGTCGAAGTTGCCGGTCACGTACGCGCGCCGGTCGTCGCCGCGCAGGCCCTCCGCGGGCGGTTGGACGACCGCCTCCACGGGGTGGTAGCCCTCGTGCCACCGGGCGGCCGCCCGGGAGCCGTCCCAGGCGTCGGCGACCCGGCGGGCGCGGTCGTCGTCCCGCGCCGGCGGGGTCGGCCGGCCGCCGTCGGCCTCCGCCTGGCCGCAGCCGGCGGCGGCACCGGCTCCGGTGACGGACAGGGCGAGGACGAGCAGAAGACGGGCGGTTCGTGTCCTGTCGGTACGCATGGCTCTCCCAGGGAGTCGCGGTGCCGGGGTGGTTCCCTCCCTGTGACGCCCGACCACCGGCCCGCGTTCGGTCCCCTGTGGATGTGGCCCGGCCCGTCATCCCCTCGTGACGGGCGGCCGGCTCAGGCCAGGCCGGCCGACTTCAGCCACGCCTTCGCCACGTCCAGCGGGTCCTTCTTCTGGAGCTGCACCTGCGCGTCGAGTTCCAGGAGCGTCTTCGTGTCCAGCTCGGCGGAGACCGCGTCGAGCGCGTCGACACCCTTCTGGGAGAGGCCGCTCTTGTTGACCAGCGGGGTCACGTTCGCGAACCCGAAGAGGTTCTCCGGGTCCTTCAGGACGACGAACTTCTCCTTCACGATGGTCGGGTCCGTGGTGAAGATGTCCGCGGCCTGGACGGTGTTCTGGGCCAGCGCCGCCTGGGTCAGCGGGCCGCCCGCGTCGAGCGCCTTGAAGGACTTGAACTCCAGGCCGTACACGGACTTCAGGCCCTTCAGCCCCTGCTGCCGGGTCTGGAACTCGGGCGAACCGCCGATCACCAGGTCCGGTGCCGCCTCCTTGAGGTCCGCGAGGGTGGACGAGGACGTGAGCTTGTACTTCTTCGCGGTCTCGGCGTTGACGGTGACCGAGTCCTTGTCCTCGGCGGGCGACGACTGAAGGATCGTCAGCTTCTTGTCGAGCTTGGCCTTGACGGCCGCGTTCACCGCCTCGGTGGACTTCTGCTCGGCCTCGGGGTCGAGGTAGGCCAGCAGCGAGCCGTTGTACTCCGGCAGCACGGTGACGGAGCCGTTCTTCATCAGGCCGTAGGACGTCTCACGGCTGCCGATGTTGTGCTTGTAGGTGACCTCCAGGCCCTTGGCCTTGAGTGCCTCGCCGTAGATGTCGGCGAGCAGGGTGCTCTCGGCGAAGTTGTTGGAGCCGACGACGACGGTGCCGGCCTTCGCCTTCTCGCCCGCCAGGGGGTTGTCCGAGGAGTCGCCGGACGAACAGCCCGCGAGCAGCGCCGCCGCGGCGGTGAGCGCGACGGCCGCCGCGCCGGTGTGCCTCGTCCTGGACCTGCTGCTCTTCGCGGTAGAAGTCATTCAACGATCCAATCCAGCCGCTTGATGATCAGTCAAGAGCGTCTTGGTCACGGTTTACCGGGCCGAGGCCGGGTCTCAGCGTCTGCGCACCCCCGGCGACACGGCCACCCGGCCCGCGACCCAGAACAGCGCCAGCGTGACGAGCGCCAGGACGGCGACCAGGGTGGCGCCGCCGACGACCTTCTCGTAGTCGCGCTGGTAGAGCCCGTCGACGATGTAGCGGCCGAGGCCGCCCAGGCTGACGTACGCGGCGATGGTGGCCGTCGAGACGATCTGGATGGCGGCCGAGCGCAGACCGCTGAGGATCAGCGGCAGCGCGACCGGCAGTTCGACCTGGAAGAGGATCCGCGACTCGTGCATGCCCATGCCGCGGGCGGCGTCCACCGGGGACGGGTCGACGGTGCGGACGGCCTCGTAGGTGGTCACCAGGATCGGCGGCACGGCGAGCACGACCAGGGGGATCATCACGGGCAGCAGGCCGAAGCCCATCAGGACGACGATCAGCACCAGCAGGCCGAAACTGGGCAGCGCGCGGGCGGCGGTGGCGATGAACGCGAGGGCGTTGCCGCCCCGCCCGGTGTGCCCGGTCAGCAGGCCGACGGGCAGGCCGATCGCGGCGGCGAGGACCAGAGCCAGGGCCGAGTACCGGACGTGTTCGAGCAGGCGTTGCGGGATGCCGTCGTAGCCGTGCCAGTGGGCGCTGTCGCTGAAGAAGGCGTGGACGAAGTTCAGTACGTTCACCGGGTCACGTCCTGGGGGGCGGGCAGCGGCTGCCGCGCTGTCTTGGAGCGCCTGCGGGTACCGCTGGGCATCCAGGGGGTCAGCGCGACGCGCAGCAGCACCAGCAGGGCGTCGCACAGGATGGCCAGGACGGCCGTGGTGATCACGGAGTTCACGGCCAGTTCGGGACGGTCGTACTTCTGCGCGGCGGCGAGCAGGTTGCCGAGGGCGCCCTGGTTGCCGATGAGGGTGCCGACGCTGACCAGGGAGATGCTGGAGACGGTGGCGACCCGCAGCCCGGCGATGATGGCGGGCACCGCGATGGGCAACTGCACCTGGAGGAAACGGCGTACGGGTCCGAACCCCATGGCGGTGGCCGCGGCCAGGGTCTCCTGGGGCACGGACCGCACCCCGTCGACGATGGCCGGGACGAGCACCACGAGGCTGTACACGGCCAGCGGGATCATCACGGTCAGCTCGGTCTGCCCGGTGTAGTCGATGAGGACCACGAAGAAGGCCAGCGACGGGACGGCGTACAGGATGGTGGTGGCGCCGAGCACGGGCGGGTACAGCCAGCGGAACCGGACGCAGAGCTGGGCGAGCGGCAGCGCGAGCAGCAGCCCGGCGAGCACCGGCAGCAGGGCCTCGCGCAGATGCAGTCCGATCAGTCCGGCGTAGCTGTGCTGGAGGTCGCTCGGGATGTCGAAGAAGCCGTTCACGACGCGACCTTGGCCTCGTCGGCCCGGCCGGCGGCGTGGGCGCCGCGGATCGCCTCACCGATGGTCGCTTGCGAGACCACGCCGGTCACCCGCCCGGTGTCGTCCACGGCGACGGCCCACCCGGCCGGGGAGAGCACGGCGCAGTCCAGGGCGACCCGCAGGGAGTCGGTGCCGGGGACGAACGGCCGTCCGTGCGGCAGGAGCCGGCCGGGGTCGAGGTCGCCGGCGGTCAGGTCGTGCGGCTCGGCCCAGCCGAGGGGCCTTCCCTGGGCGTCGGTGACGAGCAGCCAGGGGGCGTCGGGGGCGGCGATCTGCTCGGCGGTGGCGTCCACCGGGATCACCGGGCCGGTGGTCAGGGGGAGTTCGACGGAGGGGAAGAACGACAGCCGCCGGATGCCGCGGTCGGCCCCGAGGAAGTCCTCGACGAAGGCGTCGGCGGGGTTGGACAGCAGCTCGGCGGGGGGTGCGTACTGGGCGAGGTGACCGCCTTCGCGCAGCACGGCGACCATGGTGCCGAGTTTGATCGCCTCGTCGATGTCGTGGGTGACGAAGACGATGGTCTTGCCCAACTCGTCCTGGATGCGCAGCAGTTCGTCCTGGAGTCCCTTGCGTACGACCGGGTCGACCGCCGAGAACGGCTCGTCCATGAGCAGCACGGGCGGGTCGGCGGCGAGCGCCCGGGCCACGCCGACGCGCTGCTGCTGGCCGCCGGACAGCTGGTACGGGTACCGCTTGGCGAGCGCGGCGTCGAGGCCCACGCGCTCCATCAGCTCGGCCGCCCGCGCGCGTGCCTTCTGCTTGCCCCAGCCGAGCACGCGGGGCACGGTGGCGATGTTGTCGATGATCGTGCGGTGCTGGAAGAGACCGGCGTTCTGGATGACGTAACCCATCGACCGGCGCAGGCCGGTGACGGGCCGGCGCTGGATGTCCTCGCCGTCGAGGAGGATCGTTCCCTCGCTCGGTTCGACCATCCGGTTGATCATCCGCAGGGTGGTGGTCTTGCCGCAGCCCGAGGGTCCGACGAGGACGGTGATCGAGCGGTCGGGTATCTCGAGGGAGAGCCGGTCGACAGCCACCGTCCCGTCCGGATAGCGCTTGGTGACTGAATCGATCCGTATCAAGGCGCCGGAGCCCTTCGGGTTGGCGGAAGCACTGGCCATGGTCGTACGGGCTGTTTCCGGACGAGTCTAGTGCCGCGGCGGGCGACGTTTGCCCGTCAGGCAGCGGCGTCCGGTGCGTGTTCTGGGGGTCCCCCCTGCTCGAAGAGCTTGGGGGAGTGCCGGGTGCAAGCCCTCGTACTGGGTGTACTTGGGCTTGTGCCCGGTGCGGCAGTGGGGGCCCCTCCCGTTCGAGCGAAGCCGAGAACGGGGGAGCGTGCCGGGCGTCGCGACGGGGCGAACGTTGCCTGCCGCGGCATTGGAGGGCGCCTTTCACCGGTCCGCGGGGCGTGCGCCCTCCACGGGCAGACGCACGGTGAACACCGTCGCTCCCGGTGCGCTGTCGACTTCGATGCGGCCGCCGTGGGCGCGGACCAGGGACTGGGCGACCGCCAGGCCGAGGCCGCTGCCGCCGCGGTCGCGGCTGCGGGCCTTGTCGACGCGGTAGAACCGGTCGAAGACGCGGGCCAGGTCGTCGGGCGGGATGCCCGGTCCGGTGTCGGCGACCCGCACCTCGGCCGCGCCGGGCGCGAGGGCCACCTCCACCGACACCTTCGTGCCGGCCGGGGTGTGCACGGCGGCGTTGGTCAGGAGGTTGTCGACGACCTGCCGGATGCGCAGCGGGTCCATCGGCAGCCGCACCGGGCCCGAGCCCACGACGACGGTCAGCGGATGGCCGGGGCGGCCCACTCGGAAGGCGTCCGCGGCCTGGCCCACCAGCTCCACCAGATCGGCGTCCCGCAGACACAGCGGCGTCTCCACCTCCGCCGCGTCCAGCCGGGCGAGCAGCAGCAGGTCGTCCAGGAGGACGCCCATGCGGGCGGCCTCGGCGCGCAGCCGGGCCAGGTGCCGGTCGCGTTCCTCGGGGGCGTTGGCGGCGGCGTACTGGAAGAGGTCGGCGTAACCGCGCACCGACATCAGCGGGGTGCGCAGTTCGTGCGAGGCGTCCGCGACGAAGCGGCGCAGCCGCTGCTCGGCCTCCGCGCGCACGGCGAGGGAGTCGTCGATGTGCTCCAGCATCGTGTTGAAGGCCGTGCGCAGTTCGTCCACCTCGGGCCCGCCGTCCCGGCCGTCGGCGCGCAGCGGCAGCCGCGCCGCCGACTCGGTCAGGTCGTGCGAGGCGATGCCGTGCGCGGTGGAGGCCATGTCGCTGAGCGGCTTCAGGCCGCGGCGCAGCATGCGGCGGCCGAAGACGACCAGCGCGAGCAGTGCGAGCGCGAAGGTGACGACCTGGATGGTGATCAGCTGACCGACGGTGTCCTCGATGTCCTCCAGGGGCGCGGCACTGACCAGGACCACACCGGGCTCGACCTCGCAGGCACGCAGCCGGTAGGAGCCGGCGCCCTTGAGGTGCTCGGTGCGCAGGAGTTCGGTGTGCGCGGCGGTCTGCGCCCGGGCCAGGGAGGTGAAGTCGTCGACGTCCTCCGGCAGATCGGCGGGGTCCTCGGGCCTGCGGAGCTCGGGCACGCCGTCCGACACGTCGTACACGGCGTAGAACCAGCTGTAGTACTTCTTGCCGGAGATGGTGCCGTAGTCCGCGATGCTCTTGGACTGGGCGATCTGGGCCTGCGCCAGCTGCGTGTCGAGCTGAGCGGAGAGATAGTCCCGCATGTACGTGGTCAGGGCCGTGCCGACGACGGCGAACACCACCAGGGACAGGGCGCCGAGGCCGAGGGCCAGCCGGGTGCCCAGCCGCATCCCGCGGTAGGCCCCTCGCAGCCGGGCGATCACCCGGCGGCCTGGCGCAGCACGTACCCGAATCCGCGCACGGTGTGGATGAGCGGCGCGCCGCCGTCGTCGGTCTCGTCCAGCTTGCGGCGCAGCCGGCTGACGACCAGCTCGACGACGTTGGAGCGGCCGCCGAAGCCGTACTCCCACACGTGGTCGAGGATCTGCGCCTTGGTGAGCACGGTGGGCGACTTGCGCATGAGGTAGCGCAGCACCTCGTACTCGGTCGGGGTCAGCGACAGTTGGCTGTCGCCACGCCGCACCTCACGGGTGTCCTCGTCCATCGTCAGGTCGCCGACCTGGAGCACGGACCGCTGGAAGCCGGGTCCGGCGCTGCGCCGCAGCACGGTCCGCAGCCGGGCCATCAGCTCTTCCACGGCGAACGGCTTGACCAGGTAGTCGTCGCCGCCCCGGGTGAGGCCGGCCACCCGGTCGGCGACGCCGTCGCGCGCGGTGAGGAACACCACCGGCACCATCGTTCCGGAGGCGCGCAGCCGGTCCAGGACACCGAAGCCGTCCACGCCGGGCAGCATCAGGTCGAGCACCACGATGTCCGGGTGGAACTCGGCGGCCCGCACCAGCGCGTCCTCGCCGGTGTACGCGGTGACCGCCTCCCAGCCCTCGTAGCGGGCGACGGTCGCGACGAGGTCGGCGATGGGCGGGTCGTCGTCGACGACGAGAAGTCGTACTTTTTCCACGGCCTCATAGTGCTGCACGCGTCCCGGGCCGCCATAGCCGCCCGCCCTCCCGTGGCGCGATCGATAAAAACTTGAAAGTTGAGCGACAGCTTCCCGACAGCTCCCCGGCGCCAGACTCGAATCCCAGGATCCGATCAAGGAGCTGCCGACCGTGACGACCCTCCAGCAACCTCCCGAGGCGACCCGCCCGGGCGTGCGGCCCAAAGTGGTGGGCCGCACCGGCCTGTACGCGGTGCTGCTGACGAACGCCGTCGTGGTGGCCGTCTTCTTCGCGCAGGCCGGTTTCGCCTCGAACGCGCTGATCGTGCTGGGCCGGCTGGCCGGGCTGTACGCGGCGCTGCTGATGGCGTTCCAGCTGCTGCTGGTGGCACGGCTGCCGTGGTTCGACCGGCGGATCGGCATGGACCGGCTGACGTCCTGGCACCGCTGGACGGGCTTCTCGGTGCTGTGGCTGCTGCTGGCGCACGCCGTGTTCATCGTGTTCGGCTATGCGCGGGCCTCGTCGCTGGACCCGGTGAACCAGCTGGTGGACCTCGCCGAGACGGTCGAGGGCGTGCTCCGGGCGATCGTCGCCCTGGCGGTCCTCATCGTGGTCGGCGCGGTCTCGGCCCGTTACGCCCGGCGTCGGCTGGCCTACGAGACCTGGCACTTCATCCACCTGTACACCTACGTGGCGGTGGTCCTGGCGTTCACCCACCAGGTCGCGGCCGGGACCACGTTCACCTCGTCACCGGCGGCGACGGCGTACTGGTACGGCGTGTGGGGCGTGGCCCTGGCCTCGGTGTTCGCCGGCCGGCTGGTGCTGCCGCTGTGGCGCAACCTGCGGCACCGGCTGCGGGTGACGGCGGTCGTCCCCGAGAACGACCAGGTGGTGTCGGTCTACGTCACCGGCCGCGACCTGGACCGGCTGCCCGCCCGGGCCGGGCAGTTCTTCCTGTGGCGGTTCCTGACGAAGGACCGCTGGTGGCAGGCGAACCCGTTCTCGCTGTCCGCCGCCCCCGACGGCCGTACGCTCCGCCTGACCGTCAAGCGGGCCGGTGACGGCAGCGCGGCCCTGCGACACCTCAAGGTCGGCACGCGCGTGTTCGCGGAGGGTCCCTACGGCGCCTTCACCGCCCTGCACCGCACCCGCCCGGACGCCGTGCTCATCGCCGGTGGCGTCGGTGTCACGCCGATCCGGGCCCTGCTGGAGGAACTGCACGGCCACGCGGTCGTGATCTACCGGGTCGCCACGGACCGGGACGCCGTCCTCCACGACGAACTGCGCGACCTCGCGCTCGCCAAGGGCGCCGAGCTGCACCTGGTCACGGGCCCGTCCGTGCCGGACCGGCTGGCGCCGCGGGAGCTGGCCCGGCTGGTGCCGGACATCGCCGGGCGGGACGTCTACCTGTGCGGTCCGCCGCCGATGATGAACGCGGTGCTCGGCAGCCTGCGCGAGCTGGGCGTGCCGTCGTCGCAGACCCACTTCGAACGCTTCAGCCTGGCCGGATGACGAGGAGACTGTCGTGAAGCGAGCCCTGCCCGTCCTCGTCCTGAGCGTCGCCGGCCTGGTCCCGGTCTGGCGCTACGCCCCGTCGCACGACACCGGGTCGTCGTCGGCCGCCGCACAGGCCGCGGCGCCGGCGTCGACGCCCTCGGTCTCGTCGTCCGCGGGGCCCGGCGGCACCACGACCACGGTCGCGTCGGGGCCCACCGTCGACACCGAGAAGGGACCGGTGCAGGTCCAGGTCACCTTCGAGGGCGACGAGATCACCTCGGTGCGGATGCTGCGGCAGCCGGACCATCCGCAGACCACGGCCGCCGTGCCGAAGCTGATCGCCGAGACCCTGGGGGCGCAGAGCGCCGACATCGACACGGTGTCCGGCGCCACGATCACCAGCGACGGCTACAAGGAGTCGCTCCAGGCCGCCATCGACGCGAGGGGCTGAGGGGCGTGCGCCGCGTCGAGCACGTGATGGGGTTCCCGGTGTCGGTGCGGATCGACGACGAGGACGTCCCCGAGGCAGCGGTGGACGGTTTGTTCGCCTGGCTGCGCGAGGTCGACGCGCGGTTCAGCCCGTTCCGCGAGGACAGCGAGGTGTCCCGGCTGGACCGGGGGGAGGTGCGCGAACCCGGCCCCGAGCTCCGCGCGGTCCTGGACCTGTGCGAGGAGTACCGGATCGCGACCGGGGGCGCCTTCGACGTCCGTCTGCCCGGCCGCGGCCTCGACCCCTGCGCCGTGGTGAAGGGCTGGTCGGTGCAGAAGGGAGCGGAGCTGCTGCGGGCGTCCGGGGCGCGGCGCTTCTGCCTCAACGCGGGCGGCGACGTGATCGCCTCCGGCGGCCCCTGGCGCGTCGGCGTACGGCACCCCGAGCACGCCGACCGGCTGTGCGCGGTGCTGGACGTCACGGACCGGGCGGTGGCGACCTCCGCCCGCTACGAACGCGGCGACCACATCCTCGACGGGCGCACCGGCCGCCCCGCGACCGGCCTGCTCAGCATGACCGTCGTGGCCCCGACCCTGACGGAGGCCGACACCGTCGCCACGGCCGCGTTCGCGCTGGGCGCGGAGGGCGTCGCCTGGGCGGCGGCCCGCGAGAACTGCGAGGTGTTCGCGGTGGACGCGGGGAGGCGGGTCCTGCGGAGCGCGGGGTTCCCGCGGGCGGCGGCCGATGGGATCGCGGCGTGAGCCGGCGGTCGGCTGCCGGGCAGATCTTTGCACGGCACCCCTCACCCGGAAGGAGTGCCGCGTCCGCTGAGCGGCGCCTCAGTCCTCCTCGGGGGCCAGGCGGTGCCGCGTCCGCTGAGCGGCGCCTCAGTCCTCCTCGGGGGCCAGGCGCAGCGCGATCGAGTTGATGCAGTACCGCTGGTCCGTGGGCGTGGGATACCCCTCGCCCGTGAACACGTGCCCGAGGTGCGAGCCGCACCGGGCGCACCGCACCTCGGTGCGCATCATGCCGTGCGAACGGTCCTCGATCAGCTCGACCGCGTCGGTGTCCTTCGGGTCGAAGAACGACGGCCAGCCGCAGTGGGACTCGAATTTCGTGTCCGAGGTGAACAGGTCCGCGCCACAGGCGCGACAGGAGTAGACGCCCCGGGTCTTGGTGTCGGTGTACTCACCGGTGAAGGCGGGTTCGGTGGCCGCCTGCCGCAGGACCGCGTACTCCCCCGGGGACAGCTCCGCGCGCCACTGCTCGTCCGGCTTCTCCACGTCGTACGGCATGAGCCTTCAGCCCCTCAGTTCGACAGACGGTCCAGGATCAGCGGGCCGAGGTCGGTGACATCGCCCGCTCCCATGGTGAGAACGAGATCCCCGGGCTTCGCCATTCCCGAGACGACCGACGCCACGTCCGCCTTGTCGTGCACGGGGGTCACGTCCGCGCCCGCGGCCCGGGCCGCCTCGATGATCAGCTCGCTCGTCACGCCCGGGATCGGGTCCTCACGGGCCGGATAGATGTCCAGCACGACCGAGGCGTCCGCGAGGGCGAGGGCCCGGCCCATCTCCTTGCCGAGCTCCTGCGTGCGGGAGAAGAGGTGCGGCTGGAAGACGACCAGGATCCGGGCGTCCCCGGCCGCCGCGCGCATGGCCTCCAGGTCGGCGGTCATCTCGGTGGGGTGGTGCGCGTAGGAGTCGATGACCTGCACGCCCGCGGCCTCGCCCTTCAGCTGGAGCCGCCGTTTCACGCCCGTGTACGCGGCGATCGCCGGGGCCAGCTCGGCCACCGGGACACCGAGCGCCACGCCCGCCGCCAGCGCGGCGACCGCGTTGTGCGCGTAGTGCCGGCCGGGCACGGAGACCGTGAAGGTCAGCTCCTCACCCTCCAGCACCACGGTGACCTCGCTCTTCAGCCCTTGCGGCACGACGGAGCGGACGCGCACGTCGGCGTCCTCGGACTCGCCGTACGTCACCACGGTCACGTCGCGGGCCCGGACGCGGCGCGTGAGCTCCCGGGCGCCCTCGTGGTCGGCGGCGATCACCAGCGTGCCACCCTCGGCGATCCGGTCCACGAACGTCTCGAACGACTCGTAGATCTCGTCCATGGACGCGTAGTTGGCGTGGTGGTCGAGCTCGACGTTGAGGACGATCGCGACCTCGGGCGCGTACTTGTGGAAGCTGCGGTCCGATTCGTCCGCCTCGGCGACGAAGATCTCGCCCTCGCCGTGCAGCGCGTTGGAGCCGGGCGCGTCCAGGTCGCCGCCGATCGCGTACGAGGGCTTCAGACCCAGTTCGCTCAGCGACACCGCCAGCATCGACGTGGTGGTCGTCTTGCCGTGGGTCCCGGCGACGGCGATCGGCCGCAGCCCGTCCATCAGCGCGGCGAGCGCGTCGGAGCGGTGCACGACGGGGATGCCCAGCTCGGCCGCGCGGGCCAGCTCGGGGTTGTCCTGCCGGATCGCCGACGACACGACCACACAGCTGGCGTCATCGGCGAGGTGCTCGGCGGCATGCCCGATGTGCACGGTCGCGCCCAGCGCCCGCAGCGCCTCGGCCGTGGCCGACTCCTTGGCGTCGCTGCCCGCCACGGCGGCCCCGCGCTGCGCCAGGATCTTCGCGATGCCCGACATTCCGGCCCCACCGATCCCGATGAAGTGCGGTCGGTCCATGGCGGGAGGAAGGCCGGCTGCCATGCGTGTGTCTCCAAGTTCGGGTGACGAGGGTGAGCGGGGCCAAGCCTATTGCGTGCGCGGGGCGGCCATGCCCATCAGGGGCGCGGGGAGCCGCGCGAGCAGCCATGAGCGGCCCGCGCCCGACGGACCTCACCGCCCGGCGTCACGCCTTGCTGTGCGAGAACAGCTTCAGCACCGGCACCCCCACCTTGTGCCGGGCCCGGGAGGCCCAGTCGCGGTGGAAGAACTCCTCCACGTAGTGGGGATCGGTCAGCACGATGACCTCGTCCGCCCCGGCCTCCTCCACCAGGGACTTCAGCGCGTCCAGCGGGTGATCCTCGATCAGCCGCCCCTCCGCCGCACTGCCCGAGGCGCGCAGCGCGGCGAGTGACACCTCCAGGGCCCGCTGCCCCACGGTCAGCGCCTCCTCGCCCTCCGGGGTCTCCCCCTCGCGGACGGCCTCGTCGAGCTCGCCGAGCGCCACGTCGTCGATGGCCCGCAGCAGGCGGTCCGCCTGCTCTCCGCGCGGCTGCAGCAGCACGTGGAAGGAGACCGGCTCCTCGCCGTGCAAGGTGGTGACGAACTCCACGTCGGCGGACGTCAGCGCCTTCTCGATCATCAATACGCTGGTGAACACCAGGCGCCCCTTCTGCTCCGGGGGCCCGTGGCCCCGCTCCTCCGCGGGCCGCGCAGGGCCCTGCGGAAACCATCCTGCCCCGTGTTCGCACGGGCATTGCCGGACCCAGTGTGCCCTCCGCAGACCAAACGGAATGGCACATTCCGCTGATGAGCGGACCGATGGCGACCCCGGCCCCGCTTCCGGACGGATCAGCCGGTGTGACTGTCCGACCGTCGACATCTTGTACCCCGCGACCGGCGGTTCAGTGCGTCAGGCACGCCCGTAGCGCGTGAACAGGAAACCGTCCTCCTCCAGGATCGACACCAGTTCGAAGCGGTGCGGGACCGTGACCGCCGGCCCTCCGGCGATGCGCTGCGCGTCGCCTGCCGTGAGCATCGGGGCGACGGTCAGGCACAGCTCGTCGAGCACACCGGCCGCGACCAGCTGGCCCAGCAGCCGCGGGCCGCCCTCGGTCAGCAACCGGGTGTGCCCGAGGTCGGCGAGGGCCCGGACGGCGCGGGCGGGATCGACGCCGATGCCGTCCCCCGCGGTCACCACCCTGGCGCCCGTCTTCTCCGCGGTGGCGACCCGGTCCGGGGCGGCCGCGGCGCCGGTGAGGATCAGGGTGGGCACCAGGGGCGAGGTGAACAGCGGAAGCGAGAAGTCCAGGTCGAGGCCGGCGGTGACCACCGCGATCGCGGGGGCGGGCCGCTGTCCGGCCGCCTCCCGCATCGCCGCGAAGTCCTCCCGCGCGCGGGCCGGCCGGTAGCCCTCCTTGCGCACCGTTTCGGCGCCGACGACCACGACGTCCGCGAGCGCCCGCAGGGTGCCGAAGATCCGCATGTCGGTGGCGCTGGAGATGGGCTGCGAACGGCCGTCGTGCTGGGCGGCCCCGTCCAGCGTGGACACCATGTTGGCGCGAAGCCACGGCACCGGACCTGCGGGCCCCGGCTCGGGATAGGCGTACGCGGCGGCCAGTTCGTCCAGGCTCCACTCCCGTCCGGCGTCCCCACCGGACCCGCCACCCGGGGCCGGAGCTGCTGTTTCATCGGTCACAGGGAACAGACGTCGCATGCCGTGCAGTGTTCCACGCCCCGTAGCATGGTGAACCGTGTCCTCTTCCCCCGTCCCCTCCGGAACCGGCCCCCTGACCGACCCGGCCTCGCTGTCCCTGTGCGCCCGTGAGCCGCGGGTGCCCGCGGACCGGCTGGTCGCCGAGATGGTGCCGCCGCCGCGGTTCGACTCCGTCCGCTTCAGTACGTACCTCCCCGACCCGAACCAGCCCAGCCAGACGGAGGCCGTCCGGGCCCTGGAGGCTTTCGCGGCGGGCCTCGGCTCCGAGGCGGCCACGGGCTCCGGCAAGCGGCGGCTGTTCGGTTTCGGCAAGGCGGCGAAGAAGGCCCCCGCCGGCCCGCGCGGCGTCTATCTCGACGGCGGTTACGGCGTCGGCAAGACCCACCTGCTCGCGTCCCTGTGGCACGCCACCCCGGCCGAGCCCGCGCTCAAGGCCTTCGGCACGTTCGTGGAGCTGACGAACCTGGTCGGCGCCCTCGGGTTCCAGCAGACGGTCCGGACGCTGTCCGGTCACCGCCTGCTGTGCATCGACGAGTTCGAGCTCGACGACCCGGGCGACACCGTCCTGGTCTCCACGCTCCTCGGCAGGCTCGTCGACGAGGGCGTGGCGCTGGCCGCCACCTCCAACACGCTGCCCGGCAAGCTCGGCGAGGGCAGGTTCGCCGCGGCCGACTTCCTGCGTGAGATCCAGGGACTGTCGGCCCACTTCCGCGCCCTGCGCATCGACGGCGAGGACTACCGCCACCGCGGCCTGCCCGAGGCGCCGCCGCCGTACTCCGACGAACAGGTGACGAAGGCGGCGCACACCACCGAGGGCGCTTCCCTCGACGCGTTCTCGCCCCTTCTGGAGCATCTCGCCCGGGTCCACCCCAGCCGGTACGGCGCTCTGACGGACGGGCTCAAGGCCGTGTGCCTCACCGGGGTGCGGCCGGTTCCCGACCAGTCGACGGCCCTCAGGCTCGTCGTCCTCGCGGACCGGCTCTACGACCGCGAGGTGCCCGTGCTGGCCTCGGGTCTGCCCTTCGACCGGTTGTTCAGCGACGAGATGCTGAACGGCGGCTACCGCAAGAAGTACTTCAGGGCCATATCCCGGCTCACCGCCCTCGCCCGTGACGCGGGCAAGCTGGTCGACTTCCGGTAACCAAGCCCCTTTACAGCGCCGACCGGGCGGTGGACAGGGCCTGTTCAAGCCATCCCATCTACGGTTTTCAGGCTCTCTTCAGCTGGAAACGTTAAGTTAACCCTGCAAACGATGTTGCAGGGTTAACGTGTTTCTTGACCAGTCATTGACCAAGTGTTGGTCAGCGCTGGACGTGTCAATCCGCTGAAGGGGGGCGCATGTTCCGAGGTACGACGGTGCGGACCGTGGTTTCGATCCTCGCCGCCGCCCTGCTCGCCCTCCAGTTCTTCGCACCGACCGTGTCCTTCGCATCCGCGCATACGCACAGTCAGGTCGAGGCCCACGTCCAGCCCGGTACGAAGCCCTCCGGAAAGTCCTCGCGCCCCGGACACAAGCATCCCGGGAAGGCTCTGCGCGACGAGACGGCGACCTGCCGCGCCGGACACCACGGGGACCCGACCGGTCCCCTGCGCACCCGCGACCGGTCCCACGCCGCAGACTCGGCGCCCACGGCCCCCGAGCGGCCGCTGCAGAGGCACATCCGGCCGGCGGCACCCGAAGCGGCCGGACCCGGCGCCGCGCACCACCGCACATCGAGATCCTCGACGTCGCACACCCCGGCGGCACTTCAGGTCTTTCGCTGCTGAGCAGCAGAGCAGTTCCCCCCCACCCTCTGTCATGCCCGTCCGACGCGCCCCCACTGCGCGCCAGGAGGATCACCACACTCATGCAACCCCTCATCGACAACGCCCGCACCTTCGGACAGCGCCCTGAGGAGTTCGCCCACCTCGCCGAGGGCCAGTCCCCCGACGTCCTGTTCATCACCTGCTCCGACTCCAGGGTCGTACCGGCCCTGATCACGGGCGCCCGTCCCGGCGAGCTCTTCGAGCTGCGCACCGCGGGCAACGTCGTTCCCCCGCACTCCTTCGAGCACCCCACATCGGAGGCGGCCACGATCGAGTACGCCGTGGAGGTCCTCGGCGTCAAGGAGATCGTGGTCTGCGGCCACTCGCACTGCGGCGCCGTGGGCGCGGTCGTACGCGGCGACGACCTCGCCGCCGTACCGGCGGTGCGCGACTGGCTGGCGCGCGCCGCCGACGCGCCCGAGTGCTCCGACCCGGCCGACCCGGCCGTCGCGGAGGCCGTACAGAACCACGCCCTCGCCCAGGTGCTGCGCCTGCGGTCCTACCCCTGCGTCGAGCGCCGGCTGGCCGAGGGCCGACTCGGCCTGCGCGCCTGGTTCTACGAGGTGCACACCGGAATCGTGCGCGAACACCGTGCGGACACCGACTCCTTCGAGAAGTTGTGAGGAACTCCATGACCAAGTTCCCGCATCTCAGGCAGGATTTCACCGCTTCGCTCGTCGTGTTCCTGGTCGCGCTCCCGCTGTGCGTGGGCGTGGCCGTCGCCTCCGGTGTCCCGGCCGAACTCGGCCTGGTCACCGGCATCGTGGGCGGCCTGGTCACCGGACTCCTGCCGGGCAGCAGCCTTCAGGTGTCCGGGCCGGCCGCCGGTCTGACCGTGCTCGTCTTCGAGGCCGTCCAGGAGTACGGACTGCCCGCGCTCGGCATCATCGTGCTGGCGGCCGGCCTGCTCCAGCTGATCATGGGCGCGCTGAAGCTCGGCCGCTGGTTCCGCGCGATATCCGTCTCGGTCGTCGAGGGCATGCTGGCCGGAATCGGTCTGGTACTCATCGCCGGTCAGCTGTACGCGACGGCCGGGCTGAAGGCACCCGCCTCCGGCATCGACAAGATCCTCGGCCTGCCCGGTGCCGCCGTCGACGCGGTCGGCAGCACGGCGGCGCTCACCTCCCTCGCGCTCGGCACGGCCACCATCGCGGTGATGGTGCTGTGGAAGAAGCTGCCCCAGCGGGCGCAGGCCGTTCCCGGCGCGCTCGCCGCGGTGATCCTGGCCATCGCGGCCACCGCCCTGTTCGACCTGCCGGTCGCCACCGTGGAGGTGAAGGGCCTGCTGGGCTCCATCCAGCCGCCCGGCCTGGACACCTTCGGCGGCGTCGGCATCGGCATCATCGGCACGATCATCGCCTTCACCCTGATCGCGTCCGCCGAGAGCCTCTTCAGCGCCGCGGCGGTGGACCGGCTGCACGACGGCCCGCGCACGCGGTACGACAAGGAACTGATGGCGCAGGGCGCGGGCAACACGCTCTGCGGTGTGCTCGGCGCTCTGCCGATGACCGCGGTCATCGTCCGCAGCTCCGCCAACGTCAGCGCTGGCGCGAAGACCAAGGCGTCCCGGGTGCTGCACGGGGTGTGGCTGCTGCTGTTCGCCGCGCTGCTGCCGGGCACGCTGGCCCTGATCCCGCTGCCCGCGCTCGCCGGCATCCTGGTCCACGCGGGCTTCAAGCTGATCCCCTTCCAGAAGATGGTCCCGCTGTGGAAGGAGCACCGGGGTGAGGCGCTCATCCTGGTCGTCACCGCGGTGTCGATCGTCGCGGTGAACATGTTCGAGGGTGTGCTCATCGGTCTGGCCCTGTCGGTCGTGAAGACCGCCTGGGAGGCCTCGCACATCAAGCTCGAGATCATCGACAAGGGCGCCGGCCCGATCCAGGCGTACCTGTCCGGCAACGCGACGTTCCTGCGGCTGCCGAAGATCCTCGGCGACCTGGAGGGCCTGCCGCAGGACCGCCCGGTCGAGCTGGACCTCTCGGGTCTGCACCACCTCGACCACGCCTGCCGAACGGCCCTGGAGAACTGGGCCGCACGCCACAGCGCGACGGGTATCGAGCCGGTGAAGGTCACGGAGGCCGTCGGGGCCCCGGCGGAGAAGCTCACCGCCGCCTGACGGGCGTCCGACCCACCCGTCCCTGGTCCGGGGCGCGCCGGCTGCGCGCCCCGGACCACTCGCGTCCGCCCCCGCCCCGCCCCGGCCCGCAGGGCGTGGCCCCGCACCGCTTTCCGGGCATATCGTGACAGAAGGCGAAGATTTCGGACCTCTGGACGGGGAGGTCGGCATGGTCGAAGAGCTGGTCGGTGCGGTGGCCGCGGTCGGAGCCGGGGCACTGGTCTATCTGGCCTCCGCGGCGCGGGTCGTCAAGCAGTACGAGCGCGGCGTCGTCTTCCGGCTCGGACGGCTGCACGGGCAGGCGCGAAGGCCCGGGTTCACCCTCGTCGTCCCCGCGGTGGACCGGATGCGCAAGGTCAACCTGCAGATCGTGACCATGCCGATCCCCGCCCAGGAAGGCATCACCCGCGACAACGTGACCGTGCGGGTCGACGCGGTGGTGTACTTCAAGGTCGTGGACCCGGCGGCCGCGATCGTCAACGTCGAGGACTACCGCTTCGCCGTCTCGCAGATGGCGCAGACCTCGCTGCGCTCGATCATCGGCAAGAGCGAGCTGGACGATCTGCTGTCCAACCGCGAGAAGCTCAACCAGGGCCTGGAGCTGATGATCGACAGCCCGGCCGTGGAGTGGGGTGTGACCATCGACCGCGTGGAGATCAAGGACGTCTCCCTGCCGGACACCATGAAGCGTTCCATGGCCCGGCAGGCGGAGGCCGACCGGGAGCGGCGGGCCCGGCTGATCAACGCCGACGCCGAGTACCAGGCCTCGAAGAAGCTGTCCCAGGCCGCCCAGCAGATGGCCGACACGCCCTCGGCGCTCCAGCTCCGGTTGCTGCAGACCGTCATGGCGGTGGCGGCGGAGAAGAACTCCACGCTGGTTCTGCCCATTCCGGTGGAACTGCTGCGGTTCCTGGAACGGGGCGGTGGGCAGCCCTCCGCGACGGCCGCGGAGCACGCCGACGAGGCGGTGGACCGGGCGGAGCCGGCGGAGCTGGCGGAGGGCGCTGCCGACCGCGTGGAAGAGGCCGAAGACGCCATGGAGCGGCTGCGGCGCGCGGTCGAGCAGTGACCCGTGCTACGCGCGTGGTTCCCGCCGCCCGCACCAAGTGATAGACACAGCGGGATCACAGTTCCTGTCCGCCAGCAGGAAGGTTTCCCCATGACCGCGTCCGGTCGCTCCGCCACACGACGTCAGATGCTCGCCGGAACGGGCGCCCTGGGCGTCGGAATCGCGTTCTCCGGCGCCCTGTCCGAACTCTTCACCGGCACCGCCGCCGCACAGGGCCTCGGCCGCACCGGCTACGGCCCGCTCGTCCCCGACCCCGAGGGCGTACTCGACCTGCCGGAGGGCTTCGGCTACCGGATCCTCTCCCGCGAGGGAGACGAACTCCGCTCCGGCGAGGGCGAGGTCCCCTCCAACCACGACGGCATGTCGGCCTTCCCCGGCAAGGGCGGCCGCGTCCACCTGGTCCGCAACCACGAGAACCGCGCCAACAGCAGGGTGCCGGTCCCGACGGCCGAGGGTCTCACCTACGACCCGGCCGCCGAGGGCGGCTGTACGGCGCTGACGCTGGACTCCCACGACCGGGTCCGGTCGGAACGCGTCGCGATCGCCGGTACGGCCGTGAACTGCGCCGGTGGTCCCACCCCGTGGAACACCTGGCTGACCTGCGAGGAGACCGAGGACAAGGCCGGTGACAACGGTTACACCAAGGACCACGGCTTCATCTTCGAGGTCGATCCGGCCGACCCGCACCGCACCGGGGCCGTGCCGCTGACCGCGATGGGCCGCTTCGCGCACGAGGCGATCGCCGTCGATCCCCGACGGGGCGTGGTGTACGAGACCGAGGACGCCTTCGAGAAGCCCTTCGGCCTCTTCTACCGCTTCCTGCCACAACGCCCGCTGGGCGGACGGGGTTCGCTGCGCGCGGGCGGCCGGCTCCAGGCCATGCGCGTGCCGGGGGTGCCGGACCTGTCCTCCGTCCAGGACGTCGGCGCCGAGTTCGACCGCGTCGAGTGGGTGGACGTCCCGGACCCGCAGGCCGCGCGTACGCCGATCCGGTTCCAGGACTTCGGCCGCGGGGGCATCACACACGCGCAGAAACTGGAGGGCTGCTACTGGGGCGGCCGGTCGGTGTACTTCGTGTCGTCCTTCGCCCGCCGCTCGGACGGTTCGGCCGCCGACCACTTCGGGCAGGTCTGGCGCTACGACCCGGAGTGCCGCCGGCTCACCCTGGTGATCGTGTTCGGCCCGGACACCGATGTGCGGTTGCCGGGCGAGTCGCCGGACAACATCTGCCTGGCGCCCAGCGGCGGACTCATGGTGTGCGAGGACGGCAACGGCGCCCAGCACGTCTACGGCGTCACCAGGCGGGGCGAGGTCTACGCGATGGCCCGCAACCGGCAGAACATCGGCACCGAGCAGGAGCCCGAGTGGGGCGAGTTCGCCGGGGTGTGCTTCTCGCCCGACGGCGACACGATGTACGTCAACTGCTACACGCCCGGCACCACGTTCGCGGTGACGGGCCCCTGGCGCCGCTAGCCGGGGCCCGGTTGCCGGACGGGGCGCCGGCGAGACCCGTCGTCCCGCTTGACCGGCCAGGCACAAGGACCGCGAGGGGGTCCCATGACACACGAGGACAGCACCCCGCTGCGGGACCGGCTCCGCCTCCCGCCGGGGGAGCCGGTCGACCTGCCCCGTTACGACGCCGCCGCCACCCCCGCCGGACCGGACGGCAAGGCGGCGGGCAGGGCCGCCATGGCCCGCGTCGGCGAGCGGCTGGCCGTCCTCCAGGAGCGGCTGTGGGCGTCGAGCACCAAGGGCGACCGGCGCCGGGTCCTGCTGGTCCTGCAAGGCATGGACACCAGCGGCAAGGGCGGCACGGTCAAGCACGTCATCGGCCTGCTCAACCCGTCCGGCTGCCGGATCACCGCGTTCAAGGCGCCCACCGTCGAGGAGCGCGCGCACCCCTTCCTGTGGCGGGTGGAGCAGGCGCTCCCGGCCCACGGCGAGCTGGGCATCTTCGACCGCTCCCACTACGAGGACGTGCTGATCGCGCGCGTCCGGGAGCTCGCACCCGCCACCGAGCTGGCCCGGCGCTACGAGCAGATCAACCGCTTCGAGCGGTCTCTCGCCGACGACGGCGTCACCCTGGTCAAGTGCTTCCTGCACCTCTCCTACGGCGAGCAGCGCCGCCGGCTGCTCAAACGTCTCGACAGGCCGGAGAAGCGCTGGAAGTTCGCCCCTTCCGACATCGACGACCGTGCCCTGTGGCCCGTGTTCCAGAAGGCCTACGAGATCGCCCTGGGGCGCTGCGGCACCTCGTACGCGCCCTGGTACCTGATCCCTGCCGATCACAAGTGGTACCGCAACTGGGCGGTCAGCACCCTGCTCCTGGAGCACCTCGAGGAGCTGGATCCGCGGTACCCGAAGGCGGACTTCGACGTGGACGAGTGCCGCAGACGGCTGCTGGAGCAGACCTGACCCCTCCGGTCAGGCGGCGAGCAGGGCCTCGATCTGGCCGACGGCCTCCTTCAGGCCCTCCTCCATGCCCATGGTGACCATCTGGTCCATCTGCTCGCGGGAGTCGAACAGGGAGCGCATCTCCATGCGGGTGCCGCCCGCGTGCTCGCTGAGCCGCACCCGCACGGAGATGGTCGGCATGTCGTCCTTGGGCTTGCCGTCGTCGTCGGCGAAGCCGTCGGTGAACTCCAGGGCGGTCGGCTCGCTGACCGAGGTGATACGCCACCAGCCGCGATGCCGGTCGCCCTCCGGGCCGGTCATGAAGTAGGCGACCTCTCCGCCGGGGGTCAGGTCGTGCTCCTCCACGGTCGCCGGGTAGGTCGGCGGGCCCCACCAGCGCTCCAGCTGCCGGGGGTCGGCCCACAGCCGCCACACCCGCTCGACCGGGGCGGCGAAGTCGGCGATCAGGGTGAGGGTGAGGTGGTCGAGGTCCTTGTCGACTCGGGTGACGCTCATCGTCCGGGTCCTTCCGTCGGATCGTTCTCTTCGGTTCCGGTGTCCTCGGCGAGCAGCCGGGCCATGCGGTCGACCCGCCCGCGCCACGCCGACTCGAGTGCGTCCAGGGCCTGTCGCGCGCGGCCCACCGCGTCGGGGTCGGTGCGCACGAGCTGCTCCCGTCCGCTGCGCTGCTTGGTGACCAGACCCGCCCGTTCCAGCACCGCGACGTGCTTCTGCACGGCGGCGAAGCTCATCGGGTAGGACGCGGCCAGCCGGGACACCGACAGCTCGCCGCGCACGCAGCGGCGCAGTATGTCCCGGCGCGTGGTGTCGGCCAGGGCGTGGAACAGCCGGTCCACCGTCTCGTCGCTCAGCTCATCTACAACCATTTGGTTGTACGTTAGTCCTGCTCGTCCCTTCTGTGAAGCGACCCGCCCGACACTGAAGCGGACGCACGGGGGTACTCGCTGCTCCATGGGCGAAAAGCGACAGGTCAGCAGCTCGTACTGGCTCGAGACCGCGCCGGACGGTCACCACCCGCCGCTGACGGAGGACCTGGACGTCGACGTGGCGGTGATCGGTGCCGGGATCGCCGGGCTGTCAACGGCGTGGGAGCTGACACGGGCCGGGCGCAGCGTGGCCGTGCTGGAGGCCGGCCGGGTCGCGGCCGGCGTCACCGGGCACACCACCGCCAAGGTCACGGCGCTGCACACACTCGTCTACGACAAGCTGCGGCGCACCCGGGGCCCCGAGGGCGCGCGGCTGTACGCGCGGTCCCAGTCCGAGGCCATCGAGCACGCGGCCCGGACCGCCCGGGAACTGGGCGTCGACTGCGAGTGGGAGACGAGGACCGCCTACACCTACGCCCGCGACGCGAGCCGAGTCGAGGAGCTGCGCGCGGAGGCCCGGGCCGCGGCCGAGGCCGGGCTGCCCGCCTCGTTCGTCACGGAGACCGGGCTGCCCTTCCCGGTGGCGGGCGCGGTCCAGGTCACCGGACAGGCCCAGTTCCACCCGCGCAAGTACCTGCTGGCCCTCGCCGCCGACCTGGTCGAGCACGGCGGACGGATCTACGAGGACACCACCGTTCTCGGCCTGGACGAGGGTGAGCCGTGCCGGGTGTCCACCGCGACGGGGGCGACCGTGCGGGCCCGGGACGTCGTCGTCGCGACGCACTACCCGATCTTCGACCGGGCCCTGCTCTTCGCGCGCCTCTCCACGCGCCGTGAGCTGGTGGTCGCCGGGACGATCCCCGCGGAGCAGGACCCGGACGGCATGTTCATCACCCCCGACGAGGAGACCCGCTCGGTGCGCACCGCGCCCTACGAGGGCGACCGTCGGCTGCTCATCGTCACGGGTGAGCACTTCACACCGGGCACGGGCGACCCGCGGGCCCGTTTCGAACGCCTCACCGCCTGGGCCACCGGCCACTTCCCGGACCTGGAGGTCACCCACCGCTGGGCCACCCAGGACACCGAACCCACGGACACCGTGCCGATGGTCGGCCCGCTGCACCAGGGGGCCCGGCACACCTATGTGGCCACCGGCTTCGGCGGCTGGGGCATGACCGGCGGCATCATGGCGGGGCGGCTGCTGACCGCGCAGATCACGGGCGAGGAGTGCGCGTGGAGCGCGCTGTACGACCCGCGCCGGGTGAAGGCCGCGGTGCGCGAGGCGCCGACGTTCCTCAAGACCCAGGCCAAGGTCGCCGGGCACTTCGTGGGCGACCGGCTGCGACCTTCGCCGCCGGTGGAGTCCCTGCCGCCCGGCGAGGGCGCCGTGGTCCGCGCCGACGGCGGGCGACTCGCGGTGTACCGGGACGACGACGGCCGGCTCCACGCCGTCTCCGCCCGCTGCACCCACCTGGGGTGCCTGGTCGACTTCAACGCAGCCGAACGCGCCTGGGAGTGCCCCTGCCACGGCTCCCGTTTCGACACGGACGGCAAGGTGATCCAGGGACCGGCGACCAAGCCGTTGGAGCAGCGCGACCTCTGACGACACCCGGGCCTACGCTGGGCGTATGAGCGAGGACGACTACTGCCTGATCGACGCGACCAGGCCGCCCCGGGCGGACGGGCCGCCGTACGCGGACTGCGTGCTGTGCCGGGAGCCGACGGAGTACCCCGAGTCGTACAAGGGCATCACGCTCTGCCCCGTCTGCGAGTGGCAGGAGGCGCAGCGCACCGCCTGCTCAGGGTGATCTGCGGGAGGCGAGCGCACCGGCGAGGGCCAGCGCCGCGGCAGCGATCAGGGCCGCCGCGGTCAGGGGCAGCAGCGGCAACGGTACGGTGCCCCGCCGCGAGCCGGTCACCAGGTCCCGCACGGCCGCCTGGGCCGGTGAGCCGGTGGCGACCAGCGACAGCAGCGCCGCGAGCAGCAGGGCGAGGACGGCCCGGCCCGGCGACCGCAGCAGGGGCCGGCTGGTGAGCGCGCCGACGGCCGTGCCGAGCAGGGCGCAGGCCAGGGCGGCGAGCAGCCCGGCCCCGCAGGCGGCGGCGAGCGGCACCCGGGTGCGGTGGTCGGAGGCGACCGGATCGCTGAGCAGCGTCACCGCGAGGACCGCGAGCGTGCCGAGCGCCGTCGCGCCGGCCAGGGCCACCAGCAGACAGGCCACATGAGCCCGCGCGGGTCCGGCGGCCGCCGCCACACAGCCCCGCGCCGCGTCCGGTTCGCCCGTGACGCAGATCCGGGCCAGCCAGGCGGCCACGGGCAGCGACGCGGCGGCCGTGCAGCCGAGCGAGTCGAGCACGGGCTGCCCGGCCTGGATGCTGACCGCCAGGAAGGCCGCGTACAGCAGGAACGGTGGCAGCCAGCGCTGCGAGCGCATCAGCAGGGCGGCGTGGTAGCGCATCAGGGCGCTCACCCCTGCCTCCCCGGAGCCGTCGTCCGCGGGGACACGCTCACCACGTGCCAGGGCGGGCGGGCCGTCAGCAGGGTGCGGAGCAGGACGTCGGAGTGCGGGGCGGGGACGGTGAGGCGGTAACGGCCCCGGGCGGTCGCGTCGGCGGAGGTGACGATCCGTCGTATGTCGCCGGGGAGCCGTCCGTCCGGCGGGCCCTGTACGTCCACGGTGACCTGCGGGCCGGAGGGGCCCGGCTCCGGTGACGCGTCCTCGACGAGGCGGCCGTCGCGCACGGCGTACGTCGCGTCCGGCAGGCCCGCCAGGCGGCGCGGGTCGTGGTCGACGAAGACCACGGACGCACCGGCCGCCGTGCGTGCGGCGACCGCGCGCTCCAACTCGGCGCGGGCCTCGGTGTCCAGCCCGGTCCACGCCTCGTCCAGCACCAGCAGCTCCGGCTCCGCCACCAGGGCCTGCGCGACCGCGAGCTTCTGGCTGCTGCCCTTCGACAGCCGGGCCATCGGCGTCCCGGCGTACGCGGCGGCGCCGAGGCGCTCCAGCCACTCCCCGGCGGCCCGAGCGGCAGCCGAGCGGGTCAGGCCGTGCACGGCGCCGAGGTGGGTGAGATAGCCGGCGGCGGTGAAGGGCAGGGCCGGCGGGAACCGCTCGGGGACGTACGCGGTGCGCGGCCGGCCGGTGACGCGGCCCTCGCTGGGGGCGTCGATGCCGGCGAGCAGCCGCAGCAGCGTGGACTTGCCGCTGCCGTTGGCGCCCTCGACACGGACGAGCCGGCCCGGGGCCACCGTCAGGTCGACACCGCGCAACACCCAGGGGCCGCGCAGACCGTACCGTCGGCCCGCGTTCCGCAGGCACAGGTCGGGGCGCATGGGCCCATCCTGCACGATCTTCGGACTGGCACACTGGGTTTCGTGAGTGAAGACCCGACGCCCGTGAGCGACAGTCCCTTCCGGTCCGAGCCCTCTTCGCGCGACGAGGCACCGCAGTTCGTGCTGCCCCTGGTCGTGCGGATCGAGCGGGCGGACCCGCCGGCGCGCACGGACGCGCTGGAGACGGCCGCGCGAGCCGTGCTGACGATCCTGGCCGACGAGCGGTCAACCGGCGAGGGCGAGTGGGCCGGGGTGATGCGGGACTGGCAGGACGCCCGGATCCGCAAGGTGGTGCGGCGGGCGCGCGGCGCGGAGTGGCGGCGGGCCGAGGCGCTGGACGGCATCACGGTCACCGGCAAGTCGGCCCAGGTGCGGGTCTTCCCGCCCGTCCCCCTGGACGGCTGGCCCAAGGACCTGGCCAGGCTCCAGGTGTCCGGCACCGACCTGGACGACCCGGAGCCGCCGGTGGACGCGGACCCGGCCGCTCCCGTGCTGTGGCTGAACCCGGATCTAGGCATGTCGGCCGGGAAGGCGATGGCGCAGGCGGGCCACGCCGCCCAACTGGCCTGGTGGGAGTTGTCCGACGGGGAGCGGACGGCCTGGCGGGACGCGGGTTTCCCGCTCGCCGTCCGTACGGCCGACGCGGACCGCTGGCCCGGACTGACCGGCAGCGGGCTGCCGTTGGTGCGCGACGCGGGATTCACGGAGATCGCGCCCGGCTCGTGCACGGTGGTGGCGGACCACCCGGCGCTGCGCGGGGAGCCGCGCGGGACGGGCGGTCTGGCGTCCACCCGTTCGGAGTAGCCGCGGACGCGGCGGCCGTGGACGAGTGCTCCAGTGGAGTTACCACTCGACCCGACCCAGGAGGCAGCCATGTCCAGCGCCGCGCCCCCTCCCCCCGCCCCGCCCGCCTCCGACGACCGGATGCCCGGCGGCCCCGGCCCGGGCGACTCCGGTGACCCGTGGGCGGCGGGGGGTCTCGCTCTCGGCGGCATCCTGATGGTCGTCTACGGCCTCTTCGCGGTACTCCAGGGCATCGCGGCGATCGCCGGCGACGAGGTGTACACGAGCTTCGGCCAGTACTCCTTCGCGTTCGACCTGACCGCGTGGGGCTGGATCCATCTGATCGTCGGTGTGCTCGTGGTGGCCGCCGGGTGCGGCCTGTTCACCGGGGCCGCCTGGGCGCGGGTCGTGAGCGCGGTCGTGGTCGGTCTGGCGCTGATCGCGAACTTCCTCTGGCTGCCGTACCAGCCCTTCTGGTCGATCATCATGATCGTGACCGGCCTGTTCGTCCTGTGGTCGGTGTTCAACTACCGCTCCTCCCGCCCGCCGGTGTAGGGCCCCGGTCAGGAAGAAGGCGGCGGGCGCCGCTCGCGCTCCGCGACCACCGCGTGCATCCGGCGGGACAGCGCGGTGGCCGCCGCCGTGAGGAAGACGAACGTGTAGACGATCTGCACGACGGCCACCAGGCGGGCCTCCTGCCCGCGCGGGGTGATGTCGCCGTAGCCGACGGTCGCGAGCGTGACGACGGTGAAGTACAGCGCGTCGACGCGGGTGCGCAGACCGGTGAACTGGCCCGGCTGCTGGGCGAGGGCGTAGTACCCGGACGAGAAGACCAGCACGGCCAGGCACATCAGCAGCGAGATCATGATGCCCGACCGGGCCTGCGGCCTCTCCAGCACGATGTCGCGCACATGGCGCAGCAGCAGTGTGGCGACGAGCGTCAGGCACAGCACGAACAGCGACCCGCCCAGCCAGGGGCGGTCGGCGCCGAGCCCTTCCAACGGCAGCAGGAAGTAGGCCGTGCCGACTGCCAGGAGCAGGGCTCCGGCCCCGATCCTCAGCCGGCGGACGGCGGCCGCCCCGGACTCCGGTTCGTGCCGACGCGCGGGGCGCTGCGGCTGCTCGCGGCCTTCGGACATGGCTCCGGTCTACGACCTGTCAGCGGGTGGCGCGATCCTTGCGCCTCCGTCAGGGGCGAGGAGGAGGCGCCGAACCTCAAATGTTGCTCTGAAGGCGGGCCCGGTGGGGTTCGGGCGCGGACGGCTGGGCCATACCCCCCTCACGTTCGAGGAACGGGCCGGGTGGAGGAGGGGACGATGGAGCGACTGGGGACGGGCATCGGGTGGCGGCCGGAGATCGCGGACGCCGTGGAGCGGATGCCGGGGATCGACTGGGTCGAGGCCGTGGCCGAGAACGTCTGCCCCGGGCACCTGCCCGACTCGCTGCGGCGGCTGCGCCAGCGCGGCGTCACCGTGGTGCCGCACGGCGTCTCCCTCGGCCTCGGGGGCGCCAACCGGCCCGACGCGGGCCGGCTGACCGCACTGGCCGAGCGTGCGGAGGCGCTGGGCTCGCCGCTGGTCACCGAGCACGTCGCGTTCGTACGGGCGGGCGGATCGCTGACGGCGTCCCCGCACCTGGAGGCGGGCCACCTGCTGCCCGTCCCGCGGACCCGGGACGCCCTGGACGTGCTCTGCGAGAACGTGCGCATCGCGCAGGACGCACTGCCGGTGCCGCTGGCGGTGGAGAACATCGCCGCGCTGATCCGCTGGCCGGGCGAGGAGATGACGGAGGGCCAGTTCCTCTACGACCTCGCCGACCGCACCGGCGTCCGTCTCCTGATCGACGTGGCCAACCTGCACACCAACCACGTCAACCGCGGTGAGGACCCGGCCGAGGCCCTCGCCGAGCTCCCCCTGGAGGCCATCGCCTACGTCCACGTCGCCGGTGGTTTCGCACGCGACGGCGTCTGGCACGACAGCCACGCCCATCCCGTTCCCCGGCCGGTCCTCGACATCCTCACGGACCTCGCCTCCCGCGTCCGTCCTCCGGGTGTCCTCCTGGAACGGGACGAGAACTTCCCGGAACCGGCGGAACTGGAAGGCGAGTTGACCTCGATCCGCCGGGCGCTGGACGCAGGGGCCGTCGAGCTCGTGAAGACGCAGTTCCGCGCGACGGTCCTGGCGACCGCGGGGCGGGCGGAGGCCGGACCGCGCGACGGGACACCGGTGCGAGCCGGCTCCGGGCGGCGTGACGAGGCACTGGTGGGAGCCGGCTCCGGGAAGCGCGAGGAAGCCGGGCGCGTCGACGGTGGTCTGCCCGCAGCCGCCGACGCCGGACCGCGGGAAGGGACCCGGGGCGACGGCGCCGGACCGCGGGCCCATGAGACCGGGGCGGCCGAGGCGACACGGGGCGCCTTCGGCCTGCCCCACCAACAGGGCGTCGGCGGCGCTCGGCAGCGGCTCGGGCTGGCGCAGGCGGCGCTGCTGTCGGCGCTGGTCGCGGGAACGCCCGTGCCCGAGGGGTTCGACCGGCCGCGGATCGGCGTACAGGCGCGGGCGCTCGCCGCGAAGCGAGCGGATGTCGTGGCGCACGTCGCTCCGGAGTTGCCGGCGATCCTCGGGGGCGAGTACCGCACGGCGTTCCTCGGCTACGCCCAGACCCGCCCGATGACCGCCGGCTACCGGCGCGACGCCCTCACCTTCGCCGAGCACCTGCTGTCCACCGGGCGGCCCGGGGACGTGCGGGCGCGGCGAGAACTGCGGGAGTGGTGGCTCGAGAGGTCGGGGCCCAGGCCGCGCTCCCGCCGCCCGGCCCACCGGCTCGCTCGCGCCACGCGCAGCGTCCTGCTGCGGCGCTGAGCGGAGCACACCCGGCCCGCGCCCTCGACTCGACTTCAACGCCGTCGCCCGCGATCCGGTCGGCGACAGCGCTCCCCCGGCCGCCGCCCCCGGGCGGGCCGTACCGCCGTCCGCGTCCCCGTCGCCGGGCCACACGCTCCCGCCCCCGCCCACGGCCCGCCTCGGGACCAAAACGGAACGTCACGTACCGACAACACTCCGTCCGGATCGTGAACGAGGCATGGTGCCCCGGGACCGTGTCACATACAAACAACATATGCTCTGGGTTCTTTTCCTGCTGGCGGCCTGGGCCGTGGCCGGCACGGCGTGCACGCGTCTGTGCCTGGCCGCCGTGCGCGCCGCGGCCGTGGACACGGACACCGGCCGGGGGCGTGAACTCACGCTGTACGAGGCCGCGTTCCTCTCCGGCGGCCCCCGGCGGGTCGCCGACGTCACCCTGGTCGCCATGGCTCGCCAGCGCCGTCTGCTCCTCGCCCACACCGGCTGGGCCACGGTCGTCGACCCACGGGGGCGGGACGAGATGGAGCGGTCGGTGATAGGGGCCATCGGCCCCGAGGGGCAGTCCCGCATCGCGCCGGTGCGGGCCACGGCCGCTACGGCGGACGCGGTGCGCGGAATCGCCGAAGGGCTGGTGCGGGCGGGGCTCGCGGTGCCGGACAGCGCCCGCACCACCGTCGCGAGCGCCGTCCGGCGGGTGCGCGGGGCAGCCGCCGCCGTCCTCGGACTGGGCGTGGCCGCACTGCTGACACCCGCCCCGCCGGATATGCCGCGGCACCTGGTCGCCCTGTGGTTCGCGCTGCCGCTCGCCCTGACCCTGAGCTGCCTGGCCGTCGCGCGGGTCGAGATCCACCCCTACTCGCGCTGGGCCTCCCCGGCCGGTCAGCGGCTGCTCGGCGCGCTGACCCGGACCGCGGACGGCGCCGCCGACGACCGTACGTACCTCACCTCGGTGGCCGTACGCGGCGTCCGCGCGATCGGCGAACCGGACCTGCGGGCCGCGTTCACGCACCGCGAGTCGCACGACTGACCGACCGGGGGCGCACACGGGGCATTGGGCCCGACACCGGCGGACAGTGCTTGCCTTCCCGCCGCTCCGAACGAAACATCCCTCTCGTCGCCACCGTGCACCGAAGGGATACGCGATGAGAGCCGCCCTCGTCTGCTCGGCCGCCGGGTCCTTGCTGCTGAGCACCCTCACCGCGGCCCCGGCCACCGAGGACCGGACGGGGGCGGCCGAGATGCGGGGCACCGCCGTGGCCGCCGCCCGCGCGAAGGCGGCCGGTGTCGACTTCGGCCCGTGCCCCGACGCGCAGGACCTGCCCGGCAGCATGCAGTGCGGCACGGTGAGCGTCCCGCTGGACTACGCCCGCCCGGACGGCGAGCGGATCGAACTCTCCGTCAGCAGGGCCCGTGCCACACGGAAGGACCCGCACCACGGCACGCACACGGTCCGCAGGCAGGGCGCCCTGCTCCACAACCCGGGCGGGCCGGGCGCCACCGGCCTGTACTTCCCGCTCATCGGCCTGCTCCCCGAGTGGAAGCGGATCGCGGCCGCCTATGACCTCGTCGGCTACGCCCCGCGCGGGGTCGGCTCTTCGGCGCCGCTGTCGTGCGAGGACCCGAAGCAGTTCCTCAAGGGGCCCTCGCAGGCGCCGACGCACCCCTCGGAGTCGTACAAGCGGGAGCGCGTCGCGCAGGCGAAGGCGTACGCGCGCGGCTGCGCCGAGCGGTCCGGCGACGCCCTGCGGCACTACCACTCACTGAACAACGCCCGGGACCTCGACGTGCTGCGCGCCGCGCTCGGCGAGGAACGGCTGACGTTCATGGGCTCCTCGTACGGCACCTATTTCGGTGCCCTGTACGCGACGCTGTTCCCGGCGCACGTACGGCGGATGGTGTTCGACTCGGTGGTCCACCCCGGCCCGGCGCGGATCTGGTACCGCAACAGCCTCGTCCAGTCGGCGGCGTTCGAGCGTCGCTGGGCGGACTTCCGGGCGTGGATCGCCCGGCACGACGACGTGTACGGGCTGGGCGGGACGGCTCGGGAGGTGCTGCGCGGCTACGAGCGGGCGAGCGCGAGGCTGGCCGCCGAGCCGGCGGGCGGGAAGGTCGGACCGGGTCAGCTGCAGGGCGCGTTCCTCCAGGCCGGGTACTACGACGACCAGTGGCCGCACCGCGCGCACGCGCTCTCCGCCTATCTCAAGGGCGATGCGAAGCCGCTGGTCGAGCAGATGGAGCAACACCCGCAGGCAGCCGCCGAGGCGGAGAACTCGCGCGCGGTCTACCTGGCCGTCGAGTGCAACGACGCTCCCTGGCCCACCGACTTCAGGGTGTGGGACCGGGACAACACCCGGCTCGCGCGGGTGGCGCCCTTCGAGACCTGGCACAACGTGTGGACGAACCTGCCGTGCGCGTACTGGCGGGCACCCCGGCAGCAGCCGCTCGATGTGGCGGCCGGGCCGGGCGAACTGCCCCCGACGCTGATCCTGGCCGCCGAGCGGGACGCCGCCACGCCCTACGACGGCGCCCTCGAACTCCACGACCGCCTCGCGGGTTCGGTCCTGGTGACGGAGCGGGACGCCGGCGCCCACGGCCTGGCCGGCGGCCCGAACGCCTGCGTCAACGGGCACATGGAGGCGTATCTGCTCGAGGGCCGGCTGCCGGGACGGCGCGCGGAGTGCGCCCCGCACGCCGAGCCGAAGCCGACGGCCCCGGACCGCAGGGCCGTCGGGCGCAGCCGCTGATCAGGCCAGACCGGCGACCAGCTCGGCGATGTCCTTGCGGCGGCCCGTGTAGAACGGCACCTCCTCGCGGACGTGCATACGGGCCTCTGAGGCGCGCAGGTGACGCATGAGGTCGACGATGCGGTACAGCTCGTCGGCCTCGAAGGCGAGGATCCACTCGTAGTCGCCGAGGGAGAACGAGGCGACGGTGTTGGCGCGGACGTCCGGGTAGCCGCGGGCCATCTTGCCGTGGTCGGCCAGCATGCGGCGGCGGTCCTCGTCGGGCAGCAGGTACCAGTCGTAGGAGCGCACGAAGGGGTAGACGCTCACGTAGTCGCGGGGCGTCTCGTCGGCGAGGAACGCCGGGATGTGCGCGCGGTTGAACTCGGCGGGGCGGTGCAGCGCCATGTTCGACCAGACGGGCTCCAGGGCGCGGCCCAGCTTCGTACGGCGGAAGAGGTTGTACGCCTCCTGCAACGCGTCGCTGGTCTCCGCGTGCCACCAGATCATGAGGTCGGCGTCGGCGCGCAGACCCGACACGTCGTAGGTGCCGCGGATCGTCACGTCCTTGGCGGCGAGCTGGTCGAACAGCTCCTGGACCTCGTCGGCGTACCCGGCGCGGTCCTCGGGGAGGACGTCCTTCAGCTTGAAGACGGACCAGAGCGTGTAGCGGATGACCTCGTTGAGGTCCTTGGCCAGCTTGCCCTTGTTCGGGATGCGCTCGGGCGCGGTGCTGGAGGCCGGGGTGGAGGCGTCGTCACTCATGCTCCTCATTCTCCCGCTCCGCCGTGCAGACTCTGCACCGGGTGGGCGGTGAGCTCCTGCACACCGCGCGGGTCACCGTGGATCCCGTCGACGGCGGCGTACGCACCGGCGATGCACGCCGGGATGCCGACGCCGTCGTACGCGGCGCCGCAGACGGCGAGGCCGGGGAGGCGGGCGATGTGCTCGCGGACGCGGGCCACGCGCGCGTGGTGGCCGACGGGGTACTGGGGCAGGCCGTCGTCCCAGCGGGTGACGAGGGCGGCGACGGGTGCGGCGTCGAGGCCGGTGGCGGCCTTCAGGTCGTGCCGGGAGACGTCGACGAGTTCGCTGTCGTCGCGCCCGAGGATCTGCGTCTCGCCGTGGCGTCCGACGGAGGTGCGCAGGACGACCAGGTCCGGGTTCTCGTCGGCGATCCAGCCCCACTTCTGCGAGGCGAACGTGGACGCCTTGATGGTGTGCCCGTCGACGGGCGGCACGAGGAAGCCGCTGCCGTCGGGGAGGGCCGCCCCGTCGCGGCGGTAGGCGAGGGTGACCAGGGCCATGGAGGCGTACTCGACACCGTCGAGCTCCGCGGCGGCGCCGGGGGCCTCGGCGCGCAGCAGCCGGGCGGCGACGGGGGCGGGGGCGGCGACGACCACGGCGTCCGCGAGCCACTCGCGCCCGGCGGAGGCGATGTGCCAGCGGCCCTCGGGGGTGCGACGCAGATCCGTCACCGGTGTCCGCGTGAGGATCTCGCCCCCGCGGGCCCTGACCGAGTCCGCCACCGCGAGGGGCAGGGTGCCGACGCCGCCCCGGATCCCCATGAAGACCGGGCCGGTCTGCCGGGCCGCGGCCGCCTTCGCCTGGAGCTCGCGGACCCCCGCCGTCAGGGAGGTGTGGCTGCGGGCCGCCTGGAAGAGCTGCGGGACGGCCGAGCGCATGGAGATGCGGTACGCGTCGCCCGCGTACACCCCGCCCAGCATGGGCTCCAGCAGGCGGTCGACGACCTCGCGGCCGAGGCGCTCCGCCACGTACTCCCCCACCGCCACGTCGTCGCCGACCTCGGTGCGGGGCAGCTCGGCGTCCCGCTCGATGCGGGCGAGGCCCTCCTCGGACACCACCCCGGCCAGGGCGGACGCGGTGCCGGGCACTCCCATCACATGCCCCTTGGGGAAGGGGCGCAGGGCGCCGCGGGTCCACAGTGAGGCCGTCGCGGTGGCCGGGGGCTGGAGGTTCTCGGCGAGGCCGACCTCGCGCGCGAGTGCCACCGCCTCGGGGCGGCGGGCCAGCATCGACTCGGCGCCCAGGTCCACGCGCGCGCCCGCGATCTCCCCGGGAAGCAGCTTGCCGCCGACCCGGCCGGACGCCTCCAGCACGGTCACCCGCGCCCCGCGCTCCAGCAGCCGGTGTGCGGCGGCCAGCCCCGCGATGCCCGCCCCGATGACGACGACCTGCCCTTGAACTTCGCGCATGCCCCCAGCCTCTCAGACCCCGCTGACACCGCCGCCGCGCCCCGGTGTCCGTCACGAGTCCCGACCGTGACCAAATCGGAACCGTCCCGGGCCAAACGGCCGACGCCGTCCGGGCGTCGAAGAAGCGTCAGCAGAATCGACCCCGGGGGATGCCCGCATGCGCACACGACGATCCGCCCGCCGACCCGCCCCGGCTCTCGCCGCGCTCCTGTTGGCCGCGGCCCTCGCGCTCACCGGGTGCAGCGGCGGAGGAGAGGACTCCGCCGGCAGCAGCGCCGCCGACCGGGGAGTCGCCGCCCCGCAAGCGGACGACAAGGGCGGCGCGAAGGAGGCCGCTCCCGGCGGCGTCGGAAGCGGAGCCAGGGCGACCGCGCCGCCGAAGCTCCCCACGAGCCACATCATCCGCACGGCCTCGCTGACCGTGCGGGTCAAGGACGTCCCGAAGGCCCTGGAGCAGGCCCGCACCGGCACCGAGAACGCGGGCGGCTACGTCGGCAACGAGACCACCACCCGGGACGCCGAGGGCCGCGAGCGCACCCAGGTCGTGCTGCGCGTGCCCGTCGAGAGGTACGACGGAGTCCTCGCCGAGCTGGAGGGCACCGGCAAGCTCCTCGACCGCAGCGCGAAGGCCGAGGACGTCACCGACCAGGTCGTGGACGTGGACAGCCGCATCAAGACGCAGCGCGCCAGCGTGGCCCGGATCCGCGAGCTGATGGACCGGGCCGGCAAGCTCAGCGACGTGGTGACCCTGGAGGGCGAACTGAGCAGCCGCCAGGCCGACCTGGAGGCGCTGCTCGCCCGGCAGGAGTCCCTGAAGGACCGCACCAGTCTGGCCACCATCACCCTGTCGCTGTCCGAGACCCCGGTGAAGAAGGAGGCCAAGGAGGACGACGACCCTGGGTTCGTGGACGCGCTCGCGGGCGGCTGGAACGCCTTCGTGACGATGCTGCGCTGGCTCGCGGTGGCCTTCGGCGCCGTCCTGCCGTTCGCGGCGGTGGCCGCGCTGATCGTCCTGCTGTGGCTGCGGGTCGTACGCCCCCGCCTGTCGCGCCGCCCCGCGCCGGCGTCCGCGACGACCGCCCCGGACCCGTTGCCGACGGCCCGTCCGGCGCCGGAGTCCACGCAGCCGCGAACCCCCGGCGAGCGGGACTGAACTGCCCTGCTCCCGTAGCGTGTCCGCATGAACATGAGCCGCACACGGGAGCGACTGGTCGTCATCGGCGGCGACGCCGCGGGCATGTCCGCGGCGTCGCAGGCGCGCCGTCTGAAGGGCCCCGAGGAACTGGAGATCGTGGCGTTCGAACGGGGCCACTTCACGTCGTACTCGGCGTGCGGCATCCCCTACTGGGTCGGCGGCGACGTCACCGACCGGGACCGGCTCATCGCCCGCACCCCCGAGGAACACCGCGCGCGCGACATCGACCTGCGGCTGCGCACCGAGGTCACGGAACTCGACCTCGACGGGCGGCGGGTACGCGCGCGTGACGTCGACTCCGGCGAGGAGTCCTGGACGTCGTACGACAAGCTCGTGATCGCGACCGGCGCCCGGCCGATCCGGCCCGACATGCCCGGGGCCGACGCGGCCGGGGTGCACGGCGTGCAGACGCTGGACGACGGCCAGGCCCTGCTCGACACGCTGGAACGCACGCGTGGCCGACGCGCGGTGGTCGTCGGGGCGGGCTACATCGGCGTGGAGATGGCCGAGGCGCTCATCAACCGCGGCTACGAGGTGACGGTCGTCAACCGCGGCAGCGAACCCATGTCGACCCTCGACCCGGACATGGGCTGCCTGGTGCACGAGGCCATGGAGGGCCTGGGCATCACGATGGTGAACGATGCCGAGGTCACCAAGATCCTGACCGACGACGACGCGGCCGTGCGGGCGGTGGTCACGCAGGACCGCGAGTTCCCGGCGGACGTCGTCGTGCTCGGTATCGGCGTCCGCCCCGAGACGACCCTCGCGAAGGCCGCAGGACTCCCCCTGGGCCCGCACGGCGGTCTCCTCACGGACCGCTCGATGCGGGTGCGCGGCCACGAGAACGTCTGGGCCGGCGGCGACTGCGTCGAGGTCCTGGACCTGGTCTCCGGCCAGGAGCGGCACATCCCGCTCGGCACCCACGCCAACAAGCACGGCCAGATCATCGGCACCAACGTCGGCGGCGGGTACGCGACCTTCCCGGGCGTGGTCGGCACCGCGGTCAGCAAGGTCTGCGACCTGGAGATCGCCCGCACGGGCCTGCGCGAGAAGGACGCCCACCGCGCCGGGCTGCGCTTCCACTCGGTGACCATCGAATCGACCAGCCGCGCGGGCTACTACCCGAACGCCTCCCCCATGACGGTCAAGATGCTCGCCGAGCACCGCACGGGCCGCCTCCTCGGCGTGCAGATCGTCGGCCGGGAGGGCGCGGGCAAGCGGGTCGACATCGCGGCGGTCGCCCTGACCGCGGGAATGACGGCGGAACAGATGACCATGCTGGACCTCGGATACGCCCCGCCGTTCTCCCCGGTCTGGGACCCGGTCCTGGTAGCGGCCCGCAAGGCGGCGGCAAAGGTGCGCAGTTCGGCATAAGGGACGGTAGGGCTGGAGGGGCGCGGGCCGTGGCGATGTGCGGCTCCGCCGCGTGGGCGCGACCAGCCACGACAAACCCGCACCCGGCGGCGAACCCGCACCCCTACGGCCAAGCGCCTACGCAGTCCCTGCCGTCCCATTGATCCGGTCGATCGCCTGGCGCGCCTGCTCCGCCGGCGGCCGGGACGGCAGGGAGGACACCGACGCCGAAGCCGTCACCGCCGGCGGCTGCTCCCCGGCCGGCTTCGCGTGCGAGGCCACCCGGGTCGACCGCAACCGGTGGCTCACCGCCTCCTCCAGTGTCACGGGCCGCCGCAACTGGGTGGCCAGCCGCCCGGCGTCCTGGCCGAGGCGGGCCACGTCCTCCCAGGGCAGCCGCACCACCAGCGTCAGCTCCGCCTCGCCGTCGGGCAGCGCGTGCATCGCGGGGGTAACTCGGTCGTTCATCGCCTGTTCCTCACGTCGGCCCCGCGACCCGCCTTCCCCGCGCCGCGAGCGGTTGCCGACACATACGCACGCCCGTGCGGCCGCGTTCACCGGTCCGGCCGATCGGGTTTTCGGCTCAGCGCAGGGTCCGCGTGTGCACGTGCTCCACGAGCCGGGTCAGCGCGTCCGGGTCCGTGGACGGCATGACGCCGTGGCCGAGGTTGAAGATGTGCCCGTCGAGGTCCTTCGCCGCATCCAGGACGTCGAGGGTCTTGGCCTCGACGGCCTCCGTCGGGGCGAACAGCACGGTCGGGTCGAGGTTGCCCTGGAGTGCCTTGCCGGGGCCGACCCGGCGGGCGGCCTCGTCCATCGGGACCCGCCAGTCGACGCCGACGACGTCCGCGCCGGCCTCGCTCATGAGACCCAGCAGCTCGCCGGTGCCGACGCCGAAGTGGATGCGCGGCACGCCGTAGCCGGCCACGGCCTCGAAGACCTTCGCCGACGCGGGCAGCACGGAGCGGCGGTAGTCGACGGGGGCGAGCGCTCCGGCCCAGGAGTCGAACAGCTGGACCGCCGAGGCGCCCGCCTCGATCTGCACCTTCAGGAACGCGGCGGTGATGTCCGCGAGGCGATCGAGCAGGTCGGCCCACAGCTCGGGGTCGCCGTACATCATCGCCTTGGCGTTCTCGTAGGTGCGGGACGGGCCGCCCTCGACGAGGTAGCTGGCGAGGGTGAAGGGGGCGCCGGCGAAGCCGATGAGGGGGGTGGCGCCGAGCTCACGGGTGAGCATGCCGATGGCCTCGGTGACGTAGGAGACGTCCTCGGGGGCCAGGTCGCGCAGCTGCGCGAGGTCCGCGCGGGTGCGGATCGGGTGCTCGACGACCGGGCCGACGCCGGGCTTGATGTCGAGGTCGATGCCGATGGCCTTGAGCGGGACGACGATGTCGCTGAAGTAGATCGCCGCGTCGACGCCGTGCCGGCGCACCGGCTGGAGGGTGATCTCGGTGACCAGTTCGGGCCGCATGCAGGACTCGAGCATGCCGATGCCCTCGCGCACCTTGCGGTACTCCGGCAGTGAGCGCCCGGCCTGCCGCATGAACCACACCGGTGTGTGCGGCACGGGCTCGCGCCGGCAGGCCTTGAGGAAGGCGGATGCGTACGGGGCGGACGGCTGCTGGGCCCGAGGGGCGTGGTTGGCACTCACGGGGCCAAGTTTCGCACGCTGCCGTACCGCGCGATTCAGCCCCTGGACGGGCGCGGGGTGTCTAGCCCGGCACCCGGGCTCCGGTCCCCGTAATCTTCCCGCATGGCTGCGGCTCAGGGACGACTGTCGGACGGCGCTGGCGGAATGGACGAAGCGAAGGACACCGAGAACGACCGGCGGGAGGCGGACTCCGCCCCGCTCCCCTTCCGGGCCGCCGTCGACGCGCTGAGGGCGGCGCGGCTGCGGCCCCAGATCGAGGTCGAGCCGACGCCCCCGCCGAAGCGGCTCGCCCCCTACTCCTACGCGCTGGAGGCCGCGGTCGTCGACGGCGACCAGGACCTGGCCGACGGCCGCCTGGTGCTGCTGCACGACCCGGCCGGGCACGATGCCTGGCGGGGCACGTTCCGGCTGGTGACGCTGGTGCGCGCGGAGCTGGAGCCGGAGATGGCGGCGGATCCGCTGCTGCCGGAGGTGTGCTGGTCCTGGCTGACCGGCGCGCTCCAGACGCGCGGACTGACGTACGGGGAGCCGAGCGGCACGGTCACGCGCGCCAGCTCCCACTACTTCGGCGGGTTGTCCGCGCGGCCGGCCGCCTCGCAGATCGAGATCCGTGCGTCGTGGACGCCGCGCGAGGGCCTGGGCGGGGTTCCGGACACGGCCGCCCATCTCGCGTCCTGGTGCGATCTGCTCGCCCAGATCGCCGGGCTGCCCCCGGCCGGGCCCGGGGACGCGTCGATCGTGACGCTGCCCCAGCGGCGAGGGTCACAGTCCCGCTGATCCACCCCTGACCGCCCCGCACTGATCGATCTTGTGCGGGGCGGTCAACCATGTCGTGCCGACGATCACACCTGCGTCCCCCTCTTGGCCGAATCACTTTGTCGATACGGCCACTTTCGACCGCGTAGCGACGCAGAGCGAAACCGTTCGACCTTCGAATGATCGACCGCGTGTCCGAATTGCACGGATTGTTATCACCGAATCGTGATCATTCTCTAAAGGCGGACGGGTTCGGTGCCGAAGACGACTGTGACCTTGAAAGCACGGTTCGTCCCGGCTTCACCCCCACGAGCCGGCCCCGTCCCGCACCCCAGGAGGCCTGGTGTCCGTTCTCCTCGAGCAGCCCGCAAGCCTGGTCGCCTACCGCCCGAACAAGCCGACCGCCATGGTGGTCGTGGCCGACCCGCGCGTCCGCTCCACCGTCACCCGCCATCTGTGGGCGCTCGGTGTGCGCGATGTCATCGAGGCCTCGTCCATCGCGGAGGCTCGTCCCCGCATCGGCAACCCCCGCGACATCTGTGTCGCCGACGTCCACCTGCCGGATGGCTCCGGCCTCACCCTGCTGTCGGAGACCCGCGCCGCGGGCTGGCCCAACGGGCTCGCCCTCTCCGCCGCCGACGACATCGGCGCCGTGCGCAACGCACTCGCCGGCGGGGTGAAGGGTTACGTCGTCACCGGCACCCGCACCAACGTCGGACTCCCCACCCGCCCGGGCGCCGCCCCCATCGGCGCCGCCGCCGCCCGTCTGCACCGCCGCCCCCCGGGTGCCCCGAGCCACCCGGGCGGTTACCGCGAACTGTCCGGCCGTGAGGTCGAGGTGCTGCGGCTGGTCGCCGAAGGCCAGTCGAACAAGGCGATCGGCGTCTCGATGGGGCTGTCCGCCCTGACCGTCAAGAGCCACCTCGCCCGCATCGCCCGCAAGCTCGGCACGGGCGACCGCGCCGGCATGGTCGCGGTGGCGCTGCGGACCGGGATCATCCACTGACCCGCGCCGCCGTGACCTCCCATGATCATTCGTCCACGTGAACGGGATCGGGCTCCGGCCCTGTTCACGTCACACACGGTTCGCGAACCCGCCGCTTCCCCGACATGACTGGTTTGCGACCCTGGGCCGCCCGCCGACGGAACGTTACGTCGGCGGGCGCTGTCCATACATGGATACCCTTGACATGTGACCGACGCCCACGACACCGCAGCAGACAGCCCACTGCGAACCACCGGAGGCGCTCCTCCGGACGACGGCGGATCTTCTGCTACGGAGGCGCCGACCCCTTTGCTGGAGCCGCGTGAGGGCATTCCGCCCGTCATCGCGGACGAGACCGCCCTGGCCCGGGTGATCGCCGCCTTCGAGGCGGGATCCGGGCCCGTCGCCGTCGACGCCGAGCGCGCGTCCGGCTACCGCTACGGGCAGCGCGCCTACCTCGTGCAGTTGCGCCGCGAGGGCGCCGGAACGGCCCTGATCGACCCCGTGGCCTGCCCCGACCTCTCCGCCCTCGGAGACGCCCTGTCCGGCGTCGAGTGGGTGCTGCACGCCGCCACCCAGGACCTGCCCTGCCTGCGCGAGATAGGCATGGTGCCGACGCGGCTGTTCGACACGGAGCTGGCCGGGCGGCTCGCCGGGTTCCCCCGGGTCGGTCTCGGCGCGATGGTCGAGAGCGTGCTGGGCTTCGTCCTGGAGAAGGGCCACTCCGCCGTCGACTGGTCGACCCGGCCCCTGCCCGAGCCCTGGCTGCGGTACGCGGCGCTGGACGTCGAGCTGCTCGTCGACCTGCGTGACGCGCTGGAGAAGGAGCTGGACCGGCAGGGCAAGCTGGAGTGGGCCCGCCAGGAGTTCGACGCGATCGCCTCGGCTCCGCCGCCCGAGCCCCGCAAGGACCCGTGGCGGCGTACGTCCGGTATGCACAAGGTGCGGCGACGACGGCAGCTGGCCGTCGTACGGGAGCTGTGGCAGACCCGGGACCGGATCGCGCAGCGGCGGGACGTGTCGCCGGGCAAGGTGCTCGGGGACGCGGCCATCGTGGAGGCCGCGCTGGCCCTTCCGGCGAGTGTGCAGGCGCTGGCCGCGCTGAACGGTTTCGGCCACCGCGTGGGCAAGCGGCAGCTGGAGCAGTGGCAGGCTGCGGTGGACCGGGCGAAGGCGCTGAGCGAGGCGCAGCTGCCGCAGCCGGGGTTGTCCGTGACCGGGCCTCCGCCGCCGCGGGCCTGGGCCGACAAGGACCCGGCGGCCGCGGCGCGGTTGTCCGCGGCCCGGGCCGGGGTGTCGGCGCTGGCCGAGCAGCTCGCCATGCCGCAGGAGAACCTGATCACGCCGGACACGGTGCGGCGGGTGTGCTGGGAGCCGCCGGCGGTGGTGGACGCCGGGTCGGTGGCGGCCGCCCTGGCCGGACATGGTGCGCGGCCGTGGCAGGTGGAGCAGGTGACGCCGGTGCTGGTGGAGGCCCTGTCCCCGAAGGAGGCCTGAGGAAGGCCGCTACTTCGTGGCCCCCCGGGTGAAACCGTTGTAGATGAACCGCTGGAGGAACAGAAAGACGATCAGAGTGGGGACGATGACGAGGATCGCTCCCGCCGAGATCGTCTCCCAGTGGGCGCCGAACGGGCCCTTGAAGCGGAACAGCGACGTCGAGATCACGCCAAGATCTTCGGAGGGCAGGTAGAGGAAGGGGATGTAGAAGTCGTTGTAGACGGTGATCCCCTTCACGATCACGACCGTCGCGATCGCCGGTTTCAGCAGCGGGAAGATGACCTTGCGGTAGACCGTGAAGGCGTTGGCCCCGTCGATGCGGGCCGACTCGTCCAGGGAGATCGGGATCGACCGGACGAACTGCAGGAAGATGTAGATCGAGACGATGTCCGTGCCCATGTAGAGGGCGATCGGCGCCCAGAGGCTGTCGAACATGCCGAAGCTGTTCACGATCTGGAAGGTGGCCACCTGGGTGGTCACTCCGGGGACCAGGGCGGCGACGAGGAACAGGGCCAGGACCGACGTACGGAAGCGGAACCGGAAGCGGTCGATGGCGTAGGCCGTCATCGACCCGATGAGGACGGTGCCGCCGATGGCCACGACCAGGATGATCGCGGTGTTGGCGAACGCCGAGAGCATCCGGCCGTCCTGGAACGCCGTCACGTAGTTGTGGAAGTTGAACGGGTCGTCGGGCAGCGTGAGCGCTCCGCTGCCGTCCGCCATCTCCCGCTCGGACTTGAGGGAGGTCAGCAGCACGGCGGCCAGCGGGAGCAGGACCACCGCGGTCGCGGCGATCAGCGACAGGTACACGAGGAGACGGCTCACCGCGCGGCGTGTCATACGAGGTCCACCTTGTCGTCGGGGGCGAGGCGCCGCTGCACCCAGGTCACCGCCAGGACGATCAGCAGCAGCACGACCGCGGCCGCCGAGGCGAGGCCCGTCTTGTTGAACTGGAAGGCGAGCTTCACGGTCTGGATCACGAACGTCTCGGTGCCGGTCGCGCCGCCGGTCATGATGTACGGGATCTCGAAGACCGACAGGGAGCCCGAGATCGACAGGATCACCGTCAGGGACAGGACCGGCTTGATGCCCGGCGCGATGATGTGGCGGAACTGGTGCCAGCGGTTCGCGCCGTCCAGCTCGGCCGCCTCGTACAGCTCCCCGGGGACCGACTGGATCGCCCCCAGGAAGAGGACGAAGTTCAGGCCCAGGTAGCGCCAGACGGAGACCGCCGCGAGGGACGTGTTCGCCGAGGTGGGGCTCCCCAGCCACGCTCGGTCCGTCTCCACTCCGAGCAGGCCCAGCATCGAGTCGAGGGTGCCGCCGTCCTGGAAGAAGTAGAGGAAGACGAACCCGATCGCCACGCCGTTGATCAGGTACGGGAAGAACAGCACGCCCTTGAAGAAGTTCCGGAAGCGGACGTTGAAGCTGAGGATCGTGGCGAAGTAGAGCGCGGCGACGATCTGGATCACGGAGGCCGCCAGGTAGTAGCCGCTGACCCAGAAGACCTCGAACAGCTCGGAGCGGGTGAAGAGTTCGGCGTAGTTCTCGGTGCCCGTGTAGTGCAGTTCGGGGCTCACTCCGTCCCAGTCGGTGAAGCTGTACGCGACCATGTTGGCGATCGGCGCGTAGGTGAAGACGATCAGCAGGGCGAGTGGGGCGAGCAGGAAGAGCCAGGGGGTGGCCCCGCGCCACCGACGGACCCGGCGCGGGGCGGGGGCCGGGGCGGTGGCCGCCCCCGCGGCGGCCGTGACGGCCGCCGTCTCGGTCGTGCCCGTCATCAGTACCCCAGCGACTTCTGGGTCTCGGTCCACTTCTCACCGAGGCCGTCCAGGTAGTCGTCCGGGTCGCCCTTCCTGGCACCGCGGGCCATGTCCACGAGTTCCTGGCGGTAGTCGGGCTTGTTGATGCCGACCTCGGACTGGTTTTCGATGGTCTTCACCTCGGCGCCCTTGCTGTCGTCGAGTTCGAGGAGCTTGACGCCCGCCTGCTCGTACGGCTTCAGGACGTCGGGCAGCGGGGCGTCCTTCAGCGGGGAGAGCGCCAGGTTGTCCCCGGCGTAGCCGGATTTCTCGGTGAACCAGTCGATCCAGGCCCGGGCGGCTTGCTTGTGCTCGGAGTGGATGTTGACGGCCTGGTTGTAGTCGGGTGACGTGACCGCGCAGAAGCTGCCGTCCTTCTGTGCGGGGAAGGGCATGAACCCGATGTCGTCCGGGTCGGTGCCGGCCTGCTTCGCCGCGCCGCGCATCTGGATGACCGCCCAGGAGCCGAGCCACATGGTGGCGATCTCGCCCTTGGCCAGCCGGGGCTTGGACGCCTCCCAGTTGGTGGTCGTCGGGTCCTTCTCGCTGAGCCCCTCGTGCACGATGTCGTACAGCAGGGTGTCGGCCACTCGCAGGTCGGCGCCCTCGGCCCAGGGATTGCCCTCGGCCAGCCTGGTGGTCGCCTGCTCGTCGCAGCTGACCGAGCCGTTCACCCCCGTCCACTGACTGAGCGGCCACTTGTCCTTGAAGTTGGTGTAGTAGGGGACCGCGTCGGTCTTCGACTTGATCGCCTTGAGCCCGGCGAGGAACTCATCCGGAGTGGTGGGCCAGTCGGTGACCCCCGCCTCGCTCCACACCCTCTTGTTGTAGATGAACCCGGGGACCGCGCCGAGCGGGCTCTGGCCGTAGACCTTGCCGCCGACGGCGGTGAAGTCCGTGAAGCGGTACTTCTTGCTCCGCTCCTCCCGGCTGCCCAGCGAGGCGAAGAACCGGGGGTAGTCCTTCTTCTGGATCACCGCGGGGATCATGAGGACGTCGCCGTAGTTCTCCGTGTTCATACGGATCTTGACTTCGCCCTCGTAGTCGGTGATGCCGTCGAACTCGACCTTCACCTTCGGGTACGTCCTGTTGAACTCGGCGGCGTACTTCTTCAGCGTCCCGTCCTGCACGAGGTCGGTCCGGTGGGTGAGCACGGTGATGGTCCCGTCGACCTGGGAGGGATCGTCGGGCGCCTCGGCGTCGGCGCCCTTCGAGGAGCCCCCGGTGCCGGTGCAGCCGGAGGCGAGCAGGGCGGCGCCCACGGCGAGGGCGAGGAGGGTACGGCGGTTCATGTGCGTCAGCTCCGTTCACGGAGGGGAACTCGGGACGGACGAGCACGTGCGGTATGGCTGATTCGGAACTCTGACAGCGTGTACTCAACCGGTAAAGTCCCAATCCCGCCAACGATGCGAAGCCGTCACTCGACTCTTCACTGAACCGGTTAAGGGAGTGGGCATGCTGGAGGTCACACCGCTCGGCGAGGGATGGATCCTGCGGCACGACTCGGACACGCTGCCGGCCACCGTGCCGGGCTGCGTGCACACCGATCTGATGGCGGCCGGGCGGATCCCGGACCCGTTCCTCGGCCGCAACGAGACCGAGGTGGCCTGGGTGGGGCGCCGCGACTGGACGTACGAGCGGGAGATCGGCGGCTCGTGGGGGCAGGAGCAGACCGACCTGGTCTTCGACGGGCTCGACACCGTCGCCGAGATCTCCCTGGACGGGCGCCTGCTGGGGAAGGTGCGCAACATGCACCGCTCGTACCGGTTCGACGTGACGGGCCTGTCCGGGCTGCTGTCCGTGCGGTTCGTCTCCGCCTACGCCGAGGCCGAGGCCGTGCGGAGCCGACTGGGCGAACGGCCCGCCGCCTACGCCGAGCCCTACCAGTACCTGCGCAAGATGGCCTGCTCCTTCGGCTGGGACTGGGGGCCGACCCTGGTGACGGCCGGGATCTGGCGGCCGGTGCGCCTGGAGCACTGGTCGACGGCCCGGATCGCCCGGGTGCGCCCGCTGGTCACCGTCGAGGAGGGCACGGGCGTCGTCGAGCTGGCCGTCGACGTCGAGCGGACCCGGGTGGAGGCGCCGCTCACCGTGGAGGCGACCGTCGCCGGGGTGCGGGCGCGGGCGGAGATCGACGGGGCGGGCGGGACCGTACGGCTGCGGGTGCCGGACGCGCGCCTGTGGTGGCCGCGCGGCTACGGGGAACAACCGCTCTACGACGTCGAGTTGAGGCTGCTGCACGGCGCGGACGAACTGGACGTGTGGCGGCGGCGCATCGGTTTCCGCAGCGTGGGACTGGACCGGCGGCCCGATGCGCACGGCACGGACTTCACCCTCGTCGTCAACGGCGAGCGGCTCTTCGCGCGGGGCGTCAACTGGATCCCGGACCACGTCTTCCCGTCCCGCATCACCCGCGAGCGCTACCGGCGGCGGCTGGAGCAGGCGGCCGGTGCCGGTGTGGACCTCGTGCGGATCTGGGGCGGTGGGATCTACGAGAGCGAGGACTTCTACGACGCCTGCGACGAACTCGGCCTGCTGGTCTGGCAGGACTTCCCGTTCGCCTGCGCGGCCTACCCGGAGGAGCAACCGCTGCGCGGCGAGGTGGAGGCCGAGGCGCGGGAGAACGTCGTACGGCTGATGCCGCATCCCTCGCTCGTGCTGTGGAACGGCAACAACGAGAACCTGTGGGGCTTCCGGGACTGGGAGTGGGAGCCGCGGCTGGCCGGGGACTCCTGGGGCGAGGGCTACTACCTGGGCCTCCTGCCGCGGGTGGTGGCCGAGTCGGACCCGACCCGGCCCTACACGGCGGGGAGCCCCTGGTCCGGTTCCTGGCGGCACCACCCGAACGACCCGGCGCACGGCACCCACCACTCGTGGGAGGTGTGGAACCGGGAGGACTACGCGGACTACCGGCTCAGCGTGCCCCGGTTCGTCGCGGAGTTCGGCTGGCAGGCGCCGCCCGCGTACGCCACCCTGCGCCGCGCCCTGCCCGGGGAGGAGCTCGCGCCGGACTCCCCCGGCATGCTGCACCACCAGAAAGCGGACGACGGCAACGGCAAGCTGGAGCGAGGGCTCCGGCGGCACTTCGCCCTGCCGGAGGGGGACTTCGACCGGTGGCACTACCTCACGCAGCTCAACCAGGCGCGGGCCGTCGCGGCCGGGATCGAGCACTGGCGCTCCCACTGGCCGGTGTGCGCGGGCACGATCGTCTGGCAGCTCAACGACTGCTGGCCGGTGACGTCCTGGGCGGCGATCGACGGGGACGGCCGGGAGAAGCCGCTGTACCACGAGCTGAAGCGGTTGTACGCGGACCGGCTGCTGACCATCCGGCCGGGGGACGGCGGGCTGGAGCTGGCCGCCGTCAACCAGGCAGCGGACGACTGGCGGGAAACGCTGACCCTGCGGCGGCTCTCCGTCGAGGGCGAGGTGCTGGGGCGGGCGGATGTCGAACTGACGGCCGCCAAGCGGACCGTGGCGCGTGTCGACGTACCGCGCGAGCTGGCGCCCGACGGGCCGAAGGAGTTCCTGGTCGCCGATGCGGGCAGGCTGCGGGCGGTGCACTTTCCCGTGCCCGACCGCGACGTCCCCTATCCCGCCCCGCGGTTCGACGTCGCCCTCACTCCGGACGGCATCACCGTGACCGCCCGCACCCTGGTCCGGGACCTGCTCCTGCAGGCCGACCGGCTGGAGCCCGGGGCGCGCGCCGACCGGGGCCTGGTCACGCTGCTGCCGGGCGAAGAGGTGACCATCGGCGTGCGCGGCTGGAAGACTCCGGACCCGGAGACCGCTCGTTCTGCCCTGTACTGCGTGGAGCCCACCCGATGACGGCAACGCCGACCCCTCGCGTCACCATCAAGGACGTCGCCGCGCGCGCCGGTGTGTCCAAGGGCGCGGTGTCCCTCGCCTTCAACCACAAGCCCGGTCTGTCGGAGGCCACCCGGGACCGGATCTTCCTCGCGGCCCGGGAGCTGGGCTGGGCGCCGAGCCTCACGGCGCGGACGCTGGCCGGATCGCGGGTGGACGTGGTCGGTCTCGCCGTGTGCCGGCCGGCGCGGGTGCTCGGCCTGGAGCCCTGGTACATGGAGTTCGTCTCGGGCGTGCAGAGCGTGCTGACCGAGCACTCCAGTTCGCTGCTGCTGCGACTCGTGCGGAACATGGACGAGGAGGTGGCCGTCCAGGGGGCGTGGTGGCGGGGTCGGCAGATCGGCGGGTCGATCCTCGTCGACTTCCGGGCCGACGACCCCCGTCCGGCCCTGGCGGAGCGCCTGGGGATGCCGGTGGTCGCCGTCGGGCACCCCTCGCTGACCGGGGGGCTCACCTCGGTGTGGACGGACGACGCCACGGCCGTGACGGAGGCGGTGCGGTATCTGGCCGCGCTCGGGCACCGGCGGGTCGCCCGGGTGGGCGGGGCGGCGGAGCTCGGGCACACGGCGATCCGGACGGCCGCGTTCGACGAGGCGGCCGGGGCACTGGCACTGGCCGGGGCGTGGCAGGTCGCGACGGACTTCTCGGGGGACGCGGGGGCGCGGGCGACCCGGTCGCTGCTGACCGCCGCGCCGGGCGACCGGCCGACGGCGATCGTGTACGACAACGACATCATGGCGGTGGCGGGGCTGTCGGTGGCGGCGGAGATGGGGCTGCGGGTGCCTCAGGACGTGTCGCTGCTGGCCTGGGACGACTCGCAGTTGTGCCGACTGACGCACCCGACCCTGTCGGCGATGAGCCATGACGTGCACGGGTTCGGGGCGGAGGTGGCCCGGACGCTGTTCTCGGTGCTCACCGGGGGTGAGGCCGGGTCGCATCCGGTGCCCACTCCCGTGCTGACTCCCCGGGGCTCCACGGCACCGCCGAAGGTGTGACCTTCACCGCTCCCCCTGTCAGGACTGTGCAGCTACGTTACTCATAAGTAGCATGGAGTCTGAGCGCGCGCTCAGCGCATCGCAGCAGCAATGCAGATCCTGACCCTGGAGGAGAGCCATCGTGCCTCGTACCGTCAGGGACGTCGTCTTCGTCGACGGCGTCCGCACCCCGTTCGGCAAGGCGGGCCCGAAGGGCATCTACCACGAGACCCGTGCCGACGACCTCGTCGTGAAGGCGATCCGGGAGCTGCTGCGCCGCAACCCCGGACTCGACCCGAAGAAGATCGACGAGGTCGCCATCGCCGCGACCACGCAGATCGGTGACCAGGGCCTGACCATCGGCCGCACCGCCGGGATCCTCGCCGGTCTCCCGCAGTCCGTGCCGGGCTACTCCATCGACCGCATGTGTGCCGGCGCCCTGACGGCCGTCACCTCGGTCGCCGGTTCCGTCGCCTTCGGCGCCTACGACATCGCCGTCGCGGGCGGTGTCGAGCACATGGGCCGCCACCCGATGGGTGAGGGCGTGGACCCGAACCCGCGGTTCGTCTCCGAGAAGCTGGTCGACGAGTCGGCCCTGTTCATGGGCATGACCGCGGAGAACCTGCACGACCGTTACCCCCAGATCACCAAGCTGCGCGCCGACGAGTACGCCGTGCGCTCCCAGGAGAAGGCCGCCAAGGCGTACGCCAACGGCAAGATCCAGGCCGACCTGGTGCCGATCTCGGTCCGCCGCACCTCCCCCGAGGCCGGTGAGACGGGCTGGGGCCTGGTCACCGCCGACGAGCCGATGCGACCGGGCACGACCCTGGAGAACCTCTCCGGCCTGAAGACCCCGTTCCGCGTCCACGGCCGGGTCACCGCGGGCAACGCGGCCGGTCTGAACGACGGCGCCACCGCCTCGCTCATCGCCTCCGAGGAGTTCGCGCGGGAGCACGACCTCCCCGTGAAGATGCGCCTGGTCTCCTACTCCTTCGCGGGCGTCGAGCCGGAGGTCATGGGCTACGGCCCGATCCCGGCGACGGAGAAGGCGCTGGCCCAGGCCGGACTGTCGATCTCCGACATCGGCCTGTTCGAGATCAACGAGGCCTTCGCCGTCCAGGTGCTGGCCTTCCTCGACCACTACGGCATCGCCGACGACGACGAGCGCGTCAACCAGTACGGCGGCGCCATCGCCTTCGGCCACCCGCTGGCCTCCTCCGGCGTCCGCCTGATGACGCAGCTGGCCCGCCAGTTCGAGGAGCAGCCGCACGTCCGCTACGGCCTGACCACCATGTGCGTCGGCTTCGGCATGGGCGCGACGGTCATCTGGGAGAACCCGCATTTCGAGGGGGACAAGTGAGCACCACCGCCGAGCTTTTGAAGCAGGCTTCCGAGCTGTTCCCGGACGAGGTCGTCACGAGTGCGCACGTACGCCACTTCGACCTCCCCCTGGGCGCTGGCCGCTTCGCCCTGATCACCCTGGACAACGGCCACGACCACACCAAGCCGACCACCTTCGGCCCGGCCTCGCTGGCGAACCTGAACACCGCCATCGACCAGGTGGAGAAGGAGGCGGCGGACGGCGAGGTCATCGGCGTCGGCATCACCGGCAAGCCGTTCATCTTCGCGGTCGGCGCCGACCTCAAGGGCGTGGAGATCCTCAAGGAGCACGAGCACGCGCTCGCCATCGGCAAGGGCGGCCACGAGGTCTTCAAGCGGCTGTCGAAGCTGGCCGTGCCGACCTTCGCGTACTACAACGGCGCCGCGATGGGCGGCGGTGTCGAGGTCGGCCTGCACTGCACCTACCGCACCGTCTCCGCGGCCGTGCCGGCGTTCTCCCTGCCCGAGGTCTTCCTCGGCCTGGTGCCCGGCTGGGGCGGCTGCACGCTGCTGCCGAACCTGATCGGCCCCGAGAAGGCCGTCTCGGTGATCATCGAGAACAGCCTCAACCAGAACAAGCAGCTCAAGGGCAAGCAGGTCTACGAGCTCGGGATCGCCGACGCGATCTTCGAGGGCGCGGACTTCCTGGAGCAGTCGCTGATCTGGACCGCCGCCGTCCTCAAGGGCGAGCTGGAGATCGAGCGCCCGGTGATCGACCGCGGCGAGGCCTGGGACCAGGCCGTCGCCAAGGGCCGCTTCATCGCGGACTCCAAGGTGCACGGCGCCGCCCCGGCCGCCTACCGCGCCCTGGACATCATCGCCGCCGCCAAGAACGGCGACCTGCAGCAGGGCTACGACGCCGAGGACCAGGCCCTCGCCGACCTCATCATGGGCGGTGAACTGCGCGCCGGCATCTACGCCTTCAACCTGGTGCAGAAGCGCGGCAAGCGCCCGGCCGGCGCCCCGGACAAGTCCCTGGCCCGCCCGGTCACCAAGGTCGGTGTCGTCGGCGCCGGTCTGATGGCCTCCCAGCTCGCGCTGCTGTTCCTGCGCCGCCTGGAGGTGCCGGTCGTGCTGACCGACATCGACCAGGAGCGCGTCGACAAGGGTGTGGGCTACGTCCACGCCGAGATCGACAAGCTGCTCGGCAAGGGCCGTATCAACCAGGACAAGGCCAACCGCCTCAAGGCGCTGGTGTCCGGTGTGCTGGACAAGGCCGAGGGCTTCGCGGACGCGGACTTCATCATCGAGGCCGTGTTCGAGGAGATGGGCGTCAAGCAGACGGTGTTCGCGGAGGTCGAGGCCGTCGCCCCGGCGCACGCGATTTTCGCCACCAACACCTCCTCGCTGTCGGTGTCGGAGATGGCGTCGAAGCTGAAGCACCCCGAGCGGGTCGTCGGCTTCCACTTCTTCAACCCGGTCGCGGTGCTGCCGCTGCTGGAGATCGTGCGCGGCGAGCAGACCGACGACGCCTCCCTGGCCACGGCGTTCGGTGTCGCCAAGAAGCTGAAGAAGACCGCGGTCCTCACCAAGGACGCCCCGGCGTTCGTCGTGAACCGCATCCTGACCCGCTTCATGGGCGAGATCCAGAACGTCATCGACGAGGGCACCCCCGTCGAGGTCGCCGAGAAGGCCGTAGAGCCGCTCGGTCTGCCGATGTCGCCGCTGGTCCTGCTGGAGCTGGTCGGCCCGGCGATCGGCCTGCACGTGTCCGAGACGCTCAACAAGGCGTTCCCGGACCGCTTCACGGTCTCCCCGAACCTCAAGGCGGTCGTCGAGGCGGGCAAGCGCGGCTTCTACGTCTACGACAGCGGCAAGCCCGAGCTCGACCCCGAGGTCGCCGCGCTCCTGAAGCAGGGCGACACCGTCCTGACGGAGGAGCAGGTCCGCGACCGGGTCCTGGACGCGGTGGCGCAGGAGATCGGCATCATGCTCGACGAGGGCGTCGTCGCCGAGGCCCAGGACATCGACCTCTGCCTCATCACGGGCGCCGGCTGGCCCTTCCACCTGGGCGGCATCACGCCGTACCTGGACCGCGAGGGTGTCTCCGAGCGCGTGAACGGCAAGACGTTCCTGGCCCAGGGCGTCGCGAGCGTCCCGGCGTAACGCGTTACCCCTGAGGGGGGTGGGGCGTACGGTGACAATCCGTGCACCCGCCCCCCTTTGTGCATGCCGCCGCAGACAGGATCCGCACACCATCCTGTTTCGGCTGCCCGAGGGGGTTTGTAGCTGCTGCCGCTGAAGTGTGTTCAAGAGTGTTCTGGTGAGCGGGAGTGAGCGTTGGTGGTCTGTGTCGTGCTGTGAGCCGCACGGGTGGCGCCGGCTTTCCGTCGGGAACTGACGTTCTCGCCCCGAATGCGTGACCTTCTACGGGAACTGCTCGTTGGGCGCGGTGACGGGTTCTTCGGGTGGGGTCGGGGCGGGGGTGACGGGTGGGTGGGCTGACGAGTGTGGCGCCGTCGTTCGTCGCGTCCGGTCCCAGTGGTGTGGCCATCCGGACCCGCCTCAAGGACTTGGCACCAGACGATGAGAAGGTGCTGCGGCTGGTGGGTGCGCATCTGGGGTCGCTGGCTTCGAAGGACCTCAAAGCCCGCTGCCGGGACGGCGTGGAGCATTCCGCTGAGACGTGGGCGGTGCGCAAGCGGGAGCTGACGCCGGTTTCGTCGTCGCGCTGGGCCGGGGCGATCACCAAGGCGTCGCACGACCAGTGGGCGCTGGCCCGCCGCTGCCAGCTGGCCCACATTCAGAACCTGGAAGCCGGCATCCGCACCATCGGGCACCGGCTGTCCCAGCCGATCGGACAGAAGGCAACCAAGCATGCCCCGGGCGGTTACCGGTCGAGGCGGGAGTGGCACGCGAAGTCCCGGCGGCTGCAGGTGCTTGAGGACCGGCTGGCCGCCGCGCGGGCCGACCGCGAGGCCGGACTCGTGCACGTCGTGCGCGGAGGCAAGAGCCTGGCCTGCACCCGGCACCACCTGGAGGCTGCCGGGCTCGCAAAGTCCGCGTGGCGCCGGGGTTGGGAGGCCGAGCGCTGGTTCTGCCAGGCGGACGGTGAGTCCGGCAAGCGGCACGGCAACGAGACGATCCGCGTAAGCCCCGACGGCGAAGTGAGCATCAAACTCCCCGCGCCACTGGCGCATCTGGCGAACGCCCCGCACGGCCGCTACCTCCTGGCCTGCCGGGTCGCGTTCGCGCACCGGGGCACCGAGTGGGCCGACCGCGTCGCAGCCAACCGGGCGATCGCTTACCGCATCCACCTGGATACGGGTCGGGACCGCTGGTATGTGACCGCCTCCTGGCAGCTCCCGCCCACCCCCACCCTCCCCATGGGGGCGGCGCTCGCCCAGGGCGTGATCGGTGTCGACATGAACGCCGACCACCTCGCTGCCTGGCGTCTGGACGTGCACGGCAACCCGATTGACGCCCCGCGCCGCTTCTTCTACGACCTGACTGGCACCGCCGAGCACCGCGACGCCCAGGTCCGCCACGCCCTCACCCGCCTCCTGCACTGGGCGAAGACCTGCGGCGTCCGGGCCATCGCGGTTGAGGACCTGGACTTCGGTGCGGAGAAGACCCGGGAGAAACACGGCCGCCAGAAACGCTTCCGGCGACTGATCTCCGGCATGCCCACCGGGAAGCTCCGTGCCCGGCTGACCTCGATGGCCGACTCCACGGGCATCGCGGTCATCGCCGTGGACCCTGCCTACACCAGCCGATGGGGCGCCCAGCACTGGCAGAAACCCCTCACCACGACAACCCGCAAAACCACTCGCCATGACGCGGCCGCCGTGGCGATCGGAAGGCGCGCCCAGGGACACCCGATCCGGCGACGGACGACACCGCCCTCTGCTCACCGGAGTGATGAGCAGGGGCATCGGAGCGTCCAGGCCCGACCAGGAGTCCTCGGGCGTGAGGGAACCCGCCCCCGCATCCCCGGACCACGGACAAGATCCCTGCCGCCCGGACGCGGAGCGAACTCGGGCAACCAGAACGCCCAACACCGTTCGGGGCGTTCGGCTGAGCATGGGTTCTGGCAACAGGACTCACTCCCGCTCAGTCTCTAGGAACGGTCAGAGCTCCCTCCAGGCCTCCAGCGCGAGCCCCGGCTCGTCCTTGCGGCGGGTGAGCAGCACGGTCCCCGTCGAGGGCGAGAGGGAGGCGGCGACGACCTCGTCGTGCTCGTCGAGCGCCACCGACACCATGGCGTCGGCGGGCAGCCGAGGGCCGGACTCGGTCCACCAGGCACCGGCCGACTCCTGCTCGGTCGGATACGCGGCGAAGGCGACCCGTCCGGTCGCCGACCGCTGCGCGAGCACGGTGCAGTCGTGCCCCTCGATCTCACACCGCACCGCGGAGACCGGGCCGGGGCCGGCGGCCGTCAGGAGGGTCACCGGCTTCTCACCGGGGCGCCAGGCGCACAGGTCCCCCGAGTCGTCGGTGAAGAAGAGGGTGGTCCGGTCGGCGGACGTGGCGAGCGCACGGAGGGTCCCGGGACGGACGGGGACGTCGACGCCCTCGGCCGGCACCGGCTTCTTGCCGTCCCCCTCCTGCCGCCAGCGCAGGATCCCGCCGGGCACGCAGGCGTAGACCTCGACGAACCCCGACTCCCCCGTCACGGCGGCCAATTCCCCCTCGACGTCCTGCCCTCCGAGGTTCAGCCAGCCTCCCCAGCCGCCCTTGACCTTTTGGTTGCGCAGGCTCACCCCGCCGCCCTGGTTCCGGACGAAGACATAACCGCGTCCCGCACCGTCGACGGCGACGGCCGGCGGGCCCGTCCGCTCGCCCTTCTGGTCCGGGTGCCCGATCGGAATCCAGTCCAGGGGCGCGAGACCCGGCCGGAAGTGCGTGGAGTGCACGAGTCCGGACTCCCCCGGCACGGTGGGCCGCCAGGCGGCCAGGTGGGCGTACCCGTCGGTGCCCTGGCCGACCGCCGCGCCCGGGTGCAGCTTCTGGCCGCCGCCGACGGTGCGTGGAGCGTCCTCCCAGAGGCCGGCGGGGCCTCGTTCCGCACGGCACAGGACGGCGTCGCCGGAGGGCAGATAGACAGTGAGGCGGCCGTCGCGGCCGCGGATGAGCCAGTCGCCGTTCACCTGTTCACTTTATGCGGCCGACGGGGCCCGGTGCGCCCGCCGGCCCCTGCCTCGGGTCCATCCGCCGTGCGACCCTGGCCACATGAACGTCAACGCGCCTGTCCTCGTGGTCGTCGACGCCGCGAACGTCGTCGGATCGGTGCCGGACGGGTGGTGGCGGGACCGTCGGGGCGCGGCGGAACGGCTGCGGGACCGGCTGGCGTCCGAGGGGGTTCCCGCTGTCCCCGGCCCGGCGGAGATCGTCCTGGTGGTGGAGGGAGCGGCGCGGGGGGTGGAGTCCGTGCCGGGGGTGCGGGTGTCGTCGGCGCCGGGCGACGGGGACGACCACGTCGTCGAGGTGGTGGCGTCGGCCGGTGACCGTTCCGTCCTGGTGATCACGGCGGACCGCGAACTGCGGAGGCGGGTCGGGGAACTGGGGGCGGAGGTGGCGGGGCCGCGGTCCGTCCGCCCGTGACCGCTGGACGTCGATGCCGGGGCGGGGTGAGTGCCACCCCCGGCGCCGCGCGGTGCCACCCGAGCTCTTGTACCGCCGGCGCCCTGGCGGCACGCAGGCCCGCAGGCCGAACTGACCGGCACCCGCGTTATCGGGGGTCCGCCCGCAGGTCGGCGCGTCAACGGGGGTCGGTACGCGACCCCATCGAGCCGTCCCGAGGTCGGACACCCCCGAGGCGGCCCCGACCCCGTCGCGGCGCGAAGGCGAAGCGGCCCGGTGGAGGCTACGGCGCGCCGTCGCCCACGCTCGGCTCTTCCTCCCCCGCCCCGCTGCGGGCGAGGCGGCTGTGGCCGCGGCCGTACACGAAGTAGACGAGGAAGCCGGCGGCCATCCAGATGGCGAAGCGGACCCACGTCTCGGCGGGAAGGTTGATCATCAGCCACAGCGAGGCGCACACCGACAGGATCGGGATGACCGGCACCCACGGGGTGCGGAAGGCCCGGGGCAGGTCGGGGCGGCTCTTGCGGAGGATGATCACACCGATGGCGACGACCACGAAGGCGAACAGCGTGCCGATGTTGACCAGCGCGGCCAGCTCCGTCAGCGGCGTGAACCCGGCGAGGACGGCGATGATCACACCGAGCAGGATCGTCGGCCGGTGCGGTGTCTTGAACCGCGGGTGGACGCGCGAGAAGAAGCGCGGCAGCAGGCCGTCGCGGCTCATAGCGAAGAACACACGCGTCTGACCGAGCAGCAGGATCATGCACACGGTCGTCAGGCCGACCGCGGCGCCGAAGCTGATGAAGCCCGCGTACCAGGGATGCCCGGTGGCCTTGAACGCGTCGGCGAGGGGGGCGTCGACGGACAGTTGGCTGTAGTGCTGCATGCCGGTGACGACGATCGAGACGAGGACGTACAGCGTCGTGCAGATGACGAGGGAGCCGAGGATGCCGCGCGGCATGTCGCGCTGCGGGTTCTTGGTCTCCTCGGCGGCCGTGGCCACGACGTCGAAGCCGATGAAGGCGAAGAACACGACCGAGGCGGCGGTGAAGATGCCCATCACGCCGAAGTTGGAGGGCGCCCAGCCGAACATCAGCTGGATCAGCGGGGAGTCGAGACTCGCCCCGGCCTCCACGGGCTGCGCCTTCGGGATGAACGGGTCGTAGTTGTCGGCCTTGATGAGGAACGCGCCCGCGATGATGACGACGAGGACGACCGTCACCTTGATGGCGACGACGATCGACGTGATCCGCGCGGACAGCTTCATGCCGACCACGAGGATGCCGGTGAGGACCAGGACCAGCGCGGCGGCGAGGATGTCGAAACCGAAGGTGTCGGCGCCCTCCCTGCTGCCCAGGGCCGCGGGCATCACCCAGCCCGCGTTGTCCATGAGCGACTGGATGTAGCCGGACCAGCCGACGGCCACCACCGCCGTGCCGAGTGCGAACTCCAGAACCAGGTCCCAGCCGATGATCCAGGCGGGCAGTTCACCGAGGGAGGCGTACGAGAACGTGTAGGCGGACCCGGCGACCGGGACCGTGGAGGCGAACTCGGCGTAACAGAGGGCGGCCAGGGCGCAGGCGACGCCGGCCACCACGAACGCCAGAGCCGTGGCCGGCCCGGCGTTGTTCTTGGCGACTGTGCCGGTGAGAACGAAGATGCCCGTACCGATGATCACACCGACGCCGAAGACGGTCAGATCCAGCGCGGACAAGGACTTCTTGAGCGCGTGTTCTGGCTCCTCGGTGTCAAGGATGGACTCCTCGACCTTCTTCGTCCGGAAGAGGGTACTGCTCACGGGGTTACCTCCCACGCTCGTCGTCCTCGCCATGATCGAGAGGTGGCATCACCCGTATGCCCCGGCACGGACGAATTCACGCCAATGGGCCGGTTCCACCACCTTCTTGGTGGGGAAACCGGCCCATCCGGTACTCGTTCGGCCGCATCGGCCCCGTCGGCCGGGGTCAGTCGCGCGCGCTCTCCACGGCGTCCGCGGCACTGCGGCCGGTGGGGAGTCCGTCCAGCTTGGCGACCAGGCCGGTCACCTGCCGGGCGATGTCCGGCGCGGTCAGACCGATCTCGGCCAGGACCTCGGCGCGGGAGGCGTGGTCGAGGAAGCGCGGCGGGATGCCGAAGTCCCGCAGCGGCACGTCCACGCCCGCGTCGCGCAGCGCCTGGGCGATCGTCGAACCGACGCCACCGACCCGGCTGTTGTCCTCGACGGTGACGACCACGCGGTGCTGTTCGGCGAGCGGCGCCATGGCCTCGTCGACGGGTTTGACCCAGCGCGGGTCGACGACGGTCGTGGAGATGCCCTGCTTGTCGAGCAGACCGGCGATCTCCAGGCACATCGGCGCGAGGGCACCGACGGAGACCAGCAGCACGTCCGGCCGGTCGGTGCCGGGCTCCCGCAGGACGTCCATGCCGCCGACGCGCCGCACGGCGGGCACGGCGGGGCCGACGGCGCCCTTGGAGAAGCGGACCACGGTCGGCGCGTCGTCGACGGCGACGGCCTCGCGCAGTTGGGCGCGCACCTGGTCGGCGTCGCGCGGCGCGGCCAGCCGCAGCCCCGGGACGACCTGAAGGATCGACATGTCCCACATGCCGTTGTGGGAGGCCCCGTCGGTGCCGGTGACACCGGCCCGGTCGAGCACGAAGGTGACGCCGCACTTGTGCAGGGCCACGTCCATCAGCACCTGGTCGAAGGCGCGGTTGAGGAACGTGGCGTACACGGCGAACACCGGGTGCACGCCGCCCGTGGCCAGACCGGCCGCGGAGACGGCGCCGTGCTGCTCGGCGATGCCGACGTCGTAGACGCGCTTGGGGAAGCGCTTGGCGAACTTGTCCAGGCCCACCGGCTGGAGCATGGCCGCCGTGATGGCGACGATGTCCTCGCGCTCCTCGCCGAGTTTGACCATCTCCTCGCCGAAGACGGACGTCCAGTCGGCTCCGGCGCTGGCGATCGGCAGGCCGGTGTCGGGGTGGATCTTGCCGACGGCGTGGAAACGGTCCGCCTCGTCCTGGAGGGCGGGCTGGTAGCCGCGGCCCTTCTCGGTGAGGCAGTGCACGATGACCGGCCCGCCGAACCGCTTGGCCTTGGCGAGCGCCGACTCCAGAGCCTCCAGGTCGTGCCCGTCGATCGGGCCGACGTACTTCAGGCCGAGGTCCTCGAACATGCCCTGCGGGGCGATGAAGTCCTTCAGCCCCTTCTTGGCGCCGTGCAGGGTGTCGTAGAGCGGCCGTCCGACGACGGGCGTGCGCTCCAGGACCTCCCTGGTGCGGGCCAGGAACCGCTCGTAGCCGTCGGTGGTGCGCAGGGTCGCCAGGTGGTTGGCGAGGCCGCCGATGGTCGGCGCGTAGGAGCGCTCGTTGTCGTTGACGACGATGACGAGCGGGCGGTCCTTGGCGTCGGCGATGTTGTTCAGCGCCTCCCAGGCCATGCCGCCGGTCAGCGCCCCGTCACCGATCACGGCCACGACGTGGTCGTCGCGCTCCAGGATCTGGTTGGCCTTGGCGATGCCATCGGCCCAGCCGAGGACGGTCGAGGCGTGCGAGTTCTCGATGACGTCGTGCTCGGACTCGGCCTGCGAGGGGTAACCCGACAGGCCGCCCTTCATCTTCAGCTTCGAGAAGTCCTGACGGCCGGTGAGCAGCTTGTGGACGTAGGACTGGTGGCCGGTGTCCCAGAGCACCTTGTCCTTGGGCGAGTCGAAGACCCGGTGCAGGGCGATGGTGAGCTCCACCACGCCGAGGTTGGGGCCGAGGTGTCCGCCGGTCTTGGAGACCGCTTCCACAAGGAAGGTCCGGATCTCCTCCGCCAGCTGGTTCAGCTCCTCCAGGTTGAGCCGGTCCAGATCGCGCGGTCCCCTGATGCGGGTCAGCAGCGGCACCCGTGCCTCCTTGCAGTAGAGCTGTTGCCGGGCTTGTCGAGTCTAATGTTCCGCCGCGGCGGAAGGCGTCCGGGCGGTGCGTCGTACGTCACCCGATGTGCCGTACCCGGTTACGGCCCGCTCCATGACACGGCTGTGCCCGGCACCCCTGGGGTGCCGGGCACGGCTTCCGGACGGCCGTCGGCGGCGTTACGCGCGACCCGCCGTCCGCTGGGTCTTGCGGGTGACCGAGTCGATGACCACGGTCGCCAGCAGCACGCCACCGGTGATCATGTACTGGACCGGCGCTCCGGTGCCCTGGAGGGCCAGGCCGTACTGGATCGAGGTGATCACCATGACACCGAGCAGGGCGTTCCAGATGCGGCCGCGGCCGCCGAAGAGGCTGGTGCCGCCGATGACGGCCGCCGCGATGACGTTCATCAGCAGGTCACCGGCGCCGGCGCTCTGGTTTGCGGCCGCGATCTTGGAAGCCCAGAAGAGGCCGCCGATCGCGGCGAACAGGCCCGCGAGGGCGAACACCGAGACACGGACCGCGACGACGTTGATGCCCGCGCGGCGGGACGCCTCGACGCTGCCGCCGAGCGCGAACACCTTGCGGCCGTACGAGGTGCGGCGCACCAGGAAGTCCATGCCGACCAGGACGACGAGGAACAGCAGCAGGGCCAGGGGCAGGCCCTTGTACTGGTTGAACATGACCGCGGCGGCGTAGGCGACGACGGCCAGCAGACCGGTGCGCAGCAGAATGTCGCTCAGCGGCCGGGACGGGACCCCGGCGGCCTCCCGGCGGCGGCTGTCGAAGAAGGCGGAGAGGAAGTAGGCCGCGACGGCGAGCGTGGCCAGGCCGTACGCGGCGGCGACGTCGGAGAAGTAGTACGTGGTCAGCTGCCCGACCACGCCCTCGCTGTCGAGGTTGATGGTGCCGTTCTGGCCCAGCAGCTGGAGCATGAAGCCGTTCCAGAACAGCAACCCCGCCAGGGTGACCGCGAAGGCCGGTGCCCCGATCCTGGCGAAGAAGAAGCCGTGCAGGGCGCCGATCGCCGCGCCGCCGACGACGGCGATCACCAGGGCGAGCCATTCGTTCACGCCGTGGGTGATGGAGAGGACGGCGAAGACGGCACCGGAGACACCGCTGACCGAGCCGACCGACAGGTCGATCTCCCCGAGCAGCAGCACGAAGATGATGCCGACCGACATCATGCCGGTCGCGACCATGGCGACGGAGATGTCGTTGAGGTTCTTCGCGGACAGGAAGGCCGAGTTCAGACTCTGGAACGTGACGCAGATGACGACCAGGCCGACGACGACCGGGATGGAGCCCAGGTCACCGCCGCGGATCTTGCGCTTGAACTCGGTGAGGTAGCCGGCGAAGCCCTGCTCCCGAACGAGCAGCCGGGGGTCGACGGCGGTGTCGGAGCCGGGGGCGGCCTCGGGGTTCTCCACGACGTGCCCGTCGGTGGGCGTGGAGGTCTTTTCGATGCTCACTTCTGAGCCTCCCCGTTGGTGCGCGCCGCACGGCGGGTCACGGCGTTGTCCGTGGCACCGGTGATGGCGGAGATGATCTCTTCCTGTGAGGTCGACTTGACCTCGAAGACACCGTTGTTGCGCCCGAGGCGCAGCACGGCGACCTTGTCCGCGACCGCCTTCACGTCGGCCATGTTGTGGCTGATGAGCACCACGGCGTGGCCGCGCTCACGGAGCCGCTCGACCAGGTCGAGGACCTGTGCGGTCTGCTCCACGCCGAGCGCCGCGGTCGGCTCGTCGAGGATGACCAGCTTCGGCTCGCCGAGCATGGAGCGGGCGATGGCCACGGTCTGGCGCTGACCGCCGGAGAGCGAGGCGATCGGGATGCGGACGCTGGGGATGCGGATCGACAGCGTGTCGAGCAGCTCGCGCGAGCGGCGCTCCATCTCGACCTCGTCGAGGACGCCGCGGCGGCGCAGTTCCCGGCCCAGGAACAGGTTGCCGACGACGTCGATGTTGTCGCACAGCGCGAGGTCCTGGTAGACGGTCGCGATGCCCAGGTTCTGGGCGTCGTGCGGCTTGTTGATCGATACGGCCTTGCCCTCCCACTCGATGACGCCGTCATCGATGGGGTGCACGCCGGCGATCGTCTTGACCAGCGTGGACTTTCCGGCGCCGTTGTCGCCGACCAGGGCGACCACTTCACCGGCATGGACCTCAAGCTCTACGTCGGTGAGCGCCTGGACGGCACCGAATCGCTTGGAGACCCCGCGCAACGCCAGCACGGGCGTAGCGGACACGTGAATCATCTCCTTCGCCGCCTGACCCGGCGGAAGGTAGTGCAGAAGAGTTGGGGGTTCCGTCCGGCGCCCCGCCTAGCTTGCGGGGCTGGTGTGTGCGGGGCGCCGGAGGAGCTGTGCGCGGTCGTCCCGCAGGCCTGGTGACCTGCGGGACGACCGTCGGACCGTTTAGTTGAGGCCGATCTTGTCGCAGGCGGCCTTGTACTTGGCGGTGCAGATCTCGTTGACGGTGTAGACGCCGTCCTTGATGACGGTGTCCTTGATGTTGTCCTGGGTCAGCGAGACGACCGGGACGAGCACGGAGGGGACGCCCTTGGTGGTGGGGCTGTCGACCTTGTCCTTGGCGACGGAGTCGAGCGACTCGCCGTGGGCCAGCGCGACCGCCATCTTGGCGGCGGCCTCGGCCTCGGGGGCGTACGGCTTGTAGACGCTCATGTACTGCTCGCCGGCGACGATGCGCTGCACACCGGCGAGTTCGGCGTCCTGGCCGGTCACGGGCGGCAGCTTGTCGAAGCCGCCGGCCTTGAGCGCGGTGATGATACCGCCGGCCATGCCGTCGTTGGCGGAGTAGACGCCGACGATCTTGTCCTTGCCGAGGGCGGAGATGGCGCCCTCCATGTTCTTGTTGGCGTTCTCCGGCTTCCACTCCTTGGTGTCGTACTCCTTGCCGATCTTCACCTTGCCGTCGAGGACGGAGTGGGCGCCCTTCTTGAACAGGGCGGCGTTCGGGTCGGTGATCGACCCGTTCATCATGACGATCTGCCCGTCCTCGGCCTTGTCGCCCAGGGCCTTGAGCAGGGCCTCGCCCTGGGTCTTGCCGACCTGCTCGTTGTCGAACGAGGTGTAGGCGTCGATCGGGCCCTCGGCCAGGCGGTCGTAGGCGACGACCGGGATGCCGGCGTCCTTGGCCTTCTTCACCGAGTTGGCGATGGCCTTGGCATCCACGGCGTCCAGGATGAGCACGTCCACCTTGTTGGTGATCATGGTCTCGACCTGCTGGTTCTGGGTCGTGGCGTCCTGCTTGGCGTTGGCGTAGACGACCTCGCCCTTGTTGTTCGTCAGCTCCTTGATCTGCTTCTCGATCAGGGGCCGGTCGAACTTCTCGTAACGCGCGGTCTGGTTCTCCGGGAGCAGGAGACCGACCTTGATGTTGTCGCCCTTCTTGGCGGCCGCGTCCGACGAGGAGTCACTGCCACCGTCGGCCTCCTTGGCGCTGCCACAGGCGGCGAGGGAAACGGCCATGGCCGTGGCGGCAACGGCGAAGACGGTGCGGCGCATACGGGTGTTCACTTCTAGAAACCTCCCTGACGAGGCCGCGACATTGCGACCGAGGTGGCTGGAAGTCAACTCGGCCACACGTGCGACGTCAAGAAGTAAATCCTTAACGAGATGGCAACGGTGCCATCCGTTCTCTAAGTGAAGGCAGGGGTAGCGGCCTTCAAGGGGCCCGTGGCAGTCCCGTCCAAAAGGGTCGAATCGCCCATCTCGCTGAGAGCGAGAGCGAGCGCTCCGAGCACCTCCGCACGGCCGCCGAGGGCACCGGGGAGAACGGACAACTGGCGTGCCGCACTGGGGATCGCGTAGCGGCCGACAGACTCCCGGATCGGCCCGAGCACCAGCTCACCGGCCTCGGCGAGATCACCGCCGAGGACCACCCGGCTCGGGTTCAGCAGGTTGCAGAGATTGGCCACCCCACTGCCGATGTGGCGGCCGACGTCGGCGATCACCCGACGACAGCCCGGGTCTCCGTCCCGAGCGAGCCGTACGACGCCCTCCATGGTCAGATCGGTGCCGTGACTGGACTGGAGGAGCGGGAGCACGTACCGCGCGGCCGCGAAGGTCTCCAGGCAGCCGCGGTTGCCGCAACGGCACACCGGGCCGGATTCATCGAGTGTAATATGTCCTATTTCTCCAGCGGTGCCGCCGGGGCCGCGATAAATCCTGCCGTCGATCACCAGGCCGGCGCCGACACCGCTCGCGACCTTGATGTAGGCCAGGTCGCGGACGCCCCGGCCGCTGCCCCAGACCATTTCGCCGAGGGCGCCGAGGTTGGCGTCGTTGTCCACGTGCACGGGGACGCCGAGGCGTCCGCGCAGCTCCTCGGCGGGGTTGGTACCGGTCCAGCCGGGGAGGATGGCGGTCGAACCGAGGGTGCCGGACTCGACGTCGATGGGGCCCGGGACGCCGAGACCGACTCCGGCGATTTTGGAGCGGTCGACGCCGGTGGCTTCGATCAGGCGGCTGACCAGCTGTTCCGCGCGGTCGAAGCCCTGCGTGGACGAGGCGTCCACGTCCAGCGGCTCGGACTCCTCGGCGAGAACCTGGTGGGCGAGGTTGCCGATGGCGACGCGCAGGTGCGTGTGTCCGAAGTCGACGCCTATGACGATGCCGGCGTCGCCGCTCAGCGACACACTACGGGCCCTGCGGCCGCCGGCGGAGGTCGGAGTGACCTCGACGGTGCCGCCGTCCTTCAACTCCCGGACGATGTTGGAGACCGTCGCCGCGGACAGACCTGTCGTCCGCGCGATCTCGGCCTGGGTGAGGGAGCCCGCCAGGCGCACGGCTCGTACGACCCGCTCCAGGTTGGCTCGGTGCAGCGACGACTGCGACCCCGGAGTCTCCACGACGACCTCCTGCGCACGGGGCCGCATCGATGAGACCCCGTCTATGTCCAACTAGTGAACTCTAAGCTGAGCCGTTCGGGTCGCCTCCCGTCAAGAGGTTGAACTGATTCCGGGGTGTACGCGGGTCGTCGCGGAGCGCTATGTGGGGGTACGCGCTTTCTGCTGGGGTGGTGGCTGTGCGGCTGTTCCGGGGTGTTTCGGGGTGGGCCTCTTCGCCGTGTGCCGGTGGGCGTCTTCGGCGTGGTGCGGTGGTGGGTCCGGGTCGGGGGTGCGCGTCTTCGCCGGGCGCCGGGTGGTGGGTCGGGGCCGCGCCGGGGGGTGTCCGTCCTCGGAACGGCGCGATGGGGTTGCGTGCCGACCGACTGTTCGTTGACGCGCCAACCGCTGCGGGCGGACACCCCCCGACACGGCCCCTCGCGTACGACGGCGCGTGCGGGAGCGTTGTGGTGCGCGCCCGTCTCGCCCAGGCTGCGGGCAAGGCGACAACGCCGGGCACCTCCCGCCGCTCAGGGCTACTTCAGCGCGCCGGCCGTCAGGCCTTGCACCACCTGCCGCTGGAAGATGATGTACGCGGCGAGGACCGGCAGCATCGCCATCACCAGGCCCGCGAAGAGGCCCGACCAGTCGCCCTTGTAGCCCTGGCTGACCGCCAGCTGGACCAGGCCCTGGGTGAGGACACGCTTGTCCGGGTCGGTGTTGAGGACCGTGGGGAGCATGTACTGGTTCCACTGGCCCAGGAAGTTGAAGATGCCGACGCTGATCAGGCCGGGCTTGGCCATGGGGAGCATGATCTGGAAGAAGGTGCGGCTGTGCGACGCGCCGTCGACGAAGGCCGCTTCGGCGATCGACGTCGGCAGCGTGCGGAAGAACGCTGTCAGGAAGAACACCGTGAACGGCAGCGAGTAGGCGATGTAGACCAGGATCAGGCCGTGGATGCTGTTCAGCAGGCCCATGTTGTTCACCACGTAGAACAGCGGGACCAGCGCGAGCATGATCGGGAAGCTCATGCCGCCGATGAACAGGTAGTAGATGAAGCGGTTGCCCGGGAAGTCGAAGCGGGCCAGGACGTAGGCCGCCATCGAGCCGAGGACCAGCGTGCCGATGAGCGAACCACCCACCACCAGGACGGTGTTGAGGAAGTAGTCGCTCATGTTGGCCTGGGTCCACGCCCGTGACCAGTTGTCGAAGTGCAGGGAGTCCGGGAGCGACCAGGGGGAGCTGAAGATGGAACGGTCGTCCTTGAAGGACGTCATGACCGCCCAGAGCAGCGGCATGACCACCATGAACGCCCAGATGACCAGGACGCCGTGGGAGAAGACGTTGAGGAGCGTGCCCTCCTTCTTCTCCTTCGGGGGTGCGGGGGGCGGGGTGTCCGTCTTGGCGATCGGCGCGCCGGACTCGGCCGGGAGGGGAGCGGAGGTTTCGGTCGTCTTCATCGGTCAGTACTCCAGCCGCTCGCGACGGCCCAGCCGCATCACCACGGCGGCGAAGGCCAGCGTGACGACGAGCAGGGCGACACCGATGGTGGTGGCGTAGGCGGCCTGCCCGTCACGGAACGCCTTCTGGTACACGTACAGGACCATGACGGTGGTCGAGTAGTCGGGACCGCCCGGTCCGGTCGTCATGATCTGCACGACCGCGAACGACTCGGCGCCCAGGGCGAGGATGCCCATGTAGACCCAGCCGGACTGCACCGTGTCCCAGAGGAGGGGCAGGGTGACCCGGAAGAACGTGGTGACGCGGTTCGCGCCGTCCAGGAGCGCCGCCTCGTACATCTCCGCCGGGATGGAGGCCATGCCTGCGGAGAAGAGGACCACGAAGAAGCCGACCGTGGACCAGACGAGAACCGCCATGACGGCCCACAGCGCCAGGTCGGGGTCGCCGAGCCACAGGGGCTGGATGTCGTCGAGGCCGATCCCGCGCAGGAGCGAGTTGATCGCGCCGCTGTCCGGGTTGTACGCGAACGCGAACAGCAGCGCGACGATGGCGATCGAGAGGACCTGCGGGAAGAAGTAGACGATCTTGTAGAACGAGGAGCCTCGGACGCCGGTGATCACCGGGCCGTTCCTTCTCTTTCTGCCGCCCACGTTGATCATGAAGGCGAAGAACAACGCGAGACCGATCGTCACCACCGGCAGCAGGAGGGCGAACAGCAGGCTGTGCTGCAACGACTTCCAGAAGATGTCGTCATCGAGCATGCGGCTGTAGTTGTCGAAACCGACCATCTTGAATTCGGGGCTCAGGCCGGTCCAGTCCGTGAACGAGTAATAGATGGACTGGATGAACGGCCAGACCACGAAGAGCGCGTACAGGCCGAGGGGCAACGCGAGGAAGCCCACGATGAACCGGTACTTGCCGTGCTGCATCGCCACTCCGGTGCCGTTGCGGGAATTGGGTTTCCGGTGCCGTTACTGGTGCTTGTAGTGCTTGATGGAGTCGTCCTTGGCGGCCTCGTCGGCGAAGGCCTGGATCTTTTTGATGGCCTCGGCCGGGGTGAGGCGGCCGGCCATCATCTCGCCCAGACCGGACACACCGATCTTCTCCTTCTGCAACTGCACATACCAGTCCTGGAGACGGGGATTCACCACGTTCTCCCCGGCCTTGTCCAGCGCCGCGACACCCGACTTCAGACCGGGGGTGAGGGCGACGCCGTCGGTGCCGCCGTTGTACGCGGTCAGCGATTTCACCTTGCCGGTGAAGTTCTTCGAGGAGGCCTCGCTGAGCATGATGCGGAGCTGTTCCATACCGCCGGCGGTGTTCTTCGCCTTGGCCGGGACGATGAAGGGCTCTCCGCCGGAGGCCCAGATGGTGCCGAAGGGCATCTTGTCGGAGGAGTCGAGGCCGGTGGGCGCGGAGACGGCCAGGTCGAAGTCCTCCGGGATGACGTTGGCGGACTCGTTCTCCACCCAGGAGCCGTTCGGGATGAACAGCGCCTTGCCCTCGGCCCAGGCGGTCTGCGACTGGATGTGGTCCAGGCCCGGCGTGCCCTTGAGGACGTAGCCCTTCTTGTGGAGCTCGTAGTACGCCTCGAAGCAGGCCTTGACGGCCGGGTGCTTCCAGGCGTTCGGCTCCAGGTTGTCGATCGCGTCGAGGACTTCACGGCCGCCGACCTTGCCGATCATCGGGTAGAGCGAGAAGGGGAGGTAGTACGGGTATTTGCCCGCGTACGTCCAGCCCGCCATGCCCTTCTTCTTGGCCTTCGCGCAGACCGCGAGCATCTGGTCCCAGGTCTCGGGGTACTGCTCGTCGAGCGAGTCCAGGGCCTTCTGCGAGTACCAGACGCCGTACACCGTGTAGGCGTAGTACAGGATCCAGACCTTCTCGCCGTCGAACTGGCCCATCTCCACGATGCCGGGGCGCAGCGTGTCGCGGACCTTCTTGTCCGGGTCGTCGTAGGAGGGCGCGTCCAGCAGCGGGGTGAGGTCGGTGAGCTGGTTCTTGCCGACCAGGACGCCCATGTCCATCTGCTCGGCGCCGGAGTTGTCGATGAGGTCCGGCGGGGTGCCCTGGTTGAAGCGGGGCTGGAGGGTGGACTGGATCTTCTGGGTGGCGGAGAACTTCACCTGAACCTTGGGGAAGTTCTTCTCGTAGATCTTCACGGCGTCCTCGGCGTACTCCTTGCCGAAACCACCGTCGAACAGGACGAATTCCATGCCGGCCGTGTCATTGACGGCGAGCGGGTTCTTCGCGGTCTTCTTTCCGGCCTTGGCCTTGTCTCCGCTGTCGCCGCCGCCGCTGCTGGCGCAGGCCGACAGGAAGCTCATGGTGGGGACGGAGATCAGACCGAGCGCGGCAGACCTCTTGATCAGATCGCGGCGGCCGACACCTTCGGTGCCGTGGTTCTCGGCGGAAGTGGATCCCATGCTCAAGTCCTCGCCTTCTCCAGGACTCAGGCGGTGAACCGGATCCTCCGGCACCGCGATCGGGTCAAGCTGGGTCGTGCAGGGAAGTGCGGGTGGTGACGTGCGGATCGTGTGAATGCCCGACAGGTATAGTCCACTTCCCGTCAGCGGATCAAGATCGAGCACAAGGTTGGCCACGGGTCTTATCCGAGTTGAGACCTCACGGAAGTATGAGCGGCCTGCGGGTGCTCCGCCGGAAATATCCCGGACACCACGCCCTGATGCCACAGCAACACCCTTGACACTCTCCGCCACTTGGGCAACTACTGGTCCTTGCGCATCGAAGGTGACAACGTTGTCCACTGCGCAGGGAGGGTACCCGTTGATGCAGCGGAAAGCTCGGCACAGATGGGGTTCGGCGGTCGTGTCGGCGACCGCCTTGGCTTTGACCCTGGCTTCACAGGGCGTTGCGATCGCACTGCCCCAGGCCCCCGAGAGACCCGATCGCGAGTTCAGGTCCTCCTTCGAGGCGGACGACCCGCTTCCGGACTGGACGAACACGGTCGACACCGGTCCCGGCGGCGGCAAGCGCGCCTCCGGAGTGAACGGCGGCTACAGCAGCGGCATACCGGGCAATGTGACCGACCGGGTCACCGACGTCCGGGCCAGTGCCGAGAACACCGGCGGTGGCGAGGTGAAGGAGAACCTCGTCGACGGCGAGCCGAGCACCAAGTGGCTGGCCTTCGAGCCCACCGGCTGGGTGGAGTTCGACCTGGATGAATCGGTCAAGACAGTTCGCTACGCACTGACGTCGGCCAATGACGCCGATGAACGCGACCCCGAGGACTGGACCCTGAAGGGCTCGGCCGACGGCACGGAGTGGACGACGCTCGACACCCGGGCCGGCGAGTCCTTCACCGAGCGGTTCCAGACGAAGACCTACGACCTGGCCGAACCCGCCGAGTACCGGCACTTCCGGCTGGAGGTCACCCGGAACAACGGCGGCGGCATCCTGCAGCTCGCCGACCTCCAGCTGTCCACGGGCGGCGGCGACGGACCGGTCCCGCCGGACATGCTCTCGCTGGTCGACCGGGGACCGAGCGGCTCCCCCACCGCCAAGGCGGGCGCCGGGTTCACGGGCAAGCGTGCGCTGCGCTACGCCGGCCGGCACACCGCCGAGGGGCGGGCGTACTCGTACAACAAGGTCTTCGACGTGAACGTCGCCGTCGGCCGGAACACGCGGCTGGCGTACCGGATCTTCCCGTCGATGGCCGACGGCGACCTCGACTACGACGCGACGAACGTCTCCGTCGACCTGGCCTTCACCGACGGCACCCACCTGAGCGACCTGCGCGCCACCGACCAGCACGGCTTCCCGCTGACCCCGCGGGGGCAGGGCGCCTCCAAGATCCTCTATGTCAACCAGTGGAACGACGTGGCCTCACGGATCGGCTCGGTCGCGGCCGGGAAGACCGTGGACCGGATCCTGGTGGCCTACGACTCCCCCAAGGGCCCGGCGAAGTTCCGCGGCTGGCTGGACGACGTGAGCATCGCCTCCGTCGCCCCCGAGCGGCCGAAGGCGCATCTGTCGGACTACGCGGTGACCACCCGCGGCACCAACTCCAGCGGCGGCTTCTCGCGGGGCAACAACTTCCCGGCGACGGCGGTGCCGCACGGCTTCAACTTCTGGACGCCGGTGACCAACGCCGGTTCGCTGAGCTGGCTGTACGACTACGCGCGGGGGAACAACGCGGACAACCTGCCGACGATCCAGGCGTTCAGCGCGAGCCACGAGCCGAGTCCCTGGATGGGCGACCGGCAGACCTTCCAGGTGATGCCGTCGCTCGCCGCCGGTACTCCGGACCTCGGCCGGGAAGCGCGCGAGTTGGCCTTCCGGCACGAGAACGAGACCGCGCGGCCGTACTACTACGGGGTGCGGTTCGAGAACGGGCTGAAGGCCGAGATGGCGCCGACGGATCACGCGGCGGCACTGCGCTTCACCTACCCGGGTGACGACGCGAGCGTCCTGTTCGACAACGTGACGGACCAGGCGGGGCTCACGCTCGACAAGGACAAGGGGGTCGTCACCGGCTACTCGGACGTGAAGTCCGGGCTGTCGACGGGCGCGACCCGGCTGTTCGTCTACGGCGAGTTCGACCAGCCGGTGGCCGAGGGCGATTCCAGCGGCGTCAAGGGCTACCTCCGCTTCAAGGCCGACGACCGGACGGTCACCCTGCGCCTGGCGACCTCGCTCATCAGCCTCGACCAGGCCAGGGACAACCTCCGTCAGGAGATCCCCGAGGGCAGGTCCTTCGAAGCGGTGAAGAAGAGCGCCCAGCGGCAGTGGGACCGGCTGCTCGGCAAGGTCGAGGTGGAGGGCGCGACCCCCGACCAGCTGACGACGCTGTACTCCAACCTGTACCGGCTGTACCTGTACCCGAACTCCGGCTTCGAGAAGGTCGACGGGAAGTACCGGTACGCCTCGCCCTTCTCCCCCATGCCGAACCCGGACACCCCGACGCACACCGGCGCGGAAATCGTCGACGGCAAGGTGTACGTCAACAACGGCTTCTGGGACACCTACCGCACGACCTGGCCGGCGTACTCGCTCCTCACGCCGGGCAAGGCGGGTGAGCTGGTCGACGGGTTCGTGCAGCAGTACAAGGACGGCGGCTGGACCTCGCGCTGGTCCTCCCCCGGCTACGCGGACCTCATGACGGGCACCTCGTCGGACGTGGCGTTCGCGGACGCGTACGTCAAGGGCGTCGACTTCGACGCCAAGGCGGCGTACGAGGCGGCCGTGAAGAACGCGACGGTCGTCCCGCCGAACTCGGGCGTCGGCCGCAAGGGCATGGCCACCTCCCCCTTCCTCGGCTACACGAGCACCGAGACCCATGAGGGCCTGTCCTGGGCGCTGGAGGGCTACCTCAACGACTACGGCATCTCCCGCATGGGCCGAAAGCTCTACGAGGAGACCGGCGAGCGGCGCTACAAGGAGGAGTCGGAGTACTTCCTGAACCGCGCCCGGGACTATGTGAACCTCTTCGATCGGAAGGCCGGGTTCTTCCAGGGCCGGAACGCCAAGGGCGACTGGCGGGTCGCGTCCTCGACGTACGACCCGCGGGTGTGGGGCCACGACTACACCGAGACCAACGGCTGGGGGTACGCCTTCACCGCCCCGCAGGACAGCCGGGGCCTGGCCAACCTGTACGGCGGGCGCAAGGGCCTCGCCGACAAGCTGGACGCGTACCTGTCCACCCCCGAGACGGCCTCCCCCGAGTTCGTCGGCTCCTACGGCGGTGTCATCCACGAGATGACCGAGGCCCGGGACGTGCGGATGGGCATGTACGGGCACTCCAACCAGGTCGCCCACCACGCCCTGTACATGTACGCCGCGGCCGGGCAGCCCTGGAAGACGCAGCAGAACGTGCGTGAGGTGCTGTCCCGGCTGTACACGGGCAGCGAGATCGGGCAGGGCTACCACGGAGACGAGGACAACGGCGAGCAGTCGGCCTGGTACTTGTTCTCCGCGCTCGGCTTCTACCCCCTGGTGATGGGCAGCGGCGAGTATGCGATCGGCTCGCCCCTGTTCAAGAAGGCGACCGTGCACCTGGAGAACGGGCGCGAGCTGGTGGTGAAGGCGCCCCGGAACAGCGCGAAGAACGTCTACGTCCAGGGGCTGAAGGTCAATGGCCGCACCTGGTCGAAGACCTCGCTGCCGCACTCGGTGGTCGCCAAGGGCGGTGTCCTGGAGTTCGACATGGGCTCGCGGCCGTCGTCGTGGGGCACGGGCAAGGACGCGGCACCCGTGTCGATCACCCAGGACGACGAGGTGCCCACGCCCCGGGCGGACCTGCTGAAGGGCGACGGCGCCCTGTTCGACGACACGTCGGCGACCGACGCCGCGGTGACCTCCGTGGACCTGCCGGTGCGCGAGGGCGCCGAGGCCCTGCAGTACACCCTGACGTCGTCGACGGACCGGGCGAAGGCACCGGCCGGCTGGACGCTCCAGGGCTCCCCGGACGGCGAGACGTGGCAGACGCTGGACCGGCGCTCCGGGGAATCCTTCGCCTGGGACCGGCAGACCCGCGCGTTCTCGGTGACGTCACCGGGTACGTACGGGAAGTACCGCCTGGTCCTCGACGGCGAGGCGACGCTGGCGGAGGTCGAACTGCTGCGCTGAAAAGACGAGTTGGGGGTCTCATGCCGCTTCCCGTGCCCGTCCTGCCCGACGGTGTCGACCCGGCCTGGCTGCCGCCCGCGGCCTTCCGGGCGATCGGTGGCCGCCGGACGCTGATCCGAGGATCGGGTGTGCTGGTGGAGACGGTGCACGGGGAGGTGGCGGAGGTCTGCCGGAGGTTCGGGGGCCGGGTCGTGCGGGACGCGTCGGACGACGGCCCGTACGACCTGGTCCTCGGCCTCGGTGCCGACGGCCTCGGCGACGACGGCCTCGGCGACGAGGGCCTCGGCGACGAGGGCTTCGCCACCGCGCGCGAGGGAGGCACGACGACCGTCACCGCCTCCGGCGGTCGCGGGCTGCTGTACGGGCTGTTCCACGTCGTGCGCCTCGGGGAGGCGGCCTTCACCGGCACGTGGGCGCGGGAGATCCGTCGTCCCGCCCTCGCGCCGCGCATGCTCGACCACTGGGACAACGTGGCCGTGCACCCGGTCATGGGCCAGGTGGAGCGCGGGTACGCGGGCGGCTCCCTGTTCTGGGAGGACGGCAGGGCACGAGGCGAACCCGGCCGGGTGCGGGCCTACGGCAGGCTGCTGGCGGCGTGCGGGATCAACGCACTCTCCGTGAACAACGTCAACGTGCACGCCACAGAGGCGCGCCTGCTGACCGACCGGATCGGTGAAGTGGCCGCCATCGCCGAGGCGTTGCGGCCCTACGGCATCCGCACCCACCTGTCGGTCTCCTTCGCCGCCCCGATCACGCTCGGCGGACTCCCCACGGCCGACCCGCTGGACGAGGCCGTGCGCTCCTGGTGGGCCGGGGTGACCCGGCGGGTGTACGAGGCGATACCCGACTTCGGCGGGTACGCCGTGAAGGCCGACTCGGAGGGGCAGCCGGGCCCGGCCGCCTACGGCCGCGGTCACGCCGAGGGCGCGAACCTGCTGGCGGCGGCGCTGGAGCCGTTCGGCGGCACGGTGCACTGGCGGGCCTTCGTCTACGACCACCGCCAGGACTGGCGGGACCGGACGACCGACCGGGCCCGGGCCGCGTACGACCACTTCGTGCCCCTGGACGGCGCGTTCGCGGCGAACACCGTGCTCCAGGTGAAACACGGGCCGATGGACTTCCAGGTGCGTGAGCCGGTCTCGCCGCTCATCGGGGCGATGCCGCGCACCCGGCTGGCGGTGGAGCTGCAGGCCACCCAGGAGTACACCGGGCAGCAGCGGCACGTGTGCTGGCTGGGGCCCATGTGGAGCGAGGTGCTGCGATTCCGGCACGCACCCGAGTCCGCGGTCGGCGCGTCGGCGCGGGGCGGGCTCGTCGCCGTGTCGAACGCCGGTGACGACCCGTTCTGGACGGGGCATCCGCTGGCGCAGGCCAACCTGTACACCTTCGGGCGGCTGGCCTGGCAGCCGGACGCCGAGCCGCGCGCGGTGCTGGACGAGTGGATCGCGCTCAGCTTCCCGGACGCCCCCGCCCGGCTGGCCGACGGGCTGCACGCCGTGCTCGACGGTTCATGGCGGACGTACGAGAAGTACACCGCTCCCCTGGGCGTGGGCTTCATGGTGCAGCCGGGGCACCACTACGGGCCGAGCGTGGACGGGTACGAGTACAGCCCGTGGGGGACCTATCACTTCGCCGACCGGGACGGGATCGGCGTCGACCGCAGTGCGGCGACCGGCACGGGTTTCGCCGGGCAGTACGGCACGCCGTGGTCCGAGCTGTACGAGTCGCCGGAGACCTGCCCCGACGAGCTGCTGCTGTTCTTCCACCATGTGCCCTACGGGCATGTGCTCACGAGCGGGAAGACCGTCGTCCAGCACATCTACGACACGCACTTCGAGGGCGTCGAGGAGGTCGAGCAGGCCCGCCGGGTGTGGACGGGCCTCGCGGACCTCGTCGAGCCGGGGCGCCACGCGCGGGTGGCCGAGCGCTACGAGGAGCAGCTCCGCGGTGCCCGCGAGTGGCGCGACCAGATCAACAGCTACTTCCTCCGCAAGTCCGGGGTGCCGGACGCGCGGGGGCGACGGATCTACTGAAGGACCGCCACGCCCGAGGGGTCGAGGACCAGGGGGTCACCCTGGTCCACCCGTTCGCCGGTGAGCAGGTCGGTGGCCGGGGCGTGGGCGGTCAGTCGGGCCGGTCGCGGGGCGTGGTTGAGGAGGAAGAGCAGACGGGTGCCGACGGGCGCCACCCGGGTGGCGGTCTCCACCGCCGGATGCCCGGCGTAGGGGCCGAGCAGGTCGTGGCGGGTCAGCACCCTGCCTACGACCTGGTCGACGCCGGGCTGGTCCAGGGCGGTGGCGACGTACCAGGCCTCGCCCGAGCCGCGGCGGTTGCGGGTCACGGCCGGGGTGCCCGCGTAGAAGTCGGCGCCGTAGGTGGCGACCGGTTCGGCTCCCCGCGGGAGGACGATCCCGAAGACGAGCCGGGCCGTCGCCCCCGGTTCCGGGACGGTCTGTCGACGGTGAGGGTGTCGATGCCGGACCGGGTGAACAGGCGGTGGTCCTCGTCCCAGACCTCCCGCGGCCACTGCTCGGGGTTGTAGTCGCCGCCGTAGCGGATCTTGGGCGTCATGCGGTGAAGTCCTTCCGCGTCTCGGCGATCACGGCCCGGCTGCCGTGCAGCAGAGACAGCAGCAGCGGGGCGGCCAGCAGGGCGGGCAGGGCCTCGGTCAGCAGGGCCGTCGACGCGGCCGTGAGCATGAGCAGGGAGGCGGCGGCGAGGGTGGCGTGGCCGTGCCGGGACAGGAAGTACGCGGCGAGGCGGGCGGTGTCGCGGGCGCGGAAGGTGAACAGCGAGGTGAGGACGAGGGCGTGCGCGCCCCACAGGAGGGAGCCGGCGCCGATCGCGGCGAGCAGCAGCGCCCACCAGCGGGGTAGGCCGGTGGCGGAGAAGTGCGTGAGGGTGAAGGCGATGACCGTCAGCCAGGCCAGCAGGGGTGCCCACAGCTTCAGTGCCGGTACGGCGTTGAGCCGCCAGCCGCGCAGGTAGGCCCGGGCCGGGTGCAGCTCGGTGAGGTCGCGGCTCCGGTGGTGCAGGGCGTAGAGCCCGGCGGACAGGGCCGGACCGAGGGGCAGCAGGCACAGGGCCGCGAGGGGAAGGTTCGCCGGGTCGGGGCCGAGCAGGAGCAGCCCGGCCAGGCCCGGGGAGGCGGCGAGGAGCAGCAGTGCCTCGACGGTGAGGACGGTGTGGATGAGGGCGGAGGCCCGGGAGAGGGGGCCGGTGCCGAAGTCGGAGGTCCGTGCGGTGCTCACGCCGTGACCTCCCTGCCGGGCGCCGGGTGGGGCCGGGCGACGGCGGGCCGGGCGCGGGGCATGTCGGGGACCCGGTTCACCCGTTCTCCTTCCTGTACCGCTCGTACGCCTTGTTGTGCAGGTCGACGAGCTGCCGCATGTTCTTCGACTTCAGCTCGGCGAGGTAGTCGTCCCACTGGGACAGCGGGCGCTTGCCGAGGACGAACCGGAGGGTGTTCTGGATGACGTGGTCCTTGAGCGGGGTGTCCCAGAGGGACGCCTGCTCCTGCTCGAAGGACCGGAGCGGGTGGGCCGGTTCGATGGGCAGTTGCTCGCGCTGGGCCATGGCGTCCTGGAACTTCTTCTCGTCCGGGCTGAACGAGGAGGAGACCAGGTCCCAGCTGCCGCCGTAGGTGAAGACGCCGTTGAAGAAGCCGTAGTCCTTCTGGAGGTCCTTCGGCGCGTCCGGGTCCGAGCCCATGAGCGAGATGCCGGGCTTCGGCTCGAACCGGCCGCCGGAGCGGGTGTGGGTGACGCCCTCGACGCCCCACTTGCAGAACGTCTGGCCCTCGTCCGAGTACCAGAGCCAGTCGAGGAACTGCATCATCGCGACGAAGTGGTCGCTCTCGAGGGCCTTGCTGGACACCATGACGCCGTTTTCCAGCCGGGTGCCGCCGAGCACCACGGAACCGGCCGGGCCGAGCGGCACCGGCACCATCTCGATCGTCGCGCCCTTGACCTGCTTCTCCAGGTTGTAGCGGTAGTTCTGCACCAGCTCCTGCGGATTGGCGCTGATCACGAAGGACTTCTCGGCCAGCAGCTTCTGCACCGCCTGCTCGTCCTGCTGCGCGAAGCTCTCCGGGTCCAGCAGCTTCTCGGCGACGATTTTTCGCAGGTACTCGATCATGTGACGGTAGCCGTCCGTCGCCCCGTTGAAGACGAACCCGCCCGCCTCGGCGTCGAAGGCGATGTTGTCGTACGTCCAGCCCGCCTTGACCCCGTACGCCTGGCCGAGGTAACTGAACAACGCGCCGCACGGGAAGGGCGTGTTGGTGCTCCAGCGGTCGGTCCACGGATACGTGCCGGGGTGCTCCTCCTTGAGGGCCTTGAGGACGTCGTACACCTCGTCCCAGGTGGTGGGCAGGCGGAGGCCGTGCCGGTCGAGGACGTCCGTGCGGAAGGACAGCGAGTAGCCGGACTTGGGCTTCTCGTGCAGGCCGGGCAGCAGGTAGTACCTGCCGTCGGACTGGCGGATCGAGTCGAGCTCGGGCTCCAGCTTCCACTTGCGGACCTTGTCGCGGAAGTTGGGCATCAGCTTCACGTAGTCGCTGACCGGGAGGATCGCGCCCGAGGAGACGAAGGCCACCTCGGAGGGGTGGTACGTCTTGGGGATCAGGAAGGGCGCGTCGCCCGCGCCGATGAGGACACTGCGCTTCTTCTCGTAGTCGGCCAGCGGGACGTCGACCGGCTTGAGGGTCACACCGGTGCGCTGGGCCAGCTCCTTCCAGAACAGCCAGCCGTTCTTCATGGGGTAGACCGGGTTGTTGTTGTGCAGCACCGAGAAGGACAGCGGCCGGGCCGCCTTGAACCGCTGTCCGGCCCGGTAGTTCTTCATGGCCCCGTCCTGCTTCTTCGACAGGTCCTTCCCGTCGCCGCCGTCGTCCCCGCCGCCGCAGCCGGTGACCGCGGCGAGACCGATGGACCCGGCGGCGGCGAGGATCTGACGCCGCGACAGCTGCCCTGTGTTCTTCACGGGAACTCCCTTGTTCCGTAGCCCAGTTGAGGAGTAGTGCGACGTCAGCCCTTGACCGCCCCGAGCATCACGCCCGAGACGAAGAAGCGCTGGACGAAGGGGTACACGAAGAGGATCGGCAGGGCGGTGAGGACGATGGTGACCGCCTGGATGCTCGCGCCGACCTGGCTGAGCTCCGCGGTGCCCGCGCCCGCGTTACCGCCTCCGGTGGCTCCGGCGATGAGATTGCGCAGATAGACGGTGACCGGCATCAGGTCGGAGTGGTCCATGTACAGGAACGCGCTGAACCAGGAGTTCCAGAAGGACACCGAGTAGAAGAGCAGCATCGTCGCCACGACCGCCTTGGACAGCGGCAGCACGATCCTGAGCAGGATGCCGTAGGTGCCCAGGCCGTCTATCTGCGCGGCCTCCTCCAGGTCCGTCGGCAGGTTCTCGAAGAAGGCCTTCATCACCAGCAGGTTGAAGACGCTGATCGCGTTCGGCAGGGCGATCGCCCACACGCTGTTCTTCAGGCCGAGGCTCGTGACCAGGAGGTAGTTCGGGATCAGGCCGCCGGTGAAGAACATGGTGAACACGGCGATGCCGACGAGTACGCCGCGGCCCTTGAGGTGCCGTTTCGACAGGACGTAGGCGTAACAGGTCGTCAGGACCATGGCGACGGCCGTCGCCACGACCGTGTAGAACACGGTGTTGCCGTAGGTGCGCCAGAACATCGAGTCCTGGAACACGATCTCGTACGTGGTGAGGTTGAACCCTTTGGGCCACAGGCTCACCTCACCGGCCCGGATCTGGCGCTCCCCGCTGAAGGACCTCGCGATGATGTTGACGAAGGGGTAGAGGGTCACCAGCACGACGAGCGTGAGGACCACGCCGTTGACGCCCTGGAAAACCCGGTGGGAACGGCTCGGCTTCACCACAGGCTGGTCCCCACTGTGCGGCGCGAGAGCGTGTTGGCGGAGGTGATCAGGACCAGGCCGATGATCGCCTCGAACAGGCCGATGGCGGCGGCGTAACTGAAGCTGCTGGACTCGACACCGGCCCGGTAGACGTAGGTCGAGATCACGTCGGCGGTCGGATAGGTCAGCGGGTTGTACAGCAGCAGCACCTTCTCGAAGCCGACCGCCATGAAGGTGCCGACGTTGAGGATCAGCAGCGTGATCATGGTGGGGCGGATGCCGGGCAGGGTGACGTGCCAGATCTGCCGCCAGCGGCCCGCGCCGTCGATCCGGGCGGCCTCGTACAGGTCCTCGTCGATCGTGGTGAGCGCGGCGAGGTAGAGGATCGTGCCCCAGCCTGCCGTCTGCCAGATCTCCGATCCGACGTAGATCGTGCGGAACCACTCGGGTTCCTGGATGAAGCGGACCGGTTCGTGGCCGAGCATGCCGAGGACGTGGTTGACCGGGCCGTCGCTCGCCAGCATCTGCATCGTGATGCCCGCGACGATCACGATCGACAGGAAGTGCGGCAGATACGACACCGATTGCACGAACCGCTTCAGGGAACGCCGGCGCACCTCGTTGAGCAGCAGCGCGAGAACGATCGGGATCGGGAAGCAGAAGACGAGCGTGAGCCCGCCCAGCCACAGCGTGTTGCGGAACACCTGCCAGAAGGTGGGGTCGCCGAGGAACATCCGCACATAGCGCAGGCCCACCCATTCCTCGCCGAAGGGCGAACCACCGGGCTCGAAGCGCCGGAACGCGATCACGTTGCCGATCATCGGCAGATAGCGGAACACCAGGAAGAACAGCAGCGGCAGGATCGCCAGTGAGTACAACTGCCAGTCGCGGCGCAGCGCCCGCCGCCAGCCGGTCCGGGCGGGTGTCCGCCCGCCGAGCTCGGGGGCGGCCCGCTCCGCAGGCGGTTCCTGGGTGCCCGGCGGGGCCGGTGTGGTGGAGGTGCTCATTGCTCGGGCCTCCCGTGAGCGGGGACGCGGAACCGAAACTTTCGAGCTCTTACCGGTAACTTCGCGGCAACTTAGGGGCAGCAGAAAGCGCTGTCAATGGGTACCGCACGAGTCGGACGGGGCGCCTGTTCCGGGGTGGATCCCCACCGAAGGCGGGTGACCATCAGAGACCAACCAGCCTGGGACCGCCGCAAGTTTCTGTCATGCGGCCGATTCCTGCGAGGGGCCGCCGTGCCCGCGCGCCACCCGCCTCCGACGGAGCCGGCGGCGGGGAGACGACGGGGACGACCGCGACGGGAATGGGGGGGGGCAGGGACCGCGACGGGGATGGCGACGGCGTGCTGCTCGCGTGACGACGGCACCGCCGGCTCGTGGGACAGGGCGTTCGGCGGCGAACCTCCGGGGGCACCGGCCCGCGGCGGACCTCCGGGAGTACCGGCTCCCGATGGACGACCGGGAGCACCGGCCACTTGTCGCCGAGGTACGCACCAGGACCCGGTGCGCCGGCCGTAGACAACCGGGCCGACTGGCGCTACCTTCCGCAACAGGCGGGGTGGGAGCGCTCCCATAACGGTGGACCGGAACCCGCCCTCGAGTGCCCCCACCCCGCGCATCCGTGCACACACATCCGCAGGCCCGTACCCCCACGAACGGATGATGCTGTCATGATCACGACAAGCCGACCGGGAGGATCCGCGATGCCACGATCAGCGCTCCCCCACCGGGCCAGAGCCCTCTTACTGGTGCTGCTCTCCCTCCTCGTCACCGTCCCGGCCATCGGCCTGGTCATGACGGCCGGTGGCGAGGCGGAGGCGCACGGCACCCCCATGAAGCCCGGCAGCCGTACGTTCCTGTGCTGGCAGGACGGGCTGACCGACACCGGCGAGATCAAGCCGGTGAACCCCGCGTGCCGGGGCGCACAACAGGTCAGCGGCACGACGCCGTTCTACAACTGGTTCTCGGTGCTCCGCTCGGACGGCGCCGGCCGCACCCGGGGCTTCGTACCGGACGGCGAGCTGTGCAGCGGCGGCAACCCCAACTTCACCGGGTTCAACACGCCCAGCAAGGACTGGCCGCTCACCCATCTCACCTCGGGCGCGACCGTCGACTTCTCGTACAACGCCTGGGCGGCGCACCCGGGTTGGTTCTACGTCTACATCACCAAGGACGGCTTCGACCCCACCAAGACGCTCACCTGGAACGACATGGAGGAGCGGCCGTTCCTGAGTGTCGACCACCCGCCGCTGAACGGCTCCCCGGGCACGGTCGAGGCCAACTACTCCTGGGCCGGGAAGCTCCCCGACAACAAGTCGGGCCGCCACATCATCTACATGGTCTGGCAGCGCTCCGACAGCCAGGAGACCTTCTACTCCTGCTCCGACGTGGTCTTCGACGGCGGCAACGGCGAGGTGACCGGCATCAAGCAGCCGGGCACCCCGTCCGAGCCGGTGCCCGGCACCTGCACGGCCACCCGCAAGACCACCGGCACCTGGAACGGCGGCTACCAGTCCGAGGTGACCGTCACCAACACCGGCACGGTCCCGATGCTCGGCTGGATGGTCGACTGGACCCTCCCGTCGGGCCAGAAGGTCGAGAGTCTGTGGAGCGGCAGTCCGACCTACAACGGCCAGGCGGTGATGGTCCACAACACCGACTGGAACGGCTCCCTCGCCCCGGGCAAGAGCACGACGTTCGGCTACGTCGCCTCCGGGCCGGGGGGTGACAGCGCGAGCGGCCTGCCCTGCCGGGTGGGCTGAACCGTCCCCCATGGCGGGCCCGGTGACCGGAGAGGTCCGATGGCCGGGCCCGCCGGCACGGCAGGTGCCGTAGGACGGCGTACGGCCGGAGCACAACGGCCCGGCCCCTCGCCGGGGATCTGACCTCGCGGGTTGACGCCATGGTGCGGGGGGGGGGAGGGCGAGGGCCGCGGCCGACTCGACGGGGGCGCGAGAGGGGCCGCGGCCGATTCGGCGGGCGCGAGTGGGCAGGCCGGGGGCGCGCAGCAGCGCCCGACTCGGGCGCGGCGGAAGTCGGCGGGGTGGGTCACCGGGACCCGGCGGGCACCGTCGGCCGAACCCGGCTGTTCGCCCCATATGTCGCAGATATCCATGTGTGCGATTCTGTTGGAGGGTGCCCTGCCGCTCATGTGCGGCGTGGATCCACCATGGGAGGCGCGACGCCGCGCAGCCGCTCCCGTGCCCGCGTCGTCGATCACCTGAGTTCCGGGACTCCCACCTGCCGGTGGCTGCGGCATGGACGGGAGGTGGATGCGGAACATGCCCCATTACGGCGATGCCCGGGCCGCGGCCCCGGGCCTTCGGGCGCCGGGAAGCGGAGGCACCGGTCCGTCACGTCCCACGCCGGAGCTCGCCGCCCGGGCGCGCGTGCTGGCGTTCGCCGGGGTGGCCCTGGCAGCGGTGTACGTGCGGTGCGAGGACGGCACGGAACTCGGGCTGGCGGAGGTGGCCGCGGCCGGGTCCGCGCAGTCTTACGAGGTGCCGGGGCGCGTGGTCACAACTGCCGTGAAGGGGGCTCCCGGCTCGGGGCCGGGCGCTTCTCCCGGACCGGGCTCGAACCCCGCTCCGGACCGTACGCGCTCCCCCGCCTCGTCGCCCTCCCCTGCCTCATCACCCTCTTTCACCTCATCGCCCTCCCCCACTCCCCGCGATGCCAACGCCCCGGCGCCCCTGGACCCGTCGGGCACCGGCGGCGACGGCTCGCCCGTCGCCGAGGCCTATCTGCGGGGGCGGCCGGTGTGGCGCGCCGCTGCGATGCCCGCCGGCCGGGAGGAAGGCACGGCCGCCTCCGTCCCGCTCGGGGCGCTGCCGCTGGGGGCCGGCGGCGGGTGGCTGGGCTGTCTCCTCGTCGTGGGAGAGGCCGGGGAGGGGTTCGGGGCCGAGCAGCGGGAGTTCCTGGAGCGGTATGCCGAGGCCGTCGCCGAGCGGCTGCGGGGCGAGGCCGACCGGTCGGCCCCCTCACCGGTGCTGGATCCGGCCCTGCGTGCCATGGGGGTCGGTTCCTTCGCCCTGTCGCCCGGCACCGGGCTGGTCGAGACGGACTCCACCCTGCTCGAACTCATCGGCATCCCCGCGGGCGGCTTCGACGGCAAGACCGACACCCTGCTCTCGTGCAGTGTCCCGGAGGACGTCCCCGCCCTGATGTCGGTCATCGAACCGTCCGCGCAGACGCCGGGCCGCCGTGAGCTGGAGTTCCGCGTCCGCCGCCCCACCGGTGAACTGAGCTGGCTGCGGCTGAGCTGCCGGGTGCTGAAAGGGCCCGAGGGTGCCCCGGAGCGGGTGCTGGGCGTGGTGACGGCGGCGCCCGTGCTGCGCCGCAGCGCCAGCGACGTGGCCCGGATCCAGTGGCTGACGGCCGCGCTGGACGACGCCATGACCGTCCGGGACGTCAGCCGTGTGGTGGTCGCCGCGCTGCGTGAGCCGCTCGGTGCCGACCGGGTGGCGCTCGCCGAGCTGCTGGACGACCGGCTGGCGGTCACCGTGCTCGATCCACCGGGTCCCGGTGCCTGGCCGGAGCTGTGGCGGCGTGAATGGCGCTCGGAGTGGCCCGACGCGCCGGTCACCGCCCTGCCCACGCTCCAGGCGGCGCTGCGGGACGGGCGGCTGAGCCTGTGGCCGACGGGCTCCGTGCTGGAACCCGGGCTCGCGGGGATCGGCCCCGGAGGGCTGGCGGTGCTGCCGCTGCCGGCCAAGCGAAGGGTGGCCGGGGTGTGCCTGATCGGCTGGGACACCCCGCACGAGTTCGCCCCCGAGGAGCGGGCTCTGCTGACCGCGACCGCCGGGCTGGTCGGGCAGGCGCTGAAACGCGCGCACGCCTACGACGCCGAGCAGGAACTCGCGACGATGCTCCAGCGCAGTCTGCTGCCGCGCCGGCTCCCCCAGCTGCCCGGGGGCATCGCCGTGGCCCGTTATCTGCCCGCCCGCCGCGGACTCCAGGTGGGCGGCGACTGGTACGACGTGATCGCGCTGTCGGAGAGCAAGGTGGCCCTGGTCATCGGGGATGTGCAGGGGCACAGCGCCGGAGCCGCGACGATCATGGGCCAGATGCGTACGGCGGTCCGGGCCTACGCCGTGGAGGGGCATCCGCCGGACGTGGTCGTCGCGCACGCCAACCGGCTGCTCGTCGGCATGGAGACCGACCTGTTCGCCACCTGCTGTTATGTCGAGCTGGACATGGAGGAGGGCAACGCGCTGTTCGTGCGGGCCGGGCATCTGGCCCCGCTGGTGCGGCACCCCGACGGCGGCACCGCGGAGATCGCGGTCGAGGGTGGACTCCCCTTGGGCGTCCTCGCCGACGCGGAGTTCCCGCTGACGGCGCTGGCGCTGGCCCCGGGCTCGGTGCTCACGCTGGTGACGGACGGCCTGGTCGAGTCGGCGGATCTCCATCTGGACGAGGGGATGCGGCTCGTACGTCAGGCGCTCGCAGCGGCCGATCCCGCGGACCCGGGGCGGATGGCCGACGCGTTGCTCGGCGAGGCCGGGCGCCGTGAGGACGACGTGGCGGTGCTGCTGCTGCGCTACGACGGGATGACGGTACGGCCGGTGCGGGCGGGCTGGGTGGTGTGGCGGCTGCCGGACGCGGTGATGCACGCACGCCGGTTCAGTGCGCGCACGCTGCGTTCGTGGGGCATCTCGGACGAGGCCGACACCGCGCTGCTGGTCGTGTCGGAGCTGGTCACCAACGCGCTGGTGCACACACAGGGCGCGGTCCGGGTGGAACTGACCCTGGCGGCGGATCGGCTGCGGGTGACCGTGAGCGACTCCTCGCCCCGGGCGCCGGCCAAGCCGGTGGTCGTGGACTGGGAGTCGACGGGCGGCCGGGGGCTCTTCCTGGTCGAGGCCGTGTCGGCGGCCTGGGGCTCGGTGCCGGTGGGCGGTGGCAAGCAGGTGTGGAGCGAGATCGTCGTCACCCGCCCGGACCCGGACGCGGAACCCGGTGAGGAGCCGGAGCCGGAGCCGGAACCGGAGACCGTGCCGGAGGCGGATCGCAGGCCGGGCCGCGGGTGGGGCCTCGGCCGTGACCGCACCTGGGGCCTGGGCCGCAACCGCGACCGCCGCAGGGCGCGCGAGCAGGGCCGGGAACGCGCCGACCGGCCCCCGGCCCGCGAGAGCGACCCCGCCACGGACCACGAGAGCAACCCGGCCACCGACCGCGCCGACGGCCCCGCGACCAACCACCACAGCAACCCGACTACCGGCCGCGCCGCCGACCCCGCCACGGACCACGAGAGCAACCCCGCCCCCGACCGCGACAGCGATCCCCTCACGCACCACCACAGCGACCCCACCACCAGCCACCACGGCGACCCGCGCCAGGGCCGACCCGACCCGGGAGGTGCCTGATGCGTGGTCTCAGCCGGCGTGGTGCCGCGTGGCTGCTGGCGGTCGTGCTCGCCGTGTCCCTGGCGGGGTGTTCCGACAGCGGCGGGGAGAGCGGGGGCGGCCTGACGATCGGGCTGCTGCTGCCGAGCCGGGCCGTGCCGCGCTGGGAGAAGTCCGACAAGCCCCTGATCGAGGAGCGGATCAAGGAGCTGTGCCCGGACTGCACGGTCGTGTACGCCAACGCCGAGAACGACGCGGCGAGCCAGCGGCAGCAGATGAACTCCATGATCACCCGGGGCGTCTCGGCCCTGATCCTGGACGTCGTCGACCCCAAGGCCCTGCGCTCCTCGGTCCGGGCGGCCCGGCGCGAGGGCATCCCGGTCCTCGCCTACGACCGGCTCGCCGAGGGCCCGGTGTCGGGTTTCGTCAGCTTCGACGGTGGCCAGGTCGGCCGGCTCCAGGGCCGCGCACTCCTCAAGGGCATGGGCGCCAGGGCCGACGGCGGCGGTGTCGTCATGATGAACGGGGATCCGTCCAGCCCCAACACCGCCTGGTACGAGGGCGGGGCCCGGTCCGTCCTCCGGGACGAGGTGCGGATCCTGAAGTCGTACAACACCCTCGGGTGGCGTACGGAGAACGCGAACGACCACATGTCCGCCGCGATCAGCGACCTCGGCCCGAGCCGGATCGACGGGGTGCTCGCGGCCAACGACTCGATCGCCGCCGGTGTCATCGCGGCGCTCAAGAGCGCCCGTGTCTCGCCGTTGCCCCCGGTCACCGGGCAGGACGCCGACCTCGAGGCCGTGCAGCGCATCGTCAAGGGCGAGCAGTACATGACCGTCTACAAGCCGTTCCGGCTGGAGACCGAGGCGGCCTCCGCGATGGCCGTCGCCCTGGCGCGTGGCGAGGACATCGACGCCCTGGTCACGACGACGGTGGACAGCCCCACGAACGAGGGCGTCCCGGCACTCCTGCTCACCCCGACGGCCGTGACGCGCGAGACGATCGTCCCCACGCTCGTACGGGACGGTGTCTACACGCTCGGCCAGATCTGCACCCCGAAGCTCCGCCCGGCCTGCGACCGGGCCGGGCTCACCCGGTGAGCGAGGTGGTTCTCCGTGGTCCATCCACCCGTGCTGGTGTTGCGCGGCATCACCAAGCGGTTCGGGGGCGTCCAGGCCCTCGTGGACGTCGACCTGAAGGTCCGGGCCGGTGAGGTGGTGGCCTTGGCGGGCGACAACGGGGCCGGCAAGTCCACCCTGATCAAGGTGATCTCCGGGGTCAGCCCCGCCGACCGGGGCGTCATCGAGTGGGAGGGCCGGCCGGTGCAGATCAAACGCCCGCACGACGCCCACGCCCTGGGCATCGCGACCGTCTACCAGGACCTCGCCATGTGCGACAACCTGGATGTCGTGGGCAATCTGTTCCTCGGCCGCGAGATCGACCGGGTGGGCATCCTCGACGAGGTCGAGATGGAGCGCCGTGCCCGTGACCTGATGCGCGCCCTGTCGATCCGCGTCCCCGACGTGCGGATGCCGGTCGCCGCGCTGTCGGCCGGGCAGCGGCAGGCGGTCGCGATCTCCCGCTCGCTCATGGGTGCCCCCAAGGTGCTGCTGCTCGACGAACCCACCGCCGCCCTGGGCGTGGAGCAGACCAGCCATCTGCTCGACCTGATCGAGGAGGTGCGCGACCGGGGTATGGCCATCATCCTCATCAGTCACAACATGGGCGACATCAAGGCCGTCGCGGACCGGGTCGCCGTACTGCGGCTGGGCCGTAACAACGGCTTGTTCGACGTGAGCACGGTGACCCAGGAGCAGATCATCTCCTCCGTCACGGGGGCGGCGGACAACGCCGTCGCCCATCGCACGAAGGGGGACGAGGAGGCCTGGCCGTGAGCCGCGGCGGGACGCACCGCGACGGCGGACCGTCCGAGCCGGGCAGCGCGGGGCCGGTCACCACCGGCGGCGAGCAGCGCGCCCGCGGCCGGCGGGACGGCCTGCGGGAGTACGTCCGGGGGATCCGAGTCAGTGTGGGGAACGGCGAGCGGGGACCGATCCTGGTCCTCACCGGGCTGCTCGTGATCTGGATCGTCTTCCAAAGCCTGGACGACAAGTTCCTCTCGCCGCGCAACCTGTCCAACCTCAGCGTGGACATCGTCGGGACCGGCCTGGTCGCCGTCGGCATCGTGTTCGTCCTGCTGATCCGCGAGATCGATCTGTCGGTGGGTTCCGTCAGCGGGCTCGCGGGGGCCGCCTTCGCCGTGCTGAACGTGAATTACGGGGTGCCGGAGTGGCTCTCGGTGATCGTGGCGGTGGCCGCGGGGACGGCCGTGGGCGCCTTCCACGGGGCCTTCTTCGCCTGGCTCGGCGTGCCCGCGTTCGTGGTGACGCTGGCCGGGCTGCTGATCTGGAACGGCCTGACGCTCTACCTGCTGGGGGCGAGCGGCACGATCAACATCGACGAGGAGGGCCTGGTCGCCTCCCTGACCAGCCGGCACTTCGGCGACGACCTGGCGGCGTACGCGGTCGCGGCGCTCGGCACGGCCGGCTACTTCCTGGCCGCCCGCCGCCGGCAGAGACGCTACCGGGCCGCCGGGATGCCCTACCGGCCCGCGGGTGACATCTGGCTGCGCACCGGTCTGCTCGCCGTGGTCGCCTTCGCCGCGGCCCACACCCTCAACCGGTTCCAGGGGCTGCCGCTGGCGCTGCTGATCTTCCTGGTGGTCCTGGTCGTCTCGGACTACCTGCTGCGCCGCACCCGCCACGGGCGGCGGGTCTACGCGCTCGGCGGCGGGGTCGAGGCGGCCCGCCGGGCCGGCATCGGGGTGTCGCGGGTGCGCGTCGCGATGTTCATGGTGTCGGGCACGCTGGCCGCGGTCGGCGGTCTTTTCGTGGCGTCGGGGCTGACCTCGGCCAGCCCCACGACGGCACGGGCCGCCGGCTCCGGGATGTTGCTGATCAACGCGATCGCGGCGGCCGTCATCGGCGGGACCAGTCTGTTCGGTGGGCGGGGGTCGCCCTGGTCGGTGCTGCTCGGTGTGGTGGTCATCCAGTCGATCGCCTCGGGCATGGCGCTGCTGGGGGTCCAGGACGCCGTGCAGTTCATGATCACGGGTGGCGTGCTGCTGGCCGCCGTGGCGGCCGACGCGCTGTCGCGGCGGGCCCAGGCCAGACGCGGCCGACCGTGAGCCACGGCGTGCACCAAGAGACGTCCGGTATCCCTTTTGTCATTAGATGCCTAATAAACGGCAAAGGTGGGTAAGGGCCGGAGTGCCATGAAACGCAGCCGCCTCACCTTGGCCGCCGTGGCCGCCACGGCCGCCACCGGCCTGGCCCTCGCCGGGTGCGGTGACGTCGACGTTTCCGGTGTCGAGGAGCAGGCCGAGCTCAGGGTGCTCGCGACGGACGTGCCACAGGTGCAGACCCTCGAGAAGCTCACCACGAAGCACTTCACGGCGGAGACCGGCATCACCGTCGACTACACGGTCCTGCCGGAGAACGAGGCGCGGGAGACGATGAACCGCGAGTTCGCGACCCAGGCCGGACACTACGACGTGGCGAGCGTCAGCGCGTACGAGGTGCCGATCTACGCGGACCACGGCTGGCTCGCCCCGCTGGACTCCTACGTGAAGGCGGACAAGGACTTCGACCAGGGCGACGTCTTCCCGAACCTGGCGTCCTCGCTGACCGGGGAGGACGGCAAGCTCTACGCCGAGCCCTTCTACGGCGAGGGCTCCTTCCTGATGTACCGCAAGGACCTGTTCCGCAAGGACGGGCTGACCATGCCGCCGAACCCGACCTGGAAGCAGGTCGCCGACCTCGCCGCGCAGGTCGACGGCACCGACGGCGCGAGCGGCATCTGCCTGCGCGGCCTGCCCGGCTGGGGCCAGAACCTCGCCCCGATCAACACGGTCGTCAACACCTTCGGCGCCACCTGGTACGACATGGACTGGAACGCCCGCCTGACCGCGCCCGAGTTCAGGGAGGCCGTCGGGTTCTACGTCGACCTGCTCCGCACCCACGGCCAGCCCGGCGCCGAACGGATGGGGGTGCTGGAGATCCTGGACCGTTTCGTCGCGGGCGAGTGCGCCATGATGTACGACGCCACTTCGCTGGCCTCGTCGGTCGAGGCCGACAGCTCCTCGGTCAAGGGCAAGGTGGGCTACGTCCAGGCCCCGCACGAACGGACCGACAAGGCCGGCTGGCTGTGGACCTGGGCCTGGGGAATCCAGCAGGCGTCCGAGCACAAGGACGCCGCCTGGGAGTTCATCTCCTGGGCTTCCTCCAAGGAGTACCAGGAGCTGGTCGGCGAGCAGGTCGGCTGGACCTCGGCGCCCGCCGGGAACCGCAAGTCGCTCTACGAGAAGCCCGAGTACCGGCAGGCGGCCGGTGCCTGGTACCGGCAGGAGTACAGCGCCGCGACGGACTCCGCCGACCCGAAGGATCCCGGCGTCGCCCCCCGCCCCTACGACGGCATCGGTTTCCTGGGCATTCCCGAGTTCGCCGTGCTGGGAACGGCGGTCTCCGAGCAGATCGCCGCGGCCATCGCCGGTCATCAGTCGGTGGACGCGGCCCTGGAGAAGTCACAGGACCTCGCCCAGGCCGCGGCGGCGAAGTACCGCGGCGAGTGACCCGGCCGCCCCTCAGCAGGACGACGGCCGGGCCGAGACCGGCGATGTCCTGCCGTGAACGGCGCGGGCCGCGCCCCCGGTCACCCGGGAACGCGGCCCTCGAACCGCCGTGCCGGTCCGCTTACTTGCGGATCAGGCTGCGCAGCACGTACTGCATGATGCCGCCGTTGCGGTAGTAGTCCGCCTCGCCGGGGGTGTCGATGCGGACGACCGCGTCGAATTCGACGCCGGTGTCGGTGGTGACCTTCACCGTGCGCGGGGTGGTGCCGTTGTTGAGCTCCTCGACGCCGGTGAAGTCGAAGGTCTCCTCACCGGTGAGGCCGAGGGACTCGGCGGACTGGCCCTCGGGGAACTGCAGCGGCAGGACGCCCATGCCGATGAGGTTCGAGCGGTGGATGCGCTCGTACGACTCGGCGATGACGGCCTTGACGCCGAGGAGCGCGGTGCCCTTGGCGGCCCAGTCGCGGGACGAGCCGGAGCCGTACTCCTTGCCGGCCAGGACGACCAGCGGGATGCCGGCGGCCTGGTAGTTCTGCGAGGCGTCGTAGATGAAGGAGACCGGGCCGTCCTCCTGCGTGAAGTCGCGGGTGTAGCCGCCCTCGGTGCCCGGCGCGATCTGGTTGCGCAGGCGGATGTTGGCGAACGTGCCGCGGATCATGACCTCGTGGTTGCCTCGGCGCGAGCCGTAGGAGTTGAAGTCACGACGCTCCACACCGTGCTCGGTGAGGTACTTGCCGGCCGGGGTGTCGGCCTTGATGGCGCCGGCCGGGGAGATGTGGTCGGTGGTGACCGAGTCGCCGAGCTTGGCGAGCACCCGGGCGCCGGAGATGTCGGAGACCGGGGTGGTCTCCATCGTCATGCCCTCGAAGTACGGGGGCTTGCGCACGTAGGTGGACTCGGCGTCCCACTCGAAGGTGTTGCCGGTGGGGATCGACAGCGCCTGCCACTGGGCGTCGCCCGCGAAGACGTCGCTGTAGGACTTGGCGAACATGTCCTCGCCGATGGCGCTGGCGACGACCTCGTTGACCTCGGCCTCGGTCGGCCAGATGTCCTTGAGGAAGACCGGGTTTCCGTCCTGGTCGGTGCCCAGGGCGTCCTTGGTGACGTCCACCTTCATGGAGCCGGCGAGGGCGTACGCGACGACCAGCGGCGGCGACGCCAGGTAGTTCATCTTGACGTCGGGGTTGATGCGGCCCTCGAAGTTCCGGTTGCCGGAGAGGACCGAGGTGACCGCGAGGTCGTGGTCGTTGACGGCCTTGGAGACCTCCTCCGGCAGCGGGCCGGAGTTGCCGATGCAGGTGGTGCAGCCGTAGCCGACGAGGTTGAAGCCGACCTTGTCGAGGTACGGGGTCAGGCCCGCCTTCTCGAAGTAGTCGGTGACGACCTTGGAGCCCGGGGCGAGGGTCGTCTTGACCCACGGCTTGCGGGTCAGGCCCTTCTCCACCGCCTTCTTGGCCACCAGGGCGGCGGCGACCATGACGTACGGGTTGGAGGTGTTGGTGCAGGAGGTGATGGCCGCGACCGTCACCGCACCGTGGTCGATCTCGTAGGTCGAGCCGTCGGGGGCGGTGACGGTGACCGGGTTCGACGGGACGGGGGCACCGGTGCCGTCGGCGTGCTGCGGCGCGCCGGCGCCGTTCTCCTGACTGCCGTAGGCCGGGGCGTCGGAGGCCGGGAAGGACTCGGCGCTCGCCTCGTCGACCGGGGAGGCGGACGCGCCGGGCTGCTGCGCGACCGGGGCCTCGACGTAGTTGAGGACGTCCTTGGCGAACTGCCGGGCGGCCTCGGCGAGGACGATGCGGTCCTGCGGGCGCTTCGGGCCGGCGATGGACGGCACGACCGTCGACAGGTCGAGCTCCAGCTTCTCGGAGAAGTCCGGCTCGGCCTTCGGGTCCAGCCAGAGGCCCTGCTGCTTGGCGTAGGCCTCGACCAGCGCGAGCTGCTGCTCGCTGCGGCCGGTGAGCCGCATGTAGTTGATGGTCTCGTCGTCGATCGGGAAGATCGCGGCGGTGGAGCCGAACTCCGGCGACATGTTGCCGATGGTGGCGCGGTTGGCCAGCGAGGTGGCGGCGACGCCCTCGCCGTAGAACTCGACGAACTTGCCGACGACGCCGTGCTTGCGCAGCATCTCGGTGATGGTCAGCACGAGGTCGGTGGCGGTGGTGCCCGGGGTGAGCTCACCGGTCAGCTTGAAGCCGACGACGCGCGGGATCAGCATGGAGACCGGCTGGCCGAGCATGGCGGCCTCGGCCTCGATGCCGCCGACGCCCCAGCCGAGCACGCCGAGGCCGTTGACCATGGTGGTGTGCGAGTCGGTGCCGACCAGGGTGTCCGGGTAGGCCTTGCCCTCGCGGACCATGACGACCCGGGCCAGGTGCTCGATGTTCACCTGGTGGACGATGCCGGTGCCGGGCGGGACGACCTTGAACTCGTCGAAGGCGGTCTGGCCCCAGCGCAGGAACTGGTAGCGCTCCTTGTTGCGGCCGTACTCCAGGTCGACGTTCTGCTTGAAGGCGTCGTTGGTGCCGAACTTGTCGGCGATGACGGAGTGGTCGATGACCAGCTCGGCCGGCGCCAGCGGGTTGATCTTCGCCGGGTCGCCGCCCAGCTCCTTCACGGCCTCACGCATGGTCGCGAGGTCCACCACACAGGGAACGCCGGTGAAGTCCTGCATGATCACGCGGGCCGGCGTGAACTGGATCTCCTGGCTGGGCTGGGCCTGCGAGTCCCATCCACCGAGGGCACGGATGTGGTCGGCGGTGATGTTCGCGCCGTCCTCGGTGCGGAGCAGGTTCTCCAGCAGGACCTTGAGGCTGTACGGAAGGCGGGCCGAGCCCTCCACCTTGTCCAGCCGGAAGATCTCGTACGACTCGTCGCCCACCTGCAGCGTGCTGCGGGCGTCGAAGCTGTTCGCCGACACGACAGTCTCCTTCATTGATGTGCGCGTACCACCACGATCCTGCCGCCACGGCATCTTGGCCGATCCGCTAAGGTAAGGCTAAGTTAGGTAGCCCTTACCGGGGTGGCGGCTGCGGTGCTCACTCGGCAGATATCTCGATGTCGAGATAACTCTAGTACACGAGTGCCGGATGGTCATGCCCCGGCGCCCACCGTCCGGTCATGTGCGCCCTTTTCCCGGGTATCCGAACCGGGTATCCACCCAAGACGGAGGAGGGGACAGGCATGCCGCTCACGTTCCGCAAGAGTTTCCGGATCCTTCCGGGGGTGCGGCTGAACATCAACAAGCGCTCCTGGTCCATCACCACCGGCGGCGGAAAGAACGGCCCGCGTTACACCCGCAGCAGCACGGGACGTCGTACGACATCGATGGACCTGCCCGGACCTTTCGGGTGGCGGCGCACCACGAGGGAGCGTCGACACTGAGGCCGCCGGGCGGGATCGACGTCCCGTCACCCGTTCAGACCTCCCGATCGGGCGACATCTCATATCTGAGATAATCTCAGCCGCATGGCAGACGACTACCTCGTACGCATCGGCAAGCTCATCCGTGACGCCCGGCAGCACCGGGGCTGGACACAGTCGCAGCTGGCCGAGGCGCTCGGAACCAGCCAGAGCGCCGTCAACCGGATCGAGCGCGGTAACCAGAACATCAGCCTTGAGATGATCGCGCGTATCGGGGAGGCCCTCGACAGCGAGATCGTGTCGCTCGGCTACGCCGGCCCGATGCATCTGCGGGTGGTCGGCGGACGCCGACTGTCCGGTGCCATCGACGTCAAGACGAGCAAGAACGCGTGCGTGGCGCTGCTGTGCGCCTCACTGCTCAACGAGGGGCGCACGGTGCTGCGCCGCGTCGCCCGCATCGAGGAGGTGTACCGCCTCCTCGAGGTGCTGGGCTCCATCGGTGTACGCACCCGCTGGATCAACGACGGCGTCGACCTGGAGATCGTGCCGTCCGCCGAGCTGGACCTGGCCTCGATCGACGCCACCGCGGCCCGCCGCACCCGCTCCATCATCATGTTCCTCGGGCCGCTGCTGCACCGCCTGGACTCGTTCAAACTGCCCTACGCCGGCGGCTGCGACCTCGGTACGCGCACCGTCGAGCCGCACATGATCGCGCTGCGCCGCTTCGGCCTCGACATCGCCGCCACCGAGGGCCAGTACCACGCCCAGGTGGACCGTTCCGTCAGCCCCGACCGCCCGATCGTCCTGACCGAACGCGGCGACACGGTCACCGAGAACGCGCTGCTCGCCGCCGCCCGGCACGACGGCATCACCGTCATCCGCAACGCCTCGTCCAACTACATGGTCCAGGACCTCTGCTTCTTCCTGGAGGCCCTCGGTGTCAAGGTCGACGGCATCGGCACGACCACGCTCACCGTGCACGGCGTGCCGACCATCGACGTCGACGTCGACTACTCACCCTCCGAGGACCCGGTCGAGGCGATGAGCCTGGTCGCGGCGGCCGTGGTCACCGAGTCCGAACTGACGGTGCGCCGGGTCCCGATCGAGTTCCTGGAGATCGAGCTGGCGGTCCTGGAGGAGATGGGCCTCGACCACGACCGCACACCCGAGTACTTCGCCGACAACGGCCGCACCCGGCTGGTGGACCTCACCGTCCGGCCCTCCAAGCTGGAGGCGCCGATCGACAAGATCCACCCCATGCCGTTCCCGGGCCTGAACATCGACAACGTCCCGTTCTTCGCGGCCATCGCGGCGGTCGCCCAGGGCCAGACCCTCATCCACGACTGGGTCTACGACAACCGCGCCATCTACCTGACCGACCTGAACCGCCTCGGCGGCCGTCTCCAGCTCCTGGACCCCCACCGGGTCCTGGTCGAGGGCCCGACCCGCTGGCGCGCCGCGGAGATGATGTGCCCACCGGCCCTGCGCCCCGCGGTGGTCGTCCTGCTGGCGATGATGGCGGCCGAGGGCACCTCGGTGCTGCGCAACGTGTACGTCATCAACCGGGGTTACGAGGACCTGGCGGAGCGCCTGAACTCCATCGGGGCGCAGATCGAGACGTTCCGGGACATCTGAGAAACAGTGTAAATCGTCACAATTGCCACATGCGGCGATAGCCGCTGCACTCGCCCGTCGACCCGGGAAAACACCCTCCGATACTTTCCGGCGACTTCCCGCAGCTTCCGGCATCTTGTGCAGTCGATGAGCAAGACGATCAAGGAATACTGACCGCACGTAGATTTTCGCGCAGCTGAGGCCTCGCCACTCTTTACGGAGAGTAGCGGGGCCTCGATGCATTCCCAGGTCAGGGCCACGAAGGCTCTCCCGGCCAGCAACTCTCTGTGCCAACTTCGCTCGGACATGAAGGCACCGCCCCATACGGGTGAGCCATCGTGTGCAAACTTCACGGCGCCCTGCGCCCGCCTCGGCGGAACAGGACGGCGACAACACCGGCGGGCACACAACACAAAGCCCCGAAGCGCGTAAGCACTCCGGGGCTCTCTGTGGAACGGACCTGCCGGTCCTGTTAACCAACCGAAGACCGCGCTTATCCCCTTTGGCGAGTAGACCTGGAGTTGCGCGACGAGACCGCACCCTGCGTCTGGACCTAACCGAGCCCACCCGGCTCATCGACCCGGTCTTCCTGCGCACACCCCGGTTCCGGGATGCCGCGCTCTCCCGTGCGCTCGGCCGGGACACTGCGTCAAGGTGGAGACTCTGAACCCGCTGCGTTCCTTCAAGGGCAGGGGCGCGGACCTCTACATGCGCCCGGCTGACCGCCGGACAGCACGTCGTCTGTGCCTCCGCCGGGAACTTCGGCCAGGTCATGGCGTACGCCGGAAAAGGCGCGTTCCATCCCCGTGATGGTGTTCGCCGCGCACGACGCCAATCCGAACAAGGTGGCGCGGATGCGGAACCTGGGAGCCGAGGTCGTCCTGGCGGGTGGGGACTTCGACGCGGCCAAGGACGCGGCCCGGCCTTCGCGGGCACCCGCCCGGAATACGTCTTCGTGGAGGACGGAGACGAGCCGCTCATCGCCGAGGGCGCCGGCACCATCGCCGTCGAACTGGCCCCGCTCGGCCTGGACGCGCTCCTCGTCCCGGTCGGCAACGGCGCCCTGATCAGCGGCATCGGCTGCTGGACAAAGGCCCGCTCACCGCGCACCCGGATCATCGGTGTCTGTGCGGCGGGCGCGCCGGCCATGGCCACGAGCTGGCGCACCGGGGTACCCGAGGCGACGGGCCCGGTGAGCACCATGGCGGACGGCATCGCTGTGCGGGTGCCCATGCCGGCGGCGGTCGGCTGGATCCGCGAGGTCGTCGACGATGTCCTCCTCGTCGACGAGGAGGACATCCGGCTGGCCCTGCGGATCGTGCGGGACACCATGGGGTTGTTCCTGGAGCCCTCGGGCGCGGTCGGGATCACCGCGGCTCTGCGGCACGACCTGGGCGCCGCCTCGCTGGGAACGGTCCTCACCGGCGGCAACTTCTCGCCCGCGCTCCTGGGCGAACTCGCCCCGGATCCGTCACGGGCGGAAGGCCCGGCCTCGCCCGCCGCTGACCAGCGCGCCCGATGACCGCGCCCGGTGACGTCGGTCCAGGAGTGGGGGACAGTCCGCCGCCGTCCCGCGCGCCGCGGGGCTTGCGGCCGCCGGGCTGTTCACCGTACGGCAGCACCGCCGGGGACGCCGCCGACCGCCCACCGCCCGGTCACGGACCGCCGTCTTCGCAGGCGGCTAGGCTGACCGAGTCGGCCCATCGGACCCCGCACGACATGGGCCGCACGCCCTGTACGCGGCTCGGAACGTCGAGGGAGGTACCCATGCGGCTGGCGCGCGTACTCGCCGCCGCCCTCACCGCGGCACTGCTGCTCGCAGGGTGCGGCGGAAGCGACGCGCCGCCCCGCCCGTCCGGGGAGATCAAGGTGGCCACCGGCAACCCGGGCGGTGTCTACGCGGACTACGGGGCCGGTTATGCCGACCTCATCGAGGGTCGGCTGCCGGACGTCTCGGCGCGGGTTCTGCACACCGGAGGCAGTGTGGACAATCTGCGCCGGGTGGCCGCCGACCAGGCACAGGCGGGCTTCACCCTCGCCGATTCCGCCGCCGACGCAGTCGCCGGGAGCGCGCCCTTCTCCCAGAAGCTGCCCGTGGTGGCGCTGGCCTCGCTCTACGACAACTACGTGCAGTTGGTGGTCCGCGCGGACAGCCCGGTGCGCAGCGCGAAGGCTCTGCGCGGGCTGCGGGTCTCCGTGGGGGCCGAGGGCTCGGGCACGGCGGTGATCGCCGAGCGCATCCTGAAGGTCGCCGGGCTCTTCCCCGACGGTGACCTGACCTCGCTGCGGCTGGATGTGCGCGAGTCGGCGACCGCCTTGGCCGAGGGGCGTATCGACGCCTTCTTCTGGAGCGGCGGTCTGCCGACCGGAGCCATCACCGAACTGCGCCGCAGCACCATGATCCGCCTCGTCGACCTCGGCGACGTGGTCGACGAGCTCACCCGGTCCTACGGCGAGCTGTACACCGAGACCACCGTGCCGGCCGTCGTGTACGGGGCGCAGAGCGCGGTGACCACGGTGAGCGTGCCGAACTTCCTGGTGGTACGGCGGGACATGGCGGACGCGGAGGCGTACTGGCTGACCCGGCTGCTGTTCGAGGGGCAGTCCCGGCTGATCCGGGCGCACCCTGAGGCCCGCCGCCTCGACCGGCGTACGGCGATCGCCACCCACCCGCTGGAGCTGCACCCCGGCGCCGCTCGGTGGTACCGCGAGTCACATCCCTGACCGCTCGCAAGTACCGTCACCGGCTCCCCTCACAGCGGATCGGACAGGGGATCGCCGGGGAGTGCCGGCGCGGCGGGCAGCCGTACGGTGGCGGAGAGTCCGTGTGGCCGCGCGGCTGCCAGGAGCAGTTCACCGCCGCCCGCCTCCACCACCATGCGGGTGAGCGCGAGGCCGAGCCCCGTGCCGCGGACGTTCTGGTGACGTGTGCTGCGCCAGAACCTCCCGCCCGCCTGGGAGAGTTCCTCCGCGGTCAGGCCGGGGCCGGCATCCCGTACCGTCACCTCGACCGTCTCCATCGCTGCCCCGGCCGGGGCGCGGTGCACGGAGACATCGACCGGTGCCCCCTCGCCGAACTTGAGGGCGTTGTCGAGCAGGGTGTCGAGTGCGTGGTCGAGACAGTCGGGCAGGGACAGCGCGCTCACGCCGTCGGGAATCTGCGTGGTGAGCGGGACACCCGCACCGGAGAAGGCAGCCCGCCAGGCATCGACCCGGTGCGTCACCACGGCGGTGACGTCGACCGGTCCCCTTTCCGCCTCCGACGCCTCCGCCCTGGCCAGCCGCAGCAGCCCGTCGAGCATCTCGCCGAACCGATCGGCCTCCTCCACGGCGAAGTGCAGTTCGTTCAGACCGCGCGGGTCGTTCACGAACTCCTCCAGGTTCTCCACCCGCAGCCGGAGCGCGGTCAGCGGATTGCGCAGTTGGTGGGACGCCTGTGCCACGAACGCCCGCTGCTGCTCCTGGGAGGCGTGCATGCTGTCCGCCATCACGTTGAAGTGGTTGGCGAGGCGGCGCAGTTCCGGGGCACCCACCCGCTCCGACACACGGGTCTTCAGGCTCCCGAGGGCCACCTCATGGGTGGCGCGGTCCAGGTCGTGGACAGGACGGAGCACCCAGCGGACCACCGGCGCCGCGACCGCGATCACCACCAGGACGAGTGCCGCGAGGCTGCCCAGCACCACCAGGGTCAGATGGTCGGCCACCTCGGAACGGGCCTGTTCGGTGGGTGAGACGATCAGCACGGCGCCCAGCACACGGCCGTCGCGCCGGACGGGCTCGGCCAGCACGAAGGACCGGTCGTCCCATGGCCACCACACGCCGGGCTGCTCGGGAGGCCGGTCGGCGAGGGCGAGCAGCAGCGCCGACCGCACCTGCGGCTCCTCCAGGTCGACGGGGCGCGAGGCGATCACGGTCTCGCTGTCGGCGTCGACCACCGCGACGCGTGAGTCGTAGAGGTTCGCGTAGCGGTCGGCGGCGGCCTCCAGACGGCCGGTCCGCCCCGACTCCAGGGCGGTGGCGGCCAGGTCCGCGAACCATGCGCCGTCCTCGACCCTCCCGATGAACGAACTCTGGACCGTACGCTCCGCGGTGGCCCGCACCAGGGGCAGGCTGAGCGCGACGATCAGACCTGCGACCAGGACGAAGACGATGAAGAGAAGTCGGCGGCGCATCCGGCGTCCTCACTCGCCTGCCGCCGCCGGACCGCCGGCCTCCGCGCCACCACCGTCGGCTCCCGGACCGGTGCCGCCCCCCGGACCACGGGCCGCCCCCGGGCCCGCGGAGAGCCGGTACCCGAACCCTCGCACGGTCTGTACCAAGCCCCCCGCCCGCCCCAGCTTGCCGCGCAGGGTGGCCACATGGACGTCGAGGGTGCGTGACATGCCGTCGTACGTCGTCTGCCACACCTCCACCACGATCCGGTCGCGGGGTACGGCGGCACCGCCCGCGCGGGCCAGCAGGGCGAGAACCTCGAATTCCTTGAAGGCCAGGGCGACGCTGCGCCCGTCCACGGTGACCGTGCGCCGCCCGAGGTCCACCTCCAGGCCCTCGAGGGCGACGAGCCGGTCCTCATGGCCGCGCTGGCTCACGCTGCGCCGGAGCACCGCCTCGATACGGGCCAGCAACTCCGCGGTGCCGAACGGTTTCACCACGTAGTCGTCGGCGCCGCTGCGCAGCCCCCGCACCCGGTCGGGCTCGTCTCCCCTCGCGGTCACCGCGATCACCGGTACGCCGCCGCGGGCGCGCAGTTCGCGGCAGACCTCGATGCCGTCCCGGTCGGGCAGGCCCAGATCGAGCAGCACGAGATCGGCGGGGGGTGCCGCCAGGGCGTCGGCGGCGTTCGCGGCACGCCGTACCTCGTATCCGTGGCGCCGGAGGGCGCCGGTGAGGGCGTCGGCGACCCGGTTGTCGTCCTCGACGAGAAGTATCCGCACACGGCCTCCCGGTGGATGGAATCCGGCGGGCCCTGAGGCCCGGCGGCACAGGTGCCGAGGGAGCGCGCAGGTCACAGCCGGTGCGATGAGCGTAGAAGTGACCGCCGTCACTGAACCCTAAACCTACGTTAAGTCCTCGGTCGTGCTCTGTTGCACGCATGTGAACAGCTGCCACGGTCTGGGACACCACGAACCGCCTAGTCCCAGGAGAAGCCGCGATGAGCATGGCAACGGTGCCGCCCGAGCCGAGGCAGCGATCAGCCGAGGAGCTCGTGGCCGAGTTCGAGCAGGAGCGGCCGGCCCGGAAACTCTCCCCCCGGGTCTCCGCGGCCGTGTCCGTGGTGTGCGCCGCGCTGTCGGTCTTCGTGCTGTACGCGATCTTCTTTCCGGTTGCCAAGGGCACCCAGTACTACCTGACTCTCTTCCTCGCGGGGACGCTGCCGTTGATCTTCCTGACCCACCGCGGGACAGTGCGGGTACCGGCGCTGCTGCTGCCCTGGCGACGCGGTGACCGCACCGCGCCCGCCGACGGGGTGCCGGACAAGGCGGCCGTCCGCCACGACAACCCGGGGTGGCTCGACTGGCTGCTCGCCGCTGCGGCACTCGCCGTGTGCCTGTACCCGCTGCTGGAGTTCGACGCCTTCATCGAGCGGCGCCAGCTGCCGACCTCGCTGGACACGGCGGCCGGCCTCGCCATGATCGTGCTGGTCCTGGAGGCGTGCCGACGCACCACCGGCTGGGTCCTGCCGGCCTTCTGCGCGAGCTTCCTGGTGTACGCGTACTACGGCGGACTGCTGCCGTACGACTGGTCGCTGGCGCACGGCGGCTTCGACATCGACGCGATCGCGGCCCACTTCTTCATGGGCACCGACGGCGTCTACGGTGTGCCGCTGAACGTCGCCGGCACCTACATCGTCCTGTTCACCATCTTCGGCGCCGTCCTCGACATCTCCGGCGCGGGCAAGTTCTTCATCGACCTGTCGTTCGCGGCCTTCCGCGGCTCCCGCAGCGCGCCCGGACGCACGGTGACCGCCGCGGGCTTCCTCCTCGGCACCGTCTCCGGTTCCGGCACCGCGACCGCGGTCAGCCTGGGCTCGGTCGCCTGGCCCGTCCTGCGCCGGGCCGGTTACGGCAAGGAGCAGGGCGGCGGAGTGCTCGCGGCCGCCGGGATCGGCGCGATCCTCTCCCCGCCGACACTGGGCGCCGCCGCGTTCATCATCGCCGAGTACCTGAGGGAGAGTTACCTCACCGTCCTGCTGTACGCGCTGGTGCCCACGCTCCTGTACTACCTGGGCATCCTCCTCGCCGTCGAGATCGACGCCCGCAAGCACCACACCCAGCCCGTGGTGGACGACGAGCCCACCTCGGCACTGCGCCTGCTGGGCCGGTTCGGCTACCACTTCCTCTCCCTCTTCATGATCGTCGGTTTCATGGCGATGGGACTGCCCCCCTTCAGGGCGGTGGTCTACGCGACGGCCCTGCAGTTCCTGCTGTCGTTCCTCGACCCCAAGCACAGGATGACGCCGCGACGGCTGTACCAAGCCCTCGCAGAGGGCAGCAAGTCGGTCCTCCCGGTCGTCGCCACCTGCGCCGCGGCGGGCATGATCGTCGCCGTCGTCACCCAGACCGGTCTCGGCCTGAACCTGGCCTCGGTCATCGTCGACGCGGCCGGGGCCTTCGGCGAGAACCCGACCGTGACACTGGTCCTGACCGTGCTCTTCGCCGCGGTCGCGGTGTCGATCCTCGGGCTCGCGGTCCCGGTCACCGCCTCGTTCATCATCGCCGCGGTGATCATCGCGCCGGCCCTGCTCGAACTGGGAGTCGCCACCCACGAGGCGTACATGTTCATCTTCTACTACGCCGTGCTCTCCGAAGTGAGCCCGCCGACGGCCATGGCGGCGGCCGCCTCCGCCGCCATCACCGGCGGCAACCCGATGCGCACGATGGTGGCGACCTGGAAGTACTCGCTGCCCGCGTTCCTCGTGCCGTTCGCCTTCGTCCTCACCGACAACGGCGCCCATCTGCTCGGCACCGGCGGCCTGTGGGGCGTCCTGTGGACCACCGCGGTCTCCGCCCTCGCCGTAGCCGCACTGGCCGCGGCCACCGGAGGCCGGCTGCTCGGCCCGGCGGGCCCGGTGGAGCGTGCGCTGTGCGCCGCCGCCGCCCTGTGCCTGCTGTACCTCGAACCTGTGGCGATCACCGCGGGTTGCGCGGCCCTCGTACTCGCCCTCGGCGTGCATCTCGTACGCCGTCGGCAGTCCACCCTCTCGGGTTCCACCACCGGTGAGAACCCCGAGGCGGACACGATCACGGAAGGACAGCTCTCCTCATGAAGCACCGGATGCGCACCCTGCGCCTCGCCACCGCCGCTCTCGCCGTAGGTCTGCTCGCCACCGCCTGCGGTGGCGGGAAGCAGACCGAGAACACGGCCGCCGACAGCGGCGGGAAGGGAGGCCGGCTCACCATCGCGACCGGCCCCACCACCGGCGTCTACTACCAGATCGGCGGCGGACTCGCGGAGCTGATCTCCGACAACCTCGACGGCTACCGGGCCACCGCCACCACCACCGGCGCCTCCGTGCAGAACATCCAGGGCCTCGGAGCCGGCACCTACGACGTCGCCTTCTCCCTGCTGGACACCGCCGGCGACGCCGTCGAGGGCAAGGAGTCCTTCTCCTCCCCCCAGGACATCGAGGCACTGACCCGGCTGTACCCGAACTACACCCAGGTACTGGTCCGCTCCGACGCGGGGATCGACTCCATCGGAGACATGAAGGGCAAGAGAGTGTCCACCGGGGCCCCCGGCTCCGGCACGGAAGTGATCGCCAACCGGCTGCTGAAGGCCGCCGGGCTGGACCCCGCCAAGGACATCTCCGCCGACCGTCTCGGCCTCCCGGAAACCGTGGACGCCATGAAGGACGGCACGATCGACGCGCTGTTCTGGTCCGGCGGACTGCCCAGCGGCGGGATCACGGACCTCACCACCAGCCTCAAGAAAGAGGTCCGCTTCCTGGACGTGACACCGCAACTGTCCGCTCTGAACCAGGAGTACGGCGACGTCTACATGACGGCCTCCATCCCCAAGTCCGTATACAACCAGTCCAAGGACGTGCCCACGATCGTGGTACCGAACGTGCTGCTGGTGAAGAAGGGCTTCGACCCGGATCTCGCCGCCGAGATCGTCAACCTCGTCTACGAGAAGAAGAGCGAACTGGAGAAGGTGAACGCGGCCGCGGCCGAGATCGATCTCGACATGGCCGAGATCGTCACCCCAGTCCAGCTGAACCCCGGCGCGGAGAAGGCTCTGAAGGCCCTCGCCCAGAAGTCCTGAGCCAGGTAAGGGGCAGGTGGCCGGTCCGTCCCGAAATGGACCGGCCACGCATCACAGACAGATCAACCTCTGCCCGGCGCGGGCGCACCAACGCGCGCGAACGACAAGCCATACGACCGATCCCGGAAACCGCTGCCAGCCCCTCCTTCATATGCCTGCTGCCTCACGCCCGCCGACCGTGTCCGCGGTGTCGCCGCCCGGTCCGCACCGCGAGCGCACCCGTCAAGTGGGATCACGGTGCACACCCACAGAGAACCCCTGTGCCGCGGCTTCACCCTCAGCACGGGGGACGAGACCGGTCCCACGGCGCGTCGGCTCGTCCTGTCGACGGTCGGTGACTGGGGTCTGCCGCTTCCGGACGAGACGCTGGATGACCTGGCGCTGCTCTCCGGCGAGGTGATCGCCAACGCGCTGTAGCACGCCACCGGCCCGTACAGCGTCGTCGCGAGCTGGACGAGGGCCCGGCTGCGGGTGGAGGTGGCCGACACGGCTCGCCCTTTCCGGACCTCGCATGGTGGCGGGCCGTACGCCGAGAGCGGTCGCGGCCTGTTGCTGGTCGCGGCCCTGGCGGCCGATTGGGGCAGTACGCCCACGGCCACGGGAAAGACCGTTTGGTTCGAGGTAGCACCCCACGCGCACAAGCCATCTCGACCGGCTGGCGTCGTGACACGCCCGTATTCACTCCGACTGCATGGGAAAGACATGGTCTTGAGGACATTCGGCTGGTCGTTCGCCGTCACTGCGGCCGGCCTTGCCTTCGCCGCGTGGCAGTGGGGCTGGGAGGCGTTCGGGATCGTACTGATCCTGTCGATCCTCGAGATCTCGCTGTCCTTCGACAACGCGGTCGTCAACGCCGGGATCCTGAAGAAGATGAACGCCTTCTGGCAGCGCGTCTTCCTCACCCTGGGCATTCTGGTCGCGGTGTTCGGCATGCGGCTGGTGTTCCCGGTCGTGATCGTCGCCATCAGCGCGAAGGTCGGCCCCATCGAGGCGGTGCAGCTCGCCCTCGACGACCCGAACCGCTACGAGGACCTGGTCACCGACGCCCACCCGGCGATCGCCGCCTTCGGCGGCATGTTCCTGCTGATGATCTTCCTGGACTTCATCCTCGAGGACCGCGACATCAAGTGGCTCGCCTGGCTGGAACGCCCGCTCGCCAAACTCGGCAAGGTCGACATGCTCTCGGTGTGCGTCGCGCTGATCGTGCTGCTGGCCACCGCGATGACCTTCGCCACCAACGCCCACGTCAGCACGGGCCACGCCGACAAGTCCGCCACCGTGCTGCTCTCCGGCGTCGCCGGCCTGGTCACGTATCTCGTGGTCGGCGGTCTCTCCGGCTACTTCGAGGACAAACTCGAAGAGGAGGAGGAGCACGAACACGAGGAGGAGGAAAAGGCCAGGGCCGAGGGCAAACCGGTCCCGGCGGTCACCCTGGCCGGCAAGGCCGCGTTCTTCCTCTTCCTGTACCTGGAAGTTCTGGACGCGTCCTTCTCCTTCGACGGGGTGATAGGCGCCTTCGCCATCACCAACCACATCTTCTGGATGGCGCTCGGCCTGGGCATCGGCGCGATGTACGTGCGTTCGCTGACGGTCTATCTGGTCCGCGAGGGCACCCTGGACGACTACGTCTACCTGGAGCACGGCGCCCACTACGCGATCGGCGCGCTCGCCGCGATCCTGCTGGTGACGATCCAGCACGAGATCAGCGAGATCATCACCGGCCTGGTCGGCGTGTTCCTGATCGCGGCCTCCTTCCTGTCCTCCGTACACCGCAACAAGACACTCCAGGCGGCAGAAGGAACAGCCGCGGCCTCGGGCGAGAAGACTCAGGTCTCGGCCGGGGCCTGACCAGCCGACGAACCCTCGTGTGCCGTTCCACCACAGCGGGTCGCCCGGGGAGCGGCCTCCCACTCTGCCCTTCCGCCCGCTCGACCAAGCCGTCGCTGCACGCTCCGCCCACTGCATGGGGCGCATTGACCAACGGCGCGCAGCACATCCGCGGTTGGCGGGGGTTCACCCCAGAACCTCCCCCTTACGTGCCGGAGGATTTGCCTTTAGTCTCAGCTCTGCTTACGAGTTACCAGCCAGTTAACAAGTCTTTGGATGGGCGCATCCGGGCCCGGAGGTCGATGTGAGTTCCGCGCAGTCCCTTCTTGAAAGCCGCCCCGTTTCCGTGGCGCACCTCTTCCTCTCAAGAGTCCGGGCCACACCTGACCTGGAGGCTTACCGCTACCCCGCACCGTCCGACGACGGCTCTTCCGGCACCGAGCAGTGGCACTCGCTGACCTGGGCGCAGACCGGCGAGCGGGTCAAGGTGATCGCGGCCGGCCTTCTCGCACTCGGGGTGCGGCCCGAAGAGCGTGTGGCGATCTCCTCCTCCACTCGCGTGGAATGGATCCTGGCCGACATGGGCGTCATGTGCGCGGGCGCTGCCGCCACCGCCGTCTACCCCAGCACCAATGCCGACGAGACGGCGTACATCCTCGCCGACTCCGGCAGCCGGGCGATCTTCGTCGAGAACGCCGCCCAGTTGGCCAAGGTGGTCGCCCATGCCGACCGCCTGCCCGGGCTCGACCACGCGATCCTCTTCGACCCCCAGGCGGACGCCATACCCGTGGACGGCCTGGAGGTGCTGTCACTCGCCGAGCTCGAGAAGCTCGGCACCGCGCACCTGGAAGAGCACCCTGCCGCAATCGAGGCAGCCGTCGGCGCCATCGAGAGGGAACAACTCGCGACCCTCATCTACACCTCCGGCACGACCGGCCGCCCCAAGGGCGTTCGCCTCGTCCACGACTGCTGGTCGTACCAGGGCGTAGCACAGGAGGTCAGCGGGCTGCTGCGCCCCGACGACGTGCAGTTCCTCTGGCTGCCGCTGTCCCACGTCTTCGGCAAGGCTCTGATCTCCGGTCAGATCGGGACCGGACATGTGATGGCCGTGGACGGGCGTGTCGACCGCATCATCACCAACCTGCCCGCCGTCCGGCCCACCGTGATGGCATCCGCACCGCGGATCTTCGAAAAGGTCTACAACGGCATCGCGAGCAAGGCGAGGGCCGAGGGCGGCGCCAAGTACAAGATCTTCCTCTGGGCGGCGCAGGTCGCCCGCGACTACGCCAGGGCGCAGCAGAACACCGTGACGGCGAACGCGAGGCGCAGGGCCCCTATGCGGCTCTCCGTGCAGCACGCCCTGGCCGACCGGCTGGTGTACCGCAAGATCCGCGCTGCCTTCGGAGGCAATCTGCGCGGCAGCGTCTCGGGCAGTGCCGCGCTCGCGCCCGACATCGGCTACTTCTTCGCCGGCGCCGGCGTGCCCGTCCTCGAAGGCTACGGCCTGACCGAGACCAGCGCCGCCTGCACCGTCAACCCCGCCGACGACCTTCGCGTCGGCACCGTCGGCAAACCCCTGCCCGGGACCGAGGTCCGCATCGCCGACGATGGCGAGATCCTTCTCCGAGGGCCCGGAATCATGCGTGGCTACCACAACCTCCCGGAGAAGACCGACGAGGTGCTGGAGAGCGACGGCTGGTTCCACACCGGCGACATCGGAGAGGTCGACGGCGACGGCTTCGTCCGGATCACCGACCGCAAGAAGGACCTGTTCAAGACCTCGGGCGGCAAGTACGTGGCTCCTACGGAGATCGAAGGGCGCTTCAAAGCCATCTGCCCGTTCGTCAGCAACGTCCTCGTCATCGGCAACGGCCGCAACTACTGCACCGCTCTGATCGCCCTCGACGAAACCGCCATCATGCCTTGGGCGGCATCCCACGACCTCGGTGGCCGCGGCTACGCGGAGGTCGTCTCGTCACCGCAGGTGCACGAGTTGATCGACGGCTTCGTCCAGCGTGTCAACGGCGAACTGCAGCGGTGGCAGACCATCAAGAAGTTCTCGGTGTTGCCGCGCGACCTCGACGTGGAGCACGGCGAGCTCACCCCGAGCCTCAAGGTCAAGCGGCCTGTCGTGGAGCGCGAGTACGCCGAGGCCATCGAGGCCATGTACGAGGGTTCCCGCGAGGCGTGACCTCCATCGGTCCGGTACGGCACTTCCACGGCCTTACCGGACCGACGCCTGCGTCGTCATCGGGGTCGGCAAGACGGACCCGCCCCTGGCAACCAGACGATCGACCAACTCCTGGGCCTTCGCCGGCCGTGTCCCGCAGCGTGGTGTAGCCATCAGACGGTGCTCCTGTGGCCGGTCGGTGCGACCGAGCCTCCCGGGCCGCTGCACGAGCTGGTCAAGGCGGCGTCCCCCGCCAGGTTCATGGATGCCGGGCCGATCACCGCCGGGACCTGCACCATCACGAAGGCGACCCGGCCACACCATCCGAGGGGACGTCATCCTCACTCTGATGACGCCGAAAGAGTGGCCGTCGACAGTGGGAGTCCTCTGGGACTTTTCTGGGACTTCCGGCTCCATGAACGGGCACGAGCGTGAAACAGCCGAAAGGCCGTATGCGCAGGTCAGCAACGCACAGACGTCGAATGCGGCAGGTCACGGGGCTCCCTGGTCCCTTCCGGGACATCTGACCGGGAGCACGTCCTCGGGTGTGGGTCCGTGGAAACGGGAAAGTCCACTCCTGTGGACGCGCCACTGCTGACCTTCGGCCACAGCACCGCCGGACGGGACCGGATCGCCGAGCTGCTGCGTGACGCCGGTGTGGCGGCCGTCGTGGACGTGCGGACCGCTCCCGGCAGCCGCCGTGACCCCGATCTGCTGCGGGAGCGGCTCGCCGAGTGGCTGCCCGGTGCCGGCATCGCCTACCGGTGGGAACCCGGCCTCGGCGGGTTCCGCCCGCTGCCCGAGGACAGCCCGGACGTCGTCTGGCGCAACGCGTCCTTCCGCGGGTACGCCGCCCACACCCGATCCCCCGAGTTCCTCGCCGCCGTGGAGCGGGTGCTGCGGGAGGCGGGGCACGCGCGTACCGCCGTGATGTGCAGCGAGGCGGTCTGGTGGCGCTGTCACCGTCGTCTGATCGCCGACTTCGCGGTGCTCGCCGGCGGTGTACCCGCCCTGCACCTCATGCACGACGGGCGCCTGAGCGCCCACAGGCCGACGCCGGGAGCCCGTCTGCGTGACGACGGGCTCCTCGTGTACGACGCCCCCGCCGGGCCGACCCGGGGCTGAGCCGTCAGTACAGCTTGTTCACCGCCGTGACGGTCGTGGTCTTGAAGTCGGCCACCTGAGCGTGCTGGAACGTGCCCATCTGGGCCCACCGGACCACCGTGACGGTCGCGCCGTCACGGCCGACCGAGAAGAGGCCGATGTCGGAGGAGCCCCAGGCCGAGGCGGTGTGGATGCCGTAGACGTGGGCGCCCTCCTCGACGTTCAGCCGCCCGTAGTACTTCTGCGTCGCGGTGAGGTCGGGGTTTTGCTGCATCAGCTTCTTCGCGCAGCCGGCGAGGTCCTTGCGCAGCAGCGCCGCGAAGTCCTTCGCCCACTGCTCGCTGCGCCCCTCGACTGTCAGCTGCTGGGCGTTCGTGTCGTACTCCGTCCAGTACTCCCGGTGCGCGGTGATGGACGGCAGGGCGTCGCCCACGCAGATCGGCAGCGGGTCGGGCTGGCCGGCGGTGACCGGCCCGGCGTACCAGGGCGAGGACGGGTGCGGCGGCAGTTCGGCCGGCTCCAGGAACCGGGGTGTGTCGGAGGCCTGCGTGGCGGCGACGGCCGGGACGGCGGCTGCGGCCACTGAGGCGACGGCCGCCAGCGCGGCCACGGTGGTACGGATACCTCGGGCACGAATCTGCATGATCTCCCCCATGGTTGCTTCGGTCGAATGCGCGGGCTTCAGCCCTTGCCCCCCCCGTATGACCCGTCACCGCCCGCAACCGTTGCCCTCCGCCTCCGCTACGGGTCAGTCCCGAATGTCACCGTCGTGCCACCGGGTGCGAGGAGAGGGCGGTTCACCCGTATGCCCGCGTCGGGTGGCGTCGGACGGCGGGCGCTCCGACAATATATGCAGGAATCGCTATATCTTAATGTCGCCATGTCTGCCGAGCCCGGCCCACGGGCGGGCCACCAGCACATACGAGGAGCTCCACCATGACCACCGCCGAGCACATCACCCACGAGGACCACGCACACACCCACGGCGACGACTGCGGCCACCTCTCCTTCCCCCACGGCGACCACACCGACTACGCCCACGACGGCCACATCCACCGGACGCACGAGGGCCACACCGACGAGTGCGTGAACGGCGGCCACGCGGTCCACAAGAACCACGACCATCAGCACGGCGACGACTGCGGCCACCTGGCCGTGCGGCACGACGACCACACGGACTACGTGCACGACGGCCACCGCCACGCCGCCCACGAGGGCCACTGGGACGACCACTGACCCGCAGTCACCTCGGGCGAGACAGGCAACTGGGAATCGTTGTCATATGCTAATGCACGCATGTGATAATGACGCCCTCTCACTCGGCGGACGAGCCGGACCCGACGCTGCGGGCGGCCGGCGAGCTGCTGCGCGCCCTGGCCTCGCCCGTGCGGCTGGGCATCGTGCGGGAACTGTCCGGCGGCGGGAAGTACGTCCATGAACTGGTGACCGCCCTGGGCGTGAGCCAGCCGCTGGTCTCCCAGCACCTGAGGGTGCTGCGCACCTCCCGGATCGTCACCGCCCGGCGTGAGGCCCGCGAGACGCGGTACACCCTCACCGACGACCATGTGGCGCACATCGTGCTCGACGCCATTCGGCACGTTCAGGAGTAGCGCGTCGCAGGTCGGGCCGCGGCGATCGCGATCGAACAGCATCGGCGGGCGTCCCGGGTCCGGTACGCCCGCCGGTCCACCGTGGTGCTCAGGCCTGGGTCAGCGTGATGTCCTGCCCGCGAACCGCGTGGAAGGTGGGCAGGGGCAGGCCGCTGAAGGTGCGCAGTTCCATCACGGTGGCCTCGACGTGGGCCGTCCCGGCCACGAACGCGCCGAGCGCGGCCCGGCCGGTGTTCACCCAGCGGTGCTCGGCGCCGTCGCACACGGCCCGGGTCCCGCCGATGCCGTGGCGGGTCGTGGAGACGCCCTGGCTCAAGGACGAGCTGACGAAGACCGGGCCGCTGGAGCTCGCGCAGCGGTAGGTGCCGGACAGGGTGACGGTGCCGTCGGCGGCGATCCCGCCCCCGGCGTCGACCGTCACGGAGCCGGTCGGGGCGAGGACGGACGCGCCGGCGGGCGCCGCGCCGGCGCCGGTGAGCAGGAGCAGCGCGGCACCGGCCGCCGCGCCGAGAAGGGGACGTACACGCATGGGGAATCCTCCCGGGATGAGGGGGAATGGCGGCTTCCACTCGTACCGGCCCCGCGGGTCGGTGCCCGTGACCCTCACCCCTTCGGTGGCGAGCCCGCGCCGGCCGTCGTGGAACCGTCCTGGGAATGTCCTGGGCGTGTCACGCTTCCCACCGGGCCGTTCCGATGAGTTCGGGACGGGAGCATGGTCTGTCTGTACGCGTCATACGAACCCTTCGGATGGCCCTACCGACGTGGAGGTGCGCCATGTGTGCCCACCAGCCCCAGTGCCCCGCGACCGACTCCCCCGCCGCGCACGTCGTGGCGGCCCGCCCCGAGCAGGGCTGGAGCCTGCTGTGCGACGGGACGGTCGTGTTCGAGGTTATGTCGATCTCCAGCCCCAAGTAGCGATCTGACCTGCTGATTTGCGAGATGGACATGTCGTTTCAGTGTCGCTGGGGCAAGGGTCTGCGCGAGCTTGGTGTCATTAGCGAGAGCGAGCAGCGAGAGAGCGACGAGCCGTCGTCCCTCGCTCGACTCCGGCGGGGGCCGACGTTGGGTTCACTGTCGGTGATCGAAAGGGGACTGGTGCAGCCACCGCAGTGTGCGAGAGGCTGATCCATCCAAGAGGATCTTCAGCACACGGAGGCTACGCGCTCATGGCGATACCCGGCACTTCAGAGCAGTCCTTACCAGCAGCAGGCACCTACGAGATCGACCCAGTGGCATCCACGGTCTGTTTCGACACGCGTGCCATGTTCGGGCTGCTCCCGGTTCGTGGGACGTTCACTATCAGTCATGGCCGGATCATCGCTGCTGAGTCGCCGGAAGAGTCGTCGGTGGAAGTCGCGATGGACGCGGCCAGCTTCGAGTCCGGCAATCAACAGCGCGACGATCACGTCAGGTCCTCCGACTACCTGGACGTGGCACGACATCCCGAGATCGCCTTCCGGAGCCAGCGCCTGGAAAGATCTGCCCAGGATGCGTCACTGCAAGGCGAGTTGACTGCCTGCGGAGTAACGCAGCCGGTCTCCGTCACGATCACTTCCGTTGCCTATGAGGACAGGCGGATCACAGCCAACGGCACCGCCACGTTGGACAGATACGCCTTCGGTGTCACGAAAGCCAAGGGCATGACGGGTCGCCACCTAAAGATCACCCTGGAAGTCGTCGCTGACCGCTGAGGGAAACCTGGAGTTGCTGGCACCGCCGACTGAGCTGCCCGACAGTGCGCGCAGGCGGCGGATTTCGCCGTGGGCGGTCTCCAGCTTCCGGGTGAGATCGGCGACCTGGTCGCGAAGGTGCCGGTTGCGTTCAAGCACGGTCTCCAGCCTGCGTTGCAGGGACGCGTCGCTGGCCACATGCCTGGAGCTGCGGTGTGGGACTGAGGCTCGTTGCTGGAGTTGGCTGATCGCGGTGATGAGGTCGGTCTGCGTGTAGAGCCAGGACCGGGAGACGCCGGCGGCATTCGCGATACCGACGACGGTCGGCCGTTCGCTGCGGCGGGCCGCTGCCGTGACGGCTTCTTCGGCGCGCTCGCGTGCCTGCCTGCTGCGCGTCTTCGACGCTTCGACGAGGAATCGGGCGTTGTCAGCCGGTGGCATCGAGATCGGTCACCTTCCCGCCGGCCACGATCTGCTGCGGGCCGGCCTGGTCTAGGGCGTCGATGATGGTGTCGAGCTTGCCGAGCGTGCGGGTGTTCTTCTCGACGATGCGCGACAGCCCGGCCTTCTCGGCATCGTCGATGAGCTTGCGGGTCTCGTCCCGCTGGCGTCGGTGCTGGTCGAGGAAGTCGCCGGTGGTGATGAAGAAGCGGCAGTCCAGACAGGGGTTGGCGTACTCGCAGTCGGTCTGGATGGGGGCTCCGCAGTAGCCGTTGGGGAGACTGACCTTGGCACGGACCAGGGACAGCCGCATCCAGGTGGCATCCGCCAGCGGGTGGTCGACGGGCAATGCGACGGGTTCGCCTTCGGCGTTGACCTTCAGGGACTTCTCCCAGTGCTCGCGCAGGGTCTTCTGATGCAGTCGGGCGTAGATGGCCGTCATCTGCGGCGACATGTGATCGAGCGATTGCTGGACGATGTGCTGCGGGACGTTGGCGTTGATGAGCCGGGTGCCCAGCGTGTGGCGGAACTGGTGGAAGGTCACCCTGGCGGGGCGGCCGTGCTCGTCGACGAGGCGGATGCGCTCCAGCCAGGTCTCCATCTGTTCCCGGCACCAGGTGTCCGAGACGGGCTTGCTGCCATTTAGGTTGGCCTGCCAGCCGGGGAACAGGAAGCGGCTCCCGGACGGGAAGCGGGCCTGGACGCGCTTTTGCTGTGCGGCGACCTCGTCGGCGAGGGCCTGGCTGATCGGGAAGAACGCGATGCGTCCGTGAATCTTGTGGTTCACCCAGGTCAGGTAGGGGGCGCCGGTGTCGTCGTGGGTGACGCAGTCGAACCGCAGACGTCGGGCATCCTTCATACGCAGGCCGCAGGAGATCAGCAGCGGGACCATGAGGCGGAGATCGTCGGTGGCGATCCGTGCCAGGCTGGCGGGGTTCTCCAACTGCCGCATCAGGTGTTCGGAGATCCAGCGGGGCTTGGCCGGCGGCGTCGGCGGGGCGTCGTTGTAGACGACGGCGTCGCGGGGCAGGTCGGGCTGCCAGTCGTGGGCGCGGGCGTCGGCAAGGAACCGGCTCAGCGAGTTGACCGCTGCCCGGCGGGTGAACACGTCCGGGTAGTCGACGGCGAGGGCGGCGATCCACGTCTCGATCCTGGCGCGGGTCAGGTCGGCCGGCCCGGCGTTCGGCGGCAGGTGCCGGGGAAGATGGGTCAGGGAGCGCAGGTTCTGCGCGACGGTGTTGACGCTGATGTTCGTGCTGATGCGCCAGCGGCACCATCGCTTGGCCAGCTCGCGCAGCCAGGGCTGGGCTATGCCGCCGAAGCGCAGGTAGCGCGTCTCGCCTTCGGCGAGAGCGAAGTGGCGCAGGTCCCAGGTGTCCCGCGGATCCTGGTCGGCCCAGGGGTCATCGGCGATGAGCAGGTGCTCCAGGGCGAAGCGGGTGTCCGCGATGAAGCGGAAGGCGACTACGTTGTAGCCGGGGCGCTGTCCGTCGGGTCCCAGCGGTCCGATGTGGTCGCGCCACCTGGTCTCGTCCCAGTCCAGGAGGCTGGCGACCGGTGCCTGGCAGGCCCAGGTCACCGCGCGGCGGACATCGCGGGCGGGGGTGAAGCGCAGCCCCTCGTCGAGACGGTGTTGCAGCCCGAACTGGAACTCCAGGCGGAGTGCGGGGTCGAGCTGGCTCAGGCGGATCTTGGGATCACCGCGGTGGGCGAGGGCGTCGTACCAGCTCGTGAGTTCAGGGCGGCCGTCTTGCGCCACCGGGTGTGGTGCGTGTGACACAGCGGCGCATCGGTGCTGTCGGTCCAGCGCGGGCAGCCGGGAAACTCGCAGGTCCGCTCGGCGGCCCACGGCCTGCGCGGCGGGTGATAGAGGGTGCGTCCCAGCCAGTCCTCAAGCGGCGGTCGACCGGCGTGGGCCCATCGCGAGGCATGCCGGTGACACAGGCCGTGGGCGGCCCTGGCCCGGTTGCACCCGCAGACCAGGCAGGCCGCCATCTCCTGGCGGCGACGCAGTCGCGCGTCCTCGTCCGCGGCCCAGCTGTCCAGGTCGGCCGGACGTCCTGCGGCCACCCAGCGGTGATGGTGGGTGCGACACAGCTTCAACCGCCCCATGGTCAGCGTCGTCGGGCAGGAAGCGATGCGGCACTCCCCTGGGATGAACACCGGCCTGTCACGCGGCGGACAGAACACTTCGGCGCGGAACTCCGGGCGCACCGTCTCCATCAGCTTCGCAAGCAGCCCCGCCGAGCGTCGGCGCGTCTGGGGCGTGTTCACCGGGCCGATGCCCCGTCCTTGATGATCCCTGCCGAAAGGAGCACCCGGCGATGATCCTCGACCTCGAGGTGACTGTAGATCTCGCCCGTGGTCTGCGGGCTGGCATGACCAAGGAGTTCGGCCACGACCTCGATCGGAACCTCGGCCCGCAACAGCCGCGTGGCGTAGGTGTGCCGGCAGGCGTGCGGCGAGAAGTGCGTGATGCCGGTTCGCCGCTGCAGGCGCTCCACCAGCTCGTTGACGTTCGCCCGGGTCATCGGGGAGCCGATCGGCTCGCGGAAGAGGTTGGCGAACACGAAGTCGCAGTCCAGCGTGCCGTACTCGCTCTCCATGTAGGCGGCGTAGCGGTCGAACAGCTCCGGCCTCACGGGGACGATCCGGCCCTTCATGCCCTTGACGCGAGCCCGGTTGGCGTTGTTCTCGCGCGGAACGACGTGCACCTCGCCCTTGCGGAGGTTCAGGTCGGCATGCCGCAGGCCCAGGGCCTCGCTGATCCGCAGCCCCGAGTCATCCAGCAGAGCGATCAGGAACCGGTCCCGGCGCCGGTTGCAGGCGCTCATCAGCCGCTGGACCTCGTCCTCGGTCAGCGTCCGGGGCGGCTTGCGATGGGCGGAGATGCGGATCGGGCTGTACTCGACTTCACCGCCCCGCTGGGTGTGCGCCAGCATCGGCGTGTAGGAGCCGGTCGGCTGCCTGCCCAGCAAGTTCCCCAGCAGCGCGGGCACACTCTCGTCCCGCCGGGCGTGGAACCGGTAGAACGACGCGAGCGCGGCCCGCTTCCGCTGCAACGTGGTGTCCTCCAGCGCCTGGCCAACACCGGGCAGCACGAACACCCCCGGTGCACGGGCTGGCTTAGGACGACGCAGCCAGTCGAAGAACTGGGCCAGGACCTCCAGGCGCACGCGCCGGAAGTCGAGGCCCGTCTGCTCCAGCCAGACGAAGAAGTCCCGCAGGTCGTACGCGTAGCCCTGCACCGTGTTCGGCGACGCGCCCCTCGCCGCCAGGTACGCGAGGAACTCCTCCACGGCATCGACGGGAAGCCGTCGTCCCCCACGACGGTGTACGAGACCGGACCCTCCTCGGACAGCCGCAGCCTCTGCACAGCGAACGACACACCACACCCCAGGACGACATGGACAGGCGAACAGAACCCGTCCATGTAGCACCGAAAGGTCCCTTCATGACAGCGAGTTGGACATCAAAGACACCCGGAAGACTGATCGGCATAGTCGACGACACCGGCGAACTGCTGCCGGACGGCCGCGTGGTGCAGCCGCGCCGGGTGACGGCGCGGGAACTGGCCGTCGCCGCCTGACCGGAGCCTCACCGCACGCGGCACGCGGGCCGCTCTACGGCAGGACCGCGAAGCCGTCCAGTTCGACCAGCGCCTCCGCGTCCCACAGCCGGACGACCTGGACGACCGCCATGGCGGGGTAGTGTCGTCCGGCCGACTCGCGCCACAGGCGGCCCAGTTCGGGCGCGTGCGTGCGGTACGCCTCGACATCCGTGGCGTAGACGGTGACGCGGGCCAGGTCGGAGGGTGTGCCCCCGGCCGCGGCGAGGGCGGCCAGCAGGTTGGCGAGGGCCTTGCCGAACTGCTCGGGCAGGGTCCGTCCGACCACCTTGCCGTCGGAGTCGAGGGCCGTCTGGCCCGCCAGGAACACCACCCGTGAGCCGCGGGCCACGACGGCGTGGGAGAAGCCGGCCGGCGGGGACAGGTCGGGCGGGTTGACGCGCTCGGTGCTCACCGTGCCTCCTGACGGGCGTACAACTCCTTGGCGATGATGCCGCGTTGCACCTCGCTGGCCCCCTCGTAGATGCGCGGCGCGCGCACCTCGCGGTAGAGGTGTTCGAGCAGGTGGCCGCGTTGCAGGGCGCGGGCGCCGTGCAGTTGGACGGCCGTGTCGACGACGTACTGGGCGGTCTCGGTGGCGAGGAGTTTCGCCATGGCCGAGCGCCGGGGCACGTCGGGGGAGTCCGCGTCGTACGCCGACGCCGCCGCGTGGACCATCAGCCGAGCGGCCTCGGTGCGCAGGGCCATCTCGGCGACCTGGTGCGAGACGGCCTGCAGGTCCCGCAGCTTGCCCCCGAAGGCGTCGCGCCCGGCGGTGTGGGCGAGGGTCGCGTCGAGGGCCGCCTGCGCCATGCCGACCGCGAAGGCGCCGACGCTGGGCCGGAACAGGTTGAGGGTCCGCATGGCGACCCGGAAGCCACGGTCGGCCTCGCCGAGCACGTCGTCGGCCGTGACGGGCACGGCGTCGAAGTCGAGCGCGCCGATCGGGTGCGGCGAGAGCATGTCGAGAGCGCGGCCGGTCAGGCCCGGGCGGTCGGCGGGCACGAGGAACGCCGTGACGCCCCGGGCGCCGGTGTCCGGGGTGGTCCGGGCGAAGACGGTGTAGAAGTCGGCCTCGGGGGCGTTGGAGATCCAGCACTTCTCACCGGTGAGGCGCCAGCGGGCGGAGCCGTCGGGGGTGGCGGTGAGTGCCGTGCCGGCCGACGGTCCGCCGCCCGGCGAGATGTCCGGCTCCGCCCGCAGCCCCAGCCCCGCCGCGTCCGACCCGGCCCCCGGCTCACTCAGCGCGAAGGCCGCGACCGCCGTGCCGTCGGTGATCCGGGGCAGCCAGCGAGCGCGTTGTGCCCGCGTGCCGTACGCGTGCACCGGATGGGCGCCGAGGCCCTGGAGGGCCAGGGCCGTCTCGGCCTCCGTGCAGGCGTAGGCCAGGGATTCGCGCATCAGGCACAGGTCGAGCGCGCCCGAGGTGAACAGGCGCCCGAGCAGGCCGGCGCTGCCGAGTTCGGCGACCAAGGGCCGGTTCACACGCCCCGGTTCGCCCTTGTCGGCCAGGGGGCGGAGCCGTTCCGCGGCCAGGGCGCGCAGTTCGGCACACCAGGCGAGTTGTGCCGGTTCGAGCGAGAATGCGGTCATCGCCGGTCCCTTCTCCGCCACCCTGCGTTCCGGCTGGGCCACTCCGAGGCTATCGCGAATCGTTGACTGTCGTCACCAACACGATACGCTCCAGGGGCGAGCCCACCACGCCAAGGGGGCGAACCGTATGAACCCACGGGGCACAGCCCACGTCGACACCTTCGCCCGGGACCATCTGCCACCCCCGGACCAATGGCCCGAGCTCCGTTTCGACCTGCCGGAGCTGCGCTACCCCGAACGGCTCAACTGCGCCGCCGAGCTGCTGAACGGCCCGCCCGGTGAGCGCCCGGCGTTCCTCACCGCCACCGGCGAGCGGTGGACGTACGGCGATCTGCGCGCCCGGGTGGACCGCGTCGCACACCTGCTCACCGGTGAGCTCGGTGTCGTCCCCGGCAACCGGGTGCTGTTGCGCGGCCCCACCACCCCCTGGCTCGCGGCCTGTTGGCTGGCGGTGCTGAAGGCGGGGGCCGTGGCGGTCACGGTGCTCGCCCAGCAGCGCCCGCACGAACTGAGCACGATGTGCGAGATCGCGCGGGTGCGGCACGCGCTGTGCGACATCCGGGCCGTCGACGACCTCGCCAAGGCCGAGGTCCCCGGCCTGCGGATCACGACCTACGGCGGTGACGGTCCGGACGACCTCCTCAACCGCCCGGCGCCCGCGGGCTCGTACGAGGCCGTCGCGACGGCGGCCGACGACGTGGCGCTGATCGCCTTCACCTCCGGCACCACCGGCCGCCCCAAGGGCTGTATGCACCTCCACCGGGACGTGCTGGCGATCGCCGACACCTTCTCCCGGCACGTGCTGAAGCCCCGCGCCGACGACGTGTTCACCGGCAGCCCCCCGCTGGGCTTCACCTTCGGTCTCGGCGGGCTGGTGGTCTTCCCGCTGCGGGCCGGCGCGAGCGCGCTGCTGCTCGAACAGGCGGGGCCCCGGCAACTGCTGCCCGCCATCGCCCGGCACCGGGTCTCCGTGCTGTTCACGGCGCCGACGGCGTACCGCGCGATGCTCGACGCGCTCGACGGCCACGACGTCTCCTCGCTGCGCCGCTGCGTTTCGGCCGGTGAGAACCTGCCGGCGGCCACCTGGCGGGCCTGGCACGAGCGCACCGGTCTGCGCGTCATCAACGGCATCGGCGCCACCGAGCTGCTGCACATCTTCATCTCCGCGGCCGACGACCGGATCCGGCCCGGGACCACGGGCGTTCCCGTGCCAGGCTGGCACGCGCGCGTGCAGGACGCGGACGGCGAGCCCGTCCCCGACGGGCAGCCGGGGCTGCTCGCCGTGCGCGGACCGGTCGGCTGCCGGTACCTCGCCGACCCGCGGCAGCGGGACTACGTGCGCGACGGCTGGAACATCACCGGCGACACCTACGTCCGCGACCCCGACGGCTACTTCCGTTACGTCGCCCGCGCCGACGACATGATCATCTCGGCCGGGTACAACATCGCCGGCCCCGAGGTGGAGGAGGCACTGCTGCGGCATCCGGACGTGCGGGAGGCGGCGGTCGTGGGCCGGCCCGACGAGGTCCGCGGACAGGTCGTGCAGGCCTTCACCGTCCTCAGGGAGGGCGCGCGGCGGGACGCCGAGGCACTGCGCGCGTTCGTCCAGGGCGAGCTGGCACCGTACAAGTGCCCGCGCGAGATCGTCTTCCTGGACGCGCTGCCGCGCACGGCCACCGGCAAGCTCCAGCGGTTCAGACTGCGGGCCGCGGGGGTACCGGAAGGCGACCGGGACTGATCCGTACGACCTAAGATGATCAACGTGTCCGACCAGCATGCACCACGGTCTCTCATCGTCACGCTCTACGGCGCGTACGGCCGCTTCGTGCCGGGCCCCGTGCCGGTAGCCGAACTCATCCGGCTGCTGGCCGCGGCCGGCGTGGACGCTCCGTCCGTACGCTCCTCGGTGTCGCGGCTCAAGAGACGGGGACTGCTCGTGCCCGCCCGCACCGCACAGGGCGCGGCCGGGTACGAACTGTCCCCGGACGCACGCCAGTTGCTCGACGACGGCGACCGGCGCATCTACGCCTCGGCGCCGCCCGAGGACGAGGGCTGGGTACTCGCGGTGTTCTCCGTGCCGGAGTCGGAACGGCAGAAGCGGCACGTACTGCGCTCCCGGCTGGCCGGGCTCGGTTTCGGCACGGCCGCTCCGGGCGTGTGGATCGCGCCCGCGCGGCTGTACGAGGAGACCCGGCACACGCTCCAGCGGCTGCGGCTCGACGCGTACGTCGACTTCTTCCGCGGCGACCACCTCGGCTTCGCCCCGACCGCGGAGGCCGTCGCCCGCTGGTGGGACCTGGCGGCCATCGCCAAGGAGCACGAGGCGTTCCTCGACCGCCACGCGCCCGTGCTGCACGACTGGGAGAAGCGCGAGGACACCCCGCCCGAGGAGGCCTACCGGGACTACCTCCTCGCCCTGGACTCCTGGCGCCACCTCCCCTACACCGACCCGGGCCTGCCGTCCGAGTTGCTTCCCGCGGACTGGCCGGGGGTCCGCTCGTCGGCGGTGTTCCGGGGACTGCACGAGCGTCTGCGGGACGCGGGGGCGGATTTCGTGGGGCTCTGACCCACCCGGACGCCGCCCGGTTTGCCGCGTTTGCTCCGCCGTGGAACGGTCAATCAGTGTCCGCGACTGGACGGAGCGCGCACCGGGAGGCGGGCCAGGGATGACCGTCACCACACCACCGAGGACGACAGGCGTCCGCGCGGACCGGTTCTCATGAGGCGGTGGGGGCGCTCGGTGCACGGCAGGTGGAGGCGGGCCGGTGCGCACACCCTCATCCGGCAGGGCCGCGACGTGGAGTTGCTGCACCGGGCCATGGGCTTCGCCACGCTCGCGCTGGTCACCCTGGCGCCGCTGCTGATCGTGGTCGCCGCCGCCGACCCCCTGGGCCGGGGCGGATTCGCCTCGTGGCTGGCCGACGGCATGGGGCTGTCCGGGCGGTCCGAGCGGGTGCTCACGGAGATCATCAGTCCGCCGCGCCAGGTCATCGGCACCACGAGCGTGCTCGGCGGGGTCGCGCTCGCCGTCTTCGGTATCGCGTTCAGCGGGAGTGTGCAGAACGGCTACGAGCGGATCTGGGGACTGCCCTCGGGCCCGTGGCATCGCGTCTGGCGCCAGGCGGTGTGGCTGATCGCGATGACCGCGTACCTGTACCAGGAGGTGCAGACGCGCAGCCTCACCTCGGGGCCGGAGCGGATCGCGCTGAGCTCCGCGTCCGGCGTGCTGTTCTTCTGGTGGGGGCAGCGCTTCCTGCTGGGCGGGCAGATCCGCTGGAGCGATCTGCTGCCCGGAGCGGTGGCCACCATGGCGGGGCTGATCGGCCTGCGCATGTTCTCCTACTTCGTCTTCACCCCCCTCATCGTCACCAACGCCATCAACTACGGAGCGGTCGGCGTCGTCCTCGTCGTGGAGTCCTGGCTCATCGGCGTGGGTTACGTCTTCTACGGCGGGGCGCTCCTCGGCCGCTGGGTGCTGAATCGCCACGGGTACGGGCGACGCGACGGCTAGTGCCCCTTCCGTGCGAACGCACATGCCACCCTCAATAATTCTCTTCCCGGCTCATGCGAATCCACAGAGGGGTTTCCCCTGGCATCTGCGGCATTATCATCGACGCAGGCCCAGCAGAGGAGCAGACCCGTGAGGACCCGTACCGCGCACCGGACCCGCCGCCCGCTCCAGGTGGCCGCGGGGGGAGCCGCCGCACTGCTGGCGCTGAGCGCCTGTTCCTCCGGCTCTGATCCCTCGGCCGGGCCGTCCGGGTCGGGCGGGGTCTCGGGTGGGGTCTCAGGTGAGGTGACCGTCTTCGCCGCGGCCTCGCTGAAGGAGAGCTTCACGACGCTGGGCGAGCGGTTCGAGAAGGAGCACCCCGGCACGAAGGTCACCTTCAGCTTCGGCGGCAGCGACTCCCTCGCCGCGAGCATCACCGGCGGCGCCCCGGCGGACGTCTTCGCCTCGGCCAGCCCCAGGACGATGAAGATCGTCACGGATGCCGAAGACGCCTCGGCCCCGCCCGTGACCTTCGTCCGCAACCAGTTGGAGATCGCCACCCTGCCCGGCAACCCGCACAGGATCGCCTCCCTCGAAGACCTCACCCGGGGCGGCCTGAAGGTCGTTCTGTGCGACAAGGCGGTGCCGTGCGGCGCCGCCGCGCAGCAGGCCCTCGACGCCCGCGGGCTCACGCTCACGCCCGTGTCGTACGAGCAGGACGTCAAGGCCGCGCTGACCAAGGTCGAGCTGAAGGAGGCCGACGCGGCCGTCGTCTACCAGACGGATGTGCGCGCGGCGGGTGACAAGGTGGAGGGCGTGCAGTTCCCCGAGTCCGCCGACGCCGTCAACGACTACCCGATCGCCCTGCTCAAGGACGCCCGGAACGCCGGGGCCGCCAAGGCGTTCATCGCGCTGGTGCGCTCCGCCGAGGGCCAGGAGGTCCTGGGCGCGGCCGGGTTCCTCAAGCCGTGACATCCCCGGCCGGCAAGCCTCATGTCGCGACTGACGGTCCGCGGGGCGGTCCGCGGCGCCGTCGGGTCCGGACGGGCGTCCCGCTGCCCCTGCTGCTCCCCGCGCTGGCCGGCCTGGCGTTCCTGATCGTGCCGCTGATCGCCCTGCTCGTGCGGACCCCGTGGCACAGCCTGCCCGGGCAGCTGACCAGCCCGGAGGTGTGGCAGGCCCTCAGGCTGTCCCTGCTGTGCGCCTCGGCGGCCACCGCGGTGAGCCTGGTCGTCGGCGTGCCGCTGGCCTGGCTGCTGGCCCGCGTCGACTTCCCCGGTCGCGGCCTCGTACGCGCTCTCGTCACCCTGCCCCTGGTCCTGCCTCCGGTCGTCGGCGGTGTGGCGCTGCTGACGGCGCTCGGCCGCAACGGCATCGTCGGGCGGTGGCTCGACTCGTGGTTCGGGATCACGCTGCCCTTCACCACCGCCGGGGTCGTGCTCGCGGAGGCGTTCGTGGCCATGCCGTTCCTCGTCATCAGCGTCGAGGGCACCCTGCGGGCCGCCGACCCCCGCTACGAGGAGGCGGCCGCCACCCTGGGCGCGTCCCGCTTCACCGCGTTCCGCCGGGTCACGCTGCCGCTCATCGCGCCGGGCATCGCGGCGGGCGCGGTCCTGGCCTGGGCACGGGCGCTCGGCGAGTTCGGCGCGACGATCACCTTCGCCGGCAACTTCCCCGGCCGCACCCAGACCATGCCGCTGGCCGTGTACCTGGCGCTGCAGAGCGACCCCGAGGCCGCCATCGCCCTCAGCCTGGTGCTGCTGGCGGTGTCGATCGCGGTCCTCGCGGGGTTGCGCGACCGCTGGATGCGTGCGGGATGACGCGGCCCCCCGCGCAGGACGCGCACACCGGCGCCCCGACCGAAGGGCTGGACGCCCGCCTCGTCGTGGACCGCGGCGGCTTCCGTCTCGACGTGCCGCTGACCGTCGCGCCGGGTGAGGTCGTCGCCCTGCTCGGCCCGAACGGCGCCGGCAAGACCACCGCGCTGCGCGCCCTGGCCGGTCTGACTCCGCTGACCGGCGGGCATCTGCGGCTGGAGGGCACCGAGCTGGACCGCACCCCGCCGGAGGCCCGCCCCGTCGGCGTCGTCTTCCAGGACTACCTGCTCTTCCCCCACCTCACGGCCCTCGACAACGTGGCCTTCGGTCCCCGCTGCCAGGGCGCCACCAAGGCCGAGGCCCGTGCGCGGGCCGCCGAGTGGCTGGACCGCATGGGCCTCGCGGCGCACACCGGCGCCAAGCCGCGCAGGCTCTCGGGCGGCCAGGCACAGCGCGTCGCCCTCGCCCGCGCCCTGGCGACCCGGCCCCGGCTGCTGCTCCTCGACGAGCCCCTGGCGGCCCTGGACGCCCGCACCCGCCTGGAGGTCCGCGCCCGGCTCCGGCGCCACCTGGCCGACTTCGAGGCGGTGGCCGTGCTGGTCACCCACGATCCGCTCGACGCCATGGTGCTGGCCGATCGTCTGGTGGTCGTGGAGCACGGCCGGGTCGTCCAGGAGGGCACCCCGGCCGACATCGCCCGCCATCCCCGTACGGACTACATCGCGCGGCTGGTCGGCCTGAACCTCTACCGGGGCGAGGCGGACGGCCACACCGTCCGTCTCGCCGGCGGCCCGCCCGTCACCACCTCGGAGGTCCTGTCGGGCCCGGTCTTCGTGGCGTTCCCGCCCGGCGCGGTGACCCTCCACCGCGACCGGCCGACCGGCTCCAGCGCCCGCAACCTGTGGCGCTGCGAGGTGGCCGGTCTGGAGACCCACGGCGACCAGATCCGTGCCGACCTCACCGGTGAACTCCCCCTCGCCGCCGACCTCACCACGGTCGCCGCCGCCGAGCTCGGCCTGCACCCGGGCGCGCGGGTCTGGGCCACGGTGAAGGCAACGCAGACCCACGCCTACCCGGTCTGAGGCGTCCGGCGTCCGCACGGCTCAGGCCGCCGTCCCGACCGGCGCGCCCTCCGGGGCGACGGCCTCCCGCACGACGCGCCGGCGCCGCACCGGAAGGAGCGTCGGGTGGGCGACGCCCCAGGCCGCGCCCTTGCAGATGATCTCCTTGTAGAGCGCGGCGAGCCGGCCGGTCAGGGCCGCCGGCACGGCACGGTCGTCGGCGGTGACGTACTGGATCAGGCCGTCCCCGCGGCCCAGCGAGATGCACTGGTTGAAGTAGCGCACGGGCACGGTCGGGACCTTCCCGCCGGTCAGCCGGGCCGCGATGGCGTCGGCGGCCTGCCAGGCGGTGGGGACGCCCGAGGCGCACGACATCCGCAGCGGCTTGTCCGCGGGGCCCCTCGCCGAAGCCGCGTCGCCGATGGCGTACACGTCCGGGTGGGACACCGAGCGCATGGTCCGGTCGACGACGATCCGGCCGGTGCCGGTGACCTCCAGGGTGGTGGCCCGGGCGATGGGGTGGACGGCGAAGCCGGTGGTCCACACGGTGACCACGGCCGGGATGTCCGCCCCGTCGCCGATGGCGATGTGATCGGCTTCGACGGCGGTGACGGCCGTGTGCTCGTGGACGGTGATGCCGAGCCGGCCGAAGACCTCGCGCAGGTGCCGGGCGCCCTTGGCCGAGAGCCAGTCGCCGAGGCCGCCTCGGGCGACCAGGGCGACGTCGAGGTCCGGGCGGGACTCGGCGATCTCGGTCACCGCCTCCAGCCCGGTGAGACCGCCGCCGACCACGACCACGGGTTCCCCGGCGGCCAGGCCGGCCAGCCGCTCGCGCAGCCGGAGCGCTCCGGGACGGCCGGCGATCTCGTGGGCGTGCTCGGCGGCGCCGGGCACGCCCTGGGCGTTCCAGCCACTGCCGAGGGCGTAGACGAGGGTGTCGTACCGCAGCTCCTCGTCCCGCGCGCCCTGGTCGGCGTGGACGGTGACGGTCCTGCGGTCGACGTCGACGGCGGTGACCTTCCCCTGCTTCAGGGTGACGCCGGTGCCGTGGAACATCTCGCTGAACGGCCGGGGCGTGAGGTCCTGGCCGAGCGCGAGCTGGTGCATCCGGACCCGCTCGACGAAGTCGGGCTCGGCGTTGACGACGGTGATGGCGACGTCTTCACGGTGCAGCCGCTTGGCGAGGCGCCCGGCGGCGGTGGCTCCGGTGTAGCCGGCTCCGAGGACGACGATGCGGTGCTGCATGGCGTGGCTCCTGTCATGACGGCTGTCTGGCGCGGATTCACCTCTTGAACCGGATGGCCCGCCATTCCCTGACAGGAAGACGATGTGAAGCACGTCACATCATGGTCGGTCGGGTCAGAAGACCGTGAGCAGGGGATCGCCGTGGTCGTCGGCGGCCCATCGCCGGGTCGCGCGTTCGAGCTTGTCGGGGTTGACCTGGTTGCGGAACGCGGCGATGCCGTCGTCGGCGATCTCCAGGCACATGACGCCGATGACCCGTCCGTCGAGGACCACCACCAGGGCCGGGTCGCCGTTGGCGGTCGACGGGTAGACCGAGGGAGAGCCGCCGACCAGGTCGCGCTTGGCCTTGCCCGGCTTGAACAGGCCGCGCATGAACGTCGCGACCGCGAGCGCGCCCTCGAACGCCCTGGCGCGGGCCGGGACCTTCCCGCCGCCGTCGCCGATCGCGACGGCGTCCTGGGTGAGCAGCCGCACCAGCGGTTCGGTCCGCCCGCTCTTGGCGGCCGCGAGGAACTCGTCGATGATCCGGCGCGCGGCGGCGGCGTCGATCTCGGTGCGGGTGCGGGCCCTCCCCTGCGCGAGGTGCTTCTTCGCGCGGTGGAGGATCTGCTGGCTGGCGGCCTCGGTGAGGTCGAGGATGTCGGCGATCTCCCGGTGCGGATAGTCGAAGGCCTCTCGCAACACGTACACCGCGCGCTCGTTCGGGGAGAGCCGTTCCAGCAGGACGAGCATCGCGTACGAGACCGATTCACGCTGCTCGGCGGTGTCCGCGGGCCCGAGCATGGGGTCCCCGGCGAGCAGCGGCTCGGGCAGCCACTCGCCCACATAGGTCTCGCGCCGCGCCCGGGCCGAGGCGAGCTGGTTGAGGCACAGGTTGGTGAGGACCTTCGTCAGCCACGCCTCGGGGACGTCGATGCGGTCGGTGTCGGCGCCCTGCCAGCGCAGGAAGGTCTCCTGCACGGCGTCCTCGGCCTCGCTCGCCGAGCCGAGCAGCCGGTAGGCCACCGCCTCCAGGCGCGGCCTGAAGGCCTCGAACCGGTCCACGTCGTCCATGGTCAGGGCCATGCCCCGGATCCTAACGCGCCCGGGTGTCGCCGCCTCCCAGACTCAGGCGCGGTTTGGGGGCGTCCAGACGGCCCGTCCGGGGGCGGCGGCTGCCCGCACGGTACGGGGCCGGCCAGACGGCGCCCGGGCCCGTGTACCCCTGCTCGGCCGCCGCGTGCAGGGTCCAGTGGGGGTCGTAGAGGTGAGGGCGGGCGAGCGCGCAGAGGTCGGTGCGGCCCGCGAGGATCAGGGAGTTGACGTCGTCCCAGGAGGAGATGGCGCCGACCGCGATCACCGGGACGCCCGTGGTGTGGCGGATCCGGTCCGCGAACGGCGTCTGGTACGACCGCCCGAACTCCGGCCGCTCGTCCGCGACGACCTGGCCCGTCGACACGTCGATCGCGTCGGCCCCGTGCGCGGCGAAGGCCCGGGCGATCTCGACGGCGTCCTCGGCGGTCGTCCCGCCCTCGGCCCAGTCGGTGGCGGAGATGCGGACGGTCATGGGCCGCTCCCCCGGCCACACGGCGCGTACGGCGTCGAAGACCTCCAGCGGGAAGCGGAGCCGTTTCTCCAGGGAGCCGCCGTAGGCGTCGGTGCGCCGGTTGGTCAGCGGGGAGAGGAAGCCGGACAGGAGATAGCCGTGGGCGCAGTGCAGTTCGAGCAGGTCGAAGCCGGCCCGCGCGGCGCGGACGGCCGCTGCCGCGAACTGCTCGCGGATGTCCGTGAGTTGGGCGCGGGACAGCTCACGCGGCGTCTGGCCGGCCTCCTTGTACGGGAGTGCCGAGGGGGCCACCAGCGGCCAGTTCCCCTCCGCCAGCGGCTCGTCCATGCCCTCCCACATCAGCTTCGTGGAGCCCTTGCGGCCGCTGTGGCCGAGCTGCACGCCGATCGCCGTGCCGGGGGCCCGGTCGTGGACGAAGTTCGTGATCCGCTTCCAGGCCTCGGCCTGGCGGCCGGTGTAGAGACCGGCGCAGCCGGGCGTGATCCGGCCCTGCTCGCTGACGCACACCATCTCGGTCATCACCAGCCCCGCCCCGCCCAGCGCCCGCGCGCCGAGGTGGACGAGGTGGAAGTCGCCGGGGACGCCGTCGACGGCCGAGTACATGTCCATCGGCGAGACGACGACCCGGTTGCGCAGGGTCAGGCCGCGCAGCCGGAACGGTGTGAACATCGGGGGTGTGCCGGGCGGGCAGCCGAACTCGCGCTCCACCGTCTGCGTGAAACGCGCGTCGCGCAGCCGCAGATTGTCGTGCGTGACGCGGCGGCTGCGGGTGAGCAGGTTGAAGGCGAACTCGCGGGGCGGCTGGTCCAGGTACAGGCCGAGGTTCTCGAACCACTCCAGGCTGGCCCGGGCCGCGCGCTGTGTGGAGGCGACGACGGGTCGCCGCTCGGCCTCGTACGCGGCCAGGGCCTCGGGCAGCGTGTCGCGCTCCTCCAGGCAGGCGGCCAGGGCCAGCGCGTCCTCGACGGCGAGCTTGGTGCCGGAGCCGATGGAGAAGTGGGCGGTGTGCGCGGCGTCTCCGAGGAGGACGACGTTGCCGTGCGACCAGCGGTCGTTGACGACCGTGCGGAACGTCGTCCACGTGGAGTTGTTCGATGTCAGGGGGCGGCCGCGGAGGGCTTCCGCGAAGATCTTGGCGCACCGCCCGATCGACTCGGCTTCGTCGAGTTCGTCGAAGCCGGCCGCGTGCCAGACCTCTTCGCGCATCTCGATGATCACCGTGGAGGCGTCGGGCGCGTAGGGGTAGCCGTGGAGTTGCATCACGCCGTGTTCGGTCTCGGCGATCTCGAAGCGGAAGGAGTCGAAGGGGAAGTCGGCGGCGAGCCAGATGTAGCGGCAGCGGTGGGCCGTCACCCGGGGCCGGAAGGTGTCGGCGTAGGTCTCGCGGGTGGCGCTGTGGACGCCGTCCGCGGCGATGACCAGGTCGTGGGTGTGCGGGAGGTCCGCCGGGGCCCCGGTGCGAAAGCGGAGGTCGACGCCGAGTTCGCGGCAGCGGGTGTGGAGGATGTCCAGCAGTCGCTTGCGGCCCAGGGCGGCGAACCCGTGGCCGCCGGAGGTGTGGCGTGCGCCGCGGTGGACGATGTCGATGTCGTCCCAGCGGGTGAAGTGCCGCTGGAGGGCGTCGTAGACCTGGGGGTCGGCGTGTTCTATGCCGCCGAGGGTCTCGTCGGAGAGGACCACGCCGAAGCCGAAGGTGTCGTCGGGGGCGTTGCGTTCCCAGACGGTGATCTCCCGTGCGGGGTCGAGGCGTTTGAGGAGGGCGGCGGCGTAGAGCCCTCCCGGGCCGCCGCCGATGATCGCGACGCGTAGGGGGTGGCCGGTGTTGTGGTGCGGCTGCGGGTGCGTGGTGGCTTGTCGCGCCCGCGCGGCGGTAGCCGCATATTCAGCACGGCCCCGCGCCGCTGAGGGAGTCGCGGTCACCGTCCGCTCCATTTCGGGGGGCGCTTCTCCGTGAAGGCCGCGTGGAATTCCGCGTAGTCCTCTCCCGTCATCAGGAGGGCCTGGGTCGAGGCGTCCAGTTCGATGGAGGCCGCCAGGGGCATGTCCAGTTCGGACGTGAGCAGCGCCTTCGTCTGGGCGTGGGCCAGGGCCGGGCCGGACGCGAGGCGGTGGGCCAGCCGGTGGGACGTCTCGTCCGCCCGGCCCTCCTCCGTCAGTTCGCTGATCAGGCCGATGCGCTCGGCCTCCAGGGCCCGGACCGGGTCGCCCAGCATCAGCAGGCGGGTCGCGTGCCCCAGGCCGACGACCCGGGGCAGGAGGTAGGCCGCGCCCATGTCGCCGCCGGAGAGCCCGACACGGGTGAAGAGGAAGGCGAAGCGGGCGGTGGGGTCGGCGACGCGGAAGTCCGCGGCCAGGGCGAGGACCGCTCCGGCCCCCGCGGCCACGCCGTGCAGCGACGCGATCACGGGGAACGGGCACTCGCGGATCGCGCGGACCACCTGGCCGGTCATCCGGTTGAAGTCGAGGAGCTGGGCGGTGTCCATGCCGAGGGTCGCGCCGATGATCTCGTCGACGTCGCCGCCGGAGCAGAAGCCGCGGCCCTCCCCGGCCAGCACCAGGGCCCGTACGGACCGCTCCCGGGACAGCTCCGCGAGCAGGTCGCGCAGGTCGGCGTAGGCGCCGAAGGTGAGCGCGTTGAGCTTCTCGGGACGGGCCAGGGTGACGGTCGCGACGCCGTCGGCGATGTCGACGCGCAGATGCTCCCAGCCGGCGGTGCGGGCGGCGGAGCCGGTGAAGGGACTCATGACGTGCGGCCTCCTCGGGCGGGCACTGCCTCACTGAGCTCTACCCCACGAAGCTATCACCCATCCGTGACTGTCGTCATGAGTGCGCGATAGACCGTCCGGGTAGGAGTTCGGTGGGGGATCGGATGCGACCCGGTCCGGTCACATCCGTCACAGATCGTCCACACCGGCGTAACGGCGGGATCAGGTGTGCGCGGCACCGCGTTCACCTGGGTAAGCCGTCGGCAAGGAGGCAACGGCGCCTCCGCCGGTGCCCCTCGGACTCCTCCGAAGACCGGCGCCGTACCATACCTAAGGTTGAAAGCAGGACGTCCTGCTCCATGAACGGACCCGACGTGCACGAACTCCCCTCAGCCCCCGCCTCCTGGCGCATCGCGCTGCCGCACACCGCGGCGGCGGTGCCCGTGGCGCGCGCCCTGGTCCGTACGGCGCTGGCCGAGCTGGAGCACGCGGCGGACTGCGACACCGCTGAGCTGCTCACGGCGGAGCTGGTGGCCAATGCCGTGGAGCACACCACCGGCGAGACACCGATAGAGCTGGTCGTGGAGCTGATGCCGTCGGGTTGCCAGGTCGAGGTGCACGACACCGACCCGGCCCCGCCCGGCGACCTCACCCGTCCGGCCGGCGGCCCGCCCGACCCCTGGCAGGAGCACGGGCGCGGACTGCTGCTGATCCGCGCCCTGAGCTCCTCCTGCGGGCACCGGCCGACCGAGTCCGGCAAGGCGGTCTGGTTCAGGCTGTCCGCACTGCCGGCTCAGCGGCGTCCGCCGGCGTGACCCAGGCGAGCCGGGAGTTGCGCCGGCCGTAGAGCAGGTACAGGGCGACCCCGGCCACGAGGAACGCCGCGAACTGGAGCCAGGTCGTCGCGCCCGTCTCGTACATCAGGTACAGGCAGCAGCCGACGCCGAGCAGCGGGGTCACGGGGTACAGCGGCACCCGGAAGCTGCGGGCGAGGCCGGGTTCGCGACGGCGCAGCGCGATGACCGCGATGTTGACGACGGCCATGGTCGCGAGGGTGCCGATGGTGCACAGGTTGACCACCGCGTCCAGCGGTGCGAAAGCCGCGGGGAGCGCGAAGACGACGGCCACGATCAGCGTGCCGGCGACCGGCGTGGAGGTCCTCGGCGACACCTTCTCGAAGACGCTCGGGATGAGCCCGTCGCGGGACATGGACATCAGGATCCGGGTCTGGCCGTACATCACGGCGAGCACGACCGAGGCGATGGCCACGACCGCGCCGAAGGCGATCACCGCGCCTCCGGCGGTGGAGCCGGTGACCTGGTTGACGACGTAGGAGAGTGCCGCGGGACGGCCGCCGACCGCGTCACCGCCGATGGCGCCGATCGCGGCGAGCGCGACCGCGCAGTAGAGCAGTGTCACCAGGCCGATGCAGACGAGGATCGCCACGGGGATGTCCCGGCGCGGGTTCTTCGCCTCCTCCCCTGCGGTGGTGATCGCGTCGAAGCCGATGTACGAGAAGAAGGCGGCGGTGGTGCCCGCGCCGATGCCGGCCAGGCCCGTCGGCGAGAACGGGGTGAGGTTGCCGTCCTCGAAGGCGGTGAAGCCGATCGCGATGAAGGCGACCAGGACGGCGAGCTTCAGCACGGCCATCGCGGCGGTGGCCCGGGCGCTCTCGCGCACTCCGCGGACCAGCAGCACGGCGGCCATCGCGATGACGATCACGGCCGGGAGGTTCACCGCGCCGCCGTCGCCGGGTCCGGCCGACAGGGCCGCGGGCAGGTGCACTCCGGTGACGCTCTCGAGGAGCTCGTTGACGTACTGGCTCCAGCCGACCGCCACCGCGGACACCGACACGCCGTACTCCAGCAGCAGGCACCAGCCGACGAGGAAGGCCGTGCCCTCGCCGAGACCGGCGTAGGCGAAGGAGTACGAGGAGCCGGAGACGGGGATCGCGCCGCCCAGCTCGGCGAAGGCGAACGCGGTGAAGACGCAGGTGATCGCGGCGAGCAGGAAGGAGACGACGACGGCCGGGCCGGCCTGGGCGACCGAGTCGGACAGGCCGACGAAGATGCCGGTGCCGACGATCGCGCCGACGCCGAAGCAGATGAGCTGGAAGAGGCCCATCGTGCGCTTGAGGCCGTGGCCTTCACGGTCGGCGCCGGATTCCGCCACGAGAAGGGCGGGGGGCTTGATCCGGGGAGCGGGCATGCGGGTGGTGCTCGTTTCTGGTGGTGCGGCAGTGCGACGGGTTCGTCGCGCGGCGGCCGCGGAGAAGGGGTGGTTCCGGGCCGCCGGTCAGCATAAGGCCTGTTCAGGCGAGGGTTGCCACCAAGACCGCCTTGATGGTGTGCATCCGGTTCTCCGCCTCGTCGAAGACGACCGAGTGGGCCGACTCGAAGACCTCGTCGGAGACCTCCAGGTACTCCAGGCCGTGCGCCGCGTGGACCTCCTGGCCGACCTTGGTGCCGAGATCGTGGAAGGCGGGGAGGCAGTGCAGGAACCGCACGTCCGGGTTGCCGGTGGCGCGCAGCACGTCCATGGTCACGGCGTAGGGGGCGAGGGCGGTGACGCGCTCGGCCCAGACCTCCTTCGGCTCGCCCATGGAGACCCAGACGTCCGTGGCGACGAAGTCGGCGCCCCGGACGCCCTCGTCCACGGTCTCGGTGAGCGTGATGCGGGCACCGCTGGCCCCGGCGAGCGCTCGGGCCCGGTCGACGACCTCCTGGGCCGGCCAGTACTCCTTCGGCGCGACGAGCCGTACGTCCATGCCGAGCAGGGCGCCGGTGACCAGGTAGGAGTTGCCCATGTTGAAGCGGGCGTCGCCCAGGTAGGCGAAGGCGACCCCGGTCAGCGGCTTGGCGCAGTGCTCGGTCATGGTCAGCACGTCGGCGAGCATCTGGGTGGGGTGCCAGTCGTCGGTGAGCCCGTTGTAGACGGGGACACCGGCGTGCGCGGCCAGCTCCTCCACCTTGCGCTGACTGTCGCCCCGGTACTCGATCGCGTCGTACATCCGGCCCAGCACCCGCGCGGTGTCCTTGACCGACTCCTTGTGCCCGATCTGGGAGCCGGAGGGGTCGAGGTACGTGGTCGAGGCGCCCTGATCGGCGGCCGCGACCTCGAACGCGCAGCGGGTGCGGGTGGACGTCTTCTCGAAGATCAGCGCGATGTTACGGCCCCTGAGGTACTGGGTCTCGGTCCCGGCCTTCTTGGCGGCCTTCAGTTCGGCGGCCAGCTCGACCAGAGCACGGAACTCCTCCGCGGTGAAGTCCAGCTCTTTGAGGAGGTGGCGGCCGGCGAGGGCGGTCGGGACAGTCGCCATGGGGGCGCTCCAGGGATACGGGGACACAGACGTCTGGAATACTATACGAAGCTCAGCATGTCTATACGGAGACCTCCCGTGGGCCGCCTACACGGGCTCCCGTTCGACCGGGCAGCTCATGCACCGCGGCCCGCCCCTGCCCCGGCCCAGCTCGCTGCCCGGGATCTCTATCACCTCGATGCCCTGTTTGCGCAGGTGGGTGTTGGTGGTGGCGTTCCGCTCGTAGGCGACCACGACGCCGGGTTCGACGGCCAGGACGTTGCAGCCGTCGTCCCACTGCTCGCGTTCGGCCGCGTGCACGTCCTGGGTGGCGGTCAGCACACGGATCTCGTTCAGGCCGAGAGCGGCGGCGATCGCCCGGTGCATGTGCTCCGGCGGATGGTCGGTGACCTTCAGTTCCTTCTCGCCGACGCCCGGTTCGATGGTGTACGAGCGGAGCATGCCGAGGCCCGCGTACTGGGTGAAGGTGTCGCCGTCGACCATCGTCATCACGGTGTCGAGGTGCATGAAGGCACGCCGTTTGGGCATGTCGAGGGCCACGATCGTCTCGGCGGACCCGGCGGCGAACAGCTTGTGCGCGAGCATCTCCACGGCCTGCGGGGTGGTCCGCTCGCTCATGCCGATGAGCACCGCCCCGTTGCCGATGACCAGCACGTCACCGCCCTCGATGGTGGACGGATAGTCGGCCTGCCCCTCCGACCACACCCGGAACGACTCGTCCCGGAAGAGCGGGTGGTGCCGGTAGATCGCCTCGAAGTGCACGGTCTCGCGCTGCCGGGCGGGCCAGCGCATGGCGTTGATGGACACGCCGTCGTAGATCCAGGCGGAGGTGTCGCGGGTGAACAGGTGGTTGGGCAGCGGGCCCAGCAGGAAGTCGTCCAGTTCCATGACGTGGAAGCGCACGGAGGTCGGCTCCGGGTGCGCGTCGAGGAACTCGCGTTTGGTCATGCCGCCGATCAGGACCTCGGCCAGGTCCCGCCCGGGCATGTTCTCGAAGGCGGCTCGCAGCGGGTCGGTGGCCAGCGGGCCGTACTCCTTCTCGTCGAAGACCCGGTCCAGGACGAGGGATCTGGCCGCCGGAACCTCGAGTGTCTCGGCCAGCAGGTCACCGAAGAGGTGGACGGCGACGCCCCGGTCGCGCAGCACGTCGGCGAACCCGTCGTGCTCGGCGCGGGCCCTGCGCACCCACAGCACGTCGTCGAAGAGCAGCGAGGTCTTGTTGCTGGGGGTGAGCCTTTTGAGCTCGAGATCGGGCCGGTGCAGGATGACGCGGCGCAGCCGCCCGGCCTCGGAGTGGACGTGGTATGCCATGCCTCCATCCTGACCACCGGAGGGTGTATTGACGCGCTCCTCGGCCGTTTCCGTGACCACCGGTTCCCCTCGCGCCGGTGGCGGAGGCGACAGGGCCGGGCTCACACGCGCGGCGACGGCTACAGCAGTTCCTCCGGCCGCGCCAGCGTCCGGCGGGCGGCCCGCCCCGGTTCGAGGATCGTCCGGGCGACGATCCAGCCCGCGAGCGCGTGCGGTTCGGCCGGGGCGTCGGCCAGGACGCCGGCGTACCGGGCGAGCGCGGCCTCCGCGTCCCCGGCGGCGAGGTGCTCGTCGGCGGTGCGCGGGACGGCGGGGCGGGTGGCGAAGGCGTGGGTGCGCACATCCGGCCAGGAGGTCCGGTCGCGGCGGAAGCGGAGCTCCGCCGGCCCGGCGGCCCGGGCGGGCACGACGTTGCGCAGACGCCATTCGGTGCGGTGCAGGGCGGCGGCGGTGCGGGCGCGGCCGAGGGCGGCGGACGGGACCGGTTCGCGCAGCCAGCCGTCGAGGGTGCGGGCGAGCCCCGTCACGAGGACCCGGCCCTGCGCGGTGAGACGGCTCTCCACCAGCAGCGTGCGCACGACCAGCCGGCTCTGCAGGCGGCGCAGCGCGAAGTGGTAGCCGGCCAGGTCGGCCGCCCGGGCGTCCCGCGCCGCGGCCAGGCGGTCCCGCCAGAACCCGGCGACGCCGGTGAACGCGTACGCCCCGTGCAGCAGCCCGGTGAGATGGCGCGGGTCCGGACGCCATGGGGCGTAGTAGCGCTCCCTGCGGTCGTCGTCGAGCAGCGGGAAGAGGTGCAGCAGGGCGGCCAGCTTGCTGTGCTGGAACTCGTGCACCAGCGTCTCGGCGAGCGCCGTGCCGCACGACGGGCGGGCGATCACCATGGCCCCGAAGGAGTCACCGCTGGAGGCGGACACCGACACGGTGGGCGGCGCGGGGGGCAGCGTGGTGGTACGCCCCCAGGGCACCACGGCCCGGATCTCGCGGACGTCGAACCGGCCGGGCCCGTCGCCGCCCGGCACGGCGAGCAGCGCCGCGGCCTCCTCGAACAGCCGCTGCCAGGTCCGGGCTTCGTCGAGGTCGAGCCGTGCGGGCGGGAGGGGATCGTCCAAGTCGCGGTAGGGGTCCAGGTCTTCGAGGGGGATGCCGACCGGGCCGTCGGGGGTGCGATGGGTGAGGGTGCGCAGCGGCAGCCAGGCGGGGGTTTCCGCCGACGGTGCCGACAGCGGCCGTGTCGCCGGGCGGACCGTGGCGGCCACGGGGACGCCCGCGCGGCCGGGCCCGGACAGCAGCAGCTCGCCCTCCCCGGTGCGGGCCCGGCCGACCGTCAGCCCCTGCTTCGCCGCCGCGAGTCGGGCCAGGCCCAGGCCCGGCAGCGGCAGCGTTCCGTCGGTGAGGGGCACCCGGAGGTCCGCCCGCGTACCGGCGCGCAGGGACGCGGCGACGGCCAGGGCGCACAGATGCCCGGCCTCGGCCCACAGCGGCGGGCCCGACGCGGTGCCGTGCAGCCGGCGCAGGAGGTGGGCGATCCAGCCGCCCGTGGCCGGGGCGAGCAGCAGCCGGTCGACCGGGCCGGGCGCCGCCGCGGCGGCCTCTTTCAGAACGCCCCAGGCCTCGGCGGCGGAGCTCAACGGCGTGCTCAGCGCGTCGAGCCGGTCCAGCAGGGTCCGCAGGAGCAGCAGTCGCCGCGCCCGCTCGGCGCGTTCGAGGAAGGCGACGGCCTCCGCGGAGCCGCCCCCCGCCGCCAGTTCCGCCAGGATGCGCTCGGGCATGCGGAACGGAGCGTGGCGCGGCTCGCTGGGCATGCGGGACCTCCGGTCGCGGGTGCGGGCGTGGGCCCCGGCACAGTGTCGAGGCCACGGGCGGGCCGCCTGCCGGGGGCTGGAGACCTATTCGGCCCGGGCGCTCCCCTCGCTGCCCCCTCTGATGCCGGCGCGTGCCCGCAGGACCTCACCGAGGAGACGGGCGGAGGGAGCAAGTGGGGCGAGACCGTCCACCTCGGTCAGGGGCAGCTCCGTCAGGTCGGCGAGATCCGACTCCCACACGGCGGTACCAGCAGCCGCGGCCGGCTCGCGGACGGCGACTTCGGCGTGGCACAGAGCGGGCTGCTGGTCCAAGATGCTCCCCCTTCTCGCACGGTGGCACGCGATGCCCCGTGCCCGTTCATTTCCATCATGGCCATTCCTGCCCGGGTCGAAAACCGTACGATCACGCCACCCGATCATTTCCGATCGCTCGGGCGTCGCGCCGACGCCGCGAACTCGGTCAGTGCCGCGCCCAGTTCGCCCTTCAGTTCCGGTGTGTCGTCGAGGGAGACCACGGCGTCGAACAGCTCCCACAGCACCTCCGGCCGACGCCGGGCCACACCGGTGAGGATGCTGACGACATCGGTGCGCGCCTTGCTGTGGCGGGCCAGCGTCGCTGTGACACGGGGGTCCAACGAGGCGATGAGTGCCTGCCGTTCGGTGGGGTCCTGCATCAAGGGGTAGGCGAGGAGAGCGTTCACGGCCCGCTGCAGCGGTGGGACCGGCCGGTCCTCGGGGCCCCGCTCCGCCGGCGCCACGATCTCGGTGCGTTCCGGGCCGCGCAGCCGAATCTCCGGATACTGCAGAGTACGTCCCGCTTCCCTGAGGGCCGCGATACGTGCCCGCACGGCCGGAAACAGTCCCTCCGGATCGGGTGGTGCGGGAAGGACGGCGGCCCGGTCGGCCAGTAGCCCGAGCAGGATCTCGGAGAACAGACCCGTCCCGCGCTCCGGGTCGTTGGCGGCGGTCCGCCCGCGCCCGGCGGCCTGCAGCAGCGTCTGCCGGTGGGCGTGGTTGCGCCACCCCACCGGCAGGGCGTCCGGCGGCAGTGGTTCCCGGAAGGCGAGGTCTTCCTCGAAGGTCTCGCAGGCGTCCACGATCCACAGCTGCTCGCCGAAGGCCGGTACGGCGTCCCCGGCGAACCGGTCGAGCGCGCTGTCCAGGTCGATGCCCAGCTTGTCGGCGGTGCTGGCGTCGGAGCAGAACAACCGCAGACGGCCGGCCCGGTCGAGCACTCCGTGCCCGCCCCACCAGACCCACAGGACGTCGCCCTGCTCCACGGGCAGTTCCCGGACGAGGACACGGCGCAGGGTGGCGTGGTCGGCGGGCCGATGGGCGACGCCGGGGGCGTAGGACGCCAGGGGGGCGAGGTGGAGCCGCAGTCGCTCCTCCGGTACCCCGGCCTCGCGCAGCAGCCGGTGGAAGGCGACCGCGTCGCGGGCCGGGCCGGGCAGGTCCCAGCCGGGCCCGGCGTCGTAGCGCTCGATGCCGACGATCAGGGCGTGCACACGGGCGGGGTTCACGGCAGCCGGTCCACGATGTGCCGGTACACCTCGGGGTTGGTCCAGTAGGCGCTGTGGGAGGCCGGGAAGGGCTGGCGGCTGTCCACCCGCACGTCCGTGACGCGGCCCGGGAAGAGGCCCGCGCCGAGGTAGGAGAGCAGGTCGCGCGGGTCGTAGAGGTTCAGCCAGTCGGGCAGGTGCGGCGGGAGCGGCGACGGGTGTTCGAGGGAGGGCAGCGATCCGGACTCGTAGAGGAAGGGCCCCTGGGAGCCCGCCGTCACCAGGAGCCGGACCTGGGGCAGCGGGGTGGAGATCAGGGTGTCCAGGGCGATGACGCCGCCCAGGCTGTGGCCGACGACGGTGACCGGCGGTTCCAGCCCCTTGACCACCTCGCGCAGGTCGGCGCGGACCGCCTCGCCCCGGCTGAGGTAGCGCAGGATGTCGGCCGCGGCCGGATGAGCGGCCTCGGTGAGGGCGCGTCGGCGGCGCAGGACGGCACGGGATGCCATCGGGCCCGCCACCCGCAGCACCAGGGAGCGCATCCCGCGTTCGGTGCCCCGGGGCGTTGCACCGAGTGCCACGGCCAGTCGTTCGGCGACGGTGTCGCGGCTGTCGCCGACCGGTACGAGGGGGGCGTCCGAGTCCAGGGCGTCGGCGATCATCCGGGCGGTCAGGCTGCGGGCGACGAGGTGCGCGAGGTCGTCGGGGGTGAGGGCAGCCGCGGCCGGTGCGAGCAGGGAGTGGGCGGCGAGGTCGGAGGCGGCGCGGGTGAGGCCGGGCCCCCACTCCACCGCGGGGTGGTCCCCCCGAGTCGCGAGGTCCGCAAGCCGTGCGCGTATCGCCTGGTCAGGGGGCAGGGATCCGGGTGCTCGCTCGGCGGCCCGCGGAGCGCCGGCCGCCGCGAGGGCGAGTTCCGCGTACGGGTCGGTGTAGAGGGCGGCCCAGACGGCGGCCGTCTCCTCCTCGGGATCCGGTCCGGCCGGGCCCCGGGACGTGCCGCCCGGCGCGGCGGGAAGACTGGCGCCACCGGCCGCGAGCGTGGCGCCGTGCGTGTCGCCCCAGTAGTACGGCACGATGCGGAGTTCCCCGCGCAGGGCGGTCAGTCCGGCCGCCACGCGCCCCGCAAGCTTCGAGAAGCCTGGTTCGCGCACCCCTGTTCCATGGATGAAGACGACCGTCGCCATGTGCCCCCCGTGACTCCGGTGCAGTGTTGTGTACGACTGCCGATACGCCGTCAAGTTACCTCTATCATAGGAAGGTTGGGGTCGCGCAGCGGCGCGGCGACCCGTCCGCGGCCGTGGTGCGGGCCACGGCGACTGGACACGGGGGGACGCTGTGAGCCCTGAAACGGTGGTCACGCATTTCCTGTTCGCCTCCGCCCTGATCCTTGCGGTCGGCCATGGCGCCGGCTGGCTGGCCCAGCGGCTGAAGCAGCCGTACATCGTGGGTCAGCTGGCGGCGGGCATCGCCCTCGGCCCCTCGCTGCTCGGCAGCACGGCGCCGGATGCCTACACCGTGCTGTTCCCCCGGGAGATCAGCACCGCGCTGACCGGGCTCGCGCAGTTCGCCCTGGTGGTCTTCCTGTTCGCGGTGGGGTACGAGCTGGATCCGACGGTCCTGGGCGACCGGGCGCGCACGGTGGTGACGGTGGCGGTGGCGTCGTTCGTGGTGCCGATGGCGGTGGGCAGCGGCTGTGCGCTGCTGTTCCGGGGGCAGTTGCGGGAACTGGACATGCCCGCGCCGACGGTCGGCACGGTGCTGTTCGCGGGGGTGGCTCTGTCGATAACGGCCGTACCCGTGCTGACGGCCATCGTGCGGGAGAACAACCTGGCCGACACGGTGCCGGGGATCCTCGCGGTGTCCGCGGCCGGGCTGCTCGATGTGATCGGGTGGACGGTGCTGGCCGGGACGATGCTGGACAGCGACAGCGGTGAGCCCGCCCTGGGCTGGCCGGGGCGGGCGCTCATCGCGGCCGTGTTCGCGGTGCTCATGCTGCTGGCGGCCCGGCCGGTGCTGCGCAGACTGCTGTGGCGCACCCGGATGGAGCCCTCGCTGCGGCTGGCACTGCTCATCGGCTTCGCCTGCGCCTCGGCGTCCGTGACCCAGTTCCTCGGGCTGCACGCCCTCTGCGGTGCGCTCCTCGCCGGCATCGTCTGCCCGCGCGAGGACGACGGCACCCTCGACCCGGATCTGCTGCGACCGCTGCACGTCGTCAGCTCACTGCTGGTGCCGTACTTCTTCGTCTTCTCGGGGCAGTCCGTCGCGCTGAACAACATGGACACCACCGGATGGCTCACCCTGCTGGTGGTGACGGTGCTGGCGGTCCTCACGAAGGTCGGCAGCGGCACGGTGGCGGCCCGGCTGGGCGGGCTGGACCGGGACGACGCGCGCACGGTCGGCGTCCTGCTGAGCGCCCGCGGGCTGACGGAACTGATCGCGCTCAACGCGGGTCTCCAGGCGGGCCTGCTGAGCAAGCCGCTCTACACGGTGCTGGTCTTCATGGCCCTCGCCACCACCCTGCTCACCCAGCCCCTGCTGCACCTGGTCCGCCGCCTTGCGGACCACGAGCCGACCCGCGCCCCGGGACGCGCCGAAGCGGTCCCCGCGCACGGCCCTGGCCCGGTTGACGGTGCGCCCACCACGCCGGTGGCGGACGCGGGCTGACCGTCCGGGGTGGCGTGAGCGCCACCCCGGCGAGCACGCCCGCTACAGCGGCATCGGCGCCATGTCGCACTCGATCCGGCGGCGTTGCCGGGCCGCGAGCAGCCACGGGTGGTCGGCACGCACCACGCGGGCGAACCCGTCCGTCGCCCCGCGCTGGAGCTCGTCGGCCTCCGCTCCGCGTCCCAGACCCCGCAGGTCGAGCCCGAGGTTCGCCATGCAGGAGAACGTCAGCGGGTGCTCCTCGCCCGCGACCTCGGCGAGCAGCGCCAGATTGGCCTGATCCAGCTCGTGCGCCCGTTCGAAGTCGACCCGCGCGTACGCCGTGTTGGCCTGCCCGATGGCCACCGTCAGGGTGGTGACGTGCCGGGAGCCCACCCGTTCGGCCAGCCGGCTCGCCGCGTCGTCCTCCAGTTCCTGGGCCTGCTCCAGGGCGCCCTGCGCGCGCAGTGTGGCGGCCAGGTTCGCCTTGGTCAGCAAGGTGTACGCGTGGTCCGGACCGAGACGCTGCTCGAACCGCCGCAGCGTCACCTCCGCCAGCTCGCGGGAGCTGTCGAGATCACCGGCCAGCCGCTGGTCGACGGAGACGTTGGTGGCCGAGGACATGGCGTCGAAGTGGTCCGGGCCGTAGCGGGCGATGAAGCGCCGCAGGGTCTCCTCCGCGAGTTTGGCGGCCTCCGCGTGTGCCCCGTCGCGGCGTCGGCAGATCGCGAGGTTTCTGGCGACCCGCAGGGTCAGGGGGTGCTCCTCGCCGAGTTCGCTGCGCGCCCTGCGGTACGCGTCCTCCTGGAAGTCGCGGGCGCCGGGGTAGTCACCGCTCTCGCGCATGTCGATGGAGAGCGCGTTGAGGGTGTTGAGGGTGAAGAAGCTGGCCGGGCCGAACAGCAGCTCACGCTGCTGGGCGTTCTCCTGGTCGAGCGGCAGCGCCTCCTTGAACCGGCCGCACAGCCGCAGCGCCACGCCCCAGGCGTGGGTGGCGCGCAGTGTCATCGGATCGTCCGGCCCGAACAGGGACCGGGCCAGCTCGGTGGCCTCCTGCGTCAGGGCCCGGGCTTCCTCGAACCGGCCCTGGTAGCCGTGGGCGTCGGCCATCTCGCACAGCGAGTCGATCAGGTTCTCCGGGTCGACCTCGGTCCTGCGGGAGATCTCCAGGGCCTTCTCGGTGAGCGGAATGGACTCGGGGACCTGGCCGATCTGCCGCAGCAGGAACCCGAGGCTCTTCATCATCCGCAGGACGTTGACGTCCTCCTCGCCCGACGCCGCGAGCCAGGCGCTCCAGGCCTGGCGGGCGAAGCCGGCGGCGCCGACGTGGTCTCCCCAGTAGTAGAGGAACCACACGGTGTCGAAGACCAGCTCCCGCACATAGGTGTCGGTGCTGCTCACGGCCTGGGAGGTGAGCACGTGCGGCAACAGGGCCTGGTAGGCACGCCATTCCAGCGACGAGCCGTAGGGGCCCGGCTTGGCGGCCGAGAGGAGTTGATGCGCGGCGTCCCGCATCCGCTCCCGTTCCTCGGCGCTCAGCTTGGCCAGGAGCACGGTCTGGAGCAGGCGGTGCATCTGGAGGGTGTCGGACCGTGGGTCGACCTTGACCAGGGAGAACTGGCTGAGGTCACGGACGGCGCGGTTCAGTTTGATCGACTCGCGCAGCAGGGGGTCGACCTCGGGCGTGACGTTGACGCCGCGGCTGCCGCGCAGCATCGCCCGGGGAATGGGCTCGGGCGCCATGCTGGCGCAGATGTCGAGCAGTTGCCGCGCGCCCGGGTTGTTCTCCTTGATCCGCTCCAGCGAGATGTCCCAGGCGGCCGCGACGGAGACCGGGTAGTCGGGGGCCGGGTCGAGCTCGAGGATCTCGGGGCTGCGTTCGGCGAGCAGATCGAGGTACTCGTCGACCTGCATGCCCGTGACCGCTCGCCACGCTCCCGCCTGCTCGACCGCGAGCGGCAGGTCGCCCAGCGCCTCCGCGAGCCGGTCGGCGTCCTCGAAGGACAGGTCGGGCGACCGCTTCTGGAGGAGTTCGACCGATTCCTCGCGCTCGAACACGTTGACGGGCAACGACGTGGCCACCCTCTCCCACGCACGGTTCCGGGACGTGACGATGACCTTGCCCGGGCCGTTGGTCGGGAAGAACCGGCGGACCGCCTCGACGTCTTCGGCGTTGTCGAAGACCAGCAGCCAGTTGTCGTAGGGCGCCCCGGTGCGCAGGGCCTCCAGCACGGCCGGGACGGCGGTGTTGGCCGCGGGGGCGCCGAGGTCCTGCGTGGGAGCGACGCCCAGCTGCGCCGCCAGCTGGGCCAGTGCGGCGAGGATGAGGCTCTCGCGCTCGGCGGGGATCCAGCAGATCACCCGGTAGTCGTGCTGGTGGGTGTAGACGTACTCCAGTGCCAGCTGCGACTTGCCGACGCCGCCGAGCCCGTGCAGGGCATTGGGCAGCACCGCCGCCGTGTCCTGCGCCCCGAGCTGCTCCTCCACGGCACTCAGCAGCGCCTGCCGGCCGACGAACGAGGTGTTCCGCAGGGGAACGTTCACCAGGAGGGCGGGCGCTGACGAGGTCGTCATGGTGCTCGGCATGGGGGGCTCAGCCTCCGGGGGTTCTTGAGGGGTGACATCGGATACCAGGGGTGGCACGGGGGGTTCTCCAGGTTCGTTGGGGTCGTTCGACGGTGGCAGACTTCCCGATCCGTCCGACAATCCCCCACGATCCGCTTGGTTCACCTCAGAGAGTGCAGTCCCGGACATTCCCGGACTCACTCGTTCGGTGGCACCGGGCCCGCGGGCCCGGGGCGGTCCGGGCTCGATCCGGCGGGCCCGCTCGGAGTACGGCCCGGAGAGCGCGCGCATCACGGCCAGCTCGCTGCGCACCCAGCCCCGCTCGGCCGCGTCCGGCAGCGTCGCCCCCATCGGATCGCGCAGGGCGGCGCGCAGCGCGACGCCCCGGGCGCCCGCGGCGGGCAGCTCGCCCACCACGCTGACGGTGTGGGCGAGTTGGCTGCGGGTGGTGGTGGCGAGCAGTTCCTCGCGGACCCCGTCGGCGAACTCGGGGTGCCCCTGGCCGTCGCTGTCCCAGTCGATCAGCCCGCCCATCAGGATCTCGGCCAGGTGGTCCGGACCGGTCTCCGGCATGGTGCGCCGCCGCAACTGCTCCACGAGGTCGAAGTCGAAGGGGATCGCGGCCAGTTGGGTGGCCAGCCGCCGTGCGGCCGGGGTGGCGAGCGTGAAGAAGCGACGCACGGCGGCCTTGGCGGCGCGAGGGAAGCGCGGGGCACGCAGTCCCGGCGCGGGCGAGCCCTTGGTGAGGGTGCCGGCCAGGACGACCGGCAGGGCGCGGCGCACTCCGCGCTCCCCCGTGACGAGATCGGCCCAGGCGGCGAGGGAGCCGGGCTTCAGGGAGAGCACCGGCACCGGCACGAAGCCGTCACCCGCGTCGGGCAGCGGTCGCAAGGGGTCGGGGCCACCGGGCGGCGCCCAGTGTTCGAGTCCGTCGTTGGCGACGCCGAAGCCGCCGGCCTCCAGAACGGCCGGGTGGGGGTAGAGCGAGGTGCGGTGGCGCAGATGCGGCGGCAGGAGGTGCACCAGCGCCGTGGGGCCGGCATGGGCGAGCCGGCCGAGCAGGTCGTCGGCGGCGGGCGCGGCCCAGCCGTGGGCGAGTCCGTCGGTGACGACGAGGAAGACACGGCCGCCGCGTCCGTCGAGCAGTTCGGCCGGGTCGGCGGCGGCCCGGCCGGTGGACCAGCGCAGGGTGGCGGTCCCGGTGCGCGGCAGACGCACCCGGACCGTGCGGACGGCCCGGAAGGCGCCGCTGTGTTCGGCGGCCTGGGCGAGACGGGCGGTGGACTCCTCCCAGATGCGCAGGGTCGGCGCGTCGTCGACGAGGACGACCAGGTCGAAGGCGGCCGCCCGGGCGGGCCTCACGAAGGGCATCCACATGCCGTCGACGACGCCCTGCTCGGCGGTGGTCTCCTCGTCGAGCTCCAGCGCTTCGTGGGAGGGCACGCGCCGGGCCAGCTGGTGCAGGGCACGGGCGAACAGGGCGGTGGTACGCCCCGGGGCCTGCCCGGTGCGGTCGTCGGCGGGCAGCAGCGGCTGTCCCAGGCGCAGGGTGAAACGGCCCTCGGCGTCGGGTAACAGGCGGGCCGCGCCGGCCGGTTCCGCGGGCAGGGCGGGACCGGCGGCCCACGGCGGCGGGCGGTCGCCGGGTGCGTTCGGAGGAGCCGGGGCGGCGGGGGCCTGCGGGGGGCGTACGGCGTCGGGGTCCGGGTCGGCGGGGCCGCGCCCGGCGGGCGGGGGCGGGTCCGGTCGGCCCGCTTGGTCCGGGCCCTCCGCGTCCCGGGATGGTGCGGGGGGCGGGGCCGGAGGTGTCGCCCGACGGCCCGGCAGGAGCTCCGGGCCGGAGGGGGTGGGCCCGCCGTGGCGGTTCCAGTACGCGGCGAGCCAGACCGCGTCGGCGAGGTCCTGCCAGCGCGGGACGGGCGCCTCCGGGGCGTCCGGGACCGCCGCTCCGTGCTCTGCCGCCTGGTCGGCGGACTCGGGGAACGCCGAAGGGGGCGACGACCCCGAAACGGGAAATCCGTCGCCGAGCCCGGATGCGTGCTCCCTGGGATAGCCCTTCATTCAGCGGCCCTTCGCGAGGTCGCGCAGGAGCATTTCCACGAGCTTACGCCCGTCACCATCCGCCTGGAAACCACCCGTGGTAGTCATATGGACAGCGCTGAGTAGCTGGTCCAGGGAGTGGGTTCCGCCGGACTGGACACGCTGGACGAACAGGTCGACCAGGTCTTCGGTGCCCTGCGGACGGCTTCCGAGGTGCCCTTCGACCATGGCCAGGAGCTGCTCCCGGCTGGGGGTGCGCATCTCCAGCGGCAGACAGCGCCGACGGAAGGCCGCGGGGAACTCCCGCTCCCCGTTGCTGGTGATCACCACGACCGGGAACTCCCGGCACTCGACCCGCCCGTCGCCGACATCGGCGCGGCCCCCGGGGTCACTGGTGTGGACGCTCGCGGTGTCCGCGGCGTCGCGCACCAGCTCGGGGACGTCATAGCTTCCGTTCTCCAGGACGTGCAACAGGTCGTTCGGCAGGTCGATGTCGCTCTTGTCGAGCTCGTCGACGAGAAGCACCCGGGGACGATCGTAGGGCAGCAGCGCGGTCCCCAGGGGGCCCAGCGTGATGAAGTCACCCAGAAGCGGGGGAAGTTGACGAGGTTTTTGAGAATCCGCCGTGTTGACGTCCGTGGCTTGGCCGGCATCGTCCGGATCCGGGTCCCACGCCGCCGCGTGCCGCAGTCCGGCCCGCCAGGCGGCGATGGCCTGGGCCCGGCCCATGGCGTCGTGGGCGTAGAGGCCGTCGCGCAGGGTGGTGCGGCTGACGATGTTCCACTCCAGGACCCGGCCCAGGTCCAGCTCACGGGAGATGAGGTAGGCGAGGGTCGACTTGCCGACGCCGGGCGGGCCGGTGATCAGCAGGGGCCGGCGCAGCAGCAGGGCCGCGTTGACGATGTCGATCTCTTCTTCGCCCAGCTGCGGGGTGACGTCACCCGGGCCCATCCGGCGCAGCGCCGCCTGCGGGTCGGCCGGCGGCACGGGCCGGGGCGGGCCGCCGCGGAACCGGCGCCAGGGCGGCGGCGCGGGCAGGGCCGGTGGTGCGGCGGGGGCACCGCCCGTGCCGTGGAAGACCCGCCAGCCGTTCGGGGCCGTCTGCTCCTGCGCGCTCATGCCGGTGCCTCCTCGCTGGCGAGATCGCCTGGGTCGGTGGGCTGGAAGTCGACGGGACGCGTCGGATCGTCCCAGAGAAAACCGATATGTCTTCCGAGGAGTTCTCCGGGTCCCCGGCCCTCGCTCTCGGCGTTCCTGCGCAGGAGGTGGACGGCCATGGGGATCCTCGCCGGGGTGGGTGCCGCGGCGAACAGGGCGGTCACCACCTCGCGGCGCTCTTCGCGGAAGACACCTCTGCGGTCCCAGATCGCGATCCCTATCCCCTCCGCGATGGCGGCCTTGAGGGCCTCGAGTGCCAGGACGTCGGTCGGGGCGTCGAGCACCACCGCCGTATGCCGTGGTTCCCCGGCGAGGCCGGACTGCCACGCGCCGAGCCGGCCGCCGTCCGGTGCGCGCCAGCCGTGCACCAGGACGCCGTCCTCGCGCAGGGTTCGCCAGCGTTCCCGCCACTGGTCCCGGACGAGGGCGTCGTCCGTGCGCATCCGCTCCAGACTGCGCAGGTGCACGCCGTACTTCAGGCTGAGCGGAAGCGGCTGCCCGTCGCCGATCCGGAAGGTCAGACCCGCCACATCGTGGTTGAGAAGGTCGTACGGGAGGACGAACTCGATGTACGGCGGTGGCTGCCGCCGTCCACGCGGGTCGGGGTCGCGGGGCGCCGACCAGAGGCGGGCGCCCTGCCGTAACGCGCGCTGGACCGCCGTGCCCAGTTCGTCGAGGGTGGTCGTGGCGGGTTCACCGGGCTGCGGGTTCCAGTGTCCCGGGACGGTGTTGAGCCAGGGGCGGACGACGATCTCGCCGGTGCCGTCCCGGGTCGGTTCGACGGCGACCACCAGGCAGCGCGGGATGTCCGGATCGCCCGTCACCGCGCCGCGCGCCGCACGGCGTTCCTCCATCGCCCCGGTCAGACCGGCGCGCCGCGCCCACTTCTCGGCCCAGCCGGCGAGCGCGGCGCGGTGCGTGGGAGTGGCGGCGAGCCGGGCGGCGTGGTCGACGAGGAGGACGGCCGGGGGCAGCCCGTCCGGCTGGACGTTCCAGTCGAGGACGTGGGCGAGGAGTTGCTCCGGGGTGAGTCCGGTGGGCAGGTCGAGTCCGTTGAGCTCCTCGACGAGGGCGTCGCGCAGTCGGGCCGCGGGCAGGTCCCCCTGGGCGAGGAGGGCGCGGGCGCCGGTCTCGTCGTCGCGGGTGAGGGGGCCTCGCAGCGCGGGGGGCGGGGCGGGCGCGAGCCACTGGTCGAGCAGCTGGTCGAGCTCGTCGCCCGCCAGGTCACCCTCGAGGATCCGCACCACCTCGACCAGTACGCGCTCGCCGCCGGGCATGTTCAGCGCGGCGCGCACCAGCAGCACCACGTCCTCGCGCAACTTGACGCCACGCAGGTCGATCTGACGCCCCAGCAGGTCTCCGAGGACGACACCGAAGTGCAGCCGCCCCTGCGCGTCCTCCATGCAGCCGAGGCCGCACAGGGCGTTGGTGAGCCCCAACAGCAGCCGTAAGCCGTCCCCGCGCCCGGACCCGCCCTCGGGTTCGCCGAGCCCCGCCTGTGTCTCCACCGACTTTCCCCCTGAGCCGGTACACCTGCCTGACCGACCAGCGAAGTTAGCACGGTTACCAGCGGTTAACCAGGGACGAATGGGAACGGAAGGGCGACGTCAGGCCAGGAGTGTCCCAGGCGGGACAAGCCTGGCCGAAATCGTGTGGCCTCCGGCTCACAGCCACGAGCCGACCGGCTCTGGGGCCGACCGGCTCACAGCCTCGGGCCGACCGGCTCACACCCTTTGGGCCGACCGGCTCACAGCCTCGGGTCGACCGGCTCCGACTCCAGCGCCAGCACCCCGAACACCGCCTCGTGCACCCGCCACAGCGGCTCGCCCTCGGCCAGCCGGTCCAGGGCCTCCAGGCCCAGCGCGTACTCACGGATCGCCAGTGACCGCTTGTGGTTGAGGAACCGTGAGCGCAGACGGGCAAGGTTCTCCGGGCGGGTGTACTCCGGGCCGTAGATGATCCGCAGGTACTCGCGGCCGCGGCACTTGACGCCGGGCTGCACCAGGCGGCCCTGGCCGTCGCGGACCACCGCGCCGACGGGCTTGACGACCATGCCCTCGCCGCCGCGGCCGGTCATCTCCAGCCACCAGTCGACGCCGGCCCGCACCGACTCCGGGTCGGCGGTGTCGACGTAGAGGCGCCGGGTGGTCTGGAGCAGGCCGCTGCCGTCGTGCTCGACGAGCCGGTCGAGCAGAGCGAGCTGCTCGTCGTGCGGCAGACCGGCGAGGCTGCGTCCCTGGACGGCGAGGATCTGGAACGGTGCCAGGCGCACGCCCTCCAGGCCGTCCGTGGTCCAGCAGTAGCGGCGGTACGCCTCGGTGAACGCGGCGGCGTCGTCGGCGCGTTCACCGGTGCGGGACAGCAGGCCTGCCACGTCCACCCCGCGGTCCGCGGCACCCCGCAGCGCGGCCAGCGCCTGCGGGAGGACCGCGCCGGACGCGGCGCCCACGGCGGCGTACTGCGAGCGCAGCAGGCCGGAGGCCTTCAGCGACCAGGGCATCAACTCGGCGTCCAGCAGCAGCCAGTCCGTCTCCAGATCGTCCCAGAGACCGGCCTCGCCGGCCGCCGTGCGCACCCGGTCGAGGATCTCCTCGGTGAGGGTCTCGTCGTCGAGGAAGGGGCGGCCGGTGCGGGTGTAGAGGGACCCGGTGGGCCCGCTCACGCCGAAGCGCTTGCCGGCCGCCTCCGCGTCCCGGCACACCAGGGCCACCGCCCGCGAGCCCATGTGCTTCTCCTCGCACACGACCCGCGCGACACCGTCCGCCGCGTACTGGGCGAAGGCCTCGGCCGGGTGCTCCAGGTAGCCCTCGACGTGACTCGTGGCCGTCGGGGCCATGGTCGGCGGGAGGTACGGCAGCAGCCGCGGGTCCACCGCGAAGCGGCTCATGACCTCCAGGGCGGCCGCCGCGTTCTCCTCACGGATCGAGACGCGGCCCTGGTGCCTGGTCTCCACGACCCTGCGGCCGCGCACGTCCGCCAGGTCCAGCGGACGGCCGTCCTGCCCGCCGGGCGCCTCGCTGCGCAGCGGCTTCGCCGGCTCGTACCAGACCTGCTCCGCCGGGACGTCGGCCAGCTCGCGCTCCGGCCAGCGCAGCGCGGTGAGCTTGCCGCCGAAGACCGCGCCGGTGTCCAGGCAGATGGTGTTGTTGAGCCAGGTCGCCTCCGGCACCGGGGTGTGGCCGTAGACGACCGCCGCCCGGCCCCGGTAGTGCTCGGCCCACGGGTAGCGCACCGGCAGGCCGAACTCGTCGGTCTCGCCGGTCGTGTCGCCGTACAGGGCGTGGCTGCGGCCCCGGCCGGAGGTGCGGCCGTGATACTTCTCGGGCAGACCGGCGTGGCAGACGACCAGCCGGCCGCCGTCCAGGACGTAGTGGCTGACCAGGCCGTCGAGGAACTTCCGTACCTCGGCGATGAACTCCTCGCTCTCGCCCGCCATCTGCTCGATGGTCTCGGCGAGGCCGTGGGTGTGCTGGACCTTGCGGCCGCGCAGGTGACGGCCGTACTTGTTCTCGTGGTTGCCGGGCACGCACAGGGCGTTGCCGGACTTCACCATCGCCATCACGCGGCGCAGCACGCCCGGGCTGTCCGGGCCGCGGTCGACCAGGTCGCCGACGAAGACGGCCGTACGGCCCTCCGGGTGGACTCCGTCGACATAGCCCAGCTTGGCCAGCAGGGCTTCCAGTTCGGCGGAGCAGCCGTGAATGTCGCCGATGATGTCGAACGGGCCGGTGAGGTGGGTCAGGTCGTTGAAGCGCTTCTCGGTGACGACCGTGGCCTGCTCGACCTCGTCGACGCCGCGCAGGACGTGCACCTTGCGGAAGCCCTCGCGCTCCAGGTGCCTGAGGGAACGGCGCAGTTCGCGGGTGTGGCGGGTGATGACCCGGCGGGGCATGTCGGCGCGGTCGGTGCGGGCCGCGTTGCGCTCGGCGCAGACCTCCTCGGGCACGTCGAGCACGATCGCGATCGGCAGCACGTCGTACTGCTTGGCCAGGTCGATCAGCGGGCGGCGGGCGTCGGACTGCACACTGGTCGCGTCCACGACGGTGCGGCGGCCGGCCGCCAGGCGCTTGCCCGCGATGTGGTGCAGGACGTCGAAGGCGTCCTTGGTGGCGCTCTGGTCGTTCTCGTCGTCCGAGACGAGGCCGCGGCAGAAGTCGGACGAGATGACCTCGGTGGGCTTGAAGTGCCTGCGGGCGAAGGTGGACTTGCCGGAGCCGGTGGCCCCGACCAGCACCACCAGGGACAGGTCGGTGACGGGCAGCACGCGCCCCTGCTGTGTGTCGGTCATGCCACCTTCGCCTCCTTCGGCGCGGTCTGGGTGAACACGGCCATCTGGGTGGGCGGCCCCACCTCGGGGTCGTCGGGGCCGACGGGGACGAACTCGACGCCGTAGCCGTGCCGTTCCGCCACCGCATCCGCCCAGGCGCGGAACTCGGCGCGGGTCCACTCGAAGCGGTGGTCGCCGTGCCGGACGCGGCCGGCCGGGAGGGACTCCCAGCGCACGTTGTACTCGACGTTCGGAGTGGTCACGAGGACCGTCCTCGGACGCGCGGAGCCGAACACCGCGTATTCCAGGGCGGGCAGCCGGGGCAGGTCGAGGTGCTCGATGACCTCGCTGAGCACGGCGGCGTCATAGCCCTTGAGCCGGACGTCGGTGTAGGCGAGGGAACCCTGGAAGAGCTGGACGCGGGAGGCCTGCCGCTCGCCCATGCGGTCCAGCTTCAGCCGCCGGGAGGCGATGGTGAGCGCGCGCATCGACACGTCCACGCCGACGATCTCGGTGAACGCCGGGTCCTTGAGCAGCGTCTGCACCAAGTGGCCCTGTCCGCAGCCGAGATCGAGGACCCGGGCGGCTTTGGACTGCCGCAGCGCGGTGACGATCGCCTCGCGGCGCCGCACGGCCAGCGGGGCCGGCTTCTCCTCGGCCTCGGTCTCCGCCGCGACGGCGTTGTCGATCTCCTCGACCTCGCTGTCGTCGGCCTCGGCGAGTCGCACCAGCTCCAGGCGCTCGGTGGCCTGCCGGGTCAGCGCCCAGCGGCGCGAGAGGTAGCGGCTGGTGATCAGCCGCTGCTCGGGGTGGCCGGGCAGCCAGCCCTCACCGACGCGCAGCAGCTTGTCGACCTCGTCGGGGGCGACCCAGTAGTGCTTGGCGTCGTCGAGGACGGGGAGCAGGACGTAGAGGTGGCGCAGCGCCTCGGCGAGGGTGAGCGCGTCCGATTCCAGCACGAGGCTCACATAGCGCGAGTCGCCCCACTCGGGGAACTCGGTGTCCAGCGCCACGGGCTCGACGGTGACGGCCCAGCCGAGCGGCTCGAAGAGCTTGCGTACGAGGTCGGTGCCGCCGCGGGCGGGCAGCGCGGGCACCTCGACACGCAGCGGCCTGACCTCGCCGGGGAGCTCCGGCCGGGCCTTGCAGACGCCCTTCATCGCGCTGGAGAAGACGCTGCTCAATGCCACGGCGAGCAGGGAGGAGGCCGCGTAGGGGCGGTCGTTGACGTACTGCGCGAGGGCCGCGTCCGGAGCGCCGCCACGGCCCTTGCCCTTGCCGCGCCTGACCAGTGCCACCGTGTCGACCTCCAGCAGCAGCGCCGCCGTGCAGCGCTGGGCTTCCGCCTCGGGGTAGAGGACGTGAGCCGTGCCGTAGGAGGTGGAGAACGCCTGCGCCTTGTCGGGATGCTTGTGCAGCAGGTAGCCGAGGTCGGTGGCGGGGCGCTCTGGGGTGCCGGTGGTACGGATCGTCAGGAACATGCGGAGGGCCTCTCCGGCCGGGTGGACGGTGTGGGTGTGATACGTGCGAGAGCCCCCAGGAGGGTGATCCTGGGGGCTCGGCAGGACGACGCCCAGCTTCGCACACCCGTGCCCACCAGCGCCTTCGTTTATCGAGGGCGCCTCGGCGGCCCCCCTACGACAGCTGCGGACGCACCTGCGCGGAGATCAGCTCCAGGTGGTCCAGGTCGTCGAGGTCGAGGATCTGGAGGTAGATGCGGCGGGAGCCGATGTCGGCGTAGCGGCCGATCTTGTCGACGACCTCCGCCGGGGAGCCGGCCAGGCCGTTGAGCTTCAGCTCGTCCACCTCGCGGCCGATCGCGGCGGCCCGGCGTGCGACCTCCGCCTCGTCCCGGCCGACGCAGACCACGAGGGCGTTGGAGTACGTCAGCTCGTCGCTGCGGCCCGCCTCCTCGGCCGCGGCGCGCACCCGGCCGAACTGGCGCTCGCTGTCCTCGACGGAGGCGAAGGGCATGTTGAACTCGTCGGCGTACTTGGCGGCCAGCCGCGGGGTGCGGGACGGGCCGTGGCCGCCGACGAGCACGGGGATCTTCCGCTGCGCGGGCTTGGGCAGCGCGGGCGAGTCCGCGAGGTCGTAGTAGGTGCCGTGGAAGTCGAAGGTCTTGCCGGGGTCCGTCGCCCACAGGCCGGTGACGATCTCCAGCTGCTCCTCGAGGCGGGCGAACTTCTCCCTGGGGAAGGGGATGCCGTAGGCCTTGTGCTCCTCCTCGAACCAGCCGGCGCCGAGGCCCAGCTCGACGCGGCCGCCGGACATCTGGTCGACCTGGGCGACCTGGATGGCGAGCACGCCGGGCAGCCGGAAGGTGCCGGCGGTCATCAGGGTGCCGAGCCGGATGCGCTTGGTCTCGCGGGCGAGTCCGGCCAGGGTGATCCAGGCGTCGGTGGGGCCGGGCAGGCCGTCCACGTTGCCCATGCGGAGGTAGTGGTCGGAGCGGAAGAAGGCGTCGAAGCCGAGGTCCTCGGTGGCCTTGGCGACGGTGAGCAGAGTGTCATAGGTGGCCCCCTGCTGGGGCTCGGTGAAGATGCGCAGATCCATGCGCTCCATCCTGCACCTGCGCGACGGGTGGTCACGGGATCGGCCCCCCGTCCACGCCGGTCCCCGGTGGGGTGAAATTACGTCCATACCGCGAGAGCCGGGTGACCGGGCCAGTGACCGGCCCCGGTGGTGATCGTTGGCTCGGGCGGAGCCGGAGCCCCCGGCTTCCGCACCGGGGGTGGACCGCCGGGGCGTCACCCGCGTCGGCCTCCCCGGGGGCCAGGGGCCGAGGAGGCCGTCATGTCCGAAGAGACCGTGCCGCAGCAGGGCGGGACCGGGCAGCCGAAAGGGCTGTTGCAGCAGATGGAGGAGCTGATGGCGGCGTTGAACGCGGACCTGTCGGCGTTGGGCGCGGATCTTCAGGCGGCGGGGGACGTCGAGCGCGGGGCCGTCGAGGAGGGGCGGGCGGGTTAAGGGCCGTACGTCCCGCCCGGCTTCCTGCGCCCGCACGCCCTCGGGGGCTTCGCCTACCCCGCCTCTCGCTCCGGCAGGGGCTCCTCCCGGTCGGCGAGTCTGCGGAGCATCTCCAGGACGCGGTCGCGGGACTCGTCGGCCGCGTCGATGGCCTCCATGCACTGCCAGTACGTGCCCTCGTCGTCGGCGGCGCTGGCCAGGGCGACGAGGGCGATGCCGACCTCGCCGAGGAGACCGCCGAGGCACATCAGGGTGTGGCGGGCCTCGCCCAACTCGGTGAGCCGGCCCGCCCGCAGCTCGCCGGGGGCCAGCTCGGGCGGGTCGAGGACACCGCAGCCGCGGCCCGCCAGTTCCGTCAACCCCAGCGCCTCCCCGCGCAGTTCGGGCGGCCCGGCGACCGCGAGACGGCTTCCTATGGCCTGAGCGAGGGCCTGCGCCTGCCACACCTCGGCCAGGATCTCCCGCGCGTCGCCGCCCGCCGCCAGGGACCGCCTGCTCGTCACGATGAGCCGCACCGCGTCCATGCGCTGCCCCCGTCTTGTCCGACGCGCTGTGCGCGTCCGTCTGCCCGAACTCCCTTGTTCACTACCCAGAGTGAGAGGGAGTGAGACGAAAAGCCAGAGGAAGACGGAAATCTGCGGACAACAATTCGGAATCGGGCCGGATTTTGATTACTCAGCGTACAAGTGGACTGTTCGACTCCCCGGGGCGGGAGCGCGCCGTCAGATCGGGAACCTCCGTTCGTTCCGGTCGATCTTCGCGTCCAGCGCCGCCAGCGGGTCGATGCCGAGCACCTCGCACAGCTGGAGCAGATACGCGAGCACGTCGGCGACCTCGTCGGTCACGCGGTGCGCGGTGCCCGGGTCGGCCATCACCCGGGCCGACTCCTCGGGCGTCAGCCACTGGAAGATCTCGACCAGTTCGGAGGCTTCCACGCTGAGGGCGGAGGCCAGGTTCTTGGGGGTGTGGTACGGCTGCCAGTTCCGCGCGGCGGCGAAGTCGGCCAGCCGGCGTTGCAGTGCCGCCACGTCCGGGGGTTCGCGGCGGGGGCCGGGCGGCGGTGCGTCCAGTGGATCAGTCACGGTCCAGGTGTACCACCGTGGCCCCGTCCGTCCCGGCGGCCCAGGAGCCGTCGCTGACCGAGCCGACGAGCCGGATGTGCCCCCGTTCGCACATCCGGGCCGCGATGCCCAGGAGTTCCCGCCGCTGCCGAGGGTCCAGGCCCCGGTCGAAGCCGTCGGCGAGGACGGTGAGCGTCTGGAGGGCGGCCGGCACCTCGCCGGCCGGGTCGACCTCCAGCACGCCGGGTCCGGTGAAGAGCACCAGCGCGAGGGCGAGGTAGCGCAGTTCGCCGTGGCCGAGCCGCCCCAGGTCCGTACGGGCGCCGTCGCCCCGGTCGACGGCGGCGGTGACCGAGCCGGTGCCGTCCGGCCGGGCCAGCACGTCCGCGACCGGTCCCGCGCATCCCGCCCGCACCGCCGCCACGAACTGCGCGTGCCGCCGCCCGCACTCGGCGCGGGTACGCCACAGGACGTCCGCGAGGTTGCCGCAGCCGCCCAGCAGACGGCCGGATCCGGCCGCCACGGGGCCGCGCATCCTGGCGGGTTCGGGGTCGCAGGCGAAGGCGGAGCGCAGGGCGACGACCATCTGCTCGGCGGCGGCCAGCACCCTGCGCTGCCCGGATGTCCGGCCGGCCACGCGCAGCGGCAGCAGGGGGGTGCCGAGCCGGTCGTCCGGGAGCGGCCCGCGGGTCACCGGCGTCGGCCCGGCGGTGTGCCAGGCGGCCTGCACGGCGCGCTTGCCGGGGTCGCGCAGCGCGGTCTCCAGCAGGACGAGTCCGTCGGACGTCAACCGCTCGCCCACAACGCGCAGTTCGGGCTCGGCCTGCACGGCCACGTCGAGCCGGACCGGCCCGGCGGGGCCGTCGGCCGTGCAGCCGATCCGGAAGCCGCGGCGGCGCTGCGCGTCGGGGCGGGCGCGTTCCGGTACGCAGGCGACGGGGTCGGGGAACGCCTCGCCGAGCTCGGCGCCGCCCCCGAGCCGGGCGAGGGCCTCGTACGCCCGCAGCGCGCTGGTCTTGCCGCAGCCGCTGGGACCGGCGAGGAGGGTGAGGGGCCCGAGCGGGAACGCGGCGCGGCGGTGGGTGGCGAAGGCGGACAGGCGCAGTTCGGTGATGCGGGGGCGGTCGGGGAGGGCGGGCTGGGTCATAGCTGGACGGTAGACCCCGTCGGCGGGACGAACCGTTCCGTCTCCGGGGGCTTCCTACGATCGGGCTACGGTCACATCCCGGGGAGCCCCGCTCCCTCCATCAGTCCGGTCACCTCGGTGCCCGCCGGCGTCAGCAGGAAGACGTTGCGGTCCACCCGGTGCATTCCGCTCGCCAGACCGAAGACGACACCCGTGCTGAAGTCGAGGACGCGCTTGGCGACCTCCGTCTCCGCGCTGGTGAGGTCGAGGAGGACGGGGACGCCCGCCATCAGCCGCTCGGCGACGTCGCGGGCGTCGGCGAAGACGTTCACGCGCAGGACGACGAAACGGCGGCGGGTCTGCGTCTCGGCCTCGGGTATGGACCGGTGGCCGACGGAGGACGGCCAGGCGTCCCGGCCCCGCAGCGGTACGACCTGGGCGAGCCCCTCCCACTGTTCGTCGGTGACATCGTGGCTGTTCACCGGCATGCTCCGTCCTGGGTCGCGCTCGCTGTCTGCATCGGGCAATTCTTGCGCAGAGTCACCCGTTCGGCCCAACAGCGACACGCTCCGCGACCTCATTGCACCTCACAACGGCCTGAGGGCGGCTGTGTGACGGGCGTAACCCCTGATGATCAAGCCGTGTCACAGCGACGTAACGGGCGATTCGTACCGTCGGGGCATGACCTCGACCCCCGGAAGCCGGCCGGACACGCGGCAGGTGCGCACCGTCTGCTCGTACTGCGGTGTGGGCTGCGGTCTGGTCCTCGATGTCGGGACGGGCCCGGACGGGCGGCACACGGTGCTGAAGGCCTCCGGCGACAAGGCGCATCCGGCGAACGCGGGGCGGCTGTGCACCAAGGGCGCCACCACGGCCGACATGCTGGCCGCGCCCGGACGGCTGACCACCGCGCTGGTGCGGGACGACCGGGGTGAGGAGCCGGCCCCGGTGCCGGTGGCCGACGCGATCGCCGAGACGGCCGCACGGTTGCGGGCGATCGTCGACGAGCACGGGCCGGACGCGGTCGCCTTCTACGTCTCCGGGCAGCTGAGCCTGGAGGCGCAGTACCTGGCGAACAAGCTGGCCAAGGGGTTCGTGGGGACGAACCGGATCGAGTCGAACTCACGGCTGTGCATGGCGAGCGCGGGCACCGGCTACAAGCTGTCGCTGGGCGCGGACGGCCCGCCCGGCTCGTACGAGGACTTCGACCGGGCGGACGCCTTTCTCGTCATCGGGTCGAACATGGCCGACTGCCATCCGATCCTCTTCCTGCGGATGATGGAACGGGTCAAGGCGGGCGCCAAGCTGATCGTCGTCGATCCCCGGCGGACCGCCACCGCCGCCAAGGCCGACCTGTTCCTCCAGGTCAGGCCGGGCACCGATCTCGCGTTGCTGAACGGCCTGCTGCGTCTGCTGCACGACAGCGGCCGGGTGGACGAGGAGTTCGTCGCCGCGCACACCGAGGGCTGGGAGGCCCTGCCCGGGTTCCTGGCCGACCACCACCCGGCGGCCGTCGCCGAGATCACCGGTCTCGCCGAGGACGACCTGCGCGAGGCGGCCGGGATCATCGGCGCGGCGGGCCGGCGGTGGATGAGCTGCTGGACCATGGGCCTGAACCAGTCCACCCACGGCACCTGGAACACCAACGCCCTGGTCAACCTGCACCTGGCGACGGGAGCGATCTGTCGTCCGGGCGCCGGGCCGTTCTCCCTGACCGGCCAGCCCAACGCGATGGGCGGGCGCGAGATGGGGTACATGGGGCCGGGGCTGCCGGGGCAGCGGTCGGTGCTCGTCGCGGAGGAGCGGGCGTTCACCGAGGACATCTGGGAACTGCCGCCGGGGACGCTGCGGGCCGACGGGGCCGGGCAGGGCACCGTCGAGATGTTCCGGCGCATGGCCGACCGGGAGATCAAGGCCTGCTGGATCATCTGCACCAACCCGGTCGCCTCGGTCGCCAACCGCCGTACGGTCATCGAGGGCCTGGAGGCCGCCGAGTTCGTCGTCACGCAGGACGTGTTCGCGGACACCGAGACCAACGCGTACGCCGATGTCGTCCTGCCGGGCGCGATGTGGACCGAGGCGGAGGGCGTCTTCGTCAACAGCGAGCGGAACCTCACCCTGACCCCGGCCGCCGCGGACCCGCCCGGGGAGGCGATGGCCGACTGGCGGATCATCGCGCGGGTGGCGTGCGCGATGGGCTACGAGAAGGGGTTCTCGTACGACAGTGCCGAGCAGGTCTTCGAGGAGATCCGGCGGTTCCGGAACCCGAGGACGGGGTGGGACCTGAGCGGGGTCACGTACGAGCGGCTGCGTCGGACACCCGTGCAGTGGCCGGCCGCGCGGGAGGACGGGCCGGAGCGCAATCCGATCCGGTACGTGGGCAACGAGGGGCTGCGCTTTCCGACCCCTTCGGGGCGGGCGGTCTTCTTCGCGCGGCCGCATCTGCCCGCCGCCGAGATGCCGGACGAGGACTATCCGTTCACGCTCAACACCGGGCGGGTGCAGCACCAGTGGCACACGCTCACCAAGACCGGGAAGGTCGCCAAGCTCACCAAGCTGGATCCCGGGCCGTTCCTGGAGCTCCACCCGGAGGACGCCCCGGCGCTCGGGATCGCCGACGGCGACCTCGTCGAGGTGGCCTCGCGCCGGGGGCGGGCCGTGTTGCCCGCGGTGGTGACGGACCGGGTGCGGCCCGGGTGCTGCTTCGCGCCGTTCCACTGGAACGACCTGTTCGGCGAGTACCTGAGCATCAACGCGGTGACGAGCGACGCGGTGGATCCGCTGTCGCTCCAGCCGGAGTTCAAGGTGTGCGCGGTGTCGCTGGCGAAGGTGGCGGCGCCCGCCCCGCAGGCGCCGGTCCCCCAGGCGCTCGCCCCGCAGGCGCCGGCCCTGACGCCCACGGCCGTGACGCCGGGCGTCGCGCACCCCTTCGGTCTGGAACCCGCCCCTCCCCCGGTGCTGTCCGCCCAGGAGCGCCGGTACCTGACCGGCTTCCTCGCCGGGCTCGGCTCGGGTGCCCCCGGGGTGCCGGTGCTGCCGCCCGACGCGCCCTTCTCCCCCGAGCACGCGCTGTGGGTGAACGGGGTCCTGGCCGGCATGTACTCACGGACCGGGGCGGTCGCGCCGCAGGTTCGGCCCGGACGGGAGGTCGTCGTGCTGTGGGCCTCGCAGACCGGGAACGCGGAGGAGTTCGCCACCGCCACCGCCGAGCGGCTGACCTCGACCGGGCACCGCGCGACCCTCGTCGGCATGGACGACGCCGACGTCGCCACCCTCGCCCGCGCGGCGGACCTGCTCTTCATCACCAGCACCTTCGGGGACGGCGACGCGCCCGACAACGGTTCCGGCTTCTGGGACGCGCTCGCCGCCGAACAGGCACCGCGGCTGGACGGGGTGCGGTACGCGGTGCTGGCCTTCGGCGACTCCTCGTACGACGACTTCTGCGGGCACGGGCGGCGGCTGGACGCGCGCCTCGACGAGCTGGGCGGGGTGCGGCTGGCCCCGCGCACGGACTGCGAGCCGGACTTCGAGCCGTCCGCCGGGGAGTGGCTCGACCAGGTGCTGTCGGCGCTGGGCGAGAAGGCCGTCGCCCCGGCCGGGAAACCCACCAGGGCACGGCCCAAGCCCGTCACCACCGCCCGCCTCGTCGGCAACCGGCTGCTCAGCGGGGCCGGGGCGGGCAAGGAAGTGCGGCGGTTCACCTTCGACACGAGCGGATCGGACCTGACCTACGAGGCCGGGGACGCGCTCGGCGTACGGCCGGTCAACGCCTCCGCCCTCGTGGAGGAGTGGCTGGCGGTGACCGCGGTGGACGCGGAGGCGGTCGTGACGGTCGACGGTGTCGGGGAGGTGCCGTTCGGCCAGGCGCTGCACCGGCATCTCGACATCACCCGGATCACCCCCGAGCTGCTGCGCTTCGTCGCCGAACGCGCCCGCGACAAGCACGAGTTGCGCAGGCTGCTGCGGCCCGACAACAAGGACGGGCTGGCGCGGTGGAGCTGGGGGCGGCAGGCCGTGGACGTGCTCGCCGAGTACGCGGTGCGGGCGAGCGCCGAGGAGTGGACCGGGATGTTGCGCGGGCTCCAGCCACGGCTGTACTCCATATCGTCCAGTCCGCTGGCCGATCCTCACCGGGTGGCCCTGACGGTGTCCGTGGTGCGGTACGAGAACCTGCACGGCCGGGCGCGCGGCGGGGTGTGCTCGCCGTTCCTCGCGGACGCCGGACCGGACACGCGGGTGCCGGTGTTCGTGCAGCGTTCACCGCACTTCCGGCCCCCGGCCGACGCCTCGGTGCCGATGGTCATGGTCGGCCCGGGCACCGGCGTGGCGCCCTTCGTGGGCTTCCTGGAGGAGCGGCGGGCGCTCGGCCACCGGGCCCCCAACTGGTTGTTCTTCGGGGAGCAGCACCGGGCGACGGACTTCTACTACGAGGACGAGCTGACGGCGCTGCGCGACGAGGGCGTCCTCACGCGCCTGGACACCGCCTTCTCCCGGGACCAGCGCAACAAGGTGTACGTGCAGGACCGGATGCGCGAGCACGGGCCGGAGCTGTGGCACTGGCTGTGCGAGGGGGCCCGCTTCTACGTCTGCGGCGACGCCTCCCGCATGGCGAAGGACGTGGACCGGGCGCTGCGGGACATCGCGATGGCGCACGGAGGGCTGGGCGAGGCGGAGGCCGCCGCGTACGTGAAGCAGCTCGCTGCGGACAAGCGGTACATGCGGGACGTGTACTGAGGCGGGTCCTGAACGACTGGTGAAGCGGGGGGGGGGACGGTGACGCTGGTCCGGCCGCGGATCATGCCCAGCCGGTTCCCGTCACGAAGGAGCAGCCCGAGCCGCGCCCCGGGACGGCCGGTGCCTTGGCCCGGCCGGTGCCCTGACCGGCCGGAGCCCTGACCGGCCGGAGCCCTGACCGGCCGGAGCCCTGACCGGCCGGTGCCCTGGCCCGGCCGGAGCCCTGGCCCGGCCGGAGCCCTGGCCCGGCCGGAGCCGGGAGGCCGGTGACCTGGCCCGGCCGGTGCCCGGAGAGCCGGTGACCTGGCCCGCCGGTGATCTGGCCCCACCAGTGCCGGGAGGGCCCCGGTGATCTGGCCCGGCCGGTGCCGGGAGGGCCCCGGTGATCTGGCCCCACCGGTGCCCGGAGAGCCGGTGACCTGGCCCGCCGGTGATCTGGCCCCACCGGCGGCCTAGGACGGCAGGTGGTCTGGGCCGACAGGCGCCGGGAGAGCCGGTGCCGCGACGGCCAGTGACCTGACCCGGTCGGCGCCCTGGGCCGGCCAGTGCCAGACAGCCGGAGCCGGGGCGGCCGGAGCCGGGGCGGCCCGGTGCCCGGACGGCCGGTGCCCTGGGCCGCCGCCGGGCCTACAGGCCTGCGCGCCTACAGGCCTGCGGGACTGCGGGCCTGCGGGACTCCGGGACTCCGGGACTGCGGGACTGCGGGACTCCGGGCCTGCGGGACTCCGGGCCTGCGGGACTGCGGGACTGCGGGCCTGCGGGACTGCGGGACTGCGGGCCTGCGCAGACTCCGCGGGATATGCCCGATGCGCCGCTTGCGCGGGTCTGCGCCGCGGAGAGTCGCCGCGGCCCCCGCGGCGCCTCGCGCTCCCGGGCGGCTTCATCTACACGGCCGTAGAATCCGGGAACACCGGTGTGACGACGAGCGTTGTACCGGAGACACACCACACATAAGGAGCACGTCCTTGTCCGCCAGATCGACGGACCCTCCGGGGCACAGTCCCCGACCATCCCGCCACGACATGAGTGACCGCGGCACCCGGCGGGGTGGTGTTCGATGAGTGCCGCCGAGGCCTTGCTGGGCCTGCTCGCCGTGTTCGTGCTGACCGCCGGCACCGGCTACTTCGTCGCCCAGGAGTTCGCCTACGTCTCCGCCGACCGGCTCACCCTCGCGCGCGAGGCCGAAGCCGGGGACCGCGGGGCCGCCCGCGCCCTCAAGGTGCTGGAGCGGCTGTCGTTCATGCTGTCCGGCGCGCAGCTCGGCATCACCGTCACCGGGCTGGTGGTCGGCTTCATCGCCGAACCGTCCGTGTCGGCGCTGCTCAGGCCCGCCCTGACGGGGTTCGGCCTGCCCGACGCGGCCGTCGGCGGCATCGCCGTCGCCCTCGCCTTCGTGCTGGCCACGGTCGTGCAGATGGTGCTGGGTGAACTCGCCCCGAAGAACCTCGCGATCGCCGTGCCCGAGCGGCTGGCGAAGGCACTGGCCCCGTCCACACTGGCGTATCTGAAAGTCGTCGGCCCTGTCGTGAGGATCTTCGACAGCGCGGCCGACCGGCTGCTGCGCAGGGCCGGGATCGAGCCCGTCGAGGAGCTGCACCACGGCGCCACGCTGGAGGAGCTGGGTCACCTCATCGGCGAGTCCCACGAGCGGGGTGAGCTGCCCGAGGACACGGCCGCGCTGCTGGACCACGCGCTGGAGTTCTCCGAGCGCGCCCTCGACGAGGTGATGGTGCCGCGCGTCGACGCCGTGTTCATCCGCAAGGACGCCGGCGCCGAGGAGGCGGTCGGCCTGATCGCCCGGCACGGCCACTCCAACTACCCGGTGCTCGGCGACCACCCGGACGACATCGTGGGTGTGCTGGGCGTGCGCGAACTGATGGCGCTGCCCGCCGCCCGGATGGCCGGTGCGCGGGCCGGTGACGTGGCCCGGCGGCCGCTGCTCCTGCCGGACACGCTCGCGCTGCCCGACGCGGTGGCGCGAATGCGGGAGCAGGACGACGAGTTCGCGGTCGTCCTCGACGAGCACGGCGGCGTGGCGGGCATCGTCACGTACGAGGACATCGCCGAGGAGCTGGTCGGCGACATCGCCGACGAGTCCGACCAGGTCACCGTGCTGGCCGTCGCGGACGGCGACGGCTGGCTGGTGGACGCCGGCCGCCGGGTCGACGAGGTGGCCGAGGCGACCGGTGTCCGGCTGCCGGAGGACGAGGACTACGACACCGTGGCCGGCCTGGTCGTGGACCGGCTGGGCCGCTTCCCGACGGTCGGCGACCGGGTCACGGTCGAACTGCCCGGGGGCGGCCGGGCCGTGATCGACGTCCGCACGCTGGACCGGCACGTGGCCGACCGCGTCCGGATCAGCCCGCTCGTACGGGCCGAGGAAGCCGAGGAGATGGCGTGAGTTTCCCGATGGCGGTCTTCGTGACCGTGCTGCTGCTGATCGGCAGCGGCTTCTTCGTGGCGGCCGAGTTCGCGCTGGTCGCCGCCAAGCGGCACCGCATGGAGAAGGCGGCGGCCGAGGGGCGGCGCGGTGCCGGGGCCGCGCTGGCCGGGATGCGCGAGCTGTCGCTGATGCTGGCCGGCGCCCAGCTCGGCATCACCGTGTGCACGCTGGGCCTGGGCTCGGTGTCCAAGCCGGCGATCTCGCACGAACTCGATCCGCTGCTGCACACCCTGGGCCTGCCCGGTGCCGTGAGCTACGGCGTCGCCTTCGCCGTGGCCATGGTCGTGGTGGTGTTCCTGCACATGGTGGTCGGCGAGATGGCCCCCAAGTCCTGGGCCATCGCCCACCCCGAGCGGTCGGCGATGCTGTTGTCGCCGGCCTTCCGGGCCGTGGTGCGGGTCGTACGTCCCGTGATCCGGCTGCTCAACTGGGTCAGCAACGCCCTGGTACGGCTGTGCCGGGTGGCCCCGCGCGACGAGCTGGCCTCGGTCCACAACCGGGAGCAGCTGACGCACCTGGTGGAGGAGTCGGAGCGGCTGGGACTGATCAGCGCGACCGATTCGGAGCTGCTGACCCGCTCGCTGACCGAGCCGGAGACACCGGTCGCCGCGCTGCGGATCCCCGCCGCCGAGATCACCTGGGCCGAGGGCGGCGCGGATCTCGACGCGCTGCTGCGCTTCGCCGCCGAACACGACCGCACCCGGCTGCTGGTCCGGGAGAACGGCGTCGTCCTCGGCTCGGTTCACGCCCGGGACGCCCTGGTGGCCCGGGCCCGGGGCCGGGACACGACCGCGCGGGACCTCGCCCGGCCGGTGCCCGAACTGGCGGAGACCGCCACGGTCGCCGACGCGATCGAGGTGCTGCGCCGCCGCCGGTCGTCCCTGGCCGTGGTCCGCGACGGCTCGGGACGGCTCACCGGTCTGGTCACCCTGGACGACCTGCTGGCCCGTCTGATGCAGCCGGACGCGGCGGCCTGACGCCGACGGGGCCGGAACATCCAGCACATCTGCACACCGCGTGCCGGGAGGCGGCGGGGCGCCCGGCCCGCCGCCGAATCCGAGGGTCGCCATGGGAACTTGGCGGGGAAGTGCCCGCTTCGCGAATCGGGGCGCAACCCTTCGGCGGCCGTCCGGGCGACGGGCTGTGTGAAGGAGTGGGCGCATCCGGTGACCTCGTGGTCACAGCGGTGAAGGCGGTCGCGGAACCCGGCCGCACGGCGCCGGTGGGCGGTTGGTCCTCCTCCCCGGGGAGTGCTTTGATCCTCCGCACGGCGGGAGCGGCCGGGGCGGGATCCAGGTCCCCGGATTCCGGCGTCACCCCGTGCTCACCGCCACTGCGAGACATTCACGCGAAGGGAAACACCCCATGAACCTCACCTCTCGGGTCGACACCGCCGAGCTCTCCGACGCCGACCTGGACACCGTCGCCGGCGGCAACGCGGGCGGCGTCGGTGTCTCCGCGGACCTCGCGGGCGGCCTCTCCGCCGGCCTGGTCGGACCCCTGACCGGCGAGGCGTGCGCCACCGTGCAGGCGGTCCTCTCGCCGGAGGGCGCCGCCGCGGGCGCGCACGCGGGCGTCCACACGACGTCGCTCTGACGACATCGGCACCGAAGGGCCCCGGGAAGCGATTCCCGGGGCCCTTCGGGTGCGCCCGGCAGGCGTCGGCCGTGGGTTGCGGACGTGGGTCGCTGACGTGGGGGATTCGCGAAGCACGTGAAGGAAATCGGGACACCACGGGGGTGGGTAACGCGGTGGGAGGCCGTGACGCAGACTTACTCGGACCCTTCAGATCCCGACTGCAAAGCGATAGGAACACCACTGTGACACCCGACTCGCCCCGGACCGGAGAGCTGCCGATCTACGAGAGCCTCATACGCGAACGAGGTGATGTCGTCGAGGAGACCCGTGTGGTGGCCGAGGAGACGCAGCACCAGATGAGCCAGGCCCTGAGCGGCGTCGCCCCGGCCCCGCAGGAGACCGGCGCGCTGTGATCCCCGGGGGCCGACGGATCTCCCCCGACCACGGACCTCCTCCAGGGGGCGCTCCCGGCGGCCGGGTCCTCACCCGCCGAGCGGGTCGTGGCCCCAGTTCATGAGGGAGTGCCGCCACCGCGTGTCCCGTACGTCCCCGGAGGGCCGCTGGGCCAGGTGTCGGCGGACATAGCCGACGACCTTGCGCATGTGCCGGTAGTCGTCGTCCGTGAGGTCGCCCTTGTCGGCCCGCAGGATCGCCACGATCCGCCGGCCGGAGGCGTGCCCGGTGGACTCGCCCCCGTCCTGATGCTGCCCGGCGCTCCGTGACGCGTCGGACGCCAGCCACTTCTCCAGACCGGCCGGTGTCATGTTCACCAGCTCACGGAAGTCGCTCCAGGTCTCCTCGCGCTCCTCGTCGTCCACGCCGCCTCACTTCTTCTTCGTGAGCGCGGACGGCTTGTGTACCGCGGTCCTGCCGGACTTCTCGCTGCGCACCTCGTACTGCGGGTCGTCCGGCGAGGCGTCGACCGTGCGGCCGGATGCCTCGGTCCGCTCCGTGATCTCCCTCTCCACCTCGCCCTCGGTGCGGCTGCCGTGACTGCTCCAGGTGACCTGGTCGCCCTTCTTCGGCTTCCCGCTGTCGCTGCGGCCCTTCGCCATGCCGGTGCTCCCTCGCGCAGACGCGTGCTGTCCCTCCAGCGTGCGGGCTCGGCGGTCAGGGCGCAGCTCAGCACCCACCTGCCCGGGTCGTGGCCGTGTGACGGAAGGCCCGCGCCATGCCGGGCTCCGTCACCCAGCGCAGGACCCGTGGTGCGGGCGGTGCCCGCCGCGAACGTGTGGTGCACGGGCCCCGGCCTGCCCGTGCCGAGGTGACGCCGGCGGCCTTACGGCTCCTTCCACACCAGCACGGTCAGTACGGCGCTCGCGACGGTGACCGGCACGACGGCCTGGTTGAGCAGCCGCACCCGCGCGCCCCGGCCCGACGCGATGCGCTTCGTCACCGGCAGGACGGCGTAGGTGCTGCCGCCCGTCCCGACGATCTCGTGGATCGGGTGGTCCGCGCGGAGCTGGTCCCCCTGGTACTCCGACATGCGCGCCTGGAGGACCGCGCCCGTCGGCAGACCGTCGATGTGGAGACTGAGGGTTCCGCTGAAGCGGGCCGGGCCTCGGACGAAGACACTTCCGCCGGTGGCGTGGTCGCCGGTCTCGTCGGTCCACTCCGCGGTGAACTCGACCGAGTCCCAGGCGCCGGGCGCGAGTCGATACTGCGCGGTGGCACCGAGGTTGACGTACTCGGGCATGGGGTCCTCTCCTTCCCACCGGCCCGCCGGACGGGCCAGGGCGTCGGCGACGTCACGGCGGAAGCCGGCCATGTCGAATCCGCGCGGATCGACCTTCCAGTCGCTCCATTCCAGGTGGCCGATGGCGCTTTTGGGGCCCCAGCCGTGTGCGCGGCAGATCGCGGCGGTGGCCTTGACCATGGCGACGTACTGGGCGGGCGGCCACGGGTCCCTGCCGTCGCCCTTGTTCTCGCACTCCCAGCCGTACAAGCGGGCGTTGCCGTCGACCGCGCCTCCCGAGCCGTCGTGTTCGTGCGTCGGGGGCGGATACGCGCCGTATGACTCGGTGATGACGGCGTTGAGCACGTCGCCGTCGCCGCCGCCGGCGTGATTGGCCCGGCCGTTGCCGACGAGGTGGACGACGCCGTCCTTGGTGATGCACCCGGTGGCGAGCGGGCCGGGCAGGGCGCTGTGGCCGTGGAAGATCAGTCTGACGACGTCCGTGCCGGGGCCGGTGACGGTGTGGTGGATCACCACACCGTGCACGGGACCCCAGGGGCCTTTGTGGTTGCGGTTGTTGGTGCGCCAGCCGGCGACCTCGTGAACGGCGCAGCCCTCGGCCTTCAACGCGGCGACGAGCCGGGCGGCGGTGAGCGGGGTGGCCATGAGTCAGTCCTCCGTTCCGGCGCGTGGGGGCCGGTCTGAAGACGGTCCGATCACAACTGGGGAGCGCGCCTGTTCGCGCGGCGTGCCCGATGTGGGGGTGGTGCTGATCTCGGAACGTGCTGATCTCGGAGCGAGCCTGGGGGGAGCGTGCGTCAGGCTCCCCCCATTCTCGCGCCGCTCACCTCGTCGCTCACCTCGCCGTACACAACGTCCGTGAAATCGGCGCGATTGCGACGCTGCGGCACCAGAGAGGGCGACGTCGGCCGGTACTTGGGGAAGGACTGGGCGCGGTGACGCGGCCGGGGTGTCAGGGGTTCGGCGGAGACTCGACCGGCGTCCGCGTATCCGGCGCCGACGACGATGGCGTCGTAGGGCTTGCCGTCGGCTGCGGCGGCAGACCCGTCGCGGTGACGGCACCGGCGGTGAGCGCGGTGGCGCCCGCCGTCTTCAGGAGCGTTCTTCTGGTGACACGTCCGTGGGCGCGAGAGGTCGTGCTGTCGCCGTTTACGGTCATGGAACACACCTTTCGCGAAGAGCGGGAATTGCGCGACGGAAAAGGCACGGAAGCGACGGACGCAAACGAGGGACGAAGGGCGCGGCCGATTCCGGGACGCCGGTGTTTCGGGCATGGGGAAAGGGCCGGTTCCGACGGGGGATTCGGAACCGGCCCCTTCGTCAGGGGGCGAAGCGAATACCGGGCCCGGTGCTCACTGGTTCGGGCGGCGGTAGGCCTTCACGACGCTGGCGTAGCTGTTCTTGGCGTGGCCCTGGGCGATGATGCCCTCCATCAGCGCCTCGGAGTACTTGGGCAGTTCGGTGTCGACGCCGAGCGCCTCGCTCTCCTCGACGAGGTGCTTGAGCGCGCCCAGGTGCGTCTCCAGGGTGGCGTCGTTGGCCGGGAACTTCTCGTCGCCGGCGTCGATCTGGGCGGCGTAGTCGGCCGTGAACATCTTGATGGCGTCGAGCCACATGTGGGCCCAGGGCAGGTACTCCTGGGCCTTGACGCCGCCGGTCTCCACGATGGCCACGCCGTGGAGGAAGCTGTTGAGGGCACCCCACATCAGACCGAGCAGCGACACGTCGAACAGGGCGGGCTTGCCGTGGTCGGTGCCGAGGTAGGTGGTGCCGCCCCCGAGGAGCTTGAGCACCGGCTCGTGGGCGTCGAAGACGGCCTGGTCACCGGCGTAGAAGAGGACGGAGGTCGCGGCGCCGATACCGGGCGGAGTGATCATGATGGCGCCGTCGAGGTACTGCGCGCCGTTCTTCTCCGCCCACTCGGCGGTCTGCCGGGCCTGCTCGGAGGAGCCGGTGGTCAGGTTGACGACGGTCTTGCCGCGCAGGGCGTCGCCGAGCGAGCCGATGACGTCGTGCACCACGTCGTACGTGGACACGCACACGACCACGAGGTCGCCGGCGGCGACGGCCTCGGCGGGGTTCGCGGCGAGGACCGCGCCGTCCGCGACGAGGCCGTCGGCCTTGTCCGCCGACCGGTTCCACACGGTCGTGGCACGACCCGCCTTCAGGAAGGCGGCGGCCAGGGCCTGCCCCATCAGGCCGAGGCCGAGCACCGACACCGAGGTGTGGTTGTCACCCATGAATGTGTTCCTCCAGTACGAAAGTGGTGTGCTGTACGGTCCGGCACGCGGGGCGGGCCGGTGAAAAGACGGTCCGACCTCGGTGTTGGCGAGGGCATTCAGGGAGAAGCCCTGGCTGTGCGCCCGCCGCCCACCACGTCAAGCGGTCCGAGAACCTTGAATTCCACGCCTACCCCGGTACGTCGAACGCCCGTGATGAGTCATGGCAGGCGTCGTTGCCCACCCGAGCGGCGCTCGCCGAGCGGACGCCGCGCAGTACCACCCCGGCCACGTCGTCGAGCCGCTGGTCCACATAGAAGTGGCCGCCGGGAAAGACCCGCACCTCGGTCTCGGCGTGGGTGAACGCCCGCCAGCCGGCCGCCTCCTCGACGGAGACGACCGGGTCGGCGTCGCCGCACAGCACGGTCACCGGCGTGTGCAGCGGCTCCCCGGGTGTCCAGGAGTACGCGGCGAGGGCCGCGTAGTCGGCTCGCAGGGCCGGCAGCACCATGTCCACCAGCTCCGGATCGTCGAGCAGGGCCACGCCGGTTCCCCCGAGCCGGCGTACGGCGGCCAGGATCGCGTCGTCGTTCGCCGGCACGTCGTGCGGACTGCGCCGCGGCCCCGGCGCTCCCCTGGCCGAAAGGAAGAGCCTGCGGGGTGGCCGGGCCCCGCGCCCTTCCAGGATGCGGGCGGTCTCGTAGGCGACCAGGGCGCCCATGCTGTGGCCGAAGAACGCGAAGGGCGTTCCGGTGTCCCCGGTCCCCCCGGCGCGGGCTTCGGCCTCCGCCTCGTCCTCCAGCTTTCGGGCGACGGTCGCGGCGAGTTCCCCGATGTCCGCCACCGGCGTCTCCAGTCGGCGGTCCTGCCGGCCGGGGTACTGCACCGCCCGCACCTCGACGTGCGGCCGGAGCAGCCGGGACAGCGGCTGGTACGCGCTGGCCGCGCCCCCGGCGTGCGGGAAGCAGATCAGCCTGAGAGCGTCGGGCTCGGGATCGCCGAAACGTCGGAACCACTGGCCGTCCATGACGCGTTGCGCTCCTGTCTGTTCACCTGGGGTATGGGGTAGCCGCGCTCCGCCCGGGCCCGGTGCAGCACACCGGCCCACCAGCTGAGGCGGTCGAACATCAGCCGGGCCGACAGGTCCCAGTCGTCGGAGGCGGCCGGCGAGCCGTCGGGCCCGAGACGCTCCCAGTAGTTGTGGAAGCTCAGCCAGGCCGTGGCGAGGTCTATGACGTCCACGTCGAAGTCGGGCCGCAACCGGGCCCGGGAGGCCAGCCATTCCGCCGCGACGTGTCCGAACCGGCCCTTCCTGATGCTGCCGATGATGATCGCCAGCCGCAGTCGTTCATTCTCGGCCACCTGCCCCCGCATTCCGCACCAGCGCCGAACCGCATTCCTCGGGGAACCCTGGCACATGCTTCTTCGGATTCGCTTCGGACGACTTCGGAAACGCTGCGGGGACGCCCTTCGGGACGGTGGCCGAGCCGTCTTCGTCACATCTCGCGCCTGTCGTCGGCCGGTTACGCTGAGATCATGGAATTCGGGGTGCTCGGGCCGCTGGAGGTGCGCACGGACGAGAGTCGTGTCGTGCGGGTACCCGAAGTCAAGGTGCGCATGCTCCTCGCCGGTCTGCTCGCCCAACAGGGGCAGGTCGTCCCGGCGGCGCGGCTCATCGAGGACCTGTGGGGCGGCTCGACGTTCACGGCACGGCCGACGGCGTCGCTCCAGGCCAAGGTCTCCCAATTACGGCGGGCCCTGGAGGACGCGGAGGCGGGCGGCCGCGAACTGGTCGCACACCGGCCGCCCGGATACGTCCTGGACGTCCCGGCCGGAGCGCTCGACGCCGGACGGTTCCGCGACCTGGTCGCCCGGGCCCGCTCCGGTGAGGACCCGGTGACGCGGGCGGCGCTGTACACCGAGGCCCTGGCGCTGTGGCGCGGCCCGGCCTTCGCCGAGTTCGCCGACCAGCCGTCCGTGCGGCCGACGGCGGCCGGCCTGGAGGAGGAGCGCCTGACGGCGGTGGAGGAACACGCCTCGGTGCGGCTGGAGTTGGGTGAGCACAGCCTGCTGGTGGGCGAGCTGACGGAGCTGGTGGAGCAGCATCCGCTGCGCGAGGGGCTGCGGGGCGCGCTGATGTGGGCGCTGTACCAGGCGGGGCGCTCCTCCGACGCGCTCGACTGCTTCAACGATCTGCGGCGCCGGCTCGACGAGGAGTTGGGGCTGACCCCCGGACCGTCCCTGGAGGCGCTGCAGCGGTCCATCCTGCGCCACGACCCGGTTCTGGCCCGGCCGGAGCCGCCCGCGGCGTCTGCCGCGGGGCTGCGGGCGGGGCCGGGCCCGACCGGTTCGGCCTCGCCCCTGGTGGGCCGCGAGCAGGACGTACGGGCGATCAGGGCGCTGCTCTTACAACGCCGCCTGGTGACGCTCACGGGCCCGGGCGGGGTCGGCAAGACCCGTCTCGCGCAGGCCACGGCGGAGAGTCTGGCGGGCGTGTTCGGCGAGGGCGTCTGGCTGGTGGAGCTCGCGGACGCCGGGGGCCTGGAACGGTTCGCCGGGGCGGATGCGCTGGCCGAGCAGGTCATGGCGACGCTGGGCATCCGGGAGAGCACCGCGGACGACCCCGCCAAAAGTCCGGCCGACCGCCTGGCGCACGCCCTGGCGGGCCGGCGGCTGCTGCTCGTGCTGGACAACTGCGAACACGTCGTGGAGGCCGTCGCGCACCTGGCCGGCCAGGTGCTGAGCCGGGCCGCACACCTGCACATTCTGACGACCAGCCAGGAACCTCTGCGCACCCGGGACGAGACGGTGTACCCGGTGGCGCCCCTGTCGCTGCCCCCCGAGGACCACCCGGACCTCGACGCGCTGACGAGCGCGGGGGCCGTACGCCTCTTCCTGGACCGGACCAGGGCGACGGACCCGGAGTTCGTGCTCGACACCACCACCGCCCCCCTGGTCGCCGATGTGTGCCGGCGTCTCGACGGCATCCCGCTCGCGTTGGAACTGGCCGCCACGCGGGTGCGATCGCTGGGCATCAGGGAACTGCACGACCGGCTCGACGACCGCTTCAAGGTGCTCAACAGCGGCTACCGCGACGCCCCTTCGCGCCACCGGACGCTGCAGGCCACCCTCGACTGGAGCTGGAGCCTGCTCGACGACCGCGAGCGGACCGTGCTGCGCCGGCTGTCGGTGTTCGCCGAGGGATGCGGTCTGCGGGCCGCCGAGGACGTGTGCTCCGGCGGCGGCGTGTCCCGCTCCGACGTCCTCGACGCGCTGAGTCTGCTCGTGGAACGCTCCCTGGCCGTCCGCACCGAGTGCCCGCAGGGTCCCCGCTACCGGCTGCTGGAGTCGGTCGCGGTCTACGCGCGTGACAAGCTCGCCGAGTCCGGTGAGCACGCCGAGACCGCCGCGCGGCACCTGCGCCACTGCGTCCGGCTCGCCGAGCGGGCCCGGCCGCATCTGCACGAGCGGGAGCAGTCCCGCTGGTTCCAGTACCTGGACCTGGAGGCGGCCAACGTGCAACGCGCCCTGGCCGAGGCCGACCGGGCCGGGGCCGCGCAGGAGGCACTGCGCCTGGTCAACTCACTGACCTGGTACTGGTATGTCCGTGGCCGTCTGGGCGAGGCCCGCAGGGCGCTGGCCACGGCCCTGGACACGCCGGGCGAGGCCGCGCCCGAGGAGCGCGTGGAGACGGTGTTCTGGTACACGGGCATCCGTCTGCTGCTCGGCGAGCACGACCGGGCGTGCGACACCCTGGAGGAGTACCCGCCCGGGTCGACCCTGGAGTCGACCAGGGCACAGTGGTTCCTGGCGCACGCGCAGTGGACGGTGGGGGCGCTGGCCATGGGCGAGCAGCGGGTCGAGCGCGTCCTGGTCCGCTTCCGCACCCTGCGCGACGCGTGGGGCACCGCCGCCGCGCTGACCACACGCGCCTGCTTCGCCCTGGCCCGCGGGGACTTGGAGTCGCTGCGCTCAAACGCCGAGGAAGCCCGCGCCCACTTCGCGGAACTGGGCGATCTGTGGGGCCGTCTGAAGACGACCGACGTGCTCGGCAGGCTCGCCGAGATCAACGGTGACTACGACCTGGCGGCCCAACTGCACCGGGAAGGCCTGCGGATCGCCCAGGCCCTGGAGACCTGGCCGGAGATGTCGACGAAGCTGTCGGGCCTCGGCAGGATCGCCCTGCTCACCCAGCGCTACGACGAGGCCGACGACCTGCACACGCGGGCCCTGCGCATCGCGGTCGGGCAGGGCAACCAGCCGGCCGAGCAGTTCGCCGCGCTGGGCCTCGCGCTGAGCGCCCGCCGCCAGGGCCGCCTGGACGCCGCCGAGGAGTGGCTGCGCCCCTGGCTCGCCTGGAACCGCCGCCGCGGTGACGGCCCGGGCCTCGCACTGGTCCTGGCCGAGCTGGGCTTCATCGCCGAACAGCGCGGCGACGCCGGCCGGGCCCTGGCCCACCACCGGGACGGCCTCGCCGCCGCCACCACGACCAAGGACCCCCGCTCGGTCGCCCTGGCCCTCGAAGGCCTGGCGGGCGCCTACTCCCTGGCAGGCTCCCCGGAACGCGCGGCCCGCCTCCTCGGCACGGCGGCGGCGGCCCGGGAGCGGGCCGGCGCCCCGCACCCCCGGGCGGAGCGGGGAGACGTGGAGCGCATCGCGGCCCGCCTGCGCGCCACCCTGGACGAGGCCGCGTACACACGCGCGTTCACGGCCGGCACCCGGCGCCACCACGAGGCCGAGGCCCTGGCGGAGTCGACGCCCCCGCAGCCGGGGACGGGTGGCGCGGACGGGTAGCCGTCGGTGCCCCGTCCCGCCGTCCGGCCCGGTCAGACGAGCGGATCCAGGAAGGTCAGCACGGAGGCGTCCTCCTCGATCAGCGGGGTGAGGGCGGCGTTGAACGGGCCGCCGTACGGGGCGTTCAGGTGCGCCTGGAAGGCGTCCTCGTCCCGGTACACCTCGAAGATCCAGAAGGCGCGCGGGTGGGCTGCCTTGGTGTAGACGTCGAAGGCGAGGTTGCCTTCCTCCTCGCGCACCTTCAGGGCGTAGTCCCCGATCATGCGGGCCACCTCGGCCTCCGCTCCCTCACGGGCGGTGAACTCGGCGAGCAGGGTCTTCTTCATGGTCCGGTGTCCTTGTCAGTCGTGTGCGGAGTCGAGGTGCCAGACGCGGGCGCGGTCCAGCCTCACCGAGCCGTTCTCGGCGAAGATCTGCACTCCCTGGGCGGCGGGGTCGGGGAAGATCTGGTCGGTGATCACGGCCTCGCCGCTGCCGCCGAAGACCTCGACGGACGACCAGTCGACGAGGATCCGCAGCCTCACCTTGCCGTTCTCGGCCTTCAACGGCGCGGTCTGGACACCGGGGAAGGTGCTGTGGAAGTCCACGGCACCGGAGCGGGTGCGGTCGACGTACAGCTCCTGGGTCGTGGTGTCGTAGCCGATGACGGTCTCCTCGCCTCCGGCGCCGGTGCGCACCTTCAGGCCGAAGCGTTCGGCGTCCTCGAGGGAGAAGGTCGCCTCGATGTCGAGTGCCTTGCCCTGGGCGGCGGGGCCGATCAGTGGCCGGGTGGCGCTTTCGACGGTGACGCCGGACGCCGTCGGCGGCCCGCTCTTCCGGAGGGACTTCAGGCTGTCCACCGGCTTGCTGGTCAGCCGGATCCGGCCGTCGATCGTGCGCAGGGCCATCTCCCGGGGAATGCTCTGCGCGCCGCGCCAGGGCGAGGTGGGGGTGGCGCCGCTGTAGTCCCAGTTGCTCATCCAGCCGATCATGTGGCGCTTGGCGCCCGGCGCGTTCTCCCAGGACACGGCCGCGTAGTAGTCCTTGCCGTAGTCGGCCCAGTCGGCGCGCTGTACGGCGGACCGGGCGGGGGCGTCGGCGGCGGTGAACCGGTCGGCCAGGATGTGGCCCCAGCCGCCGGTGTTCAGGTCGACGATCTGGATGCGTGCCTTCTTGCCGGCGTAGGGACGCAGGTCGAAGGAGGCCCAGTCCAGGGTTTCGCTGTCGGCGCCGGTGGCGCTGCGGACGATCCGGCCGTCGACGACCAGGTTGACGGATGTCTCCCGGGAGACGGGGTGCGCCTCGGCGTCGGACAGCATGATGTGGTCGACGTTGATGTGACCCCAGCCGCCGGTGTTGTCGTCGACGATCCTGATCCGCGCCTTCTTGCCGGCGAGGTCCTTGACGTTCCAGGAGGCCCAGTCGAGCGCCTCGCCGTCCTTCCCGGTGGTGCTGCGGACCACCTGGCCGTCGACGAGGAGTTCGACTGCGGTGGGGTGGTCGGTGCCGGTGGGATGGTTGCCGCCGCCGACGAGGAAGTTGACGTGGTCCTTGTCGAGGGTGAATTCCGGCGAGGTGAGGGTGCCGGTGGTGGAGTCGCCGTTCAGGTAGCTGTTGACGAGGCCGCCGCCCCGGAACCCGGAGACGTGCTGCTGGTCGGGGAGGGTGCCGGTGGCCGGTGCCGAGCCGAAGGCCTGGCCGGTCGTCGTCCAGTCGCCGTAGCTGCCGCCTTCGAAGTCGGCCAGGACCGTTCCCGCGGGCGGGTCGCCCTGTTCCAGGGGCGTCCCGGACACGTGCGGGTGCCGTCCGCCACCGACCTTGAAGTTCAGGTAGCGGCTGTCGACGGTGAACTCGGGCGAGGTGAGGATGCCGGTGGTCGCGTCACCGCCGTGGAAGCTGTTGGCGAGCCCCTTGCCGTCGAAACCGTCGACGGTCCCCTGTCCGTCCAGCGCCCCGGCCGCCGGTCCGGCGCCGAACGCGGTACCGGTGGTCGTCCACGCGCCGAAGTCGGTGTGCTCGAAGTCCTGCGTCACCGTGCCGGCGGGCGGGGTGTAGGTGCCCTTGTCCTCGGCGGTGAACTTCTTGCCGTCGAAGTCGCCGAGGAAGTACTGGGCGGCCGAACCGCCCGCGATGCCGCCGGGGTTGATGTTGACGACGAGGACCCACTTGATGTTGTCCTTGTCCCCGTCGACCGCGAGGGGGAACAGGTCGGGGCACTCCCACACGCCGCCCGTCGCGCCGGCCGGCCCGAAGTCGCTGAGCAGCTCCCAGTCCTTGAGGTTCTTCGACGCGTAGAACCGCACCTTGTGCTCGGTGGACAGCGACACCGTCATCAGCCAGCGCTTGGTCGGCTCGTGCCACTGGACCTTGGGGTCGCGGAATTCCTTGGAGCCGATGTCGATGACCGGATTGCCCTGGTACTTGGTCCAGGTACGGCCGCGGTCGGTGCTGTAGGCGAGCGACTGGGCCTGGATGCCCGTGCTCTTGTGATGGCTGGTGTAGACCGCCACCATGGGCGGGTTCTGCCTGGTGCCGAAGCCGGTGGTGTTGTCCCGGTCGACGACCGCGCTGCCGGAGAACACCATCTCCTCGTCGTCGTGCGACAGAGCGAGCGGCAGTTCCTTCCAGTGCACGAGGTCCTTGCTCACCGCGTGCCCCCAGGACATGTCGCCCCACACGTTGCCGCTCGGGTTGTACTGGTAGAAGAGGTGGTACTCGCCCTTGTGGTACACGAGGCCGTTGGGGTCGTTCATCCAGTTCTTCTCCGGGGTGAAGTGGAACTGGGGCCGGTATCTCTCGGAGCGCGGCGGGGGATCGGCGGCGACGGCCTGGGGGGCCGGTACGGCTGCGGACAGGGCGCAGACGGTCGCCACAGCGGCGATCATCCGTGCACGGGCCTGCCGGGATGCACGTCCTGAGCTCATCGCGTCTCCTGTGCTGCGGCCGTCCGCACGGCGGAGTCCGACGCCCGGGCGGAACCGGCCAGAGAGTGACACCCTCCGGGCGCTGTCGTCCACCGCGCGGAAAGGGGTGTCATCGTTGACTTGTGTCATCGATGACATCGAGTGGCCCGATGATGGACGCAATCCGGTCGACGCGTCAACGGTTCGGCCAGGATGCCGTGTTGGGCGGGTCGACCGTCCCTCATACGCGGTCGGCTGCGGCGAACTGCTCCAACTGGCTCTGCCACGGAGGGTTGGGGCCGGCGACCGAGCAGGTCAGGGCCGCGACCCGGGTGGCGAAGCGGCACGCTTCCGCGATGTCGTCGAGACGGGTCTCCGCCAGGCGGCCCCCGAGGAGGCCGCGGACGCCGAGGTGGTGCAGCAGCCCTGCCGTGAAGGAGTCCCCCGCCCCGACCGTGTCGGCGACAGTCGTCTGCACGGCAGGCACCTCCACCCGTTCGCCGGCGAGCGAGGCCAGGGCGCCGTCGCCGCCCCGCGTGATCACCACGAGCCTCGCGCCGGCCGCGTGCCAGAGGTCGCACGCCTCCTCGGGCGGCGTGCCCGGCAGCAGCAGTTCCAGGTCGTCCTCGCTCAGCCGCAGCACGTCGGCGAGGCCGCACCAGTGCGCCAGCCGGGCGCGGTAGACATCGGGGTGGACGAGCAGCGGCCGGACGTTGGGGTCGATGCTGATGGTCGCGTGCGGGGCGGCCGCCGCCAGGAAGTCCTCGACCACCGCCGCTCCGGGCTCCCGCACCAGGGCCAGGGAACCGGTGTGCACGCAGGCGGTCGCGGAGAGGTCCACCCGTGCCAGTTCCCGCGCCGTCCACTGCCAGTCGGCCGTGTTCTGCGCGTGGAAGGAGAACGCGGCCCGCCCCTGGGCGTCCAGCTCCGCCACGGCCAGGGTGCTGGGTTCCGCGGCCCGGACGGCGCTCGACAGGTCTACACCGGACGTCTCCAGGTGGGCACGGAACAGGCGGCCGAAGACGTCGTCCGACAGCCGCGCGAGGAAGCGGGCCGGGGTGCCGAGCCGGGCCAGTGACACGGCCGTATTCGCAGGTCCCCCGCCGGGCAGCACCCGCAGGGCGAGTTCGCCGGAGGCGCTTGCGGGTTCGGCGAACGCGTCCGCGACGCACTCCCCCAGGACGGTGATCTGGCGCGGGCTCATGGGCTGCTCTTCTCTGACGGACGTACGGGCACACCGGGCGGGTGGTGGCGCGGTGGGCGGGCGGGGACGGTGCGGACGGCCGCGGCGTCGGCCGCCATCACTGCGGGGAGGTCGCGAGGCGTTGCCGATTTGTGACGAACGCAGGGCATTGACGTTTCCGGGAGAGGGAGTCCATCATCCTCGCCATGCGGTGTCAACGATGACATAAGTCAACGATGACACTCCGAGCGGCCAGCTCCGTCGCCAGCCCTCTGCCGCTCGCCACACCTCAGGAGTCGAACATGCCTCGCACCACTCGTCTGTCCTCCTCCCTCCTCAGAGCGGCCGCCGTCACAGGTGTCGCGGCCCTCACCCTGACGGCCTGCGGATCCGGCTCCGGTTCGGGCTCCGCCGGCTCATCGGGCTCGGGCAGTGTCAAGGTCGGCCTGATCACCAAGACCGACACCAACCCGTTCTTCGTGAAGATGAAGGAGGGCGCGGAGAAGGCCGCCAAGGAGAACGGCGCCGAACTGTCCACCGCCGCAGGCAAGTTCGACGGGGACAACGCCGGTCAGGTCACCGCCCTGGAGAACATGGTCGCCGCCGGAGTGAAGGGCATCCTGATCACTCCGAGCGACTCGAAGGCGATCGTGCCCGCGATCGAGAAGGCCAAGGCCAAGGGTGTTCTGGTCATCGCCCTGGACACCCCGACCGACCCGCAGAGCGCGGTCGACGCCCTCTTCGCCACCGACAACCTCAAGGCGGGCGAGCTGATCGGCCAGTACGCCAAGGCCGCCATGAAGGGCAAGTCCGCCAAGATCGCCGCCCTCGACCTGGCGCCGGGTGTCTCCGTCGGCATCCAGCGGCACGACGGCTTCCTCAAGGGCTTCGGCGCCACCGACAAGGACGTCGCCTGCGCCCAGGACACCGGCGGCGACCAGGCCAAGGGCCAGACCGCCATGGAGAACTGCCTCCAGAAGGAACCCGGCATCAACGTCGTCTACACGATCAACGAACCGGCCGCCCTGGGCGCGTACACCGCGCTCAAGGCCAAGGGACGGGAGAAGGACGTGCTGATCGTCTCCGTCGACGGCGGCTGCACCGGCACCCAGGCGGTCAAGGACGGCAAGATCGCCGCGACCTCGCAGCAGTACCCGCTGAAGATGGCCGCCGAGGGCGTCAAGGCCGTCGTGGCGTTCGCCAAGGACGGCAAGAAGGCGTCCGGTTACACCGACACGGGCGTCACGCTGATCACCGACAAGGCGCAGGACGGCGTCACCTCCAAGGACACCGGCTACGGCCTGGAGAACTGCTGGGGCTGAGCCGCCCCGACGACCGTACGACGGCGCCTCCCCTCCCTCGGGGCGGCCGGCCCCTCCTCCCGACCGAGGGGACGGCCGCCCCCTCGTTCCCTTGTCCTCCGGCTTCTGCTCTTCCTCCGGCTCCTCCGCCGAGGGCGGACGGGGACGGACAAGGACTCCGTCTTCCGACAAGGACTTCGCATGACCGCCACGTCCACGCCTCCGAGCACGTCCTCGCCGTACGCCGGGCTCAAAGCGCCGACCACGGCCCGCCGACTGCTCACGGCACCCACCACCGGCCCCCTGGCCGCCCTCCTCCTGGCCTGCCTCTTCTTCTCCTTGTCGACCGAGCAGTTCCTCACGGGCGGCAACTTCTCGCTGATCGTGCAGCAGGTCATGGTCGTCGGCACCCTCGCCATCGGCCAGACCCTGATCATCCTCACGGCGGGCATCGACCTGTCGTGCGGCGCGGTGATGGCGTTCGGCAGCATCATGATCGCCAAGATGGCCGCCGAGGGCTCGCTGCCCCCGCTCGTCGCCATCGCCGTGGGCATCGGCGTCTGCGGCGGATTCGGGCTGCTGAACGGGCTGTTGGTGCAGAAGATCCCGCTGCCGCCGTTCATCGTCACCCTCGGCATGCTCAACGTGGCGTTCGCGCTGACCCACATCTACTCCGAGGAGCAGACGGTCACCAACCTGCCCGGCCCGCTGACGGCCCTCGGACAGACCTTCCCGCTCGGCAACACCGACATCACCTACGGCTCCCTGGTCACCATCGCCCTGTTCCTCCTCCTCGCCTACGCGCTGAGCAGCACCGGCTGGGGCCGTCACGTCTACGCCCTGGGCAACAGCCAGGAAGCGGCGCGGCTGAACGGCATCCGCACCTCCCGCCTGACCATCGGCGTCTACACCACGGCCGGCCTGCTCTACGGCATCGCCGCCCTGCTGCTCATCTCCCGCACCGGAGTCGGCGACCCCCAGGCGGGACAGACCGACAACCTCGACAGCATCACCGCCGTGGTCCTCGGCGGCACCAGCCTCTTCGGCGGACGCGGTGCGGTGCTGGGCACCTTCATCGGCGTCCTCATCGTCGGTGTCTTCCGCAACGGACTTCAGCTGATGGGCGTCGCCTCCATCTACCAGACCCTGATCACCGGCGTCCTGGTGATCCTCGCGGTGACCGTCGACCAGATCTCCCGGAAGAAGGCCCGATGACCTCCTCCACGCCCGTCCTTCAGGCCCGCGGTCTGGTCAAGCGCTACGGCCATGTCACCGCCATCGACGGCGCCGACTTCGACCTGATGCCCGGTGAGGTCCTCGCCGTCATCGGAGACAACGGAGCGGGCAAGACCAGCCTCATCAAGGCACTCACCGGTGCGGTCGTCCCGGACGAGGGCGAGATCCGCCTCAACGGCGAGCCGATCCAGTTCTCCGGCCCGCAGAGTGCCCGCGCCCACGGCATCGAGACGGTCTACCAGGACCTGGCCGTGGCCGCGTCCATGGACATCGCCTCGAACATGTTCCTCGGCCGTGAGCTCCGCCGCCCCGGCGTCCTCGGCAGCGTCTTCCGCATGCTGGACAAGAAGCGCATGCGGAAGGAGGCCGCCGAGCACATGGCCGACCTGAAGATCGGCCTGCGCTCGCTGACCCAGTCGGTCGAGACGCTCTCCGGCGGACAGCGGCAGGCCGTCGCGGTCGCCCGTTCCGTCGCCTGGGCCCGCAGTGTCGTCGTCATGGACGAGCCCACCGCCGCCCTCGGCGTCAAGGAGTCCGGACAGGTCCTCGACCTCATCCGCCGGGTCCGCGACAAGGGCATGCCGGTGGTGCTGATCAGCCACAACATGCCCCATGTCTTCGAGATCGCCGACCGGATCCACATCCACCGGCTGGGTCGGCGCGCCGCCGTGATCAAGCCGGCCGACTACTCCATGGCGGAGGTCGTGGCCATCATGACCGGCGCACTCACCGTCGACGCGGCCGGGGATACTGTCGTAGCGGATTCCGCGGCGGCGAAGGCCGCTGGAGTCCAGGCCAACTGAAGCACTCACAGGTACCGGCCGAGGCCGCGGCCGGGACCGACGAGCACAGGAGACTGTTTCCTCCATGGCAGCGAACCGCCGCCCGACCATGGCAGACGTCGCCCGAGAAGTGGGCGTCAGCGCCAAGACCGTCTCCCGGGTTCTCAATGAGGACGGATACGCCTCGGAACAGACCAGGGAACAGGTTCTCGCCGCCGTTGCCAAGCTCGGCTTCCAGCCGAACCTCATGGCCCGCAACATCCGGGTGGGAGGGCCCGACACCACGATCGGACTGGTCGTCCCCGACCTGGCCAACCCCTTCTTCGGGGCCGTGGCCAGGAGTATCGAGGACACGGTCCGCGACCGGGGCCTGACCCTGCTCGTGGGCTCCTCCGCGGACGACCCCGACCGCGAGCGCTCGTTGACCGACAAGTTCCTCGCCCGCCGCGTCAGCATCCTCATGGTCGTACCGTCCGTCGGCGCCGACCACTCCCCTCTCAAAGCCCACCGCACCGCGGGACTGCCCGTCGTCTTCATCGACCGCCCCGGCACGGGCCTGGCCACGGACAGCGTCGTCAGCTCCAACCGGGACGGCTCCCACGAGGGCGTCGCCCACCTGATCGCCCATGGACACCGGCGCATCGGCTTCATCGGCGACCTGCCCACCAAGCTCTACACCCGCCGCGAGCGCCTGGCCGGCTACCGCGCGGCGCTGCAGGAAGCCGAGATTCCCTACGACCGCTCACTCGTCGTCAGCGCGCACGACCAGCAGGGCGCCGAGGCGGTGACCGCGAAACTGCTCGACCTGGCCGATCCCCCCACGGCCCTGTACGCGGGCAACAACATCATGGCGATGGGCATAGTGGCCGAACTCGCCCGCAGCAAGCGCAAGGACGTCGCCTTCGTCGCCTTCGACGACGTCTCGCTCGCCGAAGCCCTCGAACCGGCGCTGACCGTCGTGGCCCAGGACCCCGGGGAAATCGGCAGGACCGCGGCGGCGACCGCCCTCGCCCGCCTGGACGGCGACCGGTCCCGGGCACGGACCGTCACCGTCCCCACCCGCTTGATCGTCCGAGGCTCGGGCGAACAGCGGGCGCCCGGCACACGGGAGTCATGAACGGGCCGTCTCCGCCGGGGCGGGGGCATCTGCCCTGTCATGTGGCCGGGCCGGACACGGACTCGATCCACTCCTCGACGGCGACGACATCCGCCCACTGCGGGAACAACCGCTCGATGAGGACCCGGTGCACCTCCGGGTCGGTGTCCAGGCAGGCGTCGGCGAGGACGGTGAGCCCGAAGTCCAGATCGTTCGCCTGGCACACGGTGGACAGCACCACGGCGCTGGTGGCGATGCCGGTGAGCACGAGGCTGTCGATGCCGCGCGCCCGCAGCACCACGTCGAGATCGCTGCCCGAGAACGCGCTCGCCCGCCTCTTGGTGACCACCACACCCGGCCGGGGCGCGACCTCGGGGTGGATCTCGGTGCCCGGGGCGCCCTCGACGTAGAGGCCGGCCTGTGCGACGGCGGCGAGAGCCCTGTTGCGCGTCCCGACCTCCGGGAAACCGGGACGCAGTGCGATGACCACGTAGATCACCGGGATGCCCGCCGCCCGGGCCCCGTCGATGGCCCTGCGCAGGCGCGACAGGTATCCGGAGCCGTCGTCGGCGATGTCCACGATGGCCCGTTGGACGTCCATCACGAGTAAGGCGTTGCTCAAGTGGCCTCCAGAAGAGTGGAGTTCAGGTGCCGGAAGGGTCCGGCTTCCGACGGTCGAATCGTACGGCCCTAGGCCCCGGGGGGCTGGACGCCGCTTCGACCGGTGGCGGGGCCGGGATCCGGCGGAACTCAGCGAGGAGTGTCGGATACGCCATCGCCGCGTGGCGCCACATGGAAGTCGAACGCGAGCGTCCCGGGATCCAGGGCCGTCGCCCCGCCGTCGACGGTGAGCACGGCGCCATTCACATACGACGCCGCCGGGGACAGCAGCCAGTCGACGGCCTCCGCGATCTCACGCGGCTCACCCGGCCGACCCAGGGGAAGGAGCCTGGTCACCTCTTCGTAGGCCGCCCCCACACCGTCTCCTCCCAAGTCCGCTTCCTCGGCGAAACGCGCCATGCGGCGGTCGGCCATCTCGCTTCTCACCCAGCTGGGACACACGATGTTGGCACGCACGCCCTGACGTCCGTAATCGACGGCGACGGAACGGCAGAGCTGGAGCAGGGCCGCCTTGGACGTGGCGTACGGGGCGTTGCTCGTGCCGTTGCGCAGCGCGGACACCGAAGCGACCGCGACCACAGCCCCGCTCGTCTCCACCAAGTGCGGGATCGCCGCGCGAAGGAGCAACAGCGGGCCGGTGACGTTGGTGCGCATCACCTCGTCCCAGTCCTCCATCGACAGGTCGCCCACGGCCCCACCACGCCCGATACCTGCGTTGAGTACGAGTCCGTCGATGCGTCCGTACGCGGCCAGGGCGGCTCGGACGAGACCGCCGACGGCCTCGGGGTCCCCGATGTCGGACGGATGCGCGAGTGCTCCGGTCTCCGTCTCAAGGCGTCGCAACGGCTCGCTTCGCCGGCCGGAGACGACCACGTGGTGACCTTCTTCGCGCAGGAGCCGGGCGGTGGCCTCCCCAATGCCCGTACCTCCACCGGTCACGATGACAACTCGTCGGTGCACGACTGCTGTTCCGGCTCCTTCCGGGTCGCAGGACGCAGCCGAGTCTAGAACCCGCTGATGCATCGCTGACGACTTTGAGACACAGCACGGTGCGGTGGCGGTGGTAGGGGGAACCCGCCACCTGATTACCTGTCGTCCAGCCGAGGCAAGCCCTTCACCCGGCCCGCCCGCGGCATCGGCACGTCCTGGCCGGAACGTGCTCGCCGCATCGCTCCCACGGCCTTCTCGGCTTTCAGAAGTCAACTTGGCACAGCAAGGCGCCGCTCCGGCTCTCGAGCCATGCCGGAGCCACTGGGCGGGCAACTGGTCCGGATGGAACAAGGGTTCACGCACCCCGCCGTCGTGGGAGCGACGGCGGGGTGCGCACGGTTCACGGTCCTGCCGACGAGCGGCCCGCGAGCGAACGAGCAGGCTCGGCCTCGCGCCCACCGGGTAACGGGGCCCGTGCCCGCTCCCGGCAGAAGGGCCGTAGGCCTTCGGTCACTTGGCCAGGAAGGTGAGGAGCGCCTGGGTGACTTCCTGGGCGTGGGTCCACAGCAGGCCGTGCGGCGCGCCGTCGATGACGACGTAGTCGGCCTGCGGGAGTGCCTGGTGGAAGAGGTTGCCGGTGGCCTCGATGGGCAGGATGCGGTCGGCGGTGCCGTGCAGGATCAGCGCTGGGACGTCGATCTTGGGAAGGTCGGCACGGAAGTCGGTGGACCAGGTCGCCACGCAGGCCAGGGAGGCGTACGCGGAGGCTCCGGCGGCCACGTTCCAGCTGTTGCGTACGGCTTCCTCGCTGATGCGGGTCCCGAGGTTCTCGTCGAGGTTGTAGAAGTCCTCGTAGAACGCGGTGAAGTAGGCGTAGCGGTCGGCGGTGACGGCCTCTTCGATGTCCTTGAAGACGGCGCCGTCGACGCCGCCGGGATTGTCGTCCGTCTTGAGCAGGAACGGCTCGAGGGAGGCGAGGAAGGCGGCCTTGGCGACCCGGGCGGATCCGTAGGTGCCCAGGTAGCGGCCGACCTCGCCGGTGCCCATGGAGAAGCCGACCAGGACGACGTCGTTGAGGTCGAGGGTCTCCAGGACCGTGTGCAGGTCGGCGGCGAAGGTGTCGTAGTCGTAGCCGGTGGTGGGCCGGCTGGAGCGGCCGAAGCCGCGCCGGTCGTAGGTGATCACGCGGTAGCCGGCCGACAGCAGGGCGGCGGACTGCTTCTCCCAGGAGTGGCCGTCGAGCGGGTAGCCGTGGATCAGCACGACCGGCTGCCCGGCGCCGTGGTCCTCGTAGTACAGCTCGATGCCGGTCGAGTTCTCCTGGCCGACGGTGATGAACGCCATGGCGGTTACTGCCTTTCGGTGGATACGCGTCTGGTGATGCAGTGCCCTGGTGGGCGCGAGTGTGGGGCGTGTGCTGAGACGACGGTGTGGAGCCGTCGGTCAGCGGACCGTGCGGGCCGCCCGCTCCACGATGCGGGCGACGGCCTCGGGGCGGGACACGGATACCGCGTGTGATGCGTCGACGGTCGTGGTGCGGGCCCCGGCGCGGGCCGACATGTAACGCTGGGCGGCCACGGGGATGTTGAGATCCTCGGTCGTGACCAACGACCAGGAGGGGATCGTCTTCCAGGCGGCTTCCGTCGACTTCTCCTCCAGCGCCGCGGCGGCGATCGGACGCTGTCCCGCTGCCATGAGCCTGGCCTTGGCCGCCGGCACGTCCGCGGCGAACTGGTGGCGGAACTTCTCCGGCTTGATGTACACGTCCGCGCCCTGATCGCCGTTCGGCAGCGTGTAGTTGACGGACTCGATTGCCTGGCCCAGGGTGCTGCCGGGGAACTTGTTCGTCAGCCCGAGCGAGCTCTCGCCCGTGTCGGGCAGGAACGCGGCGATGTAGACCAGCGCCTTCACCTTGCCCTCCAGGCCCGCGGCGGCCTGGCTGATAACGGTACCTCCGTAGGAGTGACCGACCAGGACGACGGGCCCCTCGATGTGGTCGACGACGCTGCGCAGGTAGGCGGCATCGGTCGCCGGACCACGCAGCGGGTTGGCGGCGGACACCACGGGGTGGCCCGCACGCTGCAGCCGAGTGACCACACCGTCCCAGCTTGCGGCATCGGCGAAGGCCCCGTGCTCCAGCACGATCGTGGGACGTATCGGATGATGGGGCGCCGCACCGGCCGCGCCGGGCAGGGTGACGGCGGCCACGGACAGCCCCACGGCCGCTGTGGCACCGAGCAGGGCGGTTCTGCGGCTCGGACGGGCCAGGCGGGTGATGCGCATGCGTGAATGTCCTCTTCCTTGGTTGTCGGCCCTCACCGGGCCGCGCCGGAGCGGCGAGTGCCTTTGTGGATGACCGAGTTGATGTGCGTTCCGTCTGAGCCGGCTGGTCGGCACGGATCGGAGGATGGTGGGCGACGCGCGACTGCGGCCCGGAGAGCGGCCGGCGGGCTGCGGCCCGACCCGGCCCCGGAGCATCGCCCGACCCCGCAACGGCCGGGGCGGAACGTCTTTCGTCCTGTCCTGCGAGGAGAGGACAGGGCCGGTTCACCCCGGGAACGGGATGTTCGTTCGCGGGCGTCGAACGTGGCTGCGTGAGGCCGGGTGGTCCGCCACTTCCCGATGTGATCGAGCCTGTGGTCGTGGGCGTTCCTCGGTTCTCACGCTTCGTGAGGATCCTCAGTCGGTGGAGTCCAGGACGTCGTAGACCTGCCTCATGTAGCTGAGGGTGCGCTCCGAGCCGAGGATTCCGTCGCCCAGCCGGTTCATCGTGTACGAGAACGTGACGCGCCGGTCGAGGTCCATCATGACGATCGAACCGCCCCGGCCGACCCAGAAGCAGACTCTTCCGGTGGGCATGTGCGGCATCGTCCTCGCATCGGCGAGCGCGAAGCCGAGGCCCCAGCGCACGGGAACGCCCAGGAACAGGTCGACCCCGTCAGCCTGTACGTCGAGGGCCTTCTCGACCGTCTCCGTGGAGAGGAGCCGTTGGCCGTTGACCTGTCCGCGCCGTGAGATCACGGAGAGGGCACGGGCCATGCCTCGTGCGTTACCGTGCCCGTTGACGGCGCCGAGTTCGGCGCGGCGCCACCGCGGGGTGTCGACGTGCTCGTCCCGGGCGGGGCTTCCTAGCAAGGTCTTGGTGAAGATCCCCTCGGGGTCGAGGCCGGCGGGTATGCCGGAGAGCGGCGACGGGGCGACCAGCTCGGCGATACGCGGCCAGTCGGCCTCCCGCGCACCGATCTGGACGTCGGCTCGCGACGGTGCGGCGATCTCGGTGTCGACGAACTCGGTCAGCGTACGGCCGCTGACCCGCCGGACCAGCTCTCCCACGAGCTGCCCCTGAGTCTGCACGTGGTAGCCCGAGGCACTGCCCGGCTCCCACCAGGGCGCCTGCGCGGCCAGCCGGGCGCTCGCGGTCGGCCAGTCGTACAGATCGTCCACGGTGAAGGGCTGCTCCCAGCCGGAGAGCCCCGAGGTGTGGGCCAGAACATGCCGCACCTCGATGCCCTGCTTGCCCTGAGCAGCGAATTCGGGCCAGTAGTGCGCGACCGGACGGTGAAGGTCCAGTGCCCCCCGGTCGACGAGGACGAGGGCCGCCAGATTGCTGAGGGTCTTGGTGGTCGACCACAGGCTGACCAATGTGTCCTCGTGCCACGGGACGGTCCGCGCTTCGTCGGCATGCCCTCCCCACAGATCGACTTCCATGACTCCGTCCACATCGACGGCGATCGACGCCCCCAGCTCCTCGCCGGACTCCAGGTGCGCTGCCAGCGCCGCTCGGACCGGTTCGAACCGGGCGGTGTTCGTTCCTGCGACGATGACCATGTCTTTCCCTCGCTCCTGACGACGACCGTTCGCTCCGTCAACGGGGAGAAGGCCACGCTGGTTCACGCCGCGTCGCAGGTGAGACGCGTCTGTATCGCTGCCTTTCGCGCAGGAGGTCATTGGCCGTCCCGATCCGTGGCCAGGGTGGTCGAGCACCCTGGCATGGCCCGTGCGCGCGGCCGTCACCTCCCCCTCGGCGAGCACTCGGCCGAGGCATGCCGGCGGCGGGGGCGGCCGACGTGGCGGCCGGTCCGGTGTTCGAGCAGGCTGGTCTCGTCCCGATCCACGGCGCACACCGTGCTCGGCGTTCCACGGACCGGGGCTCCCCCGTGGGCGAGGGAGCCGCACAGCGTATGGCCGCCGGCAGGGGCCTTCCGGTCAGGACGGGCGGCGTGCGGCGTGGCTGCGGGTCCCGCCGCGTGGCGGGAGCGCCCTCGCCACGGCGGCCCGTCACGGCTCCGACGACGTCGATCGCGCCCGGTGGCGCCCTGCTAATGTCCTGACCGGTATGCGGGAAGCGGACGACGAGGTCCTCGCCCCCCCCTCCCCTACTCCGGTCCCTCGCTTCGGCGGACGGGTCACCGCGTGGGAGAGCCGCGGGGGCCCGGGTGGGCCGGCACCCGATGTTCGTCACCGCGGCAGTGGCAGTGGATCTCCCACATGTGCGCGGGTCATGGTCATGTGGGTGGCCCGACGGTGGCGCCGTCGAGCAGGATTCTGGGTGGGTACGGTGACAGCTGCGGGGCGGGGTCTCGACTTCGGACTGCTGGGTCCGCTGGTGGTACGGCAGGCGGGCGCGGTACTCGATCCGGGCCGGCGCAGGCAGCGGCTTCTGCTGATCCGCCTGCTGCTCGCCGACGGCCGGGCGGTCGCTCCGCAGACGCTGTGCGAGGAACTGTGGCCGCAGCGACCGGGACAAAAGCCGGGCGGAGCGATGGGCTCCCTGCACGCCCATGTCAGCAAGATACGGGCGGTCCTGGAACCCCGGCATCTGCGCCGGGAGGGCCCCTTCGAGGTACTGGTCACCGAACCCCTGGGCTACGCCCTGCGGGTACCGCCCGAGAGCCGTGACACCGTGCGCTTCGAGCAGACCCTCGCCCAGGCACGCCGGTTCATGGATCAGGGCCGGGCCGAACGTGTCGTGGAAGAGGCCGGAAAGGCCCTGGAGATGTGGCGTGGCAGCGCGTTCGCCGACGCCGCGCACCACCTGTTCGCCCTCCACGAGGCTGCACGCCTGGAAGAACTGCGGCAGACCACCCGCGAGATCCGCACCACTGCCCTGCTCCTGCAAGGACGGGTTGCCGAAGCACTGGACGCGGCGCAGGGAATGACGACAGAGCATCCCCTGCGGGAGACCGGCTGGGCCCTGCTGCTGCGTGCCCTGTACCTCGCCGGCCGGCACCCCGAAGCGCTTCAGCGTTACACCGACCTGCGTCGGCACCTCGCCGACGAACTCGGCCTCGAACCCGGCCCCTCCCTGCGCGCTCTGCACCACGGCATCCTCCACCACGATCTGCCTCCCCTCCGCTCAGCCGATGAGCTGCACAGGTCCGGCGCGGCTACGGTCCGCGGCGAGGCGTCCGGGCGCGGCCACGCCCCGGTCGGCCCCGCCGTGTCCGGAGGCCCTGACGAGGGTCAGGCGGCAGCGTCCGCCGGCCCGGCCGCCGACGAACCGGCCGAAGCAGCCGATCCGTCCGGTGCGAGTCGCGACCCGGCCGCGGATGACGAGGGAGCCGTGCCGGCGCCCTCGGCACGTCCGGCACAACTGCCGCGCGGTCTTCCGGTGTACGTGGGGCGGGAGGCCGAGGGCGCGTGGCTGTCGGCCGTGAGCGGTGCACCGGGCAGGCTCGACCCGGCCGTTGCCCCTGTCGTCGTCATCAGTGGTGCTCCCGGTGTCGGCAAGACCACCTTCGCCGTCCACCATGCCCACCGCATCGCCTCCGCCTTCCCCGACGGACAACTCTTCGTCAATCTGAACGGATTCCACTCCCACGCACCCGCCGTCGAACCCGGCAACGCCCTGCACGGCTTCATCACCGCCCTCGGCGTTCCCGCCCAGCGCATCCCCGAAGACACCTCCGGCCGCAGTGCTCTCTTCCGCAGTCTCCTCGCCGACCGGCGGGTCCTCCTCGTCCTGGACAACGCCCGCGACGAGCAACAGGTGCGCCCCCTGCTTCCCGGGGGAGCGGGCTGCCTCACCCTGGTCACCAGTCGCAACCGACTCCCCGGCCTGATCGCCACCGACGGCGCCAAACCCCTCACCCTCCCGCTGCCCTCACAGACGGAAGCCCACCAAGCCCTCGAACGACGCCTGGGAACCGAACGACTGGTCGACGAGCCCACCGCCACGGCCGACATCATCCGCCTGTGCGGACGACTTCCCCTGGCCCTGTCCGTGGTCGCCGCCCGCGCCGAACTCGATCCCTCCCTCCCCCTTCTCGCCATCGCCGACGAGCTGCGGCACACCCACGGCGGCCTCGACGCGTTCACCGGCTTCGACACCACCACCGACGTACGCGCCGTCTTCTCCTGGTCCTACCAGTTGCTGGACGAGTCCACGGCCCGGCTCTTCCGCCTTCTGGCCCTGCACCCCGGGCCCCATGTCACCGCACCCGCCGCCGCCAGCCTCGCCGGGCTCACCCTCGCGCGAACACGCCGCGCACTCGCCCACCTGCTCGGTTCCTGCCTCGTGGAACAACCGCTGCCCGGCCGCTACAGCCTGCATGACCTCCTGCGCGGCTACGCGACCGAGCTCACGCACCTCCACGACACCACCCAGGAACGCCATGACGCCACTCTGCGGTCCATGGACCACTACATGTTCACCGCCTACGAGGCCAACCAACTCCTCAAACAGGACACGTCGTCCGACCTCGACCTCGGTGCGCCCGCCCCGGGAGTCACCCCGGAGAACCTCCCCACCGTGCAGCAGGCGGCCCGGTGGCTCGCCGCCGAGCACCGGGTGCTGTCCGGTCTGCTCCACACCGCGGTCGGCCGGGAACTGGACCACCACACCACCGGGCTGGCCTGGTCCCTCAAGGAGTACCTCAACCGCCAGGAGTTCTGGCCCGAGGCCATCGCCGCGCTGACTCCCGCCCTAGAAGTGGCCCGACGCCAGAACAACCGCCTTGAGGAAGGCCGTTGCCTACAGCACCTCGGCGGCATCCACGGTTATCTCGGCCACGAGGAGCAAGCCCTCCAGCACCTGCGACGCGCCGTCGCGATCTTCGAGGAGCTGGACGCAACCGGTGAGCAGGCCCGGGCCCACTACGTCACGGCGTGTGCGCTGTTCCTGTCCGGCCGGACCGAGGAAGCCGTGACGTCCTCCGAACGGGGGCTGGAGCTGTCCCGGGAGACAGGTGAGGAGCTGTGGTTGGCCGAGTGCCTCATCGAGCTCGCCTGGTTCCACTCCAACCTGGGACATCTCGAGCAAAGCCTGCTGTACAGCGAGGAGGGCATCGCCCTGTTCCGGCGTCTGGGCGCGCCGTGGCAGCTGGCCCAGGCCTGGGACATCCTGGGCTACAACCTCCGTATGCTCGGCCGTCACGAGGAATCGGTGGCCACCTACCTGCAGGCGACGCGGGCGTTCGAGGAACTGGGCGACCACAGGAACGCCATCGGCTCACTGATGCGGCTCGGCGACACCCGGCTGGCCCTGGGTGACCGGGAAGGCGCACGAGCGGACTGGGTCCACGCCCTCGGCAGGGCCGACGAGCAAGCCATGTCCCACACCGCCCAGCAGGTGCGTGACCGGCTCATCGCCCTGGACATGGATGCGGATCCCACGCCCACCGTGCCGGAGAGGGCGGTGGGAAGCCATCGGCTCCCGGTCCCGAGGAGTGTGGATCCTGCGCGCCAGGACTCCGACCGGGACGGTTCGGCAGATGGTCACTCGTCCTCGTCCGCCCTCCGGTGAGCCCTCGGCGGGCGAAGGGTTTCTCCCCTCTCTGCATGTGCCGCTCTCCTGTGAACGACCGGAGCAGGGCGGCGGTTCACCCTGTCTCGCGAAAGCCCCGCCGCCCGGGCGCGATTCCCGCCGGTGATGACCGGCATCACCTGCCGGCCGCCGACCTCCCCCTGCTCCTTGTCGCTCTCGCCCAGAGGCACGACAAGGAAACGACAAGGATGGGCCAAGGGCTCCCAACGAGTGTTGAGCCACTCGACCGCGCTTGCGGAAGAGCACGCCTCAGAACACTTGAACAGGAATGGGCACTACCCATGAACGGGATCATGGACGCGGGGGCCACCCTCCTCGCTCCGGCTCGGGCGCACGCCCGGCCCGTCGCATCGGACACCGACTGCGATGCCTTCGTCCGAGACATCTACGATCAGTACGGGCCTCTGCTCCTGCGGTACGCCACACGGCTGCTGGACGGCGACTGGCACAAGGCCGAGGACATCCTCCAGGAGACCGCGGCCCGCGCCTGGAAGCACGCCCGGTTCCTGGGCACCCGCGGCGAGCACCTGCGGCCGTGGCTGTTCACGGTGACGAGGAATCTCGTCACCGACCACCATCGGGCCCGGCACATCAGGCCGCTGGAGCTTGCCCCGGTCGAGGACCGGGACGCCTCATGGGACAGCACGGAATCCACGATCACCTCCCATGCGGTGCTGAAGGCCCTGCGGGAACTGAACGAGCAGCAGCGAACCGTCATCCGCCTCATGTATTACCTGGAATGCAGCGTCTCCCAGACGGCCGAACACCTCGGCATCCCACCCGGTACCGTCAAGAGCCGCGCCTTCTACGCCGTGCGGGCACTGCGCAAAGCGTTGCGAAAGCAGGGGGTTTCCGGGCCATAGCCACGGCACGACGGTCGAACCCCCCGGACCCCACTGCCAGCACGACAGGCGTCACCCTGCCCGGACTCCCCTCCTGAGGGACAACGGGGAGCGGGACGGGCGGTGGGTGTGCAGCACGAGCAGAGCGAGGGCGCCGGTCGCCGCGGACCAGGTGACGGAGAGCAGGCCGTGGGACCAGGGAATGTGCGCGGTGAGGGCTGAGCTCAGCGCCAACTGGTTCACGCCGTACAGAGGAAGGGCGGACACGCCGGCCACATCCATGAGTGTGTTGAAGACGGGGTTCTGCAGGCCGGTGTCGACCAGGCTGAGCATGATGATGAGGAAGAAGCCCTCCAGCTCGCCGCGTACCAGAGAGCCGAGCAGAAGGCCGATGCCGCCGTAGGCGAGGCCGGCACCCGCGAGGGCCAGCCCCAGGGGGACCGGGTGGCGTACGGGCAGGGAGGTCCAGAGCAGGATCGTGGTGTAGAGGGCCAGCAGGGCGGCGGTGAGGGCGACGGCGGCAAGCTTCGCCAGCAGCATCGGCAGCCGGGGGTAGCCGGCCAGCAGCAGACGGCGGTCCAGCTGCCGGGACTGGAAGGTCTCGATGAAGGTGACGAAGCCCGCGACCATGGTGACGGCGCCCAGCGCGCTCGCCACCTGGCCCACCTGACTGGCCGGGGAGGAGACGGGGGTGCTGATGGCGTCCAGGCGGATGCGCACCACCTGGTCGGAGGTGCACAGGTGCGCCACGGCGATCCAGACGGGGATGAACACGACCGCCAGGACCAGAGCCAGCCGGTTGCGCAGGTGGCCGAGCAGAGTGCAGCGCAGCAGTTCGGTGAAGGCCGTCCAGGTGAGCCTCAACGGTCGGTCTCCTCGAAGTGCAGACGCCCTTGGCGCAGGTGAGCGATCGCGTCGAAGTGGTGCTGGTCGTGCAGCAGATGCGACACCACGATGATCGACCGGCCCTGATCACGCAGGTCGGCGGCCAGGGTCCAGAACCGCTGATGGGTGTCCCAGTCGAAGCCCTGGTAGGGCTCGTCCAGGACCAGCAACTGTGGATCGTGCATGAGGGCGATCAGCAGATTCAGCTTCTGCCGCGTTCCGCCACTGAGTTCGCCGACCTGCTGTCCTCGGCAGCCGGTCAGCGCCAACAGCTCCATCAACTCGCCGGCGCGCTCCAGCGTCGGCATCCGGTAGGCCATCTGGAACAACCGCAGATGCTGTCCGACGGTGAACGCGTCGTTGAGTACCGCCTGTTGTGGGCAGTACCCCACCGCCCCGGTCCGTGTCACCGTTCCTCGATCGGGTGCGAGGTGTCCCACGGCGATCCGCAGCAAAGTGCTCTTGCCCGCGCCGTTCTCGCCGACGACTCCCACCAGCGTCCCGGCCGGCACGTCAAGGTCGACGTCGCGCAGGACCTGCCTGCCGCCGAACGCCTTGTGGACTCCGCTGATCCGCAGTCGTGGCCGGTGCCGCGTCGTCACTGCCTGCACGTGAGCCCTTCGAACGATCGGACAGATGGAGCGAGTCGACCCGGAACCGCCGCGGAGACCGTGCCGCGCAGGCCCGTGTCCTCTGGCCCGTCTCGCTCATGACTGTTCGGCTGCGCCCGGCCGGAGGATCCGGGCGCTGGGCGGCCCCCCGCGCACGCAGGGCACGCTGCCGCCCGCTGTCTCAACGAGCCCGTACCGCCGGTGTAACGGCGCCCACCCGCTGTGCCGGCGAACAGCCGGCATCACCGCTCCGAAGGCTCGGCCTTCCCGTCGAGCGTGACGTGAGCCGGGGGCTGCCGTTGTAGGAGGCGATGCCCACGACACCACAGCGAGACGTCAGCGCTCCCGCGATCGTGATCGGAGCCGGTCCCCACGGCCTGGCGGTCGCCGCACTACTGCGCCGCTCCGGCGTACCGGCCGTGATCCTGGAACGGTCGGACCGCGTGGGAGCGAGCTGGGCGCAGCGCTACGACCATCTGAGGCTGCACACCACCCCTGGCACCTCGAAACTCCCCGGCCTGCCGGTGCCGCGCCAGGCAGGCCCGTGGGTGAGCCGGGACGACTACGTGCGATACCTGGAGCGATACGCCGACCATCACCGACTCGACATCCGGGTTCACACCCCGGTGCGGCGCATCGAGCGGTCCGATCCCGCTTCGGGCGCCCGGTGGCGGGTCCGCACCCCCGACGGTGCGGTGCCCACGGGGGCGGTGGTGGTGGCCACCGGCCGCTGCCACATCCCGAACCTTCCCCGGTGGCCCGGGAGTTCGACGTTCACCGGCACGCTGCTGCACTCGGCCCACTACCGTTCTCCGGCCCCCTACCGTGGGCAGGACGTCCTGGTGGTCGGCGCCGGTAACAGCGGTACCGAGATCGCGAGTGTCCTGGCCGGGGCCGGAGCCGGGCGGGTTCGGATCGCGGTTCGCACCCCACCCAACATCCTGCCCCGCTCCAGCGCCCGTTGGCATGCGGCCGGCCGGCTGACGGACGTCCTCCCGCTCGCGTGGCGCGACCGCACCTCCCTGCTCACGCAGCGTCTGTCGGTGCCCGACCTGACCTCACGGGGACTGCCACGGCCCCGCACCGGGCTGTACACCCGCAATGCCCGCGAAGGGGTCAACCCCGTGCTCGACCACGGCTTCGTGGACGCCGTACGGTCCGGTCGGGTCGAGCCGGTCGCGGCCGTCCAGGCGTTCGAGGGTCCCGAGGTGGTACTGGCCGACGGCACGCGTCTGCGACCCGACACGGTCATCGCCGCCACCGGCTACCGGCCCGGCCTGCACGACCTGGTCGGGTCCCTGGGCGTGCTCGACGAGGCCGGGCGACCCCTCGCCGTGGGGGGACAGAACCATCCGGCAGCCCCGCGCCTGTACTTCGCCGGATTCACCAATCCCCTCACAGGTGTCCTTCGCCAGGCGGGTGTCGAGGCGCGCGCCATCGCCCACGCGTTCCGCCACGAGAGGACGCGGGCAACCGTCCCCACCCCCCGGCCCGGCGACCGCACGGCCGACGCACTCGACAACGGGCCCGCTCCGGGCTGACGGAGCTTCCCGGCCCTGGGACGGCGTGCCCCGCGCGGCGATCGGACGCCGCGGTGACGGCCGGAGAAAGGTGTGGACGCCTCGGCGGAGCCCAGCGCAGGGGACCACGTCCAGCACCGCGCCGGAGCCACGCACCGCCGCAGCAGACCGGCCTCGTACACCGCGTCCGGCAATACGAAGCGGGACTCCGCCACCCCCACCTGGCCATGCCCCTGCAGCCGGCGCGTCAACCGCCGCAGCCGGCGCCCGCTCACCATGGGGTGCGGTACGTCAGGTCCTCTCGATGGTGACCCGCAGCGGCCCGGCCCCCCTCCGGTCCGGCACCGCAGGGCATGTGGCGGCCCTCGCCGAGGTGGAGAGGTTCCTCACCCTGCTGTGGGAGTGCAGTGTGGTGGGCGGCGGCGGGTACTGGCTGCACCTCGCGGGTGACGTACCCGAATCGGTGTTCGACCAGGACGGCAACGCCCGGCTGACGCTGATCGTCCAGCCGGCGTCGCTGCCGGCATCGGAGCCCGACCGGAGCCTGCACCCCTTCACCAACGCGGTCGTCGTCGGCGACGGCGTCGATCCGGCGTCGGTGGCGCTGTCGGTGCGCGCGGATCCCCCGGAGCTGCGGTCGGCCGCCACCGCCGATCCCGGCCGGATCGGCTTCACCGCGCGGCTGGCCAAACCGGACGACGAGGACACCACCCCTCAGGAGCAGTTGCGCCGCCTGTACGGGCTGCTGGGCTACCAGCTGCTGGACGAGACCGGCCTGCCCCTCAGCGGCGAGGGCCGGCCTCTGTCGCCGCGCCCGGCCGACGGCTCCGACGCCCTCGGACTCCCGGTGACGGCGGACGAGGACGCCGAGGCTGAGTGGGAGTTCAGCCGGGCCGTCGACATCAGCCGCTTCGCCGCCTCCCGCGTCCCGCAGGTGCCGGGCATGCCGCCCGCCGACGGCGACCCGTACGCCGGTGACGCCGCCGACGCCACGGCGACGATCTCGGTGTGGTTCGGCGACGTGTTCGGCAACCGTTCCGGCGACCCCTGCGAAGTGCCCGTGCCGGTGCGCTACACCGACCCGGTCCTCGGCGTCGGCGCGTTGCCGTCCACGACCACGCGGTACACCGTGGAGAAGGCCGGCGACCTGGCGGAGCTGAACGTCGCCGTCGACCTGCAGGCCGTCGCCTTCCAGCCCGGCCCCCTCGGCACCGGCGCCGAGGCCGCCGCCACGGCGGCAGGCGGCCGGGAACGGTTCGCGGCCGCCTGCCGCCAGCTGATGCAGCCTGACGTCACCGCCCGCCTGCTCACCTCGCTGCAGCAGTCCCCCGGCGCCGAGCCGACCCCGCTGCCGGCCGGCAGCGGGCCGCTGCGCCGATACGTCGCCGGCACCTACATCCTGCTCGGCTGCCTCTCCGCCGTCGGTTCCGCCGTCGCGACCGGTGCCTCGACGCTCGACGAGGTGTGCCGGCGGTACGGCGTCGGCTTCGACGCGCTGGCCGCCGTCAATGCCGGCACCTCCCTGGACCTGCTCGTCGGTGGCAGCGTGGCGGTGCCGGTGAGCGCCGTCTTCCGGCACGGCGACACGGTCACGGCGCTGTGCGCCGCGCTCACCTCGCCGCCGGACCCCGGCGGCGTATTGCTGGACGAGGACAACATCGTCCTGCCGCTGAGCCCCGGCACCGAACTGGCCGTGCCGCCGCACGAGGAAACCGTGCCCGGCGGCTCCCCGTCCGCCGCCGCGCTGGCTGCCCCCTTCGGCTGCTCCCTGGCCCGGCTGGTCACGGCCAACCTGACTAGGCCGGGGTTGCTCACGCCCGGTTTCGTGTTCGAGGTCAACGGCCTTCAGGTGGCCGTCGCGACCGACCCTCCGGAGAGCGAGGCCACCCTGGCCGGGGTCACCGGCGTCTTCAACAGCGCCGACGTGCCGCTCGGCGCGGTGGAGATCGTGGCGCTGAACGCCGACCAGCCGGGGATGTTCCGCACCGGTGCCGCCGTCGTCGTCGACGGCTATCTCGCCGTCAGCGGCGACACCCTGGCCGCCAACGGTGCCGAACGCACGCCCGACGAGCTGGCGCCGCTGAACACCGGCACCCCCGACCTCTTCCCGCCCGGCACGCCGGTGTTTCTCACCACCGTGCCCACGCCCGTGCCGTCCGGCGAGACCCTGGCCCGCTTCGCCGAGGTCCACGGCACCACGCCCGGCGATCTGCTGCGGCACAACGGGGCCGCGCCGCTGCCGGCCGGCACGGCGCCGGTCGTGCCGGGACGCTGGGCCTGGCCGGACTCGCCGACGCGGTTGCGGGTGCCGTACACCGTGCGCACGGGCGACTCTCTCGCCGCTCTCTCCGAGCGGTTCCCCGGCGCCGACCTGGTGGAGGTCAACGCGGGCACTCCGGGCACGGTGGCTCCCGGGGTCACCGTCACCGTCGACGGCCTGTCGGTGACCACGACCGCGGCCGCCTCGTTCGACGAGGTCCGCAGCCTGTTCACGCCGCCGGTGACGCCGACCGCACTAGCCACGGCACTCGGCGAGCGGACCGACGTCCTGGCGCCCGGCGCGCTGCTGTTCTGCCCGCCCGGCGTGGTGCCCGCCGCGCCGTCCGGCGAGACCGGCGTCACCCCCCAGGCCGCCGCCGACGCGTTCGGCATCACCGCGGTCGCGCTGCTCGCCGCCAACGCGGGTACGCCGGACCTGCTGCTGCCGGACCGGCCGCTGCGCGCCGGCACGACCGCGAGTGACGGCGGCGAACCCGGCGAACTGGTCGAGGTGACCACGGCGTCCGACACGCTCACCGCCGTGGTCGAACGCCTGCGCCGCCGCGGTATCAGCACCGACGTCGAAACCGTCGCCGACGCGAACGCCACCGAGCCCGTCCTGCGCCCGGGTGCCCGCGTCGTCGTACCGCCGGCCACCGCCTGCCTGAGCGCACGGCTCGGCGAGGGCGGATGGGTGTTCCCCGGGCCCGTCTTCCCGGTGACCGTGACGCTGGAGGTCTCCCGCGACCCCGCCCGGGTCGATCCCGCACTCGCCGAGTCGGCGACCCGGCACCGGACCGCCGTTCCGGCTACCCGTACCACCGACCCCGCGCAGGGCGGGGCCCGCGGGCTGGCTGCGTTCGCCGAGCGGTTGCATCACGCCGTACCGCCCCTCCGACTGGCCACCGGCCATGCATCGGGCACCGACCTGTGGGCGGTCGTCTTCGGCGAGAACGGCATCAAGTCCGTCTCGATCGGCACGTCCGGCCAGCCGCGCACGTTCGCCCTGCGGCCCCTGTCCACCACGCTCGTCAGCCTGCAGCGGGTTTCGACGCCCGTGCTCGATGGAGGAAAGATCATCAGGTGGGAGGAGCGCGATCACCAGGGCGCGGACGCGGAGGTGTGGGCGCGCTCCTTCCTGGCCGACGTCGAACGCGTCCTGTCCCCGGCGTGCGTGCGCGGTGCCTACGGCGTGGCGCCCGCCGAGCTGAACCATCTCGTCGACGTCAAGGAGCGGCTGGCCGAGGCCGTCGCGAACGGTCTGGCTCCCGTGCTCGCCGCGGACGGCGAGGACGCCGACGACGCGCGGACGGCGGCCGCAGAGACTCTGCGTCAGGAGCTGCTGGCCTCCCTCCCCCGCGGCTACGAGACCCCAGCCGTCCTCCAGTACGACACCAGTGTGGACTCGGTGTGGCCGGACACCTACGCCCGGCTGACCGCCTCCCCCGTGCTCGGCGCCGTCGACGCCCCGCTCGGCCCGGGAGCGGCCGCCCTGTCGGGCGGCAAGATCTCGCTCGCCGACTCCGAACACGGGCGGCTCAGCCTCCTGCTGTCGCTGCCGGACCCCGCCGAACACGCCGCGCTCGACCTCACCCCGCACCTCAGCCTGCCGGAGATCGAGTTCGGCATCGAACCGGGTACCGACGGCTACGAGCGGTCCGACTGGCTCACGTTCCTCACTCCGCTGTCCAGCGGGGACCCCGCAGAGGTGACCGTCGAACTCGGCTCACCACGGGTCCCGATCCCGCTGCGCACCTACCCGCCGACGCCGGTCCTGCTCGACCACCAGGCCCTCGTCCCCGTCTTCGCCGGCACCCTGCGGGACGCGTTGCACTGGCAGTACCGGTGCACGGTCCGGCACCAGTCGGCCGAACAGGACACCGTCGAGCTCACGATGGTCTTCAACCAGTCGACGGCCGCCACGGCCCTGGCCGTGCCCAGCGACGGACTGTTCATCGTCCTGGCCCGCTACACCGCGGTGGCGGCGCCGCTGACGGGCCTGCTCAGCGGCCTGCGGGACCGGGAGCCCCCACCCGGTGGCGTGTCCACCGCCGAGGAGGATCAACTGGCTGACGCCCCGCACACGTTCACCCGGCTCGCCTCTATGGTGGCCGCTGCCTGGGCGGAGCACTGGAACGATGGCGCCGGCACCGCCGCGGTCTACCCGGCGGTGGCCGAGGCGCCGCTCGCGGAGACGTACCGGTACACGCTGCGCGTGAGCAGGATGACGACCGCTCCACGGTCGAGGCCGTGGAGCGGTTGCCGACTTGCGCCGCCACCAGGCACGATCACGCACCAGCCTGAGGAAAGTAGATCAGCGTGCCGTGCTCGCCACGCTGCAGGCGCTGCGCCCCTGCCCGCCCCATAGTCCCCCGGTTCCCGGGGCGTCACGGCACGTTGGCAATTCACCGGCGCTATCCGATCCGGGACGCCGCAGCACGCTCCGTCAGAATCAGCGTCGAACGAGCGTCAAGCCATTTCCCGAACCCGTCCCTCACGGAGTTGAGGCAGAGCGTTCTCGACCAGCGCCCCGCTCCGAAACCGCAGGTGAGGCTTGTGACGGGAACCTGCGTCGTGCTCCACGCGGTGGGCCTACGGAAACATGTCGGCACGACCCGCCCGCAACCTGGGAAACCAGAAGAACAGCAGGTCAGACGCCCTTTGCTGCGGGCTCAAGAATCGCTACACACTCCACATGCGACGTCATCGGGAAGCCGTCGGCTTGAACACGCTACGGAAACACCAGGTCAGCGTTTGTTTCTCGGCCAGCCGACCGCGTGCGGACGTCCCGAGCGTCAAACGAGCGTCATGACGGACAGGCCGTCCGTCCACTTCACCGACGCCGCCAGGCCACCAAGCAGGACTTCGAGGTGCGTCAGGTCGGACCGGACTGCCCGAGCGGCCAGTGTGGTGTCAATCCTCGTGGTGCTCGGGTCGACCGGTGGGCGGAGCAGATGATCGCCCGACGGAGTGGGGGGCTATGTCGCACAGGCCCCCCGCCCCCGACGGAGTGCAACAACTGCGGGGCCTGTACTACGACACGGCAGGCACTGCCTTCCCCCGCCAGGTCCCCGCGCTGCTGAACCTCGCCGAACCGGAACGCGTGCTGTTCGGCAGCTACTACTGCTGGACGCCTCCCGCACTGGCCGACGCCCACATCGCGGCGGTCGACGCGGCCGAGTCACCGGCCGAAGGGGTCACGTGGCGTTCCCTGACCACCGCCAACGCCAAGCGCCTGTTCCCGGGCGGGTCACGGTGATCTCCATCGACTTCCGTACGTGTCCCGGCCCGATCACCTCAGGGGGCGGCGCCGGCACCGCCCCGCCGCCCCGATCCCCGCGGCCAGGCCGCTGAGACCCCGGACGGCGGTCCGCCGCGGTCACCCGGCTCCGTCGGTCCCGGCGGCGTGCGATGGCACGGTGGTGTGGGTCCCGTCCGGGGCGACCATCACCGCGTGCCCCACGCAGTGCAGCATGGGCAGGTCGGAGGGATGGTCGCCGTAGGCCCAGCAGTCGGCCGGGTCGATGTCGGGGTGGCGGGCGAGGAGCCGGCGCACCAGGGTGCGCTTGCCCTCGCCGATGGCCGGGGGGCCGATCAGTTCGCCGGTGAGCAGCGGTCCGCATCGTTCGAGTCTCGCGCCGAGGGCGAACTGCGCCCCGACCGCCTCGGCGATGACGGCCAGCAGCGGCGGGAAGGTGCCGGAGACCAGGGCGACGGACGCGCCCTCGGCCCGGTGCCGGCGCAGCGCGGCCAGTGTGGTGGGGAGATATAAGCCGTCGGCCCGGCTGTGCTCCCCGTACCACCGGCGGGCCGCGGCCTCGGCCTCCGCGGCCGGGCAGCCCCGGAAGGCCCGGTGGAAACGGCGGTTGGCCTCGGCGCGGGGCAGACCGGCCAGTGCGCCGAGCAGTTCGTCGGCCCGGCGCACTCCGTCCGCGCCGTGCATCCGCGCGAAGTGGTCGCGGAGGAAGTCCGGGCCGCTCTTGCGGCCGATCAGCGTCTCGTCCACGTCGAAGAACACCAGCCGGCGGGGGCCCTCGGGGCGTGCCCGCGCAGCGGGCCGGGAGGGTGTGGGGCGGGGAGGCGGCGTCGCGGGTCGCGGGGACCGGTTGCGCCCGCTGCGGGTGTCAGTGGACACCGGCGACCACCTCCGCCGGCGCGGAGTGCGCCGTGAACCGGGGCGCGGCCGCCGAGCAGGCCGCCGGCAGCTCGGCCGCCTGCTCGGGACGGTCTTCGAAGTCGGCGAACACCGAGTCGGCGTAGAGGGCCGCCGCGGTCTCCCGGCGCACGGCCTGGTGCGCGGCCAGCACGTGGACGTCGCGCCAGGTGCGCTCCAGCGGCCCGGAGCCGCCGCATGCGTGGGTTCCGGCCGCGCGGAACAGCCGCTCGACGGCGGTGACCAGGTGCTGTGCGGCGGCCGCCGCGACCCGGCGGTTGCGGGCCACGTCCCGCTCGGCGCGGGTGCCCGAGTCGGCCCGCAGCGCCGCGTCCCCGAGCAGCAGTTCGGCGGCCTCGATGTCGTCGGCCGACTGCGCCAGCGTCAGCTGGAGCGTGGCGCGCTCCGAGGTCCGGCCGGCTCCCCTGCGCGCGGCCCACGCGGTCCACTCCCGCAGGGCGTGGCGGGCCGCCCCGAGGGCGGGCGCGCACAGCAGCAGTCCCGTCCCCAGGTACGCCGGGGCGGTGTGACAGCGGGACCGTCCGGGCCCGGGAGAGCCCGCCAGCACGTCCGACAGCGAGCAGGTGCGGTGGTCGGGGACCACCACCGGGCCGTCGAGGACCGCGGTGTGGCTGCCGGTGCCGCGCATTCCGGTGCTGCGCCACGTCTCCCGTACGTGGATCTCGGCGGCGGGGACGGCGAAGAGCCGACACCGGCCGCCAGGTAACCGCGGTTCGTCCGGTTCCGGGGCCGCGAGCAGCAGCCAGTCCGCGTCCGCGACCCCGCTGACGCACTCCCAGGTGCCGCTGAGCAGCCAGCCACCGGAGCAGCGGGCGGCCGAGCCGGAGGGCCGCAGTCCGGCGGCGATCCGCACATCGGGCGATCGGCCCCACAGGTCGAGCTGCCCTTCGAGGGGCAGGTGGGCGGCGTATCTGCCGTGGGTCGCCCACAAGGCGGCGCACCACGCGGCGGACGCACATCCCTCGCCGACGGCCGCCACCTCGGCGAGGAGGTCGCTGAAGGTTCCCTCGGTACCGTGCCAGACCCCGGGCACGAAGTGACGGGCGAAGCCGGCGCGGGTCAGCAGCGCGACGGTCTCCGCGGACAGCCGGCCGGTGGCGTCCGTCGCCGACGCGTGTGCCGCGGCGGAGGCCACGGCGCCCGCCAGTTGTCCGCGCGCCCGCGGCGCGCCACCCTGTGCCCCCTGGCCTGTGCAGATTTGACGCCGGTTCACCTATCGCTCTCCTTTACTCAACGACTAGAATTCGTTCGGGAACGAATCTTTCTCGGCCGGTCCTTCACCACCGGGCCGGGGTGAAGGAGGTGATCAGCGTGGTCAAGCAGGCGCGTGCCCTTCGGACGCACGATCGCGTCCTCGACGCCGCCGCGTACGAGTTCGCACGCTACGGCTACGTGAACGCGAACCTGCAGCGCATCGCCGACCGGATCGGGTTGACCAAGGGCGCCCTGTACGGGCACTTCTCCAGCAAGGAGAAGCTGGCCGCCGCGCTGACGGAACATCTGTCCCGGAGCGTGCGGACGCTGCTGGACGGGGCCAGGACCTCGGCCGAGCCGGCCACGAGCCGGCTGGAGGCCCTGGTGCTCGGACTCGGCAAACTCTTCGAGACCGACCACAGGGCGCAGGCGGCCCTGCGGCTGGAGGTGGAGGCGGCTCGGGCGGCCGACACGGTGGCTCCTCTCTTGAGCGACACCCATTGCATCGCGCTCGAACTCGTGGGCGAGGTGCAGCGGGGACGGCACTGGGACAAGGCACCGCCGGCCGACGCCCTGGCCGATCTCATCGTCGCGGCGTTCTGCACCGCGCTGTGGACCGGCGTCTGCGCGGGCCCGGACCGGCCCGGGCCCAGCGTCGCCGCGATGTGGGGCGTGCTGACGCGCGCGATGGGGACACGCGCGTCAGCCTGAGCTCCGACGACCGTGCGGCCCCGGGTCCGGGCCGGTGGGCCGCCGCTACCAGGAGGCCGGGACGGCCGCCGCCGGGCGGGTGCCCACGCAGGCCCAGGCAGTCCGTGCGCGGGCCAGTACGGTGCCACCCTGGACCGCCGAGACGGACAGCTGAAACGTTTCCTGCGGACGGGCGCCCGACGCGCACTCATCGACCACCAGCTGGGTGGGCCGGTCGAACTCGCCGAAGGCCAGGCACTGCACCGTGGTCCGGGCCAGCGCGAACGACAGGTCGGCGAACGGGCCGTCGCACGCCTCGTGCACCTTGAGGTGGCCGAGCTGGCGGAAGCCCTCCAGCATCACCATCATCGGGATGTGGTCGGTGGGGTGATCGAAGAGCACCGCGTGGTCGCGGTCCACGCGCAACCGCCACTCGTCGGGTCTCGCGGCCTCTTCCAGGACGCAGTCCCGCCAGCGCAGCCGCCCCACCCGATGCGGGGGCGTGCGCGGCGCCCCGGAGGCGGCCGTCCGCGCCGGTAAGGTGGCCGACGCGTCCGAGGCGCCGCCGCCGAGCCGGCGCAGCAGGCGGTAGCGCCGTTCGTCCACCATCAGCATGCTGATGGTGCCCCAGCCGCACGCGCGGCCGCCGACGACGAGCCGGAAGTCCATCCGGGCCCCGCTCCTGCCCCGCGCGTCGTCGCCGTCCCAGGTCCACTCGCCCACCAGGAACACCGAGAGCGGTACGCCCTCGACCCGCAGGGCGGCGGGGTCGGTGATCTCGAAGTCGATGTCGCGGCCGATGAAGCGCCGGCCGAGCGGCACACCGCAGTGCCGGTGGGCGACGTAGACCATCCCCTGACGCAGGGTCTCCGCGAACAGCAGGGGATCGCTCAGACCGTTCTCGTCCGGGTGGTAGAGCGCGTGGTCGCGCGGCCACTGAGCGGCGACGACGAACTCGCGGTCGCCGGCACGGGCACCGTCGGTGACGAACACCTCCGCGACGGAGCTGCGGTGCACCAGCTCACGCGTCACGGGACGTGCAAAGCTCAACGAATCACAGGCGTGAACCATTGCTGACGCCTGAGGGATGCTGGGATGATTGAGTACGACTGACATCTGGGATTCGCCTCCCCCGTACTGGAAGACCAGGACCATGCGAACTGACAGACGTGCGGCGCCCTTCGGCACGAAATTAATATACCTTCGGGAAGGTATCTTGCAAGGCTCGGGCGGAGCACAGCGGATGATCGGTCATCCCTGCTGGTCAGAGGGGCGAAACCCGCGAAGCGTCCGCACGTGCCCCGGCCCAATCCCCCCACGAACCGGCCACCGAAAGCAGCGGACGGCACGGCACGAATGGACGTCATGAGCGAACACAGCGACGCGACACAGACCTCGCGCATCTCCGGCGGCACCTCGGTCGACGACACCTCGCACCTCAAGCAGGAGCGTGCCATCCGCACCCGGCGCACCATCCTCGACGCGGCCGCGGAGGTCTTCGCCCGGCACGGCTACCCGAACGTCACCATCAAGGACATCGCCGACGGCGCGGAGATGACCAAGGGCGCGGTGTACTTCCACTTCTCCAACAAGGAGGCCCTCGCGGTCGCCGTGACGGAGGAGTTCTACCGCAGGCTCAACGAGATCGTCACTCCCGCGCTCGAGGGCGACCACTCCTCGCCCTCGACGGTGGTGGACGTGATGCTGCGCACCGCGGGCGGGTTCCGCGACGACGTCTACGTCAAGGCGGGGGCGCGCCTGCAGATCGAACGTCCTTACATCAAGGCGGAGATGCCGGTCCCGTACGTCGGTTTCACGTCACTGATCGTCGAACTCCTCCAGGAGTGCCAGGCCGCGGGCCGGCTGCCGGAAAGGGCGGTGCCCGAGGCCCTGGCCAGGGTCCTGGTCTCCGCCCTGTTCGGCGCCCAGCACATCTCCTGGGTGCAGAACGACCGGGCCGACATCGTGGAGCGGGTCGAGGAGATCCTCGACGCCTTCGCCCTGCTGTCGGTGCCGGCGCGGTAGGACCGTGTGGCCGGGAAAGTGCGGCGGGAGCCGGTGAACCGCTCCGTCGGCCGCACCCGCCAAGCCGGCCGGCGGCGGGCCGGCCGGTTCAGTCCAGGAAGGCGGCCTCTATCCAGCGACGCAGGGCGCCCGGACGCATGCGGTGCAGCCGGTCCGCGCTGTCGGACACCTCGTGCGGGCCGCCGACCGACAGGAACTTCTCCCGCACCAGGTCCGCGTGCCGGACCCGGGTCTCCGGGCCGGCCGCACCGACCGGAATCAGCCGGGTGCGCGACACCGTACGGCCGTCGGTCAGCCGGACGGTGACCCGGGCACCGGTGGCCTTCGTGGCACGGGAGAAGTCCCGGTCGTCGGCGCTCAGCGGGCCCAGCAGGTCGACCAGCTCGTCCCCGCCGAAGCCGCGCAGCCACGGCACGGCACGCTCCCCCGCCTCCCGTACCGCCTCGCCGAACGGGGCGTCGGACAGGAACAGTTCGCGCGTCATCTCGGTGTCGTGCTCCAGACGCACCCGCCGGGCCAGCGCCCAGCGGGACGGGTCGTCCAGGTGCGGGGAGGAGAAGTCGTCCACGGTGAACTCGCCGGTGAGCAGGGTGGTCGCGACGGGGTAGGGCACGTCGAGGACCAGGGCGCCGAGCGGAGAGCCCGGACCGTTGACGTACCGGGCGGCGCGCTCACCGGCGAAGAGCGTGTACAGGGACGCCTCGACGACCACCTCGGCCACGTCCTCGGGCCGCAGGCCGCCCAGTTCCCGGTGGATCTCGGCGGCGCAGTCCACAGCCGCGTCGATGCCCGGCCCGCCGGGGTGCATCTTGAAGGAAAGCGTGTCGGTGTGCCAGCGCCGGCCCAGCCCCTTGGCCACCGCCTGCGGCAGCGGCACGGTGGCGAACCGGGCGAGGAAGCCGTCCTCGTGCTCGACGATGTCGGGAGCGCCGCGCAGCCCCGCGTACGCCGCGTCGCAGGCGTCCATGGCGGTGCGCACCGGGGTGAAGGTGTTGAACAGACGGGCGTCGCTGGCCAGGAAGGCGCGCATCAGGGGCCAGTTGGGCATGGCGAAGGCCAGCCCGAAGGCGTTCTCGAAGAGCGCGGCCGGGGCCCGGTCGCAGTGCAGCCGGCCGGCCACCGCGCCCGCCAGGTGCGTGTGCACGGCGCTCTGGCCGCGCAGCGGGCCGAGGGTGGCCGAGGCGGTGATGCGGGCCGCGCACTCGTTGGCCGCGATGACGGCGGTCAGCAGGGACAGCCCGTCGAGCCGGCGGGTGTAGGCGAAGGCGAGCGGTACCGCGACGGTGGAGTTCGACAGGTGCCCGGCGTAGGCGGTGTCGTCGAGATTGAGCCAGGACCCGAGGGCGGCGAAGACGCCCGCGGCGGTGCGTGGGTCGCGCTGCATGGGGTGCCCGAAGGCCGCCACCAACCGCCGTCCCAGCGGGTGCTGGAGCCCGGCCCTGATGGATGCAGCCTGCGAGAGCACCTGACTGGCGGCGAGCTTCAGCACCCGGCACGGGATGTGCTCGGGGCGCAGCGTCGCCGCCCACTGGGACAGTTCACGCAGCGGGGTGTCGGTGGGCCGGCGAGGACGCCTGGGCGCCGTGCTCCCCCAGTCGTCGCACAGCGCCCTGGCCACGCTCTCACCGAGTACTGCCGTCATGGCGCGAGGCACCTCTCTTGCCGTACGCCGGCCGGGGCGTGCCGAGGCCGGCGGCTGGTCGCTCCGGGCGGGTGGGAGCGGCGGCGGGAGCACCGTCGGCCGGTGCTCCCGCCGCCGCGGGAGGGGTTCAGGCGGCCGGCACCTTGTCCAGGAAGCCGTAGACGGCCTTGATGCGGCCCGCCTCGTCGGCGACCAGGACGTCGAAACCGATCGCGATCGGCTCGGCGCCGGGCTCGGTGACCAGGCCCCACTGGAACCGGGCCTGGTTGTGGTGGGCGTCGACCGTGCCGTGCAGTTCGAAGGTCAGGCCCTTGAACTGCTCGCGGGCGCCCGCCACCACCGCGCCGAAGCCCTCGTGGCCCTCGACGGCGGCGAGCGGGTCGATGTACGGGGCGTCGGCGGTGAAGAGCTCGGCGATGGCCGCCGCGCGCTTGTCGGCGTCCGCCTCGTTCCAGATGGCCAGGTAGCGGTCGACGGTGGTGGTCAGGTCGCTCATGCGTGTTCTCCTCGTTTCCGTTGGTGCGGCTGACCCGACGTGCCGTCGCCAGGCGCGCGGTACGACGGGGGTTCTGGATGTCTCAGGGGGTCTCGGGGCAGTCCGGGGCCGGCGCCCACACAGGGAGGGCGCCGGGGCGGACCTCGAAGGTGGCCGTGGAGCCGATGCCGTGCTGGTACTCGCCGTCGTGCTCCAGCGGCAGCCGGCGGCCGTCGGTGCGCTCCACGGTGATGGTCCGGCCGCGCGCGTACCGCGTGGCGGGGTGGCCGATGTGGGCGGCGGTCAGGGTCAGCCGCGGCACGTCGGCGGCGGCGATCCCGTCGCCGATGACGCAGACGTCGAGCAGGCCGTCGTCGAGCAGCGAGTCGGGCAGGACGTTGAACCGGCCGCCGCGGTAGGGGCCGCCGCCGACGTTCGCGAGGACGGTCGGGCCCTCGTGCACGACCCGCCCGTCGACGGTGACCCGGCCCGGGTACGGCGCGTAGCCCGCGGCGGTGTCGGCGAAGGCACGGGCGTACCGCTCGCGGCCGGTCAGCGGCAGGTCGCGGGCGGTGATCAGCGCGTCGGCGATCACACCGGAGCAGGCGCCCAGGTAGACGTACTGACGGGTCTCGGCGAGACGGGCCAGGTCCAGGCGGCGCGGGCGGGCGCTGCCGCCGATGCCGGAGTCGGTGAGGATCGCCTTGAGGGACTCCGTCCAGGGGCGGTCGCCCCACAGCATCTTGTAGCCGGAGTTGCCGGTGCCGCCGGGCACCACCGCGAGCGTGGCGCGCCCGGAGGCGGGCACCAGGCCTTGGACGGCCTCCCGGACGGTGCCGTCGCCGCCGATGACGACGACCAGGTCGGGGGCGCCGGTGTGCCGTTCGAGGGCCCTGCGCACCGCGACGGTGGCGTCACCCGGTCCGGTGGTCGGGTGCACCTCGGTGCGCTCCAGGTACGAGTCGCACAACTGGCGCACCTGTTCCACCAGTTCCGGGCTGTGGCTGCCGGAGGCCGGGTTGGCCAGGATCAGTGCCCGGGTCGGGACCGGGGCTGCTGTATCTGCCATGCGGGCGTACTCCTTCGTGGGACGGCGCCGGCGGGTCCGGGGCCGGGGCCGCGCCTGCGGCTCCGGACCCACGACATCGACTCTGCCGCCGACCGCTGTCACAGCGCTGACGTGCGGCTGACGCCGACGAGGCGCACGGGCACGGGGAGGCAGGGCAGGGACACGCCGGGCATGGGGACGCGGGGCCGAGGGCACGCCCGGCCCGCCGCGGACGCCCGCGGTGCGCCGGGCCGGGCGCCGCGGGCACCCTCGGCGTGACTGCGGGCGCCGCGCCCGCAGTCATGCCCCGACGCCCCGGTCCGCGGGCATGTGAGGCGCGTGTGCGAGGTGGGTCGGGAGTGGGAGCGAGGGGAGGGCGGGGCGCGGGCCGGGCGGTATGCCCGGCCGCCGCCCGGCCGGGGCCGGGCGGCGGCAACGCGGGAGGCCCCGCCCTCGCGGTCACTGCTTGGCGAAAGCCAGCAGGTCCGCGTTCAGACGGTCGGCGTGGGTGGCGAACAGGCCGTGGGCCGCGCCCTCGTAGGTCAGCAGGGTGCTGCCGGGAACGAGCTCCGCGGTGCGGGGACCGCACAGCGGATACGGCGCCCCGAGGTCGGCGGTGCCGTGGACGACCAGGGTGGGCACCCGGACGGCCGCCGTCTCCGCTCGCTGGTCGGTGGTGAACAACGTGCGGTAGATCTCCGTGGCGGCCCGCGGCGAGGTGTCCATGGCCAGGTCCGTCAGCCACTCGGCCAGTCGGGGCGAGAGCGGCGTGCTCGCCGGATCCGCCTCGGGGCCGGCGAAGAACGGCCAGGTCAGTGATCTCAGCCAGGCGGCCCGGTCGGTCCGGATGGCCTTCTCGATCTCCTGGAACAGCGCCATCTCCAGGCCGTCCGGGTTGTCCGGGGCGCGCAGCAGGAACGGCGTGGTCGAGGCGACCAGCGCCAGCTTCCCCACCCGCCCGGCGCCGTACCGGGACAGGTAGCGCACGGCCTCACCGCCGCCCGCCGCGTAGCCGACCAGCAGGACGTCCCGCAGGTCGAGGTGGTCGAGCAGGTCGGCGAGGTCCGAGGCGAGGGTGTCGTAGTCGTAGCCGCTCCAGGGGACGTCCGAGCGCCCGGTGCCGCGCCGGTCGTAGGTGACGCAACGCAGCCCCTGACCGGCCAGGAACGGCGCCTGGAACTCCCACATCCGCGAGTCCGCCATGGCGGCGCTGAGCAGCACCACGGGACATCCTTCGCCCCAGTCGGTGCAGTGGAGCCGGGTCCCGTCCCGGGTGGTGACGTACGGCATGACGCCTGCCTTCCTTGGTGGTGGGGACCCTTAGCGCCGTGCGGTGCGACCCGGCGCCGCCAGGACCAGGGCGGAGGCCAGGAGTCCCAGGGCGATGAGCGGGACGAGCGTGACGGCGAACGCGTGCGGGTAGGCGCCCGCCGAGCCGCCGGCGTCGGCCAGGGTGGGGAAGAAGACCGCACCGGCGATCGCCACGCCGACGGCCGCGCCGCCCTCCTGGGCGGTGTTCAGCAGTCCGGAGGCGGAGGCCGCGTGCTCGGGCGCGGCCGCGCCCAGCACCAGGTTGGTCAGCGGGCCGGTCGTCAGGCCCATGCCGAGCCCGGCGACGAGGAGGGCGGGCAGCAGCCACAGCACGTGTCCCGTCGTGTCCAGGCGGTCGGCGGTCAGGGCGACCGCCGCGTAGCCGATCGCGAGGGTCAGCGGGCCGACGGCCACCCTGCGGGCGGTGACCGAGGCGGCCTTGCGCGACGACACCACCGAGGCGCCGAAGTAGCCCGCGCCCAGGGCCAGGAAGACGGACCCGGACTCCAAGGGCGACAGGCCCCGGCCCAGCTGCAGGTAGAGGGCCAGCACGAAGAAGAAGGAGCCCATCGCGAGGAAGTAGACCACCGTCGCGGCCAGCCCCACCGAGAACACCCGGCCCTTGAACAGGGCGGGTTCGATCAGCGGGCCCCGGTCGGCCGCCGCCCGCCGACGCAGGTGCCAGACGGTCACCGCCAGCAGGACGGCCGCACCGGCCAGCGCCTCCCACACCCACAGCGGCCAGCCGCTCTCCTGGCCCTCCAACAGCGCGAAGACGATGATGCCCAGGGACGCCGTGACCAGCAGGGCGCCCACGAGGTCCAGCCGGGTGCCGCCCTCACCGCGCGACTCGGGGATCGTGCGGCCGACGAAGGCCAGGGAGACCAGGCACAGCGGGACGTTGATCAGGAAGATGGTCCGCCAGCTCAGTCCCGCGATGTCGACGGTGATCAGGGCACCGCCGATGAACTGGCCGAAGACGCCGGCAATTCCGATGACCAGGCCGTAGGCGTTGAAGGCGCGGTCGCGGGCGGCGCCGGTGTACACCGTGCCGATGATGCCGAGCACCTGCGGCACCATCAGCGCGGCGGCGGCGCCCTGGGCGATGCGGGCGACGACCAGGATGGTCGCCGTGGGTGCCAGGCTGCACGCGGCCGAGGCCAGCATGAACAGCACCATGCCGAGCGTGAACATCCGCCGGCGGCCGAAGAGGTCGCCGAGCCTGCCGCCGGTGATCAGTCCCGCGGTGAAGGCGACGCCGTAGCCCACGACGAACATCTGGGCCTGGGCGGCGCTGGCGCCCAGGTCGGCCTTGATGGCGGGGACGGCCACGTTGGCGATGAAGAAGTCCAGCACCGTGATGAACGTGCCCACGAGCACCACCAGGAGGGCACCGGCCGAGGGGGCGGCGGCCGGTGCGCCGCCGGGGGGCGTCGGCGCACGCCCCTCGACGACGACTTCCGTGCTTGTCTCAGAAGTCATGACGACTCCGTTTCTCGATCATTTCGGGTGGTTGGCCGGTGGTGCCGGTACCGTGGCCGGTCACCAGGTCACGGGAAGGTGTGTCACCCCGTGGAAGACGGTGCCGCGGCGGAAGACCGTGCGCGGGTCGGCCGCCAGCCGCAGGTTCGGGAAGCGCCGCAGCAGGGAGCGCAGCGACAGCTCCATCTCCAGCCGCGCCAGCGGGGCCCCCTGGCAGTAGTGCGGCCCGAAGCCCCACTGCAGGTGGCCGCTGGTGTCGCGGTGCGGGTCGATCCGGTGCGGGCAGGCGAAGACCGACTCGTCGTGGTTGCCGGCGGGCACGGAGATGACGACGGCGTCGCCCTTGGAGACGGCCACACCGCCGAGTTCGAGGTCCTCCACCGCCAGCCGGACCATCGCGTCCTGGGAGATCGACCAGTAGCGCATCGACTCCTCGATGAAGTTCGGTATGAGCGCGCCGTCGTCGGCGGTCACCCGCGCCCGCAGGTCGTCGTCGCGCAGCAGCGCCAGGATGTTCAGGGCGATCTGGTTGGTGGTGGTCTCGTGTCCGGCCACCAGGACCAGCCGGGCGATGCCGACCAGCTCGTCCAGGGTGATGTCGCCCTTCGCGTGGTGGTTGACGGCGAGGCGGCTGATCAGGTCGTCACCAGGACTCTCCAGCTTGCGCAACGCCAGTTTGGCCAGGTACTCGGACATCTCCTCGAAGGCGGCCAGGGAGACCGCCGGGTCCTCCTGAGAGATGGTGACGCGGGTCTTCTCGATGAAGAACGCGGAGTCGTCCTCCGGAACGCCCAGCAGCCGTGCGATGACGAGGGTCGGCAGCGCGCGGGAGAACACCGCGTGCAGGTCGGCCGGCCGGGGCAGTGCTTCCAGTTCGTCCAGCAGCTCGTCCACCAGCCGCTGGACCGGTTCGCGCAGCCGCTTCACCCGGCGCGCGGTGAACTCGGTCTGGATCATGCGGCGGAGCCGGGCGTGCTCGGGGTCGTCCAGGCGCAGGAAGGAACTCGGGTTCCCGCCGGGCGGGACCTGGATGCGCACCGGGGCGCCGGGCAGCCGTTCGTCGGCGCTGAGGCGGGGATCGCCCAGCGCCTGCCGTACGTCGGCGTACCGGGTCACCAGCCAGGCCAGGCGGGACTCGGCGGCTCCCGCCGGGAGGCGCACCACGCAGGGGGGCGCGTTGCGCAGTTCCGCCAGGATGGGCGGCGGGTCTCCGTCCTCGGTGCGGGCGAAGGGCCAGTCCAGGACATCGGTGTGGTCCGCGAGCGACACGTCGGCCTCCAGGGGTGAGGGGGCAGGCAGGTGGATTACGGGCACCGGCTTTCCTCCGTGGTCGGCCTCGGACGCGCTGACGCCGCCGGGGCGGTGGGGACATGGGTGGTGTCCCGTCCAACGCCGCGGACGGTCGTGCGCCACTGTCGCGCAGTCCGCTGACACGGCGCTGATATGAGGGCCGACCGGGCTGTGGAACCCCCGGGGAACTCGTGTGGGGCCGGTGCTGGGGGTGTGGTGCAGATCGGGAAGGCGCCGTGACGGGGCGCCTTCCCGGTGCCGCGCTGGTGCTGTGGCCGGGAAGGCCGGCCGGTCGACTCTCCGGTCGGGGCGCTGGTGCCGCGGCAGGCGACGTTCGCCCGTGAAGGAGCGGCGTCCGGTGCGTGCTCTGGGGGAGTGCCGGCCGGAAGCCCTCGTACTGGACGTACTCAGGCTTGCGGCCGGTGCGCCGAGAGGGCGTGCCGGGCGTCGCGACGGGGCGAACGATGCCTGCCGCGGCGCTAGCGCGCGTGGTGGGCGGCGATCCGCTGCAGGCGGTGCGCGAAGTGGGCGGTGACGGCCTGGGCGTGCGTGTCGATGTAGAAGTGGCCGCCGGAGTACTCGTTGTGGCCGAGGTAGCTGGGGGTGCGTCCGGCCCAGTGGGTCATGGCGTCCAGCTCCTCCTGCAGGGGGTCGGAGCGCCCGCCGTAGGAGGCGAGCGGGCAGGCGACCCCGGCGCCGTCGTCGGCGTACTGGGCGGCGACCCTGAGGTCGGCGCGGAGCGCGGGGACCACGAGGGCGAGCATCTCGGGGTTGTCGTAGATCTCGGCCGGGAAGGAGCCCAGCTTCTTGATCCACTCGACGAGCTCGGACTCGGGCATCCGGCTCTGCTCCTCGGTGGGCTGGAAGAAGCCCACGGGCGACCAGCCGGACATGCCGACCATGACGGGCGCCGGGCCGCCCTCCTCCTCCATGCGGATGGCCAGCCGGAACGCGAGCTGGGCGCCGAGGCAGTGCCCGAAGAACGCGAAGGGCCGGTCGTCCACGTCGTCGAGCACGGCCTCGTGCAGGGCTTCGAGCAGCGGCCAGAACTCCTCGTACGTCGGCTCCTCCCGGCGGTTGTGACGGCCTGGCAGGGTCACCGCCTGCGGGGCGATGTCGGGCGGCAGCAGGCTCTCCCAGTCCCGGTAGATGATGGCGCCGCTGCCCGCGTGCGGGAGCAGGAACAACCGGATCGAGGCGTCGGGCGAGGGCTCCACCGGGTGGAACCACTGGCCCGCACGGGACATCTGGCTGCCGGCGGTGACGGTGGCGCCGGTGTCCGTTGCGCTGGTGGTACTGGTCACGACTGTGTACTCCCCACGGTGGTGGACGGGCCGAGGGCGCGTACCGCGGGCAGCAGCACCTCGGCGATCTCCTTCAACTGCGGTTCCGGGTCGAGCGATCCGATCCTCAGGACCATGTGGCGGGCGCCGGCCCGGACGTAGCCGCCGAGCCATTCGGCGCACTTCTCGGCGCTGCCCCAGGCGTAGGCCTGGATGGTGCGCATCTGGTCGAGGGAACGGCCGTAGTAGTGGCTGATGTAGTGCTCCAGTTCGGCCTCGGCCGCCCGCTCGTCTCGGTTCACCGTGATCGTCGCGTAGAGGGCGGGGGTGACGGCGCCGGCGGGGCGGCCGGCCTCCTCGGCGAGCTCGGCGATCCGGCGGCGGGCCCGGCCGTAGGCGTCTGAGTCGGGCAGGAACGGCAGCCAGCCGTCGTAGCGGGTGGCGGCGCGGGCGAGCACCTTGGGGGTGTCGCTGCCCGCCAGCCACAGCGGCGGGCCGCCGGCGGTGGCCGGGGAGGGCAGCCGGTCGAGGTGGTCGGCCTGCCAGTGCCTGCCCTGGAAGTCGGCCGGTTCGCCCTCCTGTCCGGCGCGCCAGGCCGTGCGCCACAGGGCGGTGATCTCGTCGAGGCGTCCGACGCGGCCGGGGAAGCTGGCGCCGACCGAGGCGAACTCCTCCTCCGTCTCGGGCATGGGGAAGCCGGAGCCGAGCCCGAGGACCAGCCGGTCCGCGGCCACGTGGCTGAGGCTCGCGACCATGTTGGCACCGATCAACGGGTGGCGCAGGGCCGGGGTCAGGGCGGCGGTGCCGACGGTGATCCGCTCGGTGGCGGCGGCAGCGGCGGCCAGGACGATGAGCGGGTCCAGGCGGGGGCGGGCGGTGAGCGAGTCGCCCGCCCAGAGGGAGTCGAATCCCAGGGCCTCGGCCTGCCGGGCGAAGCCCAGCAGCGGGGCCGCCGCGTAGGTGCCGTTGATGGCCTGTTCCCGGGTGGGCAGCAGGATGCCGACGTGCAGGGGCCCGTTCATGGGCGACGCCTTTCTGTCCGTGGTGGCTGACGCGGTGTCATACGACCGTGCCGGCCAGCTGGTCCCGGGCCGGTGCCGTCAGCCGCTCCCGCACCGCGCGGCGCAGGATCTTGCCGGAGGGGTTGCGGGGCAGGGAGTCGGTGAAGTGGTAGGCGGTGGGGATCTTGTAGTCGGCGAGCCGGCCGCGCAGGGAGAGCAGCAGTTCGCGCGGGTGCGCCTCGGCGCCGGGGCGCAGGACGACGACCGCGTGCACGCTCTCGCCCCAGTGCTCGTCGGGCAGGCCGACGACGGCGGCGTCGGCCACGGCCGGGTGCGCGACGAGCGCCTTCTCGACCTCGGCCGGGTAGATGTTCTGCCCGGCGACGATGATCGTGTCGTTGATGCGGTCGCACAGGTGGAGGTAGCCGTCCTCGTCGAGGTAGCCGGCGTCCCCCATGTGCAGCCACTCCCCCACCAGGGTGCGCGCGGTGGCCTCGGGCAGGTTCCAGTAGCCGAGCATCCGGGACGGGGCGCGCACGCAGATCTGGCCGATCTCCCCGGGCGGGAGGGGGTCGCCGTCGGGGCCGATCACCTTGACCTCGTTGCCGGCGCACGGCCTGCCGACCGAGTCCAGCACCGGGCTGCCCGGGTAGTGTGCTTCGGGCGGCAGGCACACCGCCACACTGCCGGTCTCGGTACTGGCGTAGATCTGCGCGAACTCGCAGCCGTAGGTCTCCAGGCACTGCTTGAGCAGGGTCTCGGACATGGGCGCCGCGCCGTAGGCGATCTTGCGCAGGGAGGTGAACGCCTCCGGTCCCGCGCCGCGTTCGGCGGCCATCATCTGGAGCATGGCGGGGGCCGCGAAGGTGGTGGTGACCTTGTGGGTGCGGATCAGCCGGACCGCTTCCTGCGGGTCGAACTGCGGCATGATCACGTTGGTGCCGCCCGCGTTGAAGGTGTGCAGGAACCAGCCGATGCCCGCGACGCCGAAGCCCGGCAGCGAGATGAGGCTGACGTCGTCGGGCAGCCAGTCGATCCAGGCGACGCCGTGCTCGCGCATCGCGTGCGGCAGGGTGAAGAAGCTGCGGTGGGCGAGGACGGCGCCCTTGGGCAGTCCGGTGGTGCCGCTGGTGTAGATCTGCACCACGGCGTCGTCGGGGCCGGTGCCCGGCACCGGCTCGGAGTCGGGCTGGTCGGCGGCCCAGGCGGGCAGGCCCGCGCCGCGGGCGGGTTCGCCGTCGGCGTCGGTGCCGTCGACGCGGATCACCCGCCGCAGACCGGGCAGTTGGTGGCGCACCGCGGCGACGGTGTCCCAGAACTCGTCGTCGACGAAGATCAGGGTGGCGCCGGAGTCGCGCAGGATGTGGTCCACCTCGGCCGGGGTGAGCCGCCAGTTGACCGGCACCAGGACCGCGCCCGCCTTGGCGCAGGCGAGCATCACCACGTAGTAGTTCTCCGACTCGCGCCCCAGGTAGGCGATCCGGTCGCCGCGCCGCGCGCCGCCGGCGCGCAGGGCGTGCGCGGCACGGCTGCTGTCGCGGTGCAGCTTGTCGTAGGTGGTGACGCGGCCCTCGCAGATGATGGCCGGGTGGTCCGGCCGGCTGCCGGCGTGGGCCCGTGAGGAGTGGGTGAGCGTCCAGCGCTCCCTCGGTATGCCGCTGGGTGTGTCAGTCATGATCCGTCCTTGTGTGCGTCAGGCGGCTGGCACCGGCTCGAGCTGCCCGCAGAGGAACTGGGCCAGTTGCCGCACGGTCGGGTGGTCGTGGGTGAGCGAGGCCGGCAGGGGCAGCCGGAACGCCTGCTCCAGGGCGGCCTTGACCTGCTGGGCCATCAGCGAGTCCAGGCCCAGGGAGACGAACTCGGTGTTCGGGTTCAGTTCGTCGCCCTCCTCCAGGTGCAGGACGGCGGCGACCTTCTCGCGGACGACCCCGGTCACGGCGGCGGTCCGCTCGGCCGGCGGGAGGGCGGCGAGCGCGGTGAGGTCGAGGCCTGTGTCGTCGTCGGAGGCGTTGCGGGCGAGCCGGTCGTAGAACAGGTCGCCGGTGACGCTGCCCGCGACGTAGCGGTCCCAGTCGAACTCGCCGACCACCCGCTGGGTGCGGGGACGTCCCCAGAGCCTGGCCAGGGTGTCCAGGGCGCGGGTCGGGGAGAAGAAGCGCACGCCGCTGCGTTCGATCTCCTGGCTGAGGTGCTCCTCCAGGCGGGCCGACATGCCGACCCGTGCCCAGGCGCCCCAGTTCACCGACAGGCCGGGCACGCCCCTCCGGCCGCGCCACTCGGCGAGGGCGTCGAGGGCGGCGCTGGCCGCGGCGTAGTGGCCCTGGGTGGCGCCGCCGAGTACCGAGGCGATCGAGGAGTAGGTGACGAAGAAGTCCAGTTCCGGGAAGGAGGACTGGGCGGCCTCGTGCAGCAGCCAGCCGCCGTACGCCTTGGCCTCCAGCTGGGCGTCGATGGCCTCCCAGGTCAGCTCGGCGACGAGCTTCTTGTCGTAGGCGCCTGCGGCGTGCACGATCCCGCCCACCGGGTGCGGGCCGGCCGCGAGGTGCTGCACCAGCCGCCGCACGTCCTCGGCACGGCCGATGTCGGCCCGGACCAGGTCGAGTTCGGCGTGCTCGGCGAGGTCGGCGAGGACGGGGGCGGCCTCCTCGGTGGGCCGTCCGCTGCGGCTGACCAGCGTCAGGTGGCGGGCGCCGAGGGCGATCAGCTTGCGGGCGGTGACCAGGCCGAGGCCGCCCAGACCGCCGGTGACGAGGTAGGTGCGGTCCGGGCGCAGGGCGGCCGAGACCTCCTCGGCGGGGGCGGCGGACTCCGCCTCGGAGGCGTCCGGGAGGGTCACCCAGGACTGTCCCGACGGGTCCGACAGGGCCGTCCGCAGCGCCTCGCCGGTCTCGTCGAGGCGGAAGTGCCGGGCGCCGTCGTCCTCTTCGGCGGGCGGGGCGTGCACCACGGCCGCAGCGGGGACGGTGAGCGTGGAGCGGAACGTGCCGTCGTGGCGTACGAGGACGTCGTCGCCCGGCGCGAACCCGGTGCCCTCGGCCGCGGCGAGGACCGTGCCGGTGGCCGCGGTGCCGAGCAGCGGCGGGGGCTCCTCCTCCGCGCCGAGCAGTTCCTCGCGCTCCGCGCGGCCGGTGTCCAGGGCGGTGCGGGCGTCGTCGGCGGTCAGGCCGACCGACCGGACGCGGATCTGGACCTCGTCGGCCCCCGGGGGCACGTCCGTGGCGGCGACCAACGCGAGGTCGGACAGGTCGCCCGAGTCGGGGGCGCGCAGTTCGAAGCCGCCGGACCAGGTGAGCGGGGCGTCGCCGGAGAGGAGCCGGCGGACGTAGCGGCGGCCCGGACGGTAGGCGACCTGGTACTCGCCGGGCGGTTCGGCGTGCCACTCCTCCAGCAGCGGGGCCAGGCCGCTGCCGGGGGCGACGTCGACCAGGGTGGCCCGGTACTGGGGGTACTCGGTGAGCAGCACCCGGCCGAAGCCCCAGAGCGTGGCGGCGGCCAGGTGTCCGCCGTCGCCGGCCGGGTCGCCGGGCAGCCACTGGGCTCCCTCGGTCACCAGCCACAGGCGGGGCGGCCGGGGGGTGCCCGCGGCGTCCAGCGCGGTGATCAGGGCGAGCAGTTCGCGGTAGTTCTCCTCGCACTCGGCGCGCAGCCGGTCGGCGGACATGGCCTGCGGGAGCTGCCGCCATACGCGGCAGACGTCGGTGACGGTGGGGTCCTCCAGGGCCGCCTTGAGTTCGGTGAGGCCGGCGCCCCGGGTGACCTTCAGGCCGGGCCGTCCGGCGAGGTCGGCGGCGCGGGAGGGCGACGGGTCGAGCAGCACGACGTGCCGGGCGGGGGCGGTGGTCTGCGGTGCGGGCAGGGCGCGGCGGACCCACTCGGGGCGGTGCAGGAACCGGCGGCGGCCGGTGCTGCCCTCGGGGCGGGCGAGCCGGACGCCGAGCAGTTCGGCGACCGGGTCGCCGTTCTCCAGGAGCAGCACGTCGGCGGTGCGGCGGTCCTGGTCGCCGTGCACCCGGGCGAGGACGCGCAGCTCCTCGCCGCGGGGCTTGCGGAAGTGGCGGACCGAGGCGACGCCGCGGGGCACGAACACCGGGCCCTCGGGGTCGAGGACGACGCACGCCTGGACGGCGGCCTCCACGAGCTCCGCCGGCACGTGTTCGACGGCGGAGGCGTTCCGGCCGGTCAGCTCCCCGATGACCAGGCCATCGGCGTGCCGGGCGGCGCGCAGCAGCAGCCGCATCCGGGGGCCGTGCGGGCGGCCGACGGAGGCGAGGTCGGTGTAGATGTCCTCGTCGTCGATCTGCGTTCCGGCGGGGGCGAGGCCCGCGTCCAGTTCGGCCAGTTCGGAGACGGGGACCACCGGTTCGGGGTCGGCGGCGATCACCGCGGTGGCGTGCACGTCCTCTTCCCCGCCGACGACCGTGAACACCGCCACCTCGGCGCCCCCGCCCGGCAGCGGCCGCCAGCGGGTGGTCAGGGCGGTCCTGGTCTCGGCGGGAACGTCGAGCGGCGCGAGCAGCCGGAGGTCGCGCACGGCGGACCGGGCGTGGCCCCGGACCGCGTCCTGCACCGCGAACAGCAGGTCGACGTAGGCGCCGGCGGGCAGGGTGGTGTGTCCGCCGTCGGCGAGGTCGGCGAGCGGGCCGAGGTCCTCGGCGGCGAACTCCGCGGTGAACTCCCGTACCCCCGAGGCGAAACGCTCCTCGGTGCCGAGCAGCGGGTGGCGGGCGGTGCCGCCCGCGGCGGCGCGGCGGGGTCCGGCGGCCGGCAGCCAGTAGCGCTTGCGCTGGAAGGCGTAGGTGGGCAGGTCCGCCTTGGCCGGCACGGCGTGCCCGGCGTGGTAGCCGGGCCAGGAGACGGTGAGTCCGGCGGCGTAGTACTCGGCGAGTGCGGTCAGGGTGGTGGTGGCCGTCCGGTCCCGGCGGCGCAGGCTGGCCAGCCACAGGTGGTCCTCGGCGACGACGCCGCGCCGGGCGAGCGCGGTCAGCGCGGCCTGCGGGCCGATCTCGATCATGGCGTGCCGGCCGCGCCGGGCCACCGCGCGGATGCCGTCCAGGAAACGCACGGGTTCGCCGATGTGCCGCACCCAGTAGTCGGGGGTGGCGATGTCGCGGAACCGGGCGAGCCGTCCGGTCACGTTGGAGATCAGGCTGATGGCCGGCTCGTGGAACTCGATCCCGTCGAGTGCGGCGCGGAACTCGTCGTAGACCTCGGCCATCTGCGGGGAGTGGAAGGCGTGCGAGACCGCAAGCCGGTCGATGCGCACGCCGCGCTCCTTGAAGATGCCGCAGACCTCGTCCAGGGCGGGGAGGGCGCCGGAGACGACGCACTGGTCGGGGGCGTTGACCGCGGCCAGGGCGAGGTCGGGGCGGCTCTCCAGGAGCGGCTCGACGTCCTCGGCGGGTGCGGCGACCGCGGCCATGCCGCCCTCGGCGCGCACCGCCTGCATCAGCCGGGCCCGCGCTGCGACCAGCCGCACGGCGTCGGGGAGGCTGAACAGGCCGGCGACCGCGGCGGCGACGACCTCGCCGATGCTGTGCCCGACCAGCACGTTGGGGCGCACGCCCCAGGCCATCCACTGCCGGGCGAGGGCGTACTCGAGGGTGAACAGGGCGGGCTGGGTGTACTCGGTGCGGTCGATCGCCCCGGGGTCTTCGGCGGTGCCGAGCAGCAGGTCGCGCACGGAGCGGTCCAGGTGCTCCGCGAACAGCCGGTCGCACGCGTCGACGTGGGAGCGGAACTCCGGGAGGGCCGCGTAGAGGGCGGCGCCCATGCCGGCGTACTGGGAGCCCTGGCCGGTGAACATGAAGGCCGTCTTGCGGATGCCGCTGGGGCCCTCGTTCTCCTGGCCGGCCGCCCGGTCCAGGAGCCGGGCCAGGGCGGCGCGGTCGGCGACCGGGGCGGCGACGCGGTAGGGGTGGTGGGTGCGGGCGACGTTGGCGGTGTGGCAGAGGGCGTCGAGAGGGAGGTCGGGCCGCTCGTCGAGCAACCGCCGGTGGTTTGCGGCCTGCTCGCGCAGGGCGGCGGAGCTCTTGGCGGAGAGGGTGAACAGCGGGGCGGCTGGCGTGCCGGAGGACTGCGGCGCGGGGCTCGCCTCCGGTGCCTGCTCCAGGACCACCGCGCCGATGGTGCCGGCGAAGCCGAAGCTGTTCACGACCGCGCGGCGCACCTCGGCCCGCCATGGCTCGCAGGCGGTCGGCACGCGCAGCGGGTAGAGGTCCCAGGGGATGCGCCCGGACGGGGTGGTGAGGTTCAGGTGCGGGTAGATGGTGCCGGAGCGCAGCTGCAGCACCGTCTTGATGACGCCGACGATGCCGGAGGCCGGCTCCATGTGGCCCAGGTTGGTCTTCGCCGACGCGGTGAGCACGGGGTTGTCGGCGGTGTGCGACTCGGCGAACACGTCCCCGATGGCGCCGAACTCGATCGGGTCGCCGAGCGGGGTGCCGGTGCCGTGCGCCTCCACGTACTGGATGTCCTCGGGGGCGAGGCGGGCGGTGGCCAGCGCGGCGCGGATCACCTTCTCCTGCGCGGGGCCGTTGGGCACGGTCAGTCCGGCGCTGTCGCCGTCCTGGCCGACGGCGGTGCCGCGCACCAGGGCGAGCACCCGGTCGCCGTCACGCTCGGCGTCGGAGAGCAGCTTGAGGACCAGGACGCCGCAGCCCTCGGCGCGCGCGTAGCCGTCGGCCGACTCGTCGAAGGTCTTGCACTGCCCGTCCGGGGCGAGCATCTGCGCGTTGGAGAACATCACCGGGATGCGCGGGTGGTGCAGGGCGTTGACGCCGCCGCACAGCGCGATGTCGGTCTCGCCGGAGCGCAGGGCCTGCACCGCCAGGTGCAGGGCGACGAGGGAGGACGAGCAGGCGGTGTCGACGCTCATGCTGGGTCCGCGCCACCCCAGGAAGTACGACAGCCGGCCCGACAGCGGGAACATCGTGATGCCGGAAGCCAGGTGGCCGTCCATCTCCTCGTACGGCAGGGACTCCAGCTCCAGCGCGTAGTCGATGGAGCTGGCGCCGACGTAGACGCCGCCGTTGCCGCGGCGCAGCGGTGCCGGGTCGATGTTGGCGTGCTCCAGGGCCTGCCAGGCGGTCTCCAGCAGCAGGCGCTGCTGGGGGTCCATGTACCGGGCCTCCTTCGGGGAGATGTTGAAGAAGGCGGCGTCGAAGAGGTCCACGCGGTCGAGGAAGCCCCCCGCGGTGGTGTGGATCTTCCCCTTGTCCTCGGGGCTCTCGGGGGTGAACGCGGCCACGTCCCACCGGTCCTGCGGGATCGGGCCGATCCCGCTGCGCCCCTCCCGCAGGAAGGCGTCGAACTCGTCGGGCGAGGTGCTGCCGCCGGGGAATCGCAGACCGATTCCGACGATCGCGACCGGCTCGGGCGGCTGCTGGGATTCCGCACGCGGCATGGAGGGGCTCCTTAGTTTTCCTGAGAGGAACTGGCCTGGACGGCTTGGGTCAGGTGGTCCACCAGATGGGCGACCGTCGGCTCGTTGAAGAGCACGCTGACGTTGATGGAGAGATCAAGGAGCCGCTCCAGGCTCTGCCGTATCTCGGTCAGCCGCAGTGAGGTGAGTCCGAGATCGAAATAGCTGATGTCGAGCGGGAGGTCCTCGGATTCGTCCATGAGGAGAACCGCCCTGAATTTCTTCAGGACGATCGACTCGATTTCTTCGGCGAGTTCGGCGCGCGGCAGATCACGCAGGCGCTGAACAGTGCTGTCGACGGGTGGCATGCGGTCATGCAAGCAACGCAGGCTGACGCCCCACTGACGGACGGCTGGGCCGGCTTGGCTGAATCAGCCCCCTGTCAGCGCCGGGTCAGATTCCACTGCCACGCTCGCACTGCTTCGAAAAATCCGCTCGCCACAGGTGAAAGGCTGAAGATGCTTCGCGAAGCCGCGCAGGAGGAGAGTGCCGAGGCACCTTCCGATATCAAGAGTTACGACCTCTACATCGCGGGCAAGGACGTCGCGGGTGACGGGTGGGTGTACACCGTCAGCGGCCGGTCCCTGCTGGAAGACGTGTTCACCAGCGTGAGCCTGAAGCGCGCCCTGGAACAGGACCCGGAGTCGGAGGCGGCCAGGCACCCGTACGTCGTCGGGCGCTGCGCGGTCGCGGACGACGCGTCCATCGACCTGGCCACGCAGGCCGCGGCCGCCGCCGCACCCGACTGGGCGGCCGTGCCGCTGGAGCGGCGGATGCGCCTGGGCACCCGGTTCCGCGAGGAACTCATCAAGCACCAGGACGAGTTCCTGCGCATGCTGGTCGCCGAGTCCCACCCGGTCAAGCTGGCCCGCTGGGAGCTGAGCTGCCTGCTGCAGATCTACTCCCCGGGCTCCCTGCGCTGGTACACCAAGCAGATGCGGGTGGAGAAGGAGTACGCCGGCCGCACGCTGGTGCTGCACCGCCAGCCCGACGGCGTGGTGGCCTTCAACCCGCCGCAGAACGCACCCCTGCCGAGCGCCGCCCTGTGCGTGCTGGCGCTGATGGCCGGCAACGCGGTGGTGGTGCGGGCGCCGCGCAGCATCGCGCTGAGCACCATGTGGCTGCTGCGGGACGTGGTGGCGCCGCTGCTGGAGGAGATGGACGCGCCGGCCGGGGTGCTCAACGCGGTGTGCAGCAACCCCAAGCAGACCATGGACCGCTGGATCGCGGACCCGCTGATCAACGACATCTTCTACATCGGCGGCAGCCAGGAGGGCCTGCGCTTCGAGCAGCAGTGCGTGGCGCACGGCAAGAAGCCGATCCTCGAACTGGCGGGCAACGACGGCATCGTGGTGTGGAAGGACGCCGACATCAAGTGGGCGGCCGAGGCCATCACGGAGGCCTTCTACGGCTCCGGCCAGATCTGCATGGTGCCCAACTACGTGCTGGTGCACCCGGACGTCGCGGACAGCCTGATCGCCGAGGTGAAGGAGCAGGTCAAGGGCATCCGGCCGGGCCTGCCCGAGGAGGAGGACGTGCTGCTGTCGCCGGTGCGGCGCAGCGAGCGGTTCTTCCGGCTGCTGCGGCAGGCGCTGGACAACGGCGCCGAGCTGGTCACCGGCGGCCACCGCACCGAACTGGACGGCACGCCCTCGGAGACGGGGGTCTTCCTCCAGCCGACGGTGGTGCGCGTGGACGGCCTGGACCGGGCGCGCACCTACGACGTGGTGCGCGAGGAGACGTTCTTCCCGCTGGTGCCGATCGTGGTCCCCGAGCGGGAGGACGACGACGCGCTCCTGGAGGCGTTCCTGCGCTTCGTCAACAGCAACGACTACGGGCTGCGCAACTCCCTGTGGTCGCGTTCCGACCACGTCATCGAGACCTTCGTGCGGCGGGTCGTCAACGGCGGCCTGCTGAAGGTCAACGACTCCCACATCGGCTTCCTGCCCTACCTGCCCAGCCACGGCGGCACCGGCCGCACCGGCGGCGCCTTCGGCGAGGCCAACTACCCGATGCTCAAGACCTCCCACGTGCAGGGCGTCAGCATCGCCCGCGGCGTCAGCCCGTACGACGCGGTGTTCGGCGCCTGACCGCCCTCCGCCCCTGAACCCCGCCGTTTCCGCTGGAGGTTTCCGTTGCGTTCCCTCGACCTCGCCCGCTCCGTCTGCGAGCGCTTCCACCCCGGTCTGCTCAAGGAGCTGGACCAGATCCCGTACACCGACCGCGAGCGGCCCGGCAGCCCGGTGATCGACCTGTTCCGCATCCACGGCGGGGTCGGTCTGCTGATCCCCGAGGAGTACGGCGGCCACGGCGCCGACGCCCTGGACGCGCTGCGGGTCCAGCTGGCCCTGGGCGCCGTGTCCCCGTCGCTGGTGGCGGCCGTATCGATGCACCACTTCACCATCGCGATGCTGTACTCGCTGGCCGTCAAGGCGGGCCGGCTGACCGACGAGCAGACGGCCCTGCTGCGCCGGATCGTGCCCGACCAGCAGGTGATGGCGTCCGGCTGGGCCGAGGGCCGGACGGCGCAGAACATCCTCAAGCCGGCCGTGACCGCCCGCCCGGTGCGCGACGGGTTCCTGCTCACCGGCGCCAAGAAGCCGTGCAGCCTGTCCCGTTCGATGAGCCTGCTCACGGCGAGCGTCGCCATCCACGGCGACGACGGCGAGCCGGAGCTGGCGCTCGCCCTGGTGCCGGCCGACGCGCCCGGCCTGACCGTGTACCCGTACTGGGGCAACGACCTGCTGGCGGGCGCGGAGAGCGACGAGGTGCGGCTGGAGGACGTGTTCGTGCCGGCCGGCATGGTCGTGCGGGCCGGCGCCGACGACCCGCACCGCCTCGACGACCTCCAGTCGGCCGGGTTCGTCTGGTTCGAGATGCTGATCTCCGCCGGGTACGCGGGCGGTGCGCTGGCGCTGGTGGAGCAGGTGCTGGAGCGCGAGCGCGGCAGTGTGGCGGAGCGGGCCTCCCTCGCCGTGGACATGGAGGCCGCGGTCGCGCTGCTGGAAGGCGTCGCGCGGGCGACCGGCCCGGAGCCCGGTGACGAGGAGTCGGTGGCCCGCGTACTGGTGGCCCGGTACGCCGTGCAGAACGCCCTGCCCGACATCGCCTCCCGCGCCCTGGAGCTGCTGGGCGGCCTGGACTTCATCAGCGGTTCCGGTCCGGCACAGGCCGCGGCGGCGCTGCGGGCCCTCGCCTTCCACCCGCCGTCGCGCGCCGCCGCGGCCGAGCCGCTGCTGCGCTGGTTCGACGGCGGCGAGCTCGTCCTCGCCTAGGGCCGCGGCCGGGACGGTTTGCCGGCCGGTGAGAACCCGGTCACGGCACCACTGCCGCAGCCGGACAGGATCCCGGCCCGCAGCACGGTCCCGGTCCTGTCCGCACGACCCCACGATCCCTTGGAGTGAGCCACACGTGACCGTCATCCAGGAATCCCCGGCGACTTCGTCCGCCGACGCCGAGGCGGAAATCCTTGGCCTGTACCGCGCGCATCTGAGCAAGGGCCGGGCCACGCTCGCCGAGCTGTTCGGCAGCCACATGGAGGTGGCGTCCGAGGGCGCCTGGCTCACCACCAGCGACGGTGAGCGCTTCCTCAACGCCGGCGGCTACGGCGTGTTCGTGATGGGCGCCCGCCACCCGATCGTGATGGAGGAGGTGGAGCGCCAGCTGCGCACGCACCCCACCGCGACCCGCATCCTGCTGGAGCCCACCGTGGCCCGCGCGGCCGAGGCACTGGTCTCGGTGCTGCCGCCCGGTCTGGACCGGGTGCACTTCGCGCTGTCGGGGGCGGAGGCGGTGGAGACCGGCCTGAAGCTGGCCCGCGCGGGCGGTTTCAAGCGCACGGTCTCCATGCGCGGCGGCTACCACGGCAAGACCCTCGGCGCGCTGTCGGCCACCGCCAAGGAGGTCTACCAGCGGCCGTTCCGCCCGCTGGTGCCCGACTTCCTGCACCTGCCCTTCGGTGACGCCGACGCCCTGGAGGCCGAACTCGCCGCCCACCCGGGCGAGGTGTGCGTCATCCTCGAACCGGTCCAGGGCGAGGGCGGTGTGATCATCCCGCCGAAGGGCTACCTCAAGCGCGTCGAGGAGCTGGTGCGCGAGTACGACGGCTTCCTCATCCTCGACGAGGTGCAGTCCGGCTTCGGCCGGCTCGGCGAGTGGTGGGGCGCCGACATCGAGGGCGTCCTCCCGGACGTCCTGCTCGCCGGCAAGGCGCTCGGCGGCGGGGTGATGCCGGTCTCGGCGGCCGTCGCCACCCGCAAGGCCTTCCGTCCCTTCGACAAGGACCCCTACGTCCACACCGCCACGTTCTCCGGCCAGCCGGTGCTGATGGCCGCGGTCCAGGGCGCCATCCGGGCCGTGAAGGAGGAGCGCCTGGTCACCAGGGCGATGGACCTCGGCGCCCGGCTGCTGCCGGCGATCACCGAGATCGCGCGCCGCAACATCCCCGACCTCGTGGTGGACGTGCGCGGCCGGGGCCTGCTGATCGGCGTCGAGCTCGTCGAGGCCGGGCTGGCCGGCGAACTGCTGATCGAACTGTTCAACCACGGCGTGGTCGCCAACCATTCGATGAACGGCAGCTCGGTGGTGCGGTTCACCCCGCCCGCCGTGCTCGGCGACACCGACGTGGACTTCCTCCTCAACTCCTTCGACCTGGCCACCCGCGACCTCGTACGGGGCGCGGCCAAGATGCCGGAAGGCGGTAACTGATCGTGAGGCACGTCGAACTCGATGCCCTGATACCCGGGGAGCAGGCCGAGACGGTCCTGCACGCAATACGGCGCTGGGAGCGGTACCCGGACCTGGCGCCCCACGTCAACGCGACCACGGTGCACGCCGCCTACCCCAACCCCGCCGCCTCCTCCAGCTGGGAGCTGCACTTCCGCAGCGGCCTGCTGCGCTGGACCGAGGACGACACCGTCCTGCCGGAGCAGGGCGAGATCCGCTTCGAGCAGTCCGACGGGGACTTCGACTCCTTCTCCGGGACCTGGTCGGTGACGCAGAACGGCGACGACGTCGCGGTCCGCTTCGACGCCGACTTCGACTTCGGCATCCCGAGTCTGGAGGGCATCCTCGACCCGATCGCCGAGCGGGTCATCAAGGAGACCGTGGCCTGGGCGCTGACCGGTCTGTTCCCCGCCGTGCGCATCAGCGGCGGCATCGAACTCACCCCGCCCGCCGCGGTCGGCGCCTAGCGCATCAGGGAGCCACTGACCATGGACCAGGCAAACCCGTTCGAGACACCGCGCACGTACTCGCTGCACCGCGCCGAGTACCTGGTGGGCTTCGCCGTCACCACCGGCCTGATGATCGCCCACTTCGACGAGATCCGCTGGCTGCCGGCGATCGCCCTCTTCCTCTACATCGACCTGATCGGCTACATCCCGGGCGCGATGGCGTTCCGGCGCAGTGGCGGGCGGCCGATCCACAAGGCGTACTACGTCCTGTACAACGTGATGCACAGCCTCATCACCCAGGCAGCCGTGGCCGCGCTGTGGTGCTGGCTGGTGAAGCCGGAGTGGGCGCTGCTGGTGCTGCCCTTCCACCTCTTCGGCGACCGCGGGCTGTTCGGCAACTTCATGAAGTCCTTCGCACTGCCCTTCGAGCCGGTCCGCCAGCCCGGCTACCTGCGGCTCCTGGACGACCTGGGCCTGCCGCACCCCAAGCCGGTCGGGCATGTGACGGACCCGGTGCCGGTCGGGCACGTCCCGGTCCGCAAGCCGGTGCCGGCGCCGCGGGCGGACGCCGCCGCAGCGCAGGAGGCCCCGGCGCAGGCCGCCGCGGCCGGAGAGTCCGCGGCCCGGCAAGCGGAGGTGCTGCGATGAGCACCGCGACCGCGACCGGCCCGCGCACACGCCGGCCCGTCCGCCAGGACCCGGCCGAACGGCGCCGGGCGCTCTACCACCTGGCGTCCCCCGTGTCGGTGCTGACCACCGGCCCGGAGAGCCGGATGCACGGCACCACGGCGAGCACGGTCACCCTGGTCTCACGCGAGCCGCTCCTCGTCGGCGTCGTGCTGCGGGCCGGGTCGTCCTTCGCGCGGCGGGCCGCCGCCGAGGGCCGGTTCGCGATCAACGTGCTGGGCGGTGACCAGGCGGAGGTGGCCCGCCGGTTCGCCGACAGCGGGCGCCCCGACGGCAGCGCCCAGTTCGCGGGCCTGCCCTGGACGACGGACCCGTACGCGCAGGCCCCGCTCATCGCGGGCGCGCTCGCCCACTACACCTGCCGCTTCCACTCCGCCCACGCCGCGGGCGACAGCGAGCTGCTGCTCGGCCACGTCGTGCGCGCCAGGGCGGACGAAGGGCTCCCCCTGCTGAGTTACGCCGGCCGCCTGCACGCCGGCACCCTGCATCCGGCGAAGGAGGCCGCCACGTCATGACGCAGTCCAAGGTACTCGTGGCCCCCGAGGCCGACTGGGACAAGGCGCCCGGTCTGCTGGACGGGGCGAAGGAACTCACCCTCGGTCCCGAGGAGTGCGACCTCGCCTACTGGATCACCTCGGTGGCCCAGGGCACGCTGCGCGACCGCGGCGTGACCGGCCACCACGACGACGCGATCGTCCCGGACTTCCTGAAGGAGCCGGGCCCGCTGCGCGAGGCGCTGGTGCTGGAGTTCGGTCTGCGCGGGCTGTCCGAGGAGCTGGCCACCCGGCTGCTCGGCCACTACGTGTCGATCGCGCCCGGCATCCCCGAGATGGAGTTCTACGCCACCCAGCTGCTCGACGAGGCACGGCACGCCCGGGTGTTCCGCAACCACCTGGTGGAGCTGGGCATCCCGGCCGACACGCTCCTGAAGAGCATCGACGAGATGGCCCGGGACTACCGCGCCCGGGTGCTGGACCCGGTGGTCGACTTCACCCTCGACATCGTCCGGGACCAGGCCGACTTCCCCGGCGGTGTCGCCGTGTTCGCCATCGTCATCGAGGGCGTGCTGGCGCCGGCCGCCGAGCTGAGCGAACGCAAGTGGACTCCCCTGTCCCCGGCCACCGGCGAGATCTCCCGCGGCACCGCGATCGACGAGATCCGCCATCTGACGGTGGCCAGCACCATCCTGCGCGACCACGTGGCCGCGCACCCCGAGTACCGTCCGCGCCTGCTGGAGATCCTGCGGGCCGGCGTGCGGCTGTGGGACGAGATCCCCGACCGGGAGTTCGTGATCCACCGCGAGGAACTGTTCCAGGAGGGCATGCTCCGGCACGCCGACCGGATCGGCGACTACGAGATCTGGCCCGGCGTACGGATGCTCGACACCACTCCCGAGCAGCGCTACGACATGGCCGAGCGGTGGACCGACGAGATGGCCGAGGCCCGGATGGCCTACATGGGCCTGCCCCTGGAGATCCTCAGCAGTCCGGGGCCGGGCGCGTGAGCACCGGACGGGCCGCTGTGGTCTGCGGGATCGGGTCGTACGTCCCGCCCGACGTGGTCACCAACGAGGATCTGGCCCGGCGCCTGGACACCTCGGACGACTGGATCCGCTCGCGCACCGGGATCGCCCGGCGCCGTGTGGTCGCCCCGGGCACGGCGACCAGCGACCTGGCGGTCGAGGCGGGCCTGCGGGCGCTGAAGTCGGCGGGAGACGGGCGGGCGGGCGCGGTGGTGCTGGCCACCACCACCCCGGACCAGCCGTGCCCGGCCACCGCGCCGCAGGTCGCGGCGCGGCTCGGCCTCGGCGAGGTGCCCGCCTTCGACGTGGCCGCCGTCTGCTCCGGCTTCCTGTACGGCCTGGCCAGCTCGGCGGGCCTGATCGCCGCCGGGGTGACGGACCGGGTGCTACTGATCGCCGCGGACGCGTTCACGACGATCATCAACCCCGAGGACCGCACCACGGCGGTGATCTTCGCGGACGGCGCGGGCGCGGTGCTGCTGCGGGCCGGCTCCCCCGAGGAGCCGGGCGCGGTGGGCCCGCTCGTGCTGGGCAGCGACGGCGGGCTGAGCCATCTGATCGAGGTGCCGGCCGGAGGGTCGCGGCAGCGGTCGTCCGGCCGGGAGCCCGCACCGGAGGACCGTTTCTTCCGGATGGTGGGCCGCGACACCTACCGGCACGCGGTGGAGCGGATGACCGCCACCTCCACCGAGGCGGCCGAGCGGGCCGGCTGGCGGCCGTGCGACGTCGACCGGTTCGCCGCGCACCAGGCCAACGCCCGCATCCTGGAGGCGGTCTCGGAGCGGCTCGGCATCCCCGGCGAACGGCGGCTGAGCAACATCGCACGGGTCGGCAACACCGGCGCCGCCTCACTGCCGCTGCTGCTGGCCGAGAGCGCGGCGGACGGACGGCTCACCGCCGGGCACCGGCTGCTGCTGACCGCGTTCGGCGGCGGGCTGTCCTGGGGCGCGACCACGCTGGTCTGGCCCGAGGTGCAGACCGTCTGACATCCCGTCACAAGCGGGGCCCGGGCCGGCCCCTCCCACAAGCGCTGTCCGACACAGCGGAGACCGGGCGCTTGCGCCTTCGAGAGAACTGTCGAAAGGAACCGACATGCTGGAGCAGCTCAAGGAAATCCTGTCCAACAAGCTCAAGGTGTCGCCCGAGGCGATCACCCCGGAGGCCACCCGGGAGGACATCGAGCTGGACTCGCTGGCCGTGGTGGAGCTGTCGCTGCTGCTGAAGTCCGAGCTCGGCCTGGACGTCAGCGACGACGACCTGCTGGAGGCGGAAACCGTGGCCGACATGGTCCGGCTGATGGAGGAGCGGAGTGCGAAGGTCTGATGGCCGGCATGGACATCGCCGTCACCGGGCTCGGCCTGGTCACCCCGGGTGGTATCGGGGTCGGACCGAGCTGGGCGGCGGTCTGCGACGGCAGGCCGGCCGCCGCCCTGGATCCGCTGCTGACGGATAACCCCGTACGTATCTCCTGCCGGGTGCCCGGCTTCGACCCCGAGCGCCTGCTGAGTGCGCGGCGGGCCCACCGCCTGGACCGGTTCGTCCAGTTCGCGCTGGTCGCCGCGCACGAGGCGGTGGCCGACGCGGGCCTCGATCCGCAGACGTGGGACGGGGCGCGGGTGGGTGTGGTGCTGGGCTGCGCAGACGGCGGCCCGGGCACCGTCGAGGAACAGCACCACGTGCTGCGCGAGCAGGGCGCCGACCGGGTCTCGCCGCTGCTGCTGCCCATGCAGCTGCCGAACATGCTGGCCGGGCAGACGGCCATCGAGTTCGGGGCGACCGGGCCCAACCTGGTGGTGGCCACCGCCTGCGCCTCGGGCGCGACCGCCATCGGCACGGCCCGGGACCTGCTCGCCCTCGGCCGCTGCGACATCGTCCTCGCGGGCGGCAGCGAGGCCATGGTCACCCCACTGGTCATGGCCGGCTTCGCCCAGATGGGGGCGCTGTCGAAACGGCACGACGACCCGGCCTCCGCGTCCCGGCCGTTCGACGCCGACCGGGACGGCTTCGTCGCCGGGGAGGGCGCCGGCATCCTCGTCATGGAACGGGTGGCGGACGCCCGCGCCCGCGGCGCCCATGTGCACGGCCGGATCATCGGCTACGGCGCCACCGCCGACGCCCACCACATGACGTCGCCGCACCCCGACGGCGCGGGCATCGAGGCCGCCGTCCGCGCCGCGCTCGCCGACGCGGGCGCGGACCCGGACGACGTCCAGCACGTCAACGCCCACGGCACGTCGACACCGCTGAACGACCTGGCGGAAGCCCGCATGATCGGCCGGACGCTGCGCGGGGATCCGCTGGTCACATCCACGAAGGGAGTCACCGGACACCTGCTCGGCGCGGCCGGGGCGGTCGAGGCCGCCTTCACCGTGCTGAGCGTCGAGCACGAACTCGTGCCCCCCACCGCCAACCTCGTCATGCCCGACTCCAGGATCGACATCAAACTCGCGCAGACCGCCACCTACATGCCCATCGACCTCGCCCTGAGCAACTCCCTGGGCTTCGGCGGCCAGAACACGGCCCTGGCCATCGCCCCGGCCTGAACGGCCCGGCCACGTACCGGCAGCCGCCCGCGGAGCACCTCCGCCGGGCGGCTGTTCCCGTGCGGCACCCGGCCGCACGGCGCCCACCCCGCCGGTCCGCGGGCACACCCCACCCCGCCCCACGTCAGGAGTCCACCGTGCACGATCCCCAAGAACTGCTGAAGGACGGGCCGCAGGCCGTACGGCGGCTGGCCCGCCGCCGCCACGACCTCGACCCGGCCGCGCTGGCCGACGCCCTGCGCGAGCGCAACGGCGCGCAGGCGGAGGTGACCCGGCTGCGCACCGAGCTGAACCGCACGGCCAAGGCCAGCCGCTCCGGCCCGCCGACCGAGGAGGAGAAGGCGTCCGCCCGGGCGCTGCGGGCCGAGGTGCAGCGGGCCGAGGCCGCCGCCCGCACGGCCGCAGCACACCTGACCGAGCTGCTGCTGTCCGTCCCCAACATCCCCCTGGACGCGGTCCCGGACGGCGACTCGGAGAAGGAGGCCGTGGAGATACGCCGGGGCGGTCCCGCTCCGCGTCCGGCGGACGGCGCCCGCCACCACGCCGACATCGGGGAGTGCCTCGGCATCCTCGACGGCCCGGCCGCGGCCCGGCTGTCCGGTGCCCGCTTCGCCGTCGCCCGCGGGGCCGGGGCACGACTGGAGCGGGCCCTGCGCGACTTCCTCCTCGACCTGCACACCCGCGAGCACGGCTACACCGAGCAGTCGGTGCCGTTCCTGGTCGACCGCGACACCATGACCGGTACCGGACAGCTGCCCAAGTTCGAGGACGACCTGTTCCGCACCCAGGTCGGTGAGCGGGAGCTGTTCCTCATCCCCACCGCCGAGGTCCCGCTGACCAACCTGGTGGCCGGCCGGCTCCTCGACTCCCGCTGGCTGCCGCTGGCCTTCACCGCCTGCACGCCGTGCTTCCGGGCGGAGGCCGGGGCGTACGGCCGGGACACCCGCGGCATCCTGCGGCTGCACCAGTTCGAGAAGGTGGAGCTGGTGCGCGTCTGCGCCCCCGAGGACGCCCCGGCGCAGCTCGAACTCATGGTGAACCACGCCGAGGAGTGCCTGAAGCGCCTGGAACTGGCGCACCGCGTGGTGCTGCTGCCGGCCGGCGACCTCGGGTTCTCCGCCCGGATGACCTACGACGTCGAGGTGTGGCTGCCGGGCAGCGACTCCTACCGGGAGATCTCCTCGGTCTCCGACTGCGGCACCTTCCAGGCGCGTCGCGCGGACATCCGCGTCAAGCGGCCCGACGGGAGCAGGACGCCGGCGGTCACGCTGAACGGCTCGGCGCTGCCGATCGGCCGCACGGTCGCCGCGCTGCTGGAGCAGGGCGTGCGCGAGGACGGCTCGGTGGTGCTGCCCGAGGCCCTCGTCCCGTACACCGGCTTCCGCCGGATCCTGCCGGGCGGGGACACCGCGTAGGCGCCGGCGGGTGCCACCGCGAAGGGGCGGGAGCCGGGTCCGCGACCCGCTCCCGCCCCTTTCGCCGCGCCCGGCCCGGGGCTCAGGCGCCCATCATGTGCACCCCTCCGTCGACGTGCACGATCTCCCCCGTGGTGCGCGGGAAGAAGTCCGACAGCAGGGCGACGACCCCGCGGGCCGCCGGGTCCGGGTCGGTGGGGTCCCAGCCCGCCGGGGCCCGATGCTCCCAGACCCCGGCGAGGTCGGCGAACCCGGGGATGGACTTGGCCGCCATGGATCGCAGCGGTCCCGCCGCGACGAGGTTGCAGCGGACGCCGCGACCGCCCAGGTCCCGGGCGAGGTAGCGGCTGGTCGACTCCAGGGCGGCCTTGGCGACGCCCATCCAGTCGTAGCGCGGCCAGGCGACCGCGGCGTCGAAGGTCAGCCCGACCACCGAGCCGCCGCGCCGCTCCATCAGCGGCAGGCAGGCCGTGGTCAGCGACTTCAGGGAGTACGCCGACACGTGCACGGCGGTCGACACGTCGTTCCAGTCGCCGTCCAGGAAGGAGAAGGCGCCCCGCGGCCCGTAGGCGATGGAGTGCACCAGTCCGTCCAGGGTGTCGGTGTGCTCGCGGATCCGGTCGTTGAGGCCGTCCAGTTGCCGCTGGTCGGTGACGTCGAGTTCGAGCACCGGGGCCGGCTTCGGCAGCCGTGCGGCGACGCGCTCGATCAGGGAGAGGCGCCCGAAGCCGGTGAGGATGACCTCGGCGCCCTCCTCCTGGGCGATGCGGGCCGTGTGGAAGGCGATGGACGCGTCCGTGACGACCCCGGTCACCAGGATCCGCTTGCCGGCGAGGAGTCCGCTCATGTCCGGGTCACCGCCTCGGGCAGGGCCCGCACCAGCGGGGAGTCGTGGCCGAGGGCGCCGAGTGCGGCGGCGCCGCCGGGCGAGCCCACGGCGGCGAAGAAGTCGGCGTTGGATGCGGTGTGGTCGCCCCACTCGGCGGGCACGTCGTCCTCGAAGCAGATCGCTTCGACGGGGCAGACGGGTTCGCAGGCGCCGCAGTCGACGCACTCGTCGGGGTGGATGTACAGGGCCCGGCGGCCCTCGTAGATGCAGTCCACGGGGCACTCGTCGACGCAGGAGCGGTCCTTGACGTCGACACAGGGCAGGGCGATGACGTAGGCCATCGTCAGCTCCTCTTCGTCACGGGGGTGGTCGGGGGGCCGGGGACGCCGTCGACCGGAGCCCCGGTGGTGCGCTCGCCCAGCAGCAGGACGGTCGCCGCCAGGGCCGCCATCGCCGCGGCGATGACCCCGAACAGGGCACCGGGGCCGTGCGCGTCCAGGACCGGCAGCAGGACGAACGGCAGTGCGGCAGCGCTGAGTTTGGACAGCGAGTAGGCGGCGCCGGACGCGGTGGCGCGGATCGCGGTCGGATACTGCTCGGAGAGGTACACGTGCGAGACGCTGGAGAAGACGTTGCTGCACAGGGTGTAGACGAAGCCGAACGCCACGATGTGCGCGGGGGATCCGGCGTAGGCGAAGCCGAGGCCGGCGACCATCATCGCCGCCGCGGAGGCCGCGACCAGCGTCCGGCGCTCGAACCGGTCGACGATCGGCAGGGCCAGCGCGGAACCGACCGGGTAGCCCAGGAAGGACAGCGCGGTGAAGCCGATGCCCGCGACGATGCCGTAGCCCTTGGCCGCGACGATCTGGGGGGCCAGCGTGCCGAAACCGTAGTAGCCGACCACGGACAGCACGCAGAAGATCCACAGCACCACCGTGCGGCGCCGCATGCCGCGGCCGAACACGTCGCGCACACGGTGGCGCACCGCGGCCGGTTCCACCGGTCCGGCGGTGTCCGCGGCCACCGGGCGAACCGTCGCGGGACGGTCCGGGTAGGCCTGCTTCTCCATCTCGGCCACCAGCAGCTCGGCCTCCTCGGTGCGGCCCTGGGCGGCCAGCCACCTCGGCGACTCGATCAGCCGGCGGCGCAGCACCCACACCACGGCGGAGCCCAGCGCCCCGATCACGAACAGCCAGCGCCAGCCGTCGATGCCCAGCGGGGACAGGGGCACCAGCCACAGCGCGGCGAAGCCGACGGCGGGCACCCCGCAGAAGGCGACGGTGTAGGCCCAGGCGATGTACCGGCCGCGCCGCTTGGCGGGCAGCACGTCGGCCAGGTAGCAGTCGGACAGCACCTGTTCGGCACCGATGCCGATGCCGGCCATGAAGCGGGTGACGATCAGCCAGGTGGCGTTGGGCGAGAAGGCGCCCAGCAGGGAGAAGCCCGAGTAGATGGCGAGGTTGATCAGGAAGGCCCGGCGCCGGCCGAACCGGTCGGCGATCCGGCCGAGCACCAGCGAGCCGATGAACTGGCCGATGAACACCGAGGCCAGGACGAGTTTGAGCTCGGTCGCCCCGAAGGCGAAGTCGTTCTGGAGCACCTTGGCGATGGTGCCCGAGAGGTTGTTCTCGAACGTGTCGAAGAGCAGGCCGATGCCGATGACCATGGTGAGTCTTCGGTGCATCGGGGTGATCGGCATGCGGTCCAGGCGGACCCCGATCGCGGCGGGAGCGGTGACACCGCCCGCCACCGTGGTGGTCTGGGACATGGGGAGGCTCTCCTTGGGCTCCTGGTTCTCAGGGACTCCGGTGAGGGAACCGCCCGGGCCGACGGCGGGCCCGGGCGTGCGGCCCGGGGGCCGGGGCTGTGGACGTGTGGGGGTGCGGGGCCGTGCGGGACCGGAGCGTGGGGGGTCCCGGACCGGCGGCGGCCGAGGGGCACGGGCCGGGTCAGGCCGCCTGGGCCGCCCGGCGCCTGATCTCCTCCTCCACGGTCCCGGCCCGCACCGGCTCACTGACCTCGTGCAGGTAGGAGGCGACCTCCCGGTAGGACGCCCAAAAGCCGACCTCGTGGTACGGCACCCCGCGCTCGGCGCAGTAGGCGCGGGTCAGTTCCCGGGCGCGCGCCAGGTGCTTCTGCGGCATGGCCGGGAACAGATGGTGCTCGACCTGGTAGTTGAGGCCGCCGTAGAGGAAGTCGACCACCGGGTTCGGGCGGATGTTGCGGGAGGTGAGGACCTGGCGCTCCAGCCAGTCCAGGGTCTCCTCCTCGCCGTCGCGGACGTCCATGCCCTTGTGGTTCGGGGCGAAGATCATGCCGAAGTAGACGCCCAGGGCGGCGTGCTGCACGAGGATGAACGCGACGGCGAGGACCGGCGAGAGCACCGTGAAGACCAGGGCGCAGTAGACCGCGGCGCGCAGCACGATCAGGAACGACTCCAGCACGGGCCGCTTGGTCTTGCCCTGCGCGATGGACACCACGGCCGTCCGGAGCATCTTGAAGCCCTCCAGGACGAGCAGCACGAAGAACAGCACGCTCTGGTGGCGCACGACGAACTTCTGCGTGCCCCGCCGGCTGGGGTACTGCTTGACGTCGAAGATGGCGGTGCGCCGGCCGATGTCCGGGTCCTTGTCCAGGTGGTTGGGGTTGCTGTGGTGCCGGTTGTGGTGGTTGACCCACCAGCCGTAGCTGACCCCGTTGACGAGGTTGGCGTGGATGTAGCCGACGGCGGAGGCGGCCTTCTTGCTGCGGAACATGGCCTTGTGTCCGGCGTCGTGCCACATGAACGCCGACTGGCCGCCGCACAGCCCCATCCACAGGGCCGTCAGCAGCTGCCACCAGGAGTCGCCCACGGCGAAGAACGCGGCGAATCCGATCAGCAGCAGGGTGGTGTTGATCGCGAGACGGCCCACGTAGTAGCGCGGGTCGAGGTCGAGGAGACCTTCCGCTTTGACGCGTTTGAGGAGCTCGGCGAACGTCGCCGAGGCACCGGTGCGCGGGCCGGCCGCGGAGGCGGCTGCTGCCCCGGCTTCTTGTGTGTGCGGACGCTGCATGCGTTGCTCTCCTTGGGAGAAGTGCCCGGTTCGGGCGGCGGCGCCGCTGCCCCGCGGACCTGCGGGCGCCGCGAGTCGACAGTGCTCCCGCGGACGGTCGGGAACGCGCGGGCGTGCCCGCCCGGCGGTCCGGGAACGCCGGAGCACAGTGCGGTACTCCGCCGGAGGACCACCGGACGAACACGTGTCCAGCGTGCTGCGCCGCGCTGATGTGCCACTGATGCCGGTCTGATCGGCGGCGGCCGTCAGGCGGCGGACTCGGCGCGCAGCCGTTCGTCGAGCGCCAGGACGGCGGCGTCCGCGTCGCGCGCCACGTCCTCGTCGTCGGGCGCGCCGATGACGGCCATCAGCCGCTCGACCACGGTGTGCTGGAGGACTTCGGTGCTGGTGTCGGGTCCGTTGTCGCTCATCGCTGGTTCTCCTGTTCCGGAAGACGGGTGGTGCGTGAGGGCGGTGCGGGGAGGGTGACCCGCGGCGCGCCGCGACGCCGCGCCCCGCTGCGGGCACGGTCGGTCCGGAGTTCCCCGCTGCGGGCGTGGCAGATGACGGATCGTCAGAACGCCTTGCAGGCACGGAAGACGTGGGCGAAGGACGCCAGCGAGGCCTGCGGGCCGTCGAAGGCGACGTACTCCGGGATGACCACGTCCGGAGCCCACTTCTGCTTGTACGACAGCTGGGTCTGCGCCGGGTACAGCGCGGCCCCCTCGGCCCACAGGGCGTGCATCAGCCACTGGAACGCCGGGCTGTGGCCGTCGATCTCGTGGCCGGCGTCGAGGCCGGTGAACGGGGTGAAGCCGAAGTGCAGCCACTTGACGCCCTCCGAACGGAACACCTCGACGGCTGTCGCGTTGATGGCCTCCATCAGTCCTGGGGAGCCGTCCGGGACGCGCCGGCTCAGGTCATGCATCCAGCCGGCCCGGCCGCCGTACACCGGCGAGTAGGAGATGTACGCCACGGGGCTGCCGTCGATGGTGCCGGTGAACAGCCGGCGGTGCGCCTGGGCCGGTCCGCCGATCTGGCCGACCAGGAACTCCAGTTGCTGGGCGCCGCCCTTGGAGCCGAGCCAGGCCCGGTCGATGGTGGCGATCGCGTCCTGCCAGTCGTCGGCGGAGACCTCCTGGACGACCAGGCCGTTGCGGTGGGCCCGGGAGATCTTGTTGCGCAGCTGCATGAAGCGGGTGCCGCGCAGTGTGAAGTCCGGCAGGCCGACGGCCCAGGAGGCGCCGACCTGGTTGACGGTGAAGCCGCGGCGGGCGTAGTGCTCGGCGTCGGCGCGCTGGAGCTGGATGCCGACCAGGGTGCGGCCCTCGTCGCGGACGTGCCGGCGGAAGGCCTCCAGGAGGGGGTCGTAGGCGTCAGGAGCGGCGAAGGGGCCGCCGAACTGGACGGCGAACCGGCCCGTGCGGCGGTACACGACGACGCCGTCGGCACCGGGCAGTGTGAAGACGTCGTTTCCGCTGTTGAGGGCCAGGAAGGCGCTGGGGTTCTCGCTTGACGTATGGGTGCGTATCGCCTCGAGAACCGGGTTGTCCATGGCGGTCACGGTCATTGTTTTCCCCTTTCGGGAGCGTTTTCCGTCGTCCCGAGTAGAGCATCGAGGGAAGGTGCGGGAAAAGACCGGAAGGGAATTCTCCGATCGAGTCAGAAAGACGTCAGCGCTTTGTCAGGCCTCCCTGCCAATGTTGTTCTCGTGAACGGCACGGGAGACCGGAAGCCGGGAACGAGGAGAGGTGCCCGGAGCGGCTCATCGGGGACCAGAGAGCAATCTCACGGTCGGGCCCACAAAGCCCACGCAGGTTCGAATCCTGCCCTCTCCGCGAAAGCGGCCACGCACCAACGGCCGCACAAGGAGAGGTGCCCGGAGCGGCTCAACGGGGACCAGAGAGCAATCTCACGGTCGGGCCCACAAAGCCCACGCAGGTTCGAATCCTGCCCTCTCCGCGAAAGCGGCCACGCACCAACGGCCGCACAAGGAGAGGTGCCCGGAGCGGCTCAACGGGGACCAGAGAGCAATCTCACGGTCGGGCCCACAAAGCCCACGCAGGTTCGAATCCTGCCCTCTCCGCTCGTCATATACGCCCCGGCGCCCGGTTTCCGGCGCGGCCCCGCCCCTCCGGCCCGCGCGGCCCCGGTGCCGCACGCACCGTCGGTGACCCCCGCACCGGCGGACACACGCGCCCCGGCGCACCGCCCGGCACTGGGCGGTGCGCCGGGGCGCAGACACGTCCGCATCCACCACCCCTTCCGGTTGACCTCTGTTGTCCGGCAACCGCACAGCTCAGCGCCCCTGTCGGCACGACTCGGGCTCGTTCCAAGAAAAATACCTTCTCAAAGGAATTATTTTGTGTCAGGATGGAGTCGGGAGGAAACCCCGGGACGGAACCGGCCCGGGAGACCGCCCTGCGGCCTCGGCCGCAGAGACGGACCGCCGTGACCGGCCCCCCGACCACTCTCTGCCGCACTGATCGCCAAGGGGGAAACATGCTGACGTTCTCGATCCTCGGGGCACTGCAGATCCGCACCGCGTCGGGGCCGGCCGAGATCTCCGGCGATCTGCAACGGACCCTGGTCCAGACACTGCTGGTCAGCGAGGGCCAGTCGGTCTCCGGTGAGGCGCTGGTCGAGGAGATGTGGGGCGAGGGCGCCCCGGACAACCAGGCCAACGCCCTGCAGGCCCACGTCAGCCGGCTGCGCCGCAAGCTGCGCGGCCTGGAGCCCGACCGCACCACCTCGCGCGTCACCATCCACCCCTCGGGCTACCGCCTGACGGTCAACGAGGGGGAGCTGGACGCCGCCGAGTTCGTCAGGACGGTCCGCCAGGCCGAGACCCTCGGCTCGGGCTCACCGGAGGAGGCGGCCCGGTTACTGAGGCAGGGACTGGCCATGTGGCGGGGGCCGGTCTTCGGCGGCTTCACCGGCGGGACCCTGTGCCAGCTCGCCGGCGCCCGCTACGAGGAGTACCGCATGCGGGCCATGGAGCTCCGCTTCGACGCCGAGCTGCGGCTCGGTCGGCACGCCGCCGTCCTGGCCGAACTCGCCGAGACCCACACGAGCCACCCGCTGAGGGAACGCTTCTGCGAGCAGCTGATGATCGCCCTGTACTGCGCGGGCCGCCAAGCCGACGCCCTGGACGTGTTCCGCCGTATGCGCCGCCACCTCGCCGACGAACTCGGCATCGAGCCCTCCCCCGCGCTGCGGCAGGTCGAGAGCGCCATCCTGTCCCACGACCCGGCCCTGTCCGGTGACGTGCGCGCTCCCCTGCTCCAGCTCACCTGACGCCACCGGTCCCGACGCCGCGTAAGCGGCACGTCAGCCGCTGGTCAGCACTGCCTGGAACGATCCGGATCGGAAGTGGAAACCACCCCCCGACCTTTGGAGAACCACATGACCACGAGCCAGTCGCCTGCCCGCGCCGTGACGACCCAGGGGCGCGCGGAGGCCGCGCGTCCGTTACGTCTCTTCCTCGGCCTCGACGCCGTCGTGACCGGCGGCAACGGCCTCATCTACCTGTTCGCCGCCGGTCCGGTGGGGGACCTGCTCAGCCTCGACACCGGCTTCCTCCGCGGCATCGGCGTGTTCCTCACCGTCTACGGCGCACTGGTCGCCGTGCTGGCCAGCCGCCCGGTGCCGTCCACCGCGGCCACCAAGGTGGTCATCGAGGCGAACCTGCTGTGGGCGGTCGCGAGCGTGGCCGCCGTGGTCTTCGGCTGGCTGGACCCGAACACCGTCGGCACGGTGTGGACCCCGCTCCAGGCGGCCGTCGTCGCGGCCTTCGCCGTGCTCCAGATGAACGGTCTGCGCCGGCTCGGCAACTGACATCCCGTCCCATCAGGGGGAAGACATGAGGTCCCACGTCGCGGAGCTGGCCGAGATACGCCGCCAGGTGTTGGCCGGCCCTGGTGAGAAGGCGACGCGGGCGCAGCACGCCAAGGGCAAGCTGACCGCGCGCGAGCGCATCGGCCTGCTGTTGGACGAGGGCTCGTTCCGCGAGGTCGAGCAGCTGCGCCGGCACCGGGCGACCGGATTCGGTCTGGAGGCCAGGAAGCCGTACACGGACGGTGTGATCACCGGCTGGGGCACGGTGGAGGGCCGCACGGTGTTCGTCTACGCCCACGACTTCCGGATCTTCGGCGGTGCGCTGGGCGAGGCCCACGCCACCAAGATCCACAAGATCATGGACATGGCCATCGCGGCGGGCGCACCGCTGGTCTCCCTCAACGACGGCGCCGGCGCCCGCATTCAGGAGGGCGTCACCGCGCTCGCCGGCTACGGCGGCATCTTCCAGCGCAACACCCGGGCGTCCGGCGTCATCCCGCAGATCTCGGTGATGCTCGGCCCGTGCGCCGGAGGTGCCGCCTACTCCCCCGCACTCACCGACTTCGTGTTCATGGTCCGCGAGACGTCGCAGATGTTCATCACCGGACCGGACGTCGTCAAGGCGGTCACCGGTGAGGAGATCACCCAGAACGGCCTCGGCGGCGCGGACGTGCATGCCGAGACCAGCGGCGTCTGCCACTTCGCCTACGACGACGAAGAGACCTGCATCGCCGAGGTCCGCTACCTCCTGTCCCTGCTCCCGCAGAACAACCGGGAGAACCCGCCCGCGGTGCCGTGCGACGACCCGCACGACCGTCGCTGCGACACCCTCGCCGACCTGGTCCCGGCGGACGGCAACCGTCCGTACGACATGGCGGAGGTCCTCGAGGAGATGGTCGACGACGGCGAGTACCTGGAGGTCCACGAGCGCTGGGCGCGCAACATCATCTGCGCGTTGGCCCGTCTCGGCGGGCAGGTGGTGGGCGTCGTCGCCAACCAGCCTCGGGTGCTCGCCGGTGTCCTGGACATCGAGGCCAGCGAGAAGGCCGCCCGCTTCGTGCAGATGTGCGACGCCTTCAGCATCCCGATCGTCACCCTCCTGGACGTCCCCGGGTTCCTGCCCGGCGTCGACCAGGAGCACGGCGGCATCATCCGCCACGGCGCCAAACTGCTGTACGCGTACTGCAACGCCACGGTGCCGCGGATCTCCCTGATCCTGCGCAAGGCCTACGGCGGCGCCTACATCGTCATGGACTCCCAGTCCATCGGCGCCGACCTCACCTACGCCTGGCCCACCAACGAGATCGCCGTCATGGGCGCCGAGGGCGCGGCCAACGTCATCTTCCGCCGCCGGATCGCCGAGGCCGAGGACCCCGAAGCCATGCGGGCCGAGCTGGTCAAGGAGTACAAGGCGGAACTGATGCACCCCTACTACGCGGCCGAGCGGGGCCTCGTCGACGACGTCATCGACCCCGCCGACACCCGCGAGGTCCTCATCCGCTCACTGGCGATGCTGCGCACCAAGCACGCCGACCACCCCGCCCGCAAGCACGGCAACCCCCCTCAGTGACGGCACGGCCGCCCCACAGTGACGGAGGTCCCATGCTCACTCCCCCGCCCCCCATCCGCATCGAGAAGGGCCAAGCCACGGACGAGGAACTGGCCGCCCTCGCGGCCCTGTTGCTCAGCCGTGCCGCCCGGGCCGGCGTCGACGCGCAGGCGTCCACCCCCGGCACCACCTCCTGGCGCCCCCACCCCTTCCACGCCCCGCACAGCTGGCAGACGCCCTGAGCGGTGACCCGCCGAAGCGCCGGGCCGGCCCCCTCCCTCCGAGGGGGCCGGCCCGGCGCTTCGGCGCACCCGGCTCCCGCCGGGACCCGGCGGATTCTCCCGACATGAGGCCCGGCGGCCGGGGTACTTCACCCGCTCGGACTCTCGACGAGGAGAGTGCTCGTGACGTGCAATCCTCTGGAGCAGCGGAGTATCCCGCTGGACCGCCAGCTGCGCAGCTGGCGCGAACTCGACGTCGCTGTGATCGATCCCGACCACTGGACCCGTACACCCGCTGCCGCATCATCACGATGAACGGCATCGAGGTCGAGGCCATCCTGGTCGGCCACCAGTTCGGTGTGCTGCAGGACTTCGACCACCTGGACCGGTACGCGAACCATTCGTATGCTGTCAGCTTTGAAGGCTTCGGAGCGGCAATCTGCGATCTGTCACACGTGATCTCTTCGAAAAGAACTCAGTGCGGCCGCACAGCATCAAATCGCAGGATCTAGTGTTTTTCCTCATGGAGTTGAGTCAACTCCGAGCTAGTTCGAGTGACCCCGCTAGATCAGCTAGGGCGAAAATTCCTCGCAGACCACCCAGCATTCTTCGTCTTCCTCGCTGGTCGCACAGATGCGCTCCCCGTCCATGGCCAAAGCAATGAACTCGACTGACCCATTAACCTTCAGCAGCCGGGAAGGCAGATCGCTGCCAACGAGGTCCTTCACGCAGAGCCAACCCCTTTCGCTCGCGCCCGGCCCAGCCAGCAATATATGGCAACCGCCGAGGCCCAGACCGACACCGCGAACGCCGGGCAGGACATTCGACATGAGTTGTTACTGAGGTTGAACTCGTGGAGTCGTAGGGGCTGACGGCTCGTCGTGCGTGCGGTAACACCGG
>NZ_JASKMS010000080.1 GCF_030124145.1 Streptomyces sp. 378
CAGGGTCATTGCATGATTGGGATCTGTCCGGGTTCGTCACGTGAGGCCGAGGGCTCGTAGGGGCCGGAGGTAGTCGCGGCCGGTGTGGCGGAGGGCGGCGGCGATGTTGGTCTGACCGTCCTGGCGGAAGACGCTGATGGCGAGGTTGCGCAGGGAGGCCATGGCGCGGGGCAGGGTGCCGGAGCGGACTTTGGAGTCGTCCTCGCCGAACGTCTGGTCCCGCACGTGGTGTAGGAGGTTTTCGATACCCCAGTGGCCTCTGATCCAGGTGGCCAGTTCGGTGCAGGTGGCGTCGAAGACGCTCAGGCTGGTGATCAGGTAGACGCGCTCGATGGTCAGCTTTCCGGTGCTCAAGTCGCGTCGCCACCGTACGACTTGGATCGCCTGGCGGGCGCCGGGGTAGTCGAGGTGGCTGAACGCGGCGACCTTGAGCCGGCGGATCTCGTCGCGGTGATGAGCGTGGTCGCGGGTGCGGTGCCCGAGCGGGATGTCCCGCCAGGGCAGCTCCCTGACCTGGGCGTACAGGCCCGGATGGTTCTTCTTCACGACGGCCACGTAGTGCGCGCCGCGACCGGTCAGATAGGCCCCGTGGTCGTGCTGGGTGTGCAGGGCGTCGGCGGTCACCACCGTGCTCTCCAGCTCAAGACCGTCCAGCAACGGCGCGAAGGAAGGGATTTCGTTGCTCTTGGAAGCGACCTGCCGCTGGGCCAGGACCACGCCGTGGTGATCCATCGCCGCCAGCAGATGGATGGCCGCGGCCGTTGCGGTTCGCGATCCGCGGACCACCTTGCCGTCGACGGCGATCACCCGTCGCACCGGCCCTTTCTCCGCCGCCGGATCGGCCAGGGGTGGCGTTCTTGCCTGCAGATACGCGCCGATCGCTGCGTCCAGCGCGTCACCGTCCACACGCTGCAGCAGACGGCGCACGGTTGCGGCGTGCGGCACCGGCCGCAGACCGGTGAGCGGGTCGGCTGCGAAGCCGAGAACGCTCAGCACCTGCTGCGGGGCATCCCTGATCCACTCGCTGATCGCGATGAGTGAGCGAGCCCCGGTCAGCACCGCCGAGACGGCCGCGCACAGCAACGCGAGGGCCGGATACCGCGATCCTCGCGCATCGCGGGGATCGGCGACCAGAATCAGGAAACGCCGCAGGTCAGCGACATCGCTTGAGGCGAGGGGATCCGTCGTGGAGCCCAATTGCTCCAGCGCGGAAGGGATGGGCGATGATGTTCGGGCAGGCACGGTCTCGCTCGGTTCTCATGGGTCTCGACAACCACATGATCACCAGCACCGTGCCTGCTCTGCTCTCCAGGCCCCGTGCCACACAACGGACATGACGCCACGTCACTCACGAGACCGGCGAACCGGACCAATCCCGATCATGCAATGACCCTG
>NZ_JASKMS010000081.1 GCF_030124145.1 Streptomyces sp. 378
GTGGACGTTAAGTCCGTTTCTGGTAGCGGCCTCGTCCTGGCTGGGTGAGGAAGCCTTGGCGGGTGAGGCGTCCGAGGCGGCTGCGGGTGATGTTGACGGATGCCTCGTCGGTGGGCATGCCGAGGAGTTCGTGCAGCTCACGGGCTCGGAACTCCTGGTCGGGGTGCTGGTTGAAGGCGTTCACGATGGCCTGGTAAACGCTGTTCGTCTCGGGCCCTTCGAAGTCTTCTTGGACCGGTGCGAGTTCGGCGATGACTTTCCGGGCGGTGACCAGGCTCGCAAGTCGCGCTTCGGTCTCGGTCAGTGCGGCACTCAAGTGCTGCATCTGATCACGCAGTTCACGGGCACGGGCCGTCGCCTTGTCGTGCTGGGCCTGGAGGTCGGCCAGCAGCTCGATGACGTTCACGCCGCCAGTCCGAGGGTGTCGCGCCAGGCCGGACTCGGTGTGGTGAGGCGGCGGGTCATGTTCGCAATCGACGCCCAGTAGACGCGCGAGGCGGACGTGTCGGGCCGGTGATCGTACTCGCGGGCCAGTCTGCGGTGCAGCATCAACGTGCCGTTGACCTGCTCCACGATCCACCTCTTCGGTTGCGGGACGAAGCCTTTGCCCTGATCGGCCGGGTTGCGGCGGACGACTTCGACGCCGATGTCCAACAACGCGCCATGGATGAGGACTTCGTCCTTGAAGCCCTGGTCCACCAGAGCCTTCTCCAGACGCATCCCGCACCGCTCGGCGGCCTGGTCGAGCAGAGCGGTGCCGGCCGTGTTGTCGTGGGCGGATGCGGCCAGCACCACGACGCCGATGATCAGCCCCAGCACGTCGACGGCCAGGCCCCGTTTTCGGCCCGACACCTTCTTGTTGGCGTCCAGCCCCGTCGTCGTCTTCGGGACACCGGCTGCCGCGCGGACGGACTGGGTATCGAGGATCACGAGGGACGGGTCCTCTAATCGCCGGGCCTTCTCCCTCACCTGGCAGCGCAGGAGTTCCTGAATCCGCTGGTCAAGGCCATCCTGGCGCCACAGGCCGAAGTAGTAGAACACCGCCGACCAGGCCGGCAGGTCATGGGGCAGGTAGCGCCACTGGCAGCCCGTCCGGTTCTGGTAGAAGATCGCGTTCACGACCTCCCGCAGATCGCAGGATCCGGGATCTCCGGTCGCTGACCGTGCCACCCGGTCCTGTTTCCAGGCCGTGATCATCGGCTCGATCAACGCCCACTGCTCATCGGCTAAGTCGCTGGGGTACGGCTCTCGCTCCATGCCCGCATCTCAGCATGCACATGCTCAGCGGATGGCCTGCCCGGCGACCAGTACCTCGATCGAGTGATCACGAACTGAGAAAGATCGGACTTAACGTCCACT
>NZ_JASKMS010000082.1 GCF_030124145.1 Streptomyces sp. 378
AGAAGCTGTTGTCTTTCCGGGCGTGATCGGTGCGTTTCCGCTGGTCGGGGATAGCAGTGGTGGTTCCGTGGGAGTGGTGGCCTGTCGGGTCGTCGCTCCTCGGGAGGTCACGAATGCCGTCAGTCGTCGGACTGCTGGAACAGCACGAGCTCGCCGCTCGCCGTCGAGTCGACGGGCTGCGGGAGGAGGCCGGCCGCATCCAGGCCGAACTGGCCGCGGCCGAGCAGGAATGGCAGGAGTGGGCGATTGCCCGCAGGCGGGTCGACACGGTGCTGGCTCCGGACGGCGGCAACACCGCCGGCACCGAGGTCACTGGGGATCCGCGGGATGCGGACGCGCCCCCGGAACCCCGGGATGCGGCGAAGCCGAAGTCGCAGGTGCCGGTGTGGCGTGAGGGCCTTGACGGGTCGGTGCTGTCGGTGGACTACCAGCGCATCCTCACGGCGCTCGCGGACCGGAACCGGCTCCATCAAGGGCCGCTGACCTGCCAGGAGATGGCCCAAGCGTTCGGCATGGACCTGGTGCCGGCACGAGTGGAGGCACTGCGGTCGAAGGCGAAACGCCTGGTCGCGCGGGGCTGGCTGGCCGAGCGGCAGCCGGGCCGGTTCACTCTTGCCCAGGGTGTGGCCGGGCAAGGCGGCGCGTCATGAGCAGGGTCATCGACCAGTAGACCATCGCCTCGGCGCTGGTGGTGCGCCGCTCGAAGTCGCGCACCAGACGGCGGCTTCGCATCAGGTGGGCGAAGAGGCGCTCGACGATCCACCGCTTGGGCAGCACCACGAAGCCGCGCATGTCGTCGCTGCGTTTCACGATCGCCAGGACCAGCGCGAGCCTGGCCAGGCAGTACTCGACGAGGCTGCCGGTGTAGCCGCCGTCGGCCCAGACCAGTTCCAGCCGGTGGTGCACTTCGGCGACCTGCCTGAGCAGCACCTGGGCGGCGATGCGGTCGCCAGTGTCCGCGGCGGTGACCATCACGCCCAGCAGCAGGCCGAGCGTGTCGACCACAACATGCCGCTTGCGGCCGTTGACCAGCTTGCCGCCGTCGAAGCCCCGGCTGTCCGCGCCGACCACGGCGTCCGCTTTGACGGACTGCGAGTCGATCACTGCGGCCGTCGGCTGCGCGTCCCGCCCCAGCTCCTCGCGGACCCTCACGCGCAACCGGTCGTGGAACTCCTTGACCAG
>NZ_JASKMS010000083.1 GCF_030124145.1 Streptomyces sp. 378
CCCAGGAGGCCACGGTCTCGTTGGACATGCCGCAACTCGGCCTGGACTGGCACGAGTCGGTGCCGGTGCGCGACGAGCTCACCGGCGAGACCTACCACTGGGGGCGCGACAACTACGTGCGGTTGGAGCCGGGGCGGGCTCCCGCGCACGTCTTCCACGTCCAGTCCCCGCCCGCCGCGCATGCGAACGGAGGGACGGAGAAGCCATGACCGTGAACGAGCCCGTGCCGGACACCTTCGAGGACACTCCCGTCAGGGACCGTGACCCGGAGTGGTTCAAACGCGCCGTCTTCTACGAGGTGCTCGTCCGCTCGTTCCAGGACAGCAACGGCGACGGCGTCGGCGACCTCAAGGGCCTGACCGCCAAGCTCGACTACCTCCAGTGGCTCGGCGTCGACTGCCTGTGGCTGCCGCCGTTCTTCAAGTCCCCGCTGCGCGACGGCGGCTACGACGTCTCCGACTACACGGCCGTGCTGCCGGAGTTCGGCGACCTCGCCGACTTCGTGGAGTTCGTCGACGCCGCACACCAGCGCGGCATGCGCGTGATCATCGACTTCGTCATGAACCACACCAGCGACCAGCACCCGTGGTTCCAGGAGTCGAGGAAGGACCCCGACGGGCCCTACGGCGACTACTACGTGTGGGCCGACGACGACAAGGGCTACCCGGACGCGCGCATCATCTTCGTCGACACGGAGACGTCGAACTGGACCTTCGACCCGGTGCGGGGCCAGTACTTCTTCCACCGCTTCTTCTCGCACCAGCCGGACCTCAACTACGAGAACCCCCGCGTCCAGGAGGAGATCCTGGCCGCGCTGAAGTTCTGGCTCGACCTGGGCATCGACGGGTTCCGGCTGGACGCGGTGCCGTACC
>NZ_JASKMS010000084.1 GCF_030124145.1 Streptomyces sp. 378
GGGGTGACCGTCTCCGCCCACCGGCTCGCCACCACTCCGGTGACGGAGAAGTCGCGCGGCACATGGCGGCCCGCCTGGGCGAGCCCCCGGTACAGACCGCCCGACGCGGCCTCGTTGAGCGTGACCAGGGCGGTGGTCTCGGGGTCGTCGTGCAGGATCCGCTCCAGGCAGGCCTGGCCCGAGGCGGCGTCGTCCCCGCAGCAGTACGTGCGCACGGTCAGCCCGCGCTCGGCCGCGGCTTTGGTGAAGCCGTCCAGGCCGCGGTGCGCCGACTCGTAGCCGGCCTTCAGCAGTTGCTCCGGCCGGTTGACGAGGGCGACCTTGTGGTGGCCCAGGTCCGCGAGGTGGTGGACGCACGCCGCGGCCAGCGCGGTGTGGTCCAGACCGACCCACCAGCCGTTCTCCGGGTGGGCGGTGCGGCCGATGGCGACGGCCGGGAAGTCCAGGGCGGCCAGGTGATCGACCCGGTCGTCCTCCAGTCTGATCTCCATCAGGATGGCGCCGTCGACCCGCCGCTCGCCCAGCAGCCGCTGGAACGAGCGGTCACTGTCCACGCCGCTCGGCGACAGCAGCACGTCGTAGTCGTAGGCCGCGGCGGCCTCCACGACGCTGCCGATGAAGTCCAGCTGCATGCCGGTGTAGTGGTTTCCGGCCGGCGGGAAGACGAGGCCGATCGTGCTGGTCCGGCCGTTGGCCAGGGCACGTGCGCTGGCGCTGGGCCGGTAGCCCAGCTCGTCGACGACCTGCTGGATCTTCCGGCGGGTCTCCTCCGACACCGGGCGCTTGCCGCTCAGCGCGTAGGACACGGTGCTCCGCGAGACACCGGCACGCTGGGCGATCTCACCGATGTTCACGAAGAACTCCT
>NZ_JASKMS010000085.1 GCF_030124145.1 Streptomyces sp. 378
AGAAGTCGTCTCATTTGGTGAGTCTGCGGTAGCAGATGAGGGTGCAGGCGATGCTGGTGAAGGCGAGGAAGTGGTCAGCCTTGCGCTCGTAGCGTCGGTGGAGGCGGCGGCAGCCGGCGAGCCAGGCCATGGTGCGTTCGATGGTCCAGCGGTGGCGGCCCAGTCGCTGCGAACTCTCGATGCCTTTTCGGGCGATGCGATGGGTGATGCCGCGTTGCCGTAACCATCGCCGCAGGTGGGAGTAGTCGTAGCCCTTGTCGGCGTGAAGCTTGCCCGGCCTGCGTCGACGGCGTCCGCGGCGTGAGCGGATGGGCGGTATGCCCTTCACCAGGGGGATCAGGGCCTGGCTGTCGTGCAGGTTCGCCCCCGAGATCCCGACGGACAGGGGCAGACCGGTCCGCTCGGTGATGAGGTGGATCTTCGACCCGTACTTGCCCCGGTCGACAGGATTCGGACCTGTCAGGTCCCCCTTTTCAGGGCCCGCATGTTCACGGAGTCGATCGCGCAGCGGGTCCAGTCCAACTCGCCGCGGGCGCCGAGTTCGTCCAGGACCAAGCGGTGGAGCTTGGCCCACACCCTGGCCTTCGTCCACTCGGTAAAGCGCCGATGAGCCGTCGCTCCCGACGGCCCGAACGACGCGGACGGCAACTGCTGCCACGTGCAGCCTGACGTGGCTACGAACACGATCGCGGCCAGCACCTCCCGGTCACCGTGGCGGCGTCGGCCACCGCCTTGAGGCCGCGAGGGGGCCTCTGGCACCACTCGCTGGAACAACTCCCACAACTCTTCAGGCACCAGCCGCTCAACGATCCCCACGGGCGATAGCCTACCGAGTCAGCCAAATGAGATGAC
>NZ_JASKMS010000086.1 GCF_030124145.1 Streptomyces sp. 378
CTTCCTTGTGGCCACAGCCGTGACCGTGGTGTGCAGCATCCGGCTCGCAGGGCTGGGTGACACCCTCGCCGACCGCACCGGCTGGGGCGAGGCCCTCTTCGGTGCGGTGCTGTTCGGCCTGGTGACGTCTCTCTCGGGCATTGTGATGACCGCCGTGAGCGCCGCCGCGGACCAGCCGCGCCTTGCCTACAGCAACGCCGTAGGAGGTATTGCGGCGCAGACGGTGGCACTCGTCGTCGCTGACGCTTTCCTGCGGAAGGTCAACCTCGAACACGCCGCCGCCTCGGTCTCCAACATGCTGTTCGGCTGCCTGCTCATCGGGCTGCTGGGCATCGCCCTCATGGCAACGTTCAGCCCGTCCGTGACCTTCCTGAGCCTGCATCCGGCCTCCGTCGTTCTGGTGGCCTTCTACCTCGGCGCTCTGGTCCTCATCCGCAGCCGCGGGGAACCCATGTGGCAGGCGGTACATACCCGGGACACGCTTCCCGATGTCCCGGACGCAGACGTCCAAGGGCTTGCCGCTCACTCGACACCCCGGCTGTGGAGCGAATTCGCCGCTGTGGCGGGACTCGTGGCTGTCGGCGGCTGGGCGGTGGCCCGGGCCGCGGAGGGCATCGTGGAGCACACAGGACTGAGTGCCGGCCTCGTGGGGGCTGTGTTCATGGGCCTGGCCAACGCCCTGCCCGAGACGGTCACCTCCATTGCCGCCGTCCGGCGTGGCGCTGTCACATTGGCCATCGCCGCCATCATCGGCGGCAACTGCCTGGACGCACTCAACCTGGTGGTCGGCGACATCGCCTATCGAGGCGGATCCCTCTACCACGCTGC
>NZ_JASKMS010000087.1 GCF_030124145.1 Streptomyces sp. 378
TCGCGCTTGAGGCAGTTGTACGACCGAACGGTGAGCTCCAGCTCCTCGATCGGCAGGGCCAGATCGGCGGCCAGGGCGGCGTCCGTGGGCGAGGGGCCCATGTCGATGCCCTCGGCGTCGATGTTCAGCTCACGGGCCAGACCGAATAGCTCGACCAGGGTCTTGCCCGCCGACGCCATGGCGTCACGCGGACGCATGGCCTGCTTGGTCTCGACATCGACGATCAGCTTGTCGAAGTCGGTCCGCTGCTCGACACGCGTGGCCTCGACCTTGTACGTGACCTTCAGCACCGGCGAGTAGATCGAGTCGACCGGGATCCGGCCGATCTCCTGGCCGACCTGCTTGTTCTGCACGGCGGAGACATAACCGCGGCCACGCTCGACCGTCAGCTCCATCTCCAGCTTGCCCTTGCCGTTCAGCGTGGCCAGGACCAGGTCGGGGTTGTGCACCTCGACACCGGCCGGAGGCGCGATGTCGGCGGCGGTGACCAGACCCGGACCCTGCTTGCGCAGGTACATCACGACCGGCTCGTCGTGCTCCGAGGAGACGACCAGCTGCTTGATGTTGAGGATCAGGTCGGTGACGTCCTCCTTGACGCCCGGCACGGTGGTGAACTCGTGCAGGACACCGTCGATACGGACGGACGTGACCGCCGCACCCGGGATCGAGGACAGGAGCGTACGGCGCAGGGA
>NZ_JASKMS010000088.1 GCF_030124145.1 Streptomyces sp. 378
CCCGGGTCGCAGGAGGAGAACCCGGCGTTGCGGTCCGGGGTCCACTGCATCGGCGTGCGCACCGCGTCCCGGTCGCCGAGCCAGATGTTGTCGCCCATGCCGATCTCGTCGCCGTAGTACAGGATCGGCGAGCCCGGCAACGACAGCAGCAGGGCCGTGAACAGCTCGATCTGGTTGCGGTCGTTGTCCAGCAGCGGGGCCAGCCGCCTGCGGATGCCGATGTTGGCGCGCATGCGGGGGTCCTTGGCGTACTCGGCCCACATGTAGTCGCGCTCTTCGTCGGTGACCATCTCCAGCGTGAGCTCGTCATGGTTGCGCAGGAAGATGCCCCACTGGCAGTTCGAGGGAATGGCCGGGGTCTTGGCCAGGATCTCGGAGACGGGGTAGCGGGACTCGCGGCGCACGGCCATGAAGATGCGCGGCATGACCGGGAAGTGGAACGCCATGTGGCACTCGTCGCCACCGTTGGTGTAGTCGCCGAAGTAGTCGACGACGTCCTCGGGCCACTGGTTGGCCTCCGCCAGCAGCACCGTGTCCGGGTACTGCGCGTCGATCTCCTTGCGCACCCGCTTCAGGAAGTCGTGCGTGGCCGGGAGGTTCTCGCAGTTGGTGCCCTCCTCCTGGTACAGGTACGGCACCGCGTCCAGCCGGAACCCGTCGATGCCCAGGTCGAGCCAGAACTTCAGCGCGG
>NZ_JASKMS010000089.1 GCF_030124145.1 Streptomyces sp. 378
AGGTCGAAGATCGGGGCCTCGGCGTCCTTGTTGATCGCCACGATCGTCTTCGAGGTCTGCATACCGGCGCGGTGCTGGATCGCGCCGGAGATGCCGTTGGCGATGTACAGCTGCGGCGAGACGGACTTGCCGGTCTGGCCGACCTGGTTGGTGTGCGGGTACCAGCCGGCGTCCACCGCGGCACGCGAGGCACCGACGGCCGCGCCGAGGGAGTCGGCGAGCGCCTCGATGACCGCGAAGTTCTCCGCGCCGTTGACGCCACGGCCACCGGAGACCACGATCGCGGCCTCGGTCAGCTCCGGACGCCCGGTCGACTCACGCGGCGTGCGGCCGGTGACCTTGGTGCCGGTGGCCTGCGCGGAGAAGGACACGTTCAGGGCCTCGACCGCACCGGCGGCCGGGGCGGCCTCGACGGCGGCGCTGTTGGGCTTGACCGTGATGACCGGGGTGCCCTTGGAGACACGGGACTTGGTGGTGAACGAGGCGGCGAACACCGACTGGGTGGCCACCGGGCCGGAGTCGCCGGCCTCCAGGTCGACGGCGTCGGTGATGATGCCGGAGCCCAGACGCAGCGCCAGGCGGGCGGCGATCTCCTTGCCCTCGGCGGAGGACGGCACCAGCACGGCGGCCGGGGACACGGCCTCGACCGCGGCCTGCAGGGCGTC
>NZ_JASKMS010000009.1 GCF_030124145.1 Streptomyces sp. 378
TGTGCCGCGCGACTTCTCCGTCACCGGAGTGGTGGCGAGCCGGTGGGCGGAGACGGTCACCCCGCAGCTCACCGCCGCCGACGTACCGGCGGAGGAGTTGGGCCGGCGCGCCGTCGACCTGCTCGTGGAACGGCTCGACCAGCCCGGTGCCCCCGCTCGGCACCACCTGCTGACACCCCCCATCTCGCTGCGGGCCAGCACCGGGCCCGCCTCCGGCTCCCAGCGCCCCTGAGGCGCACGTACGGCGCGGTGACCATTGCCCCGACGTGAACGCCGGGGGCCGCGCTCATGGCCGGGCGAGCCGTTCGGCCGGTCGTGGAGGCGCTCGCGTGGTCCTCGGACCCGGGCTTCATCAGGGGGCTGGCGGGATGCGTGCGCCGTCGGCGTCGGCGGTGATCTGCGGGTGACGTGCGGTGAACGCGTCGTGATAGGCCTCAGGGTGCTCAGGAAAACGAGGTCGGATTCCGCCATGCCGTCGGTCAGGACCCGCGCGGACGCCGCGTCGACGGCGGTGAGGGCGGCGGACTCCACCGCCGGGAGTGGACGACGACGTCCAACTCCGGCGGTACGGCTCCAGTGCGTCGGAGGCGGTGATCAGGCCGGCCCAGCGCAGGGCGGCCCGGCCGCCGACCCCGAGGCCGCGCCCGGGGCGTCGGCGACGCGCTCCAAGGCCGCGGGCATCCCCCGATCGGCCGCACCGTCGGTGACCTTGCCGTCGCCGACCTGCCAGACGATCCGGCCGCTCTCGCCCGCCACGCTCGCACTCCGCCGGTCTCTCGTCGTCGGCCGTTCGCGGACCCTTGGCTCTACCGCGCTCGCAGGAGAGCCAAGGGTCCGCGCAACCAGGGCGTCAGGGGGTGTAGACGGTGGGGCGTGGAGCCGTCGGCATGGCGTTGCCGATGAAGAAGCTCGGGTGCGGGGGCTGGTTGTAGGCACCGTTCCGCCAGTCCCAGGCGGCTATCACCGATCGGGTGTAGTAGCCCCGCGCCATGATCAGTGAAGGGCGCGCGCCGTCGAGGTATGCGGTGCCGGCCAGGAAGCGGTCGACGCGGTTGCCGTAGTTGTCGCCCCAGGAGGAGACGGTGCCGCGGCCCGGGACGTAGTCGACGCTCTGCATCGCCTTGCCCGTCCGGCCGTTGAACATCGTCAGGAACTCGGGCCCGGACAGCACGTAGCCGCTGGAGTTGCGGTGGTCGGCGGAGGAGCTGCCGATGACCGCGCCGGTGCCGTCGCGGGTGCCGTCGGCGGTCTTCATGGCGACCTCGGCCTTGCCGTCGCCGTCGTAGTCGTACACCTGGAACTGCGTGTAGTGCGCGCCGGAGCGGATGTTGCGGCCCAGATCGATGCGCCACAGGCGGGTGCCGTCGAGCTTGACGCCGTCGACGATGGTGTTGCCGGTGTAGCCGGACTGGGAGTTGTCCTTGGCGTTGGTCGGCTGCCACTTCAGTACGAGGTCCAGGGCGCCGTCGCCGTCGAGGTCGCCGACGGAGGCGTCGTTGGCCTCGTAGGTGTAGGCCGAGTTGCCCGGAGCGGTGCCGCCCGCGGGCGGGGAGATCGGCACGTCCTTGTAGCCCGCGCGGAACTGAACCGCGGACGCCGACGCGGCCTGCTCGGTGCCGTTGACGACGGCACGCACCGTGTAGTCGGCCGAGGCGGCGGCGCCCGCGTCGAAGTAGTTCGTCGACGCCGTGACGGGCGAGGAGTTGAGTCTGGTGCCGCCTCGGTAGACGTTGAACGACACGTCGTTCGGATCGGTCGCCAGCCACCGCCATGACACCAGGTTTCCGCTGTCGGTGTGCACGCTGGACAGGCCGCGGTCGAGCTTCTCGACCTGCCTGGCGCTCGCCGCTTGCGCGGTCTGCGGGAGTGCGACGAGCGCGGAGACGGCAAGGGCGGCGGCCAGGATGCCGCCGACGAGCCGACCGCCTGGCCGCTGGGGCGATCGCCATGGTCGTGAAGTGGCGCGGGGGCGCGGGTGCGAGCCGGACACGGGTGGCCTCCGGGGCGTGGGGGGTATGGGAACGCTCCCATGAGGAGGGAGCGTAAGAACGGGGCTGATCCCTCGTCAAGGATTGTGTCCAGTCCACTGTTCGGCCCTGTTCGGATCCGTGAGTTTCTCGTGCCTCATGGATTGACAGCCAGGTGGCGGACCTTGACACTGCGGGATGCGCCTCAGCGGGCACCTGGGGTCGAAGGTCGTCGAACCGGTCGACCCGCCCGCGAACTCTGTTTTGCTGGACGGCAGTTCATAGCGATTCCCGCACCGCCACCTTCCCTTTCGAGGAGGAGCGTCTCGTGCCCACCTGACAGGTTGTGAACGCTCCCAGCATGGGCGGGCGAATCACCCCTGCTCCAGGCCGTCCGCGAGCAGAACCGGCCCCTGGCCGCCCACACCTGCGCTGACCGACGCAAGGGCCCCTTCCCCGGGAGGAAACCGATGAAGAACCTACGGACCGTCGTCACCACCGCGCTGGTGATCGCCCTGTCGAGCCTCGGACTCAGTACCGCCTCAGCGGCCGGCAGTGCCGCGACGCGCTGCTCCGGCGGCCCCGGCACCGCTGCCCCCGTCGCCCGAGCGGCCGCCCAGCCGGTCACCGTGTGGCTGGCCGGCGACTCGACCATGGCCAACCCGGGCTCGGCCCGCTGCCCGGTCGGCTGGGGCAGCCGGTTCGACGCGCTGTTCAACGCCGATGTCACCGTCAGGAACCAGGCCGTGGGCGGCCGCAGCATCCAGACCTGGATGTACGAGGGGAACGTCAGCAGCACCAAGGGCTCGGACGGCGAGTGCCGACTCACGTCCCATGGCTACTCGGCACGCTGGCAATCGATGCTGAACGCGAGCACCGGGATGCAGGCGGGCGACTACCTGTTCATCCAGTTCGGCATCAACGACTCCTCCTCGACCTGCCCCCGACACGTCGGCCCCGCGCGCTACCGGCAGTTGATGACCACGATGGTGCAGGCCGCCCTGGCCCGGGGAGCGCACCCGGTGCTGCTCACGCCGGTCGCCGCGATCACCTGCTCGGGAAACACGGCGACGAAGAACCGGGGCTTCGTGAACGAGACCTTCGCCGTCGGCTCCGCCACCAGGGCGCCGGTCGTCGACCTGCAGTCGCTGAGCGTCTCCCTCTACAACAGCCTGCGCTTCTGCCCGCACAACGGCGACTTCGGATCGGGTCCCGTGGGCGCCTTCTTCTGCAACGACCGCACCCACTTCGAGACGTACGGCGCAGAGCGGATCGCCGGACTCGTCGCCGGTGACGTCCGACGGCAGAACCTCCCGCTCGCCGCGTACCTCAGGTAGCGCCGCGAGCCGCTCGTGCGGGGCTGACTAGTGCCGCGGCAGGCGACGTTTGCCCGTCGAGGAGCGGCGTCCGGTGCGTGCTCTCGGCGTGCCGGGTGCAAGCCCTCGTACTGGGTGTACTTGGGCTTGTGCCCGGTGCGGCGGTGGGGGCCCCTCCCGTTCGAGCGAAGCCGAGAACGGGGGAGCGTGCCGGGCGTCGCGACGGGGCGAACGCTGCCTGCTGCGGTACTAGCTAGTGTCCCGCGCCGGATGTTCCTAGGTAGTTCCCGCTGAGCTGCGGACGGTCAACGCCCCTGGTCGGCGGCGAGAACCCGACCGCCGAGACGAGACAGATCTACCGACGGATTTCTGGCGCAGCACACTAGCATGGCTGCCTGCATCCGAAAGACGCCGTGTCGGCCTCCCGGCCGACCGGCTCGGCCGAGGGCAGGAAGGCGCAGCACGATGACGGGGCTCAGCGACGCCGTCGCACTCGACGACCCGGTGGGCGAATCGCTCCGCGGGCACCACGCACACCTCGCCCGCCGGCTCGGCGGCGCCGTCACCTACATACCCGGAGTCGCGACCTTCTCCGCGGTGTCCGTCGAGCCGGACGCCGAAGCATGGACGGACCTGGCCAAGCTGCTGGGACCGGGCGAGTTCGCCGACATGTTCAGCTGCCCGTTCCTGCCGCCGTCGGACTGGGAGCCGGTCTTCGTCCTCGAGGGCCGCCAGATGATCTGGACCGGCGACAGCGGCCCCGACCCCTCTCCCGCCGAGTTCGGCTCCGGCGTCGTCGAACTCGGCGCGGAGAGCGTGCCCGACATGCTCGGCCTCGTCGAACGGACCCGCCCGGGGCCCTTCTGGCCACGCACGCACGAACTGGGCACCTATCTCGGCGTCCGCGACGCCGGCACACTCGTGGCGATGGTGGGGGAGCGGCTGAGGCCTCCCGGATGGACCGAGATCAGCGCCGTCTGCACCGCCCCCGAGGCACGCGGGCAAGGTCACGCGGTCCGCCTGCTGCGCGCGCTCGTCGCACGGATCGTGGCGCGCGGTGAACGGCCCTTCCTGCACGTGGCCGAGGCGAACACCGGCGCGCTCGCGCTGTACGAACGCCTCGGGTTCCAGACCCGCAAGCACGTGACGTTCCGCGGCTTCCGCACCCCGTGAGCCGCCGGATCCGCTTCCGCAGCCCGCCCCGCGCGGTGGCGCCGGCCCCGTAGAGCGCTTGCCTTCGCAAGGTTCCGCCCCGACCATTCAGCGGGCCGACGAGGGGAGGAACCGTTGACGTGCGGAACCGCGACGACGGGGCCGACCGACGCTGGAGCATCGGGTGGCGCGGAGCGATTCCGGCCCCTGCGCACGCTTCACCAGGCCGCGTCCTCCCACTGGTCCAGCAGGGCTTCGGCCGACACCTCCTCTGGCTCGCAGACCGGGCTCCGGGTCGACTGTTCGGTCCAGATGACCTTGCCGCGGGCCATGTAGCGGGTGCCCCACCGCCGGGCGAACTGGGCGACGAGGAACAGCCCCCGTCCGCCCTCGTCGGTGGTCGCGGCCCGGCGCAGATGGGGTGAGGTGCTGCTGCCGTCGGCGACTTCGCAGATGAGGCTGTCGCCGTCGTGCAGCACCCGCAGCCGGATCGGTTCGATGCCGTAGCGGATGGCGTTGGTGACCAACTCGCTGATGATCAACTCGGTCGTGAACGCCATCTCCTCGAGCCCCCAGGTCCTCAGCCGCCCGGTGACCTCCGCCCGGATGCCCGCGACGACCGCCGGATCACCGGGCACGTCCCACTCGGCCACCTGGGACGGATCCAGCAGCCGGGTGCGGGCGACGAGCAGGGCGATGTCGTCACTCGACCGGGCCGGAAGCACCGCGTCCAGGACGTCCCGGCAGGTCTCCTCGGGGGCCCGGCCCGAATGTGCCAGCGCGTCACGCAGCGCCTCCAGACCGCTGTCGATGCCCCGCTCCCGGTCCTCGATCAGACCGTCCGTGTAGAGGACCAGCCGGGAACCCTCGGGGAGGGCGCGTTCGGCGGTCTCGAAGGGCAGACCGCCGCCCAGACCGAGCGGCGGGGAACCGGGCACCCGCAGGAATTCCACGGTGCCGTCGGGATGCACCAGCGCCGGCTCCGGATGCCCGGACCGGGCCAGGGAGCACATCCCGGACGCCGGATCGTAGATGGCGTAGAGACAGGTGGCGCCCGACACGCTCTCGCTGTCCCGCTCGGTCTTCCCGTCACCGTCGCGGTCGTCGTCGATCCGCGCGACCAGCTCGTCCAGATGTCCCAGGAGCTCGTCCGGGGGCAGGTCCAGGGCGGAGAAGTTGTGCACCGCGGTACGCAGCCGGCCCATCGTCGCCGCGGCATGAAGACCGTGCCCCACCACGTCCCCGACCACCAGCGCGACCCGTGCACCGGGCAGCGGAATGACGTCGAACCAGTCGCCGCCCACGCCCTCCAGGGCCGGCAGATAGCGGTGGGCGACCTCCACGGCCGCGTGATCGGGCAGGGAGCCGGGCAGCAGGCTGCGCTGAAGCGTCTCGGCCAGGGTGTGTTCCCGGGTGTAGCGGCGGGCGTTGTCGACGGCCACCGCCGCCCGGGCGGCCAGTTCCTCGGCGAAGGCGAGATCCTCCGCGCCGAAGGGAACACCGCCCGCACGCCAGAAGCTCGCCATGCCCAGCACCACACCGCGGGCCCGGAGCGGCACCGTGATCAGGGAGTGGAAACCGAGGTCCAGCACACGCCGGGCGCGAGCGGGGTCCTGGGCGTTCATCCAGCCGCCCGGAGCGGCCAGGTCGACGTCCAGGACCGCACGGCCGCGCTCGGCGCCGACGGCCGCGGGCGATGTGGGCACGAAGCGGATCAGTTCACCCACCGGGTAGAGGGACCGGACACCGTCGGCGCCGTGCACCGCCACCCGGCGCATCCCCGGGCCGGGCCCGGCCGGCACCGCGCCGCGCAGGATCGGATCGAGCAGATCGACCGTCGCGGCGTCGGCGAACCGGGGGACCGCCACCTCGGCCAGTTCCTGCGCGGTGCGCACCACATCCAGAGTGGTTCCGATCCGCACCCCTGCCTCGTACAGCAGCCCCAGCCGTTCCCGGGCCACCTCCGCCCGCCCCGCCAGGGCACGCAGCTCCGTCGTGTCACGCAGCGTGGCCACGCTGCCCGCAGGGCGGTCGTCGGGGTCGACCGGCCGCACGTTGACCGCCAGCAGCCGGTCGCCGGCCAGGTGCACCACGTCGGTGACCGGCCGGCCCGAACCCAGCAGCGCGGCGGTGCCCGCCTCCAGACCGAGATCACCGACCCGGCGTTCCTCGGCGTCGTCGGGCAGGTCCAGCAGCCGCCGGGCCTCGTCGTTGGCGAGCAGCAGCCGTCCGTCGCCCCCGATGATCAGTACGCCCTCCCGCACCGCGTGCAGCACCGCGTCGTGGTGCTCGTACATCCGGGTCATCTCGGACGGGTCCAGCCCGCGCGTCTGCCGCCGCAGCCGCCAGGAGACCAGCGCCGTCCCGCCCGCGGCCACCGCGAGCGCCCCGCCGGCGAAGCCCAGCAGCTGCGGCAACTGGTCCTGCACCACGTCGTCGACGCTGGCCACGGTGACACCGACCGACACGAAGCCGACGACGCCGATCCCGTTGGTGTCGTAGACGGGAACCGTCGTGTCCACGGCAAGGCCCAGGCTGCCCTCGAACGTCTTGGTGAACGGCCGGTCGGCGGCGGCGCCCTCGCGCTCGGCGTAGACGTGCTTGCCGATCAGCCCCGGGTCGGGATGGGTCCAGCGAAACCCCTGCGGATCGAAGGCCACCACATAGTCGACGCCGGTGTTCTTCCGGGTGTCCTCCGCGCGCGGTTGCAGCAGCGCCGTGGGGCGGCCGGACTTCATGCCGTCCAGCGTGCCCGGGGCCCGTGCGAAGGACTGGGCGACGCCCTTCGACAACTGCCGGGCCTCCTGCGTGCTCGAGTCCCGGGCCTGCACCACGAGCGCCCCTCCCGCGGCGGCGGCGAACAGCACCATGATCACCGATTGCAGCAGAAACACCTGGCCTGCGACGCTGCGCACCCTCGGCAGGCCCTTCCAACGCGCTCTCGCGGGCCGGGTCCCGGACTCCTCCCCAGCCTCGTGCCGCGCGGCACGACGCTGTAGCCCGCCACCGTGGGCGGGGGAGGGGAGAGCCGAGAATCGGCCGAGGTACCGGAGCATACCGACTCTTTACCATGCGTCTTCATATTCAGCCATATGGCTGCATTCAGTCGGTTCGGGTGCGAGCCCAGTCCTGCCAGCGCCTGGTCACGGAGTCCCCGTGCTCGAGCCACCACGCGATGTCCAGGTCGAAGCCCGACAGCAGGTGGCCGGGAGTGCTCGCCAGATGCACGGCGGTGGACTCGGTGAGGTGCCCGTAGGCGGCGGGCACCACGGGGCCGTCGGGGAAGAGCCGCGCCATGTGGGCCTGCACCTCGGGCCGCAACGCGAAGTCGATGAGCCGGTAGGCGGCGTCCGGGTTCGCGGAGCCCTTGGGGATTCCGTAACCGTTGCTCTGCCTGCGGGCACCGTTCCACTCGTACGCCAGCGGGGTCCCTCGTGCGAGCAGGTTGCGGAGCCTGCCCGCCCAGGCGCTGGAGGCCACGACGCTGCCGCGGGACAGCAGCTCACCCGGCTCCGCCCCGTACTCCCAGAACGTCCGCACCGAGCCCCTGATCTCGTCGAGGACCTTGAAGGCCCGGTCCACATCGAGGGGGTAGAGCCGGTCGAGCGGCACACCGTCGGCGAGCAGGGCGAACTCCAGCTCCGGCCAGTCCACCTCGCCCTGCAGCGCGCGGCGGCCCGGGAAGGTTCCGAGGCTCCAGAAGTCCGCCCACGACTCGGGCCTGCGCCCGTCGAAGGTGTCGGTGCGGTAGGCGAGGACGCTGGCCCAGTAGTTCTTGCCCACGCCGTGCGGAGTGAGCAGGGAGGGGGCGATGCCCGCGTTCCTGGTGTTCTTCAACCGGCCGTAGTCCAGTTGCTCGGAGGCGCCCTCACGCGCGAAGAGCAGCAGGTTGGACATGTCGATGTCCATGACGTCGAACCGCGGACGACCCTCCTTGATCTGGGCGAGCATCTGCGCGTGCCCCAGGTTCACCGTCTTGATCCGGATGCCGGTCTCCCTGGTGAACGGGTCGTACACCGCCTTGCGGTTGGCCTCTCCGTAGGAGCCGCCGAAGTTCCGGACGACGAGCGTCCTGCTGCTCTCGGTGGTGCTCCGGCTCGTGCGGCTCTCGCACGCGGTGAGCGACACCGCGGCTGCGCCGGCCGCCGTCCCCCCGACCGCGGCAAGGAAGGCTCTGCGGCCGATTCCGACGTCTCCCACCGGCTGCCTCCCCAGTGTCGTCTGGATCATCCGTGACGGAGGGCGGCCCCGACCGGCCCCTTCTGTCCTGCGGCTTTGGCCAGTGTTTACCAGGAAAAGTGCCGCCTTCACAGGTGTGGTGGGTGGGAGTCCACCACGTATCCGCGGCTTTTGTCGACGACGTCACGGAGCGGCCGAGCCTCCCGCTCGCTGCCTGCCGGCCCTCCGGGGATCAGGCCGGTGGAGCATCTGAACGGCCTGTCGACGGCGCAGGGAGCGGGTGTACGTCTGCGTCGATGGCTCGGGAGCGGCTGCGGGACGCCGCAGGCGCCGCACGCGGGGCGCGGCGCCGGACCGGCCCGCCGAGCAGTCGGCCCTTGCGTTCTGAGCCGGCCTGGAGGCGACGCACACCGCTGCGCACGAGCGATCGTCGGCCCGCTACCGAAGCAGCTCCACGGAGAGATGCGAGGACAGCGCGCCGAGGAAGCCGGCCGCGTCGAAGATCTCGCCGGCGGAGGCGACGCCGACCGTCCGGGTCTGCCCGGTGAGGATGCGGTGGACCGCCTCCACCACGAGGGGGGCCGTCACGGCGTAGATGTCCTGCCCTCGCGCCACGGCCCGCCGCTCCCCGCCGCCGGAGCGCACGACGACGTCGACGAGGAAGGTCTGCGCGGAGCGTCCCCGGTCGTCGACCGGGGTAGGTGCCGATGTGTCCGGGGCCGACACGTCCCGGGCCGCCTCGGCCGTCATGTGGGTGCGCACGTCGGGGACGGACAGGTGGCTGGGGATGGTGACGACGTCGGCCATGGTGAACTCCCCGATGACCGCCCGGGAGCCCAGTGGCTCGGGGAAGGGCCACTGGAACGTCGTCGCGGCGTCCCGGCGGTACTCCAGCCGACCGTTGCGGTGCACGACGCGCGCCCCGTCGCGCCGCTGCCGGGAGACCGCGCCCGCGGCGCGCGTCCCGTGCGTGGGTTGCCAACCGCTCAGCGCGTACGCGACATGCACCTCGTCGGCCGTGGCCCAGTCGTCCATCGCCGCGGTCGCCAGCAGGTCGCCGAGTCCGCCGAAGAAGGCCATCGCCGGGACGATCACCGCACCCGCGGCGCGGGCCCGGTCCGCGAAGTGTGCGAACGTGTCCGCGTTCGCCTCGATCTCGGCTGCCACATCGACATACGGGATGCCGGCGCGCAGGGCCGCCTCGATCACGGGGGCGGCGGTCGTCGCGAACGGACCGGCACAGTTGACCACCGCCGCCACCCCCGCCAGGGCCCGGTCGAGCGAGTCCGGGTCGTCGGCCGACGCCGGCCGGGCCTCGATCCCCGGGTACGACGCCGCCAGCGCCTTGAGCCTGACCTCGTCGCGGCCGGAGAGGACCGGGACCAACCCGCGCGCCCGCAGCTCCGCCACCACGAACCGCCCGGTGTGCCCGTACGCGCCGAACACCGCAACCGTCCGCACCGATCCCATGAGCTCTCCCCTGTGCTCGAATGATCCGACTGCGCCCATCCTGACGGCGCTGAGCACCTCGCCGTGAGTGTCTGGAACGACACGGCCCATACAATTACGGACATGACCACTGTTGCGCTGGCCGTCACCGACGGGATGCTGCACTTCGAACTGTCCCTGGCATGCGAGGTGTTCGCCTCCGCCCCGGCCGGGGTGACGGTCCCCTGGTACGACCTCGCCGTCTGCGGACCGGCCGCCGTGCGGGTCGGCCGGTTCCGGCTGGAGCCCGACGCCGGACTCGACCGGCTCCGGCACGCCGACACCGTGATCGTCCCCGGCTGGGCCGACATCGACGAGGACCCGCCCGCCCCCCTGGTCGACGCGGTGCGCGAGGCACACGAGGCAGGCGCACGGGTGGCCTCCCTGTGCACGGGCGCGTTCGTCCTGGCCGCGGCAGGGCTTCTCGACGGGCGGCGCGCCACCACGCACTGGGCGCACACCGAGGCCCTGGCCGACCGACACCCCGGGGTGGAGGTCGAGCCGGACGTGCTCTACGTGGACAACGGCAGCGTGCTCACCTCCGCCGGCAAGGCCGCCGCGCTGGACCTGTGCCTGCACCTGGTGCGCCTCGACCTGGGCTCGTCGGTCGCCAACGCCGTCGCGCGCCGGCTGGTCGTACCGCCGCACCGGGCCGGCGGCCAGGCCCAGTTCGTCACCGCCCCGGTGCCCGACCAGGACGACCACCCGCTCGCCGTCCTGCTTCCGTGGGCCATCGAACGGCTCGACCAGCCGCTGACCGTTCAGGACCTGGCCCGCCGGGCGGGCATGAGCTCCCGCCACCTGGGCCGCCACTTCAGAGCGGTGACCGGCACGACCCCTCTGCAGTGGCTGCTGACCCAGCGCATCCGGCACGCCCAGGAACTACTGGAGAAGAGCGACGACAGCGTCGACAGCATCGCGACGGCCACCGGCATGGGGACCGCCACGACACTGCGCCGTCACTTCAACCGCACGGTCGGCGTGCCCCCGGACGCCTACCGCAGGACGTTCCGCTCACGTACGTCCTGATACTCACGTACGTCCTGACGGAGGAGGGCGCTACGCCCGCCCGGCGCCGCGCAGGACGGCGAACACCCCTCGGGCGCGAGTGCCGTCCGGCATCTGCCAGGAGCCGCTGACCTGGCCGATCGCACCCTGCGCGGGGGGCGTCGAACCGGCCGGGGCGGGCCGCAGGACCCGGTGCACGCGGAGGGCCGTGCCCTGCGGTGTGGTCAGCGTGGTGCCCTCCTGGTCGTCGGCGGCGATGAAGTCCGTGGGGAGGGAGCCGTCACCGGTCCCGGTGACGACGACCTCGCGGTCGGGGACGTCGCTGAGGTTCTGGTCCTGGGCCTGCGCCCGGCCCTCGATCAGGGCCGCCAACTGGCCGATCAGCACGGCGTCCCGGCAACCGTCGTAGGCCCAGCGCCTCCCCAGCACGCCGTGCTCCATCGTGCCCACGAGGGCTTGCTCCGCCCCTTCGAGCGGGGCGCCGCGATAGGTGAGCGGCACCAGGTATGTGGTCGGCCGAGGGCCGCCGGTGTCGGTGGCCACGATGAACTCGATCCCCACCTCGCCCCGCGGATCGTCGAGCCGGAAGCCGCCGGCCTTCGTCAGCTCCGGTTCGGCCGCCCCACCGCGGTACCACGGCCGGGAAGGAAGCCAGGAAGTGAGCAGGTCCAGCTTGCTCGGCTCAAGGGTCGTGTCGTGGATGACGGCCATGCCGGAGGATTCCTTCCGTTGCGTCCGTGCGGACGCTCACACTTTCGCATCCGCGTGCCGACGGCAGAGCCCGCGGGGCGCGTAGCCTCGAATGCCGAACGCCACGAGGAGGAGATCGGCATGATCGAGTCGTCAGGCAGAGTGACCTGTGACATCACGATCTCGGCCGACGGGTACGCGGCCGGTCTCGACCAGACCGAGGAACGGCCCTTCGGAGACGACGGCGGTGACGGATCGGGTGCCGGGCTGCACTCCTGGATGTTCGACACACCCGACGAGAACCGGACCGAGATCGACCGGCTGAACACAGCCGGGGCGTTCATCATGGGGCGCAACATGTTCGGCCCGGTGCGCGGCGCGTGGGACCGGCCGTGGAACGGCTGGTGGGGTGGCGATCCGCCCTTCCACGCGCCGGTGTTCGTGCTGACCCACCACGCCCGTGAGCCGCAGCGGATGGACGGCGGCACCACGTACCACTTCGTCACCGACGGCATCGCCTCGGCCCTCGCCCAGGCATGCGCGGCGGCCGGCGACGGCGATGTCACCGTCCTCGGCGGCGCGACCACCGTCAACCAGTACCTCGCCGCCGGCCTCATCGGCGAGCTGCGGCTGCACATCGCGCCGCTGACGCTCGGCGCCGGCACGCGGCTGTTCGAAGGCGTCCCGCCTCTGCGGCTGGAGCAGGTCACGTCGCGGGCGGCGAGCCGGGTCACGCACGTCACCTACCGCGTGCTGCCCTGAGACGCGCGCCGACCGCCACCTTCGAGACACCCCCGGGGGGTGACGAAGTCGGGTCGGACCGGGCGGCCACGCGGATCGGGGGGTCGCGGGGTCCGAGAAGCCGACGTGTCGGCGCGTCCGCGCTCACCCTGGCGGCGGTCCTGGGGTCCGCCGCGCGCGGGACGTTCCGGGTCCCGTCCACGACGGCATCGGCCGAGGGCCCCCGCTGTGCGCTCAGCTGCCCACCGCGCTGCGGAAGTCGCGCAGGGCAACGGACAGCAACGGCCGGTGCCGGGCGAGGACGGACAAGGGAGCCTCGGACTCAGCCGTGACGCGGCCGCGACCCAGCCCCGGTCGCCCGCTGATCCGCATGGGGACGCGGCACACCGTGCCGTCGGACAACTGCTGGATCAGACGGCCCCGGGCGGGCAGCCGGACCGGCAGCCGCAGTACGTCGCCGTAGGTGAAGCGGACAGGCGGAACGCCGGTGGCGGTCAGTTCCGCCCGGGCGTTCCTGCTGTCCGCGTGGAGCGTGATCGCGCCCAGCTCCTTCGGGATGCCCCACAGCGCCCGTCCCCCGGCCAGGGACCGTTCGTCGTCGACCCAGGCGGCCACGGTGCTGGCGGCGACGCGGTGCCCGTGACGTACGGCCAGGGCGATGAGGAACTCGCGGTAGGCGAGGACACCGCCGGGCCGGTAGTCGACCCAGAAGGTGACCAGCGTGGCGCGGCGCCGCACGATCCACGGGCGGACCCCGGAGGGGAGGGACCAAGGCGGCAGTTCGGCTGCGGGGACGCGCCACAGCGAGACGACCATGTCGCCGGTGAGGCGCCACGGCGAGGGAGGGAAGGGGACGGCCGGCTGCTCCACGGTGCGACCCCTTCCCTCGGCTCGGACTCGTACGGGGGCACGGGTGGTCGTGTCCGCCTCTGCTGCGATGGTGCCTGTGCGGAAGGACACGCGCAAAGGGCGCGGGTCAGCGGTCCTTGGCCAGCGCCACGAGTTCGGCGAACAGTCCGCCGGCGTGGACGAGGTCCTCGTAGGTCCCCTGCTCGACGACCCGGCCCTTGTCCATGACGAGGACGCGGTCGGCGAGGCGGGTGTTCTCCAGTTGGTGGGTGACGACGATCGTCACGCGCTCGGCGGCGATCCGCTTGATCTCCAGGAAGATGGCGTGCTCGCCACGGGCGTCCATCTGGGAGGTCGGCTCGTCCAGGATGAGGAGCGGTGTCCGGCGGTACAGGGCGCGTGCGCACACCAGGCGCTGCCACTGGCCGCCGGAGAGCTCGGCGCCGCCCCACAGCTCCTTCGCGAGGAGCGTGTCGAGCCGGCGGGGCAGTTTCTCGATCGCCTCGCGCATGCCGACGGCGTCGACCACGTCCCACACGGGACCGTCGTCGAACGTCTTCGGCTGCCCGAGAGTGATGTTCTCGCGGGCGCGCAGGGGCCAGCAGGCGAAGTTCTGCGGCACCAGCGCGGTTCGCTTCCACACGGCGTCGGGGTCGGCTTGAGCGAGGTCGACGCCGTCCCACAGGACGCGTCCCTTGTCGGCCAGGAGGATTCCGGTGATCAGCTTGGCGAGGGTGGACTTGCCCGAGCCGTTCTCGCCGACGATCGCCAGGATCTCTCCCCGGCGGAGGGTGAGCGACACTCCGGCGACGGCGGGTTCGTCCTTGCCCGGGTACCGGTGGACGACCTCGTCGAGGCGGATCTCGTCGACGCGTTCGGGGATGGCCGACTCACCGCGCCGCGGGGCGCGTTCGGCGGCCAGGTCGAGGAAGGCCCGCATGTCGGCCAGATAGAGCGAGGTGTGGAACATCGCGGCGCCGTGGATGACGAATTGGCCGAGCGCGGCCAGGGTGGTCTGCACGGCGACGACGGCTGTGGCGGCGACGGGCAGGGCGACCCGGCCACCGGCGGCCAGCCAGGCGAGGGTGGCCCAGGTGCACAGCAGGAACACTCCGCCCAGGGCGCTGGTGGCCAGCACGATGCGCAGCTGACGCGGGGCGGCGGTGAGGGTGCGCCGATCGATGCGGTCGGACAGCGCCCGGTACCAGTAGAGGAGATAGCCGGTCATGCCGTTGGCGCGGACCTCGTCGCCGAACCGGGAGTAGGTGGCCCACCAGCGCATCATCGAACGCACGTTGCGGTCACCGACGTTGAGGTAGTGGGTCTCGTAGTCGACGCGCGCGGACAGGACGGCTCCGGCGCCGGCCGGCAGGACGGCCAGGAGCAGCACGGGCAGCATCAGCGGGTGCAGTGCGGTGATGACTCCGCTCGCGGCGATCATGCGGATCAGGGCGGACAGGAACCGCTGGGCGTCCTGAACCATCAACCGGGTGCGGGTGACCCCGACTTCGGCGGCTTCCTGCCGGTCGGCGAAACCGTCCTCGCCGTAGGCGGAGCTCTCCACCCGGCACACCGCGGCGACCAGGGCGATGTCCGCCTCGGTCGTCAGCAGGGGAGTGATGCGGCCGTCGGCGTAAGAGGCGAGGGCACCGCTGACCCGGCCCACGGCCGCGGCTGCCGTCACCACGACGAGGGCGGGCAGCGCACCGTGCAGCCGTTCGGGAACAGCGCCACCGCCGAGGACGTGCGTCATGGCCTGCGCGGTGAACGCGAGGACGACGGCCGCCGCGAGGCCGGTGAGGAGCTGGCACGCGAGGAGCAGGACGACTCCGGTCTTGTCGACGGCCCATGCCATCCGCGCGGTGTGCCCGAGCACCGAGGGAAGGCGGCGGCACATCGCAGCGAAACCGGCGTCGGCCAGCGGGTTCTTGCCGTACTTCCCGCCGAAGGTGAGAGTCGCGGGCGGGGGAGGGGGCGGAGTGTTCTCGTCGGCGGTCGAGGTGTCGGTCGTCGTCACCCGGTTCCTCCCGGAGGTCCGTGCCGTGCCCGGACGGCTCGGCGGTGCACGGCCTAACGATGTGGCGCCCGAATCGAACGCGCTCGATTCCGGACGTGCGGGGACCCTTGCCGCACAAGGGATCGACCGGGGCGGCTCATTGCTGGGGCCGATCACGGGAGCGCGGGGTTGGCCGAATCGCGGAGGCTTGAAACACCTGTGGCGTGTGGGATCTCGGCGGCCTTCGCGTTCGGGGAGGTCGACCTCGGGTCATTGGCCAGGCCGACGGCGCCACCGGGTCCCGCATCCCGCGTCGCCGGGACGGGACGCCACTGGGCGAGCGGCGCGAAGGGGCGGCCTCCGGGCGCGCAGAGTGATGCGATCGAGCGACGGTCGCGGGAGTCCGCCGAAGAGAAGGTGACGACCCGCGGAAGCCCGTTCGGCCCGATGGTCCGAAAAATCCTCTTGCTTCCGTTTTGTCCTGACGGGCGTGGTTAACCGAGGAGAGTGCGCGAGGGACGGACGCCGGAGCACGAGGAGCCGGCGACCAGCCCCGGCACCCGGCCGGACGCGCCGAAGCGCGGTGGTGGGCGACGTATGCCGACGCCGTGGGCGGTCCGGGTTCCGACGAGAGCAGATCCACGGGCGGTGCCTGAGGGAGAGGACCCATGAGCGAGATGGCGAACATGAGCAGCGGGCGCGCTCAGCAGGCCGGTCAGACGGCGAAGCAGGAGGCGTCGGCCACGGCCGATCAGGCCAGGGAAGGGGCGAGTGAGGTCGTCGGCACGGCCGCCGAGCAGGTGAGAGCCGTCACCGGTGAGGCCAGGGCGCAGGCCGACGCGATGGCCGGTGACCTGCGGTCACGGGTCGCAGAGGAGGCCGAGAGCCAGGCGCGACGCGGAGCGCAGGTGATACGGGAGTGGGCGGACGAGCTGTCCGGTCTCGCCAAGGGCGCCGACAAGGACTCACCCGCCAAGAGCCTCGTGGTCCAGGTGGCCGACCGCGGTCACCGAGCCGCCGACTACCTGGAGGAACGAGGCGTGGGAGGTTTGGCCGGCGACGTGCAGGACTTCGCCCGCCGGCGTCCGGGCGCCTTTCTGGGCGGGGCGGTGCTGGCCGGGTTCGCCGTCGGCCGGCTGGCGAAGGCCGGCAGCAAGGCGGACGGATCCGGCGGATCGTCCACTGCGTCGCAGCCCCCCGGCCGGCAGAGCCTGCCCGAGGACGCGGCGCCGCCGGAACTGCCGGGTTACGGGGAGGCGTGAGATGGCATCGCTCACGCCACACGCTTCGCGGCGGTACGCCGCCGAGCACCGCGGGCAGGACGACGCCTCGGTGGGGGAACTGCTGTCGACGGTGACGTCGGACGTGCAGCAACTGCTGCGCCAGGAGGCGGAACTGGCCAAGGCCGAGATCCGGGAGGAGGCCACCAAGGCGGGCAAGGCCGCCGGGATGTTCGGCGGCGCAGGTTTCGCGGGCTACATGGTGGCCCTGTTCCTGAGCCTGGCGGCGATGTTCGGCCTGGGCAACGTCATGGACCTGGGATGGGCCGCGCTGATCGTCACCGCGGTGTGGGCGGTGATCGGACTGATCCTCTACCGCCGGGGCCGGACGCAGATGCGCACGGTGTCACCGAAGCCGGAGCGGACCATGCAGACGCTGAAGGAGGACATGCAATGGGCACGGCACCCGACCAGATAAGGGCCGACATCGAGAACACGCGGGAGAGACTGTCCGAGGACGTCTCCCGGTTGGCCGACCGCGCTCGCCCCCGCCGGATCGTCCGGCGCCGCACCCGGCGCGTCCGCGGCGCACTGCACGGAGCCCGGGAACGGGTGATGGGCAGCGCCTCGGAGATCACCGGGCAGACCTCCGACCGCACCAAGCGGGCAACCCAGTCGGTGCAGGACACCACGGGCCAGGTCGCGGACTCCGCTCGCCAGACGGCCGAGCAGGCGGGTCAGGCGGCACGGCAGGCCCCGGAGCAGGCGATGCGGCAGACGCAGGGCAACCCGCTGGCGGCCGGTCTGATCGCCTTCGGCGCGGGACTGCTGACCGCCTCGCTGCTGCCCACCTCGCAGGCAGAGGAGAAGGCGGCTGAGCGGGCCGGGCAGGCCGTCGAGCCGGTGAAACAGGCCGCGCTGGAGTCCGCGCAGCATCTGAAGGAGGACGCCACCGAAGCGGGCCGCCAGGCCGTCCAGGAGGTCAAGGACACCGCCTCCGAAGCCGCCCGCACCACCAAGGAACAGGCGAGGGACCAAGCCGGGCAGGTCACCGACCAGGCCCGTCAGTCCGCACAGGGCACGGCCGAGGAAGCACGCGGGCAGACCCGCGGCACTGGACCGTAGACCACCCGCGGCCCGCCTGGTCAGCCGTAGGCGGGCACCAGCGCGGCCCACCTCGACCCACCGTCTCCGGAGCCGATCGCAGGGGCCGGACACGGCGGAGTCGACGGCTGACGTACCAGCCGGTCGGCCATGTGCCACCGGGAGGCGTGACAGAAGAGTCAGGAGAAGCATGATTACCCGAGAGCAGATCCCCACCGTGCTGGACCACCCGGTCCATGATGCCAGGGGCGACAAGATCGGCGACGCCAGGCACGTCTTCTTCGACGACGTCACCGGCGAGCCCGAGTGGGTCAGCGTGCGGACCGGCATGTTCGGCACCAAGGAGTCCTTCGTGCCCATCCATGACGCGGACGTCATCGAGGACCACCTCGAGGTACCGTTCGCCAAGGACCAGGTCAAGGACGCGCCCAACGTCGACGTCGATGCCGGCGGCCACCTGTCCGAGCAGGAGGAACAGCGCCTGTACGAGCACTACGGCATCGACTGGGATGCCGCCTGGCAGGACACGCGTTCCGGCACCGGCGAGACCACCGGCACCGCCGACATCGGCCAGGCCGCCGGCACCGCCGACACCGGCGAGAACGCCATGACGCGGTCCGAGGAGGAACTGCACATCGGTGTCGAACGCCGCGAGGCCGGCCGGGCGCGGCTGCGCAAGTACGTCGTCACCGAGGAGCAGCAGTACACCGTCCCCGTACGTCATGAAGAGGTCCGCGTGGAGCGCGAGCCGATCACCGACGCCAACCGGGACAGTGCCATGTCCGGCTCGGACATCACCGAGGCCGAGCACGACGTCACCCTGTACGAGGAGGAGCCCGTGGTGGAGACCAGGGCGGTACCGAAGGAGCGGGTGCGTCTGACCACCGAAGAGGTCACCGATGAGGAGACCGTCACCGGCGAGGTCCGCAAGGAGCGCATGGAAACCGAGGGAACCGACGACGAGTCCGAGGACCGTCGGCGCCCCTGATCTCCAGTGAGCGCCCGGGAGGGAGGACCGAGGGTCCTCCCTCTCTCGCGGCGGTAGCTCGACAAGGTCTGCGGGGCCAGGACGGGTGAGACAGCCGACTAGCGACGGCAACTGGGCACTGTGGCCTACCGGTTGCTCGGCTCGGTGACCGAGGCCGGCGGGCGCGTCGCCCGGAGCCGGGCCGTCCGCGACCTCGAGAAGCTACGACCGTGGGCGTGGAAGGGCCGACTGTCTCCCGCCCTTGGGCCGGTGAACGGCACAACGACCTGTGCGGTGCGGGGTGTTCGCGACGCATCCTGCCCGCCACGCGACCGTACTAGCTCACCTCCGTCTGCTTCCCTGCACATTCCTTTGGAAAATGCCAAAGCGTTCACCTGCGCCAAGCACATTCCGTAGTGTCGTGCTCACGTTCGCGGGAACGGCCGTGCAGGGGGAGGGGGTTCGGCGTGCCCGGAATCGACGAGAGTCTGCTGGAGGCCATGCGGCTGCCAGGTGCTCGAGGGGCGTCGGTGGTCGACTGGATCAGTGGTCTCGCGCTGGGTGCGGTGGGTGACGCACCCGGTGGCGATGTGGAGGCGACGGCTGCGGAGACCGCGGAACTCGCCCGCCTCGCCACCGAGAGCGGCGCCCTCGCGCTGACCGGTGGGGAGCCGGGTGCACCGCCGGATGACGACCCGGGCGGTCCGTCCGGCAAGGAACCCCCCGTCCAGGACCTGATCATCACCAACGCCGACTCGTACCACCTGCTCAGGTTCGTCACCACGACGTTCGACAGCACCGTGTTCGTGCACCTGTGGCTCGACCGCCGCGAGGGGAACCTGGCCCTGGCCCGCATCCGGCTGGCCGAGATGACGGACCGGCTGGTGCTCGGATGACCCCGTCGACCCTGACGGCGCGCTCGGGCGAACCGGCCTCGGCCACGCTCGGCACCCTCGCCGCGCAGGGCGCCACCGGAGCCCTGTCCACCGAGTCGGGGATCGTCTACCTCGCGGCGGGACACGTCGTCCACGTCGAATCCGCCGTCACACCCGACCTCGGCGACCTGCTCACCCACAGCGGTGCGCTCGCCCCGGACGGCTGGTGGGAGGCCATCGACCGGGCCGGCCGCCGCTGCCGCGTCGGACGGCAGCTGGTGGACAGCGGCCACCTCGCCGCCGGCGCGCTGGAACTGTGCCACCTGGGCGCCCTGTTCGACGCGGCGTACTTCGTCCTCGCCCATGACGGACCCGCGCTGCGGTTCCGCCCCGGAGCCGCACACTGGCTCGGGGCGGTCCGTTCCGTACCGGTGGCCACCGTCCTGCGGGAGTCCAGACGACGTCGCGAACTGCTGCACCGCATATGGCCCGAGCCCGCCGTCGACCGGGCGCCTCTCGCCCGGGTGCCCGGGCCGGACACCGCCGACCTGCCGCTCCGCCGCGGCCGGACGCTCGCCCAGGTCGACGGTGTCCGCACCGCCGCCCAGATCGCCACCGCCCTCGCCTGCCGCACGTTCCACACCCTCGTGGAACTCCGCCGCCTCGCCGCGGCCGGGCTGGTGACCCCCGTGGCCCCCCTGGCCCCCACCCCTTCCCCGGCCGCAGCCCCCGTCCCCACCCCAGCGTCCGCCCCCGCCCCCGCCCCCGCCCCCGCGTCCGCCGAGTCGGGCCCCACCCCTCGTCCCGCGGCACCGGACGAGCCCGACACCGCACTGCTGCGACGGCTCCTGCACGCCTTGGAGGCACTGTGATCCGCGCGCGAAGACAGCGTGCCGAAAGGAGACTGCTCATGGCCGTCGAGACCGACGTCCTGAACGAACTGCGTCGGCTCCGCACCCGCGTCCCCCGGCTGACGGGCTCCCTCGCGGCCACCGTCGACGGACTCGTCCTCGCCCACGACGTGCCGGACACCGAACCGGAGGGACTCGCGGCGCTCACCGCCGCCGCCCTGGGCGTCGCCTACCGCATGACCGACGCCGCCGCCCGCGGGGACTTCCGCGAACTGCTGGTGCGGGGCTCCGGAGGCTACGTGGCGACCTACGCCGCCGGAACGACCGCCGTCCTCACCCTCCTCGCCGAGGACCGCGTCAACGTCGGCCGCCTCCACCTCGAAGGCCGGCGCAGCGGCGCCCGGATCGCCGACCTCGTGGCCACACGCGTGGTGCCCGGCACCGGCCGCCACGCCGACCGGCCCGCGCCCGAGGAGCACCTCGCCACCGTGGCCCCGGGCGCGGACCGCCCCATCGGCACCCTCCCGGTGCGCACCCCGCAGCGGCCCCCACACCAACCGGGCCCGCAGACCGGCATCTGAGCCATCCGAACCGCTTGACCCACCGAAGTAGAAAACCGAAGGAAAGGAACCGAGCGCATGGCCAACACGGAGACCGCGCTGAAGGAATGCCTGAGCTCCATCGACGGAGCGACCGCCGTCGCACTCGTCGACTACACCAGCGGCATGGCCCTCGGCACCCTCGGTGGCAGCAAGGACTTCAACCTCGAAGTCGCCGCCGCGGGCAACACCGACGTCGTGCGGTCCAAGCTGCGCACGATGGAGCACCTGGGGCTGAAGGAGGAGATCGAGGACATCCTGATCACCCTGAACACCCAGTACCACCTCATCCGCCTGCTGAAGGGACGCGGGGGCAGCGGCCTCTTCCTCTACCTCGTGCTCGACGGGAGCCGGGCCAATCTCGCGATGGCCCGCCACCAATTGCGCCGCATCGAAGCCGACCTGGAGGTCTGAACCCGGAAGGTCCCAACCGGCACCACCGGACGGGAGCCCTCCGCCACGGACACGTCGCGGAGGGCCCCTCCATGTCGCGCGGCCACGACCTGCGCGCAGCCGGCCGCGTCCACGGTCGGTGCCATGCCGGCCTCGCTCGACGTGCTGGTGGTGGGCGCGGGCCGACGGACTCTCCCTCGCGACTCAACTGCGCGCCTGTAAAACGCCGTTCCGGATTCGCGGACCATCACTCTGTGGATCGCGCCCTGGAGTCACGCGCCCCGGCGATCCAGCCCCACACCCTGGAGATGCTGTCGGCGTTCGGGGCGGCGGACGACCTCGTCGACCGGCCCGCGGGACGTGATGGCCGAGCGGGGCACGGAGCTGCTGAGCGCCGAACCGGAGGGCGACCACGTCATGTGGCGGGAAGGCCGGAGAGCCACTCGACCAGGAGCCGGTTGGTGTCGGCCGGGCGCTCCTGCTGGACGAAGTGACCGCAGTCCTCCAGCAGGTGCGAGGCCCTCAGACCGGGCAGTGTGGTCGGGTACGCCGCGATCGCGTCGGCCAGCCAGGTCGTGGCCGCGTCCAGACGGCCCCCGATGAACAGCGACGGCTGGGTGAGCGGGGCGCCGGCGAAGTCCGCCAGGTCCTCCCAGTCGCGATCCATGTTCCGGTAGCGGTTCAGGGCGCCGGTCAATCCGGTGCGTTCGAACTCCGCGGCATAGACGTCCAGGTCGGCCTCGCTCAGCCAGTCCGGCAGCCGGCCGACGGGAAACCGGTCGCGCAGCCGACCGCCGCGGGCCACGAAATGAGGGTCGGCCCCGGGCAGCGTGTCCGCCGACAGGGCCGCGTAGAAACCGGCGAGCCAGCCGCGCACGTCGGGCTCGATCTCCGCCTCGGCCCGGCCGGGCTCCTGGAAGTAGGAGACGTAGAACTCCTCGTCACCGCCCATGCGCGCGAAGACCTCACTCGGTCTCGGCCCGCCGGGCGGGGTGTACGGCACGCTCAGCAGGCCCACCGCGCGGAAGACGTCCGGCCGGACCAGCGCGGAGGTCGCCGCGATGGTCGCACCCCAGTCGTGCCCGACGAGCACGGCGGACGGCTCGCCCAGGGCTTCCACCACGGCGACGTTGTCCTCCACCAGTTGGAGCATCCGGTACGCGTCCGTCTCCGGCGGCCGGGACGAGCGTCCGTATCCGCGTACGTCCACGGCGACCGCGCGGTAGCCGGCCGCGGCCAGAGCCGGGAGCTGGTGGCGCCAGGAGTACCAGGACTCGGGGAATCCGTGCAGCAGGAGCACGAGCGGCCCGGCCCCCTGCTCCACGAGGTGGGTGCGGCCGGCCGGTGTGGTCACCAGGCGATGCGCGCGGTCGGCGGCGGACGTCTGCGGCATGGATCCTCCCGCGATCCGGAGGGGTGTGCGGTCCACCGATCCTCCAGCGCCCGCCGCGCCGCGCGCCAAGCCTGTTGCCGGTCCGGCAAAAGGCTCAGCCGTGGAACGTGATGTACCCGTTGCGGTCCGGGTCGGAGCCGCTTCTGGTGTACGAGTGCACGTCGGCACGGCTGCCGGACGGCTTGTACACGTAGATCGTGTCCTTGTCGTTGTTCCACATGAAGTTGCAGTTGTCGCGGTAGACGACGTTCCTGGCGTCCGAGTCGGACCCGTTGCCGCCGCGCAGCTTGACGTAGTCACCCGGCTGGAGGGTGTGTGTCGCGGTGAAGGTGAACTTGTTGCCCGCGGCGTCCTTCACGACGTACCCCTTGAGGTTCACCGTCGTCGAACGTGAGTAGTTCTTGATGGTCAGGTACTCCTCGGCGGTGTTCCCGCCCGAGCAGCGGTTGGAGTCCCTGCCGGGAGCGTCGTACTGGATGCCCCGGATCTTCAGCGCGGAGTTGTACTCGGCGGCCTGGGCCGGAACCGCCGACAGGGCGGTGAGGGCCCCGGCAGCGGCGGCCGTGGTGGCGACAAGGCGTATACGCATGGACGTTCGTCCCCCCTGCATGACCTTCAGGTGAAGGCGATGTGATGGTTCGGTGAAGCATCCGGATCGTACACGCTTCAAGTACGCAGCGGGGCGGGTTCGGTGACCTTGCCACCGAACCCGCCCCGCGGGGTGTATGACGTCAGGCGCCGCTGGCCCGCAGCATGTCCTCCCGCTCGACGATCTTCACGCGCTCGCGGCCCTCGGGCTCGCCCAGGGCCTTCTCCGCGGCGTCCAGCCTGTACCAGCCGTCCCAGGTGGTGAAGCGGATGTCGCGCTCGGCGAGGAACGCGTCCACGGCCTCGGGGGTGGGGGCGGCGGGCGTCTGCAGCCGGCCGTCCGCGTAGTCGGCCAGCAGGTTCGCCACGGTCTCGTTGGCGTCGCCCTTGGTGTGCCCGATGAGGCCGATGGGGCCGCGCCGGATCCAGCCGGTGACATACGTGGACTGCAGGTGCTCGCCCGACTCCTGCATGACCCGGCCGCCCTCGTCCGGGACGGTGCCGGAATCGATGTCCCAAGGGAGCTTGGGGAGCTTGTCGGACAGGTAACCCACCGCGCGGTACACCGCGCCCACGTCCCAGGTGTGGAACGTGCCGGTGCCCTTGACGTTGCCGGTGCCGTCCAGCTCCGTGCGCTCGGTGCGCAGGCCCACGACCCTGCCGTCCTCGCCGAGGATCTCGACCGGCGACTCGAAGAAGTGCAGGAAGAGCTTGTGCGGCCGGTCGCCGGTGTCGCGGATCGCCCAGTTCTCCAGGGTCTTCGCCACCATGTCGGCCTGCTTGTTGCCGCGCCGCGTGGCGATCGAGCCCTCGTCGTAGTCGATGTCCTCGGGGTCGACGATGACCTCGATGGTGGGGGAGTGGTCGAGTTCCCGCAGCTCCATCGGGCTGAACTTGGCCTGCGCCGGGCCGCGGCGGCCGAACACGTGGATCTCCTTGGCCCGGTTGGCCTTCAGACCCTCGTGGACGTTGGCCGGGATCTCGGTGGGCAGCAGCTCGTCCGCCGTCTTGGCCAGGACGCGCGCGACGTCGAGTGCGACGTTGCCGACGCCGAGCACGGCGACCTTCTCCGCCTCCAGCGGCCAGGTGCGGGGCACGTCCGGGTGGCCGTCGTACCAGGACACGAAGTCCGCGGCGCCGTACGATCCGTCGAGATCGATGCCCGGCAGGGAGAGCGCCCGGTCGGCCATCGCGCCGGTGGCGAAGATCACCCCGTCGTAGAACGCCCGCAGGTCGTCCAGGCCGATGTCCGTGCCGTAGTCGACGTTGCCGAAGAGCCGGATCTGCGGTTTGTCGAGCACCTGGTGCAGGGCGGTGATGATGCCCTTGATCCGCGGGTGGTCGGGGGCGACGCCGTAACGGATCAGTCCGAACGGAGCCGGCATGCGCTCGAAGATGTCGATGGACACGCCGGGTTCGGCGGCCACCTCGGACTTGAGCAGGGCGTCGGCGGCGTAGATCCCGGCGGGGCCGGATCCGACGATGGCTACCCGCAGGGGGCGGGGCATGGTCAGGTTCCCTTCGAGTGGCGACAAGCGATCTCGACGGGAAGCCTAAACTAAGGCAAGCCTAAGTCGGTACGGGGGTCCGGCCTATGAGCTCATAAGGCTACTTTATGGGTGGTCCCTGGTGATGCTTATGGCAGGGGCTGCTCAGCCCAGATCACCTTGCCCCCGGGCAGATAACGCGTCCCCCAGCGCTCGGACAGCTGCGCCACGAGGAACAGACCGCGTCCGCCCTCGTCCGTCATGGTGGCGTACCGCAGGTGCGGCGAGGTGCTGCTGCCGTCGAACACCTCGCAGATCAGGTTGCGGTCGCGCAGCACCCGGACGCGCATGGGGCCGCCGCCGTACCGGAGCGCGTTGGTGACCAGCTCGCTCAGGATCAGTTCCGTGCTGAACGTCAGTTCGTCCAGGCCCCACTCGGTCAGCTGCCTGCTGACCGCCGCCCGCACCTCGCCCACGGCCGCCGGATCGGCCGGCACCGGCCACTCGGCGACCCGGTCGGAGGCGAGAGCCCGGGTGCGCGCGACGATCAGCGCGATGTCGTCGCTGGAGCGGGCGGTCAGCCGCGAGTCGAGCACGACCCGGCAGGTGTCCTCCGGGGACTGGCCGGCCCGGCTCAGCGCCTCGCGCAGCATGTCCAGACCGACGTCGATGTCCCGCTCCCGGTCCTCCACCAGCCCGTCGGTGTAGAGGACGAGCCGGCTGCCCTCCGCCAGCTCCAGCTCGGCCGTCTCGAACGGCAGACCGCCGAGCCCGAGCGGGGGACCGGCGGGCACCTCGGGGAACTCCACACTGCCGTCCGGGTGGATCAGCGCCGGCGGGGGATGCCCGGCCCGCGCGACGGTGCAGCGCCGGGAGACCGGGTCGTAGACGGCGTACAGACAGGTGGCGCCGATGACCGGGGCGCTGCCGTCCTCCTCCGTCTCGTCCTGGTCGATCCGGCCGACCAACTCGTCCAGCAGGGCGATGAGTTCCTCGGGCGGCAGATCGAGGGCGGAGAAGTTGTGCACCGCGGTGCGCAGTCGGCCCATCGTCGCCGCGGCGTGCAGCCCGTGGCCGACCACGTCCCCGACCACGAGCGCGACCCTGGCCCCCGACAGCGGCAGCACATCGAACCAGTCCCCGCCCACCCCGGCCTGCGCGGGCAGATAGCGGTAGGCGATCTCCAGAGCGCCCTGCTCGGGCAGGCTGCGGGGGAGCAGGCTGCGCTGGAGGGTCACCGCCATGCTGTGCTCGCGTGTGTAGCGGCGCGCGTTGTCGATGGAGACGGCGGCCCGCGCCACCAGCTCCTCGGCCAGGGCCAGCTCGTCCGCGTCGAAGGGCTCCTGCTTCTCGCAGCGCCAGAAGCTGACCACGCCGAGCACCAGGGCGCCGGCCCGCAGTGGCACGGTGATCAGGGAGTGGATGCCGTACTCGACGATCTGTGTGGAGCGCTCCAGGTCCTGAGCCTGCCAGCCCGGGGCCTCGCCCAGCCGGGGCTCCAGGACGGGGCCGCCGGTGGCGAGGCTGCGTCCCTGCGGGGAGGACTCGACGAACCTGATCCGCTCGCCGACCGGGTAGAGCGGCGCGTCCTTGCGGATCCCGCTCACCGCCGTGCGGCTGAGCGCGCCCACCGCGTTCGGCTGCCCGCCGCCCAGCACCGCGTCGAACAGGTCGACGGCGACGAAGTCGGCGAACCGGGGTACGGCGAGCTCGGTGAGCTCTTCCGCCGTGCGGGTCACGTCCAGGCTCGTCCCGATGCCCACTCCGGCGTCGTACAGCATGTTGAGCCGTTCCCGCGCGGCCTCGGCCCGCCCGGACAGGGCCCTCAGCTCGGTCGAGTCGCGCAGGGTGGCGACGCTGCCGGGCGGGACGCCCGCTCGGTCCGTGGTGCGCTGGTTGACGGCGAGGAGCCGGTCGCCGACGCGGTGCACCTCGTCCGTGGCGACGCGGCCGGAGGCCAGCAGGTCGGCGGTGCCCGGGTCGAGACCCAGACTGAGGACGTGCCGGCCCTCGGCGTCGGGGGGCAGCCCCAGCAGCCGGTGCGCCTCGTCGTTCGCCAGCAGCAGGATGCCCCCGTCGTCGACGATGAGCACGCCCTCCCGTACGGCGTGCAGCACGGCGTCGTGATGCTCGTACATCCGGGTCATCTCGTGCGGCCCGAGCCCACGGGTCTGGCGCAGCAGCCGACGGCTCACCAGCGCGGCACCCGCCGTCGCCAGGGCGAGCGCCACCGCGGCGGCGGCGAGCACGAGTGGCAGCTGGCGGTCCGCGGTGCCGCCGACGTTCTGCGTCGTGATCCCGGCCGAGACCAGGCCCACGACCCGGCCGTCCGCGTCCTTCACCGGCACCACGGCCTGGACGAGCGGGCCGATGGTGCCCTCGATCTCCTCGGTGAACGACTGCCCGGCCAGCGCCGGCGCGATGGTCCCGACGAACTTCTTGCCGATCCGGTCCGTCTTGGGGTGGGTGTAGCGGGTCCCGTCGGTGCTCATGACGACGATGAAGTCGACGTTCGACCGCTCACGGGCGGCCTCGGCTCGCGGCTGGAGCACGGCGGTGGGATCGGGGCTCTGCAGCGCCTGGACCGTCCCCGGCGCGTTGGCGAAGGTCTCCGCCACGGCCAGCGACCGGTTGCGGGCCTCCTGCGTCGTGTCGTGCCGCACTTGCAGCACCAACGCCACCACGGCCGCCATCACCAGCAGCAGCACGATCACCACGACCAGCAGGAACACCTGCCCGGCGACACTGCGTCCGCCCAGCACCGACCGCAGTCCCGCCGCCGAACGCCACCGCGACGGGTTCGCCTCCTGCCGCTGCCGTGCGGACGGCGCAGCGCCGGGCCGCAGGGGCGATCGAGTCCCGGATCGACCCAAGAGTCGGACCATGTGCCATGTCTACACTGCCGGGCCCAGGGAGGCGAGGGGCGTCACCCATGGTGACAGGGGGTCCTCACCGTTTCGTCACGTCTCCCGGCGTATACGGTCTCCCGTCCACCGGAAACCGGGCGTACGACGGCCTCAGGCGCCCAGCGAGCGGGCCAGCTCGCTCGTGGCCCGGGCGATCTCGCCGTCCTCGTCCGACATCAGCCCGCCGAGCTCACCGCGCCGGGCCCGCACCGCCTGGCGCGCGGCGCGCTCCCACACCACCGGGTTCTCCCGGTGGTTCAGCAGCTTCGGGTAGACGGCGGCGGTGCTCTCCCACTGCCGGGCGTCGGCGATGCTCTTGAGCAGCCGGATGATCTGGGCCCGGCAGGTCACCTGCGGCAGCTTCGCCAGCTCCCACAGGAAGGGGACGGTGGCCGCGGTCGCCTGCTCCACGACGAAACCGAACTGGCAGATCCGCTTTCTCAGGTCGTCGAGGGCGGAGCGGGCGGCTTCGGCGTCACCCCCGGCGATACCGTTGAGCAGGAGGGGGATGGCCGCCGCCGAGCCGGTGGAGTCCTGGATCTCGCCCCACGGCACGCGGTCCAGTGCCGTGAGCGGCGTGTTCCGGGCCACCCCGGACGGGGTGTCGGGGCGCTGTGGGCGCTCGCTGCTCGGGTGTTCCGTCGAAGCGCTGCGCATGGCGAGGGGCCTTTCCGCGGCAGTCGTGTCAGATGGGTGGACGGGGCGTGCACGGCCGGGTCGACAACCTGGCCCAGACCGTCTTGCCCGCCGGAGGGCTGGGGGCCCAGCCCCACTCCTCGGCCAGGGCGTCGACGATGCACAGGCCCCGGCCGTGCTCCTCCAGGGACGAGCCGGTCGGCGCGTACACGGGCGGGGTGTCGTCGGGGTCGGAGACCGTGACGAGCAGGTGCGCGGGGTCCAGGAGGAAACCGAGCCGGATCTCCGGCACACCCGAAGTCCCCGAGGCCGCCGGTGCCGCGTGGGTCGCGGCGTTGGCGGCGAGCTCGGTGATGACGAGGGTCGTGTCGTCGCAGCGGTGGTCGAGCGACCAGCCGCACAGGGTGTCCCGGGTGAAGGCCCGCGCTTGTGCGAAGCCCTCCCGGCTGCACTCGACCCGCAGGGCGGCCGAGGCGGACAGGACACCCGAGAACTGCGGCAGCGTCTTCGGCAGGGAGGGTGGGCTCCCGCTCGGCGTGACCGTGGGCGGTCCGGCAGGGAAGGCGTGGGCCGTCCCGGGTGTGCCAGCGTGTGCCGCAGCCCCACTCGGCGGCCGGAGCACGTGCTGCGCAGGTGATGACACGGCATCTCCCCGATGCGACGTCAGGACGGGGCGTCGGCCCGGGGGTTGACGCCGCAGCTATTATCCACGCTGAAGGCGCTCGCGTGCAATTGCACGAGAAATTGCGTGAGAATCAAGCCGTTGTGGGTACGCAAGCCGGGACGAGTGCGGTCGAAGGGACGCGGCCGCGCTCGCCGAAGGCCGGGCACACCGTGCGCGGCGGGGAACGAGAACAGCAAGGAGACTGCGGTGCCACCAGTGCGGAACGGAGTGCAGGCAAGCTCGTTGGAGGCCTGCTGGATCAAGAGCCGGCACAGCAACGCCGAGGGCAACTGCGTCGAAGTCGCCCCCCTCGTCGACGGCGGGATCGCCATGCGCAACTCCCGTGACCCCGACGGGCCCGCCCTCGTCTACACCCCGGCGGAGGTGGCCGCCTTCCTGGCCGGCGCGAAGGACGGCGAGTTCGACCACCTGCTCTGAGGAGCGGTGCCGTCTCGCCTGTCGTGTGATGCCCAAGGGGAGAAGCGGAGCCCAACTCCCCACTTCTGCGGGGGTGCTGCGGGCTGATGCGTGAAGGCCCGGTGAAGTGCGATAGTGTAAGTCGCCCTTGTGCCGGTCTGCTGGGAGTCAGGATGTCCGCCGCGTCGCATCGCATCTCCCGTCTGGAACCCTACCTGGACAGGCCCGAGCCGGCGCCGACTCTCCTGAAGATGCTGGTCGGTGTACAGCTCGCCGGTTTCCGTGAGGACGCCGGATTCGCCCAGGACCAGGCGGCGCGCGCTGTGGGATTCAGTGCGGCCAAGTTGTCCCGCATCGAGGCGGGCAAGGGCCGCCGCCCGCCCACGGAGAGCGACGTCCGCGCGCTGCTGGAGCTGTACGGCACCGACGCGTACGAAGCCTCGGTGCTGCTCAAGCTGTTGCAGCGTGCCGGAGAGCCGGGCTGGTGGCAGCGGTACGACAAGCGGCTGATGCCCGAGTGGTTCGACCGGCTCGTCGGGCTGCAGGAGGCCGCCGCCACCATCCGTACCTTCGAGATCCAGTACGTACCCGGCCTGTTGCAGACACCCGCCTACACCAGGGCCGTGGTGGAGCGTGGCCTGCCGAACGCGCCGGCGGGCGAGGTGGAGCGGCGTGTGGAACTGCGCAGGCACCGGGCCCGTCTGCTGTCGCGGGCCGACGCCCCGCAGCTGTGGGCGATCCTCGACGAGTCCGTGCTGCTGCGCGTCCTGGGCAGCACCGATGTGATGCGGGAACAGCTCACGCACCTCGTCGAGATGGCCGAACGATCCAACGTGACCTTGCAGATCGTGCCGTTGAGCGTCACCAACGCCTCGGCGCCGGCCATCCCGATCACCTATCTGCGCTTCGGCGGCCTCGATCTGCCCGACGTGGTCTACCTGGAGCACATCAAGAGCGCGAACTTCCTCGAGGACCGGGACGAGACCGAGGAGTACCGGATCGCGCTGGACCGGCTCGCGGACGAGGCGCTCAAGCCCCGTGACTCGCTGGAGCTGCTGCGGCAGACGATGGAGCAGCGCTACCCCTGACGCGCGGATGCCTCGTGCGGGACGACATCCCTCCCGCACGAGGCACCACTTCGGTCACTTCTCCAGGGGAATCCGCCCGACACCGCCGAACTCGATCCACTCGTGGCTGAGCTGGCGAGGCGCCACCTCGGTGTCCGGCCGCCAGGTCGACACCTCCACGAGCCCCGGCTCCAGGATCTCCAGACCCTCGAAATACGACTCCACGTCCTTCGCTTCCCGTACGCGGCCCCAGTTGCCCTGTGTCGCCTGGTCCATGAAGTTCGTGACGAATGCGCGGACCTCGGGGTCCTCGCTGACCAACTGGCACATGACCATGAAGCTGCCGGGTGCGAGCCGTTCGCGCACCCGGCGGGCCACCGCGAGCGGCCCGTCGGTGTCGCTGTCCGGGATGCAGTGGAACACCGAGTTGAAGAGCACACACACGGGTTCGGCGAAGTCGATCAGTCGCTTGGTGTCGACGTGACCGAAGATCTGGTCGGTCTCGCGCAGGTCCGCGTGGATGACGGTCGTCCGCTCGTCCTGCTCCAGCAGGGCACGGCCGTGGACCAGCACCATGGGGTCGTTGTCGACGTAGACCACGTGGGTCGTGGGGTCGATGCGCTGGGCGACCTGGTGCACGTTGTCCTGCGTCGGCAGGCCGGAGCCGTGGTCCAGGTACTGCCGGATGCCGTAGTCCTCGGAGAGGGTCCTCACGACCCGCTGGAGGAAGCGCCGGTTGTTCAGTGCCAGGCGGCGTGTGCTGGGAACGACCTTGTCGAGCTCCTCGCACGCGGCGCGGTCGGCCGCGTAGTTGTCCTTGCCGCCCAGATAGTGGTCGTACATGCGCGCTGCCGTCGGCACGTTCGCGTCGATCTCGGTGGACAGTTGCTTCTCGGGCATCGTTCCCCCTGCAAGGTGCCGTGCCAACGACTGGCTGGACAGGAACTACATCCTAGGGAGCGGGAGTTGGCCGGTGCCAGCCCACCGGCGAAGGTGCCCACGATCGAACGACAAGATGATCGCCCTCGCGCCGCCCGATGTTCCTTTTGCAACTGTTCACATACTTTGAGTCATGATCCGCGATGGTCCCCGTGGTAGACCGCCCGTGGCGGGCTCGATGCCCACCGCGGGGCTCGTTCACCAGGCGGAGCGGGCCGGCCCGACGGTCGGCGGATCAGAACCGGGCGGCGCACTCGATGGCGCCGCCCGGCCCGCTGGTGCCGCAGGCTCGCACCACGAGGCCCGCGTCGTTCCACGGGATGGTGTGCGCGGCGGAGCCGGGCTCCGTACCGTCACCGCAGGCAGGGGAAACCGCCGCGGTCGGTGACCGTGCGCGCCGGTGTGCCACGGCTGCCGCACGTCACCGTGAGCCCGGACCGCTAATCTGGACATACGAGAATTGATCGGAATGAGAGGACGTGTCCGCAACCGCCATTCTCACGGCCCCGGCCGCTTTCCCAGGAGAAACCCATGGGCGACTATTACGATCTCGGTACGCACGGCCGTCCCGTCACCACGTCCTCCGCCGACGCTCAACTCTGGTTCGATCGCGGCCTGGTGTGGACGTACGCCTTCCATCACGAGGAAGCCGTCGCCTGCTTCGAAAAGGCGGTCGAGGCAGATCCGGAATGCGCCATGGCGTATTGGGGCATCGCCTACGCGCTCGGACCGAACTACAACAAGCCCTGGGAATTCTTCGAAGGCGAGGAACTGGCGCGGACCGTCGAACGCACCCACGGTGCCGTGGAGCGGGCCCATGAGAAGGCCGCCCGCGCCACCCCGGTCGAACGAGCCCTCATCGGCGCGCTGCGCGCCCGCTATCCGCAGTCGGAGGCCGTCGAGGACTGCTCGGTCTGGAACGAGCCCTACGCGGACGCGATGCGCGCGGTCTACGAGCTGGCCCCGGACGACCCGGACGTCGCCACCCTCCATGCCGACGCCGCGATGAACCTCACCCCGTGGCAGCTGTGGGATCTCAGGACCGGGCAGCCGGCCGAGGGCGCGCGGACCACCGAGGCCAGGGCCGTGCTGGAAGGCGTCCTCGCCACCGACGCCGGCGTACGGCATCCCGGGATCCTGCACCTGTACATCCATCTGATGGAGATGTCCCCGACGCCGGAGCGGGCCCTCACCGTCGCCGACCGCCTGCGCGGCCTCGTGCCCGACGCCGGGCACCTGCTCCACATGCCCTCACACCTGGACGTCCTGTGCGGCGACTACCGTCAGGTCGTCGCGGCCAACAGCGAGGCCATCGCCGCCGACGAGAAATACCACCGGCAGGCCGGCGCGATGAACTTCTACACCCTCTACCGGGCGCACAACCTCCACTTCAAGATCTACGGCGCCATGTTCCTCGGCCAGGCGCAGGTCGCCCTCGACACCGCCGCCCGGCTGGAAGCCGCCATCCCGGAGGAACTGCTCCGTGTCCAGAGTCCCCCCATGGCCGACTGGCTCGAGGCGTTCCTGGCCATGCGCGTCCACGTCCTGATCCGTTTCGGCCGCTGGAGCGAGATCCTCGAACTGCCCGCCCCCGCCGACCCGGAGCTCTATGCGGCGACCGTCGCCATGCGGCACTACGCCCGGGGCGTCGCCCTCTCCGCCACCGGTGAGGTCGGCCGGGCGGAGGCCGAACGCGAGCTCTTCCGCGCGGCGACGAACCGCGTGCCCGAGACGCGCATGCTGTTCAACAACACCTGCCGGGACATCCTCGCCATCGCGTCCGCCATGCTGGACGGCGAGCTCGAATACCGCAAGGGCAGGTACGACCTCGCCTTCGCCGCCCTGGAGCGCTCCATCGAGCTGGACGACAACCTCCCCTACGACGAGCCCTGGGGCTGGATGCAGCCCACCCGTCACGCCTACGGCGCGCTGCTGCTGGAACAGGGCCGCGTGGCGGAGGCCGAGGCGGTCTACCGTGCCGACCTCGGTCTGGACGACACCCTGCCCCGGCCCCTGCAGCACCCCGGCAACGTCTGGGCCCTGCACGGACTGCACGAGTGCCTACTGCGGACGGGCAAGACCGGCGAAGCGGCCCTCGTGGCCCACCAGCTCAAGCTCGCGACCGCACTGGCCGACGTACCGATCGAGGCGTCCTGCTTCTGCCGTCTGGACACCACGTCCGGCCCCCGGGCGGCCGAGGCGTGCTGTCACTGACACCGCTCACGCCCGGTTCAGGCCCGCGCGCTCCAGCGCCCTGGTCATGGCCGGCCGGTCCCGCTGCCGCCAGTCGGGGTCGGCGGTGAGGGACATCAGCAGCTCCGGCGTCAGCCGGTAGTTCTCCGCGTGAGCCAGCAGGTCCTCCGCGTCGCCGGCCGACGTGGCACCGTGCTCCTCGTCGGCGATCGTGTGCAGCACGTCGGTCCGGTCGGTGAAGCGGCTCGTGCCGCAGTCGAGCCCGTCGTCGTCCAGGGTGCCGGGGTACGCGGCGCGGGCCCACGCTCCGTTCTCGTACCAGTAGACGCAGCCCAGTTCGTATCCGCTCAGCAGGTCCTTCAGCCGGTCGTGGGGAAGCCACCCGGGGGCACCGGCGAGCAGGTCAACCGGCGGCTCGTGCCACTTGACGCCGCTCGACTCGTCCTCGCCGGAGAGCACGTACCGGCCCTCGCCGCGCGGCGAGAAGCCCCACCACGTGCAGCCGGAGTCGTCCAGATGGAGCCCTTCGCCGTCCACCCAGGTCCCGGTGCGGTGGCGAACCTCCCGCTCGCCCTGCGCGGTGGCCTCCAGTACGGCGATGAGCGCCCAGCGGGCCCACAGCACTTCGGCCGGCGGAAGGTCCCCGGGCAGTCCCGGCCGGTTGATGGTCTTGCCCCGTCCTCCGGGCTCGTCACGTTGATCATGATCAGAGCAAAGGCTCTCACGGAGCGAGCGACCGCGTGCGACGTTTGAGCTGCCGTTTCACGGTCACTCGTGTGACGACCCCGTAGTCGGACACGACTTGGATGTGAACGAACCGTGGCTGAAGAGCAGAAGGGCAAGGCCAAGGCCGAGCAGGCCAAGGGCAAGGCCAAGGAGACGGTCGGCCGTGCGGTGGGCAACGAGCGCCTGACGGCCGAGGGCAAGGCGGAGCAGTCGAAGGGCGACGCCCGCCAGGCCAAGGAGAAGACGAAGGACGTCTTCAAGCACTGAAGACCGAGCACTGACGTCGCGCGGCGGTGCCGCGTCCCGATCGGGACGCGGCACCGCCGTGTTTTTCTCCGTTGGTCCCACGAACGCTCGCCGGGACCGCCCGGCATCGTCCGCTGGCGGGTTCCCCATGCGTTTCCCCCTCTTGACGTGTTGATTGCCGTCCTAAAACATTCGGGAAGCTCGATTGGTTCTGCTCGGTTCTGTTCGCTCCCGAAGGGAATCCATGTCCAGCAGGCATCGCCTCACCCGCACGGCACTGGCGGTCACCGTCCCCCTGGCTCTCGGCGCGGGCCTCGTGACGGTGCCTCCCACCGCCGCTGCCGCGGACCCGCCCGCGAGCGCGGTCACCGTTCGGATCGACCCGTCCTACCGGCAGCAGGAGTTCGAGGGGTGGGGGACGAGCCTCGTCTGGTTCGCCAACATCACCGGCCGCTACCCCGAACCCATTCGGCAGAAGCTCGCCGACATGCTGTTCGGCGAGGACGGCCTCCGCCTCAACATCGCGCGCTACAACATCGGCGGCGGCAACGCCCCCGACGTCCGCAAGGACTACATGAAGACCGGCGCCACGATGGACGGCTTCTGGAAGGCACCCGAGGGCACCACCAGGGAGGACACCGACTGGTGGAACCCGGACGATCCGGCGCACTGGGACTGGTCCGCCGACGCGGGTCAACGCTGGTGGGTGGACCGCGTCAAGAACAAGGTGACCCGCTGGGAGGCGTTCAGCAACTCACCGCCCTGGTTCCAGACCGTCAGCGGCTACGTCTCCGGAGGCTTCGACGCCAACACCGACCAGATACGGGCGGACCGCGTCGACGACTTCGCCGCCTACCTGGTCAAGGTGACCGAACACCTGGAGAAGAAGCACCGCATCGACTTCGACACCATCGCCCCGCTCAACGAGCCCAACACCAACTACTGGGGCACCCGAATCGGCCCCGACGGACAGCCCACCGGCGGCCGCCAGGAGGGCGCCCACGCAGGCCCGGAACTCCAGCAGAAGGTCGTCCTCGCGCTGCGACGCGCACTGGACAAGGCGAGGACCCGCGCCAAGATCTCCGCGATGGACGAGACCAACCCCAGCACCTTCGTCCGCAACTGGAACGCCTACGACAGCTCCGCCCGGGCCGCCGTCGACCAGCTCAACGTGCACACCTACGGCACCGGCATGCGTACGGGCGCCCGTGACAGCGCCAAGGCCGCGGACCGGCGGTTGTGGATGAGCGAGGTCGAGGGCACCTGGGGGACCGGCACCGACTTCACCGGTATGGAACCAGGGCTCGGCATCGCCACCCGAGTCGTCGAGGACATCCGTGAACTGGAGCCGTCCGCCTGGGTGTTGTGGCAGCCGATCGAGGACTCCATCCCCCAGGCGCAGGCCGGCAAGAACTGGGGCAGCATCCACATCCCGTTCGACTGCACCGCCCAGGACACCCTGCGGACCTGCCCGATCAAGACCAACACCAAGTTCCACACCCTGCGCAACTTCACCCACCACATCCGCCCCGGCGACCACTTCGTCACCTCCGACGATCCCTCCAGCGTCGCCGCCGTACGCAAGTCCGGCCGCGGAGCGACAGTGGTGCACGTCAACAACGGCACGACCCCGCGCGCGGTGAGCCTGGACCTCTCGAAGTTCCGGCGGGTCGCCCGCGGCGCCACCGTGACGCCCGTGGTGACCAGCGACGACGGAGCGCTCGTCCGCGGCACGCCCGTGCGGGTCCAGGACGGCTCCGCCACCGTGACCGTCCCCGCCAAGTCCGTGACCACCCTCCTCGTCGACGGTGTGTCCGGAACCGCGAAGGACGCCGCGCTCGTCCAGCCCGGCCACGTCTACCGTCTCCAGGGCGCCCAGAGCGGCAAGTCGCTGGCACCGTCCGCCGAGGGCGACGGGGTCGTCGTGCGCACAACCGACCCGGCCGCCACGTCCCAGCTCTGGTCCGTGAAGCCGCTGACGCGCGGCAACGGCAACCGTGAACGCTACGCCCTCGTCAACGCCGCCGACGGCAGGCGCCTCGCCGTACGCGACAACGAAGCCGTACTCGAACCGGGGGAGGACACCCCGGCGGCGCAGTGGATCATGTCCACCACGGGAGACGGCAGTTGGACCTTCGTCAACGCCGAGACCGGCCGGCTTCTCGATGTCGTCGGCCAGTCGACGGCTGACGGCGCCCGGGTCTCGGCCTTCCTCCCGACCTCCAGCGCCAACCAGCGCTGGGGCGTGACCGACGAGACGGTGCTCCGCACCCAGCCGGCCACGGCGTTCACCGTTCCCGGGCGCGCCCCCGAACTGCCCGGGACCGTGAGGCCCGTCTTCCGCGACGGCGCCAGGGGCGCGCTGCCGGTGGCGTGGATGCTGCCCTCCTCGTCACGCTGGCGCACCCCGGGAACGGTACGGGTGAAGGGCAGGGCCACCGACGCTCTCGGCCGCACCCTGCCGGCCGAGGTGGTGGTCACCGTGGACACCATCGCGTCCACCCTCCCGGCCCGCGCCAAGACCTGGACCGGAGGGCGGCCGGGCCTGCCCGACACGGTCACCGGCGTGGGACGGCACGGCGGAACCGCCGACCTCCCGGTCACCTGGGACCCCGCCGCCGAGGGCGCGTACGACGACACCGGCGTGGTGACCCTGCGCGGCACCGCCCGGGTCCCCGGCGGGGCCACGGCCCCGGCGAGCGTACGTGTCCAGGTCACCGCGCCCCGGGAGACCGACTCCGCGCGCGAGGAGGGCGTGACGGTCGGCGCGACCTACACCGAGAACGGGTACTCCGCCGACGGCCTGCGCAACGGCACCACGTCCGAGAAGGCCTGGTCGAACTGGCGGTCCGGCACGAAAAACCCCTCCGACACCATCACCTTCACCCTGCCGGAGGCACGCGACCTGACCCGGGTCGTCACCCACTTCCACCGCGACGGCACCAACGTCAGCTTCGCTGAGTCCCTCACGGTGCAGGTGCGCGGCGCCGACGGCACCTGGTCCGACGCGAGCGACCAGGTGTCCGTCGGCACCGAGGGCACACCCGTGGTCGACGTCCCGGTGCGGGCGACCGGCCCGGCGACGGGCGTGCGCGTGGTCATGACGGCCCGCCCGGGCGGCTACATCACGCTCGGGGAGATCGAGGTGCACGCCAAGGCGCCGGGCGCTTCCGCCGACGCCGCGGCGGCGTCGATCGAGGTGGACGGCGCGTCTGTGAGCGGCTTCGACCCGGACCGGACGAGCTACCGGGTGGCGGTCGGCCGTCCCGGCCGGGCCGAGATCACCGCCACGCCGCGTGACCCCTACGCGAAGGTGACGGTCGGCAAGGACGCGCCCGGCGGCGGGACGGTCCGCACCATCTCGGTGACGAGCGAAGACGGTTCACGGTCACGGGAGTACCGGATCGAGCTGACCCGCCGGTGACACACGAAAGCGCGGGGCCCGCACGCCCCGCGCTTTCGTCTTCCGGGGTCAGACCGCCGGGGCCGGGTACGTCGGGTACTCCACGCCGGAGACGTGCTGCACGACGCGGATGACCTGGCACGAGTAGCCGAACTCGTTGTCGTACCACAGGTAGAGGATCGCGTTGTCGCCGTCGACCTTGGTGGCGCCGGCGTCGACGATCGAGGCGTGGCGCGAGCCGATGAAGTCGCTGGAGACCGCGTCGGGAGCCGTGGTGAAGTCGATCTGGCGCTTGAGCGGCGAGGTCAGGGAGACGTCGCGAAGGTGGTCCAGGACCTCCTCGCGGGTCGTCTCACGGCCGAGCCGCAGGCTGAGGATCGCGATCGAGACGTCCGGGACCGGGACGCGGATCGAGCTGCCGGTGATCGGCGCCTTGAGCTCGGGCAGCGCCTTGGCGACGGCGGAGGCGGCTCCGGTCTCGGTGATGACCATGTTGAGCGGCGCGGACCGGCCGCGGCGGTCGGCCTTGTGGTAATTGTCCAGCAGGTTCTGGTCGTTGGTGAACGAGTGGACGGTCTCCACGTGGCCGCGCTGGACCCCGAACTCGTCGTCCATCGCCTTCAGCGGCGGCACGATCGCGTTGGTGGTGCAGGACGCGCAGGACAGGATCTGCTCGTCCGGCTTGATCGTGTCGTGGTTGACGCCGTGCACGATGTTGGGGACGTCGCCCTTGCCGGGCGCGGTCAGCACGACCTTGTCGACACCGGGGCGCAGGTGCTGGGACAGGCCCTCGCGGTCGCGCCACTTGCCGGTGTTGTCGATGAGGATGGCGTCCTTGATGCCGTACGCCGTGTAGTCGACCTCGGACGGGTCGTTCGCGTAGATCACCTTGATCGCGTTGCCGTTGGCGACGATCGTGCTGGTCGCCTCGTCGACGGTGATCGTGCCCTGGAACTGGCCGTGGATGGAGTCACGGCGCAGCAGCGAGGCGCGCTTGACGATGTCCTGCTCCCCACCGCCGCGCACGACGATGGCCCGCAGCCGCAGGCCGTTGCCCGAGCCGGACTTCTCGATGAGCAGCCGGGCGACCAGCCGGCCGATACGGCCGAAACCGTAGAGGACGACGTCCCGGCCCTCGCGGCGCTCGATCTTGTTGGCGCCCGTGGCACCGGCGACGGCCTCGGCGGTGAACTCCGCGACCGACAGGCCACGGTCGTCCTCGCGGTACGTCGCGGCGAGCATGCCGATGTCGATCTGGGACGGCCCGAGGTCCAGCTCGGCGAGCGTCTTCAGGAACGGCAGCGTCTCGGTGACCGAGAGCTCCGCGCCGGCGATCTGCCGGGCGAACCGGTGGGTCTTGAGGATGCTGACCACCGACTTGTTCACCAGGGAGCGGCTGTGCAGCAGGACCGTCACGTCCCGCTCCCGGTGCAGCTTCCCGATGATCGGGATCATCGACTCCGCGATCTCCTCGCGGTTCTTCCAGTTGGTGAACGAGTCGTCGTTGACAGTCACGAGTCCATCTTTCGAGCTAGGCGGCGCTCATATGTTAAACCGTCGATCTCCTGATCTTGAACGGGGTGCCTCCGACGCGTTCCGCGGCCTCTCCGCGCGACTCCCGGGGCAGGGCCTGAGAGGATCGAAAGCGGATCTTCCGCGCGAAAGGGGTGTTCATGGACTACGACTCCGTCGCCGACGAGCTGTACGCCCTGCGCCCGGAGGAGTTCACCGCCGCCCGAGCCTCCGCCATGGCCTCCGCCCGCACCGCCGGTGACCGGGAACTCGCCGAGCGGATCCGCGCGTTGCGCAAGCCCAGCCTCGCCGCCTGGGTCAGTAACCTGCTGGTCCGTGGCAGCCCCGGGGAGGTCGAGCCCCTGCTGCGCCTGGGGGAGGGGCTGCGCCAGGCCCACCAGGACCTGGACGGCGTGCAGCTGCGCGAGCTGAGCCGACGGCAGCACGCGCTCATCCGCGCCCTGTCCGCGCGGGCCCGGCAGCTCGCCAAGGAGGCCGGACATCCCATCGGCGAGAGCGTGCAGCGCGAGGTCGAGAACACCCTGCACGCCGTCCTGGCCGACCCGGAGGCCGCGGCGGTCTGGGCGAGCGGCCGTCTGGCCAAGCCGCTGAGCGCGGCCGTCGGCTTCCCCGCGGCAGCCGAGGGCGCCCAGCCGAAGCGCCCCGCACCCGCCCCCTCTCGCCCGGGCAAGAAGGCCGGTGGGCGGCAACGGCGCCTCCTCGCCCAGGCGCGCGAGGACGTCGAAGCCGCCGAGCGCGAGCTGGGCAGGCTGCGGGACGAGGCGGCGACCGCGGGCCGGGAGGCGGCGGAGGCGCAACAGCGAATGGAGGATCTCCAGCGGCGCGTGGAGGAACTGACCGGGGAGCTGGAACACGCCAGGAACGAGCACCAGCAGGCCCGTTTCGCCGAGCGAACGGCCCGGGAGAGGGTGCGCACGGCCGACCGCCGGGTCCGCGAGGTCGGCCGCAAGGCCGCCACGGCCGTCTCCCGGCTGGAACGCCTGACCTCATCGGACGCCTGATCCCGGACCGGTACGGCGGTGTGCGACGCCCGGTGCCCACCGAAGCGCGATCATGGACCTGTGACCGAGCTCACAGAGGTCAAGTGGGCCGTCCCGCAACGCCTCACCCGCACGACACCAAAATTGAATCGTTCGTTTTCTTGAACCGATCGTGTTTGTGTGGCTAGGTTGACCGCATGACCGCATCCGGGAACCCGACCACCGCCGATGAGCTGCGCGGTGCCGGCCTGAGGGTGACGGCCGCCCGCGTCGCGCTGCTGGAGGCCGTGCGGGACGGTGACCACCTCGGCGCAGAGGCCATCGCCTCCGAGGTGCGCGGCCGCGTGGGCCACATCTCCGTCCAAGCCGTCTACGAGGGGCTGCACGCACTCACCGCGGCGGGACTCATACGTCGCCTCGACCCGCCCGCCAGTCCGGCCCTCTACGAGGGGCGCGTCGGCGACAACCACCACCACCTCGTGTGCCGGTCGTGCGGAGCCGTCGCCGACGTCGACTGCGCGGTCGGCCACGCCCCCTGTCTGACCGCGTCCGACGACCGCGGCTTCGCCGTCGACGAGGCCGAGGTCATCTACTGGGGCCTGTGCCCCACCTGCTCCACCGCCCGCAGTTCCTGAGCACGTGATCCACCCGAGCACCGTGATCCGCCCCGTCCGGAAGGATTTCCATGACTGAGAACCACGACGCGATCGTCACCGACCCGAAGTTGCAGGAGACGGGAGGCGGTTGCCCCGTGGCCCACGGCCGCGCTCTGCACCCGACCCAGGGGGGCGGCAACCGCCAGTGGTGGCCCGAGCGCCTCAACCTGAAGATCCTCGCCAAGAACCCCGAGGTGGCCAACCCCCTCGGTGAGGGCTTCGACTACGCCGAGGCGTTCCAGGCCCTCGACCTCGCGGCCGTGAAACGCGACATCGCCGAGGTGCTCACCACCTCGCAGGACTGGTGGCCGGCCGACTTCGACCACTACGGCCCCCTGATGGTCCGTATGGCCTGGCACAGCGCCGGCACCTACCGCATCAGCGACGGCCGCGGCGGCGCCGGTGCCGGTCAGCAGCGCTTCGCCCCGCTCAACAGCTGGCCGGACAACGGCAACCTCGACAAGGCCCGCCGTCTGCTGTGGCCCGTGAAGAAGAAGTACGGCCAGAGCATCTCCTGGGCCGACCTCATGATCCTCACCGGCAACGTCGCCCTGGAGCAGATGGGCTTCGAGACCTTCGGGTTCGCCGGCGGCCGCGAGGACGTGTGGGAGTCCGAGGAGGACGTCTACTGGGGCCCCGAGACCACCTGGCTCGACGACCAGCGCTACACCGGCGACCGCGAGCTGGAGAACCCGCTCGGCGCCGTCCAGATGGGCCTCATCTACGTCAACCCCGAGGGTCCGAACGGCAACCCGGACCCGATCGCCGCGGCCCGCGACATCCGTGAGACGTTCCGCCGCATGGCGATGAACGACGAGGAGACCGTCGCCCTGATCGCCGGCGGCCACACCTTCGGCAAGACCCACGGCGCGGGCCCCGCCGACCACGTCGGCGCCGACCCCGAGGCCGCCTCCATGGAGGAGCAGGGTCTGGGCTGGCGCAGCACGTACGGCACCGGCAAGGGCGGCGACGCCATCACCTCCGGCCTCGAAGTCACCTGGACCAGCACGCCCACCCAGTGGAGCAACGGCTTCTTCAAGAACCTCTTCGAGTTCGAGTACGAGCTGGAGCAGAGCCCGGCCGGCGCCAACCAGTGGGTGGCCAAGGACGCCCCGGAGATCGTGCCCGACGCGCACGACCCGTCGAAGAAGCACCGCCCGAAGATGCTCACCACCGACCTGGCGCTGCGCTTCGACCCGATCTACGAGCCCATCTCCCGCCGGTTCTACGAGAACCCCGACCAGTTCGCGGACGCCTTCGCCCGCGCCTGGTTCAAGCTGACCCACCGTGACATGGGCCCGAAGTCGCTGTACCTCGGCCCGGAGGTCCCGCAGGAGACCCTGCTCTGGCAGGACCCGCTGCCCGAGGCCGAGGGCGAGCCGATCGACGCCGAGGACATCAAGGTCCTCAAGACCAAGCTCCTGGAGTCGGGTCTGAGCGTCTCCCAGCTGGTGTCCACCGCGTGGGCCTCCGCCTCCACCTTCCGCGGCAGCGACAAGCGCGGCGGTGCCAACGGCGCCCGGATCCGCCTCGAGCCGCAGCGCGGCTGGGAGGTCAACGAGCCCGACGAGCTGGCCCAGGTCCTGCGCGTCCTGGAGGGCATCCAGCAGGACTTCAACGCCGGCTCCGGCGCCAAGAAGGTCTCCCTGGCCGACCTGATCGTCCTCGGTGGCTCCGCCGCCGTCGAGAAGGCCGCCAAGGAAGCCGGTTTCCAGGTGGAGGTCCCCTTCGCCGCGGGCCGTGTGGACGCGACGCAGGAGCACACCGACGCCGAGTCGTTCGAGGCGCTCGAGCCGACCGCCGACGGATTCCGCAACTACCTCGGCAAGGGCAACCGCCTGCCGGCCGAGCACCTGCTGCTCGACAAGGCGAACCTGCTCACCCTGAGCGCCCCCGAGATGACCGTCCTGGTCGGCGGCCTGCGGGTGCTGGGCGCCAACCACCGGCAGACCCAGCTCGGTGCGCTCACCACGACGCCCGGCTCGCTGACGAACGACTTCTTCGTCAACCTGCTCGACCTGGGCATCACCTGGAAGTCGACCTCCGAGGACCAGACCACGTTCGAGGGCCGCGACGCCGCCACGGGCGAGGTCAAGTGGGCCGGCTCGCGCGCCGACCTGGTCTTCGGCTCGAACTCCGAGCTGCGCGCGCTCGCCGAGGTCTACGCGAGCGACGACGCCAAGGAGAAGTTCGTGAACGACTTCGTCGCAGCGTGGGTCAAGGTCATGAACCTGGACCGGTTCGACCTGGTCTGATCACCTCCGCATGAGGAGAACGCCCGGGCCGGGAGGCCCGGGCGTTCCGCCGGTTGCCTGAGGGGACGTCAAAAGCAGTTCAAGGTAAGAACATCACTCACCCAACTCTCACCATGAAACGGCAAGGACCGCGGAGCGTGCCGCGATCCGGGCATACGTTCGTGCCGTGAACACAGATTCCGCTGCCCCCAGAGGCGCCGGCCGTGCACCGCACCCCTTCGCCGGTCCACGGCCCACCACCGGCGGCACCGGCCGCCGCACCCTTCTGCGCACCGCCCTGACCGGGGTCGCGGCCCTCGGTGCGGGCCTGGGCGCCGCCGGACCGGCCGCCGCCGCCCCGGGCCGGGAAACACACGTACGGCCCGGCACTCCCGACGAAGCCTGGAACGAACTGGCCGCGGGCAACCGCCGCTGGCGCGCCTTCCGGGAACGTCACCCACACGAGAACCCCGCGCTACGACGGGAGTTGGCCACCGGTCAGCACCCCTTCGCGGTCGTGCTGGGCTGTATCGACTCACGCGTGCCCCCGGAGCTGGTCTTCGACCAGGGCCTGGGGGATCTGATGACCGTGCGCACCGCAGGGGAGGTCCTGGACGAGGCCGTGCTCGGCAGCGTCGCCTACGGCGTCCTGGAACTCGGCATCCCGCTGGTCGTCGTCCTCGGTCACCAGTCGTGCGGCGCGGTGCGAGCCGCTGTCGAGGCGGAGCAGACCGGTCAGCGTCTGCCCGCCCACATGCAGTACCTCGTCGACCGGATACGCCCGGCCATAGACCACCGTCGGGAAGGCGACGCCCGGATCGACGCGACCGTGAGCGCCAACGTCCGGCTCGTGCGCTCCCGGCTGGCCGCGGAGCCCGAACTCGCCGCGAAGGCCGACGCCGGCCGACTGGCGATCGTCGGCGCCCGCTACGAACTGACGACCCAGACCGTCCACCGCCTGGCCTGAGAGCCCGCCCGGTCCGCTGCACGCGACAGCGGACCGGGCCGTCCGTCACGCCCGCAGCGGATTGAACCGAGCCGCCGCCATCAGGTACCACGCGGTCGCCCCGGTGTGCCGGTAGGGGTAGTAGCCGAAACCGAAACCGGTATCCAGCGGACTGCTCGCCGACACCACGCCGGACTGCTCGGGAAGCGCCTTGCCCCCCACGGTCTGACCGCCGCCCAGCAGTTCCTGCGCCCGCTCGGTCGAGGCGAGCAGACACCGGGCACGTGCCTCGTCACCTCGGGCCCCGCGCTCCCGCAGGGCGAGGGCGAGATGAGCCGTCCCCTCGAACCAGACACCGTTGCGGTCGGGCTTGGGCTGGCCGGACGCGATCGGCGCGTCCTCGTCAGCGAGCAGACTCGCCGAACTGAAGGTGACCCCCTCGTACGACTGCCCCACGGGCACCGTGCTGTTCGGGCGCCCGGAGTGGTCGCGTACGGCCAGCTCGGCCGCGGCCCAGTCCAGTGAGCGGGCATGGCCGCGGGCGCGCGAGCCCAGTGCGAGGTACGTCCAGGTCTGGGTGTCCTCGGGGATCGGGGACCTGTTGACCGTCACGCCGTCGTTGGTGCCGGTGTAGAAGAAGCCCCCGGACGGCTCCCACATCCGCTGCACGAAGGCCTCGGCCCGCGCACGCCGCTCCCACCACACCCGCTCGCCGGTGAGCCTGGCGAGCCGGCCGAAGAGACAGATCAGATCGGTGTTGTGCTCCGTCGAGGTGAACGGCAACTTCTGATCCGCCCCGTCGACACCGAACTTGTAGCCGCCGAGGGGCTCGTCGGTCCGGCCGGTCCGCTCGATCCACTCACCGATCCGCACGGCGCCGGTGAGGAAGCGGCGTGCTCCGGTACGACGGGCCAGGGCGCTGAGCGCGATACCCGCCCAGGCCATGTCGCCGACGGCCGTGCCGGTGAAGCCGAACTGCGTGCCGACATTGACGGTGCCGTCCGCCCGCACGAAGCCGTCGGGCTGCGGCGAGCCGTCGTAGAAGGTGTACGGCCCGACGTTGTAGGCCTGCCGGAGCCTGCCGTCGTCGTGGGCCGGGTCGTGGTCCTGGGCGTAGAGCAGCGCGTCGCCCAGCGCCTTGGCCCTGTTCAGGCCGACGGCGGCCCGGGCCGCGAGGTGGGCCAGGATCGCGAGGGCGTTGTCGTAGGTGAACGCGGTGCTGAACAGGCCGGCCTGGTCGGCGTAGCTCTGCGTCAGGCGGATGCCCCCGTGGTCGGGGTAGGCGTCCATGGCGGCGGCGAGAAAGGCGTGCCCCCGGGCCGGGCCCGATGCGGGGCGCGGGCGGGGAGAGCCGGCCGCGAAGGCCGGCCCCGGGCCGGCGGCGGTGAGCCCCGCGGCACTGATGCCGAGTCCGGCACCGATGAGCGAACGCCGGCTGAGCGCCGGGCCTTGTCTGCCAGTCATGGATCTCCTTTGAGAGCGCTCTCACGCGGTGCGCGCTCATTGTGCTGGCGCTCCCGGTCCGGGTCAACGCCTGCTTCACGAAGCAGAGTTGCGGAGGGCGGCGGACGAAGGGCGGATCACTCGCAGACGATCTCGTCACGCGGTGTGTAGTGCGTGCGGTACGGCTCCCGCTTCACTTCACGGCCGTCGTTGTAGAAGACCCGCTCCACGGTGACGTCGAACCCCTCCAGCGGTGTCTGGGGCACGCATTCCTCGTCGTCGACGACCTTCTTCCGCGGCTTCTTCACCTCGGTCCGCGGGCCCGTCTCCGACTTGATCTCGTCGTACGTGCGGGTGCCGAGGAAGGAGACGGTCACGGAGGTGTCCGTGGACTCGGCCTGGATGTAGAGGGCCTTGCCGGAGTCGTTGGTGAACCGCAGGTCCAGGCTGCCCCAGGCGACCGTCGCCTCGCGGCCCTCCGGGTAGCGCTCGATGTAGAAGGAGTGCGCTCCGTGCTCCACGGGCTTGACGCCGGCGAAGAACAGCGCGTTGTACACGGTCGTCGCCACGGAGGAGACGCCGCCGCCGGCCGCCTTGGTGAACTTGTCGTCGAGGATGATGATGCCGTCCATGAAGCCGTTGGCCTCGGTGCGCTCCCCGACGGTCCGGTTGAAACTCCAGGTCTCGTCGGGCCCGACGACGGAGCCGTCGATGAGCTCGACGGCGCGGCCGATGTTCTTCGTGCGGTACTCGGCCGGTTCGAAGCGGACGGTGAACGAGGACATCTTCTCCGTCAGCCCCAGCTCCGCGGCGTTCTCGCGGGTCACCTCCGGCTGAGTCCGGCGCACCTCCACCTCGCCGCTGCGGGTCGCGCCCGACCTGCCGAGCAGCGGCAGCACCGCCTTGCCCAGCGCCTTGTCGGTGACCGACCGGCCCACCGTGGCGTCCTCGGTCACCACGGCCTTGTCGCCCTCCGGCCGCAGTGTCGCGTTCTCGGCGGTCGTGGTGATCTCGTCCAGAGGTCCCGCCACGGAAGGCTCGGAGCGCAGCCCCTTCGCGTCGAGCTCCGGTATCAGTTCACCACCCGCGTCCGGCCGCATGGTCAGATGCTCGCCCAGTGCGTCCTGGCCGACCGTGAACCGTCTGCCTGCCGCGGTGAGCGTCACGGGGCCCGACATGGCCGGCTCCGCGAAGGTGCGCACCGCCCGCCGCACCTCGTCGGCCGTGACCCTCGGCCGGGTCTCACGGGTGGGCAGGGGAGTGGGCGCTCGGGTGCCCCCCAGGAAGGAGTCGCGCAGCGGCTCGACCGAGGCGTTCACGTCCAGCGCGTATCCCGTCCGCGGCGCGACGGTCTTCACGCGCCCGTCGTCGAAGGCGACGCCGCCGTCCCGGACCGTCTGGTCGAGGTCCTTCGCCAGCTCTCCGAGGGCCTCCCGGGCCTTGCCCTCGTCGAAGCGGACGACCGGCTCGATGTCGCCGCCCGAGCGGAAGAGACCGCCGAACACGTCGACCGGATCGGCACCGGTGCGCGCCGCCCGGTCGACGGTCTCCCGGACGTCGTAGGAGAGGCCCGCGTCCTGCGGGTCGACCGTGCCCGCGCGGTCGCCGACCGTCACGGGGAGGTCCTGCGCGCCGGCCGCGCCCAGCTCCCGTTCCAGCTTCCGCACCGCCTCCGGGCGGCTGAGCCCTCCGATCTCCACACCGCGCACGGTCGTCCCCGCGTCGATCTCCCCACCCGTGAGGAGCAGCCCGGCGAGATACAGACCACCGGCCCCCACGGCCAGCGCGCCGCCGACGAGGGCGACAGGCGGGAGGGAAGCGAAACGCGGGAGGGAGGGTGTGCGGGGGCGCATGGGTCTCCTGAGGATCGATATGAGGGTGCACCCGAAGACGCGACGATGCGCGGGCAAACACATCAAGCTATCCACACATCGAGGGCAAAGCGGTATGGCCCAGACCACTTATGTCCGAGATCATTCCGGAATTGACCGCCCCGGCCCGGTCGCCGGGCGCGGCCACAGAGTGGTAACGACGAACAACGAAACCGGCGTTGACACGGTCTAGGCCACCATGAAGATCTCTTTCCTGATTCACAACGCCTATGGAATCGGAGGCACGATCACCACCACGTTCAACCTGGCCGGGGCCCTGGCCGAGCGGCACGACGTGGAGATCGTCTCCGCGCTACGGCACCGCGAACACCCGAACCTCGTCCTCGATCCCCGGGTGCGGCTGCGGCCACTGGTCGACCTGCGCAAGGAGGCGGACGATCCGCGGCACCACAGACCGGCCAAGGTGTTCCCGGCCGCCGAGTACCGCCACCGCCAGTACAGCGAGCTGACCGATCGGCGCATCGGCGAGTGCCTCGAAGCCCTCGACGCCGACGTCGTCATCGGCACCCGCCCGGGGCTCAACGTGCACATCGCCCGTCAGGCTCCACCGCACGTCCTGCGCGTCGGCCAGGAGCACCTCACGCTCGACAACCACTCCCCGCGGCTGCGCACCGCCCTGCGCCGCGCCTACCGCCGCCTCGACGTGATCACCACCGTCACGGAAGCGGACGCCGCCGCCTACCGCCGCACGATGTGGCTGCCCGGCGTCCATGTGGAAGCCCTCCCGAACAGCGTCCCCGACCCCGTCCTGCCGCCCGCCGACAGCACCGCCAAGGTGGTGATCGCCGCGGGCCGCCTGGTCCCCGTCAAGCGCTACGACCTCCTCATCGAGGCGTTCGCCCGGGTCGCCGCCGCGCACCCGGACTGGCAGCTGCGCATCTACGGCAAGGGCGAGGAGCAGCCGAGGCTCCGCGAGCTCATCGAGCGCCTCCGGCTGTGGAACAACGTGTTCCTGATGGGCGCCGCCACCCCCATGGAGGCCGAGTGGGCCAAGGGCTCGATCGGCGCGGCCGCGTCCAACTTCGAGCCGTTCGGCATGACCATCGTCGAGGCCATGCGCTGCGGACTGCCCGTCGTCAGCACCGACTGTCCCTACGGCCCCGGCGAGATCATCCAGGACGGAACCGACGGCCGGCTCGTACCGGTCGGGGACCGCGACGCACTCGCCGCGGCCCTGCTCGAACTGGTGGGCGATGATGAGCGCCGCCGCCGCATGAGCCGGGCCGCCCTGGACAACGCGCGCCGCTTCGCTCCGGGCCCCGTCGTCGCCCAGGCCGAACACCTGCTGGAGACCGCCGCCGTGGCCAGGACCACCGGCCGGACGGCCGCCCCGCGGGGCCACCGCACCCAGAGCGCCCTGGCCGGCCGGGGCCATGCCGCCCGTGACGCCGCCCACGCGACTGCAGCCGCTGTACTGCGCTCGATACGGAAGGGACGCCGATGAACACACCGGAAGACGGGACGACCCGCCCGCACGAGCACACCGTGCCGGGCACCCCGCGCGAGGGCGCGATGTCGGCATCGCCGCGCGAGGGCGCTGCGTCGCGTACGCCGCCCGACGGCGCGACGACGGACGCGCGGCGCGAGGGCGCCATGCCGGGATCGCCGAGCGCAGGTACTGCGTCGCGTACGGGCTCGCATGGCGTGACAGCGGACGCGCGGCGCGAGGGTGCGATGCAGGAGACGCCGAGCGAAGGCGCTGTGCCACCTCAGGGCGCGACCTCGCGTGCGCCGGAGAGCCCGGCGCCCGACACCCCCGAGGCGCAGCTGCGCGCCGACTGCGCGATCGACACGGACGGCCGGATCACCTTCCGTCTGCCGCCGACCCCGGCCGCGCACCCCCGGCTGCTTCTGCGGCTGCGGCCCAAGAAGGGGCGGCCCGAGACGACGCGTCACGTCCTCGACCTGGAACCCGACCGGGCCGACGGCCGTCCGCACGCCGTACTGGAACCGCACCCGGCCCTCGACGAAGGCCGCTGGGACGTGTACCTCCTGCCCGAACCGGGAGCCGAACGCCGACGGCTGCGTCCCGGCCTGCGGGACCTGCGCGCCCTCGTCGACGGGCACCTGCGCGACCGCCCCTCGCCGGTCGCGGTGAGGATCCCGTACGCCACGAAGGACGGCTTCCTCGCGCTCAGGGTGTGGCGGCGCACCACCCACGCGGAGACCCGCACGATCGACGTCACGGACCGGGCCGTGACGGTCACGGCCCGCCTGCACGGTGCCGATCTCCACGAGGACGCCACCGTGCGCCTGCGTCTGCGGGGCACCGACACCGTACGGACCCTCCGCACCCGGATCGACGGCGATGGCCGGGGCTTCTCCTTCACCGCCGACCCCGGGGAGCTGACGGACGACGGCGGGGGAGCGGCCCGGATCTGGGACGTCTTCGTCCGGCCCACCTCCGAGGCGGCGCCGATCAGGGTCGGCCGGTTGCTCGACGACGTGGCGGACCGCAAGCACGTACATGTCTATCCGGCGCTCGAGACGGACGGATCCAGCCTGCGCCCCTACTACACCGTCGACAACGACCTCGCGATAGAGGTGACGTAATACCGATTCGCCGATATGCCCGAAATGAAAATTCCTGGAGTTTCGGATGGTCGTTTCGGTGATGCGCCGCGACCGTCATGTGTGGGTTCTGTGCAAAGCGGCGGCAAAAGGGGGTCAGGGGCTCGTTATCAACTGCCGCACATCGGAGGGGGACTTGCGGCTATAACCAAAGTCAAGTACCTAGATGAATCATGAACCTGTTCAACCGCGTTGTGCCGTCCCGCCGGCAGGCACCGCTCCCCCCACAGCGCTCCGTCGGCGCATCGGCATCCCCCACCGCCGTGCTGCCGGACCCCAACCTGACGAATCTGTCCGGTGAATGGGTCGTCGACCCCGCGCACAGCAGGATCGGCTTCTCCGTCCGGCATGCCATGGTGACCACCGTGCGCGGTTGTTTCCTGGAGTACGAGAGCCGGCTGTACTTCGACGCGTACGACCCCACACGGTCACGGGCCGACATCACGCTGTTCACCTCCAGTGTCGACACCGGGGTGGAACAACGCGACGCGCACCTGGTCGGCCGTGACTTCCTCGACGCCGTGACCTATCCGCGTATGCGCTTCACCAGCACGGCGGTGGAGCAGACGGACGCCGACCTGTTCAGCATGTCGGGCGAACTGACCATCAAAGGCGTCACGCGGCCCGTCGTACTCGACATGACCTATATCGGAAGTGTCACCGACCCCTTCGGCTATGACCGGGTCGGCTTCGACGGCACCACGACCATCAACCGCTCGGACTGGGGCCTGACGTACAACAGCAGGCTGGCCGAGGGTGGTGCGATGGTGAGCGAGAAGGTGCGTCTGCAACTCGACATCGCCGCCATCCGGACACCCCCGACGGGCGGCTGACCGCTCCGGGGCGCCCTCACGGTGTGGCGTCGGCCCCGGCCACGACCCGGAACGTGGCCGGGCCGAGCGTGAGCACTCCGTCGCTCAGGGGCGTGCACCGTACACCGCCCCGGCCGCGCAGGGCGCGCTGTGCGCCGGGGCCGATGGTCGCGTCCATCCACGCGCAGGGCCGGGCGGGACGCTTCACGGCGAACAGCACCGGTCCTCTGCCGCAGTCGAGCGAGATCGTCGCACCGACGCAGGCGTCGATGTCGACGCCCTTGAGCAGGATGTTCCGGCGGGTGTGCCGCAGGTCGGCGCCCGCGGGGAGGTTCTCCGCGGCCATGATGGTCACCGCCGCGTTCCGGTGGGCGGGTCGTGCGTAGTACCGGTCGCCGACCAGTCCCAGCTCACGGCGCACCTCCACCCGGGTGACGCGCTCGTCGGACGGACCGGGGGACGGCCCGTCGGACGGCCGCCCGGCCAGCCGGTGCGCGGGTGACACCAGCAGTTGCAGCACCTCCACCTCGGCCATGGCGCCCACCCTACGTTCGGGTGACCGCCCTCGACGCCCGGTCCGTCACTCCTCCTGCCGTCGCCCGTGCCCGCCGTCCTCCGCAGAGGCCCGGCCGTCCGCGACCTCGCCCGCGGTGAGGTGCTCCAGGACCTCGACCAGTTCCTGGCAGGCGCGCTCCACGGAACGCCGCGTGTAGATCTGCTCGGTGATCACGGCCGACAGGATCAGGGCGGTGAGCGCCATCGCCCCGTTGAAGGCCTGCAGCTTCATCATCACCTCGACCCGGCTGAGCCGTTCGAACGGCCCGACCCGGTCGGTCGCCGCCACCGTGGTCAGGACCGAGGCGAACAGGGCGCACAACAAGCTGCCGGCCAGTTGGAACCGCAGCGCCGCCCAGATCAGCAGGGGGTAGACGAGGAACAGCAGACTGACCGGGCTCTGCGCGGCCAGCGGCACGAGGCAGCAGGCGATGACCGCGAGTCCCGTGGCCTCCTTCCAGCGGGCCAGGGAAAGCGGCAGGCGCACGCGGGACAGCAGGAGCAGGACGGGTGTGACGATCAGTACGCCCATCGCGTCACCCACCCACCAGGCCAGCCATACCGCCCAGAAGCCCGACCACTCGATCTTGCCCGTGGCGATCAGGATCCCGGCGCCGGTGGTGGAACTGATCAGCATGGCGGCGAAGGCACCTAGGAACACCAGCGCGAGACCGTCCCGCAGTCGCGCGAGGTCGGTGCGGAATCCGGCGCGGCGCAACAGCAGGTACCCGACGACGGGGGCGGCCGTGTTGCCCGCCAGGACGGCGAGAGCCGAGGGCGTCGGGGAGGTGAGGGACAGGATGATGAGGAAGGCGCCCAGGGCGATTCCGGGCCAGCAGCGCAGCCCGAGGAGGAGCAGACAGGCGACCGAGACGCCGGTGGGGGGCCAGATGGGGGTGACGACCGCCCCCTCGACGACCAGTTCCCGCAGCAGTCCCAGCCGCCCGGAGGCGTAGTAGCAGGCGGCGACGGCCAGCGTCTGCAGAGCGATGACGACCGGCGTACGCAGATCATGGCTACCCACCACAGCAGCCATGAGACACCGGGGCCGCCGCCTCTGCGAGGCGGGAGCGGGTGTCGTGCGGCCCTATGGCTGAGCGTCCGGGCCGTCGAGTCCGACCACGAGGACGGCTGCGTCGTCGTCGTGCCCCACGCGCTCGGCACCCTTGATCACGGCTGCCGCGAGCGCGTCGACGTCCATACCCGCCACCGCCGCGATGCCCGCGAGCCGCGTCACCTGGTCGAGTCCCTCCTCCAGCCGCATCGACGGCCCCTCCACGACGCCGTCCGTGAGCAGCACGAACACACCGCCCGCCGTGAGCTCGTACCGGGTCACCGGATACGGGGTCCCCACCTGTACCCCCAGGGGCGGCCCGCCCTCGTCCTCGGTGATGCCGGACTTCCCGTCCGGCGTGGCCCAGACGCGGGGCAGATGCCCGGCCCGCGCGCTCTCCAGCACCCCCGCACACGGGTCGAGCCGCATGAAGGTGCAGGTGGCGAACAGGTCGGCGCCCAAGGACAGCAGCAGATCGTTGGTCCGCTTCAGCACCTCGCCCGGATCGCTGGTGACCGAGGCGAGCGCCCGCAGCCCGGCCCGTACCTGCCCCATGAAGGCCGCGGCCTCGATGTTGTGACCCTGGACGTCGCCGATGGACAGACCGACCCGGCCGTCGCCCAAGGCGAAGGCGTCGTACCAGTCACCGCCCACGTTGAGGCCCTGACAGGCGGGTGTGTACCGCACGGCCAGGTGCAGCCCGCGTGCGAGGGGCAGATCCCGCGGCAGCATGCCGCGCTGCAGGGCGATCGCCAGTTCGACCCGGGATCGCTGCATCTCGGCCTGCGCACGCGCCTGTGCCGTCAGGGCCCCGAGCCGGGTCAGCAGCTCGTCGCCGTCGTCCGTCGTGCCGGTGCGGGACATTGATCACTCCGGCGAGGATGGCCACGGTAGGTGACGACCCGAGAAGGCGAATCACCTGATTTACGTCCATAGGATGATACTCAGGCAATGGTCCATGTGACGACTTCACGACCTCCGGCAGCCCTCACCGCGCGTCCCGCCCCGCCTCGCGTGATGGAGGCCGCCGCCCCGCAGGCCTCGGGCCGTCTCACCGGGAGTCCGGCCGGGACGCATCCCGCGCTCGCGGCTCTGGCCCGGGTGGTCGATGACAGAGGCAGGCCCCGTCGGCGGGGTGCGGATGGGCGAAGCAGCCGGGCATCGGAAGACCGTCCGGGACCCCCGGCGGGCGACTCCACGGACGCCCGACGGTCAGGAAGAGCGGTCATGAACGGCCTCCGGCTGTGATCACAGACCGGTGACGGCGTGCAGGAGGAGATAGAGCGCCGCGGCCGGGATCCCCGCACCGGGAAACGTGAGGACCCAGGCGGTACCGATCGAACCGACCACCTGCCAGCGTACGGCGGAGAAGCGCTTGGTGGCACCGGCACCCAGGATGGCCGCGGTGATCGTCTGGGTGGTCGAGATCGGCGCCTTCAACAGGAACGCGGTCGTGTAGAGGACGGCCGCGGCCGCGGTCTCGGCGGCGAACCCGCGCGGCGGATCGAGATGCACGATGCGCCGCCCCAGGGTGGTGATGATGCGGCGCCCGCCCGTGTACGTCCCGGCCGCCATGGCGGCCGCCACGACCGCGATCACCCACACCGGCACGGAGAAGTCGTCCTGCCAGCCGGCCGTGACCAGCGCCAGCACGATGACCCCCATGGTCTTCTGTGCGTCCTGCAAGCCGTGCCCCAGCCCCATGGCGGCGGCGGAGACGGTCTGCGCGAGACGGAACCGCCGTGTGAGGCGCCGTGGTGTCGATCGGCGGAACAGCCAGAGGATGCCGATGTGCAGCAGGTACCCGAGCACCACGCCGACCAGCGGGGACAGCAGCATCGGCAGGATGACCTTGTCCACGATGCCCGACCAGTACACCGTGGCGGACGCGGCGAGCGCGGCGCCGACCAGCCCGCCGATCAGGGCGTGCGAGGACGAGGTGGGCAGCCCCCGCCACCACGTGAACACGTTCCACCCGATGGCGCCGAGGAGCGCGCACAGGACCAGCAGCAGCCCCGAGATCGCCTGGGGCGCTCCGATGATGCCGCTGCCGACGGTCTGCGCGACCTCGGTCCCGAGGAAGGCGCCGCAGAAGTTCATCACCGCGGCCATGGCCAGTGCCACGCGCGGGGTCAGGGCCCTGGTGGAGATCGAGGTGGCGATCGCGTTCGCGGCGTCGTGGAAGCCGTTGGTGAAGTCGAACGTCAGGCCCACGATGATGATCAGCACCACGAGAGTGAGCTCCATGCCGATCACCTTTCACCGCCGACCGCACGGTTCCATCCTGCGCTTCTCCCGGCCCGGCGGACGGTGTGGCTACGCCACGCGGGGCGCACTCCACGGAGGCACTCGGTGACGCGGATGCACCGTTTTACGGTGCCCTGATGCGATCCGTACCAACGTGGGCACTGGTGTCGTCGGGGTGTGCGCCGGTCGTCCTGATCATGGGCTGGCTGGTGGCGGCGTCGCTGCAGGGATCCCCGTACGACCCCGCCGCCCAGACGATCAGCGTCCTGGCGGCTCCCGGAGACTCGGGTTCCTGGGTGATGGCGGCGGCGTTCGTCGCGTTGGGCTTCTGCCACCTGCTGACGGCGTGGGGGCTGCGTCCGGCCGCGGCCCCGGGACGGATGGCGCTGGCGGCCGGGGGAGTGTCGGCGCTGGTGGTGGCGGTGGTTCCGGCGCCGAGCAGCGGAGGCTCCCTGAGTCACGGTTCCGTGGCCGCCGTGGGCTTCGCCGTGCTCGCGGCCTGGCCCGTCCTGGCCGCCAGGGCCGGTGCCGCCGTGCCGTGGGCCCTGCTTTCCTCCTTGGGGGCGGCCGCAGTGATGGCGGCCGGGGCGGCCTGGTTCCTGGTCGAGCTGCATTCCCACGGCGTGGTCGGCGTGGCCGAGCGCGCGGTGACGACCATCCAGTCGCTCTGGCCCTTCGTCGTCGTCCTCTCCTGCCTGCGCGCCTCTCTGCGTGACGGCTCCCCGACATGACCGAGTGCGTCCGCAGGCATTGACAGGTACGGACCAACGCGGAACGCTGAGAGCGCTCTCAGAACACCGAATCGGCCAACTGTCGAACGGAGGCAGAGCGTGTTCCGAACTCTCAGACGCCGGGTCACGGCTGCGGGGCTGTCCCTCGCCACGATCCTCGCCGGCTCACTGCTGGCGACCGGAGCGGGTGCGCCGGCCCACGCCGCCGTCCCGGCGACCATCCCTCTGAAGATCACCAACAACTCGGCCCGTGGCGAGCAGCTGTACATCTACAACCTCGGCACCGAACTCTCGTCCGGACGGCAGGGCTGGGCCGACGCGGGCGGCACCTTCCACCCCTGGCCGGTGGGCGGCAACCCCCCGACTCCCGCCCCCGACGCCTCGATCCCGGGCCCGGCGGCAGGGCAGTCGGCCACCATCCGCATGCCGAAGTTCTCCGGCCGCGTGTACTTCTCCTACGGTCAGAAACTGGTCTTCAAGCTCACCACCGGGGGCCTGGTCCAACCCGCCGTGCAGAACCCGACCGACCCCAACCGGAACATCCTGTTCAACTGGTCGGAGTACACCCTCAACGACTCGGGCCTGTGGATCAACAGCACCCAGGTCGACATGTTCTCCGCCCCCTACGCGGTGGGAGTGCAGCGAGCCGACGGGAGCACCGTGAGCACCGGGCGGCTCAAGCCCGGCGGATACCACGGCTTCTTCAACGCCCTCAGGGGACAGCCCGGTGGCTGGGCCAACCTGATCCAGACCCGCCCCGACGGGACCGTGCTGCGCGCCCTGTCGCCCCTGTACGGGCTCGAGACCGGCGCGCTGCCCGCCACCGTCATGGACGACTACATCAACCGCGTCTGGCGGAAGTACTCCACCTCCACCCTGACGGTGACCCCGTTCGCCGACCGGCCCGGCATCAAGTACTACGGCCGGGTCTCCGGCGGCGTCATGAACTTCACCGACAGCGCCGGGGCGGTGGTCACCGGCTTCCAGAAGCCGGACGCCTCCTCGGTCTTCGGCTGTCACAGGAACCTCGACGCCCCGAACGACCGCATACGCGGGCCGATCTCACGCACCCTGTGCGCCGGCTTCAACCGCTCCACCCTGCTGGTCAACGCCCATCAGCCCGATGCGATTTCCGCCGACTTCTACAAGGACAACGTCACCAATCACTACGCACGCAAGATCCACGCCCAGATGGCTGACGGAAAGGCGTACGCCTTCGCCTTCGATGACGTGGGCCATCATGAGTCACTGGTGCACGACGGCAATCCGCGCCAGGCCTACCTCACGCTCGACCCACTCAACTGACGGGCCACTGAACGCCGTCGAGTGCGGGGCCTTCCGCTCTTTCATCTCCCTCGCCGCCGGCGCCGCGAACTGATCGCGGCGCCGGCGGTCCAGCCGCACTCGCCTGTGGGTCGCGTCCACCAGGACTCCGTGGGCCATGACGTGGGCTGTTCATCTCGACCGCTCGACGGCGTGGAGGGGGCGCCGAGTCGTCAACGGCTCGCGGCGGCGGTCACCGTGGCGGGATCCACGCCGGTCAGTTCGACGATGCGGTGCGGTGCCACGCCGGCGGCCAGTGCGCGTCCGATCAGACCGTCCCGCCCGTCCGTACGGTCACGGTAGGCGAGCAGTTCCTCCTCCAGCCGGGCCAGCGGCTCCGGTGCCAGCTGGTGACGGAGGCGGTTCAGCTCCTCGTCGCTCAGCGGGACGGGCAGTCGTTCCGCTCCCTCGGGCACGGCCGCCGTCTCCTCCGGCGGCAGCAGACGCAGGTGTGGCGAGGTCGGCGTGCTGCCCTGGGCGTCGAGCCAGGCGCGAACCGCGGGAGTCTCCATACAGGCGAGTTCACCGACGGCGGCCGGCGCCACACCGAGCGGCGCGGACACGTCGTCAAGCAGGAACAAGTAGGCGTCGTCGGTCATCCGCGGCTCCTTCTCAACAGGTGGCTGATCGCCATCCCATTACCCCGCCGCGCGCGGATTACCGCCGCATCACCCCGAACGGGTAGGGCCACCCGCGTGCGGGCGGTGTCACATCGCCCCAGCTCAGAAACCGGGGGCCGGGCACAGCTATCACGCCGCACGCCTGTCACCTCGCCCGGCACGCCTCAGTGCTCGGCACCGGCTGTCTCCCATCCGGCTGCCCCGCCACCCCGGGCGGTCTCCCAGGGCCGGGGGCCGGTGCCCTCCGTCCACGCCTCCAGGGTCTCCCGGTCGACGCACACGATCCCGCACTGGTCGGCGTACTCGACCGCCGGTGCTGTGAAGTCGCTCGTGCAGACGAGCACGGCGATGTCGGCCTCGTGCACGGTGAAGCACGTGCCGCCGAAACGCTGGAGGTCCTGGGAGCCGACGCGATGGGAGGGGGCGTAGTGCTTGCACTGGATGACGACCCGCCGCCCGTCGGGCGTCGCGGCCATGACATCGGCGCCCAGGTCCCCGGCGCCTCCCACGACGTCGACACCGGAGCAGCCGTCGCGTTCGCAGAGGGCGGCTATCGCCTCCTCGAACTCCTCGGGTGTGAGGGCGTCGTAGTCGACGGCGACCTCGACGGCCGCCCGCGGGCGAGGCACGGGGGGCGCCTCCAGTACATCGGCAGCCTCCCTCGCCGCCTCGTCGAGCGCTGCCGCGGCCCGGCGGGCCGCCCTCGCCAGGTGCACCCGGCGCCGTAGGCCCAGACATCCCGCGACACCCACCGCGACCAGCACGAACATCCAGGCAGGACGCCGCTCGACGGCATCCGCCACCACGCGGGCGGCGAGCCCGAGGACGCACACGACCACGGCGAGGAACAGGAAGAACAGGGCGGTCGACCGAAGATCGAACCCATACCGGCGTTTCGCGAACGGTGTACGGCGCCCAGGCATTGTCACGACATCCCCCCTCTTGGGACCAACAGCAAGATCACCCCCACCGTCTTCCCAAGATCGCCACCTTCACCGCTCACGCCGCCCTGCGTGAGGTGTCCCTGCCGGAGAGCACGGGGTCTGGTCCGGAGGCGACCAGCTGCTACCGGAAGGCGCGGACCTCACCGGGCCGCCGAACTCCGTCGTCACTCGTTCCCGAATGCGCCACCAGCAGCGTCCCGCCGTCCACTCGCTCGCCCACCCCGGATCCGGGAGCGTACGGCGCGCGAACTCTGCGTCGATGCGCTCCACCAGACGACCCAGATCCGCCCGGGCTCCACTCGGCAGGTGTCACAGGGCCACTTCCAGGGCGTCTCGGCCGTCCTCGATCTCGATGCCGGACTGTCGTAAGGGCCGGTCAGACAGCGTCCCGGCTGACGGAAAGCCCACTCGAACCGCCGGAGAGCGTGGGCAACGGCGTCCGGCCACAGATGCTCGGCCTCACACGCTGCACCGCGGCCCGGGTCCGAGCCGATACGGACGGGATCCGGCGCACCGGCATGTGCTCGTACGGCCGCCACCGCTCGGCGCGGGCAGCCTGGGACGCCTACGCGGCATCGCCCTTTCGGGTCAGAACCATGCCGACATCCTGGCACGGCCGATGTCCGGGGCAGAGGTGTGGGACACACAACGAGCCTGCGCACGCGGAAGGGGCGGCATAGGGTGTCGCGCATGGGAAACGCGCGCTCCACAGGGCCGACCGGCTTCAGGTAGCCCGCCAGGAGATACCTGGTGGTTGCCGCGACAGGAGTCCCATGGCTCGCACCGCCCGCCATCTTCCCCCTTCACCGAGCCGGAGCGCAGATGACCGCTCGTCAGGAACGCCCTGGCATTACGTGGTTCTCCACGATCTCCGGTACAGCGCACGCAGCCTCACCGATGCGGCAAGAGAGGCCAGAAGGCCCCGACCTCGCAGGATCCGGCGCACGGTGGAGATCTACTCGTTCCCTCGACACCAGCGGGACCGCTCCGTCGCCGAGTGGTCCGCAGCGCACGAACGCCGGGAGCGGCAGCGTCTGCGCACCCAAGTGGAGGCTCTGGTGAAGCTGGTGAATTCCCCCGGAGACCGACTCGCCCTCGATACCGCGGAGTCGGTGGACATCCCGCCGGCGCGTCATCGGCGCAGCTCCCTCTGGCTCGCCTAGCGAGGCCCCTCCCGTACCGGGCGGTTGAGTGGCACGTCGGGATACCTGGGCCGCAGGTGGATCCGGTCGAACTGCCCGCCGTGGTCGTCGTTCGTGGTCTTGTGGCTGTTGCCGGCGTAGGCGGCGCGGGAGCCGGACAGGGTGACGTTCTCGCTGACACTGTGCTCGGCCGGCGACACCTCGATGTCGGGGGAGGAGCCGAAGGAGGCGGAGGGAAGACGCCCTTCAGGTAGCAGGTGACGCCGGACTTGGCCTTGGCGGTGACGAGGAAGTAGCCGCCCGCCTGTGTCTGCGAGCTCAGCTTGAAGGTCAGGTACTTGGTTTCGCAGGCCCGCACGGTGTCGCCAGTGCTGTCGGCGGTGGCGGTGGCGGTCGCGGTGGTGGTGAGAGACACCGCCGCGACACCCACCTCGCACCATGGAGATCTCGATGTGGTCCGGTGAACTGCTCGGACGACCGAAGCCTGTTCCGGGATGCGTCCCGGTCGCCACAGAAGGCGGCCACTCCGGGACACCGGAACGCTGGAGCGACCGCTGACCAGCACGAATGCCGGCCGCGTGGAACGGCCGCCCGGGACGCTCCGAGTACCCCTGCCACTCGAAGTGCAACCCTCAGGTTGCGCAGGCATGCGGCATGTGCAACTGTGGAGTTGCAGAAGACGGGATCACTGAAGGAGCCCCTCATGACCGAAGACCGGATCGAACGCGAAACCCTGATCGCAGCGCCCCTGGAGCGCGTCTGGTCGCTGGTGGCCCAGCCGGGGTTCTGGGTCGCCGACAAAGCGAGCCTGCCCGGCACCGTTGCGGTGGAGGGCGAGTCGATGGTGGTGAAGAACGCCGAGCACGGCGACTTCCCGGTGCGCGTGGAGAAGGTCGAGCCGCCGACGTATCTGGCCTACCGCTGGACCAGCGCTTTCCCCGGCGAAGAGCTCCGCGAGAACAACAGCACCCTGGTGGAGTTCACGCTGACGCAGGAAGGCGACCGGACGCGGCTGCGGGTCGTCGAGAGCGGCTTCGCGGCACTGGCCGGGTCCGAGGAACTGCGCAGTCAGAACCGCAAGGACCACAGCGAAGGCTGGCCCATGGAGCTCGACGCGCTCAAGACGCGTGCCGAGCAGCCCGCCCCGTGACGGAACAAGACCCCGGCGCCGCCGACGTCGTCGACAGCGTCATCGGCGCGCTGGCCGATCCGACGCGACGCCGGCTGCTCGACGTTCTCGCCGCCCAGGGCGAGGCCACCGCCACGACGCTCGCCGGGCAACTCCCCGTCTCGCGCCAGGCGGTGGTCAAACACCTCGCCGTCCTCGACGCCGCCGGACTGGTGTCGGGCGGCCGCGTCGGACGCGAGGTGCGGTACGCGGTGCGGCCCGATGCGCTCGACACGACGGCACGGTGGATGGCGTCGCTCGCCGCGGAATGGGACCGGCGGCTGGCCCACATCAAGCGCGTCGCCGAAGCGGCGGAGCACGAAGCGAATCCCGCCCAGCCCGATTGACCGACAGAAGGACCGCACACCATGGACACGGCAGCACTGCGCGGAGCGTACGACGGGCTTCTCGACGTCGCGGCCCGCCCCGACCTCGGCGAGGCGGCCGACGACGGGTGGAACGCCGACCAGGTACTGGCCCACCTCCTCAGCGTCGACGCCTCGATCGCGGCCGTCGCCCTGGGTGTGGTCGCCGGTTCACGACCCACCTTCGACAACCGGATCAGCCTCGACCCGTGGAACCTGAACCGGATCATCGCCGAGCACGCGGACCGGGCGGACCTGATCGAGCACGTCCGCGACCAGGCCACCGTCCTGTGCGACATCGCCGACCGGCTCAGCGAGCAGGACGCCTCGGTTCCGGTGCCGTCGCTCCTGGTCTCCCACTCCGAACTGGTGCTGGACCAGCCGGTCCCCCTGGCCGGCCTCATCGACGGCCTCGCGGAGGACCACGTGCCCAGACACACGCGGCAACTCCTCGACCTTCGCGCGGGCACCGGCACGGTGCCCCCGGCCGGACTGCCCGGAACCGAGGTGCATCCGGGGCTGTGAGCGGCGGGCCCCGGTGCCCGCCCTCGGCCTCCTCCGCGGCGACCAGAGCGCCCGGCGGGGAGCCGCGTCACCGTTGTGCAGCGCGAGCTCCGCCCCTGGACGTCACCGAGGTCGAATACCACCGGCTCCGTCTGGAGCGGGTCGTCCTCGTCGGGGCATGGACCTCGGGAACGCACCGGGCGGTGCCGACCCATCCGAGGAACGCGTCACGGTCGGTCATGCCTTCATCATCGGCCTTCCGGTACGAAGGGCCACGATCCCGGCGAGCCGCACGCGGTCCCAGCGCGGCCGGACCACTCATGGCGCCCATGGCGAGCCCGCGCGTTGTCAGTGGTGGCTGGAAGGCTGGGCTCATGAACGGAGATGAGCAGCTGCTGCGCGGCCGGGTCTACGGCCATGACCACGACGACCCCGACCCGGGCCCCCGCCCGGGACAGACGTACGCCCACCTCATCGGCGGGCCGCTGGACGGACTGCTGCTGGACGTCACGGGGTGGACGCCGAACGAGATGGACTCGGGAGCCGCGCTGCCCACCGAACTCGGGCAGTTCCCCGGCGGACGCGCGCTGTACGGTCCCGGCCCGGACGAGGCGCGGCTACCGGGCCCCGGCGTGACATGCCGCTTCTACCACTGCGGGGACAGCCCCTGACCGCCCGCGACCGGGTCGACGGGCGGATGTCACCACCGGGAACCGAGTCGGCTCATCACCCCCCACCATCCTCATCACCCTCACCACATGGAAGAGACCGCATGCCATCCGCCGACGAGCTCATCGGCCGCGACACCGTACAGAGCCTCATCCAGGCCGTTCAGAGCGCCGCTCCGGACGCCGTCCTCACGTCACTGCGCGCCGCCCCGCAACAGATCGCCCCGCTGTCCCTGAGGGAGCGGGCCGACCTGCTGCGAGACGCTCTCCTGACAGACCTGCCCGGCGACTACGCGGCACTGGCCCGCACCCTTCGCTCCGCCCGGGACAACGCCCCGCACTTCTCGGGATGGCTGATCTGGCCGGTCACCAGCGCTCTCGCCACCCGCGCGGTCCAGGACGGCAGCGACCCCGCCTTCGACGATGCGATGACGCTGCTCGCAGACCTCACCGGGCGTCTCACCTCGGAGTTCGCCATCAGAACACTGCTGCGGCACGACCTGGACCGGGCCCTCGGCATCATCAACGGCTGGACGGGCTCGGCCGACGCCGACGTACGCAGGCTCGCCTCCGAGGGAACCCGTCCCTACCTGCCCTGGTCGGTGCGGGTGCCGGACATCCTGGCTCGGCCCGGAGCAACGGTCCCCCTCCTGGACGCCCTCTACCGTGACGAGAGCGACTACGTGCGCCGCTCGGTCGCCAACCACCTCAACGACCTCAGCCGCGACCACCCCGACCTCGTCATCACCACCGCCCGCCGCTGGCTGGACGATCCCGACGCGGCCACGGAACGCCTCGTGCGCCACGGACTGCGCACCCTCGTCAAACGCGGCCACCCCGAAGCGCTGGCACTGCTCGGCTTCGGCCCCGCGGCGGTGGAGGTCGACGGACCCCATCTGGACCGCCTGACCGTCCCGTTCGGCGGCGGCGTCCGCTTCACCGCATCGATCCACAACACCGGCGACGCCCAGGCGCGGCTCACGATCGACTACATCGTGCACCACCGCAAGGCCAACGGCGGCCGGACGGGCAAGACGTTCAAGCTGACCACCCGCACCCTCGCACCCGGGGAACGCGTCCAGGTAAGCCGCGAGCACTCCTTCCGGCCGATCACGACCCGCCGCTACTACCCCGGACAGCACGCCGTCTCCTTGCAGATCAACGGAGTCGAGTCAGCCCGCGCCGACTTCGAACTGACCGACGAGGACACACCCTGACACCCGACTCGCGGTGCGGGCGCATACCCCACAGCACCGCCCCGGGGGCACCGGGCGACCAGCTGATAATCTGCGATCTTCGCCGATCGTCCGGACGGAGTCCCCCAGCAGGTCGCCATGTCTCGCCACCGGCAGCAGCTCATGACAGCGCTTGACGCCCTGGACCGCGCCTTCGCCTCCGAAGAGCCCTTCTCCGTCGCCGGGTGCACGTACTGCTACGGCGCCCAGGACCTGACCGCACTCTCCGGACCGCTCGACCTCATCGCCGAGGATCTGGTGTCCGCCGTCGCGGGCGAAGCGCCAAACCACTGGGACGACTTCCCCCGTCTCTACCGCCGTCTCACGCCACGCATCAGCCGTTCCGCCGTCACCGGCCGGCTCCATGTCGACGAAAACCTCATCGCCTCGCTGCTGGTCGCAGCGGACTGGACCACCTGGGACGCGCCCCTGAGCAGGGCCCTCCGCGACGTCTGGTCCGCATGGTGGCAGGCCACGCTGCACACCCACCCCGGCCCCGTCCCCATCAGGAAGGTCCTCAGCCTCCTCACCGTCGCCACCGGCAGCCTGCGCGCCTGGCTGGACCTGTGGACCACCACCCGCACCCCGGCCGCCGACGCGCAACTGGCCGACCTCATCGACGACGTGCTGGTCGAGTTCGAGATCACCGACCTGCACATGGGCTTCTACGACGAGTACCACGCCACCCCGGAACTGCTGGACTGGCTCCTCACCGACGGACGCCACCGCGCCGACGACGTACGTCTCGACGAGCCCTACCTCCTCGAACACCACCGGGACCGGTCGGCGTTGCCCGAGTCGCCCTGATCACGACGCACAGCGAAGGTCGCGGTCCTCCCTACGCGAAGAAAGGTGACCCAGGCTGATAGGGGACGTGGATCGCGGGTACCTGCGTCGGCATGGCCTCGGAAAACGATCACGCTGAATCCGTACGAGCCCTGCGGCAGCTGCGCAGGATGCGCACCTTCTACGCCGGGGGCGCCGTCTTGTGGGCCGCCACGGCAGCTTCGGCGGGGTGGGACAACCCCGGAAGCCGGCAGATGTGGGTCTCGGTGGTGTTGCTGGTGGTCTTCACCGCCCTGCTGGCCATGACGTCGCTGTGGCTGTCGCGTCGGCAGGCTCACCGGCCGGATGAGCCGGTGCACCATGCCGCTCCGCGGAGGGCGACCTGGCGTCGCCATGCCAACGCCTGACCATGGGCACCCGGCCCTCACCTACGGGTTCTTGGCGTCGCCCGCCACGGGTGCCGACCGCGAGCCGTGCTCTTCTTCCGAGCCCGGCTTGAGGTCGCCCCGGCGGTCGCGACGGAGTTCCTCGTAACGCTGCACGTAGGCGTCGAGTGCCTGGGGGACCGTGCAGCCCCACGTCTCGCGGATCGTCGCGATCGCGGTGATGCTCCGGTGCGCCAGGATGTCGTGGTCCACACTCGCGGGCAGTTGGTCCATGGCGCGAGGCTACCGGGACGAGGAGATCAGTCTCCGCCGAACGGCCAACGTCCGTGCACAGGACGGCCGTTCGCGACGCCTCGGCGGACCTGACCCTGTCGCGCCCGCCCTGCTCGACCGGCAGGGCGGGCGCTGTCGTGTCCGGTCAGCCGACGGAGGGTCGGCGGTCGGCCCGGGGGAGTGCCCGCTCGATCACTTGGGCCACCTGGAGCAGAAGCTCCTCGCGCCAGGGCGCGGCGACGATCTGGACCCCGACGGGGAGGCCGGTGGCGGGGTCGTGGTGGACGGGGAGGGAGATCGCCGGTTGGCCCGTGACGTTGAACAGCGACGTGAACACCCCCATGGGGTAGCTGTTCCTCAGGGCCGCCGACGGATCCTCCTCGGTGCCGGCCCGCCAGGCGCCGATCGGCGGCGGAAGGCACACCATCGTGGGAGTGACCAGGAGGTCGAAGCCGGCGAGGAAGCCCTCGACGACGCGCCGCGACAACCGCTGAGTCCTCAGCACCGCTTCCGCGTAGGCCCAGGAGTCGATCGAGCGCGCCGCGTCACGCAGAGCGCGGTTGTGTGGCTCGACACGGTCCGGATCCGCCAGCGGGATCCCCGCGCCGCCGAGGTTCCACAGCGTGGTGAACGCCCCCACCAGTTCGTCCGTCGAGGGCGGTGGAAGACGGGTGTCGACGATGCGTTCGAGCAGGGCAGGGCGCCGAATGGAGCCGGGCTGCGGAAGCGGCGGTACCGATCACCGCGGCCAGGCGGCTGCCTGAGCGGACGCGCCCGCGCCGCCTCCGGCCGGACGGCCCCCCGGAAAACGCCAAAGGCAAGGAGAGAGATCTCCTTGCCTCTCCCAAGGTATAGCGCACCGGGGGGCTTGCGGCAAGGGCCTGGTCAGGGCGCAGAATCATCGGCCGAGGCCACAACCTGCGGAAACGGGGACATGAGGTGCGTGTGTTGCATAGAAGGACCTGCTCGACCAGCGGTTCGGCGGCGCTGGAGGCGCTGCTGGTCCGAACTGTGGGTGCGGGACGACGGAGCACGGCCGCCTCGGAGGTGTCGCGATGACCGAGCAACTCGTGCGGGACCTCCGGCAGGTCGACGAGACACAGGTCGCGACCGTCGGCGGCAAGGGCGCGCACCTGGGCACGCTGTCGCGGATCGAAGGCGTCAGCGTGCCGGGCGGGTTCTGTGTGACGACGGACGCCTTCCGGCGGATCGTGGCGGAAGCACCGCCGATCGGGGACCGACTCGATCAACTGGCGCGTCTGGACCCGGACGACCGGGAGGCGATCCGAAGCCTCAGCGCGCAGATCCGCAGCACCATCGAAGGGATCACCGTCCCGGGCGATCTCGCGGCGGCGATCACCCGCCCTCTCGGTCGGCTCGGCGAACAGGCCGCCTACGCCGTCCGGTCCAGCGCGACGGCGGAGGACCTGCCGACGGCGTCCTTCGCCGGCCAACAGGACACGTATCTGAACGTCGTGGGGCCGGAGGCGATCCTCCGGCATGTCAGCCGCTGCTGGGCCTCACTCTTCACCGAGCGGGCCGTGACCTACCGCCGACGCAACGGCATCGATCACCGCACGGTCCACATGGCCGTGGTCGTGCAGCAGATGGTGTTCTCCGAGGCGGCCGGCATCCTGTTCACGGCCGATCCGGTCACGGGCAACCGGAAGGTCGCCACCGTCGACGCCGGCTTCGGGCTGGGCGAGGCCCTGGTCTCCGGCCTGGTCAACCCGGATGTCTTCAAGGTGCGAGACGGCCGGATCGTCGCCAGGGCGATCGCCGCCAAGGAGCGTGCCGTGCACGCCCTGCCGGCCGGCGGCACGCAGACGAGGGCGGTCGACGCGCGGCAACAGGAGCAGCCGGCGCTGACCGACGCACAGGTCGTGCGGCTGGTGGAGCTCGGGCGCCGGATCGAGGCGCACTTCGGCAGCCCGCAGGACATCGAATGGTGCCTGGCCGGTGACGGCTTCCAGATCGTGCAGAGCCGGCCGATCACGACGCTGTTCCCCATTCCCGAGACCGACGACCAGGAGAATCACGTCTACGTCTCCGTCGGCCATCAGCAGATGATGACCGACCCCATGAAGCCCCTGGGGCTCTCCCTGTGGAAGCTGACGGCCATGGCGCCGATGCGCGACGCCGGCGGGAGGCTCTTCGTCGACGCCACCCGCGCGCTGTCCTCGCCCGCGAGCCGCGCGAACCTCATGGACCTGGTGGGGAGGTCAGACCCGTTGACCAGGGACGCCCTGGAGACGGTCCTCGACCGGGACGGCTTCGTCTCCTCACTCCCGGACCCGGAGCCCGGCGACCGCCCGGCCGGCGGCGCGCCCGCGCCGATCGAGACCGACCCGGCCGTCGTCACCCGGCTGATCGAGCGCAGCGAGAAGTCCGTCGCCGCCCTGCGGCGCGACATCGCCGCGAAGAGCGGACCGGCGCTGTTCGACTTCCTGCTGGAGGCCTTCGAGGAGCACAAGCGGGTCCTCACCGATCCGCTGAGCTTCCAGGCGATCATGGCCGGGATGGAGTCCACGTGGTGGCTCAACGACACGCTGCACGAGTGGCTGGGCGAGAAGAACGCGGCCGACACCCTCACGCTGTCCGCCCCCGACAACATCACCTCGGAGATGGGACTGGAACTGCTCGACGTCGCGGACGTGATCCGTCCCCACCCGGAGGTGGTGGCGTTCCTGCAGACCGTCGAGGACGACGGCTTCCTCGACGAACTGGCCAAGGTTCCGGGTGGGCCCGAAGCACGCGAAGCCATCGAGGCCTACCTCGACCGGTACGGCATGCGCTGTGCCGGAGAGATCGACATCACGAGGCCCCGCTGGCGCGAACGCCCCGGCACGCTCGTGCCGGCGATCCTCGACAACGTCAGAAACTTCGATCCGGGCGCGGCCGGGCGACGCTTCGAGGAAGGCCGGCAGAAGGCGCTCAAGAAGGAACAGGACGTGCTGACCCGCCTGCGTGCCCTGCCCGACGGGGAGAGCAAAGCGGACGAGGCCAAGAAGATGATCGACCGGGTCCGGACCTTCATCGGATACCGGGAGTACCCCAAGTACGGCATCATCAGCCGCTACTTCGTCTACAAGCAGGCCTTGATGGCGGAGGCCGAGCGCCTCGTGCAGGCCGGCGTGCTCCGTGAGGAGGAGGACATCTTCTACCTCACGTTCCAGGAGTTCCACGACGTCGTGCGTGCGAAGCGGGTGGACGACCGGCTCATCCCGCAGCGCAAGGAGGCGTTCCGGTCGTACCACGCGCTCACACCGCCGCGCGTCCTCACCTCGGAGGGCGAGACCGTCAACGGCGCCTACCGACGCGATGACGTGCCGGCCGGTGCCCTGGTCGGCCTGCCGGTCTCCGGCGGGACCATCGAAGGGCGGGCCCGCGTCATCCTGGACATGGCGCAAGCCGATCTCGAGCCGGGCGACATCCTGGTCACGGCCTACACGGACCCCAGTTGGTCACCCCTCTTCGTCGGCATCGCGGGCCTGGTGACGGAGGTGGGCGGCCTGATGACCCACGGCGCGGTGATCGCCCGGGAGTACGGCTTGCCGGCCGTCGTAGGCGTGGAGCGGGCCACCCGCTTGATCCAGGACGGCCAGCGGATCCGCGTCCACGGAACCGACGGGTACGTCGAGATCCTGCCTTGACCGATTTCGCCGGGAAGTCGCTTCCGTAGCCCTTCCTCCCGTATGTGACCAGAAGCTGCGGGGCGCAGCGACTTCCTTCTGCCGACGACCGGATCTCGCGAAGAGTCCAGCCGGTCGTCGCACGGTCCGCGGTCCGTCGCCGAGCGGCAGAGCATCGGCTCCCTGTGGCTCGAGCGCCGCCCGCCAGCTCATCGGGGGGCCGGGCGGCGACCCGGCCCGCGGCCCCCGTGGCGTCTCCGCCCGGGGCCGGCGGCACGCGGTTCAGGTGCTCAGGGCCTGCTCGGTGGTGTCGTGGCAGGGGATGAGGGTGTCGACGCCGACCAGCTGCAGCACCCGCAGGACGGAGTGCTGGGCGCCGACGATCCGCATCCACCCGTTTGCGCCGCTCACCTGCTGGTGGGCGGTGACGAAGACGTTGATGCCGCTGGAGTCCATGAATGTCACGCCGCTGAGATCCGCGACGATCCGCGGTGGCACCGCCCCGTCGTCGATGAGCAGGGCTGCGCTGAGCACGTCCTGGACGTCGTGGTCGATCTCGCCCCGCAGCGTCACGACACGGATGTCTCCCGCCATGCGGTGTTCGGCATGGAGCCGGCCCGGCCGGTCCGCTTCCTCGATGTGGGTCACCGTCTCCTCAAATGTGCTTAGGCTTGCCCGGTCAGAAACGTGCGCGGATGATTCTGCCTCACCGTCCCGGCCCGATGCACCTGAGCGGCTGTGCCGAACAACACCTTTGCGGCATGCGGGGTGGCGAAACGGGGTACCGGCGCGCGTGAACGGGGAGTGAGGGCGAGGCCAGTGGGATCTGATGTCGACGGTGACGGCTGCACGGCGCCGCAGGAGTACCTGATGCGTGCCGCGTACGCGCTGGGGGGAGACGACAGCTGCATCGCGGACGCCCGCCATCACGCCGTCGCCTTCCTCGACCGGGCGAGTGACGACCGTCACCTGGCCGTCTCCGCCCGAGCGAGGGATCTCACCCAGCTGGTCGTCAGCGAGCTGGTCACCAACACGCGGAAGTACGCTCCGGGGCCCGTGCTGCTGGAACTGCGCGTCACCGCCCGCAGTGTGGAAGTCATCGTCTGGGACAGCGACCCGACGGTCCCCACGGCCCGGGCCGCCGACCCCAGCAGGATCGGCCAGCACGGTTTGGAGATCGTGAAGGCCGTGGTCGAGGACTTCGAGATACAGCGCGAGCCGGTGGGCAAGCGCATCACCGCCCGCATCGCTCTCTCCGACAGCCCCGGTGGCGCCCTGCGCGGCGAGGTGGCGGCAGACCGCGACGGGGCGGCCTAGCCGGGCGGTGCGACCAGCCGGTTCCGTCACCTCCCGAGCCGCCGGCCCCCGAGCAGCGACAGGCGACCTCGACGGAGGTCGTGTCTCCGCAGAGGCGAGTCGCCCGCGTCCGGGCGGACCGACCGTTCCCGAGGGGCAGGCCCGGGCGGGCCCTGCACGCCCTACGCCGACCGCCCTGGAGGACCGCCTGACGCGGAATCCGGGGGTCAGCCCGACTCGTCACCTGTCAGGATGGTGATTGCAGGGGACGGCTGATGTGCGAGGCTGGTTCCGCGTGGACCCATACGGACGAGAAAGGTGACCGCCATGAGCGATGTCGAGGAAAGGGCGCTGCTGGCCGGCGGCTGCTTCTGGGGCATGCAGGAGCTGATCAGGTCGCTTCCCGGGGTGATCCGCACCCGGGTCGGCTACAGCGGCGACGACGGCAAGCCCCACCCCACCTACCGTGACCACGGAAAGCACGCGGAGTCGATCGAGATCGTGTTCGATCCGACCGCCAGCGACTATCGCTCGATCCTGGAGTACTTCTTCCAGATTCACGACCCGACCACGAGGAACCGGCAGGGCAACGACATCGGCCTGAGCTACCGCTCCGCCATCTTCTACCTCGACGACGAGCAGCGGCGCGTCGCGCAGGACACCATCGCCGATGTCGAGGCGTCCGGACTGTGGCCGGGTCCCGTGGTGACCGAGGTCGTGCCGGCCGGCGCGTTCTGGGAGGCCGAGCCGGAGCACCAGGACTACCTTCAGCGGTATCCGGAGGGCTACACCTGTCACTTCCCGCGCCCGAACTGGCGGTTGCCCAGGCGCGGCTAGGCCCCTTCTGATGGATCTCCGCGGCGTCGCGACGCCCGGCACGCTCCCCCGTTCTCGGCTTCGCTCGAACGGGAGGGGCCCCCACCGCCGCACCGAACGCCGCTCCTTCTCCCGCGGAGATCCATCAGAAGGGGCCTAGTCCGGAGCGTCGACGTGGCCGGGAAGGGCGACGTCCTTCCCGGCCACGTGTGGTTTTCGCCCCCTTCGAAGCGCACGGCGGCAGTTCGCCGAGCAGAGGCCGACGCGCGGGCCCGACCGACGGATCAGTTCGAGGGCGTAACGGGAGAGGTCTTCTTCCGTGCGCGATACGCCGCTGCCTTGATCTTGTTGCCACACGACTCCATGCCGCACCACTGCCGCCGCATGCCGCGGGAGCGATCGATGTAGACGCGCGTGCACTCCGGGTTGCCGCACTCCTTCAGCAGGGGGACGTCCGGGCCGCTGAGCAGTTCGACCGACTGCCGGGCCACGGTCGCCAGGGCCTGTTCGGGCGTCGCGTCGGTGTGCCGGCCTGTCAGGGTCAACTGCGGTGTCGCGGGCGTCTTGCGCGCAGCGGCGTTCAGCACGGCGAGCGCCTCGCGGTCGAAGTTCTCACCCAGGCGACGGTTCGTGACGAGTCGGTAGATCACCTCGCGCACCGTGGTCGCTTCCCGGACGTCCTCCTCCTTGCCGGGTGTGATCGTGTCGACGAGCCCGGACTCCAGGTACCAGGCGTTCAGGCGTTCAGGCGTCACGAACAACTCGAACGGTGTCGAGCGCCGGGCGCGCAGAGTGGCCGCGAAGTCGAGGGCCGGGTGCCCGCAGACGAAAACGTGGTCGAGATGCACATCACCATTTTGACGGGTGACGACTAGCTGAGACAAGAATCGTCACCGCGGGCAGCGAACGGCACTTCCGCACGGCCACCCCTGCGAACGGGTCACGGGCGGCGAAACAGGCCTTCTCCGCTACCACGCGCGAAGGCCCCGTTCGGTTCCCCGCCGCGCTCCACAGCCGGGGCGCGTCAGCTCAGCAAGGGCTCCGCCACACCCCGAGTTCCGGCTTCTTCACCATCGACGACAGCCTCAGCCGTCGGGACTCGGCACAGAAACCGCTCCGCGGTTCCGTGTACTCCACGTGGAACACCGCCTTGCCGGCCGCGATGAACGGGGAGAGCTCGCCGCACTCGTCGTACTGGGCGCACTCCTCGTTGACCGCGAAGTCGAAGTGGGCCACAAGTTGCGAGATCTGGGGGAGGTCGTTCTTCAGGCCCACGGACAGTCCTCGCGCGTGCGCGATCGCCGCGATCATACGGTTGTATCTCAGTTGGTCGCGTGCGGTGAGGGGGAAACCGGTGTCGTTGCCGTAACCCTCCACCAGGTCGGGCTCCACGGCGTCGAATCCCTTGTCGCGGCACATGTCGAAGCGGCGTTCCATGATCGGTCGCAGGACGGTCAGCTGCCGGATGTCCAGCCATCGTTCGCCCGCCCATCCGTTGGGCTTGCCGAGCACCGAGTGCGGGAAGGCGTCCCGGTCCGGGCGGAAGTTCTCCCACGCGCCGACGTTGACGTAACAGATGACTTTCCGGCCCGCGCGGTGGAGCCGGGCCACGTCCGCCGCGGAGTTCTCGAATCCGTCGATGTCGTAGACCGGGACGTCGGCGGAGGCGTCGACCTTGCCGTCGAGCTGCCACTGCCAGGAGAGACCCGGGCGGGGCTTCCACACCGCTCTGGAGGGCGAGGGTGAGGCGGCCGGCCGCGCCGGCGGAGGGGAGGGGCTCGGCGAGGTCACCGGCCCTTCCGGCTCGGGTGCCGGCGGCCGGGAGGGGGCCGCCGTGCGCGGCGCGGCCGGCGTCGTGCCGTGCGCGTCGGCGGCTCGCTCCGCGCCGCCGGAGCAGCCCGTCAACCCCGCGGCCACCAGCGCGGTCAGCAGGGCCGCACAGGACAGCTGCCTCCTCCTCATCGCTCCGCTCCGGCGAGAGCGGGTGTCAACTGCGCCCAGGGGTTGGGCGGTTCGCCCGTGACGGGGCCGCAGACCGCCGCTCCTCGCTCATGTGCGGTGCGCACGGCGAGGGGAACGAGCGCCTCGGGCACACCGTAGACGAGGTGGCACAGCCGCTCCGGTCCGTGCCGCGCGGTCCACGCGGGCCGGCTGAACGCGGAGACGTACGTGGACCAGTGGCCCTCGAAGGTGACGGTCAGGTCGGCGATGCGGGCGTACCCCGGGGCCGGGTGGACCCCGGGGTTGAGGACGACCGTGCCCACGCCCAGGCGGCGCAGTGCCCGCACCAGGCGGCGACAGCCCGGCAGTCCGTCGGCGGTCGCCGTCACCCGGTCGAGGAAGCAGCCGTCCGCCGCGTACCACTCCCGGTGCCGGCGCACGTCCTCGGTGATGTCGGCGGGGTCGCGCACCCCGTAGTCGGTGTCGACATAGCCCAGCAGACGCGCTCCCGCGGTCCGCAGCGCACCGGCCGCGGCGGTGAACGCCGGGTCGGGGGCCTCACCCGGTCCGCTCGCCGGGTTGAGGACGACCCCGTACGTGCGGGGCGCGGCGGTGATCAGCCGGTGCCAGGCACCCGGGTCCTCGGCAGGATGGACGTACAGCGGAATCAGCAGGTTCACGGTGTGCGGCAGCCTTCCCACAGCGTGGCCAGCGCGTCGCCGAGGGTGTGGGCGGGACGCCAGTCCAGGGCCCGCCCGGCGGCGGTGATGTCCGAACACTGCCACGACACCTGCGCGGAACGGGCCGAGCCGGCCGGGCTCGCCGTGGTCTCCTCGATCCGGCCACGGAACCCGGCCAGGCCGGCCAGGCCCCGCACCAGGTCGCGCACCGGGACGGCCCGGCCCCCGCCGACGTTGAGGACGAGCGGCAGCGGGCCCGGAGCCGTGGCCGCCAGCACCGCCGCCCTCGACACGTCGCGTACGTCGACGAAGTCGCGGTAGGCCGACAGGTCACCGAACCGCAGCACCGCCTCCGGGTCGGGGCCGGCCTCGCGCAGCAGGCCGGCGATCCGCCCGGGCAGCCCGGTGGGCGGTGCTCCGGGGCCCACCGGATTGCCCACCCGCAGCACCACCGCGTCCAGGCCGGAGGCGGTCACCGCGAGCGTGCCCGCGAGCTTGGTCGCGCCGTAGGGGCCGACCGGGCGGGTGACCCCCGACTCCGTCACCGCGGTGTCCGGGGTGCCGGGGCCGTATTCGGCGGCCGAGCCCAGGTGCACCAGACGGGCCGCGGGTGCCGCCTCGCGCAGTGCGGCACACAGCACCGCCGGGCCGCGGGCGTTGACCTCGGCGAGGGTGACGGCGTCACCGCCGGTGGCGCCCGCGCAGTTGACGACGATGTCGGGCGCGGCCGTCGCGAGGGTCTTCGCCAGCTGTTCCGGACGGACGCGGGCGAGATCGACGTCGAGGTCGGCGGAGGGCGAGCGGCCACCGCCGAGGACCAGCGCGCCCGGCAGGTCGCGCAGCCGCTCGGCGACGTGCACGCCGAGATAGCCGGTGAAGCCCAGGACGAGAATGCGCATGACGTGCTCAGGCTCCCTTGAGCAGTAGCGACTTGCGGCTGGTGAACTCGGCGTTGGCCCGGTCGTAGTCGTCCGGGCGGCCGATGTCGAGCCAGTACCCGTCGAAGTCGTAGGCGTGCGGCTGGTTGTCGCTCTTGAGCAGGTCGAGCACCAACTCGTCGAAGCCGAGCGGCAGTCCGGGCGTGTAGCCGCCGAGGGTGGCACGGGACAGGCCGTAGACGCCCATGGAGACGCGGTAGTCCATGCTCGGCTTCTCGGTGAACGCGACGACCCTGCTGGCGTCGGTGGTCAGCACCCCGAAGTCGATGTGCACCTTGCGGGCGTACGTGGCGATGGTCAGCGGGGCACCGGACGCGCGGTGCCGGCGCAGGACGTCGGCGTAGTCGAGGTCGGTGAGGACGTCGCCGTTCATCACCAGGAAGGTCTCGGGCAGGCGGTCGCGCAGGGTGAGCAGCGGGCCCATGGTGCCCAGCGGGTTCTCCTCGGTGGCGTAGTCGACGGCCAGGCCCCACTGGGAGCCGTCGCCGACGTAGGCGCGGATGATCTCGCCGAGGTGGCCGATCGCTATGGTGCAACTGGTGAAGCCGGCCGCGGAAAGCTGGCGCAGCACGATCTCCAGAATGGCGTGCTGGTCGCCGATGGGGACGAGCGGCTTGGGCAGCGCCGTGGTGTACGGCCGCAGCCGGACGCCCTTGCCTCCCGCCAGGATCACTGCGTGCATGGGGCTCCTCCTTCGTGAACGCTTCGTGGACGTGCGCGGACGTGACGGACGAGATCCGCTGTGCGGTGTCAGATGTTGTAGATGCCGGTCTTGTAGCGGGCGAGGTTGGCCGGGTCGCGGAAGAACTCCACGGTGTGCGCGAGGCCTTCCTCCAGGGTGTGGGCGGGCCGCCAGCCGGTCGCGGCGGCGAGCCGGCTCGCGTCGGCGACCAGGCGCATCACCTCGGAGTTGGCCGGACGGATGCGGGCCTCGTCCTCGCGCACGTCGAGCGCGGTGTCCATCACCTTGCCGATCAGCCCGACCAGGTCGCCGACCGAGATCTCCCCGCCCGTACCGGCGTTGAAGGTACGGCCCACGACCTGCCCGGCGGGTGCGGTACCGACGGCGAGGAAGGCCTGCGCGGTGTCCTTGACGAAGGTGAAATCGCGGGTGGGGCGCAGGTCGCCGAGAGTGATCGTGCGTTCTCCCGCGGCGACCTGCCCGATGACGGTGGGGATGACGGCGCGCATGGACTGACGCGGACCGAAGGTGTTGAAGGGCCGCAGTGTCACGACCGGGGTGTCGAAACTGGCGTGGTAGCTGTCGGCCAGCCGGTCCCCGCCCGCCTTCGAAGCGGCGTACGGCGACTGAGTGTTGATGGGGTGGTCCTCGGTGATGGGCACGGTCCGCGCGGTGCCGTACGTCTCGCTGGTGGAGGTGTGCACCAGCCGGGGCGTGCCGAGGGCGCGCACGGCTTCCAGCACGTTGAGGGTGCCGGTGACGTTGGTGTCCACGTAGCTGTGCGGGGCCTGGTAGGAGTAGGGGATCGCGATCAGGGCGGCCAGGTGGTAGGCCGTGTCGGCGCCTTCGAGGAGACCGCGGACGGAACCGGGGTCCCGGACGTCGCCGAGGACGATCTCCACCTGGTCCAGGACGTCCGGACGCAGGGTCTCCAGCCAGCCGTAGGAGGAGAAGGAGTTGTACTGGGCCATGGCCCTGACCCGGTGTCCGGAGGCGACCAGGGCCTCGGTGAGGTGAGAGCCGATGAAGCCCTCGGCTCCGGTGACGGCGGCGAGCGGTGCGGAGGTCAACTGAGTGGTCCCTTCGACGCGGTGAGAGGTGAGCGGGGTCAGGCGTGCGGGGCGGGCCGGCCGAGCAGACACAACGCGCACGCCGACAGGCACAGAGCGGCGGCGCCGCAGCTGAGCGGCAGCGCCAGGGCCGTGCCCGGTGGCAGCCGGAACAGGACGACCGCACCGGCCGCGCCGGCTGCCGTGAGGCAGATCCCCGCCGACGACCAGGCCGCTCCGAACGCCTGGAGCAGCAGCGCGGTCCACAGGACGGCGGCGAGCAGCAGCAGGGCGACGGGGTCGGCGCCGGTGAGCAGGGCCGCGGGCAGCAGCGGTGCGAGATAGGCGAGCAGGCAGAGGCCGAGGATGCCGGCCGAGCGCAGCAGGAACCCGGCGGGCGTGGCGGTGGCGCGCAGCGCGGCGACCGACAGTCCGCGGTAGCGGTACAGCAGCCATTCCGCCGGCCCCATGCTCAGCGTCAGCACGATCACCGCGTACGGTTCCTCCCGCCCCTCCAGCAGCACCAGCACCCCGGCGGCCAGCCCGAACAGGCCGTACGGCAGTGACCACATCAGGCGTGGCCGGGGCGCACCGGCGGTGGCCGGGGCGGCGAGGGCACGATGCAGGACCCCGCCGGTGACGGTGAGCGTGGCGAGCAGCGCCAGCAGGGGCAGCCCGGTCCGGAGCGCGGGGCCGGGCTCCCACCACGGCAGGAGGCAAGCACCGGCGAGCAGCGGGCTGAGCGCGGCCAGCAGCAGCCGTTCCCGCCCCAGCACCAGCAGCACACCGGCGGCCGCCAGGTACGCGGACTGCGCGGCCGCCACCAGGGTCACCGGTCCGCCGTCCGCGGGCAGCGCGGCCACCGCCGTGGCCACCGCCGCTCCCACGGGCGCGCCGGCCAGGAGGGTACGGCCCGCCTCCCGGCGTCCGGTCGCCATCCGCAGGTGCGCGCGGTGGCCGAGTGCCTGCCCCCACGCCCAGGACACGAGTCCGGCCACGACGAGGGCGGGGGCGTGCCCGCCGGCGTTCCACAACGGGGCCGTCAGCAGGTAGGCCAGGCCGGGCAGCGCGAACAGCACGCCCCGCAGGAGGCAGCGCAGGGTGTCGGGGCGCCAGGGGTCGGGCCCGGGGGCGGGTTCGGGGAAGGTGCGCGGCACCCGTTCGTACAGCGCGGAGGCGAGGGAGAACAGGTTCGGGTGTCCGTACCGTTCGTTGATCAGGGAGGCGGACAGTCCCTCCGCCTCCAGCAGCGCGGCCACCTCGTAGGGGTGGACGGCGGGGCCTATGCGGTCGGCGAGTTCGGCGGCGAGTTCACTGACCGCCTCCTCGTCGGGGCCGCGCCGGGGCAGCCTGATGGCGAGCGTGGTGTCGTCGAGCGCCCAGCGCGGCCGACGGCGTGGCGGGCGGGTGCCGGCCAGGCGGATGGCCAGGGTGTCCTGTTCGGACCCCCCGGGTTCCAGGGACATCGGCCCGCTCACAGGGCGAGGCTTCCCGTGCCGTGGACGGCCCGGGCCGACCTCCTGACCGTCGGGGGCATGACCGTCGACCCCTGCGGTGGATGGGCGAGTTCCAGATAGACGGACCGAAACGTGTCGATGGTCTGCCGGAGGGTGAACTGCTCGATGACCCGGAGCCGGGCCGCCTCACCCATCGCCCTGCGCCGCCCGGGATCGCCCAGCAGCTCCAGTGCGGCCTCGGCCATCGCCACGGGATCGCGCGGAGGCACCACGAGCCCGGTGTCGCCGACGGCCTCGCGCACACCGCCCACGTCGGTGGAGACGGTCGCCCGTCCGCAGGACATGGCCTCGATCAGGGTGAAGGGGAAGCCCTCGCTGATGCTGGAGAGCATCACGACGTTTCCGGCGGCGTAGGCGTCCTTGATGTCGTCGACGCGCCCTTCGAAGGTGACGGCGTCGGCATGTCCGAGCTCGGCGGCCAGGGCCTCGCAGCGTTCCCGGTAGGCCTCTCCGCCTCGCGGTGTCCCGCCGAACAGCCGCAGCCGCGCGTGCGGGAGCCGGTCGCGGACGACGGCGAAGGCCCGGATGAGGGTCTCCAGATCCTTGATGGGGTCCACGCGGCCCGCCCAGCTGAGGGTGGGTGCGTCCGGTTCGGGCCCGGCCGCCGGGAACGCGGCGGGGTCGACGCCGTTGTAGACCGTGCGGATCGACTCCGGGGCGGCGCCGCCCTCCTCCTCCCACAGCCGGTTGTAGCGGTTGCCGGGTGTGATCAGGGCGGCGCGTCGGTAGCTCTCCTGGGCGAGCAGCCGGAAGAACCCGAGGATCACGGCCTTCACGGGCCAGCGGTAGGGCGCGGTGCGGTAGCCGAGGTAGCGCTCACGCAGATAGACCCCGTGCTCGGTCAACAGCAGCGGAACGCCGTGGTGTTCGAGGGCGGCGAGACCCGGCAGGACGGCGACCCCGCCGCTGACCGCGTGGGCGACCCCGCTGGCGGGTGCCGGCGCGGCCAGCGGGCGCAGGGCGTGCTCCAGCAGGGCGGTCGCGGTGAGCGCGTCGTGCAGCGTGGGCTGTGCCTCGCGTACGGCGAGACCGGGGCGGTTCCACAGCGCGGTGAGGATCGCGATCGCCCGGTCCCCGCGCAGGAAAGGGCTCAGCGTCCCCTCCGACGCCGCCCGTGCCAGCGCGTACAGGGCGGGCGCGAACCCGTCCTCGGCGCGCGGGTCGAGCAGTGCGGTGAGGAACCGCTCGTAGGAGGCGGCCAGTTGGTTGCGGGATCGGCCCCGGGGCGGGCGGCCCTCGGGCGGGGCGCCCCACATGGGGACGGACAGCACGCTGGAGACGTGTGCGGGCAGGTCCCATACGACCGGCTCACGTCCGGTGCCGGTGACGGCGATGACGTCGAAGGCGAGGTCCGGCATGCCCTGGACGAGCTGGTCGCACCAGACGCTGACGCCGCCGTGGCTGTGCGGGTAGGTGCCTTCGGTGAGCAGGGTGACGCGCGTCGCTCCGGTATGTCGCGCGCCCTGGGGAACGGGCATCGATGGGCTCCACGGCCGAGGTGTGGGGTGGTTCGGGACGGTCCTGGCCGCCGGGGCGGCCAGGACCTCAGGTCGGTTGTGGGCGGGTGCGCCGTTCAGTCGCCCGTGGTGTGGCCCACCGGGTCGGTGACGCCCACGGGGACCCGGGTCCGCGGGGCGGGGCCGGTGGCCGGGGCGGGCTCCGGGGCGTCGGCGGCCGGAGCCGTCGCGGACGCCGGCAGGTTCAGAGCGAGCGGGGTGTCCGTGGCGGGTGTCCAGCCGGACACCGCCCCCGCGTAGGCCTCGCCGAACGCGGCGCCGGCCAGTGTGGTGCCGGAGGGCAGGGTCGCGGTGACGGCCAGTCCGGCCGGTGCGTCGACGGTCACCGTGTCGCCGACGCGGTAGGCGGTGACCTGCCCGGCCCGGAGCGCGGCCTGCCAGTCGGCCCGGCGCCGGAGTTCGGTGCCGATGTCCTGCATTCTCGGGTTCACCACGGGCGTGCCCTCGGCGAAGAGCGCCTCGTAGCCGTCCAGGACGCCGTCGAGCACGGGGTAGGCGATGCGGTCCTCGGCCAGGTTCGACTGGTGGATGAAGTGCGGCTTGGGGTCGTTGGCCAGGACGTGCCCGAGGGCGATCCGCGTCTCCAGCGGGACGATGTGGTCGGCGTAGCCGGTGGCGGCGTCCAGGGGCGCCGCCAGACAGGTGGTGGTGGCCGGGTTGTCCTCGCAGATGCCGCTGCCGCCCTGGGCGCGGCCGGTGTAGATCCAGTTGTACTCGTCGACCTGCTCGGCCGCCCGGCCGGCGTTGTAGAAGACGTTCATCGGATAGCGGGGCACGGTGGTGGCCGGGCCCACCCGTCGCTGGGCGGGCTCACGGGAGTTGTCCGAGCCGAGCCAGGTGATGTCGTTGTCGTCGAGGGCCGGCGCCAGGTGGGGGTTGTCTACGGGCTGCTGCGGCAGCACCTTCATGCCGGAGTGCTCGCCGGTGACCAACTCGCCGTTCACCAGGGGCAGCCCGGCCCTTTCGCCCCAGACCCGGTTGGTGGCGATCTCGTCGGAGATGTCGTTGCGGCTCATCCACCGGGTGGTGCCGTCGGCGTTGGTCGCGCACTTCCAGGGCACCACGGTCGTGTCCTGCACGCAGCCGAGGAAGGGGTGCGAGTAGGTGTGGTTGATCCAGCGGAACTCGCCCCGTCGTGCGATCAGCCGGTCGGCCAGCGGGTCGGCGCCGTTGTGGTCCTCGCGGTGGTCGGTGCTGCCGGCGCCGTTGTAGGCGAAGTCGAGGGTGAAGTTCTTGCTGTTCTGCCAGTCGACGGCGTGGTCGACATCGCCGGGCGTCATCCGGATCGGGTCGGGTGTCGCGTCGGGGTCCGCACAGTCGACGTCGCCGGGCGTGCAGTTGAGCTGACTGTTCCAGCGGTCGTCGGCGGCGAACACGTCGTCCACGTGGACGGAGAAGTAGTTCCGTGAGGCGCCCAGGTGCACACCACCGGTCATCCACTCGACGATGCCGCGCGCCAGGAGGCGGAACTGCTGCTGGTACTGGTTGTAGACGAAGGTGACGACCAGCTCGCGCCGTCCGTCGTGCCGGTACTCGCCCACCAGCGTGCCCTTGGTCGACCGGCCGGGGATCGCCGCTTCCACGTACGGGGTGAAGTCGGCGCCCGCCACGGGCTTCGACAGGTAGGCGTAACTCTCGCCGACGGCCGGGTCGTTGTCCTCGAAGGGCACCGGCCCGTCGAGATAGCCGAAGGGGCCCGACTTCCCGGCGGCGGTCACCTCCGCGCGCCCGCCGTCGATGCTGCCGGAGTATCCCCCGTTGATCGGGTACTGCAGACCGGCTTCGGGACGGGCGTAGGTGTAGGCGTCGACCTGGGGAACGTCGTAGGTCCGCTCGTACGCCGCCAGTGCCGCCATCTCGGATGAACCGGCCGGGAACGGGTTGTCGTTGGGCAGCACGACGGCCTGGAACTTGGCGCGCGGCCTGCCGTCGACGGTGTCCGCGAGGAAGCCCGCGTCGATCACGGTCCGGCCGGACTCCGTGAGGTCGATCCGGGTGTACGGCGTGCCGGCCGCGGCCAGTTCGGCGGCTATGGCGTCAGTCGACGGGCCGCCGTCGCTCACCACCAGCACCCGCAGGTCGATACGGGGCGTGGTGTCGGCATGTGCCGCACCGGTCGGCAGGCCCAGTGCGGCGATGAGCGCGCCCACCGTGAGCACAGTGGTGCGAAAGGTCCGCTTCATGCGGTGAGGTCCCCTCCCCGGGCAGGGGTGAGCACGGCTCCCGTAGAGCGAACGCACCCCCTTGCGTGCCGCCGGCGTCCCCCTCAGAAGCCAGTTCGTCACACATCCGTTCGTGTCACATAGTGATGGCTGTGCGGAGATCCGGCGGTCGTGTTGCGGAACATGACGGAAAAGCGCAGGTGACGAAATGGGCGCCTCCGGAAGCGAAGGGAGCCGCTCGCGGCGGCCGGGAGGGGCAGGGCCCGGTGGGCGCCCATGTCCGGCGTGCTGGTCCGGGGCTGGTCCGGTCCCTGCGCGGCACACCGGCGGGCCTGTGGGCCCGCCGGCCGGAGTGCCAGTGGTCCAGACCGGAGCGAGGGGCTGGGCAGGGAGGCTTTCAGGTCACGTGCCGCGGTCCGGACGGAGCGTCAGGAGCAGAGCACGCGCGTGACGGGCGTGTAGACCGGCCCGCCGCTGACGCTCGTCGAGTCGCTGAACTCGGCGTAGAAGTACGAGTAGAAGCCGATGTTGCCGTTGCAGCCGGAGTCGGCGGCGACGTTCAGCGTCAGGGTGACCGTACGGCTCTGACCGGGCGGGATGGTCGCGCCGTAGTTGGAGCCGAGGTTGGCCGGGCCGGTCCCGGAACAGGGGGTGGAGCCGTTCGCGGTGGCCAGGCTGCACCCGGTGAAGCCGTACTTCAGGTCGGGGCGCTGTGTGGTCAGCCACGTCGGTTCGATCGTCTGGTACACGAACCAGACGTCATAGGTGTTGTGGTTGGTGATGGTCATCGACAGGTTGACCGTGCCGCCGGGCGTGGTAGTGGCGCTGTCGGTGGCGAAGGTCAGTTCCGCCGGCGCCGGGTCGGCGGCGCTCGCGCTGGGGGCCAGGCCGAACAGGGCGAGCGCGAGGGCGAGAACGGCACCGAGGCCGAAGCGTCTCATCAGGTGTGATCGCATGACCTGGGAGGCTAGGCAGCGACTCGGCGCAGCGTCTGCCCCACGGGGATGGTGCGGTCGACCCCCCGGCCGGAAGTGTTCATCACGTGGATGTCGTGTGATGAAAATGAGCAGGTGTGATAGGGGTCCGTTGGCCCAGGCAGTCAGCGCGGGCGGGCGCCACGGTGCGGGCCGGGTGCCGCTGACGGCCTCCACCGGCGAGAAGACGACATTGGCGCGTAACGAACCCGGCGGACTTCCGCCTCACCCGTGATCACCCCGGGCTTCTCGGCCGTCCGCCGGTTTCCGGCCCGCGGAACCACACCCTTCGCACGGCCGGTGGCCTCACCCCTTGACGACCTCCGCGATCCGCAGGGCGGCCTCGGCGGGAGTGAGGTGTGTGGTGTCGATGACCTCGGCCTCCCTGTGCAGCCAGGTGCGGGCCGCCTCCGCGTAGGGTTCGAGATGAGACAGGCGGAACGAGGAGGGGCCGAGAACCGTGTCCCCCTCGATGCGCCGGCGGAGCGTGTCCTGATCGGCGTGGAGCACGAAGTGACGTACCGGAATGCCATGCCCGGCCAGGCCCGCGCTGATCTCACGCCAGTACTGCTCGACCAGGACGGTCATCGGCATCACCAGAGTGCCACCGGCGTAGTCGAGTACGTGCCGGGCGGTCTCGACCACGAGCGGTCGCCACGGCGGCCAGTGCTGGAAGTTGCCCGTCCAGGGCAACGCCGGCTTGATGTCCATGAGCGTCTCGCCGACCTTCTCGGCGTCGAACACCCTTGAGTCCGGGATCAGTTGCCGCACGAGGGCACTGGTGGTCGTCTTGCCCGCGCCGTGGGTTCCGTTGAGCCATACGATCATGCGCCTCACGCTAGCGCCGCGCCTGCGGCCGGGACGGACACGGCTTCGGCGCCGCTCAGGCACAGTTCGGGCCCGGCACCGTCCGCCGCGGCTCCCCGCCCGGAAGAGGCATGGCCGACCTCCGCGGGCCGGGGATACGATCACCGGCAAGGCGGGGTCGTAGCACAGAGGTAATGCGCCGCGACAGCATCTCGGAGGACGTCGGTTCGAATCCGACCGCCCCGCCCCCTCTTCGCCTACGCGGTACCGGCGACAGGCCGGTACCGGGGCTACTCCGCGCGGGGCTCGAAGTCTTTCATGAAGTACCTGCCAGGTGGCATCGGGCTCGCGGATGACCTCGGTGCGGCCCGGGCCGACGGCCGGGGACCTACGGCGGGCATCGGAAGCCGGCCGCGGGCGGCTCGCCGACCGTCTCCACTTCGTGAGAGCCGTGAAGGGGCCGCCGGACGGGTGACGCGGGCGTGGGCACGCATGCCCGGCCGGCGACGGTGACACGGCCGGACGGCGCGCGCGACTCCCCTTGGGGGCGAGTCATGCCTGGCCGGCCCTGGTGAGCGCGACCGGGACGGCGTCCGCCATGAGCCGTCGGCGTGTGGAAGGGTGGAAGTGAAGTGATGACCGACCCAGTGATCCGAGCACGGTCTGGATCTTGTGCTGGTCGCCCGGGTTGTCCGGTTCGGCCGGGGCACGGGGCTTCCCCGGCGCGTCTCCTGGCCGTTCGCAGGTCGCGTGGCGCATCGTGAACGGGTTGCTGACCTGCTAGGAGACCGCTGTACGCGTCTGCTGATGCAGGCGGGTGCGCCGGTGAGATGGACAGGTCTGAGGGGCGAATGTGATGAGCCGAGCGAATCAGCATTCGGAGCCGGCGGCTGATCCGGACGAGGCCGCGTCCGGTCCCAGCGGGCTGATGGATCTGCTGGGCGTCGCCGCGGTGCTGGTGGAGGCCGACGGCCGGATCGACATGTGGAGCCCGCAGGCCGAGGAACTGTTCGGCTACACCGGCGACGAGGCGGCCGGGCAGTACGCGGCCACCCTGCTTCTGCATCCCGAACACCGGGACGCGGGCATCAGGCTCTTCGCCCAGCTGATGGTCACGGGCCGAGGCTGGGCCGGGGCCTTCCCCGTCCGGCACAAGGACGGCAGCACCCGGATCGTCGAGTTCCGCAATATGCGGCTGACGGACAACCTCGGCGATCACTACGCGCTGGGGCTGGCCACCGACCGGGCCACGGTGCGGCAGGTGGAGCGCGAGGTGGCCCTGTCCAGCCAGCTGGTCACCCAGGCGCCGATCGGGCTGTCCGTCCTGGACACCCAGCTTCGGTACGTGGCCGTCAACGGGGCCCTCGCCTCGATGCACGGCGTCCCCGAGGCCGACCACCTGGGCCGCTCCTTCCGGGAGATCCTGCCCGGCGACCCCTTCTCCACCACGGAGAACCAGATGCGGGAGGTCCTGCGAACCGGTCTGCCGTTGGTGGACAAGCAGGTGGTGGGCCGTACGCGCGCCGACCCGGACAACGACCACGCCTGGGCCGTGTCGCTCTACAGGCTCGAGGACCAGAGCGGGCACGTGCTGGGGATCGCCAACGTGGTGGTGGACGTCACCGACCGCTACGAAGCAGCCAGGCAGGCCGACCGGGCCCAGCAGCGTCTGCGCATGATGGCCGACGGCTCGGCCCGCATCGGAACCACCCTGGAGGTGGAGCGGACCGCCCAGGAACTGGCGGACGTCCTGGTGCCCGACCTCGCCGACATGATCGCGGTGGACATCCTGGACTCCGTCCTGCGGACGGGCCGCCCCGACCCCGGAGAGGGCCCGGCACTCTTCCGCGCACTGGCGGTGAAGACCGCCTACACCACCGACGCCTCGGAGGCGATCATCGCGCCCGGGCACCTCACCACCTACCACGCCGACCACCCGGCAGCCCACTGCCTCCGCACCCGCAAACCCCTGCTGCTCACCCACCTCGACAGCGGCGACCTCAGCCGCATCGCGGCCGACGCCGCCGCCGCGGGCCTGCTCGCCCAAGCCGGTGTCCACAGCGACATGGCCGTCCCTCTCATCGCCCGCGGACAGATCATCGGCGTGATGGGCCTGGCCCGTGCCCGCAACCCGGAGCCCTTCGACGGGGACGACCTCACCCTCGCGTGCGAGTTGGCGTCGTCCGCCGCGCTGAGCATCGACAACGCCATCCTCCATCAGCACATCCGCAGCGCCGCCGAAACCCTGCAGCGCAGCCTGCTGCCCCAGCCCTCGCCTCGCCGCCCGGGCCTGCAGATCGCCGCACGGTACCGGCCCGCGCAGGCGTTCAGCGAGGTCGGCGGCGACTGGTACGACATCATCCCCCTCAGCGATGACCGAACCGCCCTGGCCGTGGGCGACGTCATGGGCAGCGGCATCCCGGCCGCCACCGCCATGGGCCGGCTGCGCACCGCCACCTCCACCCTCGCCGACCTCGACCTCGCCCCGAGCCGGATCCTCACCCACCTCGACAAGATCACAGAGGGTCTGGACCCCTACCTGGCCACCTGCCTCTATGCGGTCTACGACCCGCGGCACTGCCGTTTGCAGGTGGCCTGTGCCGGCCATCTGCCCCCCGTCCTGGTGCGGGCCGGCCGACCACCGGAACTGCTGGACCTGCCCACCGGCACCCCCCTGGGAGTGGGCAGTGGCCTCTTCGAGACCTCCGCGCTCGCCATGAACCCCGGTGATCAGCTCGTCCTGTACACCGACGGACTGGTGGAGACCCGCGACGACCCCATCGACCAGCGTCTGGACGATCTCCTGCGCCTGCTGTCCCCGCCGTGCCGCTCCGCGGAGGAGACCTGCGACCGCCTGCTCGAACAGCTCCGGAAGCCCGCCGACCACGACGACGTCGCGCTGCTCATCGCCCATGCGCAGCCGCTGGGCTGAGCCGGGGGTGATCGAGCGCAGGCGTCGCTCCGGTGCTGATGCGGCAAGGAGAGGACGAGGCGGCGATGATCAGCACGCCGTGCGAGCGCGCGACCTCTGCCGAGAGCGGGCGAGCGTTTGTGGCTGGCCCGTGGTTGGCCTGCTCTCGGCTTGTGCCGGGACACCCGGTCGCGCGAGAGTGCGGTGGACCGGAGGTCGGCTCTTGACGGCGGGACGGGGGCAGACAGGTGTGCAGGATGGATGTGGCCGTCAAAGAGGCGACGATCGATCGGTTCCTGTACGAGTATCCGCAGGCAGCCGGGGCCCGACGTGAGCATTCCGCCCTCCACGGGTGTGAGGAGATCCGCTGGGCGGAGTTCCCCGGGTGCCCGGCCAGGATCCCGGTGCTGCTGCACGGCCTGCTCGATCAGGCAGCCGCGGCCGAGGCCCAGCGTGTCCTGGCCAACTCCATGTTCGACATCGCCGAGATGAACCCCGCGATGCCGGAACTGCTGCCGTTCCTGCTCCGTCTCGCGGGCGACCCGGCACTTCCCGAGCGGTCCGGACTGCTGGATCACCTGATCATGGCCGCCGACTACTCCGAGCCGGTCGATCCCACTCACGAGGCCATGGCGCTGTGGTTCGGCGTCGACAGCGAACATCCCGAGCGCGAGCGGTGCAGGGCCGTGTTCACGCGCTACGCGAGTGTGGTGGAGATGCTGCCGGACAGCCTCATCGCCCCGGACGGCCGTGCGAAGCTCAGGCGGGCGGCAGGACTTCTGTGACGTCGCGGCGTCCCGGGCCACGCACGACCGCAGAGGAGGTGCGGACCCGTCGAGCAGACCGGCCCCCAGCCGTCGCCGAACTCCACGCCGTCCTCCCGCTGTCAGCCGGCGCAGACCGGAAGCGGCCGAAGCGCGAGCCGTCTCCGGTGCACCGCCTGTTACTGCCGCTGTGGCGGCGCCGCACGGACGGCGGCCGACTGCTGCCGCTCGACGACTCCGTCACCGTGGGGTCGCAGGCGCGGCGAGCTGCTCGTCGGCCGGGCCGCCCGGCAGGAACTCTCGGTACTGTGGGAGCCGGAGACTGCGGGTGCGGCCGCCGTGTTCGCCAAGCAATCGCCCTCATCCGGGCATCGCGGGCCGCCGCGGCCCAGCAGTACACCCGGCTGATCGCTCCCTCGGGGGAACGTCCGACACCGTGCAGCGGGCAGCGACCGGATCACCGCCCCGTCCTGGAGGCCCTGCCCGTGACATCGTCCCCCGGCCCCGACAGCCGTACCGAGCTGACGCCCACGGAGTGGCAGACGGTCCGCGAGTTCCTCGGGTGTGACTGCACCGATCCGGACCCGGCCGCCTGCACCGGCTCACCGCTCGACACTCCCCGCGCCGGTCCGTGCGGACCGGTGCCCACGCACCGCCGGTGCCCGTGCCACCACACGCGCACGGCGACGGAACACTATGAGATCCGTACGGCCGTCAAGGCACGCGGGAACGACGCCACGAAGGTGCTGCGCGACTTCAGCGCGGCTGCCGAGCGATCACCCCATCCCGACGGCGCGGTGTGGGCGGAGGCTCTCCGGTGGGCGGTCGCCCGCTTGACGGGCGGACACTCGAGCCTCCACGCCGACGACACGTTCGAGAAGCAGTTCGGCGCTCACCCCTACCGCTCGGCGTGGGCGCAGCCCGACCGTCCGTCCTGACACGCTTGACCGTCCCCGCCGACTGTTCCCCTCTTCTCTTTCTGGTCCTCCTGGACAGGATCGAGGTGTCAGCCGTCGAGCCAGTCACCCGCGAGGTCCGCGGGACGGTACCCCGTGGCGTTCCAGAGGAAATGCGGATGGGCGCAGCCGAACATGTAGGCGAGCAGTGTGGTGTCCTCCCTCCCGGTCCGAGCGTCGTGCAGGGTGTGGAACATCTCGGATCCGACTGCGCCGGCGTCTTGTTGGATCTGACGGGCGCGGTCCGTGGAGGCCGCGGCGCTGGATGCCTCCACGGCGGCTATGTAGGTGCGGCGCAGGATTTCCCAGGTGGTGTCGGTGTTGCCGTGCCAGGGGCCGTGCAGTGCTTCGAAGGCATGGAGCTCGGCGTCGAAGAGCGGCCAGGTCCGGGGGTACTGGGCTCGGCAGCGCGCGGACAGCTCGGCGGTCCGCGCACTCAGTGCCGGCGCGGTGGGCCGCGGGGCGAGGGTGAGAGTGGTGCCGTGGGTGAGGATGCCCGTGCACGCGTTGGGCTGCAGGTCGCAGAGCGGGCACGCCTCGGCCGGGGGGAGTCCCTGGGTGATGCCGTCGAACCACAGGGCGTGGCGGCCCGTGAGTCCCATCCAGACGATGGTCGTGGTCATCAACCACGTGTTCCACATCGGGTCATGCGCCTCCGGCGTGCAGCCGTACTTGACGAGGGCGATGGCGCAGGCGGCGTAGAAGGCCTTGGTGTGGGCGGGCATGTCGGCGAGCCAGAAGTTGCTGATCTCGCCGGTGAGGGCGTCGACTCGTACATCGGCCATGTCATCGATGACGCGGCACAGCAGCAGGGAGGCGAGGTGTTCCTCCTGCCAGAGTTCGGTGTCGGGCGAGACGTGCCAGAACAGGCAGTCCAGCATCTGGAGGATCGAGTAGGTGCTCTGGCTGAGTGGGTTGGTCTGGGGGAGTACGACGCTGCCCGCGTGGTGCTGTTGGAGCCAGTACTCGTCGACGGATCGCTTGTGGGCCGCGAAGAGTCCGCAGACCAGGGCCCGTGCGCTGTTGGTGCTGAAACGCTCGGCCAAGCGTCCTTCCACGAGTTGGGTGAGGTGCGTGGTGTCGATGGTCTCGATCACGCGCTTGTATTCGTGAAAGACGAGGATGTCGTCCTCGAAGCGGTGACGGTGGCCAAGGTCCCGTTCGAGGTCGTTCATCTGCCGGGTCCAGGACCATCCGCCGGTCAGGACGCTGTCGAGTTCCCGGCGGTAGGGCCAGGTCTTGGCGGTGAGGGGACGGCCGGCGCTCTGCCGCCAACCGTAGTCATCCAGGGTGCGCGCGGGAGCCGAGGGGAGCCGACGGCACAGCGGGCAGGCGCAGTCGGCTGCTTGCTCCTCGCGCGGCGGGGCGAGCGCCCGGCTTCTCCAGGCCTCCTCCAGCATCCTGCTGGTCAGTCGGCAGACCTCGACATCGGTGCTGACCTGGGGGAACGCTTCCTCGATCACGCGCAGGCCGGCGTCGAGCTGTTTCAGTCTGGCCTCGCCCTCCTCGTCGGGCGGGAGGAACGCGCGCGGCGTCAGACGGAGGGCCCCCTCCACGTGCAGCGTGGTGCCGGACTGAGGGGATCTGAGTTCGCCCTGCCGTTGCTGAACGGCGTTCTGGCACCTTCGGTGCTGCTCGGTGCTCCCCTTGACGCGTTTCGCCAAAAGGTGGGCCAAGGCGTTCCCGGCCTCCCCGGGCTGGAGCCGGGCGCTGGGCTGCGCCGGGACCACGCTGTCGGTGGGCGCCTTCAGACCAGCACCTTCGACTCGAGATTTCACACCGGTCTCCCTTCAAGCTGTGGTCCTGCCAACGGAATCGGTCGGCCGTGGTGGTCGGCCGAACGGATCGGGAATCTGCTGTGCCTTCCGCGGACGGACCGCGCCCGACAGCCGGGCTCCTGCGACCGGTTCCGGTCCCTATGGCACGACCGCGAGGGGCACGACTGCCGTGGCGACGGCCGGGGAAGTGGATCGGGTCGCCCCTACCGGCAGCACGCGCGGTCCGTCAGATGCGCTGCCGCTCCAGGAAGACCAGGACGTCCGCTGACAGGAGGATCGACGAGGCGTCGAACCTGACGTCCTGAGACATACGCTTCCTTTCGGGAGACGGACCGCAGAGTCCCCCGGCCCTGCACACAGGCGGCCTCCGAGGCCGCCCCACGCAATCGAACTGGACTTCGCAGAACGAAAGTTGAACCGAGAAGCGCTACGAGGCTGCCCAGAGCGTAAATGATCTACACCGTGATACGACCGTGATCTGGGTTACTGCTCAAGCCTCATGAGCTGCGTATACTCGCGCGCCCTCACGCACGTGAGGGCGACCGTGCCCTCGCGATCAGTCGGCCGGATCCCCGGAGCCCGTGTGTACTGGGTGCACGTGCTCACGGCGAGAGGAGTAGGGCGACGATGCAGGGGTCAGAGGTCCGGCGGGCGGTGGCTGCGGCCATGTCGATCGCCTCTTCACTCGACCTGACAGTCCATGACACGGTCGTTCTTCATGACTCGAACAAGCTCACTCTGCGTCTGCTGCCGTGCGACGTCGTGGCCCGGATGGCACCTGTGGCGCAGCAGGTCGCGCAGTTCGAAGTGGAGTTTGCTCAGCGGCTCGCGGAATCCGGGTGCCCTGTGGCCGCCCTCGCGCCCCGAGTGGAGCCGCGGGTTCACGAGCGTGATGGCTTCGTGGTCACGCTGTGGACCTACTACGAGCCCGTCAGAGCCCGTGAGGTCTCACCGGCCGAATACGCCGGTGCGCTGGAGCGGCTGCATGCCGGCATGCGCACACTCGACGTCCCCGCGCCGCGCTTCACGGATCGAGTGGAGCAGGCGCAGCGACTCGTGGCGAACCGCTGCCGGACTCCGGCGCTCGCCGACGCGGACCGGCGGTTGCTCGGTGGCACCTTGCGAAGCCTGAAACGAAGCATCGGCGAGCGCGGCGGCGCGGAGCAGTTGCTGCATGGCGAGCCGCACCCTGGAAACCTGCTCACCACGGCAGACGGGCCGCTGTTCGTCGACCTTGAGACGTGTTGCCGCGGGCCCGTCGAATTCGACCTCGCGCACGCGCCCGAGGCAGTCGGCGCGCACTATCCGGGTGTCGACCGGAACCTGCTGCGCGAGTGCCGCATCCTCGTACTGGCGATGATCACGACGTGGCGCTGGGATCGAGACGATCAGTTCCCGGACGGCCGTCGACTGGGCACGGAGTGGCTCAGCCGGATTCGAGCAGCACTTGACGGCAGCGGCCTGGATGGCCGTGCCTGATGGCGGTCCCCGCGGCTCGTCCCCGGCGCCGTAGAGCAGTCCGAGCAGCGAGCGGTAGCCTCAGCGCGTCTTCGGATGTCGGTGCTGTCGAGCATCACTTGATGGATGCTCAGCGATCCCGGCTCGTCCGTACCGATCACCTCCGGCGGAAAGAGCGCCCGGCGCGTGGGTTCACGACGGTTCGTCCTCCTCGTGGCCGACCGGAAGTTGACCTTGCTTTCCCTTTGCGCTTGGCTACGGCTCCGACCTTTCATGATCCGGGGGGATCCATATGAGCAGCATGGTCCGTGCAGCCGTCCACACCGTGGCTGTCACCTGTCTCGCACTCGGCCTCAGCTCCTGTTCCGAGGCGGTCGACCAGGTCGACAAGGCAGTGGACACAACGTACGAGGTCACCTACGAGGTCACGGGGAAGAACATCGACTCGATCGACTTCCACGGCGGCGCCGGCAAGGCCATGGAGCCGAAGGTCGATTCGGTGTCCAAGCCGCAGCTGCCGTGGAAGAAGACGGTCACCCTGCGGGGCATCATGCCCGCGGCCGTCATCCCGGTCGCCGCGGACCCCGAGGGTTCTCAGGTGACCTGCAAGATCGTCTACAAGGGCAAAGTGCTCGATGAACAGAGCGCCAAGGGCCTCGTGAGCGCAGGCGGTTGCACCGCGGCATCTCCGATCACGGAGTAGCCGGAGTCATGACCGGCCACTGCTGAGAGGCGATGGCCGGTCGCGTGAGCGTCCGCTGCGAGCAGCACGACGGCCGGACGGCGGGCCGGCCCTGAGGGGGCGTTCACTCCACGCACCGGACGCTTGCCCCGGGCGCTTCTCCGCGCCCACCGGGCGCTTGCCCCGGGCGCTCCACTCCACCCCGGACGCTTGCCCCGGGCGCTCCTCTGCGCCCACCGCAGCGCCACACCACGTACGACGACCCGTTCAGCCGGACGGAGCGATCGAGGACCACACGCCGAACCACTGCTCGGCGCCGAACTCCTCGAAACGCTCCACCTCGGTGAACCCGAGCTTGCCCGCGAGGCGCAGGGAGCGGACATTGGCGGTTTGGGTGCAGAGCACCACCGGCTCGCCGGGACATGCGTCGGCGAACCAGTCGAGCGCGGCCGCGCACGCCTCGGCGGCGTACCCGCGCCCCCACGCCTGCGGCAGGAACGTGTAGCCGAGTTCGGCCTCCCCGCCATCCGCACGGAGGTGACCCGGACGTTCTGCGTCACGTCGATCCAGCGTGACCATGCCGATCATCGCTCCGTCGAGATCGATCACGAAGAGGCCAGGACGCCGCCCGGGTATCTCGGGCAGCGCGTGTTCGAGCGCGTCACGCGGTCGAGCGCCGCCGAGGTACGTATGGACCTCCGGCGAGGAGAACAGCTCGATGAACGCCGCCCGGTCCCGCGCCTCGGACTCGCGGAGTACGAGCCGCTCGGTCTTCACGGGGGCGGGTGGCCAGGCCAGGGGCCCCAGTACAGTCATGGCGGGCAACCTATCGCAGGCCGTGCGAGCGATTCCCTGATGCTGTCAGCGTCCGGGAGTGACCAGCAGTTCCTGGCGCGCTGTGCTGGAGTGAGGCCGGCTGACCTGACCTGCGCGGTATCCGTGGTGCCAATCGTGGCTGTCGACTGTTCGGATGCCTTGAGCCGGCTCGGTTCTGGAGTGAGGTCACCGGCTGTCCGCTGCATCGGCAGGACGCACCGGGCGGCATGCTGAACGAACTGGCCGGGCGTGACCTCGTCGAGCGGACCCCCGATCCCGGCGACCGGCGCCGCAACGTCATCACGATCTCCCCCTGGGGCCGCCGCCATCTGCGCCGCCTCGACGAGACCCTGGACGACCTTCACGACACACTGCTCGCACCGCTGAACCCCGCCGAACGCGACCAGTTCATGCGGATGCTCACACGCTTGCTGGACCACCACACGCGGACTCCTTGAACCGCGGGGAGCGCCGAATGCCGGCGCGGTCAGATGGGGGGAGTGACACGGCCGGGCTGACGTGGTGGGCGACCGTCGGCGAGGCGAGCAGGCGCAGGCCCTCTTCCAAGGGCGAGCCGGGTCCGGTCGCGCTGTGGCCAGCAAGTCAGCCGTCTCCCAGTGGGCGCCCTCCACGAGCCGGACAGCACTCGGCTTGGCCTCGGAGGCGAGCCTCCGAGGCGTACGCCGGGTGGCAGGGAGCATGCCCGCCGCCGCGCCCGTCGGCCGAAGGTGGCCCGGCCGGGGGCGCCTCTACGCCCTGTCGCGGCCCACGACCGGCTGCCGCCACCATGCGGCACTCGCGTCGCGCAAGGTGTTGGTGCCGCAGTGCACTTCGCCCATTCCGAGGTGGTACGTGTACCAGTCGTCGATGTACGACACCGCCATGCCGACCCGCTGATATGCGGCGGTCACGGCTTCCGTGAAGATGTCCTTGCCGCCGATGACGGGCCCCCACTGGCGAGGGGCCAGGTAGCGGTCGCGTCCGAGGAGCACGCCGTTGACCGCGCCCGGAACGTATGCGCTGGTCGTCACCGTCGCCGGAGCCGCCGCACGCGAGGTGGCCGGGCTCTCGGCGAGCCACTTCTGCTGGCCGTGTTCACCGAGGCTGTCCACGAGGTCGGAGCCGGCGCCCATGCGCGTCAGGCGCGGAACGGGAACCTCCCGTCCGTCGGCGGTCAGGGCCTCCGAGTCACGGGTGTACAGCGCGGGCACCCGCACGATCTCCGCGTCGGTGACCCCCGTCTCGCGTGTGAGGATCTCCAGGTTGGCCGCGATGCGCCTCGCGGCCATCTCGTTGTCGGCCACCAGGTGACGGGAGGCGAGCGCCTGGTCGATGGTCTCCTTGGGGGCCGGGGTGTGACTGCGGCCCGGGACGGAGAACATCTTCGTCGTGCCGTGGCCGTCGCGCTTGGCGTCGCGCAGCAGCCGCAGCCCCGCCTCGGGGTCGGCGACGCCGATGCGCCAGCCGCGCGGGGTGTCGGCGGGCAGGAACTGCACGAACTCGTCGACGTGCCCCACGCTCAGCCAGGAGGTGTCCAGCAGTAGCGGGTCCTGCAAGCCCTGCGATGCGAGCAGCGTCCGCATCACCTTCGACGGACGCGCCCCGCTGTCCTTGCGCTCGCCCATGATGATCCGCCCGGCCGGGAAGGAGCGCCCACCGTGTGTGTAGGGCGGGATGGTCTCCAGGTTGCCCATGGAGTTGAGCGACCAGTCGTCGGGCTCCGCCGGGTCGGTCACCTGCACGACACCGACGTCCCGGCCGCGCATTCTCTCGAACAGTTCCCGGCCCGCGTCCCGGTCCGGCTGCGCGGAACGCAGCATCACGCGCATCACGTGCCGCTGACCGCCCGGTCCCGCCATGCTGACGTAGGCCGGTTCGACGAAGTCCTGGGCCCAGCGGTCGGCGTACATCTCGAAGGTGACCAGCGGCGTGGTGACCCCCGCCTTCTTGACCTCCTTCCCGAGGGCGGTGACGAACTCCCGCTGAAGCCGGCTGTCCGGACCATCACCCTGCACCTTGGACACCATCACCTGCTGGGTGTCCTGAAGGTGATGCTGTGTCAGCAGCGGCGCGACGCGCAGGGTCACGGCGTCGGAGGTGGACTTCTGGCCGGACGTCACCGTCAGCCGGACCACCGCACGGCCGTCCCACTTCGCGCGGTCCCGGACGACGTCGGTGGCCTCGACACCGAACTCCACACCGGAGCGCAACTCGACGGCCGTCAGCCGCGTCGCGGACGTCACGGGAATCCACTTCCCGTCACGCTTGAGAAAGAGGTGCGCGTGGGTGCCTCCCGTGGCGAGTTTCAGGCTGCCCTCGGCGCCCGCAGGGAGACCGCGCAGGGGAACGGAATGGACCCGGGCGAGGTCAGCCGCGTCCTCAGTGCCGTTGATCTTCGTGTCGGAAGCGTCGTTGCACGCGGCCAACTTCGCGTCGGACAGCGGTGCTCCGCCCGGCCCGGTCACCGGACACCGCTTGGCGTCGTCGTCGATGTTGGGCAGATACACGGCCCCGCGCTCGACGGACCAGCTGTCCTCCCCCTTGGTGTCGCTGCCGCCGGTGACGTCGACCCGCCCGTCACGGTTGACGTCCGCCCGCAGATCGGCGCGCCCGACCGTCTCGGCGGCGACGGCGGAACCGGCAGGCCCGGCGAGCACGGATCCTGCGGCAGTGAGGGCCAGGACCACAGACCCGGCCGGGTACAGGCGCGAACGTATACGTCTGCGTGAACGCACGGCACATTCCTCTCAGTTGTGGGGCTTCGCCCTGCAAGAGGAGGGACCGCGGCTGGGCGTTCACTGTGCGGTGGGTGTTACTTCATACGGGGTCGTCGACGTCGCTCGCGCCGGAATCGTGGTCTCAGCCTGGGCGGCTACTTCGCGGCCCGGACCACGGCGCTCGAACCGCGCCTGGCGGACGTCGCCACCGTCAGCGGTCCCTTCCGCCTCGACTGGCAGTAACTGCCCCCGCCCGTACGGGACATGCTGACCTGCCGTGCCGGAAGGGCCGATGCCGCCCGTGACTTCGCCCGGCACTTGGACCTCGCCGGCCTGGCACCCCGCGTCGCCGCCCCACTGCTCGTCGTGGACGGTGACCAGGACGTCATCCCCGGCGTGACGAACGGCGAGTCCCTGACGCGACTGGCGCCGCTCGGCGGATACCTGTCCGTCCCGCCTGGTGACCACCTCTTCGGCAACGCCCGGCTCGACTGGATGCCGCACCACCTCAGCGACCACATGGCCCGCACCCTCACGGCGACACCTGCGTGAAGCGCTTCACCCGGGGTGCGCGCGGTTCAGGCGATGGACGCAGAAACGATGGCCGAGACAGCGAGGTTGCAGGAGGCCGTCACCCAGACCGCAGGATGAGGCTCTGCCTCGACCAGCGTGGCACCGAGGCGGCCCGGGGTGACCAGGTCCACCACCCAGAACGCCACCGCCATCATCACCAGTCCCAGCAGACCGAACGCCGCGGTCGAGACCAGTCCCTTGCCGAAGTCCTCGTAGGTCGTCCAGATGGACGTGAACACGATGCCGCCGATACCGAGCAGCGCGGAACTGAGGACCGTGGCGGCATTGCGATTGCGCTGCTCCCAGATCTGCCGGCCGAGTTTTCCGGGCGTCAGCACATCGACCAGGACGATGCCGAGGACCAACAGAACCAGGCCCAGACCGCCGTACGCAGTGGCCCGCCCGAGTCCGTTGACGATGTCGCTCATGGGGTTGCCAACTCCGAAGCTAGGGATCATGACTGATCGCGGTCAAGGAGAGGCAAAATGTAGCGCACACACGCTGCCCGCCGAACGGCGCCCGCCCCTCCGTGGGACGCAACGGCGACAGTCCACAACCCCTGGTGCCGTCGGGCGCGGCGGTGGCGCCGGGGTGATGCGTGTCATGGTCGGGATGTTCGGACCGGACATGCGCGATCATGGCCGGACGGAGGCTCGTTTCCTTGGCATCACCGACCTGGCCGAAGCGCCGCCCGTGGCGGTCGTGGTCGACGTCATGCGTGCTTTCACGGTGGCTGCCTGGGTCTTCGCCCGAGGGGCGGAGAAGATCGTTCTTGCCGAGTCGCTGGACGAAGCCCTGGCCTTGAAGGCTCGCCACCCGGAGTGGGTGACGCTCAAGGACGGGCCGCCCGCGCCCGGCTTCGACAGGGTCAACTCGCCGGGCCTGTTGCGCTCGGCCGACCTCGACGGACGGACCGTTGTCCAGAAGACCACAGCAGGGACGGTCGGCGCCCTGGCGGTCAAGGAGGCGTCGCTGGTGCTGTGCGCCGGCTTCGTGGTGGCGGAGGCGACGGCCCGGCTCCTGCGGGCTCGTGCGTGCGACCGTGTCACGTTCGTGGTCACCGGCGAGGGCGGACAGGCCGATGAAGACCTGGCGTGCGCTCACTACATCGCGAGGAGGGCCACCGGCGCCGACACGGACGCGGCCGAGTTCCTCCGCCGCGCCGGCGACTCGCGTGCCGCCGCCGAGCTCGCGGAGGGGGTGCGTCAGGGAGTTCATCCCGATGACATCGCACTCTGTCTTGAGCTGGACCGCTTCCCCTTTGCCATGGTGGCGACCCCGGAGGACTCGCTGATGGTCCTCCGCCCGTGTGCCGTGCCTTCGCCGACCGACGAGCCTTCGACCTGATCGCACTGGGCGGCCAGGCAGGTATCAACGCACCGTAGGGTGCGCGTGGCAGGGTGGTTCGGCCCCGGTGCGGCGGACGCCGTACCCCACCCGAGAGGAAGGATCGACAAGACATGCGCGTCATCGCGGCCCACGGCCCGGGGGAGGCGCTCCTATGAGCGGAGCCGAGGAACGGGAACCCGTCCTCTTCCGCACCAGCGGGCGCGCCGCCCACATCACGCTCAACCGGCCTCGGGCCCTCAACGCCCTCACCCACACCATGGTCCGCCGCATCGACGAGGCGCTGACCGCGTGGGAGCGGGATCCGGCCGTGAAGACCGTCGTCCTCACGGGCGCGGGGGAGCGCGGCCTGTGTGCCGGCGGTGACATCCGTGCCATCCACGACGACGCCCGCGACGGTGACGGCACTGCCTCCGCCTTGTTCTGGCGCGACGAGTACCACCTCAACGCCCGTATCGCCCGCTGTCCCAAGCCGTACGTCGCCGTGATGGACGGCATCGTCATGGGTGGCGGAGTGGGCCTGTCGGCGCACGGCAGCGTCCGTGTCGTCACCGAGCGGTCTCGGGTCGCCATGCCGGAGACCGGCATCGGTTTCGTGCCGGACGTGGGCGGCACCCGTCTGCTCGCCCTGGCCCCCGGGGAGTTGGGCACCCACCTTGCCCTGACGGGCGCTCACATCTCGGCCGCCGACGCGCTGCTGTGCGGGCTCGCCGACCACTACACGCCGACGGCCTCGCTCCCGGACCTCCTCGACGCCCTGGCCGACGCGCCGGCAGGGGAGGCCCTGGCCGGCTTTGTGCGGACCCCGCCGCCCGGGGTTCTGGCCGCCCAGCGTGACTGGATCGACGCCTGCTACTCCGCCGACACCGTCGAGGAGATCGTGCGTCGGCTGCTCGCGCAGGGTGACCCCGCCGCTAAAGAGGCCGCGGAGACCCTGCTCGCCAAGTCGCCGACCGCCCTCAAGGTCACCCTCGCCTCCCTGCGCCGTGCCCGGAGGCTCGGCGCGCTGGAGCCGGTCCTGAACCAGGAATACCGCGTCTCTTGCGCCGCCCTGGCCACACCCGACCTGGTGGAGGGAATCCGGGCCCAGGTCATCGACAAAGACCGCAGGCCGCGGTGGTCACCGAAAACCCTCACCGAGGTCACCGAGGCCGAGGTCGAGCGCTTCTTCGCCCCACTCGGCGATCGCGAACTCGGCCTGTAGACGGACGGACGCTCAAGGGAAGTCCGGCACGGCCTCGAAAGGCCCGCGGTAGGCGTTGCGGGAATGAACGCACGGGCTTCTGAATTGGCCGATAGCCGTATGCGGGGCGCGGGGATGCTGGGAATGCCGGAGTGGCGACGCTCCGGCACCCCGGCACCCCATCTGCTTCCGGAATACTCAGAGCATGAGCAGCAGCCGCGTGTTCGGTATGAGCTTCCGATTGACGCTGGTGCTCTGCACGAAGATGGTGAAGTGGTCGTTGTGGTCCGGCTTGACGCGGACTTCCGTAGCGGGCAGTCCGAGCAGGGTTCGGGCCGCGGGCCCCGTGAACACGCGGTCCGTCTTCTTCTCCAGCACCGCGATCTGCTTCTGCGCCTGGATCTTCTCCGACTTGCTCAGTTGGTAGAACGCCTTACCGGTCTGGTAGGTGTGCCCGCACTCGGTCACCCATTCCCTGATCGCCGCGTCGCGGGCCACGGGGATCAGCTGGTACTTCGACGGGTCGACCGGGGTGAGGCCGGCTGCCTTGATGGTGTCTTCGTTGACGGCTTCCGCGCCGGTGGAGAACACCGCTCGCGATCCCCGGATGCCCTGGGTGCGGCCCATCATGAAGTTCTCGGTGGCCTGCCGGATGACCTGCCCGGCCTCCTCCAGGCCCTGTGTGCTGGTGGCGTCCCATATGGCGATGTTGTCCTTGGGGAAACCGCACTGCATGGCTTCGCGCTTGCCCATTTGGTCGGGCACCAGGACGGCCAGCGTCCAGTTGTCCTGCTGTGTCTCGATCATCTGGGCGACGGCCTGGACCAATTGACGCGGATCCCTGGTGGGGGAATCCGGGCAGCGGTGGCTCGCGTTCTCCTGCCCGTCGGTCAGCACGAACGTCAGAAAGCTGTGGTCGCCGTACAGTTGGGCCGTTTGAGCCAGCTCGCTCTGTGACTTGAGGGCGGCCGCCAGGAGGGCCGTCATTCCACCGGTCCGGTACAACTGCTTCAATGACGGCATGCGCAGCACGTCCTTGTCGTAGATGACGCACTCCACCTTGTCGGCGAAGGCGTACACCGTGACGCGCGTTTCCTGATCCAGTTCCCTGGAACGGCGGGCGAGATACGCGATCTGCTGATCGGCGACTTCGACGACCTTGCGACTCAGGTGCGACATGGATGAACTGGCATCCAGCACCAGAGCGACGTGATTGATGTAATTCTGGCTTCCGGACATCACAGCTCCCCCTTGTTCCGGCTTGATGCCTCTACCTTCTCACCCACCACTGACAATCGATCTCGGCTCGAGGTGGTCCTTCTGAAACGGCACGGTGCGCTCGCCGTGCTCCTCGCCCCAGCGAGCCCGCAGCGTCCGGCGCTACGACAGCAGCATGCGTGTCCACGCCACGGCCAGCAGCGTGCAGACGAGGGTGAACAATCCTTGCACCACGGTGGTGACAGGCATCCTCAGACGGGCGTGCACGAAGGCACCGGTCGCGGCCACGGCCGGAATCCCCCAGATGACGAGCCAGATCAGAACAGGGGTGTCGCGGGACTGCGCGGGGCGCGGGGAGTCCGGCGACGGCGCGGTTCCCATGCCGACCACGAAGAGCAGTATCGCGCCGACGACCACGATCACGGCGTCCGCGACCGCGAGCAGCAGGGCAACAGCGATGTCGGTCAGCCGGGAAGGGCGTTCGCGCCGGGCAGGCGCCGGGGAGTCCTGGTCATCCACGGGCGGTGAGGACATGACCCGACTCCACCATGGAATGGCACGTTCGGCGCCGTCCGTGACCGTGAAGCATCCCGACTGTGACCATCGGGCTGTGAGTATCGGACCCCACGTGGGGCCCGGCGGCACCAGCCACCGACCCTGCGCGGGCGCGCCACGTCGACGCGTCACCGCGCAGCCAGCCGGAAGCCGATAGTTCAGGTCTTCCTGAATTCAGGATTTCTTGTACTCTCATGGGGTGCTGACCATCGCCCCGGACGTCGAGGTGCTCACGCGCTTCGGCCGCGCTCTCGCAGACCCCATCCGCTGCCGGCTGTTGCTGGCCCTGCGAAAGGCGCCCGCCCACCCGTCGGACCTTGCCGAGACGCTCGGCGTCTCCCGCACCCGACTGTCGAACCACCTGGCCTGCCTGCGCGACTGCGGCCTGGTCGTCGCCATCCCGGACGGCCGCCGCACGCGCTATGAACTCGCCGACGACCGCATCGCAGACGCACTGGACCACCTGCGCACCGCCGTGGTGGCCGTGGAAACCGATCGCACCTGTCCCGACGCCGACACGAAGGGGTGCTGCTGATGACCGCGCTGTCCCTCGGCCCGAGCCCCGCCCGCCGCGACGCACTCACCCGTCGCATACGGCTGTTGGTCGCCGGCACGATCGCCTACAACGTCATCGAAGCGATCGTCGCCATCACCGCCGGCACGATCGCCTCCTCCACCGCCCTGATCGGCTTCGGGCTCGACTCCGTCATCGAAGTCTCCTCCGCCGCCGCGGTCGCCTGGCAGTTCTCCCCAGCGGACCACGCGGTGCGGGAAGCGCGCGAGCAGCGCACCCTGCGCATCATCGCGGTCTCGTTCCTGGCCCTCGCCGTCTACGTCACCGTCGACGCCGTCAGCGCCCTGACCGGCACCGGCGAAGCCGAACGCTCCATCCCCGGCATCGTCCTCGCCGCCCTCTCCCTGGCGATCATGCCGTTCCTGTCCGCAGCCCAGCGCCGCGCCGGTCGCGAACTCGGTTCCGCCAGTGCGGTCGCCGACTCCAAGCAGACCCTGCTGTGCACCTACCTGTCGGCAGTCCTCCTCGTCGGCCTGGTCCTCAACGCCACCCTTGGCTGGTCCTGGGCCGACCCGCTCGCCGCCCTCGTCATCGCCGGCATGGCCGTCAGGGAAGGCCGCGACGCCTGGCAGGGCAAGGGCTGCTGCGTCCCCACTGCGGGCCCGGCGGACGACACCCGAACGGAGTCCCGAGCAGGCGACGCGTGCGGCTGTGGCACGGGCCGCGCCTGCTGTTCGTGAACATCACGTTGCCGGCCCGCCCCTCCGCGGGCGACTGCCCCGATACCGGCCGGGCTGTCGCCCGCGGAGGGGCGGGCCGGCGGCCGGGCTGCTGATGTCGACAGTGACCGCGCCCGTAGGCCTGTCCGCCGCCGTCATCCGCGTCTGCGCCCCCTCCTGGCCTGGACGTTGTCCGGCTGTTGGCCGCCGCCGTCCAGCGCGAAGGAGCCTCGAGTTCCGAAGAGGAGGTGGGGTCCGGGCGGGCACCGTCGGCCGGTTGCATCGACGGGGCCCGCTCGGTGTGCCGGTGATCGGTCAGGCTGTGTGCAGCCTCAGCCCGTACCGGTTGAGGATCTCGTTGACGGGCTGGTGCCAGGTCTCGCCGCCGCTGCGGCAGTTGCCCCAGCCGCCCGAGGTGACGCCTTGGGCCTGGTCGCCGCTGATGAAGGAGCCGCCCGAGTCACCGGGCTCGGCGCAGACGCTGGTCTTCGTCATCTGGTGGACGGCACCCTGGCTGTAGTTCACCGTCTCGTTCTTCGCCAGCACCGTGCCGCAGTGCCAGTGGGTGGTGGAACCGGAACGGCAGACGGACGCACCCACCGGGGCCTCGGCAGAGCCGCGGACGAGCTGGTCGGGGACCGTGCCCCAGCCGAGCACCACCGGTACGGTCCACCAGCCGCTGCCCACGTTCACCCAGGCGTAGTCGTTGCCCGGGAACGACGACCCCTGGAAGTTGCCGATGTAGGACCGGTCCCAGCCGTACACCGCCGCGCTCGGTGAGCCGCAGTGCCCGGCGGTGACGAAGCCTCCGTGCACCGAGAAGCCGATGGAACAGCGCACGTTGCCGGTGTAGTAGGGATCGCCGCCCACAGTGCCGGCGGCGAAGGTGCGCGGTGCGGCGGGGGTGTGTCGCACCGTCACGGGACCGGCCTGACGGGCTCGGGAGAGGAAGGCCTGGACATCGTTGTCGTTCCGGTGTGACGTGACGATGTTCACGACGACCTTGTTGACCTTCGGGTCCACGTGCCAACTCCCGACTCCGGCAGGGGCTCGCAGCGCGTCGAGCCGCTCCTTCGCCGCGTCGAGTTGGCGGGCGTCGTACCGCACGAGGCGAACGGCGGCTCCGCTCGCGCGTACGGCGTCGGCGCGCGCGGCTCGGGTGACGGCGACGGTGAGTTTGCCGCTGTCGGCGTCGAACCAGGAGCCGCCGTAGGCCGAACCGGCGGCACTGCGCGCCTTGCGTTCGACGGCTGTCGCCGCCTTCTCGGCTGCCAGGCGTGTTTCCGCTTGGTCTCGGGTCAGCCCCAGGTCGCGCTGCATCGCGGTCAGGAGATCGGCGGACGCCGGTGCTTCGGTGGAGCGGGTGGGACCCTCCGCGGCGGAAGCCGGCAGGGCGCTCGCGGTCGCCCAGGAGCCGAGCAGGAGCAGAGCGGACAGGCCGGTGCGCAGGATGGTGGTGCGTCTCAAGGGATGCCCCTTCGTTGTTCCAGCAGGGTGGGGGTGGAACAGCAGAGCTTGAGAGCGCTCTCGGAATATGCGCGGCAGAGCCTAGCCGGTGATCATGGGAAGGTCTAGGCCTCTTCTCGGGCCGTGTGCAGTCGGACGACGCAAGCTTGTCGCGTACCCGGCGCCCGAATAGACGACCGCACGATCACGCCGAACCGTGACCGTCCGTCAGTGGACGCCTCGTGAACTGCACCCACGCCACGACTGGTTCAGCCATCGACGGGGAGAATCCGAACCAGGCCCACCCGGTTTCGCCCGTCCGTCTTCGTGTGGGTGGCCAGAACTCTGAAGGGGCCGACGCGCAGCGGGACCGGTGCCTGGGCGGGCATCCCGCCGCCGGGATACGCGGTGTCGAGTTCGGACTCTCCTTCGGGGCAGTCCATGAGCACGGCTGGACCGTCCGACACCCACGTGCCGCACGTCTCCCAAGCGGTGGCCGGGTCCGTGAGTACGGCCTCGGCCGCGGCCCTCGACCCGGTTGCGGAGTCGGCGGCGAGCCACCGTGGGAAAGCCCGCCCGCTCGGGCAGATGGCAGCTGGTGGCCGGCTCGACCGCCAGCACCAGTGCCTGCGCACCACTCTCGCCCACACAGCGATCACACCGGCCAGATCGTCCACCGCGCAGGCCCGGTCGTAGTCGTCAGGAGCGGTGGCGTCTCCCGCCATGACCGCCGTCTCCGTACATCCGCGCCATGCGGCCGACGCGGAGACCGGGGTGACGTTCAAGGGTCGGCCCATCGACTCCACCCAGACGGGAGAGGCGGGGACGCGTCCGGTTCGGTAGACGGGGAAGCGCTCATGGTGTCAGCGTGCCGTTCCCGGCCCGTTCCCCGCCCGTTGCGGGGGATGCGGCCCGAGGGGAGGGCCGTGACGCAGGCGTTCGGGGAACGGCCGCGGTGACCGTTCCCCGAGCGAGCGACACTGTGGCGGTGGGGCGCAGTCAGCAGCGTCCGCTGCCGACCCCGTCGATCCGGCCGCCGAAATCGCCCTTGTACGCGCGGCGCCAGTCGCCGTTGTGCACCTGACGCGTCTCCTTCGGCGCCCAGTTGATGAAGCAGGCGTCGGTGCCGGCCACGAACGAGCCGACGTTGTCATGGAGTTGTGGAGGCAGGTCGCGGTAGCCGCTGGCGGCCGTCCATTCCCATCTCGAGCCGCGGAAGTCCGTTTCACTGAAGAAGCAGACCGAACCGCCGGGACACGGGGGTGGCGCGGCGGCTGACGCGCTCGTGCTCGGCACGACGAGGGTGGCCAGGGACAGAGCGGCGACAAAGCCCCAAGAACGCAGCTGCATGCGATTCTCGAAAGGGGAGAAGGAAGGGTCGCGCTGATCCTTCCGGAGGGGCAAGCGAGCCGGTATCGCCCGGCGGAGTGATCCGCGGCCGAGCATCACTTCGCCAGGGGGCACGAGCCGACCGTGTCCGTCCCCGTGTACACCGGACGGGACCCGCGGGGACGGGTCGGCCGGAAGTCTGGTGTCTGCCGGGGCGGAGTCGGGGCATACGGGCTTCACCCCCTTCGAGAGGAGCTCGTTTCATGCTCGGCATAGTCGCGGCGGTGCTGTTCTTCTTCGCGTTCTTGATCAACGCGGCAGAGATCAGCACCAACGATGTGTTCTCTTCGACGAACGTCATGTTGCTGGGCTTGCTGTGCCTGGCTCTGCAGGTGGCCGGCGTCGGCGGCGGCTGGAGCCGCAGACGGTGACTTCGCCCCTGGGCCGGAAGGCCTGCTAAGGGCGTCCGCATAAGGGCCCGTCGGCAAGCTGCCGACGGGCCCTTACCGATCGTTTGAAACTGTGTCGCGGAGTCGCCCGAACTACGCCGTACCCCCCTTGAGCGCCCGGCCGTGCGACCCGTCGAGATCACGCATCGTCCATGCCCGGCAAGTCCCGCAGGCCCAGCCGGACCGTCAACCGCCGGGCAGCCGCCCCGGCATACCGAGGGTCGTCCTGACAGGTGTCAGGACGACACCGGAGGCCGGCTCGGATACGTTCCCGGGCATACCGCAGAGCACCTGTCTGCGGCACACGTGGTCATCGGCGCTCCTGCTTTTCACGCCGGAGGGGCCCGGTGGAGTCGGACCAGCACCGGACATTTTTCCCGGTGCCCTTGCTTCATCACGAAAGGAATGGCATGTCCCTACTGAAGCGGTACGCATCGCTCGCGGCTGCAACGGTGGCGCTCCTGGCAGTGGGATTGGCCGGACCGGCCTCCGCCGAGACGACACCGCCCCACGCGGCCTTCGACGAACAGGCCCGCGCTGCCGGCCTCAGCCGAGACCAAGCCGACGCTCTCCAGGCGAAGATGGACCGCTACCTTGCCCGCCAGGACGGACGGCAGGTCTCGGCGAACGAGATCGTCCTGGCCGACGGTGCCACGCTCACGGTCACCGTCCCCGGGGAGAAGTACGCGCGCGAACTGAGCACGTCGGCCGGAAGCCGTGCCGCGGCACAGTGGGAGTGCGACTACGGGTACTTCTGCATGTTCCGTCAGCAACTCGGCTTGGGTGACCGACTCGCCCTGTACCACTGCCAGGACTACGCACTGCAGAACTGGACCGGCGACGGCTCGTACTACAACCATCAGACGCCGGGCACCCGCGCCTTGTTCAAGAACCAAAACCGCAACGTCATCTTCACCACGCCTGGCGCTACCCACAGCGAGCCGAGTTACAACTGGACTCCCGTCTGGTACGTCAGGCCCTGCTGACCGGTCGCTTCAGAATGTGGTGCGGGGTCGTCTCAAGCAGTTGGTTGTGCGCGGAAGTCGCAGCAATGGGAGTGCAGGTCCGCGCCGGGTCTGCCCGCACCAGAGCCCTGGGCTGTGCCCGTGCGGGGTGATGCAGGGGGCGGTGCGCTGCACGCCAGGGGACCGGCATCGACCGTCCAGTGAGGTGTGGTGGCAGAAGCACGGTCAAGCAAGCGGGGATGCTGCCTTTCAGGGCACGTCACGCCGTGCGAGGGCTTCAGCGATCGGTGTGCCGCTGCGCTGCGCGTACGTCATCCGTTCACGTATCTCGCGCAGCTTCCGAGGTCGGTACCCTGGCCCTCCGCAGCAGTGGTGCTCCCCCTTCCCGTCACGGCCTGCGATTGACACAGGCCTCGCCGGGAGCGCCTCGGCAACAAGACACTCCCCGCAAGCACATGGAACTGCCCGGGTTCGAGGCCGACAGCGCGGTCCGGTTCCTCGCCCGGCGTCTCGGCCGATCGGTCACCGCACCGGGCTGATGGTGAGCGGCAGCGCCGTCCGGCCCCCAGCGGGCGTCGTCGGCACGGGCCGGACGGAAGCCGCCTACCCGCCTGCCCCGCGACGCACAGGATCAGCGGCGCCGAGCGTCCTCTGCGTCTCGGTGTTCCGCAGACCGAAGCGCGCCAGGTAGCGGCCGAGCCGTTCCGGGCCGTCGGCGGCCAGACCGATGTGGTGGTCGGGGCGGATCAGGAACAGTCCTGTGCCGAGTTCCCGGGCGAGCGGCCCGTCCGTCACCTGGTGTGTGCGGATACCCGCCGTCACCGCGGGCGGTGCACAGTTCACCGCGAGCAGCGTGAAGTGTGGGCCTCTCAGCAGATCGAAGAGGTTCCGGCAGGGGCCGTCGGCGGTGACACACGCGAGGTCGGGCACGCGGTCGCCGGCCTGGACTCCGGCCGGAGAGCGGCGTTCGCGGGCGTCGACGGAAAGCTCACTGCCGCGGTAGTGCACCGACAGCAGATGGCAGACCCGCCCGCGGTAGCGGGACTGGTCACCGTCCTCGGGCTTGCGACCGGCTCGGTAGAGGCGGGCGCTGAGGTCCAGGACGCCCGCAGCGGCGGGCCGACGCTCGGCCTCGTAGCTGTCCAGCAGCGTGTCCGGGGCGTGGCAGGCGATGACCTGGCCGAGCTTCCAGCCGAGGTTGTAGGCGTCCTGCACGCCGATGTTCAGCCCTTGGCCGCCGCCGGGCGGGTGGAGGTGAGCGGCGTCCCCGGCGAGCAGGACGCGCCCTTGGCGGAAACGTTCGGCCAGTGCGGTGCGGGGCCGGTAGAACGAGCACCACCGCACGTCCGTGACGGCGTCCGAGGGTAGATGGGTGCGGGCGGCGACCAGACTGCGCACGGTCTCGGGCGTCGCGGTGAACTCCTCCCCGGTGATCTTGGCGTTCAGCTGGAAGTAGGCCGTTCCGGGCAGCGGGCACAGCAGCAGTTCCCCGGGCGGGTCGTCGGGCCAGATGTGCCAGTGGTCTCGGTCCAGGCCCCTGACCCGTACGTCCGCCACCACTGCCGAGCGCAGCCCTCGATCCTCACCCTTCATGGCGATGCCCAACGACTCGCGCACCGCGCTGTGGCTGCCGTCGGCGCCCACCAGGTACAGGGCTGTCATCACGCGGCGGCCCCCGTCGGACCGCGCCACCTCGGCCGTCACGTGCGTGTCCGCCTGAGTGAGGGAAGTGAGCCGGGCACCGCACTCCAGGGTTCCGCCCAGCTCCAGCAGCCGGTCGCGCAGGATGTCCTGCGTACGCCACTGGGGGACCAGCCACTGCTGCGGGTGACGTGACACCGGGGCCTCGGGGTCCGGCTCGATGAGCTGCCACTCGCCTTGGCCTTCGCCGCCGCGCCAGGTCTGCATGGGAGGGAAGGCGGCGCCGGCCGCCTTCAGCGCGTCGTCGACGCCCAAGTCGTCAAACGTCTCCAGCGTGCGTGCCTGCAGACTCTTGCCGCGCGAACCGGCGGAAAGCTCGTCGGCCGCCTCGATGACATGGGTCCGCACGCCGCGCCTGGCCAGATCGCAGGCGAGGGTGAGGCCGGTCGGTCCGCCGCCGACGACCAGCACGTCCACAGTCGGCTGCCGTGGTGTCTGAAGGGTGGGATCGGGCACGTCTCCCTGCTTTCTGCCGTCTGACCGGCACTGGATGCACGGAGCGGCGCTCTGCCGCACTATGCGAAATGTCCCCCACGGGCCGGGCGGCCGTGGCCCGAGTCCACCGGTTCCGCCCACATGGCCGCACCGCCGCGCGCGCTCAGGAGTACAGGAGTACATATGGCTCACCCCGCCGCCTGCCCCTTCGACTTCAGCGAGGACCTCGCCTTCGACCCGTCCCTCGCACAGCTCATGGCCAGCGGCCCGGTCAGCCGTATCCGACTGCCCTACGGCGAAGCCGAGGCGTGGCTGGTCACCACCTTCGACGGTGTACGTCAGGTGACGACCGACCCCAGGTTCAGCCGGGCCGCCATCGTCGGACGGGACTACCCCCGGATGACCCCCGAGCCGATCGTCTCCCCGGAGTCGATCAACGTCATGGACCCCCCGCGGAGCACCCGGCTACGCCATGCCGCCGCACGGGCCTTCACACAGAGCAGCGTCAAGCGCATGACGCCGGCCATCGAACAGGTGGCCCACCGGCTCGTGGACGAGATGGTCGAGCACGGGCCGCCGGCCGACCTGGCGCAGGACCTGTCCGCGCAACTGCCCAACCACACCATCTGCGCCCTGATGGACGTACCCGCCCCGGACCGGCCCCTCATGCTGCGCCACACACAGCAGATGCTCGCCACCGCGCCCGATGCCCGGCAGGCGGCGGCCGAGGCCAAGCAGCACCTGCGCGCCTACTTCACCACGCTGGTCGCCGAACGGCGCGAGGACGGGAGCAGCGACCTCATCAACACCATGGCTGCCTGCGACCAAGGGGAGGAGCCCCTGAGCGACGACGAGCTGGCCGTCCTCGCACTGACTCTCATCCTCAGCGGCAACGACACAGCCACCTGCCAGATCAGCAACATCGCCTACACCCTGCTCACCCGCCCCGAGCTTCGCACCCTGCTGCGGCACCGCCCGGAACAACTGCCCCGGCTGCTGGACGAACTCCTGCGGCACATCCCCTTCCGCAAGGGCGTCGGCATCCCGCGCGTCGCGCTGCAGGACGTGGAACTGGAAGGAGCGGTGATCCGTGCCGGTGACTTCGTCCACGTCTCCTACCTCGCGGCCAACCGGGACCCGGCGGTGTTCGCGGACCCTGACGTCATCGACGTCCACCGCTCCTCTCATCCCCATATGACGTTCGGCTGGGGCGGCCACCACTGCATCGCCAGCACACTCGCCGTCGCGGAACTCAGGACGGCGATCGAGGTCCTCTTCACCCGCCTCCCCGAGCTCCGCCTCGCGGTACCCGCCCAGGACGTCCCCTGGGACACCCAGACCATCCGTCGCTTCCCCGTGGAGCTGCCCGTGACGTGGTGAGGGCGCGGACTGTGGGCCCGTCGGCCAAGAGGTCGTCAGCCCAGGCGGGTGAGCCTGTCGATGAACGTGGGCTCCGCAAGCCGGCTCCGCACCGTCACCGGGACCGACGGGGCCTGCGGCCCGCTGCCCACCGTCAGCGTGCCGACCTCGGTGCCGGCCGCGGCGGTGCGGGGAAGCGTCTTGCCGTCGGCGCTCAGGACGGCACTCAGCTTCTGACCGGGCACGCCGATGACTTGGAGGTCCTTCGCGGCCACCAGGGGCGTGCGCCGGCCGAAGCCGTCGTCCAGGTGCCCGACGACCTGGCCCTCGGACACGACGGTCACGGACCCGAGACCCGTGCGGACGGCCGCGACGACCTTCTCACTGTTGGACTTCACCAGCTTCAGGCTCTTGGTGGCGTTGGGGTCGGGTCCGTCGACCCGTTGGCCCATCATCGAGCCGAGGATCAGCGGCGTATGCGAGCCGACCGTCTTGTACGCGGCCCACACCAGTGTGCCGCCCGCCGGTGTGCTGGAACCGGTCTTGATGCCCCTGATACTCAAACCGGCGAGCAGCAGGCTGTCGTTGTTGTTGTACAGCGGCTCGGACAGCCCCTTGATCGCGGCGTTCGGCATGGCCACGATCGCCCGGAACACGTCGAACTTCATGACCGCCTCCGCCAGCTTCAGCTGATCGACGGCTGTGCTCACGGTCCTGGGGTCCAGCCCGCTCGGATCGGTGTAGGTGGTGTCGTCCATGCCGAGGTCCTCGGCCGCCGCGTTCATCTTCCCGACGAAGGCCGCAGTGGAGTCGCCACCGCCGTCCCACCGGGCCAGCAACCGGGCGATGTTGTTGCCGGACGGGATCATCAGCATCTTCAGCATGTCCTGCTGACTGAACGTCGCCCCGGCGGTCAGGCCTTCGATCCGGGATTCGTGCTTGGCCTTCCCCTCTTCGACGGCCTTGGCGTCCACCGCGATCCGCGGCCCCTCCTCATCCTGCTTCAGCGGATGTTCCTTGAGGATGACGTACGCCGTCATGATCTTCGCGACGCTGGCCGTCGGCGCGGGCTTCTGCTGACCGAACACGGCGACCTGGCCGCTGCCGGGAATGCGCACCGCGCCCTGCCCGTGGTCCGGCCACGGAATCTCGAAGCGGCCCGGCAGCACGTACGAGGCCCTGGCGCCGCCCAGCGCCGGTTCCGGCAGCGGCCGCAGCACCTGTACGCCGATGAACACCACGGCCAGCAGCAGGAACAGCGGAGTCCAGATCTTGATCCGCCGTACGAGGGTCCTGGCGGGGGTCTCGGTCGGCGGGGGAGTGTTGGTGAGCTGCGCGAGCAGATCGAGCGGCGGGAGCGGAGCTTCCCGTGTCCGCTCCGGGTCGGCTATGTCGCGGCGTACGTCCGGTGAGGGAGCGGGCGCAGGTGCAGGCACGCGTAGGGAGATGGTTGGCTGGGGCTCCGGCTTTGACTCCGGCTCTGGCTGTGACTCCGGCTCTGGCTGTGACTCCGGCTCCGGCTGTGACTCCGGCTCTGGCTGTGACTCCGGCTCTGGCTGTGACTCCGGCTCTGGCTTTGACTCCGGCTCTGGCTGTGACTCCGGCTCTGGCTGTGACTCCGGCTCTGGCTGTGACCCCGGCTCTGGCTTTGACTCCGGCTCCGGCTGCGACCCCGGCTTCGGCTTTGACCCCGGCTTCGGCTCTGTCTCCGGCTCCCGTTTCGGCTCCGGTGAGGGAGCCACCGCTTCCCCGCCTCCGTCCCCGTCCCCGGCGTCGGCATCGGCGGAACCCGCGTCGATGTCCAGCACGTCCGCAGGCGCGGACGCGGACGCGGACTCGGACTCGGACGCGGGCTTGGAGTCGGACGCGGGCTTGGAGTCGGACGCGGGCTCGGACTCGGGCGCGGGCGCCGCCTCCCGTTCCAGCTCGGCGTGCGGTTCCGCTTCGGAGGCATCGGGTGCGGCATTCGATTCCGCTCCACTTCGCGCTTCCTGCTCCGGTTCGGTGTCCGGTTCGGCCTCGTCGGATGCCGGCTCGGCGTCGGTGTCACGCTCGGCCGCGGGCTCAAGCTCGGGCTCAGACCCAGACTCGGGTCCCAGTCCGGGTCCCGGTCCCGGCTTCGGGGCAGGCGCCGCCTCCTGCTGCGGTCCGGCCTCCGGGCGGGCTTCCGGGCGGGCTTCCGGATCTTCCGCGGAGTCGGTGTCCGAGCCCGCCGCATCCGCTGGTTCCCGGGAAGGGGCAGCGGAGCGCGTGGGCTCGTCGGCGGTGTCAGGCCCCTCCGCCGGTGCCCTGTGCCCGTCGTCAGGAGCCTGCTCACCTTCCGGCCCCTGGGCGGACGTCTCATCAACGGGTACCGCGTTCATCCTTGGGCCCTCTTACCTGCGTCTGACCATGTCGCGTACTGAGATGATCGAGCTGGCGGAAAAGTTGCCCATCACGGGTTCCTGTTGCGATTCGGTCATATTCGCTCCGCGGCGGGGAGGCGCGACGGTAGCGAGCACCGCCCTTCGCTCCGGCCTTCACGGTCCTCGCGGTGCGGCGGTGGTGACGCCGCCCCACCGCGAGGAGTGCATGCACGCGGCGGAAACCTGGTGCTAGAAGGTGAGGTTCCAGGTGTCGATCCGCCCGGTGTCCTGTGTGGCCGTGTCACGGACACGCAGTTTCCACGTACCGGAGGCCGTCTCCGACGAGGCGTCGACCGTGTAGGTCTGCACCACGTCGTCCCCGCTGTCACGGTCGGCGAAGTCCTCCAGGGCGTAGACCGTTCCGTCAGGGGCGACGAGCGAAAGCACCAGGTCTCCCCGGTACGTGTGTTTGATGTCGACACCGACCTTCAGCGCGGCCGGGGCGTTGCCCGTCACACCGGTGACGGTGATCGGGGACTCCACCGTGGCGTTGTCGGCGACGGTGACGTCGGCGGTGTTCTCGAAGTATGGGCCGGGTTGCGGAACGGTCCCGCCGATGGCCTTCAGCGCGTCGACCTGACCCTCCCCGAAGAAGGCGTTCTTCGCGGTGGTGCCGGTGCAGCGGCTGTCGGACGGGCACGCGATATCGGTGGCCTGGGTGCCCAGCCGTGCGCGGAGCTCAGCGGGGGTGGCGGCCGGATCGGCACTCTTCAGCAGCGCCGCCACACCGGCCACATGCGGTGAGGCCATCGACGTGCCGTTCATGTTCCCGTACTTGCCGCCGGGCAGCGTCGAGTAGACGCCGTAGGCTCCGTCGCCGCCCGGGGCCGCGACGTCGATGACGTCCCGGCCGAGGTTGGAGTAGGACGCCTTGATGTTCCCGTTGCCCATCGCCGCGACGGTCACCACGCCGGGCAGTTCCGTCGGGATGTCGACGCAGGCGTTGGTGATGGTGCGGTTGACGGGGGTGGAGTCATTCGGGCTGGAGCTGTCGGTGCGCTTGTTCGCCAGGTCGTAGTTGGAGTTGCCCGCTGCCGCGACCTGGAGGGAGCCCTTGCCCTCCGCGTACTCCTGCGCCCGGCTCACCCCCTCGATGATGGCCGCCTGGTCCGGGTCGTCGGGGCAGTTGAACATCCACGGGTCCGTGTAATAACTGTTGTTGGTGACGTCGAAGCCTCGGTCACCGGCCCACATGAACCCACAGATGGTGTTCTCGGCGAAGAACATGCTCGTACCCGGCTCCGCGATGCGCACGGAGGCGATCTTCACGCCCGGAGCGACGCCCACCACTCCCCTGCCGTTCTTGGCGGCGGCGACGGTGCCTGCCACGTGTGTGCCGTGGGTGCCCACGTCGCGCCAGGCACCGGCCCGGGTGTCGGCCTTGCCGTAGGCGCAGGAGAGGGAGTTCGCGGCGTCGAAGTTGGGCGCGATGTCCTGGTGCCGGTCGTCGACGCCGGTGTCGAGTACGCCCACCGTGACGGACGGCGAGCCGGTGCTGACGGCCCAGGCCTTGTCGGCTTTGATCCTGGTCATGTCCCACCGCGCGGTCTCGGTGAGCGTGGTGGCCGACTGGGGGGGAGCACTGGGGAGGGTGGGGGAGTAGGCGTCCGCGGGGACGTCCGAGGTGCGGGTCGCGCCCACCTTCTGCACGCCCGTGACGGAGCGCATGGCGGTGGCGAAGCCGGCCGAAGCGGAGTGTGCGACCACGACGCCGATCGCGTCGTAGTGCGCGAAGACGGAACCGCCGTTCGCCGTGACGGCGTTGCGTGCGGCCGAGGTGTCACCGGGAGCGGTGATGACGAGGTAGGAGCGGGTGCCCGCGGCCCATCCGGCGGCGGACTGGGCGGGCGTTGCGGCGCGGGCCGCGGCAGGGCCGGGGGGAAGGCCGGTGCCCAGGTCGGCGGCGCCGGCGGGCGTGGCGAACGCGAGAGCCGCTCCGGCGGCGGCGACGGACAGCAGGGACCGTCTGAGACGGTGCCGGGATATGCGGGGGGTTGTCACAGCATCCTCCGAGAGCCCGGCGCGAGGGGTGGCAGCGACCGGGCCGTGGGTCGATTGGGTCGACGCAAGATCTCAGAAGTGGGCATGACAAGGGAAGAGGGCTCAGCACCTCAATCGCCCGGCCCCGATAAATGGTTGGCCACGCTCCGGATCGATCCGCCGTCCCCCGGACTCGACCCGAGTGGCGGCGCCGCCGCTGCACCCGGCCCCAGCGGCCCCCGATCGGGCCTGTGTCTCGGCGTGGGCCGACCGGTTGCACCGCCCCTCGCCATCAGCAGCCAGGACGGCGACGAGCGCCATCAGCGACGAGCGCCATTCAGCACGGACATGCAGGCGGACACAACGGAATCCGGCTCGGGGCGGGGCAGGCGGCCGGGTGAGCGCTCGCCGATTCGCGCCGGGGTGACCCGGGGCCGCTGTCGCCCGCCTGAGGCACCTCAGGCGGGCGACAGCGCGTCGAGCCGGGGCGATGGTGAGGCCCCAGGGGTCGCACGCTGTGTGTTCGGTCGTCGCCGACGGTCGCGCGGTCAGTAGCCGTAGATCATCTTGTACGCGACCTCGGGGAGGAACTGTCCTGCCGAGGTCCCGCTTCCGACGCCGCAGTTTCCGTCGGACTCGCCCGGAACCTTGATCCACAACAGCATCTCGGCGCCGCCGCCCAGCTGAGTGGCGGAGCCGATCCGACGGCCTGCCGGGTTGCACCACTGGCCGTTGGAGCCGTTGCCGTTGCGGCTGGTGTCCACGACGAACGGCTTGGTGTAGCCGTAGCGGGAACTCAGTTCCCGGTTGACGGCGTTGCCGTAGGCGGTGTTCTCGGCGGTGCCGATGTAGTTGGAGACGTTGAGCGAGAAGCCGTGGGCCTGCCGGAGGCCGGCCTCGTGGAGGCGCCGGGCCATGGTCGCCGCGTCCACCCAGCGCGGGTTGCCGGCGTCCATGTACACCCACGTGTTGGGGGCCTGGCGGCTGAACTGGGCCAGGGCGCCGGTGAGCATGTTCTCGCGTTCGTCGATCTGCGCCTGGGTCATGCAGCCGTAGTCCCCGAGGGAGTCCGGTTCGAGGATGACGATGGCGGGGCGGTTGGCGATACCGCCGGCGAACTGGGCGATCCAGTTGGAGTAGGCGGACGGCGAGGCCGCTCCGCCCGCGGAGTGTCCGCCGCAGTAGTCGCGGTTGTAGATGTTGTAGGCGACGAGGAGGGGCAGCTTGTCGACGCGGTCCGCCGCTCCCGCGTACGCCCCCGTGGCGGTACCGATGGCGCCGCTCCAGGAGCCGAACCAGCGGGCCGTCGGGGTGTTGGCGATGGAGGCGTTGATCGCGGCGGCCCGGCCGTCGCCGGGGTTGGCGGCCGCCCACCTCTTCGCACTGGAGTCGGGGTCCGCATAGAACCCACTGGTCATGGTGGTCGGGTCGGCCGCGTGTGCGGACGGTGCGGCAGCGAGCGCCAGCGGCAGAGCGAGGAGTGTCGCGGCGAAGGCACGGAGTCTGCGGCGCATGACTGAACCTCAACTTCCTGGCAGGGATGTCGCACCTCCGGTCCCGAGCGTGCGACCTGAGCAGAGTGGTGAAGCGCCATGCAGTGGGAGCGCTCCCATTGGAAGCGGTCCCAGCAGCACGGGGAAATCGTCGGGGCGTGCTCGGTATGGTCTGGCGGGGTAGTTGAGCTGTCAAGGGCCATTGCGGAACCTGATGCGCTTGGCGAGAACAGGTCTGCTGCCCAGAAGTTGGAAGCGCTTCCAGTGGGTGGTCACAGGGGCCCTGGTGGGTGGCACTGCCGCGGGCCGGAGTGAGACGCTTCCCGTCCGATCGTGAGGGAAAGGGTCGTGCTCCATGGCAGAAGGTGCGGCGCGTCGGCAGCCGACGCTCCTGGAAGTGGCCCAACGTGCCGGTGTCTCCCTGTCGGTGGCCTCCCGTGCCCTCAACAACGCTCCGCATGTCAGCCGGTCCAAACGCGAGGCGGTCGAACGGGCCGTCCGGCAACTGGATTACGTGCCCAATCCGACCGCACGCGCGCTGGCCACGCGTCAGACGGGAGCGGCCGCCCTGGTCGTCTCGGGAGAGGATCCGTCGATCTTCGCGGATCCGTTCTTCGCCCAGGTGATCGTGGGGGCTTCGCAGGCTCTGGAAGAGGCCGAGCTGCATCTGATGCTGTGTCTGGCCGCTTCCGACCGGGGCCGCAAGCGCGTGGGAGAGCTCCTGCGGTCCAAGGGCGCCGACGGCGTCATGCTGATGGCGCTGCGCGAGGGAGATCCGCTGGCCCGTATGGCCGAGGAGGCGGAGATGCCCGTCGTGTTCGGAGGGCGGCCGGTCGGTTCGGCCCCCCGGTGGTACGTCGACGTCGACAACGTCGGTGGAGCGCGCGAGGCGACCGAGTACCTGGTGTCGCGTGGCCGGACTCGCGTGGCGGCGATCTGCGGACGTCTGGACACCGAGGCCGGCCGCGCACGGTACCGCGGCTACCGGGACGCCTTGCTGGCGGCCGGCCTCGATCCGTTGCCGCCGCGGGAGGGGGACTTCACCGAGCCCAGCGGAGCCGCCGCCATGACCGTCCTGCTGGCGAACCACCCCGATGTGGACGGGGTCTTCGCCGCCAACGACAACATGGCGGCGGGGGCCCTGCGCACGTTGCGTGCGGCCGGCAGGGCGGTGCCCGCCGACGTCGCCGTGGTGGGCTTCGACGACCTGGCCCTCGCCCAGGTCGCCGATCCGCCCCTCACCACCGTCCACCAGCCCATCACGGCTCTCGGACGAGAGATGGCGCGCATGCTCGTCTCGCTCATCGACGGGCAGGACCCCACACCGTTGATCCTTCCCGCGCGTCTGGTGACCCGTTCCAGCGCTTGACCTGCCCGCACGCACATCCTTGATGCGGTCTCGCAGCCGCGGGCGGCGATCGTGAACGGCTGGTCATGACCGGTGACGATCATCTCGCCGTGGCCGGTCCCCGAATCCGGACGGCTCCCGAGGGGGACGTGACGTGGTCGGCCGGGCGAACGTATCCCTCCCGGTGCGCCAGGGTGCCCAGAACCAGGCCACGCCGGTGGCGGTCCAGGAGAGGAAGCGCGCCTCCGCACTGCAGCCGAGAGGGTCGGGGCGCGGCACTGCATTCCCCATGTCGTCGAAGAAGGCATTCCGCACTCGACGTGGATGCGGCGGGAAATTAGTCCAGTGTTGAACATTTCTCGGCGTCTTTGCTCTTCACGCCGGCCGAGCAAACGGGCTGTGTCCTCCGGACGGGCACAGCAGATCATGCGGTCAGCAGCGAGAATATTTCCGGCCGTCCTCGGGGAGCCGATCATTCCGCCCGGTGAGTGAGATTTGCAGTCCCGCGGTCACGCGATCAGCGATCAAGAAATGCTCGCCTTCTCTCACAGAACCGCATGACAGAGGCCTTGCACCGGCCCGATCCTCCTGACAGTGTTCGGGGGTCGGTTCTCGGCATTGCGTCACGGGGGAGACTCGATGTTGTCCACCTTTCCGATGGCCCACGACTCTTTCCCGCCTCGTCCCGTGGTTCGCCGCGCCGCCTGACGTCATCCGCGTACGGATGACTCGTACGACAGCCGGCCGGTCCACCGGGGGTTTGCTGAGGAGGGAGAGCGATGGACCACATCTCTGCGTCCGTGGAGAAGCCGATACAACAGCACTTTCGCCGCCCGGATTCGCAGCTCGGCGTGCTCTTGTCGGAGATCACCCGGGTGCCGATAAGCCGAATCATGGTCGCGGGTTCACTCCGCACGGTCGGGGAGGACCCACGGCACATCAATGTGCTCGCCGAAGTGTGCTCCGAACTGCCGCCGATCGTGATACATCGAAAGACGATGACGGTCATCGACGGTGTGCACCGGCTCAGGGCGGTGGAAAGCAGCGGCGCCACACACATAAGCGCCGTGCTCTTCAACGGTGACGAGCGAGAAGCCTTCGTGCTCGCGGTCAAGCTGAACAGCAACCACGGACTGCCGCTCTCCCTGGCCGACCGCAAGGCCGCGGCCCTCCACATGCTCGCCGACTTCCCGGAGTGGTCCAACCGGCGGCTGGCGGGAATCGTCGGCCTGTCGGACAAGACCATCGCAGCGCTCAGGCGAAGGTCGGGTGCGGAAGTTCCGCACCCGACCGCAGTGCGGCTCGGGCGGGACGGGGTCGCCTACCCGCTCGCGGCGGCCGATGGCCGCCGTCGCGCGCTGGAACACCTCGCCGCGCATCCCGACGCGTCCGCGAAGGAGGTGGCGCGCGCCGCGGGCATCTCGCTCACCACGGCGAAGGACGCGCGAAAGCGGCTGCGGACACACCAAGGAGAACCGCCGACGACGGCGCAGCCGAGCGACGTGCCGGTCCCGGGCGGTGGGACCGGTCACCCAGCCGGCGCGAAGCGTTCCAGGCCGCACCCGGCGGGCGCGGATCTGTCGCTGGCGGTCCACCGGTTGCGGGCGGACCCGTCGCTTCGGTTCACCGAGGTGGGCCGGAGGCTGCTGCGGACCCTGGAACCCTCGGCCACGCAGCCACACGACTGGGCGGCGATGGCGAGCAGCATTCCGATCCACTGCGCTCCTTTGATCGCCGAACTGGCACGGCACCACGCCGAGAGCTGGCAGCTCCTGGCGGAGTCGTTGACGGAACGGATGAATTCTCGCGACACTGACGCCTAGATGTCCGGTCGGTTCATCAGGCACCGTTTCCCATGCCTCGGGTCCGGCGCCTTCCGCTGGAATCCGGCGGCATCTTCTCTGCGCTTCATACTGCCGCGCGTCTGAACGCCGGCCCAACAGATCCGGCTGCACTCGGGGCTTTTCCTGCGCGTGCGCTGCTCCTTATCCGGCGACTGATCTTTTCGAAGTGCTCTGGTCAAGGATGGAAAAGGCTTTCTGGGCCGCGGCTGCAATCGTTGAATCCGCGACTTGCGATACGCACGGTTGCGCGGCGCTCGAACGCTTTGTACGCTGACTCACACAATAGGCACAACGGGGGAGCTGGGGGAACGTGACTTCGTATAGTCCAAGCCGTACCGGGCATGAACAGTCGCCCGTGGCTCAGTCCGTTGTCCGTAGCGGTACACCATTAAGCGGTTCATCATTATCGGAGATGTCAACGCATTGGTATAACTTCCTGGGAGATCTGCCCGGCCCCATGCCGGAGGTCAGGGATTCCGGAAGCCCTACCGCAGCGGAGATATCCGCGAAAGTCCGGCCGCGAATCCTCATCGAGCAAAACAGCCCGGACGAGCAATGGACTGCGATACCCGGACCCGTCGTGGAACGGCTGCGGCAATGCGGCCGGCCGACACCGCTGCACCGGGCACACCGCCTGGAAAAGCAGCTCGGTACGGGTGCGAGGATCTACCTCAAGCGTGAAGACGTCCTTCCCAGCGGGAGCTTCAAGCTGAACACCGCGATAGCCCAGGCGTACTACGCGGCCGAAGAGGGGCGGACCACCCTCGTCACCGAGACGGGGGCGGGCCAATGGGGAATGAGTGTCGCGCTGGCGGCCAAGATGTTCGGTCTGCGGGCCGAGATCTTCATGGTGAGGTGCTCGCTCGAGCAGAAGCCCTACCGGCGGCATTACATGGAACTCCTCGGGGCCCAGGTGCGGCCGTCGCCGTCGCGTCACACAGCGATCGGACGGAAGATTCTCGCGGAGAACCCGGGCCACCCCGGCAGTCTCGGCACTGCCATCAGCGACGCGATCGAGCATGCTCTGGACGATCCCTCCGCCGCATATCTCGCCGGCAGCGGCATGCCGCACGTCTACCTTCACCAGACACTGCTCGGGCTCGAGGTCGCGCAGCAGCTCAAGGACATCCATGGCGAGGACCTGGGCATCGACGGGCGCGGTGACCACCTCATAGCGTGCTCGGGTGGCGGAAGCAATCTCTGCGGTCTCATCGGCCCTCACTTGCGGGCCAAGGCCGACGGAGCGGACCTCCGCTTCCTCGCCGCGGAATCCACGGCCGCGCCTCGGCTCACCCAGGGCCTCTACGCCTACGGCCGCACCGACCTGGGCGGATTCACGCCTGAGGTGCTCGGCTACACCATGGGGGAGAGCTTCATCCCACCGCCCAACCACGTCGGTGGCCTGCGAAACCACCACAGTTCCGCCCTGGTCAGCCTGCTGCGGCGGGAGGGTGTCCTGGACGCCGTCGCCTTCGACCAGCGGACGGCGCTCGAGGCCGGCCGGCTCCTGCTGCAGACCGAGGGCCTGCTGCTCGCCCCCGAGGCCGGTCACGCGGTCGCCGCGGCCCTGGACGTCGTGGCCAAGGCCGACGCGGACCACCTCGAACCGGTGATCGTGGTCCTCGCCAGCGGCGCCGGCTTCCTCGATCTGCAGGGCTACAACGAAGTCCTGCTCGACGCATAGCCGCACCCTCGCTCACGGCATCTCCGCACCCGGTGATTGGGAAGCCATATGCGCTTGGCGACATTTCAGCCCCAGCTCGGCGTTCATTGCGAGACGACCACCCTGCGCAACATGCTCCACCAGGCCGGCGTCGACATATCCGAAGCCATGCTGTTCGGCCTCGGCCAGGGGATCGACTTCCAATACCGGGACGCCCCGGACCCCGGTCGCGGCACCCCGATGCTCACCGGCCGGATCGAGCCCGCCCTGCTGTCCCGCAACGCCTGCGCGGCCCTCGGTGCGGAACTGCGTGAATCACGCTCACCCGACGCGGAATCCGCCTCCACAGCAGCGGCGCAACTGCTGGACGCGGGACATGTCGTGGGAGTGTCCGTGGACATCTTCCACCTCGACTACTTCAAGTCCCGGAGCCATTTCGCGGCGCACTACATCGCGCTGTACGGACTCGACGACACCCTCGCCCATGTGGTCGACACCGAACAGCAAGGCGGAGCGCAAACGATTCCGGTGGAGTCGCTGCGCCGGGCCCGCGCCTCCGACGAAGGATTCATGCCCTCGCCCCATCTGCACCTGTACATCGAACGGCTGCCGCCGCGGCTGGCCACCGACACCGACGCGGTGCTGCGCGAGCAGATCTGGAACGCCATCCGGCTCACGGCGGAGCGGATGACCGAGGACCGCGGAGCGCGCTTCGGGATCCGCGCCATGCGGCGAGCCGCTGTCGAGATCTCCGGATGGAGCGACACCCTCACCTCCGCGGACGAGACGGTGGCGGAAGTCGGTCGCTTCTGGCGCTTCGCGGGAACCGGGGGAGCGAACTTCCGCAAGCTCTACCGCGAGTTCCTGCACGAGGCGCGGCAGCGGTGCGGGGACAGCGAACTCGACCCCTACGTCCAGGGCTTCGGCGATGTGCAACGCCAGTGGGACCAGGCGATCGACATGCTGATGGCCTACCCCGGCGCGGACCGGCGACAGCAGCTGCATGCCGTCGCGGCCCGGCTGGACGCCATAGCCGACGCCGAACAGGCCCTCTTCGAGGGGCTGCTCATACCGGCCGCCAAACGGGCGGGTGAGCCGGCTTGACCGTCACCCGGATGAAATCCGTCTGCCGTATGTGCCACGGCGGATGCGGCGCCATCGTCGAACTCGTGGACGGCGTCCCCACCGACATCCACGGCGACCCGGACAACCCCACCAGCGAGGGCTACTTCTGCATCAAGGGCAAGGCGTCACTCGACCTCCTGCGCAGCCCGGACCGGCTGACCACGCCGCTCGTACGCACCGGCCCACGCGGCTCGGGAACGTTCGAACCGGCCGGCTGGGAAGCCGCGCTCGACCGGATCGCCGGAGAGCTCGCCGCGACCATCAGCCGGCACGGGCCCGAATCCGTGGTCCTCGCCCAGGGAACCGACCGCAACTACCAGGAATGGGTGTTCCGGCTCGCCAACGCGATCGGGACGCCGAACGTGGCCGGCCCGGCGCACGTGTGCTTCTACCCCCGGGTCATGGCCTCGATCATGACGTACGGCGCCTTCACGTTCTGCGACTACGAAGGCGACCCCGAGGTCGTCCTGCTCTGGGGCAGCAACAAGCCGAACACCCACTCGGACGGCGTGATCGGTGTCAAACTGCTGCGAGCCGTGGAACGGGGCAGCCGCCTCATCACGATCGATCCCCGACGGACACAGACCGCCGCCCGCTCCGGCCTCCACCTGGCCGTCCAGCCCGGAACCGACTGCGCGCTGGCACTCGGCATGATCAAGATCGTCATCGACGAGGGCTGGTACGACCAGGAATTCGTCGCCGCGCACACCTCCGGGTTCGACGAACTCGCCGAGCACGTCACGGCCTTCGACGTCGAACGGGTCGCGCGGATCACCGGGCTGACACCCGAGCTCATCCACGAAGCCACCCGGTCCTACGCCCTCGCCGCACGGGCGTGCATCGAGGCCGGAACCGGTCTGTCGCAGAACGAGAACTCCTTCGACACCCACCGCGCCATCGCCCTCCTCGCCGCGATCTGCGGAAACATCGACGCCCCCGGCGGCGACGTGATCTGGGAACCGATGCCGATCGAGGGCCGGCGTGCCTTCCCGCGTTCGGATCTGCTCCCCGAGGAGCAGGCGAGGAAGCGGATCGGTGGCGACCAGCACAAAGTCCTCTCGATGTCCGGCTGGGTCGCGCCCGGAGACCTGCACGAGGCCATCGTGACCCGGACGCCGTACCCGATCACCTCGATGCTGATCTTCGGCAGCAACATCCTGGCCTCGCACGAGAACACCGAGCTGGTCCGCGAGGCGCTCACCAAGCTGGACCTGGTCGTCGTGTGCGACCTGTTCATGACGCCGACCGCACGGTACGCCGACGTGATCCTGCCGACCTCCAGCTGGCTCGAACGGGACCAGATCGTCGAGTTCAACTCCTACATCGCGGCCCGGCAGAAGATCGCCACGGTCGACGGCTGCCGTTCGGACGAGGAGATCATCCTCGAACTCGCCGAACGGCTCGGCCTGAGCCACCACTTCCACCCCTCCCTCCACGCCGCTCTTGACGCCAAACTCGCCGGCCTCGACCTCACCTGGGAACAGTTCACGAAGATCGGCCACATCCGGAACGAGAAGCGCTACCGCAAGTACCGCGACGGCGGATTCCGCACCCGGTCCGGGCGCGTGAACCTGATGAACAACGGGCTGCGGGCCATGGGCTACGAACCGTTCCCCGTCTACCGGCACCCCCCACAGCCGGACCCCGCCCTGCCCTACGTGATGACCAGCGCCCATCCACGCCAGTTCTACAACACCGAGTTCCACCAACTGCCGACCACCTCGCGCAGCCAGACGGCGGCACGGGTGACCGTCCACCCGGACACCGCGCAGCGGGAAGGGCTGACGGACGGCGAAGAAGTGGACCTGTTCACGCGGGCCGGTGCGCGCGGGGTGCGCATGACCGTCAAGATCTCCGACTCCGTCGCACCGAACGTCGTGATGGCGGACGCCGGCTGGTGGTATCCGGGCGAGCCCTCGATCGACGAATCGCTCAGATCCTCGGTCAATCTCCTGACGACCAACGACCGTTCCGACGTGCACATGGGGAGCGCCACGATGAGAGGTGTAGCAGTGGGAATACGGCGACTCGGGCCAGGCCGTGGCTAGCGCGCGGGGCACCGTCGCCGCCCGGGTGCCGGAAACCGACGAGGGCCTGCAGGGCGACGAACTGGCCCGCAAGTACGACGAGATGCAGCGCCACATCCGGGACAACGGCTGGCTCCAGGAGAAGATCGACGACATCCTCGCGGCGGAGATCGACTCCGGTGAGGTCCTGGAGCTGGGATGCGGCCCGGGCTACCTGGGCCTGGAATGGCTCACCCAAGCCCGTGACTCCGCCCGGCTCGTCGGCCTCGACATCTCACCGGCGATGCTCCGGCGCGCGAGCGCCAACGCGGACAGCTACGGCGTCACCGGGCGATGCGCCTACGAATGCGGCACCGTGCTGGCCCTGCCGTTCGAGGACCACCGCTTCGATCACGTCATCAGCGCGTCCTCGCTGCACGAATGGGCGGATCCGGCGACCGCCCTGTCGGAGATGCACCGTGTGCTCAGGCCGGGCGGCCGCTACTGCGTCTCCGACCTGCGCCGGGACGTCGACCGGACGACGTTCCAGTTCATGAAGGCGAACATCGCGGCCGACATGCGCCCGGGCTTTCGCACCTCGATCCGGTCCGCGTACGTCAAGAGCGAGATCGAGGAGCTGCTGCGGGGCACCGCGCTCGAAACGGCCGCGGTCACGGAAGTCCAGATGGGGATCGTCATCACGGGCAGGAAGGAAGCGCCATGAACGCACTCGCGGGAAGTTCGCCGGCCATCACCGCCACACGCGACGGGCGCTTCCCCGGCCGCGGAGGCTTCGACCGATCCTGGGAAGAGCTCCTCCAGACGTCGGACATGTGGCGGGACCTCGACTGCGGGCAGTACCTGTCGGCCTGGTGCGGATACGCGCCGGACCACGTCGTCGCCAAGTTCGCCGGCGTCAACCACATCGGCGTCTACATGGGCGACTACGGCAGCGACGACGAGGTGTTCGGCTGGAACGCCTACCTCAACGACCTCCGCGCGTCCGGCCGGATCACCACCGTCGAGATGGGCCCGTCGTACATCTCACCCCGGCAGTACGGCACACCGGGATGGTGGAACTCGATCGTGCTCGCCGACGGACGTGTCATCGAGATGTTCGCCTGCCGACGGTTCGGGCCCTGGGCGGACCGCCCCGCCGGCGAACGCGGGCGTCTCATGTCGCACGTCGCCGTCGACGTGCACACCGACGCCGACGTCCGCTACCTCCTGGACGTCCTCGACCGGGACGTCGACCACCTCGAGAACATCGCGTTCACCGAGGCGGACGAACTCGGCCACACCTACGGGCACCTGCGCAACAACGACAGCGGCTCCGTGCTGGAGATCGTCTACGAGGCGTCGCGCGGCGGATCGGAGCACGGCGATGGCGGTCATTGAGATCTCTCCGTACTCCGGTGAGCACTGCGAATCCACCGCGCTGCTCAACATGCTCCGCAACCACGACATCGAGCTGAGCGAGCCGCTGATCTTCGGGCTGGGACAGGGCCTGTCCTTCCTCTACTGGCACTCGAAGCAGATGCCGAGCCCGTTCCTCGCCGGCCGGGTCAAGCCCGACCACCTCATGCGCAACGTCACCGACGCCCTTTCCCTGCAGTTGCGGACACAGGAGACGTCCTCGGCGGCGAAGGCCGAGGCCACGCTGATCGAGGCTCTCGACGAGGGCGATGTGGTCGGACTCAAACTCGACCGCTACCACCTCGACTACGCGCGGGAGAACCACCACTTCGCCGCGCACTACGTCGCCTGCCTCGGATACGAGGACGACAGGTTCGTCGTCGTCGAGACCCGCTCCCTCGGCGTTCAGTCGACGTCGCGGGAGAGCCTGGCCCGGGCCAGGTCCGCCAAGGGACCGATGTCCTCGCGCCATCTGTCGGTCCGGGTGGATCCGCGCGGGTACGACGAGTCGATCCTCGCGAAGGCCTGCCAGACCTCGATCCTGGCCACCGCACAGGAGTTCCTGAACCCGCCGATCACCAACATGGGCTTCAAGGGCATCGCGAAGGCCGGCTCGCTCATGCGGGGATGGCAGGAGCGACTCGACCGTCCCGTCCAGGCCATGGCCGCCGTCGGCACCAGCATGGAGGAAGGCGGGACGGGCGGCGGACTCTTCCGGACGCTGTGGGCGCAATTCCTGGAAGAGGCGCACGAACTGACCGGCATCGACGCCTACGACGAGCTCGCTGTCGAGTACCGCCGCATCTCCAGGCGCTGGACGGACGTGGCGAACCTGCTGCGTGAGGCCGACGACGCCGGTGCCCGGCGCTCACTCGACGAGGCCGCGTCGATCGTCGACGGCCTGGCCGCCGAGGAGCGCACGGCGATGGCACGGCTGGAGGAGGCGTCCCGATGACCACGCTCGCCCGGCCGGCCGGCCACGACCCGCGCGGCAGGCTGCACGACACCCTCGTCTCCCGCGTCGACATCGCCCGGAAGGTCACCGCGGTCACCGCACTGGACCGGCAGGCGCTCGACACATGGGCGGCGCAGGCGCTCGCCGCGACCGTGGAGCACGCCTGCCGCAACTCACCGTTCTACGCCGACTTCGTCCCCGCCGATGTCGCCCGAGCGGTCGCGCGGGGCCGCCCACACGCGTTCGAGGCCCTCCCCTTCACCACACGTGACCACCTCTCGGCTGCCTACCCGCTCGGCATGCTCGCCGTGCCGCGGCGTGAGGTGATCCGCTTCGACGAGAGTTCCGGTACCGGCAACGGGCGCCCGATCGCGGCGTTCTTCACGATGGCGGACTGGCTGGAGAACAACCTCACCGTCGCCCACCTGCTGGCCGCCGTCCTGGACGAGCGGGACGTCGCGGCCATCGCCGTCCCGTACGAACTGGCCGGGGTCGGCCAGGACCTCGACCGGGCCATCGAGATCCTCGGCTGCACGGTCGTACCGCTCGGTGCGGCGTCACCGTCCTGCACCCCTGACCGGATGGTCGACGCCCTGCTGCGTTCCGGCGCGACCACCCTGGTGTGCTCCGGAACGCGTGCCCTGTTCCTCGGCGAGATCGCTCGCCGCCGCGGCATCGACCCGCGGCGCGACCTCGCGGTCTCGAAGATCCTCATGGCGGGGGAGGGGGCGTCACCGGCCAAGAAGCGGCGCCTGGCCGATCAGTGGGACGCCGTCGCGTACTCGATGTTCGGCATGACCGAGACCAACACGCTGGCCATGTTCTGCCGGGAGCGTGAGCTGCACCTGGTCGAGACTCGGACGTTCTTCGAGGTGGTGGACCCGCGGTCCGGCGAGCGCCGGCCGGACGGCTCCGTCGGCGAACTGGCCGTGACGACGCTGGCGAGCCGGGCCATGCCGCTGCTGCGGTACCGGACCGGTGACGTGTGCCAGATCGAGGCGGCGCCGTGCGGCTGCGGCTCCCCGTTGCGCCGACTGCGCCACCGAGGCCGGATCGGTGACCGCATCCCGGTCGGTGACCGCTGGACCTCCCAGCTGGAGATCGAGGACATCGTCCTGAGCGCCATGACCACCGAGCCGTACTACTTCGCCTTCGACGTCGACGGGGATGCCCTCACGATCGCCCTGCCGCCGTCGAGCGCCGACGACGCGACCCGCAAGGCGATCGCATGCGGTGTCCGTGACCGTCTCGGAGCGTCCACACGATTCGGTCCGCTGGACACCGACCGGTTCGAGACGGCGCTGCGCACCTCGGCCAAACCGACGATGCGCAACTTCCGTGCCCACGGGGGAGGAGAGGCCGCCGGTGAGGGTTGAACTGCCGCTTCCCACGCGCGTTCCGCTCGACGGGCGCTTCGAGATCGACGACACGTGCATCGACTGCAAGCTCTGCAACGACCTGGCGCCCGACAACTTCGACGCGGACCTCGACAACGACGTCCACTACGTGTGCAAACAACCCGAGACGTCCGACGAGCTCGAGCGCGTTCTCGACGCGTTCGACTCCTGCCCCACCGAATCGATCCGGTACTCAGCGGCACCCGACGGGGAGTGATGGCGCAATGTCCAGCCTGGACGATCCAGTGAAAGCCGACAGGTGCGCCGGCCGACGGCAGATGACCGAACTGGGACCGGTGGCCGAGAGCTACGACCAACTGCACCGCATCGACCTGCTCGGCGAGGCGCGGGCCGCCCGAGGAGTGCCGCAGGGCACGTACGACTCGACGGTGTGCGCCGTCCTCCAGGCGTCGGAGGTGTGCCTGCTCAACCTGGCCCGCCTGGCCCGCAGGACCCAGGAGCGCCTGCTCGCCGACGACATCCCGGCCGCCTCCCGCTACGTCCAGTGGGCCGTCGGGTTCCACCGGCTGCTGCGCAGGCTCGGCACGGTGATGTTCGACGCCCACAGCGTCTTCGGAGCCGGCGGGGCCGCAGGGACCACCACCGTGAGCATCTCCGAGTCGGCCGGCTACGCGGCCTACGTCGATGCGCTCCGGGAACTGGAGGACGTCGCCAAGGGCTCGCTGCTGGCCGGGGCACCCGAACTGACGCGCTCCACCATCGCCACCAAGAGCATCGACGACTCGCTGTACCGCGTGCTGCACGGCATCCGGACCGGCTGCCACGACGCGACCAAGTGGGAGAGCGACCTCACCGCCGTGCCCATCGGGGTGAGCCGGAGCACCGACGAGCTGATCTCGGCCGAGACGCTGGCGCGAGCCGTCGCCGCGACCGAGCTGAACGCCGGCACCCTGCACGGTGAGTTCGTCGCCCTGCACCAGGTCCCGGAGATCCTGTGCGCCGAGGCGAACGACCACCTGGAGGTCGCGATCCGGGCGATCCGCGCCAAGGCCCTGAGCCGGGCGGCGCAGCACCTGACGGCCTGCCGGGAACTGCTCGACCCGGTCGTCGAGGCGCAGCGGGTGATGGCCGAGCACCTGGCGACCGGGGAGTACCACGGGTTCCGGACCAATCTGGGGCCCGCCAGCGGCACACACTCCCTGTCGATCAAACAGCACATGTTCCGGGACCTGTTCAAGCACATGTGGAACGACCTGGAGGCCTGGCTGGACTCGCTCGGCGAGTCCTCGCTCGAGGAGACCGTCCGGGGCATCGACGCACACCGGCACGACGACCCGGAGGCATGGCTGCGGCACACGGTGGTCGACCAGGCGTTCAAACTCCACTCCGCCCACCAGCAGTGGCGGCACGAGCATCTGCACATGCCCCGCAACTGCCTGGGCAGCGGCGGCACCAAGTCCATGATCGGCATTCCGGACGGTCCTCAGGCGGTCTACAAGATGCGGGACGCGGCCAATGCCCAGCACTCACTGGCCGTGATCCACCGGGCACGGCGCACGAGCCTGGCGAACGCCGTGCCGGACTCGCCCCTCGCCAAGCTCATCACCGATCCCGGTTCCCTCGACGCCGAACTGATGCGGGTCGTGGGCGAGGCGACACGCGAGTACTTCCCCCAGGTGCAGGAGCAGAGCTACCAGCCGTTCCGGTCCGGCGCGGCCGAGCGGAACCCGTAGGAGCGCGGACGGTGACCACCACAGGATCCACAGCCTCTGACGGCCTCGAGCCCGACGACGGGACCGCCCTTTCGCCGAGCACCTCCGGCGGGGCCTGGAGAGGGGCCGAGTACATCGCCAGCCTCAAGGACGAGCGGGAAGTCTGGTGCGACGGACGCCGGGTCGACGTGACCGGCGACCCGGGCTTCCGGCCCATGCTCTCCACCTTGGCCGGTCTCTACGACGCCCAGCACCTGCCCGGCCGGGCGGACGAGATGCTCCACCGGTCGGACACCTCCGGCAACCTCGTCAGCCTGTCGTACCTGGCGCCGGCCGACCGGGACGACCTCAGCCGCAAGTGGACCAACTCCCACCGGTGGGCGGAGGCCTCCTACGGCCAGCTCTCCCGGATACCCGACTTCATGTCGAACGTCGTGGTGGGGCTGTACGACTACCGGTTCGAGCTGGCCGAGGTCGACCCCGAGTTCGGGGCCAACGCGGAGAAGTACTACCACTACTGCCGGGAGAACGACCTCACGCTGACGCACGGCCTGGGCGACCCGCAGATCGACCGGTCCGCGACCCCCGCCGACCGGCCGGAACTGGGACTGAGGGTGGTACGGCGGGGCGCCGACGGCATCGTCGTGCGGGGAGCCAAACAGATCGCCACCCTGGCGCCGTACGCCCACGAGGTGCTCATCTACCTCTCGCCCGCCAACTACCTGCGTGAGGACTCCCGTTACGTCTGCTGGTTCGCCGCCCCCCTGGCGACGCCCGGCCTGCGCGTCCTGTGCCGCACGTCGTACGCCGAGGGCTCCGGCGGCCTCTCCTCGCGCTACGACGAGCAGGACGCCATGCTGGTGTTCGACGACGTGTTCGTCCCGATGGACCGGGTCTTCCTGCTCGACGACTCCCAGGCGGCCGTCCGCGGGTTCGGCGAGCTCAACAAGTGGTCGCTCTACACCGGCCAACTGCGCTACTACCACCGGTTGCGCACCATGCTCGGTGTCGCGTCACTGTTGGCCCAGGCGATCGGCGTCGACAAGTTCCGGCAGGTCACCGACCTTCTCGGCGAACTCACCTCGTACGTCGAGATCGTGCGGCTCGGCCTGACCGCGATCGACGCCGAGAGCCGGCCCACCCCCTCGGGTCTGCTCGCCCCCGGCTCGACGGCAGCGCTCGACGCCGTCGCCGGACGCTTCTCGACCCGGGGCTCGGAGATCATCCGGCAGATCGGCGCGTCGGGCCTGATCATGCAGCCCTCGGACGCCGACCTGGGCACGTCCGAGCTGCGCGCGGTGCTGGACACCTACATGTGCGGGCGCGAGATGGGCGTCGACGAGAAGTCCCGCGTCTTCCGCCTCGCCGCCGATCTGGCCGTCGACCGCTTCGGCATGCGCCAGGAGCTCTACGAGACGTGGAACCGCGGCGATCCCGCACGGGTCCGCTCGATGCTCTACGACCGGTATCCCGACCTGAAGCGCTGTGAAACCCAGGCCCGAAACCTGGCGGAAGGGCGGAACGACATCACATGAGTCTCGACAGCATCCGGCTTGAGGGAGTCACGACCCACAACCTCAAGTCCGTCGACGTCTCCTTCCCCAAGGGAAAGCTGGTCGTCGCCGCGGGCGTCTCGGGCTCGGGCAAGTCGTCCCTGGTCATCGACACCCTCTTCGAACACTCGAAGACGCTCTACCTGGGGGCCCTGTCCAGCAAGTCCCTCGACATGGGCGACGGCGACTACCAGTTCGACCGGATCGCGGGCACACAGCCGCCGGTGGCGCTGCGCCAACGTGACGGCGGCTACTCCAATCCCCGCTCGACCGTGGGGACCCTCACCGGGCTCGACGGTCTGTACCGGTTGTTGTTCGGCGCCGGATCGCGGCCGGTGTGCCCGGCCTGTCTCGGCCCGACCGGCGCGGACCTGTTCTGCGACGACTGCGGCTGCTTCGCCGAACCACACTCCGCGAAGCACTTCAGCCCGAACCGCAAGGAAGGCAAGTGCCTTCAGTGCGACGGCATCGGCGAACTCGTCGGCTTCTCCCTCGAGAAGATCATCCCGGACCGGTCGAAGACGCTCACCGAGATCTGGGACGGCGCCGACCCCGGAACGTTCGCCGTTCCCAACGTGCGCAAGGCTTTCGAGGCGATGGCCGCGGACATCGGCCTGGACCTCGGCCTGCCGTTCGAGAAGCTGAGCCCGGAGCAGACCGAGCGGGTGCTGCACGGCTCGGACACCGTCTACACGCTCAAGATCCGCAAGGTCACCAACGACTTCCGCTTCGAAGGCATCCTGGGCTTCCTGGAGCGCGCGTACCGCAACGCGTCGTCGGCCGCCCGCAAGAACGCCTTCACCAACTACCTCGGGCGGGAAGTCTGCCCCGCGTGCAACGGAGGGAGGCTGCGTCCCGAATCGCTCAAGGCGACGGTGGCCGGGCACACCTTCCCCGACTTCCAGAGCGACGAGCTGTCACGCTCGATCGCCCGCCTGCGTGAGGGGCTCTCCTCCGGTGCCGTGCCGGCGCAGGTCCGTGAGCTCGCCTCCGCGATCGTCAAACAGAGCGCGAACATCGAGGACGTCGGCCTGGGGCACCTGCAGCTGCGGCGGCCGGTCACCACCCTCTCCGGCGGTGAGCTGCAGCGGTTGCTGCTGGCGCAGCACCTGGCCAGCGACCTCACCGGGGTCATGTACGTCCTCGACGAACCGACCGCCGGTCTGCACGAGGCCGACACCGGCAAGATCCTCGACTCACTTCGACGGCTGCGCGATCTCGGGAACACGGTCATCGTCATCGAGCACGACGAGTCGGTGATCCGTGCCGCGGATTGGATCGTCGAGTTGGGGCCGGGAGCCGGATCCCGCGGCGGCGAGATCGTTTTCGAGGGCCGCTTCACCGACCTGCTGCACTCCGGCGACTCGCCGACGGCGACCGCGATGGTGTCGAACGGGCCGTCGCGGGCGAGGGCCGACCTCGCCGGCGCGTCCTGGCTCGAGGTGCACGGCATCACGCGCAACAACGTGGTCGACCAGACGGCGAAGTTCCCGCTCGGTGGACTGACCTGCGTCTCCGGAGTGTCCGGCGCCGGCAAGAGCTCACTGGTGGCCGGCATCCACGCCTCGGTCTCCCGGGCCATCGCCCAGCGGTCCCCGGGTGCGGCTTCCGCGAGCACCGGCATCGAGGGAGCCGAATCCCTGGACGACGTCATCTACGTCGAGCAGCGCCCGATCGGCCGCTCCAGCCGGAGCACACTCGTCACCTACGTCGGCATCAGCGACCACATCCGCGACGCCTTCGCCGCCAGTGCCGACGCGGTGGAGCGCGGACTCGGCCGTGGCGAGTTCAGCCCCAACGTCGCCGGCGGGCGGTGCGAGTCCTGCAAGGGACTCGGGCTGGCCGAGATCGAGATGACCCTGTTCAAGAGCGAGTTCATCGTCTGTCCCGAATGCGAGGGCCGCCGCTTCCAGGAGCACGTCCTCGACGTGCGGCTGGGCGAGAAGAACATCCACGACGTGCTCTCGATGACCGTCGAGGACGCGCTCGCATGGTTCGACGCCACGAGCAGTCCCAAGGTCGTCCAGGCGCTCGGCGTGCTCAGCGAGTTCGGCCTGGGCTACCTCCAGCTCGGCTGCTCGACGACCACGCTCTCCGGCGGCGAGGCGCAGCGGCTCAACCTGGCCGGTGAGCTGCTCAAACAGCGTCGCAGCCGCACCCTGTTCATCTTCGACGAGCCGACGCGCGGTCTGCACGCCGCCGACATCCGCCATCTTCTGGCCCTGTTCGAGCGGTTGATCTCCACCGGCAACACCATCGTCGTCATCGAGCACGACCTGAAGGTCATCGCCATCGCCGACTGGGTGATCGATCTGGGGCCCGGTGCGGGCCGCGACGGGGGCCAAGTGGTGCACAGCGGGCCGCCGGAGGACCTCGCGGACAACGCGGCCAGCGTGACCGGCCGGTTCCTGCGCCGGCTGCGTGACGAACCCGGTGCGGTGACGCCGGTGCCCGAGCCCGCCGGAAACCGGCGGCCGAGTGCGGCACCGGACCTCGGGGTCATCGGCGAGCTTCTGCCGCGGGCCGTCACGGTGGTCGCCGGCACGGCGCGACAGTCCGAGCGGAGCGGACCGACACCGTACGGCCTGGTGATCGGCTCGCTCACCGTGGTCTCCGACGAGCTCGCCCTCATCGGCTTCCTGGTGCGCTCGGGCAGCACCAGCTGGAACGCCATCGCCGACACGGGCCGGTTCTGCGTCAACATCCTCGGCGAGGACCAGCACGAGGTGTCCGACGCCTTCTCTCAGGGCAGGCCGGACAGCCGCTTCGACGCCCTGTCGTGGACGCCCTCCGCCAACGGCTGCCCACGGCTCTCCGGCGCCGTCGGCACCATCGACTGCGGTCTGAAGTCGTCCTACCGGATCGGCGACCACGAGTTCGTCCTGGCGACGGTCGTCAGCGTCGACATGCAGGCCGGCACCGACCGCCGGCCCCTGCTGCGGACCGAACGGGGCGACAGCGCGCTCGACGACTACGGGTGGCGCCGGTTCGCCCGGGAAGCGGAGGACAGGTGAGGACGACCACGTCCATCGCGACGCACTACGAACAGTTCCTGCAACTGCTCGCCCGCGATGCCCGCGATACCTGCGATACCCGCGATACCTACGACACGGGGGACGCCCGCGACGGGCTCCGCGCCCGGTACGGCGAACGGGTCGACCCGTCGGGCGGATCGCAGCCGATCCTGCTGACCCGCGACGAGTGGATGCGGAACCAGATCGACCTGACGCTGGCGCTGGGCGGGCTGCTGACCGAGGACGACGTCGTGGTCTCGGCCGTGCCGTACGAACTGTCGTTCATCGGCGCCGAGGTGGACCGCGTGATCGAGATGGTCGGCGCCTCGGTGATCAGCGTCGGCACGAGCGGGACCATCTGCCCGATGCCCCGGCTGCTCGGGCTGATCGAGCAGTACGAAGTGACGGCCCTGGTGTGCTCGCCGAGCTTCGCCGCGGAGCTGGCGACCCTCGCGGTCGCGCTGGGACGACGACCGGAGGACTCGACGATCCGGGCGATCGTCTGTGTGGGGGAGGCCTGCTCCACCGAGCGGCTCGACCGCATCGGCGCCGCCTGGGCGGCGAGAAGCTCCGCCCTGTACGGGACGCCGTCGACACCGACGGTCGCCGTCGCCTGCGAGTCCGGTGCACTGCACCTGTGCGATCACCGGTTGCGGGCCGAGGTCCGCGGTGGCCTGCGCGGTGAGCTGCTTCTGGACTGCTCGCCGACCGGGGAGCTCGTCGAACTGTGGCCGGCGGACCGCGGCTGCGACTGCGGCTCCACGAGCCGGATCCTGGTGCCGCTCGGCAGCACGGCGTCGGCGGTGCGCGGTCCGGACGGCTTGGTCTCGGCGCTGGACGTGGAGCGGATCGTGTTCGGCCACAGCAGGCTCGCACCGCACTTCGCCTGCGACCTCCGAAACGGCACGTTCCACGTGACCTGCGCCGTGGCCGACCCCCGAGCGGTCGACGTGGACGCGATGCGGCGGGCGATCCGCAGCGGCATCGGCGAGGCGCTCGGGGTCGAGGCCGAGGTCACGGTCGTCGGAGTGCAGGACTGGAGTACCGCCACGTCATGACCCGCACCCGGCCGCGGCACGCAGCCGCCGCGGCCGATCCACCGGTGGCATCCCGAGGAGACAAGACGTATGAGGGTAGCGGTAGTACAGACCCGATGGGTCGACGATCACGAGGACGGCCTGCGCAACGCCTACCAGGCGATCGAGGACGCCTGCGGCGCCGGCGACGTCGACCTGGTGTGCTTTCCCGAGTTCCTGCTCGGCCCGCCGTGGTACATGCCGGGACAGGACGGCCTGAGGGGGCGGACCGACACCCCCGTCCCGGGGCCGGTCGTCGACGGCTTCCAGTCCCTGGCCCGCAAGCTCGGCACGCACATCCTGCTGGGTTCGCTCGTCGAGGACATGCAGGACGGCATGTACCGGAACACGTCCCTGCTGATCGGCCGGCAGGGCGTCATCACCGGGCGCGCCGTCAAGGCACACGCCTTCGGCAACGAGATGGTGGTGTGCCGTCAGGCGGACTCGCTCGGCGTCCTGTCCACCGAGTTCGGGCGGATCGGCATCGCCGTGTGCTCGGACTTCTGGATCCCGGAGGTCGTCCGGCTGCTGGCCCTGGCCGGCGCGCGAACGATCTTCGTGCCGGGCGGGACGCTGGGGCAGAACCAGCCGCTGATGGTGAACGCGTTGCGCACGGCGGCGTACCTGAACGACGTCAACATCGTCTACGCGAGTTCGGTCGGTGTCGTCCGCGGGAAACGCGGGGACCGGCTCGTGGAGATCCACTTCGCCGGCACCAGCCTGGTCGCCCGCCCGGAGGGCGTGATCGCGCAGGCCGGCAGCGACGAACCGGAGACCCTCGTCGTCGACCTCGACGAGCCCGCGGAGGGCGACGGCCGCCGCTGGCAGCAGCTCCGCAGGCCCGACGCCTACCGGGCGCTGCTCACCCCGTACGCCGGTGCCGACCGGGATCTCGCGGCCGAACTGCGGGCGAGCCTGACCGGGGGCGGTGGTCCGGACCGCGGCCGGCCCGTCGCCGCCACCAGCGCACATGAGGGGACTCGTCCATGACCATCTTCGTAGCCCAACACGCCCGCCGGGCCACCCCCGAGGCGACGGCCGACGCCGTACTCGACGATCTCGACAGCCGGGTGACCGACGGGGCATCGTTCGTCGTCCTCCCCGAGAACGCGTTCACCACCGGCGACGCCCCCCAGGTACTGCCCCGGCCGCTGCGTGAGCGGTGTCTGGGCCGCCTGTCGACACTGGCACGGACCCGCGGTACCTACGTGCTCACCGGCTCGTGGGCGGAGGAACGGCCAGGTGGCGAACTGGTGCAGGTGGCCAGGCTGCTGGATCCCCGCGGCTCGGAGAGCGCCCGGGTGGAGCGGCCCGTCCTCGCCGACGGGACGACCGGCACCGGCGACGACTTCCCGGTCGTCGAGACGCCGTTCGGCCACGTCGGCGTGCTGCTCGGCCCTGATTTCTGGCTGGTCGAACCACCGCGCATCGAATGCCTGGCGGGCGCGGAACTGCTGCTGGTCTCCGGTTCTCTGGACGGCGCGCAGCAGGCCGCGCAGCGCGCCGCGGTCTGGGGCATCGCGACGCTCAACACCGTCGCGGTCGCCTTCGCCGGTTCGCTGAGCGAACGCTGCGGTGGGGGCAGTGCCGTGGCGGTACCCGAGGGGTTCGTCGCCGAGGCGGGCGCCGACGAGGGCGTCATCGAGGCGCCCTGGGACGTCGAGAGGATCCGGCACCTGCGCGAGCCCGACCTGCGCTTCCAGCAGACCCTGTGGTTCGGGCTGTGGGCCCGCCGGACGGAGCTGTACACGGACCTCACGGCGCAGGTGGTGTGAGATGCGTGACGCGGGCGCTCCCGCCTCCGACGTCCGACGACGGATCGCGACGGAGCTGGCAGACGACGTGCCGTGGAACCGGGTGCTCAACTCCATCTGCACCGAACCGCATCCGCTGGGCGTGGAGATGGCCGCTGCGGCGGCGCACACCAACCTCGGCGACGTGCGCATCTTCCGCGGTACCAAGCGGATCGAGCGCAAGGTCGTCGAGCTGCTGCTCGATCTGCTGGACAACCCCGGCGGGTCGGGGAGTCTGGTGTCCGGGGGGACCGAGGCGAACCTGATCGCGATGCTGGTGGCCCGCGAGTCGGCGCGTGCCCGGGGGCGGCTGACCGACCGGCCCGAAGTCGTGGTCAGCAGCACCGTGCACTTCTCCTTCACCAAGGTCTTCGGCCTGCTGGGGCTGACCCCGGTGGTCGTGCCGGTCGACGAGTCCCTGCGGTTGCCGGCCGGTGAGGTGGCCCGGCGTATCGGCGAGCACACCGTGGCGGTCGTCGCCACCGCGGGCAGCAGCGAGTTCGGTGTGGTCGACGCGGTCGACGAGATCGGCCCGGTGGTGGCCGGACGGGGCGTGCATCTGCACGTGGACGCGGCCACCGGTGGCTTCATCATCCCCTTCGCCCGTGAACTCGGCCACGACCTGCCGCAGTTCGACTTCACCGTCGACGGCGTCGACTCGATCACCATCGACCCGCACAAGTACGGACTGGCCAACGTCCCGGCCGGAGCGATCCTGTTCCGGGGCGCCCAGGACGCCGGACGCTTCGCGGTCGATTCCTTCTTCATCGACACGCCGGTGCACAACACCCTGCTCGGCACCCGTCCGGGCGCCGCCGCGGTGTCGACCTACGCGGTGCTGGAGCGCCTGGGGCGTGACGGCTTCCTCGACCTCACCCGGACCAACTACGAGGTGACGAGGTATCTGGTGGACGGGTTGCGCGCGGCCGGGCACGAGCTGTTCACCGAACCGCAACTGAATATCGTGGTGGTGAGGATGCCGCACGCGGTGCGGATCTCGCAGCTGCTGGAGACCAGGGGCTGGATCGTCTCCACCTCCAAGCGGTTCGGCGAAACCCTGCGGCTGGTCGTCACCCGCCATGTGACACCGAAGATGGTGGACGAGTTCCTTCCGGAGCTGGAGCGGGCGTGCAAGGACGTCGCTGCCGAGGTGGCGCCGCGATGAGCCTCTTCCGTGGCCCGCGAACCCGACTCGCCGCCCTGCAGATGCGGATCGAGCCCGGGCAGCGGGAGGACAACCTGGCGCGAGCCGCCAAGCTGCTGTCCACCGCACGAGAACGCGAGGCCGATCTGGCGTGCCTGCCGGCGACGTTCGCCACCGGCCTCAACTTCCCGACCCTGCGCACCGACGCCACCGCCGAGGACGGCCCGGTCGTCGAGTTCCTCGCCGAGCAGGCCCGCACCCTCGGCATCCACATCGCGGCGGGCGTGCTGCTGTCGGACGGGCGGGACGTCTTCGACGCCGCCGTGCTCATGGGTCCCGGCGGCGACCCGCTCGGCTGGTACCACCGCGCCTGCGTGTGGGCGGGCGAGGCCGAGTACATCTCCACCGGCTCGCCGGGCGCGGTGATCGACACGCCCGTCGGGCGGATCGGCCTTCAGGTCAGCTACGACCTGCGGTTCCCCGAGGCGAGTCGACAGTACCTCGCCCAGGACGCCGACCTCGTCGTCTGTGTGGCGAACCTCTTCGGGCCGTTCTCGCACCCGCTGCGCTCCCTGTGCCGCGCCCGGGCCGCGGACAACGAGTGCGCGCTGGTGCTCGCCAGCGGCGTGGGCGAGAACCGCTTCGCGAACATGGCCTACGTCGGCCGCAGCATGATCGTCGACGGTCTGGTGCAGGACGCCCGGCAGGACCCGGAGGCGGACATCCTCGCCGAGGCCGCCCCGGGCAGCCGGGAAGCGGTCATCGACGCGGACGTGTACTGGCGCCAGCGGCGGAAGGTCCGCGCCGGACTGCCGTTCCACGACGACCTGCGCTCGACCTGGACCACGATCCACGGAGGGCGCGCCTGATGAGGGCAACGCGTATGCAGCCGGAGTCCGGCTGGCTCGGTGACGTACTCGGCCTTGTCGTCATGGACATGCGGCAGTTCTTCGACAACCGTCTGTTCGCGGTCTCGACCCTGCTGACGTCGGTGTCGATGGTGCTCGCCTTCGGGGCGGCGACCGACCAGATGGTGAGCCCGGCGCCGACGGCCGCCGACTACTTCGGTTTCGTCTTCCCCGGCATCATCGGCGCCGGCATCATGTTCAGCTGCACCTACACCGTCGGCTACACGGTCATCGTCGACCGCAACCGCCGCACCATCGAGGACCTCATCCTCTCGCCCCTGTCGTACTCCGGCTTCCTGCTCGCCCGGATCGTCGGCGTGGTGCTCAAGTGCCTGTTCCAGTTCGTGCTGGTGCTCCTGCTCGGCGTCGGGGTCTTCGACGCCCGGATCGAGTCGGTGCCGATGCTCACGCTGGGCTTCTTCACCGCGTGCACGGCCTTCGCCGGCCTCGGGATCCTCATCGCCACCTACACCAACGAGATCTCCTTCCCGGCGGTGGTGAACATCATCGTGATCCCGCTGATGTACTTCGCCGGGATCTTCTTCCCCCTCGACAACCTCGGCACGCTGGGAGACGTGTTCGACAAGCTCCCCCTCGCGGTGCACGTCGACATGTTCCGCGCCGCCACCTCACCGGACGTCTCGGCCACCGGCGCGTCGGTGCTGGCGGTGGCCTACTCGTTCCTGGCCCTCTCCCTCGCGGCGTGGGCCTTCCGCAGGAGGATCGGCCATGGCTGACACCACGAGCACCGCGGCGCCGGTCCTGTCGGTCTCCCGGCTCGACCACCGGGTGAGCCCCGACTTCGCCCTGCGCTCCCTCACCTTCTCCGTGCACGCGGGCGAGGGCATGGCCATCATCGGCACCAACGGCGCCGGCAAGACCACGCTGATCCGGCTCGTCGCCGGGCTGCTGCGCCCCTCCGGCGGCGAGGTGCGCATCTGCGGCACCGCCCCCCGCCGCTGGGGCCGGGTCGGCCGCCACATCGGCTACGTCCAGCAGGCCAAGGACCTCCCGGACGGCGTCAGCGTGGAGACCTACGTCAAACACCAGCTCAAGCTCCGGCGGGCCGACCCCGGCCGGTACGAGGAGCTGATCGCCCTGGCCGAACTGGAGCAGTACCGCCACCAGTACGTGCGCAGTCTCTCCGGCGGCAGCCAGCGCAAACTGCACGTCATCTGCGCCGTCGCGCACCGGCCCGACCTGCTGATCCTCGACGAACCGACCACCGGCCTGGACCCGACGGCGCGCGAGACGCTGCTGGGGATGCTGGGGAGCCTGAAGAAGGACGGCGTCGGCGTGCTGTTCGCCAGCCATCACCGCGACGAACTGGTCGCGCTGGCCGACTCCGTCGTGGTGCTCCACCAGGGACGGCAGATCAAGGACGCCTCCCTCGACGCCGTCACCCGGTGGGGTGAACGCTCCAGCCTGATCATCGAGGCCTTCACCGAGACGCACCTGGCACGGCTGCGTTCCTGGGCCGGGCAGGAGGCCGAGGCCGGCGGTCTGGTCCGTTCCGTCCGCACCGTCGATCAGGGCGTGCGGCTCGACCTGGCCGACGGCGACCATCAAGGCACTCTGGCCGAGGTGGTCGCCCGGGCCCACGCGGCCGGCCTCGCCCTGCGCTCCGCGTCCTACTTCCAGCCCACTCTGGCGGACGTCGTCCGTTCCATCGTCGACCGAGTCGAACCGGAGGACATCGCATGAGCATCACGACCACGACCACCAGCATGCCGTTCTGGAAGGAGTATCCGGAGCGCGACAGCGAATGGGTACGGCAGTACCCGACCAAGCACGTGCCGGTGAACGAGGAGGAGGTGTTCGCCCGCAAGCCCATGGGCGTCTACGTCCACATCCCGTTCTGCAACCGGCTCTGCTTCAGCTGCCCGTACATCAAGCACCAGACCGACCGGGACCTCACCCGCACCTACCTGGAAGCGCTGAAGACGGAGATCACCAACTACGCCGAGCGCCCCTACATCCAGGACCACGTCATCACCCTCGGCTACATCGGCGGCGGCACCCCGACCGCGCTGACCGCCCCCCAGCTCGACGACCTGCTGGGCCACATGTTCAGCAGCCTGAACGTCGAGGAGGGCGCGGACTTCTCCATCGAGACCACCCCCGTCGACATCACCGAACGCAAGGCCACCGTCCTGCTGGAGCGCGGGATACGGCGCATCAGCCTCGGCGTTCAGACCTTCGTGCCGGAGGAGCTGAAGAACATCGGCCGCCCGAACGATCCGGAGATGCTCAAGGAGAGCATCCGGCTGCTGCGCCGGTGCGGCTTCGAGAACATCAACATCGATCTGATGCACGGCATCAACGGGCAGACGATGGAGAGCTGGGAGCACAGCCTCGACGTCGCCATCGAACTCGGCGTCACCTGCATCTCGTTCTACACGTACATGGAGTTCGCGCAGATCTCCACCAAACGCAGGAAACTGCCGCCGGTCCCGGAGAAGGCCGTGGTCGACGACATGTTCCTGTTCGCCGCTGAGAAGCTGTCCGCAAACGGCTTCCTGGGCTACTACGGCGACTGCTTCGCCAAGCCGGGGTACCAGCCCAAGTACGGCGAGACGTCCTGGAGCGAGGACATCCCCATCATCCCGCTCGGCCCCACCGCGACCGGGCACCTGCGCGACCACTGGTACTTCAACGAGCCCGACATCGGCCGCTACATCCAGACGGTGATGGAGGGCCGGCTGCCGATCTCCATGGGCAAGCACATCACCAAGTCGGAGGCGATCCGGCGCTCGATGGTCCTGGGCGTCAAGGCCGGTCGGGTCAACCGGGAGCGCTTCCGCCGGATCCACGGCGTCGACTTCATGGAGATGTTCCGCGCCGAGATCGACGACCTGATCGAGAAGGAACTCGTCACCGCCGACGAGAACGGCATCGAGGTGACCGGCCCGAAGGGCTGGTACTACCTGGACAACATCTCCAAGGCGTTCTACTCGCCGGAGTACCGGCGCTACCCGCAGCACCTGGGAGCGGACATCTCCGACTTCATCTCCAGCGGGCCGGTTCCCCTGCAGCTCACCACGCGCCCGAAGAACGAGGAGGCCGGCTGTGACCACTGAGACCCGACTGCTGAACCTGAGTGAGCGCGTGCCGCAGCCCTCCCCGCACGACGACATCGACAAGGTGCGCTTCTACGACCTCGGCATGCGCCGCTCCGCGCTGATGGCGTACAAGCGACCGAGCGACCGCATCCTGGCCCACGTCCGCGACGGGATGACCGACCTCGTCGAGATCGGCTTCAACACCGGCCTGCTGTCCCTCCATGTGGCGGGCCGGCTGCCCGACCTGGCCGTGTCCGGGGTGGAGGAGAACCAGAACCTCGTCGACGTCGCCGAGGACAACCTGACGCTGGCCGTGTGGGCCAACAGCGCCGGCGACGTGGAGTTCGAGATGGCCAAGCTGAACCGGCTGCCCTTCCCGGACGACTCCGCGGACATCGTGTTCTCGTTCTCCTCGCTGCATCGCTGGCGCAGGCCGGTCGAGACGCTGAAGGAGTGCGCCCGCATCTGCAAGCCCGACGGCGTCGTGATCATCGAGGACATGAACCGGCACGCCGAGGAGGGGCACATCACCTTCATCCTGCAGTTCGTGAAGGAGGGCGGCGACGAGTTCATGCGCTCGCTTCAGGCCGCCTACACCCGGGACGAGGCGGCCGAGCTGCTCCGGGAAGCCGGCCTGGCGGACTGGCAGGTGGTGGAGGAGGACCTCGGCCTGGTGATCTCCTCGCGTCCCCTCGAACCGGTGAGCCCGTGATGCCCGGGACGAAGATCGCCGTCGTCCAGATGGAGTCGAAGCTCGGCAAGCCGGCCCAGAACCTGCGGCGCGCCGAGCACTACATCCACGAGGCCGTCGAGCAGGGGGCGGACCTGGTCTGCCTGCCCGAGGCGTTCTCCACCTCCGGCAACATCCTCGAGGTCGCGGACGTGTCGGTGCCCCTCCCGGGGCCGGAGACCGAGTTCCTGTGCGCGCAGGCGAAGCAGGCCGGCGTGCACCTCGTGGCCGGCCTGCTGGAGCGCGGCGACGACGGCAAGTACTACAGCACCTCGGTGCTGTGCGGCCCCGAGGGGACGATGCTCGGCCACTACCGGCGGGTGCACTGCCACGAACTGGAGGCCCGCTACCTCTCCGGCGGATCGGAATACCCGGTCTTCGACGTCGGGTTCGGCCGCATCGGCCTGATGCAGGGCTACGACATCAACTTCCCCGAGGTCGCGCGGGAGTACTGCCGCCGCGGAGTCGACGTCATCGTGTGCTCCGCGCTGGTGCCCGAGATGTTCGCGTACGTGGCGAACATGCGACTGCCGGTCAGGGCGGTGGACGCCGAATGCGTCATCGCGTTCGCCTCCGGGATCGGCACCAACCTGTACGCGGGATTCGGATACATGGGGCGCAGCCAGATCCTGGCGGACCCGCTGTTCCTCGAAGCCGAGCGATTCGACTTCGTCGACGGTGACGAACGGATGGTGGACCTCGGCAAGGAGCCGGGTGTCGGTGTCGTCGAGGTCGACCTGGAGCGCATGCGCCGCTACCGCACCAAGGCCACCCTGAGCGGCGACCTGCAGCCGGCGACGTACTGGCAGTCCTGACGAGAGTGAAGGCCCATGCGTGTACTGCTCATCTCCACCAACAAGATCCGGGTACCGCGGCCGGCGCTGCCCATCGGCATGGCCTACATCAGCGCCGCGCTCAAGCATGCCGGGCACCAGGTCGACGTCCTGGACCTGCTCTGGGAGTCCCGGGAGCTCAAGGCGGTCCGGGAGAAGCTGACCGCGAAGACGTACGACGTGGTCGGCATCGCCGTGCGCAACCTGGACAACCTGACGTTCATCGACCCGGTCTTCTTCGGTCCGATGACCGAGAAGATCGTCCAGTGTGTGCGCAAGTACACCAGCGCCAAGGTGGTCCTCGGCGGATCCGGCTTCTCCGTCGAGCCGCTGTCGTTCTTCGAGTACGCCCAGCCGGACTACGGCATCGCGGGTGAGGGCGAGGCCGGCATCGTCCAGCTGATGGACTACCTGGAGTCCGGCGGGCGCCTGGAGTCGATCTCGGGGCTCTGCTACCTCGACGACAACGGCAAGTTCTGCCAGAACCAATCCAATTCCGCGTTCGACCTGGGTGCGCTGGAGCCCGACCGGTCCGTCTACGACCCCCGCTACTTCGAGGAGGGTGTCTCGGCGGCCTCCGACCTCACCCGCGATCACCAGCCGGCCATCGAGACCCTGCAGACCAAGCGGGGCTGCAAGCTGTTCTGCTCCTACTGCATCATCCGCAAGACCGAGGGCAAGGGAGACCGGTTCAAGGACCCGGCCGAGGTCGTCGGCGAGATCCAGCGGGCGATGGCGGAGAACCCGGCCGTGCGGGAGTTCGAGATCGTCGACGCGACCTTCAACTACCCGATGGAGTACGCCGCCGAGGTCTGCGAGGAGATGATCCGCGCCAAGCTCGACGTGCCCTGGTACTGCCAGCTGACGCCGAACGCGGTCACGCCGGAGTTCGTGAAGCTGCTGCACGCGGCCGGCTGCATCCGGGTGGACCTCGGCACCGACGCGCTCACCGACGAGGCCCTGGCGGACCTGATGAAGGGCTTCGACATGGCCCGGGTCCTGGAGATCGACCGCCTCTTCACGGCCAGCCCGATCGAGCACACCCACTGCATCTTCCTCGGCGGGCCGGGGGAGACCCCGCAGGCACTGAGGGAGTCGATCCGCTTCACCGAACGGTTCCTGAACCCGGCCCAGATCTACGCCAACCTCGGGATCCGGATCCTCAGCGGCACCAAGCTCCAGCGTCAGGCCGTCAAGGCCGGCATCCTGCGAGAAGGCCAGGGCACGTTCGTCCCCGCCTTCTACGTGGAGCCGGCCATCCTCGCCGACCGGGACACGCTCGACTTCGTCCGCGACGCCTACCTGAGCCACAAGAACTGGTATCTGTGGTGGGGCCTGGGCGGGCAGAACCTGACGGACCGTTCGAGGGACACCGTCCAGGCCGTGGCCGACATGCAACAAGAGTACGAGTACGTCATGCAAGGCAAGCCCCGGCTGGAACGCGCACCGAAGCCGGTGACCGCCCAGCCGCTCACACTCACGATCGGCACCCAGTGATCGATGTTCCAGCCGCCGCGGACGAGTTGTCGAAGACACTTGCGGCCCGAGCCGACCCGGACTTCGCGGTGCGTACGCAGCGGTACTTCCCGCACGAGATCCGCGCCCTCGGGGTCGGCAACGCCGCGGTCGCCGAGATCGCCACCGACTACTTCCGGGAGCGGCGCGACATCCCCGCGGCGACGCGGCTGCTCCTGGCGGAGGAGGTGCTGGCGCGCGCCTCGCACCACGAGGAGGTGCTGCTGGGCTTCGCCGTCCTGCACAAGGTCGCCCGGACCGGGCTCGGCGGCGAACTGCTGGACCGCTGCGAGCACTGGCTGGAGACGTACGTGTCCAACTGGGCGCAGTGCGACGACATGTGCCTGAAGCTGCTGTACCCGTTCTTCCTCGGCCACCTGGAGCTGATCCCGCGCACCCGGCGCTGGACCGGGTCCGCCTCCCCGTGGGCCAGACGTGCCGCGAACGTGGCAGTCGTGAAGTTCGTCCGGCGCACAGTGGGCCGGACGGTCTTCGAGCTGCCGCTGTCGCACGTCTTCGACAACTGCGTCCGGCTGATGCACGACGACGACGTCTACGTGCGCAAGGGCTCCGGCTGGCTGCTCAAGGTCACCGCCCAGGTCCACCCCGAGGAGGTGGCCGAGTTTTTGCGTACCTGGCACACCGACATGCCCCGCGACACGTTCCGGTACGCGGTGGAGAAGATGGACCCGCGGCTTCGACGGTCCTTGATGGAACTGGGACAGGGGTGACGCGATGAACGCGACCGGCCGCTACGCCCACCGGCGAGGCATCAATTCTGAGTCCGCCTGCCAATGCGCCGTCCTCGCGGCCGACGGCTACGAGGTGGACGAGGAGATCGTGTTCGGACTGGACGCAGGGTTCGGCTTCGCCTTCTTCCCGGCGAACGGCAACGCGCCGGACATCGTGGTCGGGAAGCAGGCGATCATGCCGCTTCGGGCGTCACGACTGATGTGCGTCGAGGTGGTGACGCACACGCCGAAGACCGGCGCCGGCCTGGCCGGACTGCTGGAGTCGGTGCCGGCCGTCATGGCCCGGGTGGACCTCGGCCTGCTTCCGTACTGGGGTCTGGAGGGGCGCACCTCCTTCGGCGGGTACTTCGTCAACGTGGTCCGCCCTCTGGGGGCCGATGCGTTCGAGGTGTCGGACCCGGCGTTCGACGAACCCGTCTCCGTCAGCGCGGACGAGCTCCAGGCGGCCCGGTCCAGCCGCGACTCGCCGCCGCTGAACCCGGACTGGAAGGTGTACGTCTTCGGCGCGCCCCGGCGCACTCCCCAACTGGACCGTGTCGGCCCGGTGGCCGTACGCACCCTGTGCCGCGAGGTCCTCAAGCCGGGCAGCAGGAATCTCGGCATCCCCGGGATGAAGACGCTGGCCACGACCGCGGCGTCATGGCCGCAGTCCAAACACGGCGAGGTCGAGGACGTGGACCTGACGGGCAACGTGGTGCGGACCGACGCACTGGCGCGTCAACTGCTGCATCTGGGGCGGCAGATCGAGTCCTTCGGCACCGGCGGCGGGCTGTTCCGCCCGATGATCGGCCGCTACCTGGCGAGGGTCGCCGACAGCACCGGCGAGGCGCGCTACGCCGACGCGGCCGAGCAGTTCCTCGCCAGCGGGCGGCTGTGGTCGAACCTGGGACGCGCACTGCTCACAGCGGGCTCAGGCACCGCGCGCGACGATCTCACCACGCTCGTGGACGCCGTGACGGACACGGCGCGATCCGCGATGGACGTCGAGAAACGGGCGCTCAGCGCGCTCACCCCTCTGTAGACGCGAGGTCGAGACATGCCCACCGAGGACGAGACCGTACTGCTCCAGGGTCCCGCACGCTGGAACGAGCACGCCCGACGGAGCCGGGCACGGGGCCCCTTCCGGCCCGACCTGCGCAAGGCGATGCTGCACGGCGCCGACCTGCAGGGCGCCGAGCTCGCCGACGCGGACTTCACCGACGCCGTGCTGACCGAGTCCTACCTGATATCCGCGGACCTGAGGGGCGCGAACCTCGAAGGCGCCGATCTGAGCGAGGCGTACCTCATCCTGGCCGAGCTGAACGGCTGCCGCCTCGTGGGCGCGAAGCTGGAGGGCGCGGACCTCAGCGGCGCCGATCTGACCGGCGCGGTGCTCGACCCGGGCTTCCGGCGGACTGCTGTGATCTCGGACTACCTCACGATCTGGCCATAGCGAAAGGAGCTCTCATGATCGTTCTGGGCTACAACGGATTCGGCAAGTCCGCGGAAATCTTCGGACGCCTCTTTCGCGCCACCGGCATCGACCGCCACCTGTTGTACGGCCATGACTCGTCCGCCGCCCTCGTCATCGACGGGAAACTGGTCGCCGCCGTGGAGGAGGAACGGCTCAACCGGGAGAAGAAGACGTCGAGCTTCCCGGTCCACGCCATGCGCTGGTGCCTGGAATCGGCCGGGATATCCTTCGACGACGTCGATCTCTTCGCCTTCTCCTGGCAGTTCTCCCAGGACGTGCTGAACAAGATGATCGCCGAGATCACCGAAGACCCGGCGGCGTCCGTCGAGCAGAAGTTCGCGCGCTTGCAGCGCCTGGCGGAGACCCATGAGGCGATGTTCAGCCAGGCCGCGACCGAAGCCGACTTCCTCGAACACACGGGACACAGGCTGAACCCGGAGAAACTGGTCCGGGTCCCGCACCACATGGCGCATCTGATGACGGGGTATCATCTGTCGGGCGGCCAGGACACGGCATTCCTGGTCAGCGACGGTCGCGCCGAATGGCTGTCCTCGATCATGGGTGAAGTGCGCGACGGCGAAGTGAAGATCTTCGACGACATGACCATCGACTCGCGGCACTCACTGGCGATGCTCTTCTCCGTGGTGACGCGATACCTCGGATTCGTGCCGAACAACGACGAGTACAAGGTGATGGGGCTGGCCGGCTATGGCGCGCCGCCCGAGCCCAACCCGTTGCTCACGGACGTGGTCGAGATGTGCCCCGACGGCACCTACAGGATTCCGTATCCGGCGAACGCCGTACCCGCCTACTACGCACTCTTCGACCGGATCTTCGGCGGAGACGCCGATGGCCGAGAGGAGTTCGACTACCGCGTCCGCGTGGCCAGTGCGGCACAGCACATGCTCGAAACGGTGACCGCCGGCCAGATCCGGACGCTCGAAGCCCGGAGCGACCTCCCACGCGTGATCTTCGAGGGCGGACTCGCCCTGAACTGCGTCAACAACAGCAAGCTGCTGGAACGTTCACGCTTCACCTCGATGGATGTCAGCTTCGGCGCCAGCGACGTCGGGGTGGCGATCGGGGCGGCTCTGTTCGCCGGCGGGCAGGCCGGCACGCCGCCCCGGATCAGCCCGTCGCCGTACCTGGGCCCGAGCCATGACGGCCAGGAGATACAGGCGGCTCTCCAGCAGTACGCCGACCGGGTCGTGTGGCGGGAACTGGACCCTGCGGACGTACCGCGGGAGGCCGCGACCCTGATGCGGGAGCGATGCGTCATCGGGTGGTTCCAGGGGCGCATGGAGTACGGACCCCGCGCACTGGGCAACCGCAGCATCCTGGCCAACCCGAAGTTCCCCGACATCAAGGACATCATCAACGAACGCATCAAACACCGCGAGCAGTTCCGGCCCTTCGCCCCCGTGGTCCTGGAGCATCTCGCGCCCGACGTGTTCGAGCTCGGCAAGAAGAAGTCCTCGCCCTACATGACCTTCGTGGTTCCGGTGCGCCCCGAGTACCAGGACATGATCCAGGGCGCCTGCCACGTCGACGGCACCTCACGGATCCAGACGGTCACCGAGCAGAGCAACCCCCTGCTCGCCCGGCTGCTGCGTGAGTTCACCGAGCTGACCGGGATTCCCTGCCTGATCAACACCTCGTTCAATGTCGCCGGCGAACCCATCGTCTGCTCACCCGGGGATGCTCTGTCCTGTTTCCTCAAGACGGAGATGGATCATCTGTTCCTCGGCAACTTCCTGGTGTCGCGAATCTGAGCGAGTGAACACCTCCCTGATTCGGGTGTCCGCAATCGTGCTTCAGGGGGTTGCGCTACGCTCGACGCGACGGAAGGGAGACGAGACCAAGTGTCGCTTTTAGAGACAGATCCATACGTCGGTAACCATTGCGAGTCGACCACTCTCGTGAATTTGCTGCGGCAGCGAGAGGTAGACTTGTCGGAGCCGCTCATCTTCGGGCTCGCCGGTGGCTTGTCGTTCATCTACTGGCGGACGAAGCAGATGCCGACGCCGTTCGTCGGTGGCCGTATCAAACCCGACACATTGTCCGAGCATCTCGCGAACGCACTGAACCTGCGGCTGTCCGTCCACGAGACGTCGTCGGCGAAGCGGGCGAGGGAACACCTGCTGGCCGAGCTCGATTCCGGAACCGTTGTCGGTCTCAAGCTCGACCGCTATTTCCTCGACTACTCCACCGACGACTTCCGGTTCGCGGCTCACTATGTCGCCTGTGTCGGGTACGACGACGACCGTTTTGCTCTGGTCGAAACTCAACCCCTCGGCCTGCAATGGGCCACCGGCGAATCCCTCGCGACCGCGCGAAACGCCCGGGGACCGATGAGTTCACGTAACCGTGCCTTCACCCTCGATCTCCCGAAGGGCGGGCTTCCCGATCTTGGGGAAGCGGCCCGCAAGGGCATCAGGACGGCGGCGGACAATTTCCTGAACCCGCCGATCTCGAATTTCGGGTACAAGGGCATGCACAAAGTCGCCGACCTGATGCCGCAGTGGCTCGACGACCTCGAATCGCCCGCCGACAGCCTGCCCGAGATCTGCACGATCATGGAGGACGCGGGAACCGGCGGGGGCCTGTTCCGCACGATGTGGGCGGACTTCCTCGCGGAGACCGCCGAGATCACCGGGACCGGCGCATATGAGGAGGTCTCGAAGTCATACCGTGAGGTGTCGAAGAAGTGGACCGAGGTGGCCGGGCTTCTGCACGAGGCGGGAGTCGCATCGTCACGGGAGTCCCTCCATAGCGCGTCGAAGATCGTGCACGAGGCCGCCGAGAAGGAGCAGCGACTGATGCATCGCCTCATGGAACTGTCGAGCTGACCCCGGGCGGAACCGGAACGACGGGCGCCCTTGTCGGTCTGACCCGCGGGTCTCCGTGTCAGGCCGACGGGGCGCAGGCGGGCAGGACCGTGGTGAGTTGGGTCAGGTGCCCGGGGCGGACGCGGATTCCGGGGAGCCAGAGGCGCTGTCCGTTGTGTGTGACCTGGATCCAGATGCTGGTGTGTTTGTGGTTCTCGTCGGTGACGGTGACACCGTTGGCGATGGTGCAGCGGGCTTGAAGGAGGTCGCGGTGCCAGACACGGCCGGCGGAGTTGGTGGTGGTGTAGGGCCGGTACGGGTTGTAGGCCAGCGACAGTGCGCATCTGTGCGTGCGGGGCTCCTGGCATGCCTTCTCGACGTTGTGGACGAGGACCCCCGCACTGCCGCCCGAGCTCGCTCCGGCTGCGGCGCCCTGCGCGGGCGTGGCACCCGGGCCGTCCTGCGGGGAGAGCAGAAGCCACAGGCCCGTCACGAGCGCGCCCGCGACGACAGCGGCGAGGACCGCTGTGACGATCCGGCGCAGAGGCCACGGTCCGCGCAGTCGGCGCCAAGGGGCGCGGTGGGGGAGGGGCGGTGAGCCGTCGGCTTCGACGGTGTCGCCGCCGACGGCGGCGGCCGGTGTTTCCTGGTGGCCGGGGACGGCTGCTTCCCACAGGGCCCGGTACGCGGAAGGGTCCGCGCCCAACGCCCGGCACACGTCCCGCACCACGGGCCAGGTCGGCACGGTCTCGCCGCGAAAGTAGCGCGAGAGGGACGAGTCGCTGATCCGGACCTGAGCCTCCAGGTTGCGCAGCGGGCGCCCGGATTGCCGCTGCAGGTCGCGCAGGGCGTCTCCCAGCTTCCGTGCTGCTTCCGCGCGGGACTCTGGTTGTCGGCCGGTCATCGATCGAAGCCTTTCCGCAAGAGCGGCAACAGCGTCCCGCCACCTGTCCCATGTCCCGGGACGCGCATGTCCCAGCAGGTCAGGACTGTATTTATCCCGACATCGGTGAAGCAACCGGGATCTGGTTGTAGGGCTGCCGTTTCCTGCGCAAACTCGGCATACCGGCTCAGCGGATCACCCCCGAGGGTGAGCGTGCCGGAACTCGTGGCCGTGCCGATGGAAGGGCACGGGCCGCTCCGAACCCCTACCGAAAGGATCTTCATCATGCGTGTACGCACCGCACTGTCCGCCTTCGCAGCCATCGCCGTGGTCGGACTGGGCAGCCTGGGAGTTGCGGCACCGGCCGTCGCCGCACCCGGCGTGGCGTCCCAGCAGCCGTCCGCCGTGCAGGCCGCCGACGGTCTCGACATCCACCGCGGCAAGTACATGACCCTGGGCGGCTGCCAGACCGCCGGCCAGCAGGGCATCGACCGTGGTCACTGGGACCAGTACCAGTGCGCCGAGGGCAACATGTGGCCCTGGAAGTGGAACCTGTGGACCAACCGCTGAGGACCTGAACCGCCGGTGTCCTCCTCCGCTCTCGCCGGAGGAGGACACCGGCGTCCCAGCCGCCGGAGCCGTTTCGCTGCCATGGTCGCCGCTTCGCCGGTGTACAGGCACCGTTTCCCCACACCCTGGCAACGCAGCCCGCCCAGACCTGACCACGGGCATCGGAGCACTTGCCCGGGACGACGCCCCGGCTGTGTGCAAGTCGCGGATGACTGGGTACCTGCGTGCGGCGGCTCGTCGACGACGGGCGTCCGAGTGGTGCGAGTGTGTGGAGTGGGGAGATCGAGGTGCGATGGCGCGACGCGAGGGAGGCGCGGGCTTTTCGAGGGTGTGCGCGGATTCTGGCGGGCCGCTACCGCCTGGACGCGCTGATCGGTTCGGGTGGCGCCGCTGACGTGTACCGCGGTCTCGACCTGCGGCTGCGGCGGCCGGTCGCTGTGAAGGTCTTCCGCGCCGGTACCGGCTTCGACACGGAGGAGGCCTTCCACGGCGAGGCTGTGATCCTGGCCCGCTTGCAGCATCCGGGACTGGTGACCGCCTTCGACGCCGGACGTCATGACGGTGACGCCTTCCTGGTCATGCAGCTGATCGACGGGCAAACCCTGAAAAGCCGCATCGCCGAGGGACCTTTGTCGTGCGAAGCCGCGGCCGCGCTCGGCGCGGCATTGGCCGATGCTCTGGCGCACGCCCATGAGGCGGGCATCGTCCACCGGGACGTGAAACCGTCCAACATCATTCTGGACTCCTCCGGCCGTCCTCATCTGACGGACTTCGGCATCTCCCGGCTGCTGGACGCGACCACCCGCACCGCTACCGGCACCCTGACCGGCACGGCGGCCTATCTCTCCCCCGAACAGGTGCTTGGCCGGCCCGTCGGCCGTCCCGCCGACCTCTACGCCCTCGGCCTGGTCCTCCTCGAATGCGTCACCGGCCGACTCGAATACGACGGCGGCCCCCTGGAGGCCGCGATAGCGCGCCTCCACCGCCGGCCTGTCCTGCCGGACTTCCTGTCCGACGGCTTCGCCGCCCTCCTGCGGGACATGACCAGCCTGGAAGAACAAGACCGGCCCACGGCGCGCGACTGCGCCCGAGCCCTGACCCGTCTCGCCGAAACGAGCACGGTGCCCTCGTCCGCCTCCGTGGCCCGGCCCGTTCTCAGCGCTGTTCCTGCCGCGGTCGCGGATCGCGAGGACAGGACACACCGGAGCTCGCCGCCCGCCGGGAAAGCCGAGGGGGCGCCGCGGCCGGCCCTCATCCGCAGCCGCATCCGAACGCGTGGGGCGGCGGCCGCACTGGCCGCCGTCATCGCCGGCGGCCTGGTGGTCACCGACGGCTTCTCGAGCCGCGACGCCACAGGCGAAGCGGCCCCGTCCGCCCCTGATCCGGTCGCCCCCTCCACCCTCCCGGACACCGCCGTTCACGACGACGACACGCCCTCCGCATCGGCGACCCCGCCCTCGCGCAGCCCTTCCGTCTCCGCTCAGCCGGTCAAGAATTCCGCGTCCACGCGCAAGGCTCGTCCGGCCTCCGGCGGCCCGAGGCCCGCCCCGCATCCGCCCGGGACCCCCGGCAGCTCTGGGCAGGCGGCGCCCGGCGCAGCCGCGCACGGCAAAGCAAAGGGCTCCGACCAACCGCCGGGTCTGGCACACAAGGACCGGAAAGGAATGAAGCCGGCCCATGCCAAGGCCAAGTAGCGGCAGGAAGCGCCCAGGCGGCGGGCGGGAGCGAGGACGCCGAAGACGTCGTCGCCGGCGAGACCAATCGGTCCGGCGACCGGAACGCAGCCGGGCGGAAAGTCCTCGTGCCAGGTGCGGAACCAGCGGTGGACCGCACCGCGGAGTCGGGCCCGGGCGGTGACCGCAACGACGTCACGTCCCACGTAGCCTCGTTCCCATGCCGGCCTCCCGACTGCACCGCGTCGCCGTCCTGGTACTCGAGGGTGCCAAGCCGCTCGATGTCGGTATCCCCGCGCAGGTGTTCACGACCCGCGCGAGCATGCCGTACGAGGTGCGGGTGTGCGGGGCGACACCCGGTCTCGTGACCGGCGGCGATGGCCTGTCCTACGCCGTCGCCCACGGCCTGGACGCGCTGGCGTGGGCCGACATCGTCTTCGTCCCCGGCTACCGGCACCCGGACCGCGAGGACCCGCCGCGCGCCGTCGTGGACGCACTGATCGCCGCCCATGCGCGGGGCGCGCGGCTCGCCGCCATCTCGACGGGGGCCTTCGCCCTCGCCGCCACGGGCCTGCTCGACGGCAGGCGCGCCACGACCCACTGGCACTACACGCGGGCGCTCATGACCAGGCATCCCCTCGTCCAGGTCGACGAGAACGTCCTGTTCGTCGACGAGGGCAGTGTGCTCACCTCGGCCGGCGCCGCCTCGGGCATCGACCTGTGCCTGCACATCCTGCGCGGCGACCTGGGGGTGGCCGCGTCCAACCACGCGGCGCGCCGCCTGGTGGCGGCCCCCTATCGCAGCGGCGGCCAGGCGCAGTACGTGCCGCGCAGCGTCCCCGAGCCGGTCGGTGAGCGCTTCGGCGCCACCCGTGAGTGGGCGCTGCACCGACTCGGCGAGCCCCTTTCCCTCGACGCACTGGCGCAGCAGGCCGGGGTGTCGGCGCGTACCTTCTCCCGGCGCTTCGTCGAGGAGACCGGCTACACCCCGATGCAGTGGGTGATGCGCGCCCGCATCGACCTGGCCCGCGAACTGCTGGAGCGCTCCGAGCGCAGCGTCGAACAGATCGCCGCCGACGTCGGACTCGGTACCGGGGCGAACCTGCGCCTGCACTTCCAGCGCATCCTGGGCACCACCCCGAGCGAGTACCGGCGCACCTTCACCCGGGGCGAGTAGCACCTGTCGCGAAACCCTGTGGCGGGATCCTTTTGAACCGTGGCGATCGCGCCACTGTCGGCTGCGTGAGACAGGGGCGAGCCTGGAGGGCGAAGGGAAGGGACATCACTCATGACTCGCATCGCCATCAACGGATTCGGCCGCATCGGACGCAATGTGCTGCGCGCCCTGCTGGAGCGCGACAGCTCCCTCGAGGTCGTCGCCGTCAACGACCTCACCGAGCCCGCCACGCTCGCCCGGCTGCTCGCCTACGACAGCACGGCCGGCCGGCTCGGGCGCCCGGTGACCGTCGAGGGGGATGCCCTCGTCGTCGACGGCCGTCGGATCACGGTGCTGGCCGAGCGCGAACCGGCTCAACTGCCCTGGGCCGAACTCGGCGTCGACATCGTCCTGGAAGCCACGGGCCGCTTCACCTCGGCCAAGGCCGCCCGCGCCCATCTCGACGCGGGCGCGAAGAAGGTGCTCGTCAGCGCGCCCTCGGACGGCGCCGACGTCACCCTCGCCTTCGGGGTCAACAGCGACGCCTACGACCCGGAGCTGCACACGATCGTCTCGAACGCCTCCTGCACCACCAACGCACTCGCCCCGCTGGCCAAGGTGCTCGACGACCTCGCCGGTATCGAGCACGGGTTCATGACGACGGTGCACGCCTACACGCAGGAGCAGAACCTGCAGGACGGACCGCACCGTGACGCCCGTCGTGCACGGGCCGCCGGCGTCAACATCGTGCCGACCACGACCGGCGCCGCCAAGGCGATCGGGCTGGTCCTGCCGAACCTCGACGGCAAGCTGTCGGGCGACTCGATCCGCGTACCCGTGCCGGTCGGCTCGATCGTCGAACTCAACACGACGGTCTCCCGCGAGGTGACCCGCGAGGACGTGCTCGCGGCCTACCGAGCCGCGGCGCAGGGTCCGCTCGCCGGGATCCTGGAGTACTCCGACGACCCGCTCGTCTCCTCCGACATCGTGGGCAACCCCGCCTCGTCCGTCTTCGATTCGGCTCTCACCCGCGTCGACGGCCGCCATGTGAAGGTGGTCGCCTGGTACGACAATGAGTGGGGCTTCTCGAACCGTGTGATCGACACGCTGCAGTTCCTCGCCACCCGCTGACCGGACGCCGCCATCGGCATGAGCCGGCGCCGAGATCGCGCCGGATGTCCGACGAACACTCCGGCAGCCGGTCCAGCACGGCCCGGCCCCGCCGCCCGCCTTCCGCGCCCTGCTGCACCGCGCGTGGGAGGCGGGTTTGACATGAGGTGTGTCGTCGGTCGGATAAGCAGGGTGATCGGGGGTAGAACGGCTTCTGGCTCGTGCAGGTGCAAGGGCTGGAGCAGGCCCGCGGTGAAGGGCTGCTCCCTGGTTTGAACGAAGGATCGATGGTATGGCCAGCGGCACCGTGAAGTGGTTCAACTCTGAGAAGGGCTTCGGCTTCATCGCACAGGACGGCGGGGGCCCGGACGTCTTCGCGCACTACTCCGAGATCCAGGGCAACGGGTACCGCGAGCTGACCGAGGGCGAGCACGTCACCTTCGACATCGGCCAGGGACAGAAGGGGCCGCAGGCGCAGAACATCGTCCGCGGCTGAGCGGGCACCACAGGCACCGAGTGAGGCGGCCACCGATCCGGTGGCCGCCTCACTCCGTGCTGCGGTGCTTCTGCGCGGCACGAACACTCACACCCCTCGGTCAGGCCCTGAGCCGCCCAGGTCGTTCCGCCTGTGACGCACGGCACGGAGGTGGTGCGGGAACGGTGGAATGCGGGCAGCCACCAAATGGTTGGTATATGCATCCGACTGTGAGTCTGTGAGGTACCCGTGAACCACTCTGCCCCTGAGCAGCCCGCCGACGTCGTCGCCCGCCTGCGCGCCACCTTCCGCACCGGCCGCACCAAGCCGGTGGAATGGCGCACGGCCCAACTGCGCCGACTGCGCGACATGCTCACGGAGCAGGGCGCGGAGCTGGCCGCCGCCCTCCACGCCGACCTGGGCAAGAGCGCCACCGAGGCCTACCGCACCGAGATCGACTTCACCGTCCGCGAGATCGACCACACCCTCGACCACCTCGCCGACTGGCTGCGCCCCGAGCCCGCCCCGTCCCCGGCCCACCTCGGCGCGGACGTGACGGTCTGGACGCAGTACGACCCCCTCGGTGTCGTCCTCGTCATCGCGCCCTGGAACTACCCGGCCCAGCTGCTGCTCGCCCCGGTCGTCGGCGCCCTGGCCGCGGGCAACGCGGTGGTCGCCAAGCCGAGCGAGCTCTCCCCGGCCACCTCCGCTGCCCTGGCACGGCTGCTTCCGGCGTACCTCGACGCCGACGCGGTCGCCGTGGTGGAGGGCGGCGTCCCCGAGACCACGGCCCTGTTGGGCGAGCGTTTCGACCACATCTTCTACACCGGCAACGGCACGGTCGGCCGTATCGTGCTGCGTGCCGCCGCCGAACACCTCACCCCGGTCACTCTCGAACTCGGCGGCAAGTCACCGGCGTTCGTCGACCGCGGGACCGACCTGGCCGTCGTCGCGGACCGGCTCGCCCGCGGCAAGTTCCTCAACGCCGGACAGACCTGCGTCGCCCCCGACTACGTGCTGACGGATCCGGAGACCGCGGCGGCTCTGGAGCCGCTGCTCGCGAACGCGGTGAACGCGCTGTACGGCAGCGACCCGGCCGCCTCCGGCGCCTACGGGCGGATCATCAACGAACGGCACTTCGACCGGCTCGTCGGCCTGCTCGACTCCGGCCGCACCGTCGTGGGCGGCACGAGTGACCGGACGGCGAAGTACCTCGCGCCCACCGTCCTGGCCGACGTCGACCCCGACGCGCCCGTCATGCGGGAGGAGATCTTCGGTCCCATCCTGCCGATCGTCACCGTCCCCGGCCTCGACGAGGTGATCGACTTCATCAACGACCGGGACAAGCCGCTCGCCTTGTACGTCTTCACGGAGTCCGAGGGAACGCGGCGTCGATTCGCCGCCGAGACCTCCTCGGGGGGCTTGGGGTACGGCCTGCCGCTCGCCCATCTCACCGTCTCCGACCTGCCCTTCGGCGGCGTGGGGGAGAGTGGCATGGGCAACTACCACGGCCGCTACTCCATCGAGACCTTCAGCCACCGCAAGGCGATCCTGGACAAGCCGCTGCGCTGACGCCCAGACGCTCCCGGCGACGATCAGTGACTCACGCTGCTGGGTGCGGGTGGTGTCCAGCGGTGGGTGCGGGGCACGGTGCCGGTCACGCCGTAGTCGTGCCTGAGGTGTTCGGGGATGGCGTAGTGCATGACGCGTCCGCGGGTGAGGGAGGACAGTTCCAGGACGGTGGTGAGGTGGCCGAGGCGGTCCAGTGCCCAGCCGGCGAGCGGTGCGCGGTCCTCGATGGTCTCCAGGATGCCGAGCAGATGGGGGACCGCCTTGACCACGGTGTCCCAGGGGGTGCGCGGGACTTGGAGCCAGTCGGCACAGGTGTCACCGATCAGGTGACGGATCAGCGCGGAGACGATCGGGTCGAAGAACGTGCCGGGGACGACGTCCTCGTACAGATCGATCAACTGCCGGGTGAGGTGCGCGCCTTCTTCTGACGGCGCCATGTGCCTGACCATGTACAGGTCGAGGAACTCGCGTGCCTGGTCGAGGGTTTCGGGGACGGTGTCCTGGTCGACGCCGAGCATCGCGCCGACGACTCGCCAGGCGTAGAAGTAGGCTTCGGCGCCCTCGGTGGACATGTGGATGCCGAGGCGGTGCAGGGAGTCCAGGACGAGCAGGGAGAAGAACATCTGCCCGCCGATCATGTCCTCCTGACAGATCGGCACGCCCTGCGTGGCGGTGTTCCAGAGCTTGTCGCGCTTGAGATGGTGGCGGATGGAGGCGTGCAGGAGACGGACCTTCTGGGCGGCCGGGATGAAGCGGCTGCCGGCCTCGAACGCGCCGGGCTGCATGAGGTAAACGGTGAACTGGCCGGTCTCCGCCATCCGCTTGGAGGGGTACTTCAGCCCGTGCGTGGCCGACAACAGCCGTGCCACGTGCGGGACGACGTAGCAGGCCGGCATGGAGGCGAACGACAGCGCGGTGGAGATGTGCACGTTGTTGTCGATGAAGAACAGGCGGGCCTTCTCCATCTCACCCCAGTCCACCCAGGCCGGCGGGGCGCTGGTGACCTGGAGGTACTCCCGGGCCACGTCGGGCAGCCCGTCGGGCAGGGGAGCACCGGCGGTGGACACGTACCGCATGAGGGTGTTGAACGTGCCGACCTCACCGCGCTCGAACAAGGTGGCGACGGTGGCGTCGGCGAGTTCGTCACCTGCCTGGCGCAGGGCGTCCATCGACGCCTCGGTGTAGCTCATCACAGGGCTCCTTGGTCGTGCGGGGCGAGGGTGCCGCCGCGGGCATCAGGCGGTGCGGCGCGGTGCGACCGTGCGGTGGCGCGAGGGCGTCAGTGGTGGCGGACCGCCGCCGACTGGGCCAGCGCGGTCAGGGCAGCGGTGGCATGCCCGGGAAGATCCAGGTCGTGCAGGCAGCGGGTGGCCTCTTCGACCCGCGCGGTGATCATCTCTTCGATGCGGTCCGGTGCCTTGAGTCGCCGCATCATCGCGCGCACCGCCTCCAGACCGTTTCCGTCGAGGTCGCGTCGGCCCAGCAGGGCACGCAACTGCTCACGCTCCTCGCCACCGGCGATGCGCCAGGTCTCTGCCAACAGCGCGGTGGGCCGGTGGCCGCGCACATCGTCCAGGTTGGTCTTGCCGGTGCGTTCCGGATCCCCGAACAGGCCCAGCAGGTCGTCCCTGAGCTGGAAGGCCTCGCCCAGCGGCAAGCCGTAGGCGGAGTATCCCTCCCGCAGCCGCTCATCGGCGCCGGCCAGGGCGCCGCCGATCAGCAGGGGCTGCTCGACGGTGTACTTGGCGGTCTTGAACCGGATCACCTTCAGCGACGCGGTGGTGTCCGGGGTGGCTCCGGTGTGCAGGATCTCCAGGCACTCGCCGGCGATCAGCTCGCGGGCCAGCGCCGCCCACAGCGGGCGGGCCCGGCCGAGGTAGGCGGCCGGCAGGCCGCTGGTGGCGAACAGCTGACCGGCCAGAGACATGAGGAAGTCCCCCACCAGCATCGCCAGCGAGCGGGCCGCGCCGGCCGCCCGTGGACGGCGCCGCAGCGCGCTCCGCAGGGCCATGTGCGCGGTGGGGCGGCCGTGGCGCAGCGCACTGTCGTCGATGAGGTCGTCGTGCACGATCGCGGCGGCGTGCACCAGTTCCATGGATCCCGCAGCCCGCACCAGCGCGTCACTGTCCGGCTGCCCCGCCGCACGCCAGCCCCAGTAGCAGAAGGCCGCCCGCAGCCGTTTACCGTCCGCCACCGCCTGCTCCACCTGCCGGGCAACGACATCCAGAGCCGGATCGATCGCCGCGAACCGGTCCGCCTCCTGGGCGACGAAGGAGCACAGCACCTCATCGACGCGCACTTTGAACGCAGCGCCGTCCCAACGTTCAGACACCATCGCCGGCCCGCCGGGCCTGAGCCTGACGGGCGAGCACCTCCAGATGGGCCGGGGGCCCGGCCGCGTACCGGTCCAGCGCGAGGCGCCCGCGCGCGATCAGTTCCTGTTCGGCCTCGGCCGCCAGCTCGGCCGTGTCCGAGCGACGCAGCAGACCCCGCACCGTGCCGAGCGCCGACCCCAGGCTGCTGACGGCCAGCTCGGTGAGGCCCGCCACCAGCAACACCGTGTGCCGTTCCAGGTTTCCTGGGCGTTCCGCTTCCAGTGCCATGCCTACCCCCACCCCCAGAGAAACCTCCGGCGCCGGTCCCGCGCCGCATCCCCCAGCGTTCCGTCACACCGGGGGAGAAGGGGGCGGAACTCACCAATGGGCGATCGCACCGTATGAGTGTGCGGTCGGAACCCCTGGCTCCTGTTCCCTCCCTTCCGTGCTCCCCCGTCTCCGTCACCCCTCTGTTCCCGATCTTTCTCGCCATACCGCGTTGTGTCCCCCGTCCCGTGGGATGCACGCTCGGCCACCGGTCGTCGCACGGATGTGTCGCGTCACAGGGGACCGGCCGTCGGCCTCGGCCTGCCGGGGCCCGGACGAGGCACGGCCGCGTCACGGCATCCGCCAGGGAAGCCTCGCCCGTGTCGAACCCTGCGGGTGTTACGCCCCGTCGGGCCGGGAGCGCCGAGCGGCGCGGCGTCGCAGACCCAGCGGCAGCGCGTACCAGCACAGGGCGAACCACAGCATGACCCCACCGGCGAGCACTTCGGCCAGGACGCCGGGGATGACGACACGGAGGATCAGCAGAAGGGTGCAGCCGATGGTCAGCGCGAGGAGGACCATGCCGCACATCATCAAGCGGCCGGCGGCTTCCACCACCTCGTCCTTCATGCGCTGGCCGGACAGGAAGCGGTGGATGGAGACGGGTGCTATGAGCGTTCCCGTGGCTGCCGCGCCGAGCACCACAGTCGTGACGTAAAGGACGCGATCGAACGTCTCCAGCTCCCGGAACAGCGGGGTGAAAGCCACACTGAGCAGGAACCCGAAGAGGATCTGCACGCCCGTCTGGGTGACCCGTGTCTCCTGAAGGATCTCGTTCCACCGCCGGTTGACCCGTTCACTCGCAGTTTCCGGCGCATCGGCGCCGGGGTCAGAGCTCTGGCTGTCGTGGCCTGCGCTGCAGGCGGTGTCGCGTCCCGGCGTCTGAACCGGCTGCTCCGTCATGGTCATGGCATCCTCCACATTTCCAGGAGAACCGTTTGCCCCGACCGGATCCCTTTCATGCAGGTCGGGGGCATGGACGGGGTTGGCCCGACTGTGACGAGGGCGCAGGACACCACGCGCCCCGTACCGGCGCCCGGCCGGGGTGCCGACGATGAAGTGTGGGTCGGTCCTCGACGAGTGCCGCCGTGGTGACCAAGGCCGATGGGCCGCTCGGCCTGATCGAAGGTGCCCCGTCGTGTTTCCGGTGCCGACAGCCAGGTACTGAAACGCTCTGAGTGGGACAGACGGCCGGACGGCGGCGCCTCGCCATCCTGCGCCGCCCGAGAGAGGGACGAGGTGGGCGATGCGTGCGGTCACGGTGCGGCCCGGCGCCAAGGACTCCGTAGAGGTGGGGGAGGTCCCCGACCCCGTCCCGGCTGACGGAGACCTGCTGGTGGACGCCCTGGCGGTGGGGGTGTGCGGGACGGACAAAGAGATCGCCCGAGGCGAGTACGGTACGGCCCCACCAGGCGGTGAGCGGCTGGTCCTGGGGCACGAGTCCCTCGGGCGGGTGCGGCAGGCGCCACCCGGAAGCGGCTTCTCGGCCGGTGACCTCGTCGCCGGAGTGGTGCGCCGCCCGGACCCCGAGCCGTGCGGGGCGTGTGCCCGTGGGGAGTTCGACATGTGCCGCAACGGCCGCTACACCGAACGCGGCATCAAGGAGCTCGACGGTTACGGGTCCGAGGCGTGGCGCGTGGAGGCCGACTACGCGGTGAAGCTGGAGCCGCATCTGGACCGCGTCGGTGTGCTCATGGAGCCGACCACCGTGGTGGCGAAGGCGTGGGAGCAGGTGGAGCGGGTGGGTGCCCGTTCGTGGTTCGAGCCGCAGCGCGTCCTGGTGACCGGCGCCGGTCCCATAGGCCTGCTCGCCACCCTCCTGGGCATCCAGCGGGGCTTGGAAGTACACGTGCTGGACCGCGTCACCGAAGGTCCCAAGCCCGGCCTGGTCCGGGACCTGGGTGCCACGTACCACGCCAAGGACGTCGAGCAGGTCATCTCCGCCGTCTGCCCGGACATCGTCATCGAGGCGACCGGCGCGAACGAGCCCGTGCTCGCCTCGCTGACCGGCACCGCCCCCTACGGAGTGGTGTGCCTGACCGGTGTGTCACCCTCCGGCCGCAGGGCGACCGTGGACGCCGGCGCCGTGAACAGGGAGATCGTGCTGCAGAACGACGCGGTGGTGGGCTCGGTCAACGCCAACCTGCGCCACTACCGACAGGCCGCCGACGCCCTGGCCGAGGCAGATCCGGCATGGCTCGAGCGCGTGATCACCAGGCGGGTGCCGCTGGAACGAGCAGCGGAGGCGTTCCGGGAGCAACCGGACGACGTGAAGGTAGTCATCGAGTTCTAGACCGCGGAGACGAGATGCGAAGGGAAGGTTCTGCATGTCGTACGACGGTGCTCCCCTGGTTGTAGTCATGGGCGTGTCAGGCTCGGGGAAAACCACGGTGGGCCGGTCACTGGCCCGCCGTCTGGGCGTCCCCTACGCCGAGGGGGACGACTTCCACCCTCCGAGCAACGTGGCGAAGATGCGGGCCGGTCACCCTCTGGACGACGAGGACCGCGGCCCCTGGCTGGAGCAGATCGGACGATGGCTCGCCGACCATGCGGACAGCGGAGGGGTGGTGACCTGCTCTGCGCTGAAGCGGCGCTACCGTGACCGGCTGGTCTCCGCCGCGCCGCACACCTTCTTCCTGCATCTCGACGGCTCGGCCGAGCTGATCGCCGCACGGATCACCGCCAGAAAGGGCCACTTCATGGCGCCCGAGCTGCTGCACAGCCAGTTCGCCGCCCTCGAACCGATAGGGGAGGACGAAGCGGGGGCGGCCATCCCGATCGACGGCACACCGGAGGAGACCGCCGCCCTCGCCCACGCAGCCGTCCCTTCTCCCTGAGCGGTCGCTCCGCGGACACTCGCGCGGCGTGATTCCAGGGTGCTGTCGGCCCGCCGCTGCGTCCGGCGGTCCATGAGACCGATGCGGTCGGGTACCCGCCCGACATGCCGCAGTCGGCCCTGCCCGCCTGTACGGGTCGCAGTCACCCCGCCTCCGCCGCTTCGTCGCCCGCCGAAGTGGCCCCGCACGCGGCCGTGCGCGCCGCGAGCGGGTCAGAGGACAGCCGTCCAGCCTTGCCCGCCTGTGGCGGGGAGGGAGCGGGCGTCACCCACCCGCTCGAACAGCTCCCGCAGTTCATCTCGCACGAGACGCTCAACGATCCCCACGACGCCAGACTGCCGAACAGCCCATGGAGATGACCTCTTACGGTCAGAGAGTCCCGCAGTCGGCGATGGTGATGGTGGCCGAGGTACGGCCGGACCGTGAGCCGTAGCTCTCGATCTTCCGCACGAGCTCCATGCTGCTCTCGTCGGCGACCTCGCCGAAGACGACGTGCTTTCCGTCGAGCCACGACGTCACGATCGTGGTGATGAAGAACTGCGAGCCGTTGGTGTTCGGGCCGGCGTTGGCCATGGAGAGCTGGCCGGGCTTGGTGTGCTTGAGCGTGAAGTTCTCGTCGGCGAACTTCTCGCCGTAGATGCTCTTGCCGCCCGTGCCGTCACCACGGGTGAAGTCACCGCCCTGGAGCATGAAGTCCGGGATGACGCGGTGGAAGGACGAGCCCTTGTAGCCGAAGCCCTTCTCGCCGGTCGCCAGCGCGCGGAAGTTCTCCGCGGTCTTGGGGGCGACGTCGTCGAACAGGTTCATGTTGATCCGGCCGGCGGGAACGTCGTCGATGGTGATGTCAAAGAAAACCTTGATAGTCATGCCCCCATCTTGACATCCGGCACCCTCCGGAACGGTCCCGGGCACCCCTCCGGGCCCTTCTGGACCCGCGACCGTCTCGTCTTCGCTCCGTGGTCGAGGCATCACCGGCGTGGTCGTCGCAGTCACCGCCGGCACGTCGGCCTCCTCCGCGGCCCCCCTCGGCACGGTACTTCGCCGTTGACGGCTCTCCCTTCGGGCCGGGCAGGACTCGACGGGTTCGAACGCGATGGCCGGCTCGCGAGGTCGTCCTCAAGCGTGTCGGCTCGGGCGTCCAACAGAACTCCTCCTCGGCGGCGTGCGTGCCGGCGCCTCCTGATGACGGTTGTGCGAAGCCGGACGGTGGCGAAGGCTCAGCGCCACCGCTCCGCCAGGCCGTACGCGCCTTCCTGACCTACACACCTCCGAGAGGGAAGAGGTCAGTGCTCGCAGAGGGAGAACTCTCGTTCGTAGAGCTGTTCGTTGTGTTCGTCGACGAAGAACTTGCGTTCCCGCATGAGTTGTTCGCGGAAATCCTTGGCCTGATCAAGCGTCATGGTCGAGGCAGCGGACCATGGTTGTTGCGGTGGCACATCGGATGTCGAGATGATCTTTTCCGACGGATCGACCAGGAAGAACGCGAGGATCTTGCGATACCCCGGGCGGCTGGGGTCCGCGAGGCGGAACGAGCCGACACGGTGTTGCAGGATGTTGGGGAACGCCAGGCAACGGCCCGCTGGGGTGGCTGTCGATCCCAGCATCTGGTTCAGTGCGTCTTCGTCCTCCAGGCCGTAGACCTCACGCAGACCATTGTCGTCGTTCTGTTCATAGTTCGGGTCGTCGAGCGCCGCGCGGAAACTCAGTCGGCTTTCGGTGATGTTTTCGCTGTCCCAGTAATAGATACCGGTCGAGACGATCCGCTCGTTCAACATCCCCTCGACATGCCAGGAACCGCCGGCGTACTCGGGCTTCTCCGGGGTGAGGTGAATGCTGGCAAGCTTGACGATGACCTGGAGACGGCGACCGCGCAGGTCGACGCGGGCGGACTCATCGGGCACCTGGAGCGGTGTGAAGGCCGGGGCGTCCGGGATGACCGGACGGCGATTCTCCCACCAGTCGTCCTGAGCCCGTTCCCACGCACGGAGGGCTTCTGCGTAGGCCCCGTCATCGCTGTAGGAGGACTTGTCCGGATACTCCGGCTCCGAGTCGTACCATCCGTATGGATCGGCCTCGATCCGCAGTGGCCGCGGATGGCGCAAGTCGGTGAGCACATTCTCCAGCAGAGGGCGGAAACGCGCGAACAAGTCCGGCAGGACGGAACCCAGTTCGCGATGCTTCTCGGGGTGGACGTTGTTGACATACGAACAGAAGGTGACTTCGCCGTCTTCACTGACGTCGACGTCCGTGGGCAGCCACTGGAACGTCTCCGAGAATTCGTACTTCCCGTAGCGGTCTGTCGGGTTCCGCCAAGCCCGCTCCGGCGCGCCGCTCACCTCTCTCACCAGGCAGAACAAGGAGGGGTGAACCAGATCCAGCACCTGGCCGTCGGATCCGGGATGCCAGTCCTTTTCTGCTTCGGGGACCTGCTCCAGCACCTCAACCGCCTCGCGCAGCCGCGATCTCAGCTCATCGTCGACCAGTGAGTCCGACTGCCACACCCCGTCGACGGCAGACACCTCGACGCCCGTTCGCCCGTCCCGCAGCTCCGCGTAATGCTGGAGTTCGGCAAGCACGTAGCGGACTTGCGCTTCGGTGAGGCCCTGAGCGACCGCTTCCTGCGTCCATCTCGCCACGATGCCGGGGTCGTTCATCTTGTCGAACCACCCCGGCTTCGCCCGGATGTGTGCGCTGCACCGCATCATCTGGAGTTCCCGCAGCGTTCTGGGTGTCGCGAACGCTATGGAACGGGAAGTCTGAAAGGGCAAGGGGAAAGCAGACAAGCCGGTCAATTCTCTGGTTCCTCCGAGTCGGTGCCGCGGTGGCGGGAAGGATACTTCAGCAGACTGACACCGCAGCCGTGGCCTTGTCGTCGCTGGTCAGGCGCCGGCACGGGGGCTTTCGACGGGGTACGTGAGACAGGCGCGGGATCGCGGCTGACCGAAGCCGGGAGGACGGGGTGGGAGCGGGTCCGGCTGCACGCTGTGGACTGCTTCGAACGCGGGGAGAAAGGCGACACGGTGGTTCGCCCGATCGATCGGGTGTCATGATCACTCAGCGACCTCGCACCTTGGCCACGCCCCGGAGACCACGGGTCGCACCGCGACAGCGGACTGACGGAAGGAACGTGCGTGCGCAGACTCGTCTACTACGTTGCCACCACTCTCGATGGCTTCATCGCCGGGCCGGACGGTGCGGATCCCACCGGCCCCAACGGCTTCTGGCCCATTCAGGAGGACTACGTACAACACCTCGTCACCGAGTACCCGGAGACGTTGCCCGCCCATGCGCGGCAGGCACTGTCCGTCACGGCGGGGGGCACCCGCTTCGATACCGTTCTCGAGGGTCGGCGCAGCTATGAGATCGGTCTCGCGGCTGGAATCACCGACGCCTACCCTCACTTGCGGCATCTGGTGTTCTCCCGAACTCTGACCGAGATCCCCGGCCCGGCCGTCGAACTGGTCGCCGACGACCCGGTGGCGACCGTGCGGGAGCTCAAGCAACAGGATGGCAAGGACATCTGGCTACTCGGCGGCGCCGAGCTGGCGGGGTCCCTGTACGGCGAGATCGACGCGATGATCCTCAAAGTGGGCCCGCTCACCATCGGCGACGGGATCCCGCTGTTCTCCCGCAAGGCAGCCTTCGACCCGCGCACCTGGACACTCGTGGACCAGACCGCCCTGAAGAGCGGTGCGGTTTTCCTGACCTACACGCGCTTCACGAGCTGAGCGGCCCCGGGCGGGCGGCGGTGGTGCGAGGCCACGCGTGTGCATGCTCAGAGCGTCAGGCAAGCGCCGCGTAGCCGCAACTGACGTTTCCTCCTCACAGGTGATGGTGATCTCACTGGCGGACGCGTCCCGGTGTCATGCGTGCGGTCCAGAGGGCCGCCCGTACACGGCTGGGTCGAGGACCAGCGATGGACACTGGACCGGGACGCGTTGCCGTGCTTCGCGGACGAGTCGAGGCAGGTGCTGCGACCGTCGAAGGCGCAGACCTGGTCCTGGCACGGTCTGAGCCGATCTCTCCGTCCGCTGACGCGCCCCGCACGCTCCTGACAGGCACGGTCATGACAACTGTCAGGACCGTGCCGCTCCCGGTCTAGTGTCAGGGCCCGATCCACACGGGGGAAGCTCACGCAGGCGGCCGATTGCTGTCGAAGCGTTCCCGTTCCCGGGGGAGAGCGATCAGGTCCATGCGTCGAACGCGGCAACGAGGCATCGGCGGCAGGGCCGTCGATCAGGCCTGGCACTGCATCGAGACCGATCGGATGCCGCACCCGCGATTCTGGTGTTCCTCCAGGAGAGATGGCCCGTCGGACTGCGGGACGACAACTTCTCGAGGCGCCACTCCTGGCGGACGGAAGGCGGTCGGGACCTGTAGTCGGTGACGCGGGGACCGATCGGCCCTGGTTCGGTCATGCCGTTCCGCCCGAGGATGGGGGCAAGCACCATCAGGAGCATCGGGTGAGAGACGAGATGGCAGATGTACTCCGACGACGGATTTCGTGAGCTGAACCGGCAGGAGTGCCTGCGCCTTCTGGCCGAGGCGCCCGTGGGGCGCGTCGTGTTCACTCGGCGGGCGCTGCCTGCCGTGCTCCCCGTCGATTTCCGCCTGGCCGACGACGGGGCGGTTCTGCTGTGCACCTCGGTGACGTCCGAGCTGGCGAGCGCCATCGCGGGGGCGGTGGTGGCCTTCGAGGCCGACGAGTTCGACCCGCACACTCGTGCGGGCTGGAGCGTCGTGGTCACCGGCACGGCCACCCTGGTCACCGATCCTGCCGAACACACTCGGCTCCTGCGAGAAGGACCAAGATCCTGGACGCCCGTCCCGCAGGAGATCTTCGTCCGTGTGGATCCGGAACTGGTGACCGGACGGGCCCTGGCGGGCGGGCGCACCCTGTACGGGGCCGAACTCCCGTCGTAGGCAACGGGCGACCGGTCACTGGAACCGGACCCCCGGATGTCCGGCGTCCTGAGACACGAGGAGCATGGTCACGGAGACGGCCACGAACCCGGCGGGACGGAGCCCTGCGCAGTCGCCCGCGGCTCCCCGACGGGCCGGACTGCCGAAACCCCTCAGCCCGGGAGAGGATGGGGACCATGGGCAGGCCCATCGTCGTCGGCGTGGACGGTTCCGAGTCCAGCCTGAGAGCCGTGGACTGGGCGGTCGACGAGGCCGCGCTGCACGCACTGCCGTTGCATGTGGTGTACGCGTCACTCTGGCAGCGCTACGAGCGTGCCGTCTTTCCCACGAGCCCGGGCAGGACGGAGCAGATACTCACCGACGTGCTCGTGGTGGCTGCGGCCAAACGCGCCGGCCGGCGACGTCCCGGCATGACGATCACCACCGAGGTCGTGCCCGCAGGGCCCGTGCCCGTACTCCGTCATGCCGCACGCAAGGCCTCCGCGCTCGTCCTGGGCTCCCGCGGTCGTGGGAGCACCGCGGAACTGCTGCTGGGCTCGGTCAGCCTGGCCGTCGCCGGGCGGGCCGAAGGACCGGTGATCGTCGTCCGCGGCGCACCGGACGGCCCGGTCGGGGCCCGGCTCCATGGTCGTCGCGTGGTCGTGGGGGTGCCCGACGAACCGGACGGCTCGGCGGCCGTGCGTTTCGCCTTCCGTGAGGCGGACCGGCGTGGCGTTCCGCTGGAGGCTGTCCGGGCCTGGCATCGGCACGCACATGAGACGACCGACCACGTTCCGGTTCCCGGCGAACCCGCAGAGGTGCACCGGCGACGCGCTGTCGAGGCATGGGAGACCGCGCTGCGCGCACCCGCCGAAGAGTTTCCGGACGTCGAGGTGCGTCAGCGGATCGTCGAGGGCCGTGCCCGCACCGCCCTTCTGGATGCCTCGGCCGATGCGGCACTCCTCGTGATCGGCGCGCAGCATCCCGACGGACGCCTCGACCTGCACATCGGCCGTGTGACCCACGCCGTGCTGCACCACGCCGCCTGCCCCGTGGGAGTGGTCCCGTAGCGGACATGATCGCGCCCGGGTTGTCCGACAACCAGGGCCCATCGGCCCCAGGTCGGCCCGGTCGGCCCCTGGGACGGTGCCACGGGCCGGGGGATGCTCGAAACGTCCTGGAAGGCTCCGAGGGGACCGCCATGACGAACGACGCGCTCGACCGGACCCCGTCCCGCGCCCTGGGCGGTATCTCTCGCGGACGGCACCGACGAGGTGTGTGTGCGTGCTCTGCGGCTGATGCCGCGCACCATCGACGTCTGCGTCACCGAGGGCCTGGTCATGCTCGCCGGCGAGCTGGAACGCAGGAGCGAAAGGTGTCCGCCGTCGCCATGACCTGTCAGATCGACGGGGTGGTCGCGGTCGTCGACCGGCTCGCCTGGCGTCTGGACGACACGCGTCTTCGGTCGGACGAGCAGACACTGCACGGCGCGGCCGACGACTGGCTGCGTGAAGGGTGAGAGGAGGCGGACCGCCATGATGAAGAACGTGCTGATCGCCTACGGAACGACGAACGGATCCACCGCGGAGATCGCCGAGTTCGTCGCCGAGGTCCTGCGCGGGGACGGGCTGAGGGCCGAGGCTCTCCCGGCCCGTTCGGTGTCCGGTGTGGCGTCGTACGACGCCGTGGTGGTCGGCGGAGGCCTGTACGCCGGCCGCTGGCACAAGGACGCTCGCCGTTTCGTGCGGCACCACCGCAAGGCACTGAGCGAACGCCCGCTGTGGTTGTTCAGCAGCGGACCGCTCGATCCTTCGGCCTCGGAGCGCGACCTCCCACCCGTGCCCGGCGTGAAGAAGGCCATGACCGGCCTCGACGCCACGGATCACGTCACCTTCGGCGGCTGCCTCAAGGAAGGCGCCAAGGGCTGGGTCGCCTGGATGATCATCCGCAACGGGAAGGGTGGTGACTTCCGCGACTTCGAGCGGATCGAGGCATGGGCGGCGCGGATCGGCCGGGAACTGCGGTCCTGACGGACGTAGGCGCGGTGTCACCTGATCGCAGTGCTCTCCGGCAGCGTGTGGGCCAGGGCCTCCGGCATCACCGGAAGCACCTCGAAGTCTCCGGCCAGTCCGGCAAGCCGCAGAACACGCAGGAGTGAGGGGCTGCCGCTGACCAGACGCAGCCGCCCGCGTCGCGCCAGCACGCGGTTGCGCACCCGGCACAGCACACCCAGTCCCGCGCAGTCGATGAAGGACACGGGGCGCAGATCCAGGACCAGGTCGAGGTCGGTGCCGCCCGTCAGCACGTCCAGACGCGTTCTCAGGGCCTGCGCCGTGGCCAGGTCGATCTCGCCGGTCAGCGTCACGACGTCTGCCCTTCGCTCCGGCGGCTGCGGGAGGACGGACCTGCTGGAGATGTCAGCCATGGTCAGAGCAAAGCCGGGCGGCCGGGACGTGCGGTAGGGCCATTCGGTCCCGCCCGCGAGGCCGGGGGGACCTTCGCGGCGCGCGGCAGGGGCGTGGCGTCGTGGACGCGCCCCTCCACCGGTCGGTGGGCCGACCGGCTCAAGCGCGTCACACCGCCAAGCCGGAAGCGCGGGTGAAAGGCGGTGGACTCGCTCGCACCAGGTGGTGCTTTCCGGCACCCGTGGGCGGTCGCCGTGTCGCCCGGTGCGACAAAGAGGGAGGATCGGGGGAGAGGGCAACAGGGCCGACCGGCCCTGGCCTTCCTGCCCGCGAACGAGGAGGATCCGATCCGTACCGCCCCAAGGCACCGGGTACGGACACCAGGACGAAACGCTGGACAAGGAGCATGAACATGGCGGACGGCGAGCAGCCCGGCCACGACGACCGGATCCGGGTCTTCCTGCTGGACGACCACGAGGTCGTACGGCGCGGCGTGCACGACCTGCTGAACGACGAACCGGACATCACCGTGATCGGCGAGGCCGGCACCGTCGAGCAGGCTCTGGTGCGTGTGCCCGCCCTGCGTCCTCAGGTCGCGATTCTCGACGTCCGCCTGCCCGACGGCGACGGCGTGTCCGTGTGCCGCGAACTCCGTTCGAGCATGCCCGACCTCGCGTGTCTGATGCTGACCTCCTTCGACGACGAAGAGGCGCTGCTGGACTCCATCATGGCCGGCGCCTCCGGATACGTGCTGAAGCAGATCCAGGGCTCCGACCTGGTCTCCGCCGTGCGCACGGTGGCCCGGGGCCAGTCCCTGCTCGACCCGAGCGCCACCACGAAGTTGATGGCCCGGTTGCGGGGAGGCCGGCAGGAGGAGGATCCCGGTGCCCTTCCCGGGCTGACCGAGCGCGAGCGGGAAATCCTGGCGCTGATCGGTGAGGGGCTGACCAATCGCCAGATCGGCCAGCGTCTCTACCTCGCCGAGAAGACGGTGAAGAACCACATCTCCCGCCTCTTGGCCAAGCTCGGCGTCGAACGGCGCGTCCAGGCGGCCGTCATCGCCACCCAGGCCCAGGACCGGCTCAAGGGCGACAGCCGCTGAGGCCGGCCGGGTCGTCCGACAACGAAGGGAGGCGCACCCACCGGGCGCGCGGCTTCCCCACCACCCGGCGTCCCGCCTTTGACGGACGCGACCGCACCGCCCACGCCTGTCTCCGTCCCGGTCACCTGCCTTGATCTCGTACCGTTCGCCCCCGCGCCCCGATACGGTGGCATCAGCGGTGTCGGTCTGGACGTCTACGAGGAGGAGGCCGGTGCGTTCTTCCTCGACAAGTCCCTGGAGGTGATGACCGACGAACGGCTCGCCCGGCTGATGACCTTCTCCAACGTCCTGGTCACCTCGCACCAGGCGTACTTCACGCGCGACGCGGTCGGCCAGATCGCCGACACCACGGTGTCCAACGTGGACGACTACTTCGCGGGCCGCACCGGTGGCAACACCCTCGTCCGCCCACCCCGGACCTGACGCGCCGCCCGGCATGCCGGACGGCCGTCATCCCGGCCGCCTCGCTGACCGTGGTCCTCGACCAGGGCAAGGTGCCGGCCGTGTGGATCGAGACCCTCGGGGACGGGCGTGCCGTACCGACTTGCGGGCCGCGCGCCCTCAGTCGAGCGGGTCGGCCGGGATGGCCTGCTCCGTCCAGATGACCTTGCCCGTCGTCGTGTAACGGGTCCCCCAGCGCTGGGCGAGCTGGGCCACGATCAGCAGTCCTCGCCCTCCCTCGTCGGTGGTCCGGGCATGGCGCAGCCGCGGTGAGGTGCTGGCGCCGTCGGAGACCTCGCAGATCAGGACGCGGTCCCGGATCAGGCGCAGGTCGACCGGTCCGGTCGCGTGGCGGAGGGCGTTGGTGACCAGTTCGCTGACGATGAGTTCCGAGGTGAAGGTCAGGTCGGGCATGCCCCACGCGTCCAGTTGCCGGCCGACGAGACCACGGGCGTGGGCGACTGCGGCCGGATCGCCGGGCAGGTTCCAGGAGACGACCTGGTCCGGGGCCAGGACCCGGGTCCGGGCGAGAAGCAGGGCCACGTCGTCGGACGGTGGGCCGGTCAGCAGGGCGTCCACCGTGCCCTGGCCGATCTCCTCCAGTGCCGGCCCGCGCGCCCCGAGGGCTTCACCCAGCCGGTTGAGACCCACGTCGATGTCCCGGTCGTAGGTCTCGATGAGGCCGTCCGTGTAGAGGGCGAGGAGTGTCCCCTCGGCCAGCTCCACTTCGGTGGACTCGAAGGGGAGGTAGCCGACCCCCAGGGGTGGTCCGGCGGGCAGGTCGAGAATGTCGGTGGTGCCGTCGGAACCGACGATCACGGGCGGCAGATGGCCGGCCCTGGCCAGCGTGCACCGTCTGCTGACCGGGTCGTACACGGCGTACAGGCAGGTGGCCCCGAGGAACGCGGCGCCCGCGCTCTCGTCGCCGGCCGCCGTGACCTTGCCGTCGTACGCGCCCAGATGGCCGATGACGAGATCGTCGAGATGGGCCAGCAACTCGTCCGGAGGCAGGTCCAGGTCGGCGAGCGTGCGCACGGCGGTGCGCAGGCGGCCCATGGTCGCCGCCGCGTTCATGCCATGCCCGACGACGTCCCCGACGACCAGGGCGACCCGGGCCCCGGAGAGCGGGATCACGTCGAACCAGTCACCGCCCACACCGCTCGGGGCGTCCGCGGGCAGGTACCAGGACGCCACCTCCAGCGCGGAGCCTCCGGCCAGCTCCTGGGGCAGCAGGTAGCGCTGCATGGAGCGGGCCGCGGCGCGTTCGCGGGTGAAGCGGCGCGCGTTGTCGACGGACACGGCGGCCCGGGACACGAGTTCCTCGGCGAGCCGCACGTCGTCGTCCTCGAACGGGCCGGTGCGATCGGTGCGGGCGAACGTCGCCACCCCGAGCGTGACGCCCCGCGCCCGCACCGGCACCACCATCACCGAGCGGAAGTCGAAGTCGCGGAAGGTCGAGCCCAGCCACTCGTCCTCGGTCACCCAGGCGCTGGCCGAAAGGTCGAGCATCCGCTCCACCAGGGTCCGGCTCTCCTGCAGGCACCGGGTCACCGGCGACAAGGCAGCACGCCTGACCGTTTCTCCCACGGCCAGGCTCGCCTCCGGACAACCCTCGCGCACCGACTGCTGGCCGGCGCGGCGGATGACGGGTGTCATGCCCACCGGGCCCGGCGCCGGCTCCTCGCCCCTCATGACCGAGTCCAGCAGATCGACGGCGACGAACTCGGCGACGGACGGCACCGCTTCGTCCGCCAGTTCCTGCGCTGTCCGCGTCACCTCCAGCGTGCTGCCGATCCGCGCACCGGCGTCGTTGAGCAGAGCCAGGCGTTCCTGGGCCCGCCACCGCTCGGTGACGTCCACGACCATGTAGGAGACGCCGACGGTGCGACCCTTGCGGTCCCTCATGGCGAAGAAGGAGGCGGAGCGGGCGCGCATCAGGTCGGGGGCCAGGTGGCCGGGGGTGCGGTACTCGTGGTCCAGCACCGGTTCCCCGGTTTCGAGGACCATGCGCATGCGGTCCTCGAAGGCTTCGGCCTCCGCCTGCGGCAGCACGTCCCTCACCTGTCGTCCCAGGCGTCGTTCGAGGGGGACGAGACGCTCCAGCGGTTCGTTCACCCAGACGTAGCGCAGGTCCGCGTCCAGGACGGCCATGCCGATGGGCGCGTCGTTGAGGAACGGCGTCACCATCAGCTGGCTCACGCCTCCGTTCGGCATCCGCCAGAAGGCGCGCTTCGGAGGCCGGCCGACGAATCTGCCGAAGAGCAGTGCGGCGGCCGTGGCGACCAGGACGCCCGGCACCATCTCGTAGATGCCCGACTCCAGGGGGCCGAGGAGCGGGTTGATCTGGTCCCACCACAGGACCGTGCCCGCGCCCGACACGATTCCGGCCATGGCGCCGGCCCAGGTCATGCGCGGCCAGTACAGGGAAAGGAGCACCACCGGGCCGAAGGCGGCTCCGAAGCCCGCCCAGGCCTGCCCGACGATGTCCAGCAGTCCGCCGCCCCTGAGCGCGATCGTGTAGGCCACCAGGATCACCACGACGACGGCGCACCGGCCGACCAGCACCAGTGTCCGGTCCCCGGCCCGCCGGTGGAGGAACGCGCGGTAGAAGTCCTCGGTGAGGGCGGTGGACGACACGAGGAGCTGGCTGTCGGCGGTCGACATGATCGCGGCCAGGACGGCGATCAGTATCACTCCGGCGACCCAGGGTGTGAGCAGGGTTCGGGCCAGGGCGATGTACACCGTGTCCGGTTCACCGAGCGGCGCGCCCGGCTGGGCGATGCCGACCAGGCCGACGAGGGTGGCGCCGGCGAGTACGACGGCGACCCAGACGGTGCCGATCCGGCGGGCCGCCGGGATCGCACGGGTGCTGCGGATGCCCATGAAGCGGGCCAGGATGTGCGGCTGGCCGAAGTAGCCGAGGCCCCAGGCGAGCAGCGAGACCGTGGCCACGGCTCCGAGTGCCCCGCCGGCCGACCACTGACCGTCCGCGTAGCCGACCCGGGCTCCCATGTCGAGCAACTCCGGGGCTTCGCGGTCGAGGGTGTCCTCCAGGGCCCCGAAGCCGCCGAGCACCGTGACAGCGGTCAGGGGGAGCACGACCAGCGCGAGGAGCATCAGGCTCCCCTGCATCACATGCGTCATGCTCACGGCGAGGAAGCCGCCCAGGCAGGCGTAGACGACGATCAGCAGGGCGGTCAGGGTCACCCCGACACCGAAGCGGAGATCGAAGACCTGCTCGAACAGCAATCCGCCGGCCACGAGGCCACTGGCCACATAGACGGTGAAGAACACCAGGGTGACGGCGGCCGACACCACGCGGAGCATCCGGGTGCGGTCCTCGAACCGCTCCTCCAGATAAGCCGACAGGCTCACGGCGTTCTCGGCGCGTTCGGTGTAGGTACGCAGCCGTGGCGCGACGAAGAGCCAGTTGAGGTAAGTGCCGATCACCAGGCCGACGGCGATCCAGCTGGCACCGAGGCCCGCCGCGTACACCGCTCCGGGCAAGGCGAGGAACAGCCAGCCCGACATGTCGCTGGCGCCCGCCGACAGGGCTGCGACGAAGGCGTTGAGTCTGCGGCCGCCGAGGGCGAAGTCCGTGAAGGTGCGAGTGCGGGTGTACGCCCAGACACCGATCCCGATCATGGCGGCCACGTACACGAGGAACGTGGTCAGGATCGGCGCACTCACATCGAACATGTGGTCCTCGCCCGCGAGGGTCATGGGAGGGGCATGGCCATCGGCACGCCTGGGATTTTGTCTTCCCTTCGATACAAATGTACAGATCCGGGCTGTGAGAGACCGCTGGGTGCGTCCGCCGCTCGTGGTCGGTACCGGGGCCGGACGGGGCGAGCGGCGGTCAGGGGCACGCGTACGTGAAACGGGTGGTGGCCGTGCGCTCGATCGGCGACAGGATGCGCAGTTCGGCCCGGGCCGTGTGGCGCCCCGGTCCCTGGAAGGTCCACCGCAGATGCAGCCGTGCCCGCTTCTGTCCCCGGACTGTCTTTTCTTCCAGCACGCCCGAGGCGGTGCCGTCGCTGCGGACCCAGCGGTAGGAAAGGGTGCCCGGGCGGCCGTTCGTGGTGACGAGGGCGACGATGGACGCGGTGCCGTCGCAGTCGAGTTCCGCCGGCCTGGCCGTGACCGTGGCCGCGCCGACCCTGAGAGGCGGCCCGAGCCGCTGCCAGGCGAGGAGCGCGAGGACGCAGAGCACCACGAACACGGGCAGTGCGTGTCTGCGCGGCCGGCGCGGCCGGGGTGGAGGAGCCGGGGTGGCGGCGAGCGTCCGGTGGGTGCGGTGCCCGACGGTGGCGGTCACGCCCGGGCCGAAGCGAAGCACAGTGCCCTCGACGCGGTCGGGCGGCACCGGCCGTTTCCGCGCCGCGTGGTCGACGAGGGTCTCGTCACGCTCGGGGCGCTCGATCCAGTGGCTGGCCAGCACGGTGGCGCTGTACTCGGCGTCGGCCGAGCCCGGCTCGTCCCCCGGGGCGCGGCCGTCGGCGGGCGGGAGATCCACGCCCGGGGCGCGGCCGTCGGAGGGCCGGAGATCCACGCCCGGGGCGCGGCCGTCGGCGGGCCGGAGGTCCCGGGTCGTGTCGAGCACGCGGGGGGCAGCGCCCGCTTCGGCCGCCGGTACGAGCACCTCGGTCCGCTCGTCCGCGGTCGGCGGCGTTTGGGTCGGTCGGCCGGTGGTGGGCAGTACGTAGGTGGGCTCTTCGGTGGTTGGCAGAGTCTGGGTTGGTGGGCCGGTGGGCAGCACCTCGGTGGGCTCTTCGGCGGATCCCGGCGTGCCGGTGAGCTCGTATGCGGGAGCGTGGTCGTCATCGTGGGCGGTCATCGGAGGTCGCACCGCCTGGTGAGGAGCTGCTGTGAGGCGCCCCCGTCGGCGGCGGCCGGGGTCGTGGTGGCCTGGACCGCCCAGTAACAGTCCAGGGTCTGGAACGTGTGGTCGACGGTGAGCGTGTACTGGGTGGCGCCGCTGCGTTCGAAGGTCTGGGACGCACCGTCCGGGGTGCCCAGCCGGCCCGCCGTGCGGCTCGTGAACCAGGAGACCGTGATCGAGACCGGGCCGGTGCCGTCCGTGGTGATGCCGATGGTGGCCGTGGCGGTCACAGGACCTGTCTGCCGGAACGCCGACACCACGACGTCCTTGACGGCGGGCGCGGCGGGCGGGGTGGGCGTGGTGGTCGTGGGGCCCGTGGGGGTCGCCGCACCGGCCGGGCCGCCGGGCGCGGTGGTCTCCTCGTCTCCGGAGGGGGTGGCGGCGGCCGGGGGTTCGTCCGGACCGGAGGCCGTCGGCGCCGAGGGCGATGGGGTGAGCGACGGCCCGGCCGACTCGGTGGGCGTGGTGGACGCCGACGGCGGCAAGGAGCCTGTGGGACCGGGCGGAGCGGCCGGCCCGCGGCCGGGCTGAGGGCTGGTGGTGGCCAGGGCCTGGGCCGACCGCTGCGCGGCGGTCCCCGGGTCGAACGGGGACCCGAGGGCCAGGAGGACACCGAGAGCCGCGGCGGCGGCCGACACGAGCAGCCCCGGGCGGCCGGGCAGCCATGACTCCGCCGGGCCCTGTCCCGGCTGACGGCGCAGAACCGTGCGGGCCGTGTCCGTGGTGCTGTGGGGCGCCTCGCGGGACGAGGGCAGGAGCAGCGCCAGCAGGGCCACCAGGGCGGCGAGCCGGCTCCGGCCGCGTTCCTCCCAGTCGGGGCCGTAAGCGGTGCCGGCGGCGGCCTCCAGTTCCGCGACGAGATCCTCGGCGCGGGCGGGCCGTTCCTCGGGGTTCTTGGCCAGGCCCCGGCGGACCAGGCCCCGCAGTGCCTCGGGGGCCTCCTCGGCCGGCACGGGCGCGTCGACGTGCTGGAGCGCGAGTTCGGCCAGGTTGTCGCCCAGGTACGGCTTGTGGCCCGTCAGGCATTCGAAGAAGGTGGCCGTGGCCGCGTACACGTCGGCGGTGGGGGAGGCGGGCGCGCCGGTCCACTGCTCGGGGGCCATGTAGGAGGGGGTTCCCGCCACGCCCGAGCTGGTGCCCGCGTCCACCGCGATGCCGAAGTCGACCAGCTTGGAGTATCCGTCCGGTGTGACCAGGACGTTCTCCGGCTTGTAGTCGCGGTGGACGACGCCGATGCGGTGCGCGTCGGCCAGCCCGAGCAACGACCCCTTGAGGATGACGAGCGCGGCCTCGGGGCCGAGCGGGCCCTCCCGCTTCAGCAGCGCACGCAGCGAGACGCCGTCGACCAGCTCCATCACGATGGCGGCCCCGTCCGGGCTCTCCACGTACTCGTACAAGCCGGTGACGTACGCGCTCTCCAGTCCGGCCAGCAGGCGCGCCTCGGCTCGGAAGTCGTGCACGAATCCCGGCCGGGTGCGCAGGGACTCGCTGAGGTACTTCACCGCGACCGGAATGCCGGTCTCCTCGTGGACGGCCTGGACGACCCGCCCACTCGCCCCTTCCCCGAGTTCGAGCGACCCGGTGTATCCGGGCACTTCCCACCTGTTCATCGCATCCCCCTGGGCCGTCGTTCGGCGGCGGTCGGCCTCGCGCTCGAAGACACATCTTTCGGCCACTGCGGTTGCGTGGCCAGAAGTATGCGCGAGGCGTGCCCGGACCGTGACAGACCCGCTGGGTGAACGGGACGTTTCCCTTCAGGACCTCTGCTCCGCCGCCTCCGGCAGGCCGAGCAGGAGCAGTGTCACGTCGTCGTCATGGGAGGCCGGGTCCGGGACGAGGGCTGCGAGCAGCCGGTCCGCGGCCCGATCCAGCGTCTCCGGGTCCGCCTGCCCGTCCTTCGGTTCACGGCCGAGGGTGTGGGCGAGGGTGTGGGCGAGGACATCGATCTGGGCCTCGATGTCGGTACCGGGACGTTCGACCAGCCCGTCGGTGTACAGCGCGAGCGTGCTGCCGGGCGGCAGCGGATGGCTGACGTCCTCGAACGGCAGCGCCATGCCGGACGAGTCGTTGACACCCAGCGGCACACCGACCGGGGCCCCGAGCCGGCAGGCCGGTCCGCCGGGCGGCAGGGCGATGACGGGAAGGTGTCCGGCCGAGCACAGGGTGACCTCGTTCGCCTCCTGATCGATCACGAGGTAGACGCACGTGACCAGTTGATCCGCCAGGTCGCTCACGAACGCGTCCAGCCCGGTCATGAGCACACCGGGCGTGGCGCCCGTGCGGGCCAGGGCGTGGGAGGCGGCGCGCAACTGCCCCATGACGGCAGCGGCCTCCAGGCCCCGGCCCATCACGTCGCCGACGACGACGCCCGTGCGGCGCTTGTCGAGGGGGATGACGTCGAACCAGTCGCCGCCGACGCCGGGGTCCTGGACGGACGCGAGGTACCGGTGGGCGCTGGGCAGGTACGCGAGGCGGGGCGGCTGTCCCATGAGGCTGTGCTGCAGGGTGTGGGCGATCCGGCGCTGTTGCTCGTAGCGCTCGGCGCGGTCGGTCTCCGCCCGTCTGCGCTCGGTGATGTCCCGTACGGTCAGGAAGACGAGGGTCTCCTGCTCGGACTCGAGGCTGCTGACGCTCACCTCGACGGGGAACTCCGAGCCGTCGTCGCGCAGTCCGTACAGGTCCCGGTCCAGAACCATGGGTCTCGGATCGCGCAGGCGGAGGTAGGCGCCGAGGAGGGCGCCGTGCCGCCGTCGCCGCGGGACGGGTGCCAAGTGGACCACATCGGTGCCGACGAGGTCGTCCGGCGAACGGCCGAAGAGGCGCGTGACCTGCGGGTTGGCCATGACCACGGTGCCGTCGCCGTCCGTGATCAGGGTGGCGTCGGGCGCGGATTCCAGCAGCGCCCGGAACCGCCGGTGGGACCGTTGGACCTCCCGTTGGGCCGCGACGCGGTCGGTGATGTCGGTGACCACGCCGCAGACGGCGTAGGGACTGCCGGAGGTGTCGGTGAGCGGGAAGAGAGTGGAGAGGAACTCCCGCGCGCCCCCCGGCAGGGCGAGCACTTCCTCTCGCTGCACCGGCTTGCCGTCCGCCAGTAGGGCGAGGTCGGCGGGCCGCGCTCGCAGCCCCGCATCGGACGGCATGACGTCCTGGTCGCGCCGGCCGAGGACCTGCTCCCGACGCAGGCCCAGGATCTGCTCGAACGTCGTGTTGACCGACAGGAAGCGCCCGTCGAGATCCTTGATGAACACCACCGCGGGCGTGTGATCCATGAAGGCCTGAAGCAGTTCGTTCTGGCGTACCTGCCACTCCAGCCGGGCGTGAGCCGCTTCCACCCGCCGGCCCACCGCCAGCGTCGTGAAGATCACCGCCGTGAACACGGCCACGTGACCGCAGACGAGCAGAGCGGTACCCAGCCGCATCCCGAACACGCCCGCGTCCTCACCCGCCAGGACACCCCAGCCCAGCAGCGGCGGCACCACCACCACCGTGACGAACAGCCACCGTCCCAGCGCACCCGTCGTACCCGCGTTCCACAGCAGCCCTGCCGGGCCCTCGTCCGGGCGGGCCAGGAAGAGGGCCGTGCCCAGCAACACGAGCGCAAGAGCGGTGTGCAGTGCCATGCCCGTGTAGGCGCCGAACCGCTCCAGTTCTGGCACCGCGTAGGCGGACCCGTACAGCCGCAGCATGCCGAGGGCTCCGACGGCCAGGCCCGGGATCTGACTCGCCCAGGCGGGGATCCGCGACGCCCCGGCGCACAGGGTGGCCACCCCCGCCAGCACGAGCGCCGCGGCCGTGTTCGGCGCCATGCGTCCCGGAGCCCCGGTTCCCACCGCGGCGGTGGAGTCCTGGAAGAGCAACTCGTCGATGCCCAGACTCGCCCCGGTCGCGTACTCCACGAGGGTCAGCACGCCGAGCACGGCGGCCAGGGCCGCCGCCGCCCGGGCCGCGGCGAGGGTACGCGGGCGGACCGCACCGTGGGCGATCACGAACAAGGAGAAGCCGAGCGCCACGAGCGCCACGGCGGGATTGGGCTTCATCGACACCGCGGTACCGGGCAGCACCTTCTTCAGCACGTCGGTGTCGGAGACCCATCCGGCCAGGCTCACCAGCCCGAGCAGACCGCCCGTCAGGGCAGCGGCCCCGGCCACGGAACGCACGGCGTCGAGAACAGGAGGACGGAACGGCAGGCCGTCGACCCGCTCCGCGCGACGCGCGCCAGACAGCCCCGGCGTCCGCTGCTCCCTCGTCACCGCACTCTCATCCCTGCCGGGAGACTGCCCGACCCTCATGGATCAGGCTGAACAGTATTAAAAGGGTATAGGCCCGACGTGACGCCGACCCTGTGAGCCCGTCCCGCCTGTCCTGCTGCCCTGAACACGGCGCTCTCCGGCCCATGCGCCTCTGATGAGTTTTCGCGCCTGAACCCGTCACACCTACGAGGGACCACGACGAGGCGGAAGGATGACGTGATGAGTGCGGACACACGGCTGAAGGAGCTGGACGTGAGCGGGCTGGGCGAGGCCGACGAGCCGGCGTTCTCGGGGCTGGTGGAACGGCACCGGCGAGAGCTCCACGTGCACTGCTACCGGATGCTCGGGTCGTTCGAGGACGCCGAGGACACCGTGCAGGAGACGTTCCTCCGTGCCTGGCGGCGGCGGGAGACCTTCGAGGGGCGGTCGACGTTCCGGGCCTGGCTGTACCGGATCGCCACGAACGCCTGCCTGGACCTGCTCGCCAAGTGCCGCCCGGAACCCGCGACGGGCGGCGAGGCGCTGTGGCTGCAGCCCTACCCGGACCGGCTGCTCGACGAGCTGCCCGCGGGCGACGCGGAGGAGCCGGAGACCGTCGCCGTCGCGCGGGAGACGATCGAGCTGGCGTACCTGGTGGCGGTCCAGCACCTCGCGCCGCGCCCGCGGGCCGTGCTGATCCTGCGGGACGTGCTCGGCTGGCCGGCGAAGGACGTCGCTGAGTGTCTCGGGGACTCCGTCAACTCGGTGAACAGCGCCTTGCAGCGGGCCCGTGCCGGGATGCGGGAGCACCTGCCCGCCGAGCGGCAGGACTGGACGGGCGGCGAGCAGGACGCCGGGACGCGCGAGCTGGTGCGCCGCTATACCGACGCCAGCGTGGCCACGGACGTCGACGTGCTCGCCGCGATGCTGCGGGACGATGTCCGCTGCTCGATGCCGCCCACTCCGGGCCTGCATGTCGGCCGCGACGCGGTGGTGAGGGACTGGATCGAGAGTGGCTTCGAGGGCATGAAGGGCCTGCGCGGCGTCCCCACCTTCGTGAACCGGCAGCCCGCCGTCGCCTTCTACCTCTGGCAGAAGCGGGAGGGCGCCTACCTTCCGCTGACAATCGACGTTCTGCGCGTCACCGGTGGGGCGATCACCGAGATCATCACGTTCCACGACGACCGGTTCCCTCGGCTCGGGCTGCCGGAGCGCCTGCCGGCCAACGCCACGGAGTAGTCCCGGTGCGGCGATCCGGCGCCCGGCACCGATGCGGGAATCCGGAGCCCTGCACCGATGCGGAAATCCGGAGCCCTGCACCTCGTGCCACGACATTCCTGCGGCGCGGCCGGCGAGGGCCGGGAAAGCGCGGACAGCACGCTGTGGCTCGCCGGCGCTGCTGCAGCGGTGCTGGGGCACGAGCCGGATTTTCCGGAGTCCGACAGTCTGAGGATGTCGAGAACGTGCCACCGGCTCCGTCCCAGGGGTGTGAGCGGCCGCCGGCTGCACGAGGAAGAAGGAGAAGCCGGCATGGCGATTCAGCGGATGGACAACGTCGGCATCGTCGTCGAGGACTTGGATGCCGCCGTCGCGTTCTTCGTGGAACTCGGCATGGAGCTGGAGGGCAGGGCGGAGGTCGAGGGCCCCGTCGCCGACCAGTGCACCGGACTCGACGGCGTCCACTGTGACATCGCGATGCTCCGGACCCCGGACGGCCACAGCCGGCTCGAGCTGGCGAAGTACCGCAGCCCCGCGGTGATCAGCGCCGTGCCGCGCAACCGGCCGCACAACGTTCTGGGGACGCACCGTGTCATGTTCGCCGTCGACGGCATCGAGGACACCGTCGCCCGCCTGCGCCCTCACGGCGCCGAACTCCTCGGCCGGATCGCCCGGTTCGAGGACAGCCATTTGCTCTGCTACGTCCGCGGGCCGGAGGGCGTCATCGTCGGACTGGCCGAGCAACTGCGCTGATAGGCGGAACCGAACCACGCATCCGAACCACGCATCCGAACCACGCAGCCGAACGAGATCATCGAGAGGCCCTCGCGCACACTTCGGAACCGACGGCACCGGCAGGTGAGACACATCGGTGCCTCAGCCGGCTGTGACCGCGCTTCGGAGAGGATTTCGGCCCGTGCGTCGGCGGTCCGTACTTGGTCGAGGCGATCCCTCACGCGACCATGGTCGGGACCGATCGAGTCGTCGGTCGGTCTCTGAGGGCAGAGGGCGCGTATGGACGTTCGGCAGCTGGAATACTTCCTCGCGATCGTTGATCGTGGCGGATTCAACCGTGCGGCCTCCGCTCTGTACGTGTCGCAGCCGTCGCTGTCGCAGGCCGTGCGGGCACTGGAGCGTGATCTCGGCTCCGAGCTGTTCCACCGCATCGGGCGCAGGGCAGTCCTGACGGAGGCCGGAAGGGCCCTGATCGAGCCTGCCCTGGAGGCGATGGGCGAGCACTACAAGCTCGTCATCCTCTCCAACGCCGGCGACGCCTTCTTGGAGGAGAGCGTGCCCCGGCTCGGGGCGGACTTTCACGCTGTCTTCACGGCGGAGCAGGCCGGCTAGTACAAGCCCCGGTACGCGGCGTTCGAGTACATGCTCGACCAGCTCGACGCGTCCCCCGAGGACTTCGTGCACGTCTCCTCGCACACCCGCTACGACCTGATGCCGATGCACGACATGGGCTTCCGCAACCTCGTCCTCCTCGACCGGGGCTGCGACCCGGTCACCCACGGCTACGACTACATCACCGTGAAGTCCCTGGACGAGCTCAACACCATGCTCGGCATCTGACGCCGAGGCACGACGAGGAGCACTACGGCTCCTTCGCCCAGTTCGCGGTCGTCGACGACTACATGTGCCACCCCAAGTCCGCCCGGCTGTCCTGGGCGGAGGCCGCCTGCTACATGGCGACCGCCGCCACCGCCTACCGCCAGCTCTTCGGCCGGCCCCCGCACACCGTGCGCCCCGGCGACCCGGTACTCGTCCGGGGCGGCGCCGGCGGTCTGGGCTGCAACGCCATCCAGCTCGTCCGGCACGTCGGCGGCATCCCCGTCGTGGTCGTCTCCAGCGAGGAACGCGGCGAGTTCTGCCACCGCCCGTGAGGCGCGAGAAGTCACCCGGCTGATCGACCAGGGCATCATCGACCCATGTTTGTCCCGGACCTTCGATGTCGACGAAATCGGCCTCGCTCACCGGCTCATCCACGACAACCAGCACCAGCGGGGAACATGGCCGCACGGCTGGGCGACCGCGTGTGATTCGCATCCGGCCTGAAGGGTACCCACGTCCGGGAACGACGCACGTGCACTCCCGGGAGGTATCCATGGGCAAGCTGGGCGACATGATGAACAAGGCCAAGCAGATGGCCAAGGGTCACCCCGACCAGGCCGACAAGGGCGTCACGAGCGCCGAGCGCGTGGTCGACGAGCGGACGGGCAACAAGTACGACGCCAAGACCGACAAGGCCGGCGACGCGGTGCGGCGTTCCTACCGGGACGGCGGCACGCCGGAGCGCTGACCCGCCACCGTTTCCCGTCCCCGGCGCGCCGGGGACGGGAAACGCCTGTTCAGAGGCGGTCGTCGGCCCGGCCCAGGACGTAGCTGAACACGCCCGTCCCGACGCGCACCACCCGCACCCGCACCGCGTGGGCGGGCTCCGTACGCAGACGCACCAGCAGGCCGTCCCCGCAGGGGAACGCCCGCAGGTCCCGCAGACTCCCCGCCGGTCCCGGCCCGCCGCTCACCCTCGCACGCGGTGAGCGCCTTCCACGCGGCTTCCTTCGCCCCTCCGCGCCCGCTTCCTGCTCCCGCCGGACGTTCTCCACCTCGACGGCAACTCCCTGGGCCCGCTCCCCGCAGCCGTACCGGCGGCCCTCGACGACGTCGTGCGGCGCCAGTGGGCCACCGGACTCATCGGCTCCTGGAACGCGTCCGGCTGGTGGGAGGCGCCGCTGCGGGTGGGCGACGCCATCGGCGCACTCATCGGGGCCGCGCCCGGACAGGACGGTCGCGGGCGACTCCACGAGCGTGCAGCTCTTCACCGCGCTCGACGCCGCCGCCGCGCTCCGCCCGGACCGCCCGCTGCTGGTCACCGACCCCGAACACTTCCCCACCGACCGCTATCTGGCCGACGCGGTCGCCCGCCGCCGGGATCTGCGGGTACGGCGGGTACCACCGGCCGACCTTCCGCGCTTCCTCACCGCCGAAGGCCACCGGGTCGCCGTCGTCAGCTACGCGCCCGTCGACTTCCGCACCGGTGAGCTGTACGACATCGGGGCGCTGACCCGGGCCGTCCACGACGCCGGGGCCCACGCGCTGTGGGACCTGTGCCACGCGGCCGGTGCCCTGCCCCTCGACGTCGACGCCCTCGGCGTGGATCTGGCGGTCGGTTGCGGCTACAAGTTCCTCTCCGGCGGCCCCGGCACCCCGGCCTTCCTCTACGTCGCGCACCGCCACCACGCCGCGCTGGAGACGCCGTTGCCGGGCTGGACCGGCCACGCCGATCCGTTCGCCCTGGCCCGGGAGTACACGCCCGCCCCCGGCATCGCCCGGGCCCGCATCGGAACCCCGCCGATCCTGTCCCTGCTCGCCCTCGAAGCGGCCCTCACCGCCTTCGACGGCGTCGACCTGGACCAGGTCCGTGCCAAGAGCCTGTCCCTGACGGGCTTCTTCCTGCGCTGCGCGGACGAACTCCTGTCCCCCCTGGGCTTCACCTCCGTCACCCCGGCCGATCCCGGCCGCCGGGGCAGCCAGGTCACCCTCCGCCACCCCCATGCCCGCGGACTGGTCGCCGCCCTCGCGGACCGCGGCGTCATCGCCGACATGCGCGCGCCCGACCTGCTGCGCTTCGGCGTCAACGCCCTCTACACCAGCCACCGGGACCTGCTCACCGCCGCGCTCCACCTGCGGGACCTCACCCGGACCGCCGCCTACGACCCCACGCCCCCGGCCACGGGGCCGGTGACCTGAGGCAGGCAACCCGTCCGCGCGCTCGGGACACGGGACGGAACGTGCCCTTCCCCGTCGCGGGCTCTTCGCGAGACCACCGGGCGGGCATCGGCGGACCCGGGCGAGGCGGCGTCCTACGGCGTGTCCGGTGCCGTGCCTGCCAGGTAGACGGTGTTGGCCGAGGTGCCTCCGCGCAGGGGATTGTCGAAGTCGACGACATGAGCCGCCGCGTGTGCGAAGACCTCCGTGAGCGCGGTGGTGAACTCCTCGTCGGGCGGGTCGTTCGACCACAGGGCGAAGACCCCGCCGGGACGAAGATGACCGGCCAGGGCCCGGAGCCCGGCGGGCCGGTAGAGCGCCGCGTGCCGAGGGTGGAGCACATGGCGCGGTGAGTGGTCGACGTCGAGCAGGATGACGTGGAAGCGGCGGCCCGGCTCCTCGGGGTCCAGACCGCCGGGGTCGGCGGCCAGCTCGAAGAAGTCACCGTGTACCAGTCGGCAGCGGGCGTCCGACGTCAGCCGGGCCCCCAGGGGCACCAGGTGCCGCCGGTGCCAGCCGATGACCTCGGCGAGCGTGTCGATCACGGTCAGTGAACGCACCCGGCGGTCGTCCAGTGCGGCCTGGGCGGTGTAGCCGAGCCCCAGGCCGCCGACGGCGACATCCAGTCCGGTGTCCGGCAGCTCGGCCAGTGCGAGTTCCGCGAGGGCCGTCTCACCGGTGGTGAAGAGGCTGGACATCAGGAACTCGTCGCCGAGCTTCACCTCGTACACGTCCTCGCCCGACACCGGGTCGCGGCGCCGGCGCAGACTGATCTCACCGATCGGTGTCGGCTGCCAGTCGATCTCCTCGAAGCGCGCGCTCATTCGTGCTCCTCCTCCGCGCCCGGTAGGGGTCGGCGACTCTCGTGGTGGCGTTCCGGCTCAGGCGTCGATGATGACCGGGATGACCAGCGGCCTGCGGCGGTGGGTGCGGAACGCCCAGTTGGCCACGGCTCGGGCGATGAGCTGTTCGAGCTGATGAGCGTCGCCGACGCCTTCCTGGGCGGCGTTGGCCAGCGTCTTCTCGATGACGGGGATGACCGGCTCGAAGGTGCTCTCGTCGTGGACGAAGCCGCGCGCCAGGAAGTCGGGAGCCTCGGCCAGGGCGCCGGTGTCGGCGTCGACGATGGCCACGACGGTGACGACGCCTTCCTCGGCCAGGGTGAGGCGGTCCTTGAGGGAGGCCTCCGTCGCGCCACCGACCTCCATGCCGTCCACGTAGACGTTGCCCGCGGGCACCTTGCCGGTGATGGCGGCGCGACCGTCGACGAGGTCGACGACCACACCGTCCTCGGCGACGACGACCCGCTCGGGATCCACGCCGGTGCGGATGGCGAGGTCGGCGTTGGCCCGCAGGTGACGGAACTCGCCGTGCACGGGCATGACGTTGCGGGGCCGGACGATGTTGTAGCAGTAGACGAGCTCCCCGGCGCTGGCGTGGCCGGAGACGTGCACCTTGGCGTTGCCCTTGTGGACGACGTTGGCGCCCCACCGGGTCAGGCCGTTGATCACCCGGTAGATGGCGTTCTCGTTGCCGGGGATGAGGGAGCTGGCGAGCAGGACGGTGTCGCCCTTGCCGATGCGGATCTGGTGGTCGCGGTTGGCCATCCGCGACAGCGCCGCCATGGGTTCGCCCTGGGAGCCCGTACACACCAGGGTGATCTTGTGGTCGGGGAGCTTCTCCAGCTCCTTGGTGTTCACGACCAGGCCGGACGGAACCTTGAGATAGCCCAGGTCGCGGGCGATGCCCATGTTGCGGACCATCGAGCGGCCCACGAAGGCCACCTTGCGGCCGTGCGCGTGGGCGGCGTCCAGGACCTGCTGGATGCGGTGCACGTGGCTGGCGAAGCTGGAGACGATCACCCGCCGCGGCGCCGTGCGCATCACCTGCTCGATCGCGGGGTTCAGCTCGCGTTCGGAGGTGGTGAAGCCGGGAACCTCGGCGTTGGTGGAGTCGGTGAGGAACAGGTCCACGCCCTCCTCGCCGAGCCGGGCGAAGGCACGCAGGTCGGTGATGCGGTCGTCCAGCGGGAACTGGTCCATCTTGAAGTCACCGGTGTGCAGCACCAGCCCGGCCGCGGTACGCAGGGCCACCGCGAGGCTGTCCGGGATGGAGTGGTTGACGGCCACGAACTCGCAGTCGAAGGGACCGAATCCCCGCCGGTCGCCCTCGCGTACACGCACCGAGCGGGGCCTGATCCCGTGCTCCTTGAGCTTGGCCTCCAGGAAGGCCAGGGTGAGCTTCGAGCCGACGACGGGAATGTCCGACCGCTCCCGCAGCAGGTAGGGCACGCCGCCGATGTGGTCTTCGTGGCCGTGGGTGAGGACGATGGCGACGATGTCGTCGAGGCGGTCCCGGATCGAGGTGAAGTCCGGCAGGATCACGTCCACGCCGGGCTGGTTCTCCTCAGGGAACAGCACACCGCAGTCCACGATCAGCAGTTTGCCCTGGTGCTCGAAGACGGTCATGTTGCGACCGATCTCGCCGAGGCCGCCGAGGGCGACGACGCGCAAGCCTCCGGCCGGCAGGGGAGGGGCGGGCTTCAAATGGGGGTGCGGATGACTCATACCCCCCGACGCTACCGGAGGGCCCGCTGGAATGATCCACTGCCTGCCCCGTGACACGGGCTCCCCCGGCGACCTCATGGGTTCTCGCTCCCGCCCCGCAGCTGTGTCGTGCCGGCCCGGCGGTCCGGCCGGTGGTGGTCGTGATCGCCGTGCGGCCCGTGCCTTCCCCTCGGAGGAAAGGGCCGGGCCCTGGGCTTCGGCATGCCCGTGGAATAGCCGCGTGGACCCGGCTCGTTGATCATCGGGGCGCCGGTGTGACGCCGGAGCCGAAGAGCTGCACCGAGAGAAATCGAGAGAAGGGGGCATCCGGCGTGGACATCTTCATCATCGGCATCACCGGCGGTATCGGTGGTCTGCTGGCGCAGAGACTGCGCTCCCGGGGGGACGCCGTCCACGGGCTGGTTCGGCGGGAGGACCAGCGGGCCGAACTCGCAACGCGAGGTGTGGACGCACGAGTCGGCGATCTCTCCGCGATGACCGTGGACCAACTCGCTGCGGCCTTCGGCGACGTCGACGTGATCGTGTTCAGTGCCGGATCCAATGGCGGCAGCAGGGACGTCACGACGGCGATCGACGGCGAGGGGGTCGTCAAAGCGATGGAAGCCGCCCGCCTCGCCGGTGTGGAGCGCTTCGTGCTGGTGTCGGTGCTTCCGGAATCATGGCGGGAACGCGACCTGGGCGAGGAGGTCGAGTACTACTTTGCTGTGAAGAAGGGCGCGGACGTCGCGGTCAGCCGCAGCGATCTGAACTGGCTGATCCTCCGTCCGTCACTCCTTCTCGACGGTCCGGGAACCGGCACCGTGTCCCTCGGCCCGGCAGAGCTCCACGGCGAGATCACTCGCGACGATGTCGCCGCCACCCTCGCGGAACTGCTCCACGAACCCCGGATCGGCCGACAGATCCTCGAACTCAACGAGGGGTCGACGCCCATTCAGGAGGCGGTCCGAGCGCACGTCCGCTCGTGACCCGACCGGCGGTCCTCGCGCAGGTCCCCCTCGTTCGACCTGGTCCCTGGCATGCCGTTCCGCGCAGCGGCGGCAGCCGACTCAGACGATCTTGACAGTGGTGCCGTTGTCTTCGAGCGCGCCGGTTTCGTCGGCGGGTGCGGTGGTGTCGGTGACGAGGACGTGCACCAGGGCGGAGGGTCCGACGTGGGCGTGGGCGGTGCGGCCCGGTTTGCCGCCGTCGGCGGCGGCGATGATGCGGCGGGCCGAGGTGATGACCGCCTTCTTCACCGCTGCTTCGTCCAGGTCGTAGGCGGTCACGCCGTCGCCGGCGGTCGGGCCGCAGCAGCCCAGGACGGCGGTGTCGAGGCGCAGCGCCGACAGGGAGCCGAGGGTGAGAGGCCCGACGAGGGCTCCTTCGCCGGCGCGGGGCCGGCCTCCGGGGACCAGGAGCGCGGTCGGCTCGGGGGCGTCGCCGAGGAGGCGGATCGCCTGAAGCGACAGGGGCATGACGGTCACCTGGCGACCGTGCAGCAGGCGCGCGACTTCCAGACAGGTCGTGCCGCTGTCCAGCAGGACGGTTTCGCCCTCGGTGATCAGTGAGGCCACCTCCGCCGCGATCCGGCGCTTCGCATCGAGGGATTCGCGGGCGCGCAGCGCGAAGGGGGGTTCGTCTCCTCAAAGGAGGAGGGTGCGCGCACCGCCGCACCGCCCGCGCGGCACGGCCGGACCACGCGCCGCGCGGCTTCCTCCCTCACGGGCACCGGCGGCACCGCGCACGTCCGGGTGAACCATGATCGACTTCCGTGATCGACGGCCGTGTCGCCAGCAGGTTCGGACCGAGCGGTGTAGCGTCGATATCCAGCAGTCGTGGTTCCGAAGTCCCGTGCGCCCGTGATCACGATCATGGGCGTTCTTGCTGTTCAGCGCCGCTCCGGACCAAGGCGATCACCTCCCGGGCCCGCAGGGTGCGAGCCCGGTCTTCCTCAAAGGAGCAAGCCATGGCCAAGGGCACCGTCAAGTGGTTCAACAGCGAGAAGGGATTCGGCTTCATCGAGCAGGAGGGCGGCGGACCTGACGTCTTCGCCCACTACTCCAACATCGCCGCTCAGGGCTTCCGCGAGCTGCAGGAGGGGCAGAAGGTCGAGTTCGACGTCACGCAGGGCCAGAAGGGGCCGCAGGCGGAGAACATCCGACCGGCATGACACAGGGCCCGGCGGGGCCCAGGAGGCCCCGCCGGGACACCTACCAGGTGATCACCACCTCGGATCAGGGTCGTGGCGCTCAGACGCCCGACCCTGATCGGCCTTCTTCCCGCTCTCGGCGCTTCATCGCTCTCCGGACCAGATCGCAAGGACGGTCCCAGGCGCCTCCCGTCCCGCCTCCCGGCCGGTCCGCGAGGGCAACGCCAAAGGCGACGCCAACGGCGGACGACCGCCCCACGCACCCAAGGAGGGGGTCGCGTACGCCAGTTGGCTGTACGGCGACTGCATCACGAGCGCCCGGCGCGGGCGCTCAGCGCGGCAGGCGAAGGTACCGCTTGCCGCGCTGTCAGACGCTCGCGTAGCCACCGGGTGACGGGGCCCTCGCGACGCTCGGCGTCCCCTGAGGGCACGGACGGCGCCGCGCCCTTGTCACACCATCGGCACGGGTGTCGTCGTCCCGCAGTCCGAGACGCCGTCCAGCCACGCCGGCCCCTTGATGTAGATGTTGCTCACCCACGCCCGGTAGTCCGGCAGGTACGACCACGCGTCGTTGTCGTAGCCCTCGGCGCTGACCATCTCCGCATGGATCTGGCACTGCACCCGGATGGTGGTGGAGTACGGGAAGGCGTACACGCGCTCCGCGCCGAGCGAGGGCTTCGCCTTGGTCCACACATCCGTGCCCCAGGTCTGGTGGATGTGACCGGTGACCTGGCCGGTGTTGACGCGGACGGCTCCGAAGTAGCCGTTCATGCGCACGTCACTGACCATGAGCCGGGTGCCCGACTCCTTCGCCTCGACCATCTTGCCCGCGCCCAGGTAGATGGCGATGTGGTGCAGGTCCTTCGACGTGCCCCAGGCGAGCAGGTCGCCCGGCAGCAGCGGGGCGAGGCCTTGTGCGGCGGTGAAGCGGGCCGCCGCGCGGTGCGTGTAGTACTGCCGGCTGGCGATGCCGTTGAGGATGTCGGAGCCCGTCGCCTTGGCGTAGGCGTGCCGGACCAGGCCGGAGCAGTCGAAACCGAGCCGCTCGGGGTCGTGCGCACTGTCCGGGTCGGTCGGGTCGACCTGCCCGTAGGTGGCGCCCGGCTGGGAGCCGTGGCCGCCGCCCCACGTGTACCAGGTGCCGGCCGCCACCTCGGCGCAGGCGGCGGCGATCGCCCGCTCGGCCGCGGGGGAGGCCCCGGGCGCGAGGGCGCCGCACGAAGCGGCGGCCGCCCGTGGCGCGGACGCCGGGCCGGGCGCGGCGGCGGCCACCGGCGCCCAGAACATCAGGGCCATGAAGGCGATCAGTGTGCGGATCAGACCGGTCCGGCGGACCATGCCAGGACCCCCGTTTCCTGTAGGCGGTGAGGAAGTGATGGCACAGCAGCCTGCTGGCCGTGCCCCGCACCCGTCGACATCCCGCCCGTCGACTCCCGCCGACGGGCAACGGGAAACACCTGGGAAACCCCCTCCGAGCAGGGACGCCGTCTCAGTCCCGGCCGTCGCAGGAAGCCCCGTCCGAGAGCGGGACCCCCGGCAGGAGTGCGGCGCGGTCGCCGGCGCCCAGGTCCGCGCGCACCCGGCAGATCTCCGCCAGCCGCGCCCCGGGGTCGAGGTCCCACAGCCGTACGGTGCCGTCCGTGCTGCTGCTGGCGACCGTGCGCCCGTCGGGGGCGAAGGTCACGCCCCACACCGCGTTGGTGTGCCCGGTCAACGTCGCCCACAGACGCCGTCCGGCCACGTCCCACAGGCGCACCGTACGGTCGTTGCCGCTGCTGGCGAGCGTACGGCCGTCCGGAGCGAAGGCGATGCCCCGCGTGGAGCCGGTGTGCCCGGTCAGGACGGCCCGCGCGCGGCTGCGGCCCACGTCCCACAGCCGTATGGTGCCGTCGTTGCCGCTGCTGGCCAGGGTCCGCCCGTCCGGGGCGAAGGCGACGCTGCGGACCGCGCCGGTGTGGCCGTCCAGGGTGCCGAGCGGCCGGCGCGCGGACACGTCCCACAGCCGTACGGCCAGGTCGTCGCCGGCGCTCGCCAGGGTCCGGCCGTCGGGGCTGAAGGTGACGCCGTTGACGTAGTCCCGGTGGCCGGTCAGTGTTGCCCGCGGCGTGCGTTCGCCCACGTCCCACAGGCGCACCGTGCGGTCGGCACCGGCCGAGGCCAGGCTCCGGCCGTCGGGCGCGAAGGCGACGGAGAGCACCTGCCCGGTGTGGCCGGTCAGCGTCCTCAGCGAGGAACGGGCGGCCACGTCCCACAGCCGGATCGTGCCGTCGGAGCCCGCCGACGCCAGAGTTCGCCCGTCGGGTGCGAAGGCCACCGAGAAGACCGTCTCCGTGTGGCCGCGGAGCGTCGCCAGCAGCCGCCGGCCGCGCACCTCCCACAGACGCACGGTGTGGTCGGCGTCGGCGGTGGCCAGCAGCGACCCGTCGGGGCTGTACCGGGCCTGCCACACCTGTGTGAACGGACGCGCCGTCAGCACCGGGCCGCCCAGATCCCACAGGACGACGGACCGGTCGAACCCGGCGGTGGCCAGCAGGGCGCCGTCGGAGGTCACAGCCGCCCCCATGACGTAGTCGGTGTGACCGGCCAGCACGGCGGTCTGCCGGCCGCTGCGGACGTCCCACAGCCGGGTCGTGCCGTCGCCGACCGCACCGATGACCGTGGCGCCGTCGGGCGTGTACGTCACGGCGTTGATGTCGTCACTGCTCCCGGACAGCGTCGCGCTGAGCCGGGCACCGCGGACGTCCCACAGCCGTACCGTCCGGTCGATGCCGCCGGAGGCCACCTCGCGGCCGTCCGGGGAGAACGCGGCGCCCAGCACCTCGTCGGTGTGCCCCTTCAGCACGGTGAGCTGCCCCGCCCGGTCGGTGTCCCACAGCCGCACCGTCCGGTCGGTGCCGGCGGAGACCAGGGCCCGGCCGTCCCGGGCGTACCCCAGGGCGTTGACCGTTCCCTCGTGTCCGGTCAGGGCGGCGGTGACGCGCGGGGCGCGTGCGGTGTCCCACACCTCGATCACCCCGCGCGTCGTCGCGACGGCGAGCCTGCCCCCGCGGGGGTCGAAGGCCAACGTCCGGGCGCCTTCGGTGCCCTTGCCGAGCACGGCCGTCCGCCGGGCCCCGGCGACGTCCCACAGACTCACGGGACCGTGTGCCGACGTCGCCGCCAGGAGGCGGCCGTCGGAGCTGAAGGCGATCGAGCGGACCGGACCGCGCACCGCGAACGTGGCGGTCGTACGGTGATCGTGCACCCGGCGCAGCGTCACCGTCCCGTCGGAACTGGCCGTCGCCAGGGACCGGTTGCCCGGCGCGAAGGCCACCGCGTTGACCGGGCCCCGGTGGCCGCCGAGCCGACCGGAGAACGGCTGTGACTGGGTGCTCAGCAGCGCGCCGCGCGCCTCGGTGGTGGCATGGGCCCGGTACGCCTCCCCGGCCAGCAGCATGGAGGCCTCCGGCTGGCCCTCGGCGAGCGACGCGGACCGTACGGCGAGGGCCTGGGAGCGCGCGACGCGTTCCTGGTCGAGGGCGCTCTCGCGCTGCTGGTAGGCGAGGGCGCCGGCGGTCAGGGCGAGCCCCAGCAGTACGACGAGGGTGGCCAGCATGGACTGCCGCAGCCGGACCTGTCGTCTGGTCTGTCGCTCCAGGACTTCCCGCTCGGCCAGGCTCGCCCTGAGGAACGCCTCCTCGCCGGGACTGAGCCGGCTCCACCCGTCCAGCTCGTCGGCCCAGGAACGCACGGTGTTCAGCCGGGTGCCGCGGTACAGGGCGGACGGATCGTGGCCTTCGCGCTCCCACTCCGCGGCGGCGTGCGCCAGTTGCTGGTGGAGCAGCAGTCCGGCACGGTCGGCGTGGATCCAGTCGCGCAGCCGCGGCCAGGCGTGAAGGAGGGCCTCGTGGGTGATCTCGACGGTGTCGCTGTCCATCGTGATGAGCCGGGCCCGTACGAAGGCGTCGAGCGCGGCGGTCGCACCGTCCGCGTCGGCGAGCTGCTCCATCAACGCCGACCGGCTCATCCGGCGGCGGGTCGCCCGGGCCCCGTCCGCGACGTACACCAGGCGGGACAGGACACGGCGGAGCGTCTTCTGCTCGGCCGGATACAGCCGGGCGAAGACGTTCTCCGCGGTGCGGGCGATCGCGCCCTGGATCCCGCCGGCCCGCTCGTACCCGGCGACGGTCAGCGCGGAGCCCTCACGCCGCTGCCAGGTGGCCAGCAGGGCGTGGGAGACGAGAGGGAGGGCGCCCCAGGGCGTCTCGTCGGCTCCGGGACGGGTCCCCTGCGCGGCGCCGGGGGCGGTGCCGCCCGGTCCGTCGCGCAGTCCCGCGTCACGCAGCAGCAGGGGCACGAGGCCCGGCTGGAGGGTCAGCCCGGCGAGTTCCGCCGGGCGCGTGATGGACTCCCGCAGCTCCGCCACGGACATCGGGGGCAGCACGAACAGCCCGTCGGTGCAGACCGGGGCCAGTTCGGGCAGTTCCAGACAGTTGCCGGTGAAGTCGGCCCGCATGCCGAGCACCACCACGGCGGGGCCGTGCCCCTTGCCCTCCGGCCTGGACGCCGACAGCGCGCGGAGCACCCGGACGAAGGAGCGCCGCTCTTCCTCGTCCGCGCACAGCGTGAAGAGTTCCTCGAACTGGTCGACGATCAGCACCGGCCGACGGGGCGGGGGCCTGCGGTCCCCCGGAGCCGTGGACGGGGCGTCCGTCATGGCGCGTACGGCGTCCAGTACCGCGTCGGGGTTGCGCCGGGCTTCCTCGACGGTGACGCCGAGGTCACCGCCCACTGCTTTCGCGGTGCGCTCCAGCAGCTCGTCCAGGGGCCGCGAGGTGGGCGTGAACGTCACCACCGGCCACCGGTCGGCGCCCGGCATCGGGAAGTCGCCGCGCCGCAGCGCGGGCACCAGTCCCGCGTTGAGCAGCGAGGACTTGCCGGCGCCCGAGGGAGCGACCAGCAACAGCGGGCCGCTGCCCACCCGTTCGAAGACCCGTTCCACCAGGGCGGCCGTCGCGCGTTCCCGGCCGAAGAACCACTCCGCGTCCTGCGGGGTGAACGCCGACAGGCCGCGGTAGGGACACGCCCCGTCGGACGGGCGCTCGCTGAGCGCGGCCTCGAGGGCGTCCCCGCCGTCGGAGGGCGGTCTCTCCTGGACGAGTCTGAGCAACTCCCCGTCCGCGCGAAGCACTTGGTCGCAGAGGCGGGCGACGTCGAGGGTCGCCCGCTTCGTCCCGGTCTCGATCTTGCTGAGGTAGCCCTTGCTGTAGTGCGTCTGCCGTGCCAGATCGGTCAGCGACAGACCGCGTGCCTGTCGCAGTCGTCGCAGTTGTGCGGGGAAGGAGTGCGTGGTCAGCGCGTTCCGGTCCCGCCCGTTCCGGTGGTCGGTGTCATGCCCGTGCTGCGGGTCTCCCACGGTGTCCCCCATGGCAGTGCGTCCGTGAGGCGGCGGATGCCCAGGCTACTGCGGGGGCACTCAGGGCAGCCAAGCCTTTCCCCGGTGTGGCGAAAACGCGAACGTCCGGAACCGGTGGGGCGGTTCCGGACGTTCTGTGTGGCTCGCGGCGCCGGGTCAGGTCAGGAAGGCCCGGCAGGCGCTCCCGTTCACCCACCGGTGCGCGCTGATGGCGTTGTTCACCAGGGTGCCGTCGGTGAACCGGTTGTCGGTCAGGTTGTCGGCGTACAGCTCGCCCGGGGCGAGGCAGACGTGCCCGCCCGAGTAGTCGGGCTTGTCGTACAACGCCGCGTGGTCGAAGCCACTGGTGTAGGCGCGGTTCATCACGGACGACGCCCTGTTGTCGGCGGCCGGGCCCCAGGTCCCGCTGTACGGGACGGGCAGCAGGGAGCCTTGGCAGTCCCGCTCGTCCCAGGCGTACAACCGCCCGTCGCGCGGGCCCCACTTGCCGGCGCAGCCCGGCTCGGCGACGGTGGTCTCCGTCGCCTGCGCGGCGGCCGGAACGGCGAGGCCGAGCGTGGTGAGCCCCAGCACGGCCGCCGTGACGGTGATCTTGCGCATGGTGTTCCCCCTGGTTCGGGACGGGTCACCGGAAGGGCGGGGCGGCCCGCAGGGTCGCGGGCCGCCCGCTCCTCACCGGTTCGCGCGTCAGGTCAGGAAGGCGCCGCAGGCGCTCCTGGCCACCCAACGGTGCGAGGTGATGTTGTCGTTGACGTTGACGCCGTTGGTGAACCGGTTGTCGGTCAGGTTGTCGGCGTACAGCTCGCCCGGCGCCAGACACGCGTGGCCGCCGCCGTAGTTGTCGTTCTGGTAGAAGGCGACGTGGTCCAGGCCGCCCGTGTAGCCGCGGTTCATGACGGAGGTGGCCTTGTCGTTGGCCGCGGTTCCCCAGTTGCTGCTGTTGCCCGGCGTGGCGATCAGCAGGGTGCCCCCGCAGTCCAGGTCCTGCCAGGCGTACATATTGCCGTTGCGCGGTCCCCACTTGCTGTTGCAGACGGGGCCGGGAACGGCGCTCTCGGCCGCCTGCGCGGTGGCGGGTACGGCGAGGCCCAGGGCGGCGAGCCCCAGGACCGCTGCGGTGACGCTGAACTTGCGCATGCTGTTCCCCTCGTTTGCTGTCACTGTCGGTGTGTTGCCGGTCGTGCGGAGGTGCGGGTGCGGGTACGCCGGGCCGGTGGCCCCGCACACCGCACCGGTGAGCGGTGTCCGCTCCGGAGCGCGGAGTGGTCAGTGGCGCTCCGGAACGATGCCCACCGCCCGGTCGTAGGCCTGCTGACCGAGGTGCCGGTAGGTGTCGATGTCCTTGCCGAACCGGTCACGCAGGCGGTCCAGGTAGTGCGTCTCCCGGGCCGTGGCCACGGCCCGCAGGGAGGTCTGTCGGGCACAGGTGGCGTCCGCGACGGCGGTTCTCCGCTCGGCGGCGAACGCCTCGTCCGAACGGGCAGGTCCCAGCCGGCCGGTGTTGACGCGGACGGCGTCGCGGGCGGCCTGGGGATCCTGGTAGGGCTGTCCCGCCCGCTTCATGCACCGCGACCATGCCCGTACCGCGGAGCTGAACTGGCGATCCCTCATGAGCTGTTCGCCGTAGAGGGCGTTGAGACCCGTGACGACCTTGCCGGTGCGGAACCACACGGCCGGATCGCCGTAGAGCCTGCGCTCGGCCTCTTCCATACAGCCGCCCAGACGCTTGCGGATCTCCCCGCCGCCGCCGGGCAGGGTCACCGTGACCACGCGGGCGTCCGTGCCGCCGTCCAGCGCGGCGTCGAAGGCCGCGCGCCGGTCGGCGGAGAGACTCTGCCGGTAGGTGCCGACGGGGTTGCGCGCATGGAGGGCCTGGCCCTTCGCCTCGATTCGGCCGCCGTACCCGTGGACGCGGGCCCACGCCACGTCGTCCTGCACGAAGCGCACCGGTCGGCTCTCGTCGAGCGTCAGACCGCGGTCCTCCCGGAGGGTGAAGCCACGGCGGTCCATGCACTGCTTGGTCAGCCGCTGCTGCGCGTCGGCGACGCGCAGTTCCTGCTGCCAGGTCAGCGCCGCAGGACGCGAACGCGGGTTCCGCGCACGGCCGTCGTCGTCACCGCCACCGGCGCACCCGGTCGTGACGGCCGCGGTGGCCGCCACCGTCGCGCAGATCGACACCAGTACCCGTCGCATGGACTCCGCCCCCCTTCACCGCCGCCGGTTGACGGGTCCAGAGTCGCCCCGCCGTCGGCCGGGGGTCGACGGGTTTCCTGTTGCCCACCGGACCGGCGACCGGGAAACCGGGGATGAGCAGGGGGGACACGGGGGTGAAGGCAACGCGCGGGACGGGGCTGGGAGAGGAGGCAGGCCGTTGCCGTCCGCCGTCATCCCATCCCGGCGTTCAGGCGTCCTCGTCAGCGAACCTGGTCGCTCTTCGGCCCCATGCCGCTGACCTTGGCGGGAGTTCCGTCCGGGGTGAACGAGTGGTGGAAGGTGAAGGCGTGCGGCGTGGAGCCGTGGTCGTGGTTGGCGCTGCCCGCCTGTGTGGAAGTCCGCATGGGCCCGTCGTCGCGCCGGTCCTGGAAGCGCAGTCGACACCGATACCGGAGTCGAGCGGCTTGCGCTGTTCGGCGGCGGGCGTTCCCCCGAGTGGGTCGTTCGGGTGGGGCCGGGCCGGGGCACCCGCAGTCCATGACCAACGACGCAAGCCGCCTCCGGCTGGTGCAGACCGTGATCGACAGTACCGACGCCCGTAAACTCGCCGAGTTCTACCGGTCCCTGCTGGGGCTCGCGTACGCGGAGGGGGACGAGCCGCCTCCGGCCGATCAGCGGGACGAGCACGGCCGGGACTGGCTCGTCCTGCGCGACCCCGGCGGCGGACCGCAGCTCGCCTTCCAGCAGGTGGAGCGCCTGCGCGAACCGGACTGGCCCGACGGCCCGGTGCCCCAGCAGATGCACCTCGACCTGAGCGTCGCCTCGTTGGCGGAACTGCGGAACCAGCACGAGCGCGTGCTCACCCTCGGCGGCAGCCTGCTCAGCAACCGGGACCGGCCGGATCCCGACGACGAGGAACGCTTCCGCGTCTACCGTGACCCCGAGGGCCACCCGTTCTGCATCTTCGTCGCCGAACGAGACGCGTAGCCCGCGGCACCGTGAGGGCGGCGGCGGGCGGCCCTTGCAGGAGGCAGCCGGTAGGGGCCGCCGCCCGCCGGGGACTCGCCCGGCGGTGCACGGGTATCCGGTGCCCATGACGATGGGACACCTGCTCGTGATCACTCCTGGCATCCGTGCCTACCGCGAGTACCTGCTGCAGTCGATCAGCCGCGACTTCCGCGTCCACCTGGTGCTGACCGAACCTCCCACATGGGAACGGGCGTATGTGGCCGGCCACACCGTGGTGGCCGACCTTGCCGATGTCGACGCCCTCGTGCGGGTCGCCCGGGCGGTTGACGCCGAACCGGCGCTGGACGGCGTCATCTGCTGGGACGAGACATGGATCGAGCAGACCGCGCGGGTGGCCGCCGCCCTCGGACTGCCCGGAGGGGACCGGCGGTGCGTCGAGCGCTGCCGGGACAAGTACCGCACCCGTGCGGCCCTCGATGCCGACGGGGTGCCCCAGCCGCGCTCGGTGCTCGTCTCCGGGCGCGAGGAGGCCCTCGCGGTGGCCGGGGACATCGGCTACCCGGTCGTCGTCAAGCCGCGGGCCCTGGCCGGGAGCTTCGGCGTGGTGCGGGCCGACTCACCCGCCGACCTGAGGAAGGCCGTCGAGTTCACGGACGCGAGCGGCGAGTGGGCTCCCGACCTTCCGACGCACGAGCGGAACATCCTGGTCGAGGAGTTCGCCGGGGGACCGGAGGTCAGCGTCGACAGTGTGGTCCACCACGGCACGGTGACTCCGGTCTGCCTCGCCCGCAAGGAGGTCGGCTTCGAGCCCTACTTCGAGGAGACCGGACACGTCGTCGACCCGGACGACCCGCTGTGGTCCGACGGGACACTGGCGGACGTGGTCGTGCGTACGCACGCCGCGTTGGACTTCACCGAAGGCGTGACCCACACGGAGATCAGGCTGACGCCGAACGGGCCGAAGGTCATCGAGGTCAACGCCCGGATCGGAGGGGGCATGATCCCCCTGCTGAACCTCCTGGGCGGTGGCCCGGACCTCGCGCTCGCCGCTGCCGATGTCGCGTGCGGCAGACCGCCGAGGCTGCGGGCGGCCACCGGACACCGCCGGGTCGCCGCCATCCGCTTCTACTACCCGCCCAAGGACGACTCCGTCATCGCGGAGGTCCGCTTCGAGAAGTCGGGGCTGCCCGAGCAGGTGGTGCGCTGCGGCCCGCTGGCGGCGGCGGGAGAGGTCAAGTCGCCCCCGCCCCGCGGACTGATGGACGGCAGGGTCGCCTACGCGATCGCCCTGGCCGCCGACGCGGACACCTGCCGTGCCGCGTTGGACGAGGCGGGGCATGCCCTGCGGGTGGACGTGGCCTGAGACGGCCGGCCCGGGGCGGGCGCCGAACCGCGCCTCAGGGCGTGCTCGTCGGCGCGGCGGCCCGGACCTCCTCCGGGGGTTCGGGCCTGACGCTGTCGAGGGTGCGGACCGTACGCAGCGGGGACAGGATCAGGAAGAGACTGGTGCTCAGCAGCCCCACGGTTCCCACCACCAGCGCCCCGCGCAGCCCCAGATGGGTGCCCAGCCAGCCTCCGAGCAGTGAGCCGACCGGTTTCATGCCCAGGGCGACGAAGAGGTAGGCGGCGTTGGTGCGGCCCAGGAGCCGCTCCGGAGTCACCGTCTGGCGGATCGTCATGGTGTGCACGTTGCAGGCGGTGATGCCGAAGCCCTGCACGAAGAAGGCGACGGCCAACAGGGGAGCCGCCCACGTGCCGCGGTGCGCGACCGGCAGCAGCAGCGGGGCCAGGTCGCCGATCACCGCGGCGATCACCAGCGTGCGGCCCAGGCCCACCCGGTGGGCGAGACGGTCGGTGAACGCCGCGCCGAGCAGCGCGCCCACGGCACCGACGGACAGCACGAGGCCCAGCGTCCCCGGGCTCATGTCCAGTTCCTTCACCGCGAACAGGGTGAGGATCGGCAGGACGATCTGCCAGCACAGGTTGTAACTGGCGGCCTCCCCGAGCGTGGCCCGCAGGTAGGGGCTGGAGAAGGTGAAGCGAAAACCCTCGGACGCCTGGGACCGTAACGGCGCGGGGTCGATACGGACGGGCTTCTCGCGCTTGCGTACCGCCGAGACACCCAGCGCGGAGGCGAGGTACGAGACCGCGTCGACGAGCAGGGCGAACGGCGCTCCCACGAGCTGCACCAGCGCCCCGCCCAGCCCCGGCCCGCCGATCTCCGCCACCGGTTGATAAGGCTCTCCGACGCACCGACGCAGATTTTCCCCTGCGGCGTGAGTCACGCGTCCGCGATGCGCCGGACATGACCGCTGAGCCGCAGTATCTCGCGGGCCTGTTCGAGGATGGAGCGACCGGCTCTCGTCGGCCGGACACCGCCCGGCAAGCGCTCCAGCAGGGGCAGGCCGAGCGACCGCTCCAATGCCTTGATGCGATTGGTCACCGTCGGCTGGGTCACCCGGAGCATGCTCGCAGCCCGTGTCACACTTCCCGCGTCTACGGCGCCCAGGAATGCCTCGAGATGCCGCGTATCCAATTCTGCCCCCGTGTGAGTCGAACCGTCGAAATGCAGGCCGGCGCTGCGTCGGCTTTTCCCCCGTTGCGTCGTATGCCATTCCATTCACGAATGGCATACGAGCGTTCACGGTGTCTGCGAGCGTAGCGTCACCCTTCCCCCTCATCAACATGTTTGGTAGGGGCATTTATGGGGAGGCGCCTTTTCCGGGACGGGCGATTTCTCGTCAGTTCAGGGACTGCGGACGACCGGTCCGGCGCCCGGGGCGTGCAACCGGATCGCACGCCTTTTCCCCCGCCGCGGCTCGCGAGGCCGAGACGTGGTCGGCGCGCACTCCGCTCGACCGGCCCGCGGCGGCGGCCCGCTCGTCGCGGGTCACCCGGGAAGCCCATAGCCTCGTAACGCGACCATGAGCAGGCATTTCTGAGGCGTCGCCAGCAGAAGGAACCCCAAGACGGCCGGCCGGCTCGCCCCTACGAGCACGGGGAGTCGCTCGGGCAGCCGGGCGCAGTGCCCTGTCATGGCTGGTTCGGCTTCTTCAGCCCCAAAGACATGCCGATCACTCCGCCCGCTGACACGCCGAGCCAGGGAACCAGGTAGACGGCAGGTGGAACATCGATGTGCCGGACATGGACGGCCGTAATGATCAGGCCGAGAAGGCAGCACTGCGCAGCCAGATACACAGAAATCCTCCGCCGCATGCTCCAGGCCCGCACACCGTCCACGAACGCTTGCCTGACCAGGTCCCCCTGACCACCACTGGAGCGCGAAAGGGTAGTTGAGCTCTCCGGAGGATAGGCAGCGCTCCCCGGTCTCGGTGATCAGGAACAGACCCTCACGGATCCAGGGGTGGCAGCTTTCGACGTTTTCCCGCCGCTCCGGTGGTCACGGACGCGCCTGCCCGCCCTGGCGCCGCTCGGCTTCGCCGTTCCTCGTCGGCGAACGGGGAGCCGCCTCCTGCCGATTCGCGCTGCTTCTCGGCACTTCTTGGCATCGCCTCCCTCACAGCCCGTGATCCCAGCGGGGCGGTTCCGGCACCCATTGTTCAGCCAGACCGCATCACGTCGGCCATCGAGGGGCGGAACGCGTGGGATGCGGTGAGGAGAGCGCCATGGACGGCCGAGGACGCCGCCCGTCTGACATAGCCGTCGCTATCTGGCGGCCATACCTCACGCTCTTGGTGGATCAGAAGAGAAACCGCCCCGTGCACACCGGCACACAACACTCTGGCGGTTTCGGTCGTGCTCTCGACAGGTACCCCGGCATCAACACAGGCTGCGATCTTGTCCCGGAAATAGCGGAAACACGCGTCTTCGTTCTGGCGGCTGGCTTCGGTGGCCTCGCCGGCCATCACCAGTCGGTACTGGGAAGGATGACGTAGTCCGAACGCGATGTAGGCGACACAGGTTTCGTAGAGCGCCGTCACAGGATCCGGGATTTCCCGGGACACCGCTTCCATCTCGCTGAACAGTGAGCTCCACACGCGCAGGCACGCCGCATGGACGAGTTCCCTCTTCGAGGCGAAGTGGAGGTAGACGGCCGGCGGGCTGACTCCTGCACGTGTTGCTACCGCGCGAATCGTAAGGGCCTCAACGCCATGGCTTTCGAGGAGCTGAGCGGCGATGTCGAGAAGCTGATCTCGGAGCAGACCACCCTGGCCCTTGGCAGCGCGGACTCGGGAACCTGTCACAGATGTGCCTTCGTGAGAGGGTGATGACAATAGGCAGACGCCGAAATCTCCGAGCGCCCCCCTGAGGGGACGCTTCCTCATCTGCGGCGTCTTGACGGTGCGTGACCAGGCGTCATGAGGCCTTCGGTTTGATGACGGTGACCACTTGGGTTACCCGGGCGCACAGTTCACCCTCGTCATCATGGACGTTGACCTCGACGACGGTGTTGCGTCCCACACGCAAGGGACGAGCTGTCGCGACGACGCTCGTGCGGGCGGGCCGGAGAAAATGCGTGCTCGACTCCACGGTGGCCGGTGCGGCGCCGACTGGACCGTTGAGGGCGGCGCAAACGGCAGCACACACATCGGCGAGCCCCATCAACGCCCCTCCGTGGAGGCCGCCGCCCACCGTGGAAAGGGAGAGGTCATGCGCCAGCCTGGCCTGAACCCTGACTTCAGTGATCTCCTCGAACACGACGCCGAGCGTCTTGGCATACGGCGCGAGCGCGTAGACGTCGTCGGCTTCAAGTGTGAGCACAGGTCACTCTCCTCCTGGTTAGTGGCGATAACTTATCGACGTTAACTCACGTCGTCAACCAGGGTGAAGCTCCCGCGTTCCATCCCAAGAGCCGCGCGAGCGCGCGGTGCGCAGGGTGGGGGAGATCCGCTCGAACTACCCGACCGAGTGGCCGCGATCTCGGATACCCGGTCCAGGCCGCACCAGGGGTCGCCGGCGGCTACCGGCTCGGCGCGGGCGCGACGCTGCCGCCGCTGCTGCTCGACGACGACGAGGCGGTCGCGATCGTGCTGAGCCTGGTGAGGGATGCGCCGGGTGACCGGTATGCGGCCCGGCCCCGAGGCCGGGCCGCCCTGCGTCATGTGGTCACAGCAGGGGGAGGCTGTCGCCGCCGAGGAGTTGCCATCCGGAGGCGGGGAGCCCGAACTGTGAGGTGGTGAACATCTTGCTGCCGGTTGTGGTGGGCCGGGTGGTTCCTCCGGGCAGGATCCATGCGGCGCCGGCGTAGTTGTTCTCGCCGTGCGCGGTGACGGTGAGTTCGGGGCGCCCGTCGCGGTTCACGTCACCGGCCGAGAGGGTGGTGCCGAAGTGGTCTCCGCTCTCGTTGCCGCCAGGGACGCCGGTGGTGCCCTGGCTGTAGGAGTAGGCGCCGGAGCCCGGGGTCCCCGTGCGTTTGCCGGGGATGACTGTCACCATGCCGGCGTCGGCGACGGTGCCGAGATTCTCGCCGGGCGCGCCCACCGCGATGTCGCCGACGCCGTCGCGGTTGAAGTCCGCGACCACGACCGATGCACCGAACTTGTCGCCCTTCTCCCCGGATCCGGGGACGCCGCTGGTGTCCTGGGAAAGCACGACGGGCTTGGCGTCGGTCGGCACCCCTGCCGAACCGCCGTACCAGATGAGGATGCGCCCGCCGTGCTCTCCGTCGACTCCGCGCTGTCGGGGCTCGTCGGGATCACCGGCGACGAGGTCGCCGTATCCGTCGCCGTTGACATCGCCGACGGTGGCCACCAGGGCGTCGCCGTGCGTCAGGGGGACGCTCCACTGCGGTTCGTTTTCCGCGTTGACGTGGATCCGCCCGCCGGTGTACCCGCCGGCACGCCCCGTCACCGCCACCGTGTCGGCGCGGCCGTCGCGGTCGAGGTCGCCGGCGGCGACGGAGCCGAACCACTCGCCCAGTCCCATTCCCGCGGAGGCGGGCCCAGTCGATCGGGTAAACGGGCCCCGGAAGGTCTGGGTGTAGTTCCAGCCACCGACCGTCACCAGGCTGGTGGACGAGGTTCCCTTGCCCGCGGCGGCCAGGTCCCGGCCGATGCGGTCGAAGTCCTCGGGACTGTCAGGCGTCGGCAGAACCCGCCCGGACACCAAGCCCGATCGGCTGCCCCACAGGATCGTGACCATGCCCTTGTTCTCACCCTGTTCGAGATCCTCGTAGGGCGCGCCGACGATCAGGTCGGTGTAGCCGTCCCGGTCGAGATCGGCAGAGGCGGTGGAGGCACCGAAGTAGTCACCCCGCTCGGCGCTTCCCGGCACGCCGGGGGAATTCTGGGTGATCGTGACGCGGGACGTCGCCGAGAGCCCGGAGGCAGAGCCGTACAGGACGATCACGGCGCCCGCGTCCTCGCGTCCGGCGATGTCCGCGGCGGGCACCCGCAGCACAACGTCGCGATAGCCGTCACCGTTGAAGTCCGCAGGGACGGTGTCCCCGGCAGCGTGCGCGCTCGGGACCTGCACACCGCCGAGCAGCCCGGCGAGCCCAACAGCGGCGACGACCCGACATCTGCCGCCGCGGCCGTCTCTCTTGGTCATATGAGTTTCTCCCACCTCAGGGTTGCCGTCGACGAACGGACGACAACCGGAACATCGTCCAGGCATGAAAAGGCGCGACGAGGGTCAGGGCAAGGGGACCTGTCCCGTGCCCTGAGTACTGCCGTTGGCCTTGCGGAAGATCAAGTCGGCTCCGCAGTGGTCGGTGATGCCGCCGACGACAGTGGTGGCAAGAGCCGGCTGGGCGGGCGAACAGCTCTGCACCCGCCGCACAGGTACCGCGACGACATCGGCCGCCAGTCGGCTGTGCGACACGGCAGCTGCGCCCACGTGCCGCCCCTCCCGCAAAGCGACCTGCTCTCGCACAAGTGAGCGGATGCTATCAGTGAGTTGACGGCCATCTCTACAGGTCAGCGTGGGGCGAAGGGCGAGGGCCCGATAGCGGAATGCGCTCCGTCGGAAGGCGCTGGACGCGGGCGCTGGCCGAAATCCCTGTGCGGCGCGTGGTGCTGCCCGGCACACCCAGGCACCGACTGAGCAGCAGCTGCGCACCGGTATCCGATGGCAGCCCCGCTCCGCCGTCGCAGAGGCGGCGCGGGTCTGCTCGGAGCGGTTCGTGGGTGGGTATTTCACGCCGCGCAGGGGGGAGGCGGCACTCTTGTCTCCCCGAGCATGTGCGCCTCCCCGGCCCATGGCCCGGGGCCTCAGCGCTGGAGGTGCGAAGGCAACGGCACCCAGCGGCGCGGGGTGTGGCGATCCGCAACCTCCTGGCCGTCGTGGATCCTCAGTCCGGCCGCGGCACATGCGTAGGCGAGTGTGTCGGCGTAGTGCGGGAAGGCGGAACGGCGCTGCCAGAAGCGGAAGTGCCAGTGCGCGGCCGGGTCGGGACTGTCCGGCCAGAGGCCTATCTCCTCGTGCTCGACGACTTCGCCGTCGCGGGCCAGGGTGCCGAAGGTGCCGCCCTTGGGGTTGAAGTAGATTCCGTAGGCGGCGGTGCCCGCCGATATCACCCGCAGTACGGCGTCGTCGCTCGGCATATAGCCATCCTGGGTGATCGCGCAGCCGCCAGGGGCCCCGGGCACGCTCGTCACGCCCACATAGCGGAGGGAATCGTCGTAGTCCATCGGGGCGAAGGGCGCGTGCTCGGAGTCTGCTTTCGGGCACTGCGCGGGGTCGGCGCCGAGCCGCCGGATCACCTCGTCCTCGCTCAGGCCCGACACGAAGCAGATGCCGAGTCCTTCGGTCCACAGCTCCTGCTCGCCGAAGGCCGCGATGAGCGCGTCCGCCGCTGCGAACGCCGCGGCTTCCTCGGCGGGCAGTTCCACCGCCCCCGGAAGATCCGCGACGAGTGGCGCGAGCGACGTGGTCAGCAGCAGCCGGCCCGGGGACCAGGGCCCGCTCTGCGGCGTCCACACATCGGCCCCGGCATCGATCAGCGCTCGGACGCTGCCCTCGTCCACGCTGCAGGCGGCGTACCACAGCGGTGTGTGTCCGTCGTCGTCGCGTGCGTCGACCTCCGCATGATGCGACAACAGCGCGGCGACCGCCTCCACCGACCCTTGTTCCGCCGTCAAATGCAGCGGGGTGGTGCCACGCCATCCGACGCGGGCGTCGACCGGTGCCCCTGCGTTCAGCCGAGCACGGATCAGGGCCGCGTCCTCCCAGTCCTGGTAACCCAGTTGCTGCCAGTCGGCCCGCGGCTCATAGCGCCTGCGGGCTTCCTCCTGGCGGCGCAGCATCTCGCGCTGGTGCCGAGTCAGCGGCGGTGCCAGGAAAGCAGGTGGTCCGCTCACCTCCATGAACCCGAAGGCGCCCGGCTGCTCCGACGGATCCGGCGGCTCGAGCGCCGGCCAGACCTCGAGCGCCTGCGTCGAGGCGGCATGGAGGGCCGCCACGTCGACCGAGGTGCGGGTCTCGGCAATCCCCTCGTCCGGCCACTCCACCACCAACTGAGCCTCTCCGGCGGGCGGGAGCTCTGCCAGATACAGGTCGACGTCGGTCTTGAAGAGGGATCGGCGGGGATGGTGCAAACCGGGATCCAGCGGTATCAGCCCGACCGCTTGCGGTGTCGATGCCACGGTCACCTGTCCCTGCGGACCGGTGAACTCCACCCTCCGGTCCGTCGTGCCGTCCAGCGAGGTCACCCGGCGGCCGTCGGAGAACAGCAGCCCCACCCGCAACCCGGACTGCCGTCCCGCAGCCGCGCTGTCCTGGCGGGTCGTGCGGAAGACCGCCAGATGCAGGGTGGCTGCCTGCGGCCATACGGACCATCCTGTGAGCAGCACCTTCGTGTGCGGACCGGCGCCGAGCACCTCAAGCTGCGACAGCAGCGCAGGAGCGAACCAGTCGACCGGCGGCGCGTACCGCCCGGCGTCCTCTTCCGGCGGGCCCAGCCGGACCAACGCCGTCCGCTCGGCGGCCGGTTCCTCCGGTAACACCAGATCGTCGAAGAATCCCATGCACCGATCGTGGCAGAGGGGTCTGACAGTGAGGGTTCTTCACCGTCAGGGTGCTCCTCGTCGGTGTTGCCCGAGGAGCAGCTGTTGGAGTCGCGGCCCGGCGCGTCGTGATGAACTCCGCGGATCTTCAACGCCGAGCTGTACTCGGCGGCGTGTGCGTGAACGCGGGGGCAGGGCGGGCAGCGCGCCGGCCGCAACAGCGGCAGCCGTGACGAGGTTCTTGCACAAGAACAGGCTCCCCATGATGAGCGGGTGGTGTCGCCTGTGCAGGACACGCACCCGGGCCCGGCGGTTGCACACAGGCAAGGACCTTCACCCGTTCGAAGGACGCAGAGGCACGTTCCCTGTGGCCGTAGAGGCCCGGGCCACCGGAGCCACATGCCTCGTTCCGCTTCCCGAACTTCGGCGGAACACCGCCGCGTCAGCGGGAAGCCGAGGCGGGCTACAGCCCGCAGCAGATTGAGCGCGGAACATCCCCGGGTCGGCGAGGAAGAACATGACGGGGCCGATCAGCTCGCCTTGGCTGTCCGCGCTGCCTGCGGCCATATCCCAGTTGGCGGAAACCCTCGATGCGGAGCGTCGGCTCCCAAGGCACGTCGGAAGCCGAGCAACTGGATATCGCGGCCGAACATGTTCGCGGTTTCGGCGGGATCCTGGTTCACCGGCTGACGTTCCTTCAGCCGTGCCCAACTCCCGCTCCAGCCGATCGGTGCGCCTGTGCCCCGATGCAACTGCCTTGCGCCGGGCAGGACCGCTCCGTGTCTCTCTCTGTCAAGAGTTCGGAGACGAGTTGTCATCCCGTCCCCTGACCTCGTCTCTGTTGGGGGTGGGCCGCGGGCGCGCCTCCGCCCGGCGAACGATCCTGCTGCGGTACGGCGTAGCGGTCCGCCAGGTCGTGGAGCTGGTCGAAACCGCCGCGCATGTCCTGGAGTACCGCGGCACTCGCTCCGGGAGGGAAGCCCGATGCTGCCACGAGAGCGACGCGTGCCGCGTCGCGCCCTTCGAGCTCAAAGGGCGGGAGACGGGCTCAGGTCAGGGATTCGAAGTATGCCTTTTGCTCGGGGTAGTAGTCCTCGAAGTCAGGTCGTGGCCCGCCCGTGCGCGCGGCGGTGAGCATGTCCAGGTAGTACTCCCAGCCCGGGCCGGTCTCGCCGAGGTCCTTTGTGGAGGCCAGATGCTGGACCAGTCGGAGTTCGGTGGTGCCGTCGCTCTCGGTCAGCAGCAGCTCCATCGACCAGGATCCGGCCTCGTCCTCCATGGAGACGGCGAGTCGGTGCGGCGGCTCGCAGGCTTCGATGCGCAGTGGGCACCAAGGTGCCGACTCCTCGAAGACCAGTTGCACTTCGACGGTGTGGCCGGTCGCAGCCTGGCCGCGCCACGGGCCGAACCATCGTGCGGTGCGCTCCGGCTCGGTGACACTCGCCCAGACGTCTTCGGCGGAGGCGCGGTAGCTGCGCGTGAGGACCAGGTCGTGCCCCGTGGGGGTGGGGATGAGCTGTCCGGTGGGTTCAAGGGTCATGCCGTGCCTTCCTTGGAGTGGTCGTTGGCGGGCTCGACCCGCTTGCGGTCCCGTCGGGTGCGGTGAACCTCCGTCTCCAGCGCCGCCAGACGCTGCGACCAGTCGACCCGCTGGGTGTCGAACTGGGTGAGCCAGGCGGTGAGGTCATCCAGCCCGGAGCGGACGAGGGAGTAACGCCGGTGGCGACCGATCTGCTGGTCCCGGACCAGTCCGTTCTCCCGCAGCACGCGCAGGTGACGGCTGACCGCCGGTCGGCTGATCGCGAACCGGGCCGCGATGTCGCCTGCCGTCAGCGGGGTGCGGCGCAACATCATCAAGATCTCCCGGCGTACCGGATCGGCGATGGCGACGGCCACCTTGCTCAGGTCGTCCACACCATAAGCGTAACGCATCGGTTACGCGTCGGGGGGCCGACGTCAGGTCGCACTCAGCGCGGAGGTGGAAGACAAGCCCGTGCCCCGCGCCGCAGGTAACGTCCCCGCGGACCGACTGGGGGAGGCCGTGATCATCCTGAGCACCGTGCATTCGGCGGTGAGGCAGGCGCAGGGTGCGCGATCCGCAAGATCGGCGCGGCCGTGGCGGTCTCCTCTGGGAGACGGCCGAAGCGGGCGCCTGCCGCGCCGTTCCTGGCCAAGGGTCACCTCAATCGGAAGCCGGACGACAGGGCCGGCCGGCCCCAGTGGTCCACGGCTCGCTTCTGGTGTCTTGACCCGCGCCTGATGGTCCCGGTGTTGGGCCCGGCGGTCGTGAGCACCCTGCTGGAGGACGGCCGGCAGGAGTGCCGCTCCGACCGCGGGGCTGCTTGGCCGGAAATGCACGGAGCATGAGCATGCTCGAACAGTGGGCGCGAGCGCGCCGTGCCCGTCCTTGGAATCGCGGGCCGACGGCGCCTTGGGCGGGCCGGGGGAAGCGATGTGCAGTTCCGGGCTGTCGCCACCCGTTTCGACGAGCCGGTCGCCCGCTGTCTCGTCGGCCTCCGGATCGCCTCACTCGTCCTCTGGCTCCGCGCACGGTGATCCACACGGAACCTGAAGGGGGTCGCCATGGTGGGCAGGGATGGCTCAAAAGGGATGGCTGGGCTGGTGCGGGGCGGCGCTGCGGTTCCGGACCTTCGAAGGTCGCCTTGCAGCGTGTTGTGAGGCCGTTGCGGCAACACTGCCGCCCACCGGCCGTTCTGACCGATATCGGCAGGCGGGTGGCCGTGTGGCCAAGGATGGCGGACGCGGTGGTGCCTCAAGGCGTCGTGATACGGCCCAACTTTCCCTTCAGACTCTGGGTTTGAGTGTGAAAGAGCGGGATACACACCCTCTTTGGTGGGCTGCTGAACGGCCACCTCCCCTTCAACTTCGGGGGGTTGCCATCCTGTGACCCAACGTGAAAACTGTGAACGCACTGGGCCGGGATGATCGTGTCCAAGCGCGTTCTTGACACGTGAATCGTAGGACAGGGGAGTTCTGCGCAGGGCTGCTGCGCGGAGAAGTCACTGGGGGGACGTGGTGGTGTCTGCAAGGTGCCCTGGGCGCGTATGGCCGGGCTGCGCACGTGCGGGTTTGTCCGCTGCTCGGCGGGCGTCCGGACCGCTCGGAACCGCCGCCCCACCGTCCCTGTTCAGTCCTCAGTTCCGCTGACGCCCGGGCCGGCATTCCCTGAGGGGCGGACAAGCCAGTCGCCCTCGGTGGGCCGACCCGGCTGAGCCGGGCACCGGCCTGGTGGCGCCGAGCGACAACCGCCCCGCGGTGCCACACCTCGATGGCCGAACCCGTGACGGTCAGCGCTGCCCGCGGTCGGCCGCCGCGCACCGTCGGTGGCCCACCGCCGGGCACGCACGCCCTCACTCAAGGAGAAACGGTGACAAGCACACAACTGACCGGCGCCTCATCGCCTCTTGACGCGTTACCCGGGCGATGGCGGTCCTTACGCGACGCGGGTCCCGTGACGTACGACGAAGCGCGGCGGCAGTGGCACGTCGTGGACCACCAGGGCGTCTCGGCGGTCCTGTCCGACCCGGCGACGTACTCCTCCGACATGACGCCGATCGCCCCCACCCAGGAGGACTTCGAAGCCTTCCGGCAGGGCAACTTCGTCGGCATGGACCCGCCGGAGCACCGCAAACTCCGCACCCTGGTGAGTCAGGCCTTCACTCCGCGAGTGGTCCACGGGCTCGCACCGCGCATCGAGGCCGTGTGCGCGCGGCTCTTCGACGGCGTCGCCGACCGCGACCGGTTCGACCTGGTCGACACCCTCGCCTACCCGCTGCCGATCATCGTGATCGCCGAACTCCTCGGGATCCCCGCCGAGGACCACAGGCTGTTCCAGGAGTGGGCCGCCACCCTCTTCGGCGGCGACCAGCTCGGGGACAGCCTCGACATGGCCGACCTGGAACGGGCGCTGGAGGCCATCGCCCCGACGGTGCGAGAGATGAACGGCTACGTACTGGACCACATCCGGCACCGCCGCGCCCACCCCGGTGACGACCTGACCAGCGCACTCCTCACCGCCGAGGTCGACGGAACGCGGCTGGAGGACCAGGAGATCGTCGGGTTCGTCGCCCTGCTGCTGGTCGCCGGGCACATCACCACCACCGCGCTGCTCGGCACCGCCATGGTCACCTTCGACCGGCATCCCGGCACGCTCACCGCACTGCGGAAGGATCCGGACCGGGTTCCGGACGCCGTCGAGGAAGTCCTGCGCTGGCTGCCGCCCTTCCCCGAGCTGGGCCGGCGCACCACCCGGCCGGTGGCGCTCGGCGGCCACGAGATCCCGGCCGACACCCTGCTGATGGTGCACCTGGGGGCCGCCAACCGTGACCCCTCCCGCTTCACCTCGCCGGACGTCTTCGACGCGGCCCGCGACCCCAATCCCCATCTGACGTTCGGCCATGGCATCCATTTCTGTTTCGGCGCCCCCCTGGCCCGGCTGGAAGCCCGTATCGCCCTGCAGATGATGATGGAACGTTTCTCCTCCATCGCGGTGCCCTCGTACGACGACGTCACGTACCAGAACCCGGCCGTCATCGTCGGCGTACGCCACCTGCCGATCTGCGTCACCAGGCCGTAAGCGCGCCGACGCGCACGCCCCGCACCGCTCACTCGCGGGCCGGCCGCGTCCTCCTCCCCGCACCCGCTCTCACCAGGAGTCACCTCCCCATGCCGTACCCGACCGCCGCTCCGGCCGCACACCGACCGTCGACCTCCTCGCAGCAGGAGCTGAGCAGCCACCTCGACTCCCTCGCCCGCGTCCACCGCGTGCCCGGCGCCCAACTGGCCGTCCACACCGGCACCCATGTCCTCAGCGCGCACACCGGCACGGCCGACGCCCTGGCGAACACCCCGTTCACCGCGGGGACGGCCGTCCCCCTGGGTTCCGTCACCAAGGTCGCCACGGCCGCGGCCGTCCTGCTCCTCGCCGACGACGGAGACGTGGACCTGGACGAACCCGTCAGCGAACTGCTGCCCGACTTATCAAGGGAGATACCCGATGTGACGGTGCGTCACCTGCTGAGTCACACCGCCGGTCTGCCCACCGGACCCGACTCCGACAGCGCCGTCGGCACCACCGCCTCCCGGTACCTCTCCGCGGTCTGCACCGCCCGGAACACCCTGTTCCCGCCAGGCACCGGCTTCTCGTACTCCAACGCGGGCTACGTCGCCGCCGGCCGCATCCTGTCCGAAGTGACGGGCATGACCTGGCAGGAAGCAGTGGCAGCGCTCGTCCTGGAGCCCCTGGGCGTCGTCCCCGCCTTCCTGGGCGACGCCACCCCCGCCCGGCCGCTCGCCAGCGGGCACGCCCTCAACACGGCCACCGGCCTGGTACGCCCGGCCCATCAGAACCTCGCCCCGGTGGAGGCCCCGGCCGGAGCGCTGCTGGCGAGTGCCGAGGACCTGGTCGCCCTGGGCAGGGCCTTGATCGGCAGGTCCGCCGGACTGCCGGCCTCCGTCGCCGACCGGATGCGGCACGCCGAACCGGCCGCGGACCCCGGTGCCCTCGCCGACTCCTGGGGCCTGGGTCTCGCCCTCTTCCGACAGGACGGCCGGGTGTGGTGCGGCCACGACGGGAACGCCCAGGGAACCTCCTGTCACCTGCGGGCGGACCCCGACAGCGGCGTGGTCATCGCCTTCACCGGCAACGCGGGCGCCGCCACCGCCCTGTGGCGTGACATGGCCGCGGAACTCACCCGGATCACCGGGATTCGCGTGCCCACCGCCCCGGCCGCCGACACCCGCCGCGGACTCGCCGTGGCACTCCCGGAGTGCGCCGGAACCTACCGCAACGGGGGCACCGAGTACCTGGTCAAACTCGACGGGGACGACACGCCGACGCTGTCCGTCGACGGCGACTATCCCATCCCGCTGGTCTGCTATCCGGACCTGTCCTGCGACCTGGTGGATCCGGCCACCGGCCGGGTCGAACCGGGCGGCCGCTTCCACCGCGATCCCGCCACCGGGGCCATCGATCGCCTGCAGATCTCCGGACGCACCGCGCGCCGCACAGGCACCGACTGACCACGTGCCGGATCGGCGCCGACTGACCGCCTGCCGGATCGACGCCGTCTGATGGCGTGCCGGATCGGCGCCGTCTGACCGTGTGCCGGGCCGGCAGCGTCCGACTGCGCCTCCGATCGGCACCGTCCGACCGCACGCCGGATCGGCGCCGTTCCGGCCGCGCGCGGCACCGGCACAGCCCGATCGCCCCGCACCCGCCCCGTACGCAAGGACCCCGCACCGCTCCGGCGCGCCCACGCGCCGCCCGAGCGCGGCGCGCCGGGTCCGCGCGCCGCCCCCGCCCGAAGGACTGCACCCCGATGACGGACCCGCACTCCCCGCGCCCCGCCACGCTCGTCCCCCCACCGGCAGGCACCGTCCCGTCGGCCCCCGTCCGTGACGTCACCCGTCACGTCCCGCTCGGTGAGCTGTTCACCGGGTGGGTGACGCGCGACCCGGACGCCCCCGCGGTCACCGACGGCCGGAGCACCTGGTCGTACGGGGAACTCGCCCGGCGGGCCGGCCGGCTCGCCGTCCACCTCGTCGCGAGCGGCGCTGGACCGGAGCGGACGGTGGCCCTGGTCCTGCCCCGCTCGATGGAACTGATCGCCGCCGAGCTGGCCGTGGCCCTCACCGGTGCCGCCTTCCTCCCCGTGGATCCCGACTACCCGGCCGAACGACGGGCGTTGATGCTCGCCGACGCCGCTCCCGCCGTCGTCCTGGACGACCTCGACCGGGTCCGCGCACTGATGGAGGGCCAAGAGCGAGAGACGGACGCGGTCCCGAGCCGGGCGCTCCCCGATCACGCGGCGTACGTCATCTTCACCTCCGGCTCCACCGGCACTCCCAAGGGCGTCACCGTCACCCACCGCGGCATCGCCGGTTTCGCCGCGGCGGCCGCCGAACGCTACGCCGTCGGCCCGGGCGACCGTGTGCTGCAGTTCTCCTCACCCAGCTTCGACGCCTCCGTACTGGAGCTGTGCGTCTCCGTGCTGTCCGGCGCCCTGCTGGTGGTCCCGCCGAACGGACCCTGGCTGGGCGACGAACTCGCCGACGTCCTGGACGGGCACCGCGTCACACACGCCCTCATACCGCCGGCCGCCCTGGCCACGCTGCCCGACCCGGCGGACATCGGGGGCCTGCCGTCGCTGCGCACCCTGATCGTCGGGGCCGAGGCGTGCCCGGCCACGCTCGTCGACCGGTGGGCACCCGGCCGCCGCATGATCAACTCCTACGGGCCGACCGAAGCCACCATCGTCGCCACCTGGACCGGACCACTCAGCGCCGGCACCGGGACACCCACCATCGGCGGCCCGCTTCCCGGCATCGAGGCGCACGTCCTGGACGCGGCGCTGCGCCCGGTGCCGCCCGGTACCGAGGGCGAACTGTACGTGGGCGGCGACGGACTGGCCCGCGGCTACCTGGGCCGCCCCGGCCTGACCGCGACACGGTTCGTCGCCCACCCCTCCGGGCCGCCCGGCGCCCGCCTCTACCGCACCGGCGACCGGGTGCGCCGGCGCGCCGACGGCGAGCTGGTGTTCGTCGGCCGGGCCGACCGGCAGGTCAAGGTCCGCGGCTTCCGCATCGAGCCCGGTGAGATCGAAGCCGCCCTGATCCGCGACCCGGAGATCCGCGAGGCCGTCGTCGTGGTCCGCGACGAGGAACCCGCCCGCGGCCGGCTCATCGGCTATGTCACCCCCGCCGACCCCGCGCACAGGCCCGAGCCGGCCCGGCTGCGAGCCGCCCTCACCGCCGCTCTGCCGGCCCACATGGTGCCCTCCGCCGTCGTCGTGCTGGATGCGTTGCCGCTCACCCCGCAGCACAAGATCGACCTGCGGGCGCTGCCCGCCCCCGGCGGCGCGCCGGCCGAGCGGCACGTCGAACCGCGCACCGACGACGAACGGACCCTGGCCGCGATCTGGGCCGACGTCCTCGGTGTCGACACCGTCGGCGTCACCGACGACTTCTTCGACCTGGGCGGCGACTCGATCCTCGCGGCCCGCACCCTGACCCGCATCCGGGAAGCGTTCGGCGCCCGGCTCACCCTGCGCGACGTGTTCACCGCGCGGACCGTCGGCGCGCTCGCCCCGCTGACCGCCGATCCGTCCGCCGTCGCCCCGCCGGAGCCGATCCCCTCCGCTCCGCGCTCGGAGCCCGTCCCGCTCTCCGGCGCCCAGCGGCGCCTGTGGTTCCTCGACGACCTCGCCGACGGCGGAACCGAGTACAACACCGGCGTGGCGCTGCGGCTGCGCGGGCCCCTCCACACGCCGGCCCTGGAACGCGCCCTGCACCGGCTCGCCGCCCGCCACGACTCCTTGCGTACCACCTTCGCCACCGTCGACGGACAGGGCGTCCAGCTCGTCGCCGCCGAGGCGGAGCTGCCGCTGCGCACCACCGACGTCGGGCACGTGCCCGCCGACCGGCGCGACCAGGCCGTCGAGCGCCTGCTGACCGAGGAACTGCGCCGACCCCACGACCTGACGACCGGGCCCCTGACCCGGGCGCTGCTCATCCGCCGGGCACCCGAGGACCACGTGCTGCTGCTGGCCCAGCACCACATCGTCACCGACGGCTGGTCGGTCGGCGTCCTGACCCGGGACCTGGCGGCGCTCTACCGCGCGGAGGCCGCCGGCGAACCCGAGGACCTGCCCCGGCCGGAAGTGCAGTACCCGGACTTCGCGCTGTGGGAACTCGAGCGGCACACGGCCGACGCCGACGCGGACGACCTCGCCTACTGGAAACGCCACCTCGTCGGCCTCCAGCAGCTCGACCTGCCCACCGACCGGCCGCGCCCCCCGGTGCGCACCACCGCGGGCGCGTCTCACCGCCAGGACATACCGCGCCACCTGATCGACCGGCTGCGGCAGTTGGCCGCGGGCCGTGACACCACCGTCTTCACGGTGTTCGCCGCGGCGGCGGCCGTGCTGTTCGCCCGCTACTCCGGGCAGCGGGACGTGGCGTTCGGCACCGTCACCAACGGGCGTGACCGCCGCGAACTGGAGGACGTGACGGGCTTCTTCGCCAACACCGTCGTGCTGCGCGGCGAGGTCGACGACGCCGTCACCGTGGACCGGTTCGTGCAGGCCATGCGCGCGACCGTGCTGGACGCGTTCGCCCATGACGGCGTGCCCTTCGACCGGGTGGTCGAGGAACTCGCCCCGCCGAGAGATCCCAGCCGCACCCCGCTGGTGCAGGCGCTGGTGGTCCAGCAGGCGGCGCCCGCCCGGCCGTCGGCCGCCGCCGGGGTACGCATCGAGGAACATCCCCTGCCCCGCCCGGCTGCCCGCTTCGACCTCGTGCTGGAGTTCGCGCCGCGCGCCGACGGCGGCCACGAGCTGACGGTCGAGTACAACACCGACCTGTTCGAGACGGCGACCGTGGCCCGGATGGCCCGGCAACTGCATCACCTGCTCGAAGGCATGGCGGACGGCCCGCACCGGACGCTGGCCGAGCTCCCGCTGTTGTCCGAGGGCGAGCGGCATGTGCTCCTGGACTCCTGGAACCCGCCCGCGCCGGCCGAGGACCGGGGCGAACGGTCCACGCTCCCCGCGCTCTTCGAGGAGCAGGTGACCCGGACTCCCGGCCGGACCGCCGTGACCTGCGGCGCGACCCGGCTGGACTACGCCGGGCTGAACCGGCGTGCCAACCGTCTCGCCCGGCTGCTGGCGGCGCGCGGTGCGGGGCCGGAGTCCCTGGTGGCGCTGTGCCTGCCGCGCACCGCAGGCCTGCTTCCGGTGCTGTGGGCCGTACTGAAGTCGGGCGCCGGATACCTGCCCGTCGACCCGGGCTACCCGGCCGAGCGCATCCGCTTCATGCTCGCCGACGCGGCCCCCGCCCTCGTCCTGGCCACCCGGGAGACGGCGCACGCCCTTCCCGAGGACTGCGAGCCGCTGCTGCTGGAGGACGTGGCACCCTTCGACGCCGACACCTCGGACCCGGCTCAAGCCGACGCGGCGGATCCGCCCGGTGCCGACGCCGCCGACCGGACCGTCGCCGATCTGACGGCCGCCGACCTGACCGACGCCGACCGGACGGGGCCGCTCCACCCGTCCCATCCCGCCTACGTCATCTACACCTCCGGCTCCACCGGCCGGCCCAAGGGCGTGGTCGTCACCCACCGCAGCGTGGCCGCGCTCGCCGCCTGGGCCGGGGACACGTTCGGTTCGCGCGGGTTCTCCCACGTCGTCGCCTCCACCTCCCTCAACTTCGACGTGTCCGTCTTCGAGTTGCTGTGCCCCCTGCTGGCCGGCGGCAGCGTCGAAGTGGTCGCCGACCTCACCGCCCTCGCCGACCTCGCCGCCTCCCGCCCGCGCCGGGCCGGACTGCTCAGCGGCGTGCCGTCCGCGCTGTCCCGCGTGTTCGGCGGCGACGGCGCCATCGAGGCGGACACCGTCGTCCTGGCCGGCGAGGCCCTGCCCGCCCGGACCGTCCGGGACATCAAGGACGCCATGCCCGCGGCCGAGGTGGCGAACATCTACGGCCCCACCGAGGCCACCGTCTACGCCACCGCCTGGTTCGCCGACGGCGCGCTCCCCGACCAGGCCCCTCCCATCGGCCGTCCCGTGGCCCGCACCCGCGCCTACGTGCTGGACCGCCTGCTGCGCCCCCAGCCGCCCGGCGTCACCGGCGAGTTGTACCTCGGCGGCGGCGGACTCGCACGCGGTTACCTCCGCCGCCCCGGCCTGACCGCCGCCCGCTTCGTCGCCGACCCGTTCGGTGCCCCCGGAGAGCGCATGTACCGCACGGGCGACCTGGTGCGCTGGAGCGCCGACGGCCAGCTCGAGTACCTCGGCCGCATCGACCAGCAGGTCAAGGTGCGCGGCTTCCGCATCGAACTCGGCGAGGTCGAGGAGGCCCTGCGGGGCTGCGCGGGCGTCGCCGAAGCCGCCGCCACCGTCCGCGACGGCGACGGCCACCGCCGCCTGGCCGGATACGTCGTCCCCGCCCCCGGCGCCCGCGTGGAGCCTGAAGCCGTACGCCGGGAACTCGGGCGCACCCTGCCCGACTACATGGTCCCCTCGGCCGTCGTGGTGCTGCCCGCCCTGCCGCTCAACCCCAACGGCAAGCTGGACCGCGGCCGGCTCCCCGACCCGGCACCGGCCGAACCCGCCGCCCGCCACGTCGCCCCCCGCACCCCCACCGAACGGACGCTCGCCGCCATCTGGACCGACGTCCTGCACGTGGAGCGGGTCGGAGCGGACGACAACTTCTTCGCGCTGGGCGGCGACTCCATCCTCAGCATCCAGGTCGTGGCCCAGGCCCGGCAGGCGGGCCTGACGATCACCTCTCGGGACGTCTACCAGCACCAGACGGTCGCCGCCCTGGCCCGCCGCGCCGACGAGACGGACCGCCGCCGGACCGCCGCCCCGTCCGCGCCCGTCGAGGCCACCGGCGCCGCGCCTCTGACACCCATCCAGCACTGGCTCTTCGACAGCGCCGCCGAGCGGGCCGGACACTTCGCCCAGACCCTCTCGGTGGAACTGCCCGCCGACGTCGACGCGAGCGCGCTCCAAGCCGCCCTCGACGACGTGGTCGCCCACCACGACGCACTGCGCTCCCGCTTCCTCGCCGACGGCACGCGCGTACGGTGGCTGATCGACGGCCCGGCCGCCCGCTGCCGCCTCATCCACCACAGCGGCCCCGAGACCGACAGCCCCCACCTCGGCCCGTACGACCTGGGCCACGGCCCGCTGCTGCGCGCCGTCCTGCACGACCGCGGTGACGGACGGCCGCCCGTCCTGCACCTGTCCGTCCACCACCTCGTCGTGGACGGGGTCTCCTGGCGCCTGCTCCTCGAAGACCTCGAACGCGCCTACCGCGCCCGCAGCGAGGGCCGGGACGGCGCGGCCGCGCTGCCCCCCAAGTCCTCCCCGCTGCGGCAGTGGGCCGAGCGCCTGGCCGCGCACACCGCCGCCGGCGGTTTCGACGACGAGCAGGCGTACTGGATCCGCGAGACCGAAGGCGCCCGGGCGCCTCTGCCCGCGGACCGGCAAGGCACCGGCACCTACGCCTCTCAGCGCACGGTGACGGTGCGACTCAGCCCCGAGGACACCGAAGCGCTGCTGCGGACCCTCCCCGAGACGTACCGTACTCAGGCCAACGACGTCCTGCTCGCCGCCCTCGGCCGGGTGCTGTGCGGCTGGAGCGGGCACGACCGGGTCCTGGTCGACGTCGAAGGACACGGCCGTGAGGAGCTCTTCGCCGACGTCGACACCAGCCGCACCGTCGGCTGGTTCACCACCCGCCACCCCGTCGCCCTGACCGTCCCGCCGAAGGCCCCCTGGGACACCGTGCTCAAGCAGGTCAAGGAACACCTGCGCGCCGTGCCCCGGCACGGCATCGGCCACGGCGCCCTGGCCCTGCCGGGCCGCGACGGAGCACCCCTCCCGGCGACCGGCGCGCAGATCAGCTTCAACTATCTCGGCCGGTTCGGCCTGTCCGAGACCTCCGAGGGCCTGTACCGCGGGCTGGCCCGCCCCCTGGAGCTGGACGCCGACCCCTCGGCGACACGCCCGCACGCCCTGGAGGTCGTGGGGCGGCTGGACGGCGACAGCCTGGAATTCACCTGGTTCCACTCCGATCGGGTGCACCGGCCGGAGACGGTCACCGACCTGGCGGAACGCTACGCCGACGCGCTGGCCGGCCTCGCCCGGTACGCGGCCCGCCCCGGCACCGCCGGACGCACCCCCTCGGACTTCCCGCTGGCCCGACTCGACCAGACCCACGTCGACCGCATCGCGGGGGAGGACCCCGCCGGGGTGGAGGACGTCCACCCCCTGACGCCCACCCAGGCCGGCATGCTCTTCCACCGGCTCTCCCAGGACGACCGCGGCGTCTACTTCCAGCAGCTGACGTTCCTCCTCGACGGCGTGTCCGAGCCTCGGGTGCTGGCGGACGCCTGGCAGCGGGTCACGGACCGCACGCCGGTGCTGCGCTCGCGGGTGGTGTGGCAGGACGTGCCCGAGCCGCTGCTCGTGGTGCAGGGCCGGGCGGCCGTGCCGGTGGAACTGTCCGACTGGCGCGACCTCACCGCCGCCGAACGCGACGAGCGGCTGCGCGACCTGCTCGACCGCGATCGTGCCCGAGGCATCGACCTGACCCGCGCACCACTCCAGCGCCTGGTGCTGGCCCGGGTCTCCGACCGTGCGGTCCGCGTCGTGTGGTCCTTCGACCACCTGATCCTGGACGGCTGGAGCCTGTTCCAGGTCCTCTCCGACGTCTTCGCCTGCCACGCGGGACTGTCCGGCACCGCACACATCGCGCTGCCCGAGCGCCGCCCCTTCCGTGACTACGTCGCCTGGTCGCGTGAGCGCGCCGACGGGGCCGAGGCCGAACGGCACTGGCGTTCCCGCCTGAACGGCCTGAGCGAGACCACGGCGCTCCCCTTCGACCGCGAGCCCCGCGAGAACCACCGCGCGGAGTCGACGGCGGCGGTGCGCGTCACCCTGCCCGAGCCCGCCACGAAAGCGCTGGAGGGCCTGGCCAGGACGGCGGGCCTCACGATGAACACCCTCGTCCAGGGCGCCTGGGCGGTGCTGCTGAGCCGTCAGGCGGGCCGCGACGAGGTGGTCTTCGGCACCACCGTCTCCGGACGGCCCGACGAGCTGCCCGGGGCCGACGCCATCACCGGCCTGTTCATCGCGACCCTGCCCACCCGTGTGACCGTGCCGCGCGACGAGCCGCTGCTCACCTGGCTGGCCCGGTTCCAGCAGGAGCAGAGCGAGGACCGGCGCCACGACCACGTGCCGCTGCACCGGATGACGGCGTACACCGACCTGCCCGAGCGGGCCGCCCTCTTCGACAGCATCGTCGTGTTCGAGAACTACCCGGTCGACGACGACCTCGCCGCCGCGCACGGGCTGCGGCTGACCGGTCTGGACGGCATCGAGACCACCAACTACCCGCTGAGCCTGGTCGCCTACCCCGGCACGGAACTCGCCCTGCGCCTCGGCTACGACCCCGACCTCTTCGACGCCGCCACCGTCGAGCGGATGGCCGAGTACCTCACCGTCCTGCTGGAGGGCTTCGCCGCCACCCCGCGGCGCACTCCCGCCCGCCTGCCCCTGCTGACCGCCGCCCGCCGTGAGCAGGTGCTCCACGCGTGGAACGACACGGCCACCGGCACCCCGGCGGCGACCACCGCCGACCTCTTCGCCGAGCAGGTGGAACGCACCCCCGACGCCGTGGCACTGCTGGCCGGCGCCGAGCGGCTGACCTACCGCGAACTCCACGCCCGGGCGGCGGCACTGGCCGGCCGGCTGGCCGGGCTCGGGGTTCGCCCGGAGGTCTCCGTCGGCGTGCTGATGGACCGCTCGACCACCCTCGTCGTCGCCCAGCTCGCCCTCGCCCGCCTCGGCGGCGTGTACGTGCCGCTCGACGGCCGGGCACCCCGGGAACGGCTGCGCACGATGCTCACGGAGGCCGGCGCCGGCCTGCTGCTCACGGACGCCGAGTGGCACGAGACGGCCGCGGATCTCCTCCCGGAGGGACGCGTATCGCGCCCGGACCTGGACACCGAGGCCCCGGCCGCGAACCTCACCACCGTGCCGCGCGTGCGCCCCGACACCGTCCAGTACCTCATGTTCACCTCCGGCTCCACCGGCGCCCCCAAGGGCGTGGCCGCCCGGCAGCGGGACGTCGCCGCGCTCGCCCTCGATCGCGCCTTCGCCGGCCACGACCGCGTCCTCGTGCACTCCCCGCACGCCTTCGACGCCGCCACCTACGAACTGTGGGTGCCCCTGCTGCGCGGTGGCACGGCCGTCCTCGCCCCGCCGGGGGACGTGGACGCCGCCGCCGTCCGCCGTGCGATCAGCGACCAGGGCGTGAGCTGCCTGTTCCTGACGATCGGCCTGTTCCGGCTGCTCGCCCAGGAGGACCCCGCCTGCCTGCGCGGCGCCCGGGAGGTGTGGACCGGCGGCGAGGCCGTGCCCGGCGCCGCGGTACGACGCGTGCTCGACGCCTGCCCCGACCTCACCGTCGTCGACGTGTACGGCCCCACCGAGACCACCACCTTCGCCACTCGCCGAGCCTTCCGCGCCGGTGACACGCTGCCCGCGACGCTCCCCATCGGCCGCCCCCTGGACGACACCCGCGCCTACGTCCTGGACGACGCGCTCCAGCCGCAACCGCCCGGCGTGCCGGGAGAGCTGTACCTCGCGGGCGCCGGACTGGCCCGCGGCTACGCCGGACGCCCCGGCGCCACCGCGGCCCGCTACCTGGCCGACCCCTACGGACCGCCCGGCGGGCGGATGTACCGCACCGGTGACATCGTGCGCTGGAGTGCCGACGGCGAACTGCACTTCGTGGGACGCGTCGACGACCAGATCAAGATCCGTGGCTTCCGCGTCGAGCCCGCCGAGATCGAGGCCCGGCTCACCGCCCATCCGGCGATCGCCGAGGCGGTGGTGTCGGTGTCACGGCACGAGGGACGCAAACGCCTGGTCGCGCATCTGGTGCCGGCCTCCGGTGCCGCCGTGTCGCAGGCGGCCGAGCTGCGGGCCCATGTGGCCGGGGAACTGCCCGACTACATGGTCCCGGCCGCGTTCGTCACCGTGGCCGAGCTGCCCCTGACCGCGAACGGCAAGGTCGACCGGCGACGGCTGCCCGAACCCGAGTGGTCCGCGGCGGCCGACACCGCCTACCGCGCGCCGCGCACCGAGGCCGAGCGGGTGCTCGCCGGCATCTGGGCCGAGCTGCTCGGCGTGGACCGCGTCGGCCTCGACGACCACTTCTTCATGCTGGGCGGCGACTCGATCGTCAGCATCCAGGTCGTCTCGCGCGCCCGCACCGCCGGCCTCGCGCTGACCCCGAGAGACCTGTTCCGCCACCCCACGCTCGCCGACCTGGCCGCCGTCTCGACCGGCGCCCACGCGACCGTCGCGGGCACCGGGCCGGTGTCCGGGGAGGTCCCGCTCACCCCGATCCAGCACTGGTTCCTCGACGCCGAGCCGCCGCGCCCGGAGTACTTCAACCAGTCGGTGGTCGTCGAGACGCCCGAGGACGTCGATCCCGGCGCGCTGCACGCCGCTCTGGCCGCGCTGTGGACCCACCACGACGCCCTGCGCGCCCGTTTCACCCGCGGGGCGGACGGCACCTGGCGTCAGTCGTACACCGCCGCGGACACCGAGCTGCCGGAGCTGCTGCGGGTGCACGACCTGAGAGGTCAGGACGCCCACACCGCCGGACAGACCGAGGCCCGCCTCTCCCACGAGGCGCACACCGGCTTCCGGCTGGACAGCGGGCCGCTGATCGCCGCCCGCCTCTTCACCGGTGACGGCCGGTCCCCGCGCCTGCTGCTGACGGCCCATCACCTGATCGTCGACGGTGTCTCCTGGCGCGTCCTGCTGGAGGATCTGGAGACCGCCTACCGGCAGGCCCGGACCGGCGAGCCGGTCCGGCTGCCGCAGCGCACCACGTCCGTGCGGGAATGGGTGCGCAGGCTCACCGCACGCACCGGTGAGGCGGACCTCGCCGCCCAGCGCGCCCACTGGGCGGACCTCTCGCGGCACTGCGCCGAATCGCTGCCGGTGGACCTGGACGGCGGCAACACCGTCGCCGACCTGCGCGCCGTGACCGTACGCCTGGACCGGCAGCGCACCGACGATCTCCTGCGCGAGGTCCCCGGCGTGTACCGCACCCGCGTCGACGACGTCCTGCTGACCGCCCTCGGCCGCGTCCTGGCGGACTGGACCGGCCGCGGTGTCGTCGCCGTGGGACTGGAGGGGCACGGCCGAGAGGACCGACTCTTCGACGACCTCGACCTGTCGCGCACGGTCGGCTGGTTCACCAGCCTCTTCCCGGTCGCCCTCGACCTGCCCCGGGGCGACTGGGGCGCCGCGCTGAAAGCCGTGAAGGAACAGCTGAGGGCCGTGCCCGACCGGGGGATCGGCTACGGCGCCCTGCGCCACCTCGCGGGCGACGAACGGCTCGCCGCCGCGCCGCTGCCCGGTATCAGCTTCAACTACCTGGGCCGGTTCGACTGGTCCGCCGCCGACGCCGAGCTGGTCCGGGCCGTTCCCGGCGGCCTGGACGGCGCGGAGGACCCCGGGGCGCCTCGTCCGCACCTGCTGGACGTGGTGGCCCGCGTCGAGGACGACCAACTGGAGATCACCTGGCACTACAGCGGCGGCCGCCACCGGGAGGAGACCGTCGCCTCCCTCGCCGAGGGCATGCTGCGCGCCCTGGAGGAGATCGTCGCGCACTGCGCCGCCCCGCAGGCCGGCGGCCGCACCCCCTCGGACTTCCCGCTGGCCCGGCTGGACCAGCCCGCCGTGGACCGGATCGTCGGCGACGGCCGCGGCGTCGAGGACGTGTATCCGCTGACCTCGATGCAGGCGGGCATGCTGTTCCACAGCCTGCTGGACCCCCAGGGCCGCACCTACGTCAACCAGGTGCAGGTCGTCCTGCACGGCGTCACCGACCCGCACGCCCTCGCGGAGGCATGGCAGCGCACGGCGGAGGCCAACCCGATCCTGCGCACCCGCCTGGTGTGGCAGGAGACCGCCGAACCCCTCCAGGTGGTGGAGCGGCGGGCCGCCGTGCCGGTCACCCACCACGACTGGACCGGGTGGACCGCCGAGCGGTGCGCGCGGGAGACGGAAGCGCTGCTCGACGCGGACCGGGAGACCGGGATCGATCTCGGCGCGGCCCCGCTGATGCGGCTCGCGCTGATCCGGTTGGCACCGGACCGGGTGCGCATGGTGTGGACCTTCCACCACGTGCTGCTCGACGGCTGGAGCGCGGCCCAGGTGTTCGACGAGGTGTGCGAGCGGTACGCGGCCATGACCGCCGGCCGCCGCCCGCAGGTGACCGGCCGGGCCCCCTTCGCCCGCTACCTGGAGTGGCTGGCCGCCCAGGACACCGCCCGCGCGGAACACCACTGGCGCGACACCCTCGCCGGATTCGCCGTACCCACCGAACTGCCCCGCGACCGGCGCCCCGCCGACGCCCACCGCGCGTCCTCCTCGGGGACGGTGCGGGTGGCCCTCGGCGAGGAGGTGTCGGCGCGACTGAGGGACACCGCCCAGCGGGCCGGGCTCACGGTGAACACGGTGCTCCAGGGCGCCTGGGGCCTGCTGCTGCACCACTACGGTGGCGGCGACGACGTCGTCTTCGGTACGACCGTGTCCGGCCGCCCGGCCGAACTGCCCGGCGTGACCTCCATGGTGGGCCTGTTCATCAACACCCTGCCCACCCGGCTGCGCATCGACCGGGATCGCCCCCTGCTGGAGTGGCTGCGCCAGGTGCAGGCCGACCAGTCGGAGGCCCGGCGCCACGACTTCGTCTCCCTCGCCCAGGTGCAGACGTGGAGCGAGGTGCCCGGCGGCACCAGCCTGTTCGACAGCATCGTCGTCTTCGAGAACTACCCGTTCGACGCGGGTGCCCTGGCCCGGCACGGACTCGCCGTCGAGCAGGAACGCGATGTCGAGCCGACCAACTACCCGCTCAGCGTCGTCGTCGCCCCCGGCGACGACGTGACGGTCACCCTCGACTACGACCCGGCCGCCTTCGACGCGACCACCGTCGAAGGGATCGGCGCGAGCCTGCGCACGCTGCTGACCCAGGTCGCCGCCGACGTCACCGACGGCCAACGACTGGCCGACCTCGCCTTGCTCGAACCGGCCGAGGGGCGCCGCCTGCTGGACCGGCTCGCGGGACCGGGGGCGAAGCTCCCGCGGCGCACCCTCGCGGACGCCTTCGCGGCCCGAGCCGCCCGCACCCCCGACGCCCCCGCCGTCAGCGCCGGCGCCGACCGCCTCACGTACCGGCAACTCGACGAGCGCGCCAACCGGTTGGCCCGCCTGCTCATCGAGGCCGGAGCCGGGCCGGAGCGGTTCGTCGCCCTGGCCCTGCCCCGCACCGCCGACCTGATCGTGGCGCTCCTCGCCGTCCTCAAGAGCGGCGCCGCCTATCAGCCCGTCGACCCCGGCCATCCCGAAGAGCGCATCGCGTTCCTCTTCGAGGACGTGCGACCCGACGCGGTGATCACCTGCGCGGACACCTCCGCACGGCTGCCGGACGGCCCGTACACGACGATCGCGCTGGACGACCCGGGCTGCGCCGCCCGGCTGGCCGCCGCGTCCGCCGCACCCGTCGGCGACGGCGAGCGGCGAGCCCGGCTGCTGCCGGACCACCCCGCCTACGTCATCCACACCTCAGGCTCCACCGGCCGGCCGAAGGGCGTCGTCGTCTCCCACGCCTCGGTGATGGCGCTGACCGACTGGGCCGCCGCCGAGTTCACCGGCCGCGGACTCGCCCACATCGTGGCCTCCACCTCGCTCAACTTCGACGTGTCGGTGTTCGAGATCTTCTCGCCGCTGCTGGCGGGCGGGCGGGTGGAGGTCGTCCGCGACCTGCTGGCCCTCGCCGAGCGCCCCGAACCGTGGCGAGCGGGGCTGCTCAGCGCCGTCCCCTCGGCCCTCGGCCGACTGCTGGCCGAGGACACCGTGCGGGTCGGCGCCGACACCGTCGTCCTGGCCGGCGAGGCCCTGCCCGCCCGCGCCGTCCAGCAGGTGCGCGCGGCGATCCCCGGCTGCCGGGTGATGAACATCTACGGCCCCACCGAGGCCACCGTCTACGCCACCGCCTTCACCTGCGACCCGGACGAGCCCGACCGGGTCCCGCCCATCGGCCGGCCCGTAGGCGGCGCCCGCGCCTACGTCCTCGACGCCCGGAAGCGGCCCGTGCCCGTCGGGGCGCCCGGTGAGCTGTACCTCGCCGGAACCGGGGTGGCCCGCGGCTACCTGAACCGGCCCGGTCTGACCGCGTCCCGCTTCCTCGCCGACCCGTTCGGCCCGCCCGGCAGCCGCATGTACCGCACCGGCGACCTGGTCCGCTGGAGCGCCGACGGCGACCTGCTGTACCTGGGCCGCACCGACGACCAGGTGAAGGTGCGCGGCTTCCGCATCGAACTCGGCGAGGTGGAGGCCGCGCTGGCCCGGCACCCGCAGGTGGCGGAGGCCGCCGCGCGGGTCGTGGAACACGACGGCCACAAGCGCCTGGTGGCCTACGCCGTCCCGCGGGCCGACGACACCCCCGCACCGGCCGACCTGCGGGCCTTCCTCGCCCGCACCCTGCCCGACCACCTGGTCCCGGCGGCCGTGGTGCCCCTGGAACGGCTGCCGCTGGGCGCCACCGGCAAGCTGGACCGGCGGGCCCTGCCGGAACCGGTGTGGTCCACGGCCGCCACCTCGCAGGACACCCGGCCGCCGCGCACCGCCACCGAGCAGACCCTCGCCGCGATCTGGTCGCAGGTGCTGGGCGTGCCCGAAGTGGGCGCGGCGGACAACTACTTCGCGCTCGGCGGAGACTCCATCCTCGGCATCCAGATCGTCTCCGCGGCCCGCCGGGCCGGACTGAACCTGACACCCCGTCACCTCTTCCGGTATCAGACGGTCGCCGAGCTCGCCGCCGCCGTCGACGAGTCACCGGCCGGCCCGGCCACCGCCACGGCAGACCAGGGCCCGGTCGTCGGGGACGTCCCCCTCACACCCGTACAGCACTGGCTGTTCGACACCCTCACCGGCGACCCGGCCCGCTTCACCCAGGCCGTCTCCTTCGAGGCGGCGCCCGACACCGGCGAGACACTGCTGCGCGCCGCCCTCGCGGCGGTGCTGGAGCAGCACGACGCGCTGCGCATGCGCTACGAACCGGTGGGTGAGGGCCGGTGGCGGCAGCTGGGCAGCGCGCTGGGCGCCGAGCCGCACCTGGAGGTGCACCACACCCCCGAGGACCCGGCCGCCGTGGCCGCCGGTCTGTGCTCCGGGTTCGACCTGGCCAACGGGCCGTTGCTGAAGTCCGCCCTGTGCCACTCGGACGGCGACCGGCCGCCCGTCCTGCTGCTCGCCGCCCACCACCTGGTCGTCGACGCGGTGTCCTGGCGGGTGATCCTCGAAGACCTCGACACCGCCCACCGGGCGCTGCGCGCCGGCGAGACCCCCGACCTGGGGGCGAAGACGACCTCCTTCCGCGACTGGGCCCGGCGCCTGGCCGCGCACACCGCCGACGGCGGCTTCGACGACGAGATCGCCCACTGGGGCGCCCTGCACCCGACGCCCCTGCCGGCCGACCTGCCCGGCGGCAACACCGCCGCCGACGAGGAGACCGTGACGGTGAGCCTCGGCGCCGAGGAGACCCGCCGGCTCCTCCAGGAGGTGCCCGACGCCTACCGCACGCGCGTCAACGACGTCCTGCTGTGCGCGCTCGGCCGGGTCCTGGGCCGCTGGACCGGACAGGACCGGGTGGTGGTCGCGCTGGAGGGCCACGGCCGCGAGGACCTCTTCGACGACGTCGACCTGTCCCGCACCGTCGGCTGGTTCACGACCATGTTCCCCGTTGGCCTCGACGTGCCCCGCGACGCCGGCCTCGGCACCGCGCTGAAGACCGTCAAGGAGAACCTGCGGGCCGTACCGCGCGGGGGAGTGGGTTACGGCGCGCTGCGGCATCTGCACCCCACGGCGGGACCCGAGCTGCCCGCGCTGCCGCAGGTGGGCTTCAACTACCTGGGGCAGCAGGACCGGAGCGCGGCCGGGGACGGTCTGCTGCGGGCGCCCCACGAGGGCCTGACCGGCGGCATGGACCGCTCGGCGGACCGGCCCCACCTCATCGACGTTCTCGGTCGGGTCACCGACAAGCGGCTCGAGTTCACGTGGTCTTACGCGCGCCGGGTGCACCGGCACGACACCGTCGCCCGCCTCGCCGATGAGACGGCGGAGGAACTGCGCCGGATCGTCCGGCACTGCGCCGAGTCCGGCGTGGGCGGCCGCACCCCGTCCGACTTCCCGCTGGCCGCCCTGGACCAGGCCGCCGTCGACCGGCTCGTCGGCGACGGGCAGGACGTGACGGACGTGTACCCGCTCACCCCCACCCAGACCGGCATGGTCGTGCACGGCATGGACGAGCCCGGCGAGGGCCTGTACGTCGAGCAGATCACCTTCGTCGCCGACGGCGTACGCGAACCCGCGCTGCTGGCGGACGCCTGGCAGCACGTCGTGGACGCCACGCCCGTGCTGCGCACCGCCGTCGCCCTGGGCCGGGGCCCGGCCCCGCTGCAGACCGTGCACCGCCGCGTCGCCCTGCCCGTCACCCGGCTCGACTGGAGCGACCTCGACCCGGCGCGGCGGGAGAGCGCACTGCGGCGGCTGCTCGACGAGGACCGCGCCCGCGGCATCGACCTGGACCGCCCCCCGCTGCTGCGCGTCACCCTGATCCGTCTCGGTCCGGACCAGGTGCGCGTGGTGTGGACCTTCCACCACGTCCTGCTGGACGGCTGGAGCGTCTTCCACGTGCTGTCGGACGTCCTGGAGGCGCACGCCGCGCTCGCCGACGGGACCGAGCCGCGGCTGCCGCGGCGGCGGCCCTTCGCGGACTACGCCGCCTGGCTGGCCCGCCGGGACACGGCCGCCGCCGAGGAGCACTGGAAGGCCGCCCTCGCCGGACACGCCGCGCCCACCCCGCTGCCGTTCGACCGCAGGCCCGCCCCGGGCGCCGCCGCCCGGTCGGGCACTTGGCTGTCGCAGCGGCTCGACGCGGCCGGCACGGCCCGCCTGGCGGACTTCGCCCGCCGTCACCGGCTCACCCTCAACACCCTGGTCCAGGGTGCGTGGGCGTTGCTGCTGGCGCGTTTCAGCGGCGAGGGGGAGGTCTGCTTCGGCACCACCGTCTCCGGCCGGCCCGCCGACCTGCCGGGCGCGGACACCATCACCGGCCTGTTCATCACCACCCTGCCCGCGCGGGTCACCGTGGACGAGTCCGCGCCGTGCACCGACTGGCTGCGAGAGCTGCAGGCCGCCCGCGCGGAGGACCGGCGCTTCGACCACGTGCCGCTGACGGACCTCCACCAGTGGAGCGCCCTGCCCCCCGGCACGCCCCTGTTCGACAGCCTGCTGGTGTTCGAGAACTACCCGGTCGGCGACGCCACCGCCGGCGCGCACGGCGTGCGTGTGCGCGATCTGGACGCCCGCGAGGCGACCAACTACCCGCTCACCGTGGTGATCTCGCCCGGCGACGAGCTGACCGTGGAACTCGGCTACGACCCGCGGTACTTCGAGGAGACCATGGCCGAAGCGCTGGCCGACCGGCTGACGCACGCCCTGACCGCGCTCGCCGGGACGGAGGACCGGACCCGCCTGCACACGGTCGACGTCCTGCCCCCCGCCGAACGCCACCGGCTGCTGCACGGCCCCACCCGCCCGGAACTCCCGCCGCCGCCCCCGGCGACGCTGCCCACGATGATCGAGGCCGCCGTCGACCGGTGGCCCGACCGGACCGCCCTCGACACCGGGGAGTCGCGGCTCACCTTCGCCGAGGCGGAGGACCACGCCAACCGGCTGGCGCACCGGCTCATCGCGCGCGGGGCGGGGCCGGGCGACATCGTCGCGCTGGTCCTGCCGCGCTCGGCGGACATGGTCCTCGCCCAGCTCGCCGTGACCAAGGCGGGGGCCGCCTTCCTCCCCGTGGACCCCGGCTACCCGGCCGAGCGGATCACGCTGATGCTGCGCGACGCCGACCCCACCGTCACCCTCACCGCCGAGGAGGTCGCCGGCCTGCTCGCCGCGCCGCCCGACGACCCGCCCGGCCACCGGCCCACCGACACCGACCGCCTCCGCCCGCTGCACCTCGACGACCCGGCGTACGTCATCTACACCTCCGGCTCCACCGGCACCCCGAAGGGCGTCGTCGTCACCCACCGAGGGCTGGCCGCGTTCGCCGCCGCCGAGGCCACGCACTACGAGGTCCGCGCCGGGGACCGCGTGCTGGCCTTCGCCACGCCCAGCTTCGACGCCTCCGTGCTGGAGCTGTGCATGTCCCTGCCGCAGGGCGCGGCCCTCGTCGTACCGCCGGCCGGCCCGCTGCTCGGCGCGGAACTCGCCGGCGTCCTGCGCACCGCGCGCATCACGCACACCCTGCTGCCGCCCGCCGCGCTCGCCACCCTCCCGCCGGACACCCCCGGCACCCTGCCCGACCTGCACACCCTGATCGTCGGCGCGGACGCCTGCCGGGCCGAACTGGTCGCCCGATGGGCACCGCACCACCGCATGATCAACTCCTACGGGCCCACCGAGGCCACCGTGGTGGCCACCTGGTCCGGCCCGCTGGAGCCGGACGGCGGCGCACCGCCCATCGGCCGCGCGCTGCCCGTCACCGCCGCCTACGTCCTCGACGCGCGCCTGCGCCCCGTCCCCGACGGCGTGCCCGGCGAACTGTGGCTCGCCGGACCGGCCCTGGCCCGCGGCTACCTGGGCCGCCCCGGGCTGACGGCGACCCGCTTCACCGCCGACCCGTTCGGACCGCCCGGCACCCGCATGTACCGCACCGGCGACCTCGTCCGCCGCGATGCCCGCGGCGAACTGCACTACCTCGGGCGCACCGACCATCAGCTCAAACTGCGCGGCCACCGCATCGAGGCCGGCGAGGTGGAAGCCACCCTGGTGCGCCACCCGGCGGTGCTGGACGCCGTGGTGAGCCTGCGGGAGGACGAACCCGGGCTGCCGCGCCTGGTGGCCCACGTGCTCGTCGCCCCCGGCAGTGAACCGCCCGCCGGCGCGGACCTGCGGCCTTTCGCCGCCCGCACCCTGCCCGGCCCCATGGTCCCGTCGGCGTTCGTGGTGCTGGACCGTTTCCCGCTGACGGAGAACGGCAAGACCGACCGGGCCGCGCTGCCCGCCCCCGTCCCGGAGACGCGGGAGCCGGCCACCGGGCACGTACCACCCCGCACGCCCACCGAGGAGGCCGTCGCCACCCTGTGGGAGGAGGCGCTGCAGACCACCGTGGGCGCCGAGGACGACTTCTTCGCCCTGGGCGGCGACTCCCTGCGCGCCCTGCTCATCGCCTCCCGCGCCAACGACACCTTCGGCGTGACCCTCACGCCCCGCGACGTCCTGGTCAACCGCACCGTCGCCGCCCTGGCGGACCTGGTGGAGGAACAGGTGCTGAGCGAACTCGAAGACGCCGCACGCGGCGACAGCGACCACGACGAACGGTGAGGACCGGACGACCATGACGTCTTCGAAGCGAAACCGTGCCGAGGCCCTCCCGCAGGACCTCCAGGAAGCACTCCGCCGCCGACTGGCCGGACGCGGCGCCGGCGCCGACGCCACCGCCGCCCGGCAGGCCATCCCGCGCGCCGACCGCACACGGCCGCTGCCGCTGTCCTTCGCCCAGCAGCGGCTGTGGTTCCTGGACCGGCTGCGCCCCGGCGACCCGCGCTACAACAGCGCCGTGGCGCTGCGCCTCACCGGCGCCCTCGACCACACCGCCCTGTCCGCCGCACTGGAGCACGTGGTGGCGCGGCACGAGGCGCTGCGCACCACGTTCGAGGAGAACGACGGCACCCCCGCGCAGACCGTGCACCCCGCCGGTCCGCTCCCGCTGCCCGTCCGGGACCTCACGGCCGCGGACGAGACCGGGACCGACCCGGACGCGGCTTTGCTGGCCGAGTACGAGCGGCCCTTCGACCTGGAGACCGGGCCGCTGCTGCGCGCACTGCTGCTGCGGCAGGCACCCGACGCGCACGTCCTGCTGCTGACGGCCCATCACATCGTCACCGACGGCTGGTCGATGGGCGTCCTGCTGGACGAGCTGTGCACTTCCTACGACGCCCTCGCCCAGGGCGCGCGGCCCGCCCTGGCGCCGGTGGCCACGCAGTACCCCGACTTCGCCGTCTGGCAGCGTGAGCAACTGTCCGGCACCCGGCTGGAGCGCCAACTGGCGTACTGGAAGGAGACACTGTCGGGGGCGGCCGCGTCCGAGCTGCCGCTGGACCGGCCGCGCCGCGGCGAGGAGTCCGGTTCCGGCGCGGTGCACACCTTCACCGTCCCGGCGGCCACCACGGCCCGGCTCAAGCAGCTCGCTGCCGAGCAGCACACCACCCTGTTCACCGCCCTGGTCGCCGCCTGCCAGGCCCTGCTGGCCCGCTGGTCCGGGCAGGACGACATCACCGTCGGCTCGCTCACCCCCGGACGCGGCCGCACGGACCTGGAGCGGGCCGTCGGGTTCTTCGTCAACACCGTCGCGCTGCGCACCCGCGTGGAGACGGGCGGTTCCTTCCGCGCGCTGCTCGCCGCCGCCGCGGACACCGTCAACGACGCCTTCGCGCACGGCGACACACCGTTCGAGCGGCTGGTCGAGGCCGTCGGGGCGACCCGCGAGGCGGGCCGCAACCCGCTGTTCGACGTGATGGTCCTGCTGCACCCCGCGCCACCCGCGGCACCCGACCCGCACGGCCTGACCGCCTCCGCGGTCGCCGTGCCCCGGCGGGCCGCCACGTTCGACCTGAGCGTCGAGTTCGTGCCCGACGGGGACGGACTGACCGGTCTGCTGGAGTACCGCACCGACCTGTTCGACGCGGCCACCGCCGAGCGCATGGCGGACCAGTTGCTGCGCACACTGGACGGGGCCGCCGCCGATCCCGACCGGCCCCTCGGCGCCCTGCCGCTGCTCTCGCCCGAGCAGGAGCGGCAGGTGACGGGGGAGTGGAACGCCACCGCGCGCCCGGTGCCCGAGGAGACCGTGCCGGAGCTGTTCGCACGACAGGCGGCCCGCACCCCGCACGCCACCGCCCTGATCGCCGGGGAGGCCCGCCTGGACTACGCGGCGCTCGACGCGCGCGCCGACCGTCTGGCCCGTCACCTGGTGGCGCGCGGCGCGGGACCCGAGCGCCTGGTCGCCCTCGCGCTGCCGCGCACCGCCGACATGATCGTGGCGATCCTCGCCGTCTGGAAGGCCGGCGCCGGCTACCTGCCCCTGGACCCCGCGCTGCCGGAGGACCGGGTGCGGTTCCTGCTGGACGACGCGCGGCCCGCGCTGGTCCTCGACGAGGCCGCCCTGCGCGAGGCCGACGACACCGCCGGCCCCACCTCTGGCAGCGCGTTGCCCCCGCCGCACCCCGACACCACCGCCTACGTCATCTACACCTCCGGCTCCACCGGCCGCCCCAAGGGCGTTGCCGTGACGCACCGGTCCGCGGCCAACCTCCTGGCGGGTCACCGTGAGGGCTTCGTCGCCGAGGCCGGCGGCGGGCCGCTGAGGGTGGCGCTCACGGCGTCGTTCTCCTTCGACACCTCACTGGAGGGCGTGCTGCTGATGGCCGACGGCCACCCGCTGCACCTGGTCGACGAGTCGACCCGGCTGGACGCCGCCGCACTGGTCGAGTACGTCGTCGAGCACCGCATCGACTTCCTCGACCTCACCCCCACCTACCTGCGCCAGCTGCTGCCCGCCGGACTGCTCACCGACCCGCGGCACCACCCGCGCGTCCTCATGCTCGGCGGCGAGGCCGTCGGGAGCGCCCTGTGGCGGGAGCTGGCAACGCGGCGGGACGTGGCCGCCTACAACTTCTACGGGCCCACCGAGTGCACCGTCGACGCGCTGGCCTGCCGTATCGAGGGCGACGGCCGGCCGACCGTGGGCCGGCCGCTGCCCAACGTGCGCGCCTACGTCCTCGACGACCGGCTGCGGCCCGTGCCGCCCGGCATCGGCGGCGAGTTGTACCTGGCCGGCGTACAACTGGCGCGCGGTTACAGCGGGCGGCCGGGGCTGACGGCCGCACGGTTCCTGCCCGAGCCGTTCGGCCCGCCCGGCGCCCGCATGTACCGCACCGGCGACCTGGCCCGCTGGACCGCCGACGGACGCCTGGACTACCTCGGGCGCGCCGACGACCAGGTCAAGGTGCGCGGTCACCGCATCGAGCCCGGAGAGGTCGAAGCGGCCCTGACCGATGTGCCCGCGGTCGCCGCCGCCGCGGTCGTCGCCGTCACCGATCCGCACGGCCACGTCCGGCTCGCCGCCTACCTCGTCCCCGAGAACCGCGACGCGCGGCCCGCCGCGGGCGAGGTGCGGGCGGCCGTGCGGCGGGTGCTGCCCGACCACATGGTGCCCACCTCCTTCACCGTCCTGGACGCCCTGCCGATGACCGTCAGCGGCAAGGTCGACCGGCATGCCCTGCCCGCCCCCGACCTCGAGGGCGGTGAGCGCGAGCGGGAGTTCGTCGCTCCGCGCACCCCCGAGGAGGAGACCCTGGCCCGCATCTGGGCCGAAGTGCTGGGCACGCGCCGCGTGGGTGTGACGGACAACTTCTTCGAGCTGGGCGGCGACTCCATCCTCAGCATCCAGGCCGTCTCCCGCGCTCGCGCGGCCGGGCTGCACCTGACCTCGCGGGACGTCTTCCGTCACCAGACCGTCGCCGACCTCGCCGCCGCCGCGTCCGTGCGCACCGCGCACGTGCCCGCGCCCCGACGTCCGGCCGAGCAGGGCCCCGCGCCGCTGACCCCCGTACAGGAGTGGTTCTTCGCCGGCCACGGCCCGCTGCGGCACTTCAGCATGTCGATGCTGCTGGACCTGCCCCACGACCTGGACGAGGCGGCCCTGGAGCGCGCCCTGGAGGCGCTGGCCGCCCACCATCCGGCGCTGCGCACCCGTTTCGCCCGCTCGGGGGGCACCTGGCTCCAGCACCCCGGCGAGGGTCCGGCCACCGGCCTGCTCACCCGCCACGACCTCTCCCACGCCGCCGACCCGACGACAGAGCGCGAACAGGCCGCCGAGGCCGCCCGTGCCGCACTCGACCCGGAGACCGGCGCCCTGCTGCGTGCCGCCCTGCTGACCCGGTCCGGCGAGCGCCCTCAACTCTTCGTCACGGCCCACCACCTGGCGGTGGACAGCGTCTCCTGGCGCATCCTGCTCGCCGACCTCGCCGAGGCCTACCGGCAGGCGGCCGGGGGAGAGGCGGTTCGCCTGGAACCCGTCGCCACGCCGTTCACCGACTGGGCCGCGCACCTCTCGCGCCGGGTCCGCGCCGGCGAACTCGACGCCGACCTGCCGCACTGGACGGCCGAGGCCGCCGAGCCCCGCACCCCGCTGCCCGTGGACCGCCCCGGCACCCCGCTCGCCGGCTCGGTGCGCACCCTCGGCACCCGCGTGGACCGCGCCACCACCGAGGCGCTGCTGCGCCGGGTGCCCGCCGTCTACCGCACCCAGGTCAACGACGTCCTGCTCGGCGCGCTGAGCCGGGTCCTCGCCGACTGGACGGGCGCCGAGCGGGTGACCGTCCTGCTGGAGGGCCACGGCCGCGAGGACGACGCGCTGGACCTGTCCCGCACGGTGGGCTGGTTCACCGCCCAGTACCCCGTCACCCTCGCGCCCGCCGGACCGTCCGGGGCGCCCGACTGGGGCGCCACCCTCAAGGCGGTGAAGGAGCGGCTGCGGTCCGTGCCCCGGCACGGCCTGAGCCACGAGGCCCTGGCCCGCCTCGGCTCGCCCGACCCGGCCGCCCGCGCCCTGCGCGACGTGCCGCTGCCGCAGATCAGCTTCAACTACCACGGCCAGTGGGAGGCCTCCGACGGCGGGGACTTCGCCCCGGCGGGCGAGGCACCCGGCCGCGACATCGCCCCCGGCGAACCGCTGGACCACCTGCTGGACGTCTCCGCCGTGGTCACCGACGGCGAACTGCGGATCACCTGGCATTACAGCGACCAGGTGCACGACGAGAACACCGTCCGCGACCTCGCCGACCGCATGACCCGCGCGCTCACCGCGATCACCGAGCACTGCGCCCGTCCCGGCGCGGGCGGCCGCACCCCGTCCGACTTCCCGCTGGCCCGCCTCGACCAGGACCGCCTGGACCGGCTCGTGGGCGACGGCCGGGAGGTGGAGGACCTGCTGCCACTGACCCCGTTGCAGGAGGGCATGCTCTTCCACCGGCTGGTCGGCGGCCCCGACGACGTCTACGTCGACCAGGCGGGCCTGCTGCTGGACGGCGTCACCGACCCGCACGCCTTCGCCGTCGCCTGGCAGCGCGTCACCGACAACACGCCCGCCCTGCGCAGCTGCGTCGTCTGGGAGGACGTCCCGGTGCCCCTCCAGGTCGTGCGCCGCGACGTACGGGTGCCGATCACCCACCTCGACTGGCGCGGCCTGGACGAGGCGGAACACGTGGAGCGCCTGGCCCGGCTGCGGGCCGACGACCTCGCGCGGGGCATCGACCTCGCCACGGCGCCCCTGATGCGGCTGACCCTGATCCGGCTGGCCGACGCCCGGCTGCATCTGCTGTGGACCTCCCACCACCTGATCCTGGACGGCTGGAGCCTGGCCCAGGTGCTGACCGAGGTGTGCGAGGCGTACGCGGCCCTCACCGCGGGCGCCGAGCCCCGGCCGCCCCTGCGGCGCCCCTTCGGCGACTACGTGCGCTGGCTCGCCGACCAGGACCCCGACGCCGCACGCACCCACTGGCAGGGTGTCCTCGCCGCCTTCGCCGAACCCACCCCGCTGCCCGCCGACCGCCCCCTGCGCGAGGCCCACCAGGCCCGCTCCGCGGATGTGCACACGGCCGGCCTGGACCAGGAGACGTCGGCGCGCCTCGCGCGCACCGCCCGTGAGACCGGAATCACCCTCAACACGGTCGTGCAGGGCGCCTGGGCCCTCCTGCTGGCCCGCTACGCCGCCCAGGACGACATCGTGTTCGGCACCACCGTCTCCGGGCGGCCCGACGACCTGCCCGGCGTCGAGTCGATGGTCGGCATGTTCATCAACACCGTGCCCACCCGCGTCCGCGTCGACGCCGCCCTCCCCGCCGGGGCCTGGCTGCGCCGACTCCAGGACGCTCAGGCGGAGTCGAGACGATTCGCCGCCGTGTCGCTCGCCGAGCTGACCCAGCTGAGCGACGTGCCGTCCGGCAGCCCGCTCTTCCACAGCATGGTCGCCTTCGAGAACTACCCCTTCGACGAGGCCCGCACGGCCGGCTCCGGGATCCGGCTGGCCGGGGTGACCTCCCGCGACGCCACCAACTACCCGCTCGTCCTGCGCGCTTACCACGGCGAACGCCTCGGCTTCGACCTCGCCTACGACCCGGCCCTGTTCGACGCCGCGACCGTCCGCGCGCTCGCCGGCCGGCTGAGCCTGCTGCTCACCGAGCTGGCCGACGGCACCGACCGGCCGCTGCGCACCCTGGCCTGGACGACGGCCGAGGAACGGCGCCGGATCCTCACCGACTGGAACGGCACCGAGAGCGGCCGCCCCACCGAGACACTGGTCGACCTGTTCGAGGCGCAGGCCGCCCGCACCCCCGGCAACATCGCCGTCACCTGCGGAACCGAGCGTCTCGACTACGCGACCCTCGACGCCCGTGCCGGCCGCCTCGCCCACCGGCTCGCCGGACTCGGCGCCGGGCCCGAGCGGTTCGTCGCCCTCGCCCTGCCCCGCTCCACCGACCAGGTCGTGGCGATCCTGGCCGTGCTGAAGACCGGCGCGGCCTACCTGCCGATCGACCCGAACTCGCCCGCCGAACGCATCGCCCACCTCCTCGCCGACGCCGCCCCGGTGACCCTGGTGACCACCAGCGGCGCCGCGGCCCGCGTCGACGGCACCGGCGTGCCCGCCCTCCTCCTCGACGACCCGGACACGGCAGCCGACCTGGCCCGGCGCCCGGCCGGCGGACCCGCCCCGGCCCGCCGCCCCCTCCCGGAGAGCCCCGCCTACGCCATCTACACCTCCGGCTCCACCGGCCGCCCCAAGGGCGTGGTGATCCCGCACGCCAACGTGGTGCGGCTGTTCACCCGCACCCGCCCGTGGTTCGGCTTCGGCCCGGACGACGTGTGGACGCTGTTCCACTCCTACGCGTTCGACTTCTCCGTGTGGGAGCTGTGGGGCCCGCTGCTGCACGGCGGCCGGCTCGTCGTGGTGCCCGACGAGACCGCCCGCTCCCCGGAGGACTTCCTGCGGCTGCTGGCCGACGAGCGAATCACCGTCCTCAACCAGACGCCGTCCGCGTTCTACCCGCTGATCCGCGCCGACGCCGAACACCCCGGCACCGGCGACCGGCTCGCGCTGCGCACCGTGATCTTCGGCGGAGAGGCCCTGGACGTATCACGGCTCGCCGACTGGTCAGAACGCCACCCGGCCGCCCCGCGCCTGGTCAACATGTACGGCATCACCGAGACCACCGTGCACGTCACCCACGCCCCGCTCGACCCCGCCACCGCCGCGAGCGGCCCCGCCGGCCCCATCGGCGTGGCCATCCCGGACCTGAGGGTGTACGTGCTCGACGCGGACCTGGCACCCGTGCCGTCGGGGGCGACCGGTGACCTGTACGTGGCGGGGGAGGGGCTGGCCCGCGGCTACCTGGGCCGCCCCGGCCTGACCGCCACCCGTTTCCTCGCCGACCCGTTCGGCCCGGCCGGCAGCCGCATGTACCGCACCGGCGACCGGGCGAAGTGGCGGGCCGACGGCACCCTGGAGTACCTGGGCCGCGCGGACGCCCAGGTGAAGATCCGCGGCTACCGCATCGAGCCCGGCGAGATCGAGGCCGCCCTGCACACCCACCCCGGCGTCGCCGACACCGCCGTCGGCGTGTTCGAGGACACCTCCGGCACCCGCCGGCTGGTGGCGCACGTCGTCGGCTCCGGCGGCGCGACACCTCCCGCCGCCGAGCTGCGCACCCACCTGGAGCGGCTGCTGCCGGCCCACATGGTGCCCGCCGCCTACGTGCCGATGGACGCGCTGCCCCTCACCGTCAACGGCAAGCTCGACCGGCGCGCCCTGCCCGCCCCGACGGCGGACGGCTACGCCGCCGACACCGACCGGACCGCGCCGCGCACCCCCGCCGAACGGGCGGTCGCCGCCGCCTGGGCGGACGTGCTCGGGGCCGACGAGGTGCACGCCGGGGACGACTTCTTCGCGCTGGGTGGCGACTCCATCCTCGCCGTCCGCGTCACCGCCCGGCTGCGCGCCGCGTTCGGGCCCGAGGTCTCCCCGAGACTGCTGTTCACCCACAGCACGGTGGCCGCGCTCGCCGCCGAGCTGGGCGAACCGGCCGGCGACGCCTCCGCCCTCCAGGGCGACGCGATACCGGCGACCGCCCCGCAGACCCCGGCACCGCTGTCGTACGCCCAGCAGCGCCTGTGGTTCCTCGACCGGTTCGAGCCCGGCAGCACCGAGTACACGACGCTGTCCGTGCTGCGCCTGCGCGGCCCCCTCGACGAGCAGGCCCTGCACACGGCCCTGAACGGCCTCGTCGCCCGCCACGAGGCGCTGCGCACCACCTTCACCGAACAGGACGGACGGCCCCGGCAACTCGTGCACCCGCCGCACCCGGTCCACATCACCGTGGACGACCTCACCACCGCCCCCGACCCCCGGCTCGCGCTGGAGGAACTGCTGGAGCGCGAGGCCGCCACGCCCTTCGACCTGGCGGCCGGGCCGCTGCTGCGCGCCCGGCTGGCCCGCACGGCGGCCGGCGAACACGTGCTGGCCCTCGCCCTCCACCACATCGTGACCGACGGCTGGTCGCTCGGCGTCCTCGGCCGGGACCTGGGCGAGCTGTACGCGGCGGCCCGCGAAAGCCGCCACCCCGAACTTCCCGAGCTGCCCGTCCGGTACGCCGACCACGCCGCCTGGCAGCGTGCCCGCACCGAACAGGCCGGGCGGCAACTCGCCCACTGGCGCGAGAAGCTGGACGGGGTACCGCCACTGGAGCTGCCGACCGACCGGCCGCGACCCGCCGAACGCACCCGCGACGGCGCACTGGTCACCTTCGCCCTGCCCGCCGAACTGACCGACCGGCTGCGCGAGCAGGGCCGGGAGGCGGACGCCACCCTGTACATGACCCTGCTCACCGCGTGCACGGCCCTGCTGTCCCGCTGGGCCGACCAGGACGACTTCGCCGTCGGCACCGTCACCGCCGGCCGCGAGCGTCCCGAACTGCACGACGTCGTCGGCATGTTCGTCAACACCCTCGTGCTGCGCAACCAGGTGCGCCCCGGCATGTCGTTCCGCGCCCTGCTGGAGCGGGTGCGTGAAGCCGTCCTGGACGCGTTCGCCCACCAGGACGTGCCCTTCGAACAGCTGGTGGACGCCCTCCAGCCCGAACGGGACACCAGCCGCACCCCCCTGTTCCAGGTCATGGTCGCCCTGCACAACCTCGGCGCTGAAGTACCCGCCCTGCCGGGCCTGGACGCCGAACCGGTCCTGCCGCCGGTCCGACACGCCACCTTCGACCTGGCCTTCGACTTCGTGGAGAGCGACGGCGGCGTCACCGGCCACCTGGAGTACAACACCGGCCTGTTCGACGAGGACACCGTCCGCCGTCTGGCCGCCCGCCTGCGACTGCTGCTGGAATCGGCGGTGCGGGACCCGGACCGGGACGTACGGGCGCTGGAGCTGATGACCCCCGACGAACGGCGGCGGGTGCTGCACGACGGGCAGGGACCGCCTCTCACCGTCCCGGACACCACCTTCCCCGCCTTGTTCGAGGCACAGGCCGCCCGCACCCCGCACGTCACCGCGCTGGTGGCCCGGGACGCCACCCTCGACTTCGCCGCCCTGAACGAGCGCGCGAACCGGCTCGCCCACCACCTGCTGGCCCGGGGCGCCGGCCCCGAGCGGGTGGTCGCCGTACGGCTGCCGCGCACCTCCGGCCTGATGGTCGCGGTCCTCGCCGTCGCCAAGGCGGGCGGCACCCTGCTGTACCTCGACCCCGACCTGCCCGCCGAACGCGCCGCCGGGCTCCTCGCGGACGCCGCCCCGCACACCGTGCTCACCGCCGAGGCGCTGCGCGACACACCGTGGGACCGGCTGCCCGCCCACAACCCCACCGACCACGACCGCCCGGCCCCGCTGCGCCCGGACCACGCCGCCTACGTCGTCTACACCTCCGGCTCCACCGGCCGCCCCAAGGGCGTCGTCGTGGAACACCGCCACCTGGCCAACCTCTGCCACGACCACCGTGAAGGGCTCATCGCCCCGCACACCGCGGACGGACGGCGACTGCGCGCCGCGCTCAGCGCCTCGTTCTCCTTCGACACCTCCTGGGAGGGGCCGCTGCTGCTCGCCCTCGGCCAGGAGGTCCACCTCGTCGACGAAGACGTACGCCTGGACCCCGAGGCGTTCTGCGCACAGATCACCGAACGACGCCTGGACCTGGTCAACGTCACCCCGTCCTTCCTGCGCGAACTCCTCGCCGCGGGACTCCTCGCATCCGGCCGCCACCACCCGCGCGTCCTGCTCGTCGGCGGCGAGGCGACGGGCCCCGACACCTGGCGCGAGCTGTGCGCCGCCGCCGCACTGGGCGTCACCGCCTACAACATGTACGGCCCCACCGAGTGCACCGTCGACGCCACCTACGGGCGCGTCGCCGACCACCCCGACCGGCCGGTCATCGGACGGCCCGGCGGCAACCTGAGCGCCTACGTCCTCGACGGCGCCCTGCGCCCGGTGCCGCCCGGCACACCGGGCGAGCTGTACCTGGCCGGCGCGCAGGTGGCCCGCGGCTACCTGAACCGCCCAGGCCTGACCGCCGCGCGTTTCCTCGCCGACCCGTTCGGCGCGCCCGGGGAGCGGATGTACCGCACCGGCGACCGCGCCCGCCGCGACGAGCGGGGACTGCTGGAGTTCCTGGGCCGTGCCGACGAGCAGATCAAGATCCGCGGGTTCCGTGTCGAGCCCGGCGAGGTCGAAGCCGCGCTGCTCGCCCACCCGGACGTGGCCGAGGCCGTCGTGACGGCACGCGAGCACGCGGGCCGGCTCATGCTCGTCGCCCACCTCGTGCCCGCCGGGAACACCGTCCCGGCCGCCGACGAACTGCGCCTCACACTGCGGCGCACCCTGCCCGACCACATGGTGCCGGCGGCGTTCGTGCCCCTGACCCGGATCCCGCGCACCGCCGGCGGCAAGACCGACCGGCGGGCCCTGCCCGCCCCGCCCGCGCAACCCGAACCCGACGCCGCATACGTGGCACCACGCCCCGGCCCCGAGGAGACGCTGGCCGCGATCTGGGCCGACGTCCTGCGAGTCGAACGAGTGGGCGCACGCGACAACTTCTTCACGCTCGGCGGCGACTCCATCCTCAGCATCCAGATCGTCTCCCGGGCCCGTCAGGCCGGACTGGCACTGACCACCAAGGACGTCTTCCGCCACCAGACCGTCGCCGAACTCGCCCTGCGGGTCACCGAGTCGGCGCCGGTCACGGCCGACACGGCCGCCCCCGCCGAGGCACCGCTCGCGCCCATCCAGCGCTGGTACCTCGACGGCCGCTCCCCCGGCGACCCGCTGCGCTTCACCATGTCGCAGCGCCTCGAACTGGCCCCCGGAACCGACCTGTCCGCCCTGCGTCACGCCGTGGACGCCCTCGTACGCCACCACCCGGCGCTGCGCACCCGCTTCCGCCGCACCGAACACGAGTGGCGCCAGGAAATCCTGCCCGACGTCCCGGACGGCGTTGTCACCCAGCACGACGTGACCGGCCTGGACGGCCCCGCCCTGGAGGCCGAGACGGCCCGCCTCGCGGACGAGGCCCGCGCCGCCCTCGCCCCCGCCGAGGGCCGGGTGACGCGCGTCCTGATCCTCGACCGCGGCCCGCAACTGCCCGCCCACCTGCTGTTCACCGTCCACCACCTGGTCGTCGACGGCGTCTCCTGGCGGATCCTGCTGGCCGACCTGGAGACCGCCCACCGGCAGGCCGCCGCCGGGCACCCCGTCGAGCTGCCCCCGGCCACCACCGCGTACGGCCACTGGGCGGCCCGGCTGGAGGCCCACACCCGCTCCGGCGCCCTGGACGGCGACCTGGACCACTGGCGGCGCACCACGCAGGCCCCCGCCGACCTGCCCGCGGAACGGCCCGGCCCGAACACCCACGGCACCGCCGCCACGGTCACCGTGGAACTGGAGCCGGAGACCACCCAGGCCCTGCTGCGGCACGTTCCGGAGGCCTACCGCACCCAGGTCAACGACGTCCTCCTCAGCGCCCTCGGCCGCACCCTGGCCCGCTGGTGCGGGCGCGAGAGCGTGCTCGTGGGCGTGGAGGGCCACGGCCGCGAGGACCTCTTCGACGACCTGGACCTGTCGCGGACGGTCGGCTGGTTCACCGCGGAGTTCCCCCTCGCGCTGACCGTCGCCCCCGACGCCGGCTGGCACGACACCCTGCGCTCGGTCAAGGAACAACTGCGCGCGGTGCCCCTGCGCGGCCTGAGCCACGGCGCGCTGCGCCACCTCCTGCCCGGCAGCCCACTGGCCGACGCACCGGCACCGCGGATCGGCTTCAACTACCACGGCCGGTGGGACACCGACGGCGGCGGCAGCGGCCTGTACGGCGCCGCCCTGCCACCGGCCGGCTCCGACACCGACCCCGACGCCCCCCGGCCCTACCTGCTGGACATCACCGGCGTGGTCCAGGACGGCGGGCTCGAACTCGGCTGGACCTATCCACCGGCCGTCTACGACGAGTCCACCGTCCGTGCGCTCGCCGAGGAGATGTGCGCGGCGCTGCGCGAGATCGCCGCCCACTGCGCCCGCCCGGACGCGGGTGGACGCACCCCGTCGGACTTTCCGCTCGCCGGGCTCGGCCAGAGGGAACTGGACCGCCTCGTGGGCGACGGCCGGCACGTGGCCGACGTCCTGCCGCTGACACCGCTGCAGGCCGGCATGCTCTTCCACGGCCTGGTGGACACGGCGGGCGCCTACTCCGACCGGGTGGCCGTCCGCCTGTCCGGGGTGACCGAACCGCACGTCTTCGCCACCGCCTGGCAGCAGGTCGCCGACCGCACGGAGGCCCTGCGCACCAGCGTCCACTGGCAAGGCCTGCCGCACCCCGTGCAGGTCGTGCACCGGCGCGTGGAGCTGCCCGTCACCCACCTGGACCGGCGACGCCTGACGCCCGAGCAGCGTGCGGCGGCCACCGAGGAACTGCTGGCCGCCGACCGCGCGGCGGGCATGGATCTGACCACCGCGCCGCTCACCCGCATCACCCTGGCCACGCTGCCCGGAGACGAGATCCTGCTGCTGTGGTCCTCCCACCACCTGATCCTGGACGGCTGGAGCACCGGGCAACTGCTCACCGAGGTCTGCGAGCGCTACGCCGCGCTCACCGGCGGCCGAGCGGCCCCCGCGCCGGTCCGGCGCCCGTTCGCCGACTTCCTGCGCTGGCTGCACGACCAGGACGAGAACGCCGCCGAGGCCCACTGGTCCGCCGCCCTCGCCGGGTTCCCCGCCCGCACCCCGCTGCCCTACGACCGCACACCGGCCGAGGAACACCGCGCCCGCGCCGCCGCCCTGGCGCACCGGCAGCTGGACGAGCACCTGTCGGCGCGGTTGCGGCAGACCGCCGCCCGGGCCGGGCTGACGGTGAACACCGTGATCGAGGGTGCCTGGGCGCTGCTGCTGGCCCGCCACAGCGGCCGCGACGACGTCGTGTTCGGCACCACCGTCTCCGGACGCCCGGCCGAACTGCCCGGTGTGGAGTCGATGATCGGCATGTTCATCAACACCGTGCCCACCCGCATCCGGGTCCCGAGCGGGGGAGCGGCGTCCTGGCTGCGGGAGGTGCAGGAGCGGCAGAGCGACACCCGGCGCTTCGACTTCCTCGCCCTGCCCCGCATCCAGGCGCTGTGCGAGACACCGGCAGGCGAGGCGTTGTTCGACAGCATGGTGGTGTTCGAGAACTACCCCGTCGACGAGTCCGCCACGGGCCGCACGGGCGTGCGGGTCGAGGAGGCACACGCCGAGGACGCGCCCACCTTCCCGCTGTGCCTGCGCGCCCACCTCGGCGACCGCCTCGGCATCGACCTCGCCTACGACGCCGGACTGTTCGACGCGGACACGGCCGAACGCCTCACGGACCGCCTCACGGTCGTCCTGCGCGCCCTCTCCGACGCCCTGGAGACCGACGCCGACGTCACCGCCCTGGAACCGCTGACCCAGGACGACCGTGCCCTGCTGCAGCGGTGGAACACCACCGCCCGGAGCGCGGTGCCGCGCAGCCCCGTCGACCTGTTCACCGAGCAGGCCCGCCGCACCCCCGAAGCGCCCGCGCTGCGCGACGGTGACACGGAGCTGACCTACCGCCACCTCGACGACTGGTCCGACGCCGTGGCCTCCCGCCTTCTCGCCGACGGACTGCGGGCCGAGGACCGGGTGGCGCTGCTGATGGACCGCGGCACCGAACTCGTCGTCGCCCAGCTCGCCGTCCTCAAGGCGGGCGGCGCCTACGTGCCCGTGGACGCCCGCGCCCCCGAGGACCGGCGCCGCACACTGATCCGACGGGCGGGCGCGACGGCCCGGTTGACCGCCGAGGGCGTCGCCGCCACGCGCACCCCCGTGCCGGGCGCGCCCGTCGCCGTACCCGCGGATCCCGAGCGGCTCGCGTACGTCATGTTCACCTCCGGGTCGACCGGCGAACCCAAAGCGGTCGCGGTACGCCACCGGGACGTGGCCGCCCTCGCCACCGACAGCCGCTTCACCGGCGGGGTGTGCGAGCGGGTGCTGCTGCACTCCCCGGTGGCCTTCGACGCCGCCACCTTCGAGGTGTGGGCGCCCCTGCTCACCGGCGGCTGCGTCGTCGTGGCGCCCGAGCGGCCGCTGGACGCGGCACTGCTGCGGCACCTGGTCCGTGACACCCGTCTGAGCGCTCTGTGGCTGACCGCCGGCCTCTTCCGTCTGCTGGCCCAGGACGCACCGGACTGCTTCACCGGTCTGCGCCAGGTGTGGACCGGCGGCGACGTCGTGCCCGCCGCGGCCGTCCGCCGCGTCCTGGCGGCCTGCCCCGGCCTGACCGTCGTGGACGGCTACGGGCCCACCGAGACGACGACGTTCGCGACGTCCTTCGCGCTCCGTGACGCGACCGCCGTCCCCGACACCGTGCCCATCGGCCACCCGCTCGACGACCTTCGCGTGCACGTCCTCGATCGCAGGCTGCGGCCGGTGCCGCCGGGCTGCGCCGGCGAGCTGTACATCGCCGGCGAGGGCGTGGCACGCGGCTACCTGGGCCGTCCCGGCGACACCGCCGCCCGCTTCCTCGCCGACCCGGCCGGCCCGCCCGGCACCCGCATGTACCGCACCGGCGACCTGGCCCGCCGCCGCCCCGACGGCACCGTGGAGTTCCTTGGCCGCGCCGACGACCAGGTGAAGATCCGCGGCTTCCGCGTCGAACCCGGCGAGGTCGAGGCGATTCTCGCGGCGCACCCCTGCGTCACCGACGTGACGGTCCTGGCCCGCGAGGACCGGCCCGGCAGCCACCGCCTGGTGGCCTACGTGGTCGGCACCGAAGACGTGACGGCCCTGCGGGAGTTCGCCCGGCGCTCACTGCCGGACTACCTCGTCCCGTCGGCGTTCGTCGTCCTGCCCGCGCTGCCGCTCAGCCGCAACGGCAAGGTCGACCGGGCCTCCCTCCCCGCGCCCCGGCCCACGAGCGGCGACCCGCAGGGCGCTCCGGCCGAACCGCGCACCGACGCCGAGCGGCGCACGGTGGAGATCTTCGCCGACGTCCTCTCCGGGCCGCGCCCCGGCGTGCGGGACGACTTCTTCCAGCTGGGCGGCGACTCCATCCTCAGCATCCGGCTGGCCGTCCGTCTGTCGGAGGCGTTCGGCACCGACCTGTCCCCGCGTGCGGTGTTCACCCACCCCACCCCCGCCGCCCTCGCCGCCCTGCTCACCGAGGAACGCCCCGGTGACTCCACACCCACCGCGATCGTCCCGGTCTCCCGTGACACGCCCGCCCCGATGTCGTACGCCCAGCAGCGCCTGTGGTTCCTGGAGGAGTTCGCGCCGGGCAGCGGAGAGTACGTCACCGCGCTGGCCCTGCGGCTGCGCGGCCGGCTCGACGTGCCCGCCCTCACCGCGGCCCTGCGCGCCCTGGTCGTGCGGCACGAGGCGCTGCGCACCACCTTCGACGCGGTGGACGGCCGCGGCGTGCAGATCGTCCACCCCGCGCGGGAGGTGCCCTTGACGCTGCACGACCTGTCGGGGGAGGCCGATCCCGACCGGGTGGGGGAGCGGCTCGCGGACCTGCTGGAGGCCGAACGCGCCCGCACCTTCGACCTGCGGCGCGGTCCGCTCCTGCATACGGGACTGATCAGGCTCGCGGACGACGAGCACGTCCTGACGCTGACCCTGCACCACATCGTCACCGACGGCTGGTCCACGGGCGTGCTCACCGGAGACCTCGCCCACTTCTACCGCGCCGAACTCGGTGTGGAGGCAGGTGCGTTGCGGCCGCTGCCGGTGCAGTACGCCGACTACGCCCACTGGCAGCGCGGGCACGGCACGGACGTCCACCTCGCGTACTGGAAGGAGCACCTGGCCGGGCTGGAGACGCTCGACCTGCCCACCGACCGGCCCCGTCCGGCGGTGCGCACCCACCACGGCGCCACGGTCCGCCTCGTCCTGCCCGGCGACACGACCCGCCGCCTCGTCAGGGTGGGCCGGGACCGGCAGGCCACCCTCTTCACCACGCTCGTCGCCGCCGCCCAGGCCTACCTGGCCCGGCTGACCGGCGGTGAGGACATCACCGTCGGCACGGTCACCTCCGGCCGCGACCGCGCCGAGACGCAGCACCTCGTCGGGTTCTTCGTCAACACCCTCGTCCTGCGCTCCCGCGTCGAACCCGGCCGCCCCTTCCCCGAGTTCCTCAGCGAGGTCCGCGGCACGGTCCTCGACGCCTTCGGCCACCAGGAGGCGCCGTTCGAGCAGGTGGTGGACGAGGTGCAGCCGGTCCGCGACACCAGCCGCACCCCGCTGTTCCAGGTCATGGTGGTCCTCCAGAACGCCCCGGCCGCCGCCCTCGACCTACCCGGCATCGAGGTCACCGACGTCGACACCGAGCTGCGGCACGCCGCGTTCGACCTCACCCTGGAGTTCGCCGAGACCGGCACCGGGGAACTGCACGGCGTGCTCACCTACAACACCGACCTTTTCGACGCGGCCACCGCCGAGCGCATGGCCGACCAGCTCGCCACCCTCCTGACCGCCGTCGCCGACGACCCCGACCGGCCTCTGGGCGCCCTGCCCCTCGCCACCGACGAGACGCTCAAGGCCGTTCTCGACCAGGGCCGCGGTACCGCCCGCCCGGTCCCGGCGGCGACCCTGCCCGAGCTGTTCGAACGACAGGCCGCCCGCACCCCCGACGCCGTCGCCGTGGCCGACGCCGACGGCCGCGAGCTGACCTACGCGCACGTCGAACGCGCCGCCAACCGGCTGGCACACCGCCTCATCGCCCGGGGCGTGGGACCCGAGCGGATCGTGGCGCTGGCCCTGCCGCGCAGCGCCGAGACGGTCGTGGCGCAGCTCGCCGTCACCAAGGCCGGCGGCGCTTTCCTGCCGGTCGACCCGGACTATCCGCAGCAGCGCCGGGAGTTCATGCTGCGCGACGCGGCCGCCTGCCTCGTCCTGGACGACCCCGCCGCCGTTTGGGACGTGGACGGCCCGGACACCGCCCCCACGGACGCCGACCGGATGGCCGCGCTGACCGTCGACCACCCGGCGTACGTGATCTACACGTCCGGTTCCACGGGCACGCCGAAGGGTGTGGCGGTGCCGCACCGCGGCCTCGCCGCCTTCGCCGCGGCAGCCGCCGACCGCTACGACGCGGGCCCGGGCGACCGGATCCTCCAATTCGCCTCACCCAGCTTCGACGCCTCCGTACTGGAGCTGTGCGTATCCCTGCTCAGCGGAGCCACCCTGGTCACGGGGGAGGAGGGCCCCCTCGTCGGCGAGCGCCTCGCCCAGGCCCTCGCCGAGCGGCGCGTCAGCCACACGCTGATCCCGCCCGCCGCCCTGGCGACGGTCGAGCCCGCCACCGCCGACGCCCTGCCGGACCTGCGCACCCTCATCGTCGGTGCCGAGGCCTGCCCCGCCCACCTCGTCGAACGGTGGGCCCCCGGCCGACGGATGATCAACTCGTACGGCCCGACCGAGGCCACCGTCGTCGCCACCTGGACCGGCCCGCTCGCCCCGGGCACGGGCGCCCCGCCCATCGGACGCCCGGCCGGCGCCACCCGCGTCCACGTCCTCGACGCCGCCCTGCGCCCCGTCCCGCCCGGCGTGACCGGCGAACTCCACGTATCCGGACCCGGACTGGCCCGCGGCTACCTCGACCGGCCCGGCCTGACCGCGTCCCGCTTCGTCGCAGACCCGTTCGGCGCCCCCGGAGAGCGCATGTACCGCACCGGAGACCTGGCGCGCTGGGACGTGAACGGCGAACTGCGCTTCGCCGGACGCGCCGACGACCAGGTCAAACTGCGTGGCTTCCGCATCGAACCCGGAGAGATCGAGAGCGCGCTGCGCACCAGCCCGCTCGTGCGCGACGCGGTGGTCACCGTACGCGGCGGCAGCGACCCCGACGGCCGCTCCGGCGGACGGCTGGTCGCCCACGTCGTCCCCGCCGAGGGCTCCCCGGAGGCACTCCCGGGACCCGAGCTGCGCGACCACCTCGCCGGGCTGCTCCCGCCGCACATGATCCCCTCGGCGTTCGTGCCGCTGGCACACCTGCCGCTCACTCCGAACGGCAAGACCGACCGGGGCGCGCTGCCCGAACCCGGCCCCACCCACACCGCCACGGGGCCGCATACACCACCGCGCACCGACACCGAGCGACGCATCGCCCGCATCTGGGCCGACGTCCTCGGTGTGGACGACGTGGGGGCGCACGACAACTTCTTCCATCTCGGCGGCGACTCCATCCTCAGCATGCAGGTCGTCTCACGACTGCGACGCGACGGACTGCACCTGACCACCCGTGACCTGTTCACCCATCAGACCGTCGCCGAGCTGGCCGACGTCGTCACCACCGCGCCCCGGCACTCCCGGGACGAAGCGGTGAGCGGAGAAGTACCGCTCACCCCCATCCAGCACTGGTTCCTGACCGGCCCGCGCGCCGGCCACGCCCACTTCAACCAGTCCCTGCTGGTGGAACTCGCCCCCGGCGTCGACGCCACCACCCTGGAAACGGCCCTCAACGCCCTGCTCGACCACCACGACGCCCTGCGCATGCGCTTCACCGTGGACCGGGACGGCTGGCGCCAGTTCAACCCGCCGGCGACCGACACCGACCGCGACCGGCTCCTGACCCGCCACGACCTCAGCGGACTGACCTCCACCGAGGCCGACGCGGCGATGGAGGAGACCGCCGACGACCTGCACACCGGCTTCGACCTGACACGCGGCCCGCTGCTGCGGGCGGCCTTGTTCACCGGCGCCGCCGACCGGCCCGCCTTCCTCCTCCTGGTCGCCCATCACCTCGTCGTGGACGCCGTCTCCTGGCGCATCCTGCGCGACGACCTGGAGGCCGCCTACCGGCAGACCGCGCAGGGCGACCCCGTGACGCTGGGCCAACGCACCACCTCTTTCCGCGACTGGGCCCGAGGCCTCGCCGCGCACGTCGCGGCCGGTGCCCTCGACCACGAACTGCCGTACTGGGAACGCGCGGTGAACGCCGAGCCACTCCCGGCCGAGACACCGGCCGGGCCGGAGACGAGCGCCGTGGACACACTCACCGTCGAACTGAACGAGGCGGACACCGAAGCGCTCCTGCGCGCAGCGCCGACCGCCTACCGCACCCGCGTCAACGACGTGCTGCTCGCCGCCCTCGCCCTCGCCCTGGCCCGCTGGACCGGCCGTGAGGAGGTCCGCCTCGACCTGGAGGGACACGGCCGCGAGGACGTCCTCGACGACGTCGACCTGACGCGCACGGTCGGCTGGTTCACCACCGTCCACCCCGTCGCCCTCCAGGTCCCCGAACCCGCCGATCTCGACCCCGGCCGCGACTGGCGGACCCTGGTGAAGTCGGTACGCCGCCAGCTGCGCGCCGTGCCCGGCAACGGCCTCGGCTTCGGCGCGCTGCGCACCTTCGGCCCGCCCGAGGTGCGCGAGCGCCTCGGCCGCGCCGCGCACGGACAGGTCGTCTTCAACTACCTCGGACAGTGGGATGCCCGCCCCGAGCAGGCCGGCGACGGCCTGGTGCGCGCCGAACACGGCTCGTTCGGCCGCCACCACGACCCGCGCGACAGTGGCTCCCACCCGCTGGAGATCGTCGGCGCGGTCCAGCGCGGCCGGCTGTCCTTCACCTGGCACCACCGGCCCGCCCTGCACGCCACCGACACCGTGCGGCGGGTCGCCGAGGACTTCGCCCGGGCGCTGCGCCACATCGCCCACCACGCCCGCGACCGCCGGTGACGCCCCGCCCCGTGGGCCGAGCCCCACCGCCGGCACCGCCCGACCGACCCGTACCGCCGAGACCCGTCACGAACACAGAGAGCGAGCCCGACAGACATGGACGAGAACACCCGCTACCAGGTGCTGCGCAACGACGAGGAGCAGTACTCGCTGTGGCCCGCCGACATCGAGGTGCCCGCCGGCTGGCAGCCCGTCGGCAAGGAGGGCACGGAGGCCGAGTGCTCCGCCTACGTCGACGAGGTGTGGACCGACATGCGCCCGCGCAGCCTGCGTGAGCACATGAAGAACGCCGAAGCCTGACGCGCTCGCGCAACGTCACGCGGGACCGGGCCGGGGCGCGCGCCTTTCCAGGAGCGCGCCCCGATCCGCCCGCCTGTCCACCCTTCCCGAGGAGCCTCATGACACCGGCCCTGCACACCGAACGACTCACCTTCCGCCCCTATCGTCCCGAGGACGAGGACGCCTTTGTGGCCCTGCTGCGCGACGAGGAGGTCTGTCGCTGGATGGGTCAGGAACGCGTGCCCGAGGCGGACATCCGCACGTTGTTCCGCACCATCCTGACGGACGTCTACCCCCAGCGCCTGTTCGACGTGTGGGGGATTTGGCACGAGGACGTCTATGCCGGGCACGCAGAGGTCAAGAAGACCGGAAACGTCGACGGACACGAGCTGATCGCCGCCCTCGCACCCCCCTACTGGGGCCGCGGCCTCGGCACAGAAGTGGTCCGCGGCCTGCTGCGCCACGCCACCGACAACCTCGGGTTGAAGGAGGCCTACGGCATGGTCGGAGCCGACAACGCCGCCAGTCTGGCCATGTGCCGCCGCCTGGGCTTCCGGCACGTACGGGACGTGACCGGCGACGACGGGAAGGTGACCAAGCTGATGGTGATCACGGCAACGGAAGCCGAATGACCCAGGTCGGGCGTCTCAGTACGCTCTCGAGGCGCCGGCCCGCTACTGCTCTGATCCGCTCTCTCCGGAGCCTTCCGGCCACGGTGGTGAGTTCGCGCCGCTGCTTGTGCCGGAGGAGCGGTGTCCGACGACGGAGCGGCGGCTGACCCCGAGGGGCTCGAGGACGGCCTGATGAGATGTCAGCGGCGGGTGAGGTATCCGGCCTCGTTGACGGCTGCGGTCCATACGTCGCGGTCGACCCACTTGGTGATGTTCGGTTGCCGTTTCGGTGATGGGGCCGGAACGCACCCGGGTCCGACCCACACGATCAGGGAGGTGTTGAAGTGCTGTTCCTGGGCCAGGGGTCGAGCACGTTCGGCCCGCGGCTGTGACGGTGACCTACGTCGGAAACCGGCACTCACCCAGGCTGGCCGATGCTGCCGCAGCCACTGGCCCTGACTGACTGCGGCGCTCGAGGCGGTTCCCTCTACTGTTCGGAGGTGCCTGCGTCGCGGCTGCCGTAGCCGGAGGCGCCGCCTGAACGGCGGCCGGAGGACATGTTCGCGCCGGCGGCGGCCGCAAGGGCCAGTGCGCAGGCGATCACACCCACGATCACGTTGTTGGTGATGGTGCGCGTCGTGTCGACCTCGCCCGAGACCACCCACGGCGCGATGATCGTCCACGCCCCCAGCGCAGCGGCGGCCCAAGCCATGCTGTGGGTGCGCTCGTAGGCATGCCCGAAGCCGCCCATGAGCAGCGCGTAAGCGATGCCCACGATCAGGTTGTTGACGGCCAGGGTCGAAAGGCCGTTGAAGCCCGCTATCCAGGGCGAGGCCGCCAAGTACAGCCCGGTAACCACACCCAGAGCCTCAATCGCCTGCGCGCGGGGAGTGGTCGCTGCCCGCTCGTGCCGAGCACGCATCTCAAGGATGTCCGGGTGGGATTCCATGCTGGGTGGGGTATAGCTCATGATCTCCTCCAGCTGTTCTACTGCCGATGTCCCGCGTACCCCAAAAAGGAACAAACCCACCTTTTCGCCCTTCACGTGCTCGCGCGGGGAGGTGCTCGAAGGCCAGATCAGACCGTGACGGGCCTGCCCGATGAATCTCCGCGAGCTGACGGCGCGGGCGGCGCGGGCTCTCCCTGCGAGTGGCTCCTACGCGCCTTGCGCACCCGGTTCGCCGACGCCAGTCACCGGGCCGCTCGCCGGTGGGTTCGGAGCGGGGGCCGCTCATTCCCGGGCCGCGCCATGGGGGTGGACGGTGGTGCCCCACTTCCGCATGCTTCTTTGTCCCGGTGAGGCGCGTCCCGCTGCACGGCGTCGGGGCCCTGGACGCGCCGTCACAGCCTTTCAGAGCCCCTTCGCTGCAGCGTTGAAACCATCACGCACCGCAGGCACGAGGCGTCCGTCCCAGCCAGGCGATACGGCGGTCCCAAAACAGCTTTCGCACCGTTCCACCCATTCGGCCTGCCGTGATGGCGAGGTATACGCAGTTCGGCGAGGGTGGGGTGGGCTTCGCCGTCCACGTAGGCCGAGCCCTTCCGGCTGACCCGAGGGAGCTTTGTCATGTCTGAACGCAACACCGTCATCCGCAGCCTGCATGATCTTGGTCTGGCCGCCTGGTTCGGGGGCTCACTGATGGGGGCGGTCGGCCTCAACGGTGCGGCTCAGGACGAAGGTGGCGTGGGGGCCGGCCGTGACCGGATCTCTTCGTCGGGCTGGGCGAAGTGGGCGCCGGTCAACGCAGCCGCGATCGGAGCACACCTGTTCGGCGGCGGAGGGCTGCTCGCCGTGAACGCGCACCGTGTCGCCACACAACAGGGCGTGGGCGCCTCCACCACGGCCAAGACCGTCGTCACCGCCGCGGCTCTGGCCGCCACCGCCTACGCCCGCATCCTGGGCAAAAAGGTCGAGCTGGCCTCCTCCACCGACCCCGCCGACGCCGAACAGGCGGAGAAGCACCCGATCGACCTCGACAAGGCACGGCGGCAACTGGCCGCCGCACAGTGGGCGGTACCGGCCCTGACCGGATGCCTGGTCGTGCTCAACGCCCTGCACGGCGAACAGCAGCGTCCAGTCGAACAGGTCCCCGGCATGTGGGAGCGGGCACGTTCCGCGACCCACCTGATGTCGTAGAGCCTCGCGGCGGGACAACGGAAGGTGACCGTCAGCCAAAGCGCCCGCATGCGCCCGATACCTCGAGGAACACCACACCACCACATCGTGGTCGCTGTAGGCGGTGCCGAGGATCTCGTCCAGGCCCCGTGCGTGCACGGTGAGGCTTCGGCCACCGGTACGGGAGGGAGGGGGTACGACGATCGGCGCGCTGGTCACGCCTCCCAGCCTGCTCCCAGCAGGGCGGTGGCTGTGCGACCTGCCGCATGTCCCCGGGCCCTTCGCAGCGAGCACGGTCCCTCGGGCGCTAAGCGCACCACCTGCGGGTACCGCTCTGTCCCCCCTCCGGGAAAGGACGCGGCGTCGAATCGGTCCAGGTCAGGCAATCGACGAACTGCCCGCGCCGACCGTGGACTCCGCGACGCGGATCCGCCTTACCCAGGCGCTGATCGAACTCGCGGGAACCACCACGCTGGAGGTCCTGCGCCATCTGGTCCACGAGGGCGACGGCGCTGCCGCCCGTTCGTGATCGTGGTGTTCCGCTTCTGTGCTGTGCCTGGTGAACCGGGTGCTCAATACTGCTCGCGGACCTCGGTCCACCGAGGACGCGGGCGGTGGCGGACGCAAGGCCCACGGAGCGGACCACCCCGGCGGCGCCGTTCACCAGCAGCGTCTCGCCGCTCGCCACAGCGAGGGTCTGTCACCTGCGGGGGGTGCTGCCCCGCAGGACGATGTTCGTGGAGACCGGTAGTATCCGCGAGGTATCGCCCTCGGAAAGCGCGAGTGCCATCGCGTGGAGCCCGACCTGGTGCAGAGGCACGGTCACAGAGGTCAACGCCGGGACGACATCCACCGCCGGGCCGATGTCGTCGAAGCCGGCGACGGCGACGTCCTGGCCGGGGATCAGCCCTGTGTCACGGAAGGCGGTCATCAGGCCGATGGCCATGACGTCGTTGACGGCGAAGACGAGCTCTGTGCCGTCAAGGCCCCGTCGGACCAGTTCACGGGCTGCCGCACCACCGCCCCGGCGGTTGAACTCGGCTTCCACCACGAACCGTTCCTCGAGGTCGATGTTGAACTCGCGCAAGCCGTCCGTGAAGCCGTCGCACCGGTCGCGGGACGTCCTGAGCCCGGCGTGCGCGCGCACCACCGCGAACCGTCGGTAGCCGAGGCCGACCAACGCACGGGCCAGCTGGCGCGCTCCGCCGTAGTTGTCGATGCTGACGGTGTGGAACGGCAGGTCGTGCCGGCTGATCAGGACCACGCTGCCGCCCGCTTCCCGGTAGGCGTCGAGTTCCTGGGCAAGGGCGTCGCGGGTGTCGTGGCCGTCGATCCGGCTGCCGGCCAGGATGACGGCGCGGGGCCGCATGCCGCGCAGTGTCCTGACGATCTGGAGTTCCCGCTCGGGGGAGCGGTCCGCGACCGCCATGGTCACGATGAGGCCGGCCGCCTCCGCCGCCTGCGTCACCCCGCCCGCGATGGACGAGAAATACGGGTCGTCGACACCGCTGACGACCAACGCGGCGGTGTTCGTCGATCCCCGGGCGATCGCCTGGGCGGACAGATGCGGCGTGTAGTCGAGTTCCGCGGCCGCGGCGAGCACACGGTCGACGTTCTGCTGCCGGACGTTACGGATGCTGCCGTTGAGAACGCGCGACGCCGTCGCCTGCGAGACACCCGCCGCCCGTGCCACATCGCGCAGGGTTGCCTGGCGCACTCCGAATACGGCCTCTTGGCGCCGCCGCACAGGCCCCGCCGACGCATCGTCCATGCCGCACATTGTGCACCGCGCCGCAAGGGACCGCGGCGGTGGCGGTGCAGCCACAGAGAGCCACACCGCAGGGGGGACGCTCCCTCCTGGTTTCGCACTGCGTTCTTCCGGCGGCTGCTGCCGGCGCCGGAACCCGTTCCTGTACCCCTCGCCGACAGGCCACGGCTATCCTCCGGTCAGGGACGACAGCGCCCACGCTCGTGGCAGGGGAAGACAGGAGGAACGGCGCGATGCCCCATCCAGCCAGACCGACCGTCACCCTGCGTGACGTGGCGGAGACCGCCGGCGTATCGGTCTCGACGGCGTCACGCGTCCTGGGTGGCAGTTCCCGGACGGTCGCGGAGGAGTACCGGCAGCGGGTCCTCTCCGCCGCGGCCGCGTTGCGCTACACCGCGGACGCCTCGGCCCGGGCCATGCGGCGCGTGAACGACTCGATCGCGGTCGTCGGCGACGACCTCACGACCCCGTCGATGGCAATGGCCGTCGCGGCGATGGAGCGGCGGGCGCGCGACGCCGGGGCGTTCGTGACCGTCTCGTCGACCCGCGGCACCGCCGAGCGGCAGCTGGAGACAGTCCGGCTGCAGCGTGCGCTGCGGCCGCGTGCGCTCATTCTGACCTCGAGCCGCCTCGACGCGAACGCCCTCGGGGGGCGCCTGCTCGACGAGTTGCTCGGATACGAACGCGAGGGCGGCCGGGTGGTGATCGTCGGTGACACCGACATGCCGTTCGACTCCATCAGCTTCGTCAATCACGGCCCTGCGAAGGAACTGGCCGGCTTCGTCGCCGGGGCGGGGCACCGGCACGTGACGATCCTCGCCGGCGCGCGCGGGCAGGGAAACGTCTCCACCCGTACCGCGGGCTTCCTGGCCGGGCTCCGCGACGGCGGCGTCGAGGGGCGGCACATCCGGATCTCGCACTGTGCGGTGAGCCGTGAAGGGGGGTTCGACGCGGCGCGGCTGATGATCACCGAGGGGCTGGAGCCGCCCCACGCGGTGCTCGCGGCCAACGACACCATCGCCATCGGCGCGATGTCCGCCTTCCGGGCTGCCGGGGTGGCGGTGCCGGACGACGTCTCGGTGACCGGTTTCGACGACATCGAGCTCGCGGTCGACGTGACACCGCGGCTGACGACCGTGTCGTTGCCGCTGGCGCAGGCAGGTGCCGAAGCGGTCCGCCTCGCGCTCGCGGATCGTGCGGAAGCGGAGCATTTGATGATGCGCGGGCGGGTCGTGGTGCGCGACAGCGTGGCGGTCCGCATCGCCTGATCCGCCCCTGGACCGATCACTCCGGCCGACGCACACAGTGTGTCCGGCCACCGGAGACTGACTCGTCGCAGACGTTCTACGGGCTGCCCGACGCGAGACGCGTTTCGATCACGGACGGACCTCCCACGCGGAATGCGTTTTCCCGCCGAGAGATGACCCCTCCCACCGGGTGCGCCCTCTCACCTCCGCGATCCCACGCGGCAGGCCCCTGCGGGAGAGATCCTCCTGGGAGGGAGCGCGGGTGTGGGTGAGGCGTGCAGCGGGTGTCTGAGCAGCCCGTGCGAGCGCAGTACCGAAGCAGACGTGCTGCCGCGTGCCTCGCTGCCCCACGATGCCGTCGGCTTCCGGCAGGACCCTCCGCACCGCCCGTGCGTTCATCTGCCCGAAACCTTGACGCACTCAGTCATCGCTGGGCACACTGCGCGGAATACGTTTTCCCACTGCAGCCCCAGGGGGCAGGCATGAGCAATCGTGGCGGCCGGCTCCACCTCCAGGAGGGCACTGTGACGAGGGAAGCACGGCTCTCGCAGCCGCCGCCGAGCTCAACCCCGGACGGTGCGGGTCCGGCCGGACCCGCACCCATGTCGTCGCGCACCCGTTGGTGCGTCCACCTCACGGTCCCGAACCGCCCGCGCCCCGAGTCGTTACCGGACGTCGCGGCCGGAGGCGTCACGACAGGAGCCAGTTCCTCACCACCACGGACGACAAGAAGAGGACAATGACCGTCAACCGAAGACTTGTGTCACGAGCGACAGCCGCCGCACTGTGCGCGCTGGCCGTCGTGCTCGCGTCGATCGTGCTCATCCCCGTGCAGCGTGCCTACGCCGCGGGCACCACGTACTTCGTGAGCACGAGCGGCAACGACAGTAATGCCGGCACCAGCAGCAGCGCGCCCTGGCGCTCGCTGAGCAAGGTGAACTCGACGACGTTCCAGCCCGGCGACACCATTCGCTTCGAGGCCGGTGACAGCTGGACCGGGCAGCTGTGGCCGAAGGGGTCCGGCACAGACGGCGCCCCGATCTCCATCGACAGTTACGGAACGGGCGCCAAGCCGAAGATCGCCGGCCAGGGCACCGTCAGCGACGCGGTGCGGCTGTTCAACCAGCAGTACTGGGAAATCCGCAACCTCGACGTGTCGAACGCGGTGCCCACCGGGACGACAGACGGTTCGAAGCTCGGCGACTTCCGTGGCATCGGCGTACACGGCAACAACGGCCAGACCCTCCACCACTTCGTGATCGACTCGGTCGACGTGCACGACGTCACCGGCGAGGTCAAGTGGATCGGCGGCAACACCGCCAACAACAAGCCGGGCATCACCTTCAACAACGGCTGGGACCGCTCGAAGAACAGCGGTGGCATCGCCTTCCTCACCACGGTCCAGGACATCGCCGCGCCTGGCGCCCCCACCGTGCTCGACGACATCACGGTGCAGAACTCCAGCATCAAGAACACCTCGTTCGCGGGAATCGTGACGAAGCAGTACGCCGGTGACGCGCCCGGTGCCGTCTTCACGGGTTGGGGCAAGCGCGCCACGGCCACGGACTCCCGCTTCACCCCGCACACCGACGTCACGATCCGCGGCAACTACATCACGCAGGCGAACACCGACTTCGGCGGCAACGGCATCTACGTCACCGGCACCCGAGGCGCACTCGTCGAAGGCAACGTGATCGACCGGGTCGGCGTCTCCGGCGTCGAGACCAACATGGCCGACAGGGTCACCGTCCAGCACAACGAGGTCATGGGCACGCACCACATGGGTGGCAGTGCCGACGCGAACGGTCTGGACCCCGACATCGGCACCACCAACCAGGTCTTCCAGTACAACTACCTGCACGACAACGGCGACGGCATCCTGCTCTGCGCGTGCAACTCCTCGGTCAACTTCGGCAGCGCGGTGGTCCGCTACAACGTCATCACCGGCAGCGAGCGGTGGAACCTCCACATGTCGCAGACAACGGGCTCGGTGGCGCACGTCTACAACAACACCTTCGCCAACACCAATTCGCAGACCCTGGTGAGCGGCGGCGCCTCCGGCAGGGTGACGCTGACCAACAACCTGTTCATCTCCGGAAATTCAGCACCGGAGTTCAAGCAGCAGTCGAGTATCGTCTACAACAACAACGGCTACTCGTCCAACCTGACGACTCGGCCCTCGTCCGACGCGAACGCCGTCGTCGGCGCTCCGCAGTTCGTGAACCCCTCCGTCACGGGACCCTACGGTGACGAGAACGGCACGAGGCTGGGCACGGCGGCGAACTTCGCGCTCCAGTCCGGATCACCGTTCGTCGACTCCGGCGCCACCGTCACCGGCAACGGCGGCCTCGACCACGCCGGGGCTCCTGTGCCGATCGGGAACGGCCCGGAGATCGGCGCCTTCGAGCGGGGCGCGCCCGGCATCGCGTTCACGGATACGTTCAACGGCCTGACGACCGGCGCTCTCGCCAACGGGACCAACGGGTGGCGGGTCATCTCGACCAACAACGACGTCTCCGTGGTGGAGACGCCGTCCGCGACCGACAAGAGCGTCCGCCTGACCCGCACCATCGAAGGCGGCGGCACCGACGGGACCAACCTCGCCCGGCTCTTCAGCACCCCGCTGCAGGGCGTCGTGACCATCGACGCGCAGGTGATGCGCAACGACACGCAAGGCGGCTGGTTCGGGTTGCCCTACGTGTACAACTCCAGCGGCAACCAAGCCGTCAGCGTCGCGTTCGCGCGCGGCCAGATCCACGCGTATCAGGGAACCACGGACTCCGCGATCGGTACGTACACGAAGGGCAAGTCGTATCGGATCACGCTCACCGTGGACACCGTGAACCAGCACTTCGACCTGGACATCGACGGCCGACGCATCCTGACCGATGCCGCGTTCCGCACCTCGATGCCGGGAATCGCGAAGGTCGCGTGGTACTCGAACGGCGGCGAGCGCGGGTCGGTGCACGTGGACGACGTCCGAGTGTCGCGCGGCACCGGATACGGCCAGTGACCGTTTCGGTCCGCTGAAATCTCTCCAGTGAGTAAACAGCTCTGCCGGGCCGCTATCGGCCCGGCAGAGCTGATTTCCATACTGATCAACGCGATGAGATCTTCTGCAGGCAGGCGCTGACCACCGGCACATAGAAGGTGGTGATACCCGCCATATTGGGGTGCGTTCCCGACCCCTCCGTACCGGGGAAACCGTTGACCAGGTCGTCGAACGTGTATTTCGCCCGCTGGGCGTCATCGCGGGTGTCGAACGAGGTGTCCCCGAAAACGTCGGCAACCGCCACATCCCACTTCTGACATGCCCGCAACGTCACCTCACGCAGCGCCACCTGAGTGTTCCAGTCCCTCGATCCGAGTTTGTGGGCGGCGACGTACACGATGCGGGCGCGCGGCCATTTCCGCTGCATCGTGTACAGCGTCTTCTCCAGCTCATCCGCGTAAGTACCCACTGTGTAGCGCTGGTCCCTGAAGATCGACTGGGCGTCGTTGGTGCCGCCGTCAAGGAGGAGAACATCCGGCGCGATGTCAGTCGCCTCCTCGACCTGCGTGCGTATCTGTCCACCGGACGCATGTGGGTCGACGCCAATAGTCGCGCCGTTCCGGGCGAACTTGGTAAGGGTCATGCTCTCGCGCTCGGCGACGAGGTCCACGAAACTGCGCGGATACACGTGTCCGTGCACGATGCTGTCGCCGAAGGCATAGAGGATTTTCCCTGCCGGCCCGTTACCCACATCAATCTCCCTACAGCTCGCGATTTCTGACCTGATTTTAGTCCGAACATTGACCCGTTGGGCCAGAGGAACGTAAGTTCAGGAGAAGATAGTAAGCGCTTGCTGTCGCGAAATGGAGTGCTGACGAAACATGATCACAACCCATACCGGACTGCCCGGGGGTGTTGCCCTCTCGCATCTGTCGGTGTACGACTGGCCAGCCGCCGACGGGGTGTGCGGCGGCACCCCTCACATGCACCTCGCGTGCTCGGAGGCCTACGTCGTCACCGGCGGCCGGGGTGCCGTGCAGACGCTGACCGCGTCCGGGTACGAGGTGACTCCCCTTCAGGCCGGTGCCGTCGCCTGGTTCACACCCGGCACCATCCACCGGCTGGTCAACGAGAGCGATCTCCGGATCACCGTTCTGATGCAGAACAGCGGGTTGCCGGAAGCCGGGGACGCGGTCCTCACGCTGCCCCCGGAGTACCTGACCGATCCAGAGGCGTACGCACGCGCCACCGTCATCCCGGCCAACGCGCCCGAGGAGGAGCAGGAGCGCGTCGCCCGGGCCCGGCGCGACCTCGCCCTCGAGGGATACCGGGCCTTGCGGGAGGCCGAGGGACCACAGGCCCTGGCCGCGTTCCACCGGGCCGCCGTCGCGCTCGTACGGCCGCGCATCGCCGAGTGGCGCGAGCGGTTCCGGCAGGGGGCCGAGGCCGCCGCGGCGGCAACCGCGGTGCAGCTCGACTCGCTTGAACAGGGGGAGTTCCCCCACCTCTCCGATGCCGTCGTCCGGACGCAACAGCCCACGGCCCGCGGGAAGTTCGGCATGTGTGGGCGGCTTGACGTCTACCAGGACTGACGACGACAACGCGCACCCAGGAGCCCGTGACGGGAGCCTGGGCGGGTGCCTGCCGTGCCGCCTTGCGGTCCGTAGCCGGCCGACCGCCGGTGCGGCGGAAGGGTCGGCGCGGTCACCGGCCGGGGCCGGCGCGGGCGGCCGTGCACAGCAGCGGTTACCGCTCAAGGCCAGGACGCCCGCGCCGGCCGCGGACCGCGCCCGGGAGCGGTCACCGTTTACGGAGCGAGGCGGCTTCCAGGGGGCGGCTCGGCCGTCGACTCCCGCCAGATGACCCGGAACAGGGACACGTCGTTCGGCTCGGGCGCCGTGTTCGTCAAGCCCGCGATCAGCTTGGCCATGGCCTTGCTGCCCAGCCGTTCGAGATCCACGTCGACGGTGGTCAGGGACGGGGTCATGAACTGCCCGACCCCGACGTTGTCCCAACCGGTCACGCTGAGGTCGCCCGGCACGTCCCAGCCGCGCTCCCGGGCGCCCCGGACGACGCCGGCGGCGACGAGGTCGTTGGCCGCGATCACCGCGGTCGGCCGCGAACGGCTCGGGAGCGACCGTATCGCCTCGATGCCGGACGCCCCCGACCAGTCTCCGTCGAAGACCCCGACGGACTCGACCCCGAGGCGTTCGACGGTGTCCAGGTAGCTCTGCTTGCGCGCCCTCGCGGAAGCGAAGTGCGCGTCGCCCGCCACATGAAGGAACCGGGAGTGACCGAGCGCCGCCAAGTGCTCGATCATCCGCACCACGGGCCTGGCGTCGGCCAGTTCCCCGATGCCGCGCATCTCGTCGTCGAAGTCGGCGGAGATCACCACGGTCGTCCTCTGGTGCAGTTTGCTCTCCACCGCAGGGAGCACGGGGGCCAGGGAGAGCATGCCCTCGTACTGCCCCGAGTCGGCGAGTTCCAGGAGGCGTTCACTCCTCGCCCGTACGCCGCCCCCGGCGCTCACGACGTCCACGAAATACCCTGAGGCCTGTGCCGTCGCGCTGGCTCCCGCCAGCATGCGGGACGGGTTGAAGGCCATGGCGGGCATGAGTATCGCCAGCCGGCCGGTCTTGCGCGTGCGCATCGACCGTGCCACCAGGTTGGGACGGTAGTCCAGTTCACGGATCGCCTTCTCCACGCGCTCCAGGGTCGTGGGCTTGAGCCCGCCGTTGAACCGCAGATACCGCGAAACCGTCTGGGGCGACACCCCGGCGAGTCGCGCCACATCGGTGATCGTCGGCCGCCGTCGCGCCGTCTCAGCGCTGTCCATCCGCTTCTCCCGCCCATCCGCCAACGTTACGGAAGTCAGAGCGTACACACTATTGACGCAAAAAGTGATCGTTCACTATGGTCCTCGCAACCCGAAGAGTGAACGATCACTTTTTGGTCACGCGGGGCCCGGGACGGGCCCGCACCACTGTGTTTTCGATGCCGCCGCTCAAGGGAGCAGTGCCGTGAGCTCCATCAACGAACTACGCCGGCTGCGCGGGTCCCAACGGGGCGCGCGACAGCAGAACAAGGCGGCGTTCTTCTTCCTACTGCCCTGGTTCGCCGGGCTCTTCGGGATCACGCTCGGCCCGATGCTGGCCTCGCTGTACCTCAGCTTCACCAAGTACAACCTGCTGCAGCCGCCGCAGTTCAGCGGACTGGACAACTGGACGCGGATGCTCCACGACGAGCGGCTGCACAAGTCGCTCGGGGTGACCTTCAGCTACGTCCTGGTCTCCGTTCCGTTGCAGCTGGCGCTGGCTCTGGGACTCGCCCTGCTGCTGGACAGGGGAGTGCGGGGCCTTGCCTTCTACCGCTCCGTGTTCTACCTGCCGTCGCTCATCGGCGGCAGCGTGGCGATCGCCGTGCTGTGGCGCGCGATGTTCGGGACCAACGGCCTCGTCAACGATGCCCTGGCCCTGGTCGGTGTCCAGGGGCAGGGCTGGATCTCGGAACCGGGAACGGCGCTGTCGACTCTCATCGTCCTGAACGTCTGGACGTTCGGCTCACCCATGGTGATCTTCCTCGCCGGACTGCGGCAGATTCCGGTCTCTCTCTACGAGGCGGCCTCCGTCGACGGCGCCAAGCGCTGGCGCCAGTTCCGCAGCATCACCATTCCGCTGCTGACACCCATCATCTTCTTCAACCTGGTGTTGCAGATCATCCACGCCTTCCAGACGTTCACCCAGGCCTTCGTGGTCTCCGGTGGCACCGGGGGCCCCGCCGACTCCACCCTCTTCTACTCGCTGTACCTGTACCAGCGCGGGTTCGGCCACTTCGACATGGGGTACGCGTCCGCGCTCGCGTGGGTCCTGCTCCTCATCGTCGCGGTCTTCACCGCCGTCAACTTCTGGGCCTCAAAGTACTGGGTGTTTTACGATGACTGACCGCGCCGTAGCCGTACCCCGCCCGCTGCCCGTCGACCGCCCTCAGTCGATACGCCGGGTCAGGCGCGCGGTGCGCGCTCCCCTCAAGCACTGCCTGCTGGCTCTCTGCGCTCTGACGATGCTGTATCCCATCCTGTGGATGGTGGTCAGCTCGCTGCGTCCCAACAACCAGATCTTCCGCAGCGCGGGACTGGCCCTGACGCACGCGCGCCTCGAGAACTACGCCAACGGCTGGAGCGCCTTCGCCCAACCCTTCAGCCACTACATGATCAACTCGCTGATCGTCGTGATCGGCGCGATCCTCGGCAACCTCCTCGCCTGCTCCCTGGCCGCCTACGCGTTCGCCAGGCTCGAATTCCGGGCGAAGCGCGTGTGGTTCGCCATCATGCTCGTCACCATCATGCTGCCGATCCACGTGATCATCGTGCCGCAGTACGTCCTGTTCTCCGAACTCGGCTGGGTCAACACGTTCCTGCCCCTCATCGTGCCGAAGTTCCTGGCGACCGACGCCTTCTTCATCTTCCTGATGGTGCAGTTCATCCGTGGGATCCCGCGCGAGATCGACGAGGCCGCACGGATCGACGGCGCCGGACACGCGCGGATCTTCTTCCACGTCATCCTGCCGCTGATGGTCCCGGCCCTGGCGACCACCGCGATCTTCACCTTCATCTGGACCTGGAACGACTTCTACACCCAGCTGATCTACCTCACCGACCCGGTGATGTACACCACGCCCCTCGCGCTGCGCGCCTTCGTCGACCAGCAGACCGCGACGGACTGGGGCTCGGTGTTCGCCATGAGCGTGGTCTCGCTCGTTCCCGTCTTCCTCGTCTTCCTCGCCGGGCAGCGCTTCCTGCTGCGCGGCATCGCGACCACCGGCGGCAAGTGACCGCGGGGGCTACTGCCGGACCGCGGCGGCGAACGAGTCATGACCGCTCGGGCGCTTCGCAGCCACCCACCCGATCCACCCCTCAGGCACAGGAGAAAGCACATGAATGCCAGCCCCTTCAGACGCGTCGCCGTCGGAGCCGTCGTCTCTTGCTCGCTCGTACTGACCGCCTGCTCCGGCGGCAGCACCGGCGCCGCTCCCGAGCTCGGCGACAAGCCGGTCACCATCCGCGCCACCTGGTGGGGAGCGGACGCCCGCGCTCAGCTCACCAACGAGGTCATCGCGGCGTTCGAGAAGAAGTACCCCAACATCAAGGTCAAGGGAGAGTACAAGGACTGGGCCGGATACTGGGACGCGCTCGCCACGACGACCGCGGCCAAGGACTCCCCCGACGTCATCCAGATGGATGAGCTCTACCTCGCCTCGTACGCCGGCCGCGGAGCGCTCTACGACCTCGGCAAGGCCGAGAAGATCGTCAAAACCTCGCAGTTCGACGACCAGGCCCTGGCCACCGGGCAGGTCGACGGCACGCAGTACGCGCTTCCCGTCGGCATCGGCGTCATGTCCGTCGCCGTGAACACCGACCTGTTCAAGAAGTACGGCGTGAAGCTCCCCGACGACAAGACGTGGACGTGGGAGGACTACGCCAGGATCGGCAAGGAGCTGACGGACAAGAGCGGCGGCAAGATCCACGGTGTGGCCGGCGCCCCCGGGTTCGACGCCGGAAGTCTCAAGTACTGGGCTCGCCAGCAGGGCAACGAACTCTTCGGCAAGGACGGGAACGTCTCGCTGAAGGCCGAGTCGCTCGCCGGTATGTGGAAGTACGGTCTGAGCCTGATCTCCTCCGGGGCCAGCGTCAAGGCCTCGACGATGGTCGAGGACCAGACCGCCGGTATCACGGCCGGCAGTTTCGCCACCGGCAAGGCGGCCATGATGGGGGCCTACAACACCCAGATCACCGCGCTGCAGGAGGCGACCGGCGCCAAGCTCAAGCTGCTGCGGCTGCCCCGCGTCGGCGACACCAAGGCGAACTTCTTCAAGCCCTCGATGTACTGGGCGGTCTCCGGCCAGAGCGAGCACCCGGCCGAGGCCGCCGCGTTCGTCAACTTCGTGCTCAACGACGCGAAGGCCGCCGACATCCTCAAGACGGAGCGCGGGATCCCCGCGAACAAGGAGATGCTCAAGCACCTCGAGGGGGGTCTGACCGGGCCCGACAAGGCGGCAGCCGACTACATGAACACGGTGACACCGGGTGAGTCGCCGGTCGTGACCCCCAACGGCGGAAGCGGCGTCGAGCCGCAGCTGCAGCGCTACAGCCAGGAGGTCTACTTCAAGAAGACCTCGCCGGAAGCCGCCGCGAAGGCCTTCATCAAGGAGCTCCAGAGCGAGATCGACGCGGCCAAGTGACCCCCTCCCCGGGGGCCGTCGTCGCCGCCCCACGGCCCCCGGGGTGAGCCCCGCACAGAGCGGGTCGGATCCAGAAGAGAGAAACCACCCATGCCCAGCTCCCGGCCGCCGTACAGCGTGGCCATCATCGGCACCGGCGGTATCGCCCACGCCCATGCCGAAGCCCTCACCCACCTCTCCGAACGCGCCCGCCTGGTCGCCGTCGCCGATGTCGACCCCACACGCGCCGCCGAGTTCGCCGACCGGTTCTCCGTGCCACACGTGTTCGGCGACCCGCAGGCCCTGCTGGAGAGCGAGCAGCTCGACCTCGTCCACATCTGCACCCCACCGCAGACCCACGCGCCCCTGGCCTCCCTCGCGATGCGGGCCGGCGTCACCGCACTGGTGGAGAAGCCGACGGCGCTGAGCCTGCGCGAGATGGACGAACTGGCCGCGGTACAGGAGCAGACCGGCTCCAGGGTCCTGACCGTCTTCCAGCACCGCTACGGCGCGGCAGCCGTACGCCTGCGCCGGCTGGCCACGGCCGGTGCGCTGGGACGGCCGCTGGTCGCCACGTGCGAGACCCTGTGGTACCGGCCCGACGAGTACTTCGACGTGCCGTGGCGGGGACGCTGGGACGTCGAGGGAGGCGGCCCCACCATGGGGCACGGCATCCACCAGTTCGACCTGATGCTGTCGGTCCTCGGACCGTGGTCCCAGATCACCGCGCTCGCTGACCGCCAGGCCCGGCCCACGGACACCGAGGACGTCTCGGTGGCCGCCGTCCGGTTCGACAACGGAGCCCTCGCCACGGTGGTCAACTCCCTGCTGTCCCCCCGGGAGACCTCGCGCCTGCGCTTCGACTTCGAGTACGCCACGGTCGAACTCGAGCACCTCTACGGCTACCGCGAAGAGCACTGGAGGTTCACGCCGGCCCCCGGCCACGAGGAGCTCGCGGATCGGTGGGCCGACGCCGGCGAGCCGGACCTCACCAGCGGCCACAGGCTCCAGATCGAGGCCGTGTTCGACGCATGGGAGACCGGTCAGGAACCCGGTGTCTCCCTGTCGGACGCGCGCCGCACCCTGGAGTTCGCGGCGGCGACGTACGCCTCGGCGTTCCGCGGAGTACGCGTCGCGGCAGGGCAACTGGCCGGCGACGACCCGTTCACGCTCAGCATGGACGGCGGCGCCGTGCCGTGGGATCGGGTCAAGGAGGCCCTGGTATGAACACTCTCGACATCCGCCACGACCTCGGCACCTCGGTCACGGTCCGCGACGGCGGCACCGAGCTGTTCCGCTACGTGTACCAGCCGGACACCGTCCAGCTGGAATCGCCCAAGCCCTACCTCCATCCCCTGCGCACCCGGGCCGGCAAGGTGGTCAGCCTGTTCCGTCCCCACGACCACGTGTGGCACAAGGGCATCGCCTGGTCCCTGCCCCACGTCGGCGAGGAGAACTTCTGGGGCGGCCCCACGTACATCCACGGGCGCTTCTACGTCCAGCTGGAGAACAACGGAACCCAGGCGCACCAACGGGTCGTCGCCCTGGACAGGGCCGACGGAACGGCGACGTTCGCGCACGACCTGGACTGGACCACCCAGTCCGGCGCGCTGTTCTTCACCGAGCGCAGGACGCTGCGAGCGAGTCTGATCTCCCCGCACGCCTGGGCGCTGACGTTCGAGACGCGGATGACGAACGTCTCCGGAACGGACGTCGCCATGGGGTCGCCGACCACCAAGGGACGGGAGAACGCCGGTTACGGCGGCCTGTTCTGGCGGGGCCCGCGCTCGTTCACCGGCGGACAGTTCGTGACGGAGGTCGGCCTGGGGGGCGACGAGGTCCGTGGGCGGCGCATGGAGTGGATGGGTTTCTCGGGCCGCCACGACGGGACGGACGCGCAGTCGCTCGTGCTCATGGTCGACGACGCGGCCAACCCGAGTCACCCGCCGCAGTGGTTCGCCCGGACCGAGGAGTTCGCCTGCCTCAATCCGGCACCGTTCTTCAGCGAGGAGCTGACCATCGAGGACGGCGAGACCGTGCGCTTCCGTTACGGCGTCGGGATCGCCGACGCCGACGCGGACGCGGCTCCCGCCCTCGCGGACGCGGTGCGCCGGGCGCTCACACGGTCGGATGCGTCCGCGTGTGCCGGAGAAGTCGCTTCGGGCGGCTTCGCGGCGGACCGAGCCGACCCCGCCCACTGAGTAAGCCCTCTGCGTGCACTCCCGCTCACCAGGACGCGCACGCCTTCCCCGACATCTGCGTCTGCTGCGATCGCGGCAGACGCAGATGTCTGCGAAGGGCCATCGACGAACCCCACCGACAAGGCCGAGTAGGGAAACCGGTTGACGTCGTCGAGATACCGCCGTCATGGCCGTCACTCAGCAACTCGCCCGCATCCCGGGGGAGTATCTCGCCTCCTGCCGCCGGTCAGCCGACGCATCGAAGGATGGAGATCCTCTCTGGGATCCACCGTCGGTGGAGGTCCTGGACCTGGACTGGGCGCCGTTCCTGCTCGAACGGGTCTGCGGGCTGGGAGGGTTCGATGACGTCCATCCCGGGTCGGCATAGGCGTGGCCGGACTGTCGCATGCAGTGCTCCCAGGCCGCCACAGCCTCGGTGAACCGCCTGTCCTTCAGCAAATCGGACACGTACAGCGGCCGCAGGTTGGCGGCGACCGCGTCGGCGCGGGACCACGTCCGCAGCTCTCCGTACAGCTTCGTCTGGGCCTCGGCCAGGCAGCCGCCCACCCGCTTGCGGATCGTCCCACCGCCCGGGACGTCGACCGAGAGCAGCTTCGCGTCTCGGCCGCCGTCGAGCGCGGTGTCGAACGCGGTGTCGAACGCGGCGCGCCGGGATGCGGCAAGCTGCGCGCGGTAGCGGAGGTTGGGGTCCTCCCGTCGGGCGCGGTCGGTCTTCTCCCGGATGCGGCTGCCGTAGCCGTGCTCGCGCGCCCACGCCACGTCGTCCTGGACGTAGCCGACGGGCCGCGCCTCTTCCACCGTGAGCCGCTCACGCTGCCCGAAGCGGAAACCGTGGCCCTTCATACACAGCTGGACCAGGCGTTGTTCGGCGTCCGACAGCCGGGTCTCCTCGACGTACGTGAGTTACCGGAGCTCCGTCGAGCGTGCTGCCGCCGTGGCGCGGCCCGCACCTCTCCCGTCCCTGTCCTGGGTGCATCCGCTCGCCACGGCCGTGATGACGGCCGTGAGCGCGCAGGCCGCGGCGTGCGCACGTCGCCTGTGGTGCTGTTCCCATCGCCTCGACACGTTTCTCCCCCGAGGTCCGGTGTGATGACAGCTTTCGGGGAGTGTGAGCGCGCGGGAACCTGCAACTTTGCAGGGCGTTCGCCTGAGCAGGGCATGTCGCGCCGCACCGTCTGGGACGCACTGCGATCGACGGCGACGCCGGACGGGCACGCGGGCCGCGTTGAGCGGTTCGCCGGCCCGGCCCCCAGTGCCGCAGGGAACGGGCTCCGTGTCGTGTAGCCGGCTGTGATCGAGTGTCGCGCCCGCGGCCGACGGATCGTCGACCGCGGGCGCGACAAGGCAGCCGGTCAGCCGGAGGACGGGCCTCGGGATCACGTCAAGGCTCCCCACGTGGAAGGGGGCCCTCCGGCTCGTGAACGACGGTGAACTGCCCTGACGCTCAGCCGTCCACCTCGTACCGCCCGACCTCCAGGAAGTACCGCAGTTCCTCCGGAGTGCCGTCGATGGCGTCCTCCGCCGCGGCGCGCAGCGCGTCGCTGATGGCCGGGTCGGCGAGGATGCGGGCGATGGCGACGCGGTCGTCCTCGGCCTGGGCGAGGCGGTAGCCGGTCTCCAGGAAGGCGCGCAGGGCTTCCGGGGTGTTGGTGTCGAGGGCCTTGCCGGCTTCGCGCTTGACGCCTCGGCCGGAGTCCGGGTCGGCGAGGATGCGGGCGATGGCGACGCCGTCGTCCTCGGCCTGGGCGAGGCGGTAGCCGGTCTTCAGGAACTCCCGCATGTCCTCCACGGTGCCGTCGAGCGCCTCGTTGGCTTCGCGGGTGACGCCGCGACCGGAGTCCGGGTCGGCCAGGATGCGCAGGATCGCGATCCGGAGGTCGTCCTCCGACATCTCGTCCACCGGCGTGCCGTCCGCAGGCGATGCCGCTGCCGCCGTGGTGGTGCCGGGAGCCGTGCCGGCGGCGAACGCCGGGGTGGCGAGCAGGAGGGCCGGGGTCAGGGCGCCGGCGGCCACGAACAGGGCACCGCGAGTGAGTCTCATGTGTGAAACCTTCCTCCAAGTCATGTAAATCGAGATCATGTTCGCATGCATGGACCGGGAAGGCGGAGCATTTCCGGCGGTGCGGGGTTGCCACGAACCGTCGGCGGCCCGCCGGGTGTTGACCGGCGGGCCGCCGAAGTGGCCGAACTCTTCCGCAACCACGTCAGCAGTTCTTGCTGACGACGTCCCTCCACGTGTTCCCCGTCCCCGTGTACTTCTTGCCGTTGAAGTGCACGGGCTTGCGGTCGGCCTCCGTCGGGACGCCGTTCGTCTTGTAGCGCTGCTCGTAATGCAGGTGCGCCCAGTCGCCGCTGTTCCCGCCGGTGGCGCCGATGCGGCCGATCTTCGTTTTCGCGGTGACCTGGTCGCCTTTCTGCACGTACCTGTCGTGCTTGTCCTTGAGGTGGTAGTACGCCGTGTACCAGCCGCTGCCGTGCTCGATGACGATGACGTTGCCGGCGCCCCGGTCCCAGAAGGTGCGGGCCACCTTGCCCTTGTAGCCCGGGTACACCGCCTTGCCCGACGAGCCCGTGTTGCCCTTCACCACGATGTCCAGCGCCGGGTCGTGGCCGCTGCCGTAGGCGTCGAGTCGCCAGTGGGTGTCGCAGGCGAACGGCATCTGGAACTTCGGCTTGGCAGCCGGGACCACGTCGATCCGGGCCGAGACCGGTGCCGCTGTGGCGGTGCCGGCGGACTCGAGGCCGAACGCGAGGGCGAGCGCGCCGGCCGCGAGCCCCACGGCCGCCTTGCGGCGCCGGACCGGGTGTGAAGTGTTCATCTGTGTCTCCCCGTTGTCGTGCTTGTGTCGCTCTTGGCGCTGGACGCGTCAAGCATTCGGCCGCAGCCGCGAAAGCGGTACCTCGAACGTTGCGGGGCGACCGCCCTGACGGCTCTCGGTTCAGCAGGCCGGCACCCATTCGTGGGAGCGGATCACCAGGCCACCGGGGTCGGGGAAGTCCACCTTCTGGAGAGACTGGATGCAGCCGAACGGCGCCTTCCTTCCCGGTTCGCGGAAGAGCCGGACGTCGTCGTGCGGATCCTCCGTGTAGCCGTTGTTGAAGGCCGACCTCGGTTTCGTGGTCTTCGCCCAGTCGCAGGTGACGATGCCGCCGATCCAGTCGTCGTCGTACTCGTACCAGGCGCACATCTCGCCCTGTCCTCCCGGTTCGGTGAAGAAGCAGACGTCGCCCCGGTCGCAGCGCGCGTACCCCTGGGGCGCGGGTTCGCGCAGGGCGAGGAGGCCGGCTGCGGCCAGCGACACCACGGTGACCGCGGCCAGCGCGCCGAGGACGGCGGGGTGCGGGCCGCGTCTCGGCTTCAGCCGGGGCAGCCGTGGGGAACGGGCCGCCCCGGCCGCGGCCTCGACCCGGCGGAGCAGGGACTGCGCGGAGTGCGGGGCGCGGTCGGCGTGCGTGGGGGCGAGGCAGTCGGCGACGATCTGCCGCCAGGCATCCGGCAGTTCGGGCGAGAGGCGAAGCTCCTCCCGGCCCTTGGCGTAACGCTGAACCGCTTCCCGGCGAGCCGCCGGGTTCGCTCCGGGAAACGGCAGGCCGCCGGTGAGTACCAGGTGGGCGAGGACGCCGAAGGCCCAGATGTCGGCGGTGGGACGGGTCTGATGGCCGCGTTCGCAGACCTCGGCCCACAGCAGTTCCGGCGGGGTGTAGTCGGGGGTGGAGAAGGCGGGGGAGTAGGCGTGGGTGCCTTCCAGTTCGGCGGCCATGTTGAAGTCGGCGAGGCGGACCGAACCGTCCGCCATCAGCAGCACGTTGGCGGGCTTGAGGTCGCCGTGCACCCAGCCCGCGTGGTGGAGATGGGCCACCCCCTCGCAGATCTGGGCGACCAGGGACGGCCCTCCGGGGACGGCGACGGTGCGGTCCGCCGGGGTGTCTCCCCGGCCCCGGAACCGGGTCGTCAGCTGGTCGAGCAACTGGTCGAGGGAGCCCTCGGCCCGTTCCAGCACGAGGACGGTGGCGCCGTCGAGCCCGGGACGGGAAGGGTCGTCCACGGTCAGGGTCTCGTACATGCGGATCAGGCGCGGGCGCTGCAGCCTGCGCAGTAACTCCGTCTCGCGCTCGGCGAGTTCCCGCAGGTGGCGCAGTCGGCGCGGAGTCTGGGTCCCCGTGGGCAGGAACTTCAGCGCGGCTTCGGCCGGCAGGCCCTCGGCGAGTTCGGCCCGGCGGGCGGCGTACACGCTGCCGAAGGCCCCGGAGGCGATGGGTTCGCGTATGTCCCAGGCGCCGACGCGGTAACCCCGTGGGACCTGGACGGCGTACGGCCACGACTCCTGGCTCACCGCAAGGCCTCCGCTTTTCCGCTGAGCAGGGCCAGGTCGGCCTCACGCACCAGGTCGAAGCGCAGGGCCAGGGAGACCAGACTCTCCTTCTTGCCGTTGAGGCGCGGTCCGCCTCCCGGCGCGGAGTCCGGAGCCGGTTTCAGTCGCAGCTTGACCGCCAGGTAGTCGATGTTCCACGCCACCGACGAACGCGAGACCGACGGCCACAACGGGCGCAGTCGCTCGACGAGTTCCTCGGCGGTGGGCACGGGGGCGTGCGGCTCACCGCTCAGGCGTCCGGCGCACAGGGCGACCAGCACCTGAAAGTACCGCTTGCCGCGGTCGAGTGGGAAGGCGGACGCGGTGGGGGCTCCGCCTCTGGGGCCGGTGGGGTCGAGATAGTCGTGGCGAGGGGCCCAGACGTCGAAGCTCAGCAGTTCGCTGGCGGCCGGCAGGACCACCCGCGAGAACTCGAAGGGCACCGGTGCGTCGAGCCGACCGGGTGGGACCTTGATGTGCTCGCCGGCGCCTTCCGGGTTCTCGACCACGTACGTCTGTGCGCCGCTCAGGTTGCTGAGCCTCCAGTAGGCGCCGGCGGCCGTGATCTCGCCGGCCTCTCTGGAGACGCCCTCGTGCGGGATGACCAGGTGCGGATCGGATGGTCGTGCGGAACGGCCGAAGGTCAGGGACTCGCAGGGGTCGAGGTGGATGTGATCGTCCGGGCATGTGCTGAGCATGGGCACGACAATGATGCTGTGCATGACGGCTGCCTCCCCCTGAAGAAACTACGTCCAGGGTAGGAGGGCGGGTGCGGATGCCCCAAGGGATGGCAAAGTCGGCGTGTCACTTCTTGCCTTCAGATGGCGCCGCAGCAGACCGGCGAGGTGGTTGACGGTGCGCGTGGACAACGGCAGACGGCACTGGTGGACGACCGGGCAAGTGCCCTCGGCGTGTTCTTCTGCTCTCTTCGCACAGTGCCCAACAGCTGCCGGGGCAACGTGGTTGCGTTCGTGCTGCTCCATTCTGGGCTGCTCTTGTCGGGCTCGCCCCGAGCACCGACGCCCGTCAGCAGGTCCGTGGGATGTCGCCGTCCTGATCGACCGAGTGAAGCAGTTCGATGACACGTTCCTCGTACCGGACGCGGGCCGGGGAGAAGTCGTACGGCATCTTGCCGATGGCCTCCATCGTGCTCCGCCTCGCCTCGCCTTCCTCCTCGCCGGCGTGCTCGTCTTCCTGGTCCAGGAGGTCGTCGAGGGCCTCGTCCAGACCGGATCTGTCGATGGTGACTCCCAAGGCGGTCTCATGAGTACACCGCTGGGCGGCCAGATCTTCGATGCGGGGGTCGTCGGGGGACATGGTGTCGTCCAGGGCCGCCTCGGCCTCGGCCAGGCGGTCTTCCTCGGACCGCAGATCGGGGTGGGTGGCCAGGACGATGAACCGGTTGGCCTGGACGGCAGCGCCCAGCGGGCCGAACACACGCTCCGTGACCAGAAGAGTATCGAGATCGGCCGGGCGCAGGGCTCCGGGCGGCAGATCATGCAGGCGGCCGCTCACCAGCGGTGAGAGCAGGCCCAGAGGGCTGCCCACCTCGCGGAGGCGGTGCACGGCGGCCCGCTGGGATTCGATGGCGGCCGCCTTGGCGGCGAGGGACTCCTCCAGCCGGGCCAGGGACTGCTCGATGCCGGTGGCGCCCTCAAAGCCGTCCCGGATGTCGTCCAGGGAGATACCCGCATCAGCCATCTTGCGGATCCACAGCAGGCGGATCATGTCGTCGTATCCATAGCGGCGGCGGTCGTCGCTTCCGCGTTCCGGTTCGGCGAGGAGCCCGATGGTGTGGTAGTGGCGGATGGCGCGGGGTGTGGTCCCGGCGAACGCGGCGGCATCGCCGATCTTGACCCGGCGGGGAATCGCAGGAAGGGGCATGCGAGGAACCTCTCAATGTCGTGCTCGCCGCCTACTGGACCACATGCCGTTACGGCACATGCAAACCCCGCTGCCGCAGGCGCCCCGCGCTGTCCCCGCGCCGCTGAACCAAGCCGAGGTGGTCTGGGCGGGCTGAAATCGTCAGCCCGCACCCAGAAGTTCTCAGCCGAGAGTCCAGTCGACGCTGTCGGTGTACGTGGAGCCGTTGATGGTCGCCGTCACTGTCACGGTGTTACGCCCTGGCCTCAGAGTCACGTCGTCCCGCTATGTCTTTCGCGGTTCCGCAACGGGACCGCTGGCCTCCGGGCCCGGCATGACTGTGTCCCCCTGTCGAAGTTGATGACCTGGGGGGTGGTGTCACCGGGCCCGGGAGGTGCCGTCGGAGACGCGATGAGAGGCCCGGCCACCGCCCGGTCCGGCGCAATGCCGGACGGTTCGCGGGCGGCAGGTCTGCATAACGTGGATGCGCGCGTACGACGCCACTGCCAAGGCCGGCACGTTCAACTCTCTGGGAAGGGCGCGATGTTCGACACCGAAGACGTGGGCGTGTTCCTCGGCCTGGACGTCGGCAAA
>NZ_JASKMS010000090.1 GCF_030124145.1 Streptomyces sp. 378
TACTGAGGTTGAACTCGTGGAGTCGTAGGGGCTGACGGCTCGTCGTGCGTGCGGTAACACCGGGGCATGCGGTATCCACAAGGTGGCGGGTTGACCGCCGAACGGCAGCAGTTCCGCGAAGAGTTACGGCTCAAGGCGGCTGAGAGGTTCGCCGAGGGTGAGGCGAGCTCGGTGATCGCCAAGGACTTGCGGGTCAGCGTCCGCTCGGTGCAGCGGTGGCGGCAGATGTGGGACGAGGGCGGTCCGCGGGCTCTGCGGTCGCAGGGGCCAGCGTCACTGCCGAGGCTGAGCGAGAAGCAGTTCGCCCAGCTGGAGGCGGAGCTGGCCAAGGGGCCGGCCGCGCACGGCTGGGAAGACCAACGCTGGACCCTGAGCCGTGTGAAGACGGTGATCGGCCGGCGCTTCCACCTGACCTACACGGTCCAGGGCGTGCGCAAGCTCCTGGTGCGCAACGGCTGGTCCTGCCAGATCCCGGCCCGACGGGCCATGGAGCGGGACGACGAGGCGGTGGCCGGGTGGGTCAAGGAGGTGTGGCCCTGCGCGGAAGACTCGCGGCGGCCCGTGGAGCCTGGCTCGTCTTCGAGGACGAAGCCGGATTCTCCATGACGCCGCCGCAGGCCAAGACCTGGTCACAGCGTGGCCGGACACCAGTG
>NZ_JASKMS010000091.1 GCF_030124145.1 Streptomyces sp. 378
GGGAAGGGCGCGATGTTCGACACCGAAGACGTGGGCGTGTTCCTCGGCCTGGACGTCGGCAAAAGCTCTCATCACGGGCACGGGCTGACTCCGGCCGGCAAGAAGGTCTTCGACAAGCAGCTGCCCAACAGCGAGCCGAGACTGCGGGCCGTGTTCGACAAGCTGGCCGCGAAGTTCGGCACCGTGTTGGTCATCGTGGACCAGCCCGCCTCCATCGGCGCTCTGCCGCTCACGGTCGCCCGGGACGCGGGCTGCAAGGTCGCCTACCTGCCCGGACTCGCGATGCGGCGGATCGCCGACCTCTACCCGGGCGAGGCCAAGACCGACGCGAAAGACGCTGCGGTCATCGCGGACGCGGCCCGCACCATGCCGCACACGCTGCGCTCGCTGGAACTCACCGACGAGATCACCGCCGAACTCACGGTTCTGGTCGGCTTCGACCAGGACCTCGCGGCCGAGGCCACCCGCACCTCCAACCGGATACGCGGCCTGCTCACCCAGTTCCACCCGTCGCTGGAGCGCGTTCTGGGCCCCCGCCTGGACCACCCGGCCGTCACCTGGCTGCTGGAGCGCTACGGCTCCCCCGCCGCACTGCGCAAAGCCG
>NZ_JASKMS010000092.1 GCF_030124145.1 Streptomyces sp. 378
TCGGGCGATGCGACCGCCGATGCGTTCACCGGGTCGGCCGGAGCCGTCTCGTGCGGTGCAGCGGGACTTCTGGCGGCGGATTGCGTCGGGAGTGACGATGGCAGAGGCAGCGGTGGCTGTTGGCGTTTCATGGCCGGTCGGATCCAGGTGGTTCCGTCACGCTGGCGGGATGCCGCCGATCAGCCTGGATGAGCCCACCGGCCGCTATCTGTCGTTCGCTGAGCGTGAGGAGATCGCGCTGCTGCGCGCCCAGGAGTTCGGCGTGCGGGAGATCGCTCGCAGGATCGGCCGCGACGCGGGCACGATCTCACGCGAGCTGCGCCGCAACGCGGCGACCCGGGGCGGCAGGCCGGTCTACCGGGCTCTGGTGGTGCAGTGGAAGGCGCAGCAGGCCGCGAGGCGCCCGAAGACTGCGAAGCTCGCAGGCGACGACAGGTTGCGTGAGTACGTGCAGGAGCGGCTCGCCGGCAGTGTCCGTCGTCCCGACGGCATGATCGTCACCGGGCCTGAGACGCCTGGGTGGAAGGGGCTGAACAAGCCGCATCGGCAGGACAGGCGTTGGGCGACGGCATGGAGCCCGGAGCAGATCTCGCACCG
>NZ_JASKMS010000093.1 GCF_030124145.1 Streptomyces sp. 378
TTCATCCTCCAGCACTGTCAGCTTTGAGCTGTCTGGGCATTCATCCTCCAGCACTGTCAGCTTGGAGCTGTCTGGGCATTCATCCTCCAGCACTGTCAGCTTTGAGCTGTCTGGGCATTCATCCTCCAGCACTGTCAGCTTTGAGCTGTCTGGGCATTCATCCTCCAGCACTGTCAGCTTGGAGCTGTCTGGGCATTCATCCTCCAGCACTGTCAGCTTTGAGCTGTCTGGGCATTCATCCTCCAGCACTGTCAGCTTGGAGCTGTCTGGGCATTCATCCTCCAGCACTGTCAGCTTTGAGCTGTCTGGGCATTCATCCTCCAGCACTGTCAGCTTTGAGCTGTCTGGGCATTCATCCTCCAGCACTGTCAGCTTTGAGCTGTCTGGGCATTCATCCTCCAGCACTGTCAGCTTGGAGCTGTCTGGGCATTCATCCTCCAGCACTGTCAGCTTTGAGCTGTCTGGGCATTCATCCTCCAGCACTGTCAGCTTGGAGCTGTCTGGGCATTCATCCTCCAGCACTGTCAGCTTTGAGCTGTCTGGGCATTCATCCTCCAGCACTGTCAGCTTTGAGCTGTCTGGGCATTCAT
>NZ_JASKMS010000094.1 GCF_030124145.1 Streptomyces sp. 378
TCATGCGCGACGCCCTGCGCGCCACCGGCCGCCCGATCGTCTACAGCATCAACCCCAACAGCTTCCACGCCCCCACCGGCGACACGTACAACTGGGGCGAGGTCGCCGACCTGTGGCGGACGACCGAGGACCTGCTCGACATCTGGCAGAACGGCAACACCAACAGCTACCCGATGGGCGTCGGCAACGTCCTGGACGTCACCGCGCCGCTGGCCGCGCAGTCGGGCCCGGGACACTGGAACGACCCCGACATGCTGGTCGTCGGCCGCCCCGGCCTGTCACTGACCGAGTCACGCTCCCACTTCGCCCTGTGGGCACTGATGGCAGCCCCACTCATGGCCGGCAACGACATCCGCACCATGTCCGCCGACGTCAGCGCGATCCTCCGCAATCCGCGTCTGCTTGCGGTGAACCAGGACCCGCTGGGCGCGGGTGGTCGCAGGGTGCGTGACGACGGAAGCACCGAGGTGTTCGCCAAGCCCCTCGCGGACGGCTCGGTCGCGGTGGGCCTGTTCAACCGG